>CAVXMC010000010.1:0-368642 GCA_963762795.1 uncultured Actinomycetota bacterium | reverse complement strand
TCCTGGCCGACGGCTCCGAGTACACCGGCGCCTACGCCGGGGCCTGGCCGCATGAGCTCCGATCGAGCTCGGGGCCTTCCACCGCCCACGTCTGGAGGTCCTCGCGGACGCCGGTCCGGACGTGCTGGCGTGCGAGACGCTCCCCGGCCCTAGCGGAGGTCGAGGCCCTCGTCCGGGCATTGCCGGGTCTGGGCGTGCCGGCCTGGCTGTCGCTCACGACGGTCGTCGACGCCGAGGGGGTGGTGCGTACCCGGTTGGGCGAGCCGGCCTCCGAGGCCTTCGCCATGGCGCGGGACCGCGACGAGGTGCTGGCCGTCGGGGTGAACTGCCTGGACCCCGCAGACGTGCTGCCCGCCGTGCGCGAGGCAGCGCGGGTGTCGGGCAAGCCCGTCGTCGTCTACCCCAACAGCGGCGAGACGTGGGACGCCGGCTCCCGGGCCTGGCACGGGAGCGCCGACCTGCGGCTGGAGGACGTCAGCGCGTGGGTCGGCGCCGGCGCGCGCCTCGTGGGCGGCTGCTGCCGGGTGCTGCCGGCCCAGGTGCGGCGGGTGGTGGAGCTGCTGCGCCCGTCATCAGGGAGCACTGAGGCCAAGGACGTCCGTGGGTCCAGCGGGTCCGCGATGACATCGCTGGCCCGGTGGCGGCGGAGGGGACGCGTGGACGGGGCGGAGCGGGGCGGCCACCTCCAGGCGGCGCCCGGCTCAGCGGCCAGAGCGCTGAGCGGGTCGGTCATGCCAGGAAGGCAGGTCCCGCGGTCTCCGTCCTGGCACGGTGGCGGGGTGCGCATCGCGACCTGGAACGTCAACTCCGTGAAGTCCCGGCTGCCCCGCCTGCTCCCGTGGCTGGCCGACCGGGCGCCGGACGTGCTGCTGCTGCAGGAGACCAAGAGCACCGACGAGGCGTGGCCGGGCGAGACGTTCAGCGCCCTGGGCTACGACAGCGCGCACCTCGGGACGGGTCGCTGGAACGGGGTGGCGGTGCTGTCCCGCGTCGGGCTCGAGCACCTGACGCTGGGGCTGCCGGGCCAGCCGGCCTTCGAGGGCGTCGTCGAGCCCCGGGCGATCGGCGTCAGCTGCGCCGGCGTGCGGTTGTGGTCGCTGTACGTGCCGAACGGGCGCCGGGCCGGCAGCCCGCACTACGCGTACAAGCTCGCCTTCCTCGACGCGGTGCGGGCCCACGCCGCGCAGGAGGCGGAGGCGCTGGCCGACGCTCCGCTGGGTCTGCTCGGGGACGTCAACGTCGCGCCGACGGACGCCGACGTGTGGGACCCGGCCGCCTTCGACGGCGGGACGCACGTGTCGGTGGCCGAGCGAGCCGCCCTGGAGGCGCTGCGGACGGGCGTCGGCCGGGACGGGCTCACCGACCTGCTGCCCCGGGCCTCGGCCGACCCCGACGACGCGCGGCACCCGTGGACGTTCTGGGAGATGCGCATGCTGGGCTTCCAGAAGCGCCGCGGCATGCGTCTCGACCTGGCGCTGGTCAACCCGGCGCTCGCGGCGCGGGTCACCGACGCCTGGGTCGACCGCGATGCGCGGCGGGGCGAGGCGCCGTCCGACCACGCGCCGCTCGTGCTCGACCTCGACTGACCGGGCGCGCTCGAGATCAGTCCTCGCTGACGCGCACGAGGACCTTGCCGACCGCGCCCTGCTCGACGGCGTCGTGCGCGGCGGCGGTCTGCTCGAGCGGGAACCACGTCAGCGGCAACCCAGCGTCCTCGCCGACCGGGAGCGCGCCGTCGCGCAGGGCGGCGGTGATGTCGTCGGCGGCGTGGCGCAGCGGCTCGGCGCCGACCGTGTAGAGCAGCAGGCCCTGCCAGCGGACGTTCTTGGCGAAGCTCGCGACGATCGGGGCGGTGAAGTCGGGGCCGCCGTCGTTGGCGTAGTAGCCGACGCTGCCGTGGTTCGCGAGCACCTCGACGTCGAGGGCGGCGTTCTTGCCCGGGGAGACCTCGACGACGTGGTCGACGCCGTCCGGGGCGACCGCGAGGATCTCGGCCGCGAGCGTGTCGGACGGGTAGCGCACGACGTGGTGAGCGCCAGCGGCGCGCGCGAGCGCCTCCTTGGCCGCGCTGCTGACCGAGGCGATGACGGTGGCGCCGGCCCAGACGGCCAGCTGGACCGCGGCGTGACCGACGGCCCCGGCGCCGCCCTGCACCAGGACGGTGCGGCCGGCGAGCGCGCCCGGCGACAGGCGGGTCGGCCCGTGCTCGTGGACGGTCAGCGCGCGGTGGGCCGTCATCGCCGGGACGCCCAGGCTGGCGCCGACCTCGAAGGAGGCGCCGTCCGGCAGCGGCACGACCCGGTCGGCCGGCAGGACGGTCAGCTCCTGGGCGGTGCCGGTCGGGCGCCCGTGGGCGGCGAGGTGCACCCAGACGCGGTCGCCGACAGCGAGCCCGGACACCGACGAGCCGACGGCGTCGACGACCCCGGCGCCGTCCTGGTCCGGCACGTTCTCCGGGAAGGGCAGCGGCCCGTACCCGCCCGTCCGCGCCTTCCAGTCGGTCGGGTTCACCCCGGACACGACGATGCGCACGCGCACCTCGTCCGGGCCGGGGTCAGCGGCCGGACGGTCGACGAGCTGCAGGACGGAGGAGTCGCCGCCGGAGGAGTAGCTGATGGCCTTCATGCCTCGCACAAGCCGGCCGCCCCCCGCTGGTGTTCCGGAGGGCTCCTACGACCCGCGCGCCTACGGTGACGTCATGAGCACCCTGCACGACGTCGGCGAGAGGGACGGCTGGCGCTGCTGGCTCTGCGACGAGCCGGTCGACCCCGATGCGTCGGTCAACGCCGACCGCGGACCCAGCGTGGACAGCGGCGTCGCGCCGAAGGGCAGGAAGACCGGTCGGGAGAGGCTCGCGCACCGGGCCTGCAACACCAGGAAGGGCGCCGTGAAGCCGCTCGTGCCCTGGTCGCCGGAGCTGTTCGTCGTCGACCCTGCGCCGCTCGTCCCCACCGTCGACCGGCTCAGCCGCAAGGGCGGGCGGGAGGTCGTGGCCCGTTGCCCGAGCCGGGACGACGCCGACGCTGCGGGCACGTGGCTGCTCGACCGCCTGTCCCGGTTCGCTCCCGACCTGCGGCTCACGACGTCGGTCGAGGTCGGAGGCGGTCAGTTCCTGCTCGTCCTCACGACCACCTGAGCTGGTCGCGGCTCGTCCAGCTGCACGACCGCGTCACGCGCTGACTCAGGCGCGTCCTACGGTCGGCCGGCGTGCGGGACGTCGACCCGGCAGGCCACGAGGCGGGCTTCGCGTACGGCGCTGCGCGCGGTGCGGTCAGAGTCTGGCGCGACGCAGACGAACAGCGTGCGGCCGTCCGCACCGCCCAGCAGGCAGGCGAACGCGCCCGTCCCGAGGTCGATCTCCTCCTGCACCTCGCCGCCCTCGCGGACGCGCAGGACGCGGTTGCCGAAGGCGTCGGCGATCCAGAGCGAGCCCTCGGCGTCCAGGCCGCAGCCGTCCGGGGCGACCACCAGCTGCCCCATGACGGCCTCGAGGTCCGTCTCGGTCGGCAGGTCGCCGAAGGAGGCCCACACCCGCCGGTTCACCAGCGAGCCGTCCGCCGCGACGTCGAAGGCGGTGACCCGGTTGCCGAACGACTCGTCGACCAGCAGGACGCCGTCGTCGGTGAGGACGCTGCCGTTCGGGAACCACAGGTCCTCGGCGACCTGCGTGACGGACCCGTCCGGGTCGACCCGGAGCAGACCGGTCGGAGCGACCGGGGCGCCGGCCATGAGGTCGAAGCCGAAGTTGCCGACGTAGGCGCGGCCCTGCGCATCGACGACCATGTCGTTCGGCTCACCGCCGACGTGCGCCGACAGGTCGGCGTGGGTCACCAGCGTCCCGTCGGCCTCCCGGCGCAGCAGCCGCTCGTCCCGCTGCGAGACGACCAGCAGGCGCCCGTCAGGCAGCCAGCCCAGACCCGACGGCTGGCCCGGGACCTCCGCCTCGACCCGGACGTCGCTGCCGTCCTCCCGGGCCGACAGGACCTGGTGCGTGTAGAAGTCCGACACCCAGATCCGGTCCTCGTGCCAGCGCGGGCACTCCAGGAAGGACAGGCCCTCCAGCACGGTGGTCGTCTCGCGCATGCGTCACCTCACCGATCGTGGTCCTGTCCCCGGGAGCGCGGACGGCGCAGTGTGACCCGACGGGACCGGTCAGCGAGCAGCAACGCCAGATCTGCTGGTCACCGCCGCGGGAGCAGGCCCTCCTGCTGGTAGCGGTCGACCCACTTGGCGAACATCTCGTCGCTGTACATCGCCTCGCCGAAGCCCGCCTGGCGCACCTTGACCGTCGAGATGAGGGACGGGTCGAGGATGGTGTTCACGCCGTGCGAGAGGCAGAAGTCGGCGAACTGGAAGGACTGCGCCGCGAAGGCGGACAGCTCCGGTGCCGACAGGCCGTGCTCGGCCCGCACCGCGTCCCACTCCGCCGCCCGAGCGGGCATCGCCTCGGACAGCATCATCGGCACGTCGTCACCGACGTCCATGCCGAAGCGCTCGGCGAAGACCGGCCAGACCGACCGCATCGTGAACTCGTCGCCGTTGGTGACGTTGAAGACCTGGTTCTGCGCCGCGTCAGAGGCTCCTGCCCACTCGAACGAGCGGGCCATGAGCTCGGTGTCGGTGGCGGAGATGATCGGGGTGAGGCCGCCGGGGAAGTGCAGCGGCTGGCCGGCCGCCTTGAGCACCGCTGCGTAGGCGCCGACGGCGGCGATGATGTTCATGGCGCTGCCGGAGGCGTAGCCCACGACGAGGCTGGGGCGGATGACGGTCCAGCCCCAGGTGGCGCCGGTCTGCTTGTCGCGCAGGTAGTCCTCCTGCTCCCAGTAGAAGTTGGGGAGCTCGCGCATCTCGTCGCGGTCCTCGCGGGCGTGCAGCGGGATGGTCCGGGCGTGCACGCCGTACGCCTTCGGGCCCTGGAGCAGGACGACGTTGCGCAACGGCCCGGCCGTCCGGGTGACCGGCTCGACGAGGTTGCGGAGCATGCGGCCGTTCTTCGCGATGTGCTCCGGGTCGGTCCAGCCCGCGACCAGGTCCGGCTGCTCGTAGAGCGCCGCGAAGACGATCTGCGTGACGCCGTCGAGCGCGCTGAACGCCTCCGCGCAGGCGGCCTCGTCGTCCAGGTCGACGGAGAGGTGGTCGGCGCCGTAGGTGTCCGCCGGCGTGCGCCGCGACACGGCGGTGACCCGGTAGCCCTTCTCGGCGAAGTGCTGCATCGCGGCCCGTCCGACCAGCCCCGTGGCCCCGGTCACCAGCACGTGTCCGTCGGTCATCCCGCGTCCTCCTCGTCGACCGCGCCGCGCGGCAGCGGTGGAGCCTGGTCTACACCGTGCGGACCGGGAGGGACGACCGTTCGACGGCCACCCGCTCAGCGGGCCGGCGTCTTGGCGTACTTGTGGTCGACCTCCTCGTGGCCCTTCTCGCGGATGCAGCGCTTGCCGCTGATCGCGCGGTGGTCGCAGAGCACGCCCGCGGCCGGTGCCGGCACCGGGTCGGGCACCACGACCAGCGCCGGCATGGCCGGACGCGCTGCCGGGGCCGGCTTCGCGACCGCACCGCTGCGCGCCCACTCCGCAGCGCGCGCCGCCTTCATCGCCTTCATGTCCTCCGTCTTGCCCATGACGGCACCGTACGCGCCGGCACCGACAGGAACCGGTTCTGACTTGCACAACTCATGGCGCGGTCTGACGCTGCTCCCGTGACCGCAGTCCGGTCACGCCCCGCACCCCTCCCCTGACCCCAGGAGTCCCCGTGCTCGTCACGCGCCTGCGCTCGCTCGGCATCACCAGCGACGTCCTGCACCTCGCCGCCCTCGGCTCCATCGCCGGCAGCATCCTCACCTGGCGCGCCGCCAAGACCTCCGGCGACGCGGCCCACGCCGAGCGCTTCGGCATCTTCATCGGCCTGTGGGCGCCGACCTTCTTCGCGCTCGCCGACGCCGTGAAGTCCGACGAGACCACCGGCTGACATGGCCCTGCTGACGCCCGCCGCGCAGGCCCGGCGCGACCGCGGACGCGAGCTCCGGCAGCGCGCCAAGCAGTCCCGGACCCCCGCGGTCCAGCACGACGAGGCCGAGCACTCCACCACCGTCTGGCGGGCGTCGCAGCTGCCGCAGCCGCGGACGGCCGCGGTCGGCGTGCCGGTCAGCGAGAGCGTCGCCAGCGTCTTCGCCGGCGCGCTGCTCTACGTCCCGGTCGCGCTGGTCACCGGCTACGCGGCCTGGAACTGGGCCGTCGCGGCGGTCCTCGTCGCCGGGCTGTCGTACGCGCTGTGCAGCCGACGCGTCGTCGTCGGGCCGGACTTCGTCGCCGTACGGAAGTTCGGTCCGTACCGCGTCGCGCGGGTCGACGGCATCAGCTCCGGTGCGCTGCGCCCCAGCCAGCGAGGCGGCGTGCTGACCCTGCGCACGGGCGACGGCCGCACCATGCGGCTGCGGCGGGCCGAGTTCAGCCGGCCCGACGTCAACGCCGCGCTGCGCGACCTCGTCCTCGCGTCCGGGCACCGCTACGACGAGGGGCTGATGGTGCAGCTCGAGCTGCCGTGGCGCCCCGACTTCGGCCACCACCGCTACCTGCTGGACGCGGTGCAGTAGGTCTCAGGCGACGGCGGTGCCGCCGGCCGGCGCGGCGACCTGGCGCACCAGCTCGTCGAGCCGCAGGCCGAGCACCTCGGCCAGCGCGGCCACGGTGAACAGCGCCGGCGTCGGCACCGCACCCCGCTCGATCTTGCGCACCGTCTCCTCGGCCAGCCCGGCGCGGGCGGCGAGGTCGCGGACCGGCATGGTGCCGCGAGCCCGGCGCAGCGCGGCACCCAGCGCCACGCCGCGGGCGTGCTCCTCGGGCGTCAGCGCGGTGCGGACCATCCGGGCAGGATAGCAGTACCGGGATAGTTGTACCGTGCCTGCATGGCCCTCCTCCCCGTCCGCACCGCGACCGAGCTCGAGACGATGCGCGAGGCCGGTCGGGTGGTCGCGCAGACCCTGCAGGCCGTACGCGCCGCCGCGGTCCCCGGCGTACGGCTGCGGGAGCTCGACGACCTGGCGCAGACGACGCTGCGCGAGGCGGGCGCGACGTCGCCGTTCCTCGGCTACCTGCCGAGCTGGGCGCCCACGCCGTTCAACGGGGTGCTCTGCCTGTCGCCCAACGAGATCGTGGTGCACGGCCGCCCCAACGGCCGGCGCCTGCGCGAGGGCGACCTGCTGAGCATCGACTGCGGCGCCGTGGTCGACGGGTGGAACGGCGACTCCGCGATCACCGTGCACGTCGGCGAGCCGGCCGAGGCCGACGTGCGCCTCGTGGCCGCGACCGAGGAGGCGCTGCAGGCCGGCATCGCCGCCGCGGTCCCCGGGGCGACGCTGCTCGACCTCGCGGTGGCGATCGACGCGGTGGCCCGCGCGCACGGCTTCAGCCAGCTCGCCGACCACGGGGGCCACGGCATCGGCCGGGAGATGCACGAGGCGCCGTTCCTGCCGAACGAGCCCACCCGCGACGCACGCCTGCACGTGCTGCGCGCCGGCAACACGGTCGCCATCGAGCCGATGCTGCACGCGGGCACCGGCCGCTACCGCACGAAGAAGGACGGCTGGTCGATCGCGACCGCGGACGGCGCCCAGTCTGCCCACGTCGAGCACACCATCGCCGTGACCGACGACGGGCCGGTGGTCCTGACCCGCCTCTAGTCGGCCTCGGCGTGCGCGACGCCGAGCTGGTCGGCCGCCTGCTGCAGCACGTGCTGCACCGCCAGGGTGTCGGCGAGCGGCATGACCGCGCTCTCGGTCAGCCCCGCCTGCAGGCACTGGGTGACCTCGACCAGCTCGTGCGCGTAGCCACCGCCGAGCTGCGGCCGCGTGATGGTCTCCGGCTCCGCGCCGGCGCGGTGCAGCACGGTGGTCTGCGGGTGGTGGAAGCGCGGCAGCACGTCGATCCAGCCCTGCGTGCCGAACACGCGGGCCTGGCCGGGCAGCGCGTTGCGCAGCGACGTCATCAGCGCGGCCGAGCGGCCGTCGTCGTACCCGAGCAGCAGCGACGCCTCGGCGTCGACACCGCTCGGGAACAGCGAGCCGACGGCGGTCACCGACGAGGGTGCGCCGAGCAGCATCTGCGCGAAGGACACGACGTAGACGCCGAGGTCGAGCAGCGCGCCGCCGCCCAGCTCGAGCGCGAACAGCCGATCGGTCGGGTCGTACGTCCCGCTGCACGCCGAGGTCGGCCTGCACCGAGCGCACCTCGCCGATCGCCCCGTCGGCGATCAGCTCGCGCAGCCGCACCACCGCCGGCTGGAAGCGCGTCCACATCGCCTCCATGACGAAGACGCCGCGCGACCGCGCCAGCTCGACCACCTCGACCGCGCCGGCGCTGGTCGCGGTGAACGACTTCTCGACCAGCAGCGCCTTGCCCGCCAGCACGGCGGCGCGCGCGAGGGCGGCGTGCTGCGCGTGCGGCGTCGCGACGTACAGGACGTCGACGTCCGGGTCGGCGAGCACCTCGGCGTACGAGCCGTACGCCCGCTCGATGCCGTGCCGCGCGGCGAAGCCCTGCGCCCGCTCCGACGAGCGGGAGGCGACCGCGAGGACTCGGGCGCCGTCCACGTGGGCGAAGTCCTCGACGACCTTCTCGGCGATGCGGCCGGGCCCGACGACGCCCCAGGAGATCACGTGTACTGCTCCTCCTCCTCGGCCAGCGCGTCGGTCAGCAGGGCGACCAGCGCCTCGAGCTGCACGTCGACGGAGGACGAGACCTCGGCGTCGGAGCCGTCGAGCGCGCGAGCGGCGAGGCCCGCCTTGTCGTCGATGAGCTCGGCGATGCGCGCGTCGATGGTCTGCGCGGCGATGATGCGCCAGGCGGTGACCGGCTGGTCCTGGCCGATCCGGTGCACGCGGTCGATGGCCTGGGTCTGCTCGGCATCGGTCCAGCTGAGCTCGGCGAGCACGACGTTGGACGCCACCTGCAGGTTGAGCCCGACACCGGCGGCGGTCAGCGAGCAGACCGCGATCGCGACGTCGGGGTCCTTGGTGAAGGAGTCGATGCTCTTCTGCCGCGCCCGGGTCGTCTGGTTGCCGCGGATCGAGGTGTAGCCGAGGCCCCGCTGCGCGAAGGTCTGCTCGGCGGCGTCCATGACGTCGACGTGCTTGGCGAAGAAGACGACCTTGCCGACGTTGCGGGCCAGCTGCGCCGCGTAGTCGGCGGCGAGCACCGCCTTGGCCTGGCCGATGCGCCGCATCATGCTGAAGACGTTCTCGCCACCGGTCGACTCGTCGGTGTCCTGGCGCTCCCAGGTGGCCACCTTGCGCACGAGCTCGCGGTCGATGCCGACGTGCACGACGCCGGGGTCGCGGGCCTCCAGCGCGCTGCGGTAGCGCTTCACGAGGCGACGGGCGAGCACGCGCTCGGCGTCGCGGACCGAGCGGCCGAGGGCGCCGTCGAGCTCGACCGGCAGGTCGGCGATCCGGCGGGCCGGGATGTCGGCGGCGACGTCGACCTTGCGGCGGCGGACGATGCCCATCTCGACCACCGCGGACCGGGCCGCCGGGTAGAAGGCCGCGTCGACCGGCGTGAGGCCGTTCTCCTCGAGCGCCGCCATCAGCTGCGGGCTCGGCTCGTCGCCGTCGATCCAGCCGAGGAACTCCCAGATGGCGAGGAAGTCCTCGATGTCGTTGATCAGCGGCGTGCCGGTCAGCGCCATCAGCAGCGGGCGCACCGTCGTCGCCCGGATCCGCTCGGACAGCTCCAGGACGTGCTGCGAGCGCTGGGAGCTCTTGTTCTTGATGAAGTGCGCCTCGTCGACGACCATGCCGCGGAAGCCGAACCGGCCGAGCCAGCCGACGTGCCGGTCGAGCACCTCGTAGTTGACGACGACGACGTCGGCGAACCCGTCGACGCTGTGCCCGTCGCCGTGCACCACCGTGGCGGGCCGGTTGGGCGTCCAGATCTGCGCCTCGCGCGCCCAGTTGGTCTTGACGACGTTCGGGACGACGACCAGGAGCGGGTACGCGTTCGCGGCCTCCGCGGCCAGCAGCGCCTGCGCCGTCTTGCCGAGGCCCGGCTCGTCGGCGAGCAGGAACGTCCGGTGGCCCTCGGCGGCCGCCTCGACGAGCTGGCCCTGGTGCGGCATGAGCTCGCGGCCCGGGGCGATCCGCAGGTTGCGCGGCTCGGGCAGCGGCATGCAGGACGACGCGCCGCCGGAGGCCTCCTCGAAGGACCGCAGCAGCGGCCCGAGCAGCTCCCAGGTCGCCAGCAGCCGCGGCTTGGGCGGCGGGGGCGGCGGCGGAGTAGTCCGGCTCCAGGAAGGGGTTGGCGAGCTGCCGGGCGATGACCGACTGGGGCACGACCTGGCGCTCGGCCCGCGGCGACGGCGCGACGGTCGGGGCCGGCGCCTCCGGCTCCTCCTCGCCGGCCTCGACCCCGCCGGCGAGCCGCAGCTCGCGCAGGATCGACCGGGTCTCGGGCAGCAGCGGGGCGTCGTCGGCGAGCAGGAGCAGCAGCGAGCCGTCGCGGGCGGCCGTACGGGCCAGCACCGTCGCCACGCCGTCGAGGCGCTTGAGCTGGTCGGCCTTGCGCCCCTCGCTGCCCTCCTCGCCCTGGATGCGGGTGCGCTCCTCGCGCACGAGCAGCGCCAGCGCCTGGAAGGTCGCGCGGGTCGACGGGCGGACGCGGCTGCGCTGCACCGCCAGCTCGACGTCGCGCACGGCCTCGCCGAGCACCGGCACGATGCCCTGCCCCGTCCGGGCACGGCGGGGCGTGCCCGTGCGCGGCGGACGCCGGTCCCGTGTGGCCACGCACCCCTCCTCTGCCGTCCTGCTCCCCGGGTGCTCCCGGGACGTGCAACGCCTGCTCGCGACGACGGGTCGGCGAGCCACCTGCCGGCGACGCTGTGGGAGCAGCTCCCCGTGAGACGCGGGAGCCGGCGGCCAGGTCCAGCGGGCGCGGAGCCGGAGTCCCCGGCTCGGTCCGCGCCGGACGCGTGGGTCAACCATAGGCGAGAGACCCGGCGATGAGTCTGTCGGACCCCCGGCGTCTCCTTCTCCGACCGCGGCGACCGGCCGCCACCACGAGGAGACCACCATGCGCATCGTCCTCATCGACTTCATGAGCCTGGACGGCGTCGTGCAGGCCCCGGGGGGTCCGGAGGAGGACACCGACGGCGGCTTCCGCAACGGCGGCTGGTCGATGCCCTACTTCGACCCGGAGGTCATGGGCGCCGCGATCGGCGACCTGATGGCCGAGACCGAGGCGCTGCTGTTCGGCCGCCGCACCTGGGCCGCGATGGCGCAGGCGTGGCCGGACCGGGCCGGCGACCCGTACGCCGACCGGATGAACTCCCTCCAGAAGCACGTCGCCTCGCGGACCCTGACCCAGGCCGACCTGCACTGGTCCGGCAGCACCCTGCTGCCGCCCGACGACGCGCTCGGCGCGATCCGCGAGCTGCGCTCCCAGGGCAGCGGCGCGATGCAGATCTGGGGCAGCGCGACGCTCGCCGCGCAGCTGGTGGAGCACGACCTCGTGGACGAGTACCGCCTCATGATCGAGCCGGTCCTGCTCGGCGGCGGCAAGCGCGTCTTCCCGGGCGACGGGCAGGCCCGGCCGCTCGAGCTGGTCTCGGTGACACAGGCGTCGACCGGGGTGCTGCTCTGCACCTACGTGCCGAAGCGCTAGATGCCGGAGCGCATGCCCAGCAGGTCGGCCAGCGCGGCGCGGTGCTCGGCCGGCGTGCCGAGCAGCAGCTCGTCGCTCTTGGCCCGCCGGTAGTAGAGGTGGGCGGCGTGGTCCCACGTGAACCCCGTGCCGCCGTGCACCTGGATCGTCGTGCGCGCGGCCTCGAGGAAGACCTCCGAGCAGTACGACTTCGCCGTGTGCGCGAGCCCGGCGGCCTCGGGGCGGCCCTGGCCCAGCGACCAGGCGGCGTGGTGCACGAGCGAGCGGGCCGACTCGACGCCGAGCAGCATGTCGGCCAGCAGGTGCTTGACCCCCTGGAAGCCGCCGATGGGGCGGCCGAACTGCTCGCGGTCCAGGGCGTACGCCGTGCTGAGCTCCATCAGGCGCTGCGCACCTCCGAGCTGCTCGGCGGCGAGGGCGACGCAGCCCGCGGTCACGGCGGCGTCGACCGCCTGGCGGCCGTCGCCGAGCCGGGTGCCGGTCGCACCGTCCAGGCGCACGGACGCCAGCCGGCGGGTGCGGTCCAGGGTCGCGTGCTGCTCCCGGACGACGCCGGCGGCGGTGCCGTCGACGGCGAAGAGCGCGACCCCGTCGTCGGTGCCGGCCGTGACCAGGAGCAGGTCGGCGACGTGGCCGTCGACGACGAGGTCCTTCTGGCCGGTCAGCGCCCAGCCGTCGCCGGTGCGGGTCGCGGTCGTCGTCGTGCCGGCCGCCTCCCAGGAGTGGTCCTGCTCGACGAAGGCCAGCGCCGCGACGGTGCTGCCGTCGGCGATCCCGGCCAGACGAGCCGTGGTCCCCCACTGCCAGCAGCGCGGCGACCGAGAGGACCGCGGTGGACAGGTACGGCCCGCCGTACAGGCACCGACCGGTCTCCTCCGCGACGACGGCCACCTCGACCCAGCTCGCCCCGGAGCCGCCGAGCTCCTCCGGGACCGCCAGCCCGTGCGCGCCGAGGTCGCCGGCCAGCCGGCGGTGGACCTCGGGGTCGAACCCGGTGTCGGAGTCGAGCAGCCGGCGCACCGCGGTCTCGTCGGACCGGTCGGCGAGGAACCGGCGGACCGAGGTGCGCAGCTGCTCCTGCTCGTCGGTCGGGGCGACCTGCTCGGAGAGGTTCACGCGCGGGCCCGCCGGGTCTCGCTCCAGCTGCGGCCGGCGTCGGGGTCGCCGTCGCGGGGCAGCCCCAGCACCCGCTCGGCCAGGATGTTGCGCTGCACCTGCGAGGTGCCACCGCCGATGGTCAGCGCCGGGGCGAACAGCCAGCCGTAGTGCCAGTCCTGCGAGTCGTCGCCCAGCGGACCGGCGCCCTCGAGCAGCCCGTCGGCGCCGGCCAGGTCGCGGGCCAGGTCCATGATGTCGCGGCCGTGCTGGTCGGCCAGCATCTTGCGCACCGACGCCTCCGGGCCGGGCTGCTGCCCCGCGATCGTCGCCGCCAGCATGCGCAGTCGCATGAGCCGGAGCACCTCCGCGTCGACGTACAGCTTCGCCAGCCGGTCGCGCAGCAGCGGGTCGCGCACGCCGCCACGGGCGCGTACGGCCTCCACCAGGTCGTACGCCGTCGGCCCGGCGCCCCACAGCGCCCCGCCGGAGCTGAGGCTGACCCGCTCGTTGCCGAGGGTCACCTTGGCCAGGCGCCAGCCGTCGCCGACCGCACCGACCAGCGCCTCCGGGCCGAGGTGCACGTCGTCGAGGAACACCTCGTTGAACAGGGCCGAGCCGGTCATCTCGCGCAGCGGCCGCACGGTGACGCCCGGGGCGTCCATGGGGATCAGGAAGTAGGAGATGCCGCGGTGCTTGGGGACGTCGGGGTCGGTGCGGGCGAGCAGGATCCCGTACTTGCTCAGGTGGGCCCCGGAGGTCCAGACCTTCTGGCCGTTGACCACCCAGCCGTCGCCGGCGCGGACGGCGCGGGTCGACAGGCTGGCGAGGTCGGAGCCCGAGCCCGGCTCGCTGAAGAGCTGGCACCAGATCTCCTCGCCGGCGAGCAGCGGCAGCAGGTAGCGCTCCTTCTGCTCCTCGCTGCCGGCATGGATGATCGTCGGACCGGCCCAGCCGATGCCGATCTGGTTGCGCGGTCGGGTCACGCCGGCGCGCTGCAGCTCGTCGTCGACCACCAGCTGGTGCACCGGGTCGGCGCCGAGGCCCCACGGCCGCGGCCAGTGCGGTGCGACGTAGCCCGCCTCGGCCAGCTGCCGCCCGGTCGGCGACGGGTGCTCGGCCAGCCAGCGCCGGACCTCCTGCCGCCGCGGGTCGTCCTCGCCGGGGAGGTCCAGGTCGGTCATCAGTCGCGGACCTGCGCAGCGAACTGCTCGGCCACCTCGAGGTAGTCCGCGATCATGCTCTGGACGACCTCACGGGCCGGCCGGACGGTGTTCATCTGCCCGACGACCTGGCCCACGAAGTACGTCGCCAGCTGCTCGGCGCCGCTGCCGGCCTGCCCGGCCGCCCGGCCGATCCGCTGCTGCGCCTGCGCGGTGAGCATGGTCTGCAGCGGCATCGGGAGCGGGGACGGCGCGTCGGCGCGGTCCCACTCGTCGGTCCACGCGGTGCGCAGCATGCCGAGCCGGCTTGCCGGTCAGCGAGCGCGAGCGCACCGTGTCGCCGGACCCGGCGGCCAGGAACTTCTTCTTCACGACCTCGCCGGTCTCGGCCTCCTCGGTGGTCAGCCACACCGAGCCGCACCAGACGCCCTGCGCGCCGAGAGCCATCGCGGCGGCGACCTGGCGGCCCGTGCCGATGCCGCCCGCACCGAGCACGGGCGTCGGGTGCAGCGCGTCGACGACCTGCGGCACCAGCACCATCGTGGCGATGGTCCCGGTGTGGCCGCCGGCCTCGCCTCCCTGCGCGATGACGAGGTCGACGCCCATCGCCTGCGACCGCTTCGCGTGCTCGACGGTCCCGGCGAGGGCGGCCACCTTCACGCCGAGGGAGTGCGCCCGCGTCGACGAGGTCGGCGCTCGGGGCGCCGAGCGCGCTGGCGACCAGGCGCACCGGGTGGCGGAACGCGACGTCGAGCAGCTCGTCGCCCTGCTCCGGCGACACCGACAGCCGGCCGGCGCGCGCCTCGACGCCCTCGGGCAGCGGCGGCACGTCGTACCGCGCGAGCACGTCGTCGAGGAACTCCCGCTGCTCCGGCGGCAGCAGCGCAGCGAGGTCCTCGCGCGTCGGCCGTGCCCCGGCGGCGTCGCTGAACTTGGCCGGCAGCAGCAGGTCGACGCCGTACGGCCGGCCCTTGGTCTGCTCGTCGATCCAGGCGAGGTCGACCTCCAGCGCCTCCGGCGAGTGGGCGGTGGCACCGAGCACCCCCATCCCGCCCGCGTTGCTCACGGCGGCGACGACGTCGCGGCAGTGGCTGAAGGCGAAGATCGGGAAGTCGATCCCGAGGTCCTTGCACAGCTCGTTCATCATGTCCTCCTGTGACAGCGGCCACACTGTTGCACGCGTGAACCACCGTTCGCACGGGCACCGGCGCGGCATGGACACCTGGACCGCCGAGCCGGCGACCACCACGACGTACACCTTCGGCGAGGGGCTGCGCTGGGACGGCACGTCGCTGCTGTGGGTGGACCTCAAGGCCGGCCGGCTGCACCGGGCACCGCTGTCGGACCTGGACGCCGTCGAGACGCTGTGCGCGCTGGACGGGCCGCTCGGGGCGTTCGCGCCGTGCGCGTCCGGCTTCCTGCTCGCCGCAGGGCAGGGGCTGTCACTGCTGTCCCCGTCGGTCCGTGCCCTCGTGGACCTCGAGCCGGCGGACGTGCGGATGAACGACGGCGGCGTGCGACCTCCAGGGCCGCTTCTGGACGGGCTCCATGCCGTACGACGAGGAGCGCGCCGTCGGCGGCCTGCACCGCGTCGACCTGGACGGGACCGTGACGCGGGTGCTGTCCGACCTCGTCGTGGCGAACGGCCCGGCGTTCAGCCCGGACGGGACGACGCTCTACCTCGACGACAGCGGGCGGCAGGTCACGCTCGCGTTCTCGCTCGACGCTGCCACCGGCGTGCTGAGCGACCGGCGGGAGCTCGTCAGGCACCACCGGGGCGCCGGCGACGGGCTGACGGTGGACGACTCCGGCGACCTGTGGATCGCGCTGTACGGCGGGTCGGGGGTGCACCGCTACGACGCGTCGGGGCGGCTCACCGGACGGGTCGAGGTGCCGGCGTCGAACGTCTCCTCCTGCTGCCTCGTCGACGGCCGGCTGTTCATGACCACGGTGGCCGAGGGCGTCTCCGAGCCGCTGGCGGGGCGGCTGTTCGTCGCGGAGGTGGGTGCGTCGGCGCCAGCGGTCCGGTCGTTCGGGGGGACGCTGCCGGGGTGACCCGGCTGTGGTGGCTGGTCGTCGCGCTGTTGGCCGGGGGCGGCGCCTGCCCTCGGGGTGCCTGCCCTCGGTCTCGGTTGCGTCGCTGCTGACGGCGGAGGTCGTCACGGCGGCCACCGGCCGGACGTACGTCGCCGACGCCGACGTGCGCGCTGGTGCTGCGCCGACGCTGTGCAGCGGAGACGGTCGGACCGGGACGACCGAGCCGGCGCCGCTGGACGGACGCCTGCGGCGAGACCGGCGACGCCACGGCTCCCGCGTGGCCACCGGCGCCCGCGGGGCCGCACGCCCGCTCCCACCTCCCGCCACCGCCCGCTGGCGCCCCGGCGCCCGCCAGCGCCGGCGGAGCGCCCGAGTGTCGGGTTGCGCCCCGCTTGCTGGCCGGCAAGCGGGGCCGGACCCGACACTCGGCGAGCTCGACCGCCCCGGTCGTCCACATCTCCGCGGGCCGTCCACAGGTGCTCTGACCTGCTCCGTTCCTGTCGCACCCGGATGCCAGACTGTCCTCGAACACCAGTTCGGGCAGTCGCAGGGACGGGGAGGTGCCAGGTGCTGCCAGGCCGGGTCGACGAGCCAGCCGCCGCGCTGCTCGCCGCCGTCGCCGCGGTCCGGACCACACCCGCGCCGCTGGGCGCCGCCGCAGACCGCCTGCGGGTCCTGGCGCACGCCTTCGCCGAGCTGCACGGCATCTACCTGCAGGCCGTCGCCGAGGCAGACACCGACGGGACCGCGGCCGAGCACGACTGCCGCGGCGCCTCCGACCTGCTCTGCGACGTCGTCGGGCTGCCGGTCTCCCAAGCCCGGTCCGACGCCGGGCTGGCCGTCCCGGCTGTCCCGCCTGCCCGGGCTGCTGGAAGCGGTGGCGACCGGCCAGGTGCCGGTCGCGGCGGCCCGGCTCGTCGCCCGCGCCTGGACCGCACTGCCCTCACGCTGCCGCGACACCCCGACCGCGCAGGCCCTGATCACCGTCGCCGGCGGAGTCGACCTGGCCGAGCTGACCGGCAAGGTCGACGAGCTGATCGCCGCGCTGCTGCCCGAGCTGATCGACGCCGACCACGCCGACGCCCACGACGCCCGCGACCTCAGCCTGATCGACGTCGGCGCGCACACCGCCGTCCGCGGCACCCTGGACGCCCTGGACGGCGAAGAGCTCCGCGGGATCCTGCTCGCCCGGGTCGAGCAGGACCGCGGCGGCCCCGAAGACACCCGCAGCAGCGGACAACGCCTCATCGACGCGCTGCTCGACCTGGCCCGCGCCGCCCACGACGGCGGGCTGCTCCCCGACGGCACCAACCCACCCGGCCTGGTCGTCATCGCACCCACCGACGCGCTGCTCGGCCAACCCGCCACCCAGCAACCCTCACTGCTCGACCCGCCGCCGCCAGCACGGCCGGTGGCGGACACCGACGCGACTCCCCCAAGCGACCTCCACGCCGACGCCCACAGCGGCAGCGACAGCGACAGCGGCGACGACTCCGGCGACGACTCCGCTGCCGCCGGCCTGCTGACCGGCCTGCCCGCCACCGCCCACACCCGCCGCGGCACCCGGATCGGCCCGCGAACCCTGCAACGGCTGTGCTGCGACGCGACCCTGACCCGGCTGCTGCTCGACCCGGCCGGACACCCGCTGGACAGCAACCCCAGCCGACGACAGCTCACCAGCCGAGAACGCCGAGCCCTGGAACACCGCGACGGCTACCGCTGCCAACGCCGCGGCTGCCGCCGCCCCGCCGCCAGCTGCACCCCCCACCACGTCGTCCCCTGGCACCTCGGCGGCCCGACCATCCAGGCCAACATGCTCCTGCTCTGCCGCGCCTGCCACCACCAGCTCCACGACCGAGACACCCACCTGCCCCTGCACGACGGCCGGATCATCGGACCCCGAGGGTGGATCCGCGGACCAGAACCCCCACCGCGACCCCTGCTGTGAAGGAGCACGAGCGTGCCGAGGACAGCGGGGGTGCTATCGCCGTGACGGCCGAGCAGGCTTGCCTGAGCCGGCACCCGGCGGGTAGGCGGCCAGCACCCCGGTCCCGAGCCGCGCCCGACGAGAGGACGCGCGTGACCACGACGCCCGACCCCCTGCCCGAGGAGACCCGGACCGCGGCGACCGACGGGGCGCCGGGCCAGCGCCACGGCGACCCGCTGCTCGCAAGCGCCCGGGACCGCAACGACGGCGACGACGGCTCGCGCCACGGCGCGGACGCCGCCGGCCAGGACGCCACCGCCGGCTGAGAGGCCCGGCTCACCGGCTCGGTCTCATGCCACCGCGTCAGGTCACCGGCGCCCGGGCGGCCACCCGCGCTCGCAGAGGAAGCCGCGCTCAGCCCGGCTCGGCCCCCAGCGCGGCCGGGCGGTCGGTCGCTGCCCACTGCGACCACGAACCGGGGTAGAGGCGGCCGGGCGCCAGGCCGAGGTGCTCGGCCACGAGCAGGGTGTGGCAGGCGGTGACGCCGGAGCCGCAGGAGGAGACCCAGGGGGTGTCGCGGTCGACGCCGAGCTCGGCGAGGCGTCGGCGCAGCTCGGGGACGGGGAGCAGGCGGCCGGTGGCGTCGACGTTCTCGCGACAGGGGAGGTTGCGCGCGCCGGGGACGTGGCCGGGGCGGGCGTCGAGCGGCTCCACCTCGCCGCGGTAGCGCTCGCGCGGCCGGGCGTCCAGCAGGGGCCCGTCCAGGTCGTCGAGCCCCACCAGCCGGTCGGCCGGCCACGGCGCAGCCGTGAAGGACGCCGCCGGCCGGGTCTCCACGCCGGTGGCCTTCGGACCGCGCCAGGCGGTGATGCCGCCGTCGAGCAGGGCGGCGGCGTGGCCGGTCACGCGCAGCATCCAGACCAGGCGGGCGGCGATCGCCCCGGCGTCGTCGTCGTAGGCGACCACGACGTCGTCGTCGCCGATCCCCGCGGCCGCCATCCCCGCAGCGAAGACCGAGGGTGAGGGCAGCGGGTGCCGGCCGGCGGCCGGGGACGGCGGGGCGGCGAGGACCCGGTCGAGGTCGACGAAGACGGCGCCGGGCAGGTGCGCCCGCTCGTACTCCTGCCGGCCGGAGCGGCCGTCGCCGTACCAGCGGACGTCGGCGAGGACCGCCTCGGGATGGTCGGCCAGCCAGGACGGGTCGACGACGGGTGCCACCACGCCGGCCACCCTGCCAGAGGGCCATCGGTAGCGTCGACGGCATGCGCGTGGCGGCGGTGAGCAGCAGCGCGCGGCACCGGTTCTCCAAGCAGCCGCAGGAGCGGATCACGCTGCTGCGAAGGCGTCGGGGTCGAGGGCGACGCGCACGCCGGGGCCACCGTGCAGCACCGCTACGTCAAGCGGTGGCGCCCCCACCTGCCCAACCTGCGGCAGGTCCACCTGCTCGCGGCCGAGCTGCTCGAGGAGCTCGGACGGGAGGGGCTTCACGGTGGCGCCCGGCGACGTCGGGGAGAACGTCCTGACCCGGGGCGTCGACCTGCTCGCCCTCCCCCGTGGCACCCGGCTGCGGCTCGGGGGAGCCGCGACCGTCGAGCTCACGGGCCTGCGTACGCCCTGTGTGCTGATGGACCGCTTCCAGCCCGGGCTGATGGCCGCGGTGCTCGACCGGGACGACGAGGGCGGCCTCGTCCGGCGCGCCGGGGTGATGGCCGTGGTCACCGGCAGCGGCGAGGTCCGGCCTGGGGACGAGGTGCAGATCACCCTCCCGCCGGAGCCCCGGACGGCCCTCGGACCCGTCTGACGATCAGCCCCGGTAGCCTCGTCCAGCGTGAAGCTGTCGGTGCTCGTCCCGGTGTACGACGAGTCGGCCACCGTGCTGTCCGCGCTCAAGCGGGTCCTGGACGTCGACTACCCCTGCGCGGTCGAGGTCGTCGTGGTCGACGACGGCAGCACCGACGGCACCCGCGACCTGCTGGCCGGCGTCGAGGACCCCCG
Source organism: uncultured Actinomycetota bacterium (assembly GCA_963762795.1). Lineage (GTDB taxonomy): Bacteria > Actinomycetota > Actinomycetes > Mycobacteriales > SCTD01 > RYN-170. The sequence goes on along the minus strand of CAVXMC010000010.1, from coordinate 348,777 downwards.
GCTGCAGGTCGTCCTGCACCCGCACAACCGGGGCAAGGGCGCGGCCGTCCGCACCGCGGCAGCGGCCGCCACCGGCGACTACATGATCATCTGCGACGCCGACCTCGAGTACGCGCCGGAGGAGATCCCGCTGCTGCTCAAGCCGGTGCTCTCCGGCGAGGCGCAGGTCGTCTACGGCACCCGCACGTTCGGCAGCCACACCGCCTACAGCTTCTGGTACGTCGTCGGCAACAAGGCGGTGACCATGTCGGCGAACGTCCTCTTCGACTGCTGGATCTCCGACCTCGAGACCTGCTTCAAGCTCATGCCGCTGCCGCTCTACCGCGAGCTGGCCGTCCAGGCGGAGGGCTTCGGCATGGAGGCCGAGGTCACCGGCAAGCTGCTCGCCCGCGGCATCCGCCCCTTCGAGGTGCCCATCACCTACAAGGCGCGCAGCCGCGAGGAGGGCAAGAAGCTCACCTGGAAGGACGGCGTCGAGGCGCTCTGGATCCTGACCCGGGAGCGCTCCCGGGGCCGCCGGGTGACCGCCCGGCGCCCCCTGCCGCCCCGCGCCTAGCCCGCGGTGAGCTCCACCCGGCTGGTGCCGGCGAGGCACGCCCGCCCGGAGCCGTGGCACCGCCGGACCCTGGCCGCGTGGCCGTTCCTCACCAGCCTGCTGCTCGTGCTCGTCGGGCTCGAGGCCCGCGTGCTGCAGTGGGCCGGCGGGCGCTCGCTCTGGCTCGACGAGGCGCTGCTGGCCCGCAGCCTCGTCGAGCGCTCGTACGGCCAGCTCGCCACCGAGCCGCTGCTGCACAAGCAGGCCGCTCCGCTGCTGTGGCTGCAGGCGTCGCGGTTCTGGGTCGAGCAGCTCGGCACCACCGAGCGTGCGCTGCGGATCGTGCCGCTGGTCTCGGGCTGCGTCGCGCTGCTGCTGGCCTGGCGCTTCGCCACGCGGCTGCTGCCCCGGCAGCTGGTGCCGCTGGCCGTCGGGGTCGTCGCGCTGCACCCCGGGCTCGTCTACTACTCCAACGAGGTCAAGCCGTACGCCACGGACGTGGCCGTCGTCCTGGCCGTGCTGCTCGTCGCGCAGACCCGCCGGCCGCTCCTGCTGGGCCTGGTCGGCGCGCTGGCGGTCTGGCTGTCCTACCCGGCCGTGTTCGCCCTGGCCGGCACCAGCGCCCTGCTGGTCCTGCGGACCCGGCGAGTGCGCACCGTCCTGCTGCTGCTGCCGTGGGTGGTGTCGCTGGCGGCCGCGTACGTCCTGGTGCTCGCGGCCGCTGCGCAACGTCGACGTGCTGAAGGTGTTCTGGGGCTACTCGTTCCCGCGGTCGGCGGGTGACCTGCCGGCCTGGGCGGTCCGTCGCGCGGTCGACCTGGTCGACCGGCCGCTGGAGTGGGAGCTCGCCCCGCTGGCGCTGGCGCTGCTCGCGCTCGGCGCCGCCCGGCTGCTGCACGACCGGCGCACGGCCGCGGCCCTCGCCCTCGCGCCGGTCCCGCTCGCCGTCGTCGCGGCGGCGATCTCGGCGTACCCGTTCGCTGACCGGCTGGCCCTCTGGACGGTGCCGCTGGCCGCGGTCCTGCTGGCCCGGGTGCTGCCCGACCGGCTGCTGGCGCTGCCGGCCTGGCGGCTGCTGCCGACCCCGGCACGGGCGCTGCCGCTGGTCATGGGGCTCGTCCTGGTCACGGCCGTCGCGGGGCCGGCCGTCGTGCGGACGCTGCCCGACACCGTGCGGGTGCAGCACGTCGAGGAGCTCAAGCCGGTGCTGCAGGAGCTGCGTGACCGCCGGCGCCCCGACGACCTCGTGCTCGTCGACATCGCCGCCAAGGGCGCCTTCGACTACTACGCGCCGCGCCTCGGCATCCCGCGCGACGGCGTCGTGCTCTTCCGCGACAGCAGCGAGGACCCGCGCTGCGACGACGGGCCCGCGCTCGCCGCGGCGCAGGTCGCCCGGCGCCGGGTCTGGCTCGTCTTCAGCCACCTGCTGTCGGACCAGGACCGGCTCGGCGGGCCGGCCGACGTGCTGTCGCGGGCGGGGGTCGTGACGCTGGCCGCCGACCGGATCAGCCGGCCCGGCGCCTACGCCGTGCTGCTCGACCCGCTGGCGGGCTCGCCGCTCCCCCGTCGCACGCCGACGCCGGACCGCTGCCTGGTGGTCAACCGCTCAGCCCGGTAGCCGCCCCACGGCCAGCAGCGACTGCCCGAACGGCGGCGGGCGGCGGGCCTCCAGCCGGCGCAGCCACGGCACGACGCCGCGGTCGTAGACCGTCAGCAGCAGCCCGGCCCTCGGGCGGCCGCGCAGGGCCTTGACCGCGACGAACCAGCCGAGCAGCCCGAGGCAGTTGACGTGGTGCAGCAGCTCGACCTCGTACCCGGCCTGCTCGAGCGCGCGGCGCAGGGTGGCCCTCCGGTAGCGCCGTTGGTGGCCGATCGCCCGGTCGAAGCGGCTCATGGCGCTCGGGAAGGCCGGGACGAGCAGGACGACCCGGCCGCCGGGGCGCAGCAGCCCGGCCAGGTCGCGCAGCGCGCCGGTGTCGTCCGGGACGTGCTCGAGCACGTTGACCGCGACGACGGCGGAGTAGTCGCCGGTGTCGACGACCGGGACGGCCAGCTCGCGCACCCGGACGACCGCTGACCCGGCGAAGCGCTCGCGGAGCACCGCCAGGCGCCCCGCGTCAGCCTCGCTGACGGTCAGCCGCGGAAGGGTCTCGGCCCACTCCGCCGCGTAGTGGCCCAGGCCGCTGCCGATCTCGAGCGGGTCGTCGCCGAGGTGCGGGCGGGTCAGGTCGACCAGCCAGCGGCGGTAGTGAGCGGCCTCGACCAGGTCCTCCAGGATCTCGTCCTGGAGGGCGCTGTCACCCTCGACCTCAGGCAGGCCGGCCACCGAGCGCCTCCGCCAGCGCAGGGGCCAGCGCGCGGAACGCCTTGCCGCGGTGGCTGATCGCGTCCTTCTCCGCCGGGCTGAGCTCGGCGGTGGTCCGGTGCTCGCCGTCCGGGACGAAGATCGGGTCGTAGCCGAAGCCGTTGCGCCCCCACGGGGCGGTGGCCAGCTTGCCGCTCAGCTCGGCCTCGACGACGTGCCGGCGCCCGTCGGGCAGGGCGTACGCCGCCGCGCACACGAAGGCCGCCCCCCGCCGCTCCTCGGGCACGTCGGCGAGCTGGGCCAGCACCAGGGCCAGGTTGGCGGCGTCGTCGCCGTGCCGGCCGGCCCAGCGGGCGGACAGCACGCCGGGCATCCCGTTGAGGGCGTCGACCGTCAGGCCGCTGTCGTCGGCGACCGCCGGCAGGCCGGTGTGGGCGCAGGCCTCGACGGCCTTGGCCAGGGCGTTCTCGGCGAAGGTCTCCCCGGTCTCCGGGCCCGGCACGAAGTCGGGGTCGAGGGGCACGAGCTCGACGCCGTACGGCTCGAGGATGCGCTGGAGCTCCGCGACCTTGCCCTCGTTGCGGGTGGCGAGGACGGCCCTCACAGCTTGGTGGGGTCGTCCGCGTGCCGGCTGCGCAGCGGCTCGGCGAGCGCCGAGGACTGCAGGTCGGTGAGCCGGCGGATGCCGCCGAGCGCGAGGTCGAGCATCGCGTCGAGCTCGGTACGGCTGAAGGGCGCGCCCTCGGCCGTGCCCTGCACCTCGATCAGCTCGCCGCCGTCGGTCGCGACGACGTTCATGTCGGTGTCGGCGGAGACGTCCTCGGGGTAGTCGAGGTCGAGCACCGGCACGCCGTCGACGACGCCGACGCTGACCGCGGCGACCTTGCGCGACCATGCGCCCGGCGCGCTGGAGCGTCGCGCAGGCGTCGGCCAGGGCGACGTAGGCGCCGGTGATCGCCGCCGTGCGGGTGCCGCCGTCGGCCTGCAGGACGTCGCAGTCGATGGCGATGGTGTTCTCGCCGAGGACCTTGAGGTCGATGGCGGCCCGCAGGCTGCGGCCGACCAGGCGGCTGATCTCGTGGGTGCGGCCGCCGATCTTGCCGCGGACCGACTCGCGGTCGCTGCGGGTGTGGGTGGCGCGCGGCAGCATCGCGTACTCCGCCGTGACCCAGCCGAGGCCGGAGCCCTTGCGCCAGCGCGGCACGCCCTCGGTGGCGCTGGCGGCGACGAGCACGCGGGTGCGCCCGAACTCCACCAGGCAGGAGCCCTCGGCGTGGTCCAGCCAGCCGCGGGTCAGCACGACCGAGCGCAGGGAGTCCGGGTCGCGTCCGTCGTGTCGGGTCATGGGGAAGACCCTAGTCAGCGCCCGGTCAGACGGCGTACGTGCGCCCGGCCTGCGCCAGCTCGAGCGGCCCGGCCCAGGTGGTGCCGCGCCTCGGCCTCGATGGCGGCCGCGTCGGTGAAGGGCATGAGGTGCGTCAGCAGCAGCCGGCCGACGCCGGCGCGGGTGGCGTGCTCCCCGGCCTCCCGGCCGGTCAGGTGGATGTCCGGCGGCGGCGTCGGCTCGGACAGCCAGGACGCCTCGCAGAGGAAGACGTCGCAGCCGCGCGCCAGCTCGACCAGCCCGTCGCAGACGGCCGAGTCGGCGGAGTAGACGAGCGACCGGCCGCCGGCCTCCAGGCGCAGGGCGTGCGCCTCGACGGGGTGGTTGGTGCGCGCCGTCGTCACGGTGAACGGCCCGATCTCGCGACGACCGACCGCCACCTCGCGGAAGTCGTAGACGTCGAGCAGGCCGTCGGTGGGCGGGTCCTCGAACGCCCCGCAGAGGCGCGCGCCGAGCCCCTCGGGCCGTAGACCGGGAGCTGCGGCGGCATGCCCCGCGGGTGGTAGCGGCGGGCGTAGGAGTAGGCCACCAGGTCGATGCAGTGGTCGGCGTGGAGGTGGCTGACGTAGACCGCGTCGACGTCGAGCAGGTCCACGTGCCGCTGCAGCGCGCCGAGCGCGCCGGCCCCGAGGTCGACCACCAGCCGGAAGCCGTCGTGCTCGACGAGGTAGCCCGAGCACGGCGACTCCGGGCCCGGGAAGGTGCCGGAGCAGCCGAGGACGGTCAGGTCCACGTGGGGACCCGCGATCTGCGGGCCGAGGAAGCGCCGGGCCAGCTTCGCGAACGGCTCCGGGTCCCCGGTGGCCAGGAAGCGGTGCTCCGGGGCCGGCGCCTCCGGGTCGCGGTCCAGGCCCTCGCGGGCCAGCACGCGGTAGACGTCCTTGGCCGTCTCCTCCGCACTGCTCACGAGCACCACCCCGTCGCCGACGACGAGCTGGATCATGCCGGTCAGCAGCGGGTAGTGGGTGCACCCGAGCACCAGGGTGTCGACGTCGGCGGCCACCACCGGGTCGAGGTAGTGCGTCGCCAGCTGGAGCAGCTGCCGCCCGGTCGTCACCCCGCGCTCGACGAAGTCGACGAACCGGGGGCAGGCCGCGCTGGTCACCGTCACCTGCGGGGCAGCGGCGAACGCGTCGTCGTACGACCCGCTCGTGATGGTGCCGACCGTGCCGATGACGCCGATCCGGCCGTTGCGGGTCGCCGCGACGGCCCGCCGCACGGCCGGCTGGATCACCTCGACGACGGGGACGTCGTAGCGCTCGCGGGCGTCGCGCAGGCAGGCGGCGCTGGCGGTGTTGCAGGCGATGACCAGCGCCTTCACGCCCTCGCCGACCAGCCGGTCGCAGACCGCGAGCGCGTGACGGCGGACCTCGGCGAGCGGCAGCGGGCCGTACGGGCCGTTGGCGGTGTCGCCGACGTAGAGCAGCGGCTCGGACGGCAGCTGGTCGAGCAGCGCCCGGGCGACCGTGAGACCGCCGACCCCGGAGTCGAAGACCCCGATCGGGCGGTCGCTCACGCCCAGAGCTGGCCCTCGAGCGCCGCCTCGGCCTCCTCCAGCGTGCCGGCGTAGGCGCCGGTGGAGAGGTACTTCCAGCCGCCGTCGCAGACGACGAACGCGATGTCGGCCTTCTCGCCGGCCTTGACGCACTTCATCGCCTCGCCGATCGCGGCGTGCAGGATCGCGCCGGTCGAGATGCCGGCGAAGATGCCCTCCTCCTCGACCAGCTGGCGGGTGCGCCGCAGCGCCTCGCGCGGCCCGACCGAGAACCGCGACGAGAGCACGGTGGCGTCGTACAGCTCGGGCACGAAGCCCTCGTCGATGTTGCGCAGGCCGTAGACGAGCTCGCCGTAGCGCGGCTCGGCGGCGACGACCCGGATGCCCGGGACCTTCTCGCGCAGGTAGCGGCCGGTGCCCATCAGCGTGCCGGTGGTGCCGAGGCCGGCCACGAAGTGCGTGATCGTCGGCAGGTCCTCGAGCAGCTCGGGGCCGGTCGTCTCGTAGTGGGCGAGCGCGTTGGCCGGGTTGCCGTACTGGTAGAGCATCACCCAGTCGGGGTTCTGCGCCGCGAGGTCCTTGGCGACGGCGACGGCCTGGTTGGAGCCGCCGGCGGCCGGCGAGGTGACGATCTCCGCGCCGTACATCGTGAGCAGCTGGCGGCGCTCGACCGAGGTGTTCTCCGGCATGACGCAGACCAGCCGGTAGCCGCGCAGGCGGCAGACCATGGCCAGCGAGATGCCGGTGTTGCCGCTGGTCGGCTCCAGCACCGTGCAGCCGGGGCGCAGCAGGCCCTCGCTCTCGGCCTTGGCGACCATGGCGAGCGCCGCCCGGTCCTTGATGGAGCCGGTCGGGTTGTCGGTCTCCATCTTCGCCCAGAGCCGGACGTCGGGAGACGGAGACAGCCGCGGGAGCCCGACGAGCGGGGTGCGCCCGACGGAGTCCAGCAGCGAGTCGAAGCGCATGCCTAGAGGGAACCACCCGCGACGGCGGGCAGCACGGTGACGCTGTCGCCGTCCTTGAGCGGGGTCTCGAGGGAGCCGAGGAAGCGGACGTCCTCGTCGTTGACGTAGACGTTGACGAAGCGGTGCAGCGCGCCCTCGTCGGTGATCAGGCGTCCCTTGAGGCCGGAGTGACGGCCGTCGAGGTCGTCGATGAGGCCGGCGAGCGTGTCGCCCTTGCCCTCGACGACCTTGGAGCCGTCGGTGTAGGTGCGCAGGATGGTCGGGATCCGGACCTCGATGGCCATGGCGGGAGTGCTCCTGTTCAGGGGGCGGGCAGTCTCGGTCTTCAACACGGCGGTACGCGGAGGTTGTTCCGCGTCAGACGACGGAGACGGGCTCCTCGGTGACCTGGCCGTCGACGATGCGGAACGAGCGGACCTCGTCCTGCTCGGACCGGGTCGAGACGAGCAGGTAGTGCGCGCCCGGCTCGCTGGCCAGGCCGATGTCGGTCCGCGACGGGTAGGCCTCGGTCGCGGTGTGGGAGTGGTAGATCACGAACGGCTCCTCGTCGGCGTCGTCCATGGACCGCCACACCCGCAGCTGCTCCTGGCTGTCGAAGCGGTAGAAGGTCGGCGACCGCTCGGCGTTCTCCATCTCGATCACCCGCGTCGCGACGCCGTCCTTGCCGGCGATGACGCCGCAGGCCTCGTCGGGGTGGTCACGGCGGGCGTGGGCGACGACCTGGTCGACCATCGCGCGGGGCAGCTCGAGCACGGGGCCAGGCTAGTGCGGGCTAGCGGCCGGTCAGCCGGTCGGTCTTGCGGCGCCACATCAGGCACTCCACCAGCGTCTCCTGCAGGTAGCCGAGCCAGCCGTAGACCTGCAGCGCGTGGCGGCGCGGGTCGTCGGGGGCGTAGTCCTCGACGTCGGTGTCCTCGGTCACCTCGAGCCGGGTGCCGAGCACCAGGCGCAGGTCGTTGAGGCAGGCCAGCCAGGCCTGCGCCTGCTCCTGCTCGAGCAGCAGCCGGCCGCCCTCGGCCGGCAGGGTGGCCAGCACGGTGCCCGCCGAGGCCCGCTTGCCCGCGCGCAGGTCGGCGTCGGTGTAGCGGCGGAACTCCCTCGACGCCTCGGGGTCGTCGTCGCCGTAGGCGTCCGGCAGCAGCCGCGCCAGCGCCGGGTCGTCGGGCGCCTCGACGTCGCCCGAGGGCAGCCCGACCAGGGCCGCGAGCGGGTCGGCGCCCTCGTCGTCGTCCTCGTCGGCGCCGAGCAGCTCGAGCAGCTCGGTGGCGCACTGGGTCAGCACCTCGGCCTCGAACGGCTCGACGGCGGCCTCGATGCCCTTGCGGGTCCGCTTGAAGCGCACGCGTCAGTCCTGCTGCAGGGTGGCCCACAGGCCCTTGGCGTGGCAGCGCGCGACGTCGTGCTCCATCTGCTCGCGGGTGCCGTTGCTGACGACGGCCCGGCCCTCGTGGTGCACCGCGAGCATCAGCTCGGTGGCCTTGGCCCGGCTGTAGCCGAACAGCTCCTGCAGCACGAAGGTCACGTAGCTCATGAGGTTGACCGGGTCGTTCCAGACGATGGTCACCCACGGCCGGTCGGTGCCCTCGTCGACCTCGGGCCGCTCGACCTGGGACGGGGCGGTCACGCGCCGAGCTCCCGCTTGACGACCTTCCCGGTCGCGTTGCGCGGCAGCTCGTCGAGGACGTGCACCTCGCGCGGCACGGCGAAGCGGGCCAGCCGACCCTTCACGTGGTCCTGCAGCTCCTGCTCGCCGGCCGTGCCGACGACGTAGGCGACCAGGCGGCTGCCGTACTGCTCGTCGGGCTGGCCGACCACGGCGGCGTCGGTGACGCCCGGGTGCTCGCGCAGGCAGTCCTCGACGGCACCGGTGAAGACGTTCTCGCCACCGACGACGACCATGTCGTCGTCGCGGCCGAGGACGGTGAGCCGGCCCTCGGCGTCCAGCGTGCCGCGGTCGCCGGTGGCCACCAGGTCGCCCAGCCGGTCCTTGTCCGAGCCGTCGGTGTAGCCGGCGAAGGACAGCCCGCTGCCGACGAAGATCCGGCCGGTCTCCCCGGGCGGCACGTCCTTGCCGTCCTCGTCGACCACGCGCAGCGTCACGCCGTGCGGCGCCTTGCCGGCGGTGGCCGGGTCGGCCCGCAGGTCCTCCGGCGTCGCGACGGCGGCGTAGGCGACCTCGGTCGAGCCGTAGAGGCTGTAGAGGACCGGCCCGAAGGACCGCTCGACCTTCGCCGGCATCGAGGCGGGCAGGGCGCTGCCGCTGGAGGCGATGACCGTCAGGCTGCTGCGGTCGTACTGCTCGGGGTGGGCGTCGAGGATGCGGTCGAGCATGACCGGCACGACGACGAGGGCGTCGACCCGCTGCGCCTCGATGGTCCTCAGCACCCGGGTCGGGTCGAACTTCCTGTGCAGGACGACGGTCGACCCGAGGGCCATCGCCATGGCCAGGTGGCCGAGCCCCCAGGCGTGGAAGACCGGCGCGGCGATCAGCGTGGTGCCGCCCGTGTGCAGCGGGATGCGCGACAGCATCGACGCGGCGTCCTCGACCGAGCCGCCGCTGCGGGCAGCACCGCGCGGGACACCGGTCGTGCCGCTGGTGAGGATGACCTGCCGGCCGGTGCGCGTCGCGCGCAGCGGTGCCCGCGGTCCGGGCGTCGTGGCCAGCGCGCCGAGCTCCTCGGTCGTCACGTCGACGACGCCGGGGACCCGCTCGAACTCCTCGCCGCGGACCAGGGCGACGGCGCCCTCGCGCTGGAGCACGCCGGCCATCTGCTCGGGGCCCCAGCCGGTGTTGAGGTAGAGCGCGTCGGCGCCGCACTTCGCCAGCGCGACCATCGCCTCGACGAAGCCCCGGCCGTTGCGGGCCAGCACGCCGACGGCGGAGCCCTCGGCGACGCCGCGGGACCGCAGCTCCGCGGCGATGCGGGTGGTGCGCTGGTCGACCTCGCGGTAGGTCAGGACGCCCTCGTCGTCGACCAGCGCGGCGCGGTCGGGGTGGCGGGCCGCCCCGGCGGCGTAGCCGGTCGCCGGGGTGATCCCCCACCGGGCCAGCGCGAGCGCCATGCCGAGCAGGCGGTCCGGCCGGGACGGAGAGAGCAGGCCAGCGCGGGCCAGGACCCTGGCACTCCCGAGATCCAGCACGTGCACCACGGTACGGGGCGCGGCTACAGGTACTTGAGCGGGTCGAACTCGGCCAGCGGGATGATCCGCACGCGGGGCAGCACCGTGGTGAAGCAGCGGGCGTCGTCCTCGAGGTCGAGCACCTGCAGCCCCCGGTCGACCAGCTCGGTGTAGCCGGAGCTGACGAACTCGCGGAAGCCCAGCAGGCCGACCCTGCGCCCCGTGCCGTCGTCGACCAGCCGCGTGATCTGCGGCAGGAAGTCCCGGTCGTGGCTGGCCAGCAGCACGTCGCCGGAGCGCTCCGCGATCGCGTCCAGCGTGCGCTGGATGGCGATGTCGACGACCTTCTCGCCCGGGCCGCCGGCCAGCGGGATCGGCCGGTAGTCCAGCGCGAGCAGGGCCTGGACGAAGGACAGCGGCAGCTGGCCGCTGGTGGCGTTGAGGAAGAACAGCCCCTTGACCGGCTGGCCCCACTCCTGCTGGACGTAGGACCGGACGCGGTCCCAGCGCGGTCGCTCGTCGGAGTGCGGCCGGCGGCCGCCGAGCACGTTGTTGCCGAGGGTCGCGTCGATGTTCTCGCCGTCGACCAGCAGGTAGGTGCTCTGCGTCGCGTCGTCCACGAGGGGGACGCTAGTCCGCCGGTGGCCCTGACGGACTCCCCCGACGGGGGGCTCAGGGACCCGAGGGGACCTGCCGAAGGTCGCTGCATGGACAACAGCACCCTGTCTGCCGAGGAGGCGGCCGTGGCCGAGCGCTCGCGGCTGGCCGAGCTGCGCTCGTACGAGGTGCTGGACAGCCCGCCGGAGGCGGCGTTCGACGCGATCGTGCGCGCGGCGGCCGAGATCGCCGGCCTGCCGACCTCGACCGTGACCATGATCGACAGCGACCGGCAGTGGTACAAGGCCCGGCACGGCACCGACGACGAGCAGACGCCGCGCGACATCGCCTTCTGCGACCACGTCGTGCGCTCGGGCGCGGTCCTCGAGGTCCCGGACACCCTGCTGGACCCGCGCTTCGCCACCAACCCGCTGGTCACCGGGCCGCCGCACCTGCGGTCCTACTTCGGCTTCCCCCTGCGCACCCCCACCGGCGCCGTGCTCGGCACCCTCTGCGTGATGGGGCCGCAGCCGCACACGCTGGCCGACAGCCAGCGCAGGCTGCTCACCGTGCTCACCGACCAGGTCATGAGCCAGCTCGAGCTGCGCCGGCGGATCCGGCTGGCCGAGACCCTGCAGGTCCGCATCGTGCAGTCCGAGGCGCGCTACCGCAGCCTGGTCGAGCAGACCCCCGACGCCATCGTCGTGACCGTCGACGACGAGGTCGTCTTCGCCAACGAGTCGGCGGCCGCGCTGTTCCGCACCGGCCGCCCGGGCGACCTGCACGGCGTCACCCTGGAGGCCCAGGAGGGCTGCGACGGCGACGCGCTGTGCCCCCCGGTCGGGTCGGACAACCGCACCCGCCGGACCCGCCTGCTGCGGGCCGACGCCACCTGGGTGTCGGTGGACGTCACCGCCGCCCGCACGGACTACGAGGGCCGCGCCGCGGTCCAGTGCGTCATCCGCGACGTCAGCGACCTGGAGGCCCTCAACGCCGCCCTGGCCGCCGAGCGCGACGACGCCGAGCGGCGCACCGCCTTCGTGCAGACCGTCCTCGACACCATCGACGTGGCCGTCGTGGCGTGCGACGAGGCCGGCGCCCTGACGATGTTCAACCGCACCGCCCGGGAGTTCCACGGGATGCCGGAGGACCCGTCGCTCACGCCGGCCGAGCTGGCCGGGGCGTACTCCCTGTGGGAGGAGGACGGGACCACCGCCCTGACCACCGAGCGCGTCCCGTTGCTGGAGGCGCTGCACGGCGAGCCGGTCCGCGGCCGCCACATCATGGTCGCTCCCGACGGCCTGCCCGCCCGCACGCTGCGCTGCGACGCCCGCGCGCTTGCCGACTCGCACGGCCGCGCGGTCGGCGCCGTCGTCGCGATGAAGGACGTCACGGCCGCCCGGGCCAGCGAGAAGCGCTACCGCGCCGCCTTCCTCAACGGCCCGACGCCGATGGCGCACCTCAGCGTCGACGGGGCGCTGCTGGACGCCAACCCGGCGCTGCGGCGCTTCCTCGGCCGCCCGACGGGCAACCTGGTCGGGCGCCCGCTGCGCGACCTGGCTCACCCCGACGACCAGCCGCAGCTCGAGACCGCGATGCAGGGCTCCGGCACGGGCACCGAGCCGGTCGAGGCCCGCTTCCTGCGCCTGGACGGGGCGGCAGTGTGGTGCGAGCTCGCCACGACGATCGACCTCGGCCTGGACGGCGTGCCGTACGTCCTGGCCCAGCTGGTCGACGTGCACGCCCGCAAGCAGCACGAGATGGCGCTGCGCCGGGCCGCGCTGCACGACCGCCTCACCGGGGCCGCCAACCGGCAGGTCCTGGACGAGCGGCTCGAGGAGCTGCTCGACCCGGGCCTCGGACCGGGCGCGCTGCTGCTCTTCGCCGACCTCGACGGCTTCAAGAGCATCAACGACACGTACGGCCACGAAGCCGGCGACGCGGTGCTGGTCGAGGTGGCCCGGCGGCTCATGTCGCTGGTCCGCCCGCAGGACTGCGTGGTGCGGCTCGGCGGCGACGAGTTCGTCGTGCTGTGCCCGCGCTCGGCCATCCCCGCCGGCACGGCCGTCGCGGCGCTCACCCGGCGCATCTCCGAGGCGCTGGCCGCCCCCGTCGACCACGCCGGAGTGCGGCTGCAGATCGGCGTGAGCATCGGCAGCGCCATCGCCGATGCGGGCCAGCTGCCGGCCGCGGTGCTCGAGCGGGCCGACCGCTCGATGTACGTCGAGAAGAAGCGGCAGCGGGCCTCCGCCACGCGCTGACCAGGGGGCCGCTGGACAACGCCGTCCGTAGCGAGCGGCGTCGCAGGGGGCCGCTGGCCAGGCGGAGTCGTCGCCGGTAGCGGTGTTCTACCGGCGACGACGACAACGCCGCCAGGGGCGCCCTGCGGCGTCGCGCAGCAGGACAGCGCGTTGTTCAGGGGTCCCCTAGCGTGGCGCGCGTGACCAGCCTGCCTGCCGGTGCGCCGCTGACCGGCTCGACCGTGCGCCTGGACCTGCTGCGCGAGGACGACCTCGACGCGCTGTCACCGCTGCTCGCCGACCCCGAGGTCTACGCCAGCGGCTACGTCATGCACCGCCGGCCGACCTCGCTCGAGGACGGCCGTGCGCTGGCCCGCGAGCGCTTCCTGACCGGCGGTCGCACCGCGTACGCCGTGCGGCTGGTCGCCGACGGCACGCTGGTCGGGACGTCGGCGCTGATGGACGCCGACCTGCCCAACGAGCGCATCCACCTCGGCTCGACCTTCTACGGCCGGGCCTGGTGGGGCGGCCGGGTCAACCCGGAGGCCAAGCTGCTGCTGCTCGGCCACTGCTTCGAGGACTGCGGCTTCGGCCGCGTCAAGATCCAGACCGACCTGCTCAACACCCGCTCGCAGGCGGCGATCGCCCGGCTGGGCGCGGTGCGGGAGGGCGTCCTGCGGCGCCACATGCGGCGGGACGACGGCAGCTGGCGCGACACCGTCGTCTTCAGCGTCGTGGCCGAGGAGTGGCCCGCCGTCCGGGACGGGCTGCGCGCCCGCCTGGCCTGAGCACGACGACGGCCCCGGACCGTGAGGTCCGGGGCCGACGTCGATCTCGTGGAGGTGGCGGGAATCGAACCCGCGTCCTCCGGCACCGCAACAGGGCTTCTCCGGGCGCAGCTCGCTGTGAGTTTCTCAGCCCTCCCGGTCACGCGAGCGAGCCGGGAACAGGCTCAGCCACTGTGAGATGTCCCTCCGCTCCCCGTGGCCGGGGGCGGCGGTGATCCTCCTAGCGATGCCAGGTCCCGGGCCGGAGGCGCTCCCGGGCTGACAGCTCAGCTACTAAGCCGCGAGGGCGTAGTGCTGGGCGCGCGGACTGGTGTCGGCGCTTGATTTGTTGTGCAACGGGTGGTTTTCGAGATCATCGTTGCCTTCCTCGGCCCGCTTCCCCTGCCCCGACATCCGGAGTCGAGACCTGTCACCCCCTGGTCGTGGCACGCCGTGTGCCGACAGGGTGAACGCTACCCCGGGACCGTTGCTTCCGACCCTGGTCAGGCCTGCCCGATCGTCCGCAGCCGACGCCGGTCCTCGACGCTCCTCAGCTCGCTCATCATGGTCGTCTCGGTGATCTCGAGGACCAGGCGGGACGCCGCGAGCCCGGGCCGCTCCAGCACGCCGGCGGCGTCGTGCGGCTGCCGGTCGAGCAGGTTGCGGGCCGACAGGTCGACCGCGACCGTCAGCGCGCGCCCGGGCAGCGGCCAGCGGGCGCACTCCCCGACGGCCTTCTCCAGCACGGTGAGCGTGACGTCGCGGACCAGGCCCGAGCGGGTCTCGAGCAGCGGCAGGTCGGCGAACGCGCACAGGCCCAGGACGACCAGCACGCCCCAGGCGACGTGCGGCGTCTGCAGGCGTGCGCAGCCATGACGAGCACGAGCAGGAGGTCGAGGAGCGAGACCGCTCCCGCGTAGGCCATGACCGGCGGGATGCTGATCACCGCCTGCTGGGGTCGCGACGGGCCGGCCGGGCGGCGGTGCGGGACGCGGCGCACGACCGGCGGCCGGCGGCTCTGGGTCATGGGCACGTGACGCCGAGGGCCTACTCGCAGTCGGTCCGGCCCGGGCGCTCCGCGCTGACCTCACCCGCGACGCGGTGCGACCAGGCGGGCTGGTCGCCGGAGAAGACGGTCTGCGGGCCGTCGTCGACCCAGACGTACCGTTCCACGGCTGGCGCTGCGCGTCCCGCTGGCCCTCCACCACGACCGCTACGCCGCCGCAGACGGCCAGCACGTGGGCGTGTCGCGGCGGCTCCGCTCCAGCGAGCCGTGCGGGCCGCGGTGGTCCTCTGCCAGGACGCCGACGCCGGGGTCGGCCGTCAGCACCCGCGCGACGCGGGTCGGGCGGACGGGGACGAGCGACGCGGGACCAGACCTGGGCCAGTTCCGCCCGGTCAGGCGGGGGCGAGGCCGGCGAGTCGCGCGCCGTTGTCGTGCAGCACGCCGCGGAGCCACGCCGGTCCGAGGTCCAGCCGGACGAGGCAGTCCAGCTGGTGGGCGTAGGCGTACGGGATGTTCGGGAAGTCCGTGCCGAGCACGATCCGGTCGGCGAGCTCGACCAGCGCCGGGCGCAGGTCGTCCGGCCAGGGCATCCGCTGCTCGGTGAAGTCGGTGAACGCCATCGTGGTGTCGAGGTGGACCCGCTCGTAGCGGCGGGCCAGGTCGACGAAGGCGGCGTACTCCGGCATGCCCATGTGGGCGATGACCGCGGTCAGGCGCGGGTGGCGGGCGAGCACCTCGCCGAAGGGCCCCGGGCCGGTGAACGCCCCGGGCTGCGGACCGCTGCCGCAGTGCACGACCACCGGGACGCCGGCGTCGGCGAGGGCACCCCAGACGCCGTCGAGCAGCGGGTCGCGGGGGTCGTACGCCCCGACCTGCACGTGGGCCTTGAACAGCCGGGCGCCACGACCCAGCGCCGCCTCGACGTACGCCACCGCCTCCGGCTCGGGGAAGAAGGTCGCGGTCTGCAGCACGTCGTCGTGCTGCCCGGCGAACTCGGCCGCCCAGTCGTTGAGCCACGCGGCCATCGCCGGCTTGTGCGGGTAGAGCAGGGAGGGGAAGGCGCGGACGCCGTACGCCCGGAGCCGGTCCAGCCGCTCCTGCTCGCCCTCGCGGTAGGTGATCGGCCAGGCGCTGCCGACCATCGGGCCGGCCGCGTCGAAGTAGGCCCAGACCTTGGCCAGCACGTTGTGCGGCATGAAGTGGACGTGCAGGTCGACCAGGCCGGGCAGGCCGAGCGGCTCCCAGACCGCCCGGACCTGCGCCGCCTCAGCTGCGACGTGCGGCACGCTCGCGCATCCCCTTGGCGTTGCGGCCCATGGCGTTGCGCATCTCCTTCGCCGCGTCGCGCTCGGCCAGCACCTGCCGCTTGTCGTGCGCCTTGCGGCCCTTGCCCAGGCCGATCTCGACCTTGGCCCGGCCGTCCTTCCAGTAGAGCGACAGCGGGACGAGGGTCTTGCCGCTCTCCTTGAGCGTGCCGACCAGCTTGTCGATCTCCTTGCGGTGCAGCAGCAGCTTGCGGGTGCGCCGCGGGGTGTGGTTGGTCCAGGTGCCCATCGTGTACTCGGGGATGTGGACGCCGTGCAGCCACACCTCACCCCCGGTGACCTGGGCGAACGCGTCGACCAGCGACGCACGGCCCTGGCGCAGGGACTTGACCTCGGTGCCGACGAGGACGATCCCGGCCTCCCAGGTCTCCTCGATCGTGTAGTCGTGGCGGGCCTTCTTGTTCTGCGCGACGACCCGCTGGCCGGGGTCGGTCTTCTTCGCGCCGCCGCTGCGGTTGCTCATCCGTGTCCTCCCGAGCCGTCGGCCAGCAGCCCCGTCAGCACCTCGACACCGCGCCGGACGGCCACGTCGGGCGCCGAGCCGGCCGCCACCTCGATGTCCGGGGCCAGCCCGACGCCCTCGAGCGAGCGGCCGGACGGGGTCGTGTAGCGGGCGACGGTGAGCTCGAGGGCCGAGCCGTCCGGCAGGTCGCGCGGCTCCTGCACGCTGCCCTTGCCGAAGGTCCGCGAGCCGACCAGCACGGCCCTCCCCCGGTCCTGCAGCGCGCCGGCCACCACCTCGGCGGCGCTGGCGGTGCCGCCGTCGACGAGCACCACCACGGGCGTACGGGTGTCGCCGGTGCCGACCGCGTCGAGCCGCTGCTGCTCGCTGCCACGCCGGCTGTAGGAGACGACGGGGCCGCCGTCGAGGAACGCCGAGGCGGTCTCGACGGCCTCGTCGAGCCGGCCGCCCCCGTTGCCGCGCAGGTCGAGCAGGACGCCCCGCGACCGGCTGGCGCGCACCTCGGCCAGGGCGCTGCGGACCTGCTTGCCGGCGCCCTGCCGGAACGCCGGGACGACCACCCGGGCGACCTCGGGGCTGCTGCCGGCGCGCTCGACGGTCGTCGTCACGCCGGGCTCGGGCAGCCGGGTGCGGACCAGCCGGACGGTGCGCAGGGTGACGGCGCCGCGGGCACTGGGGCGGCCGAGCAGCAGCGTGACCCGGCTGCCGGAGGCGCCCCGCAGCAGCCCGGCGACCGAGCCGACGGGCAGGTCGCGCACCGCCGTGCCGTCGACCGCCCGCACCTCGTCGCCGGGGCGGACGGCGGCGACGGCGGCCGGCGAGCCGGGGGTCACCTGGGCGACGGCCACGCCGGCCGAGCCGGTGCGGCGCAGCCAGAGCCCCACGCCGGCGGCGTCGGTGCCCGCGAGGCCCGGGTCGGCCCAGGTCCCCCACGGGTCGTCGGCGGCGGTGAGCATGCCCTGGATGGCGGCGGCGTCCAGGACGCCGCGGTCGACCGGCGTGAGCGCGCTGGAGGCGATCGAGTCGGCCGCCGCGTCGAGGACCGCGCCGTCGGCCGCGGGTGTCGGCGTCGAGCCGGCCCCGGCGACGACGCCGGCGGTGAACGCCCCGCCGAGCGCAGCCACCGCCACCGCAGCGCTCACGGCACGGCGCGCGAGGCGGGACAGGGGCATCCGACGAGTCTAGGCGTCGGCCCTCGACCGCTACGGGGGGCTGACCCAGTCCAGGGGGTCGGTCGGCTCGCCGTCGAGCCGGATCTCGAAGTGCAGGTGGGGACCGGTCGAGTTGCCCTCGTTGCCGACCCGCCCGACCGCCTGCCCACGGGACACCTGCTGGCCGGTCCCGACGAGCAGCGCCGACTGGTGGGCGTAGCCCGACGTCACGTCGCGGCCGTTGACGGTGCCGTGGCTGATCAGGATGAGCGTCCCGTAGCCGCTGGCCGGCCCGGCGTAGGTCACGATGCCGTCGTCCGCGGCGTAGACGGTGCTGCCGTACGGGGCGCCGATGTCGATGCCGGCGTGGAAGCGCATGTCGCCGAAGATCGGGTGCCTGCGCCAGCCGAAGCGGCTGGACAGGTGGCCGTTGACCGGCCACATCATCCCGCCGGAGCGGGGCGCGGGCGGGGCGGCGACGACGGCCCGGTCACGGGCGTCGGCCGCGGCGTCGCGCTGGCGCTGCCGCTCGGCGGCCGCGGCGGAGCGGGCGGCGGCAGCCCGGCGGGCGGCCTCGCGGGCCCGCAGCGCGGCGGCGGCGACGGCCCGGCGGTGGGCCTCGGCCTTGCGGGCGGCGATCGCGGCGGCGCGGATCCGGGCGGCCAGGGCCGCGCTGTCGGCCTGCGCGTCCTGGTACTCCGCGGCGTCGGCGGCGCGCTCCTTCTGCGCCGACCGCAGCACCGCGTCGCGGCGCTGGACGAGCTCGGCGACCCGGGCGGCCGCCGCGTCGGCGCGCACCGCGACCAGGCGGGCCCGCTCCGAGTCCTCGACGGCCCGTTGACGGGCGGCGTCCAGCGCCTCCTGCACGAGCTGCAGCTCGTGCTGCGTCGTGGCGAGGGCCAGCCGGTCGCGGCGCAGGCCGTGCAGGCTGTCGTTCTGCGAGCGGAAGACCCGCTCCAGCGTCGTGCTGCGGTCGATGAGGTCCTGCGGGCTGCCGCCCGCCAGCACGCTGCGCAGGTCGCCGAGCGGACCCTGCTGGTAGGAGCGGCGGGCCAGCTGGCCCACGGCGTCGAGCCCCTCGTCGACGCGGGCGCTGGCGGCGTCGACCTCGCGCCGGGCGACGCTCGCGGCCAGCTCGGCCTTGCTCGCGGCGGCCTCCGCCGCGCCGGCCCGGGCCCGCGCGCCGTCCAGCTCGCCGCGCGCCTGGGCGGCCTCCTCGCGCGCCCCCGGCAGCTGCGCGGCGACCGCGGCGAGCGCGGCTCCGGCGGCCTTGACCTGCGCGCTGGAGCCCTCGAGCGCCGCGGCGGCCTCGTCGACCCGGGCCTTGGCCTCCTCCTGCGTCTCCTGCGCACTCGCGGGCCGGGCCAGCTGGTCGGGCAGCGCGACCACCGGCAGCGCCAGCCCGAGCAGGCAGGCGGCGGCAGCGAGCCGTCGTACGCGCACGGGGAAGGACCTCTCTGGGGAAGGGTGACCGGAGGCTCGCACGGAGGTCGCGCTGCGCCGGGGAGGCTCGCGCACTAGACCCGCAGGTGCCGCCGCAGCGTCACGAAGCTGGCCAGCCCGCTCAGCAGCACTCCTGTGAGCAGCAGGGTCGGGACGATCGCGAGCACGGCGTCCCAGCCGACGAAGTTGAACAGCGTGAACACCGGCTTGAGCTGCCGGTCGATGAAGAAGGCCTTGATGGCCGCGAGCACCCCTGCCGCGGCGGCCGCACCGAGCAGGCCGGCCAGCGCCCCCTCGAGCAGGAACGGGAGCTGGATGTAGAGGTTGCTGGCGCCGACCAGGCGCATGATCCCGGTCTCCCGGCGCCGGCTGAACGCCGCGACCCGGATGGTGTTGCTGATCAGCAGGGCAGCCGCGAGCAGCTGCACGACCGCCACGAACAGCGCAGCGGCCTGGAAGCCGTTGAGCACCTTGAAGAAGCGCTCGAGCAGCTTCTTCTGGTCCTGCACGTCCTCGACGCCGGGGCGGCCGCGGAAGGCGCTGGCCACCACCTCGAACTGCGTCGGGTCGTCGAGCTTGACCCGGAACGACTCCGGCAGGATGTCGGCGGTGACGTTGGCGACGAGGTCCGGCGAGTCCTTGAACTGCTCGCGGAAGCGCTCGAACGCCTGCTCCTCGCTCTCGTAGTAGACCCGCTGGACCTGCGGCGTCGCCTCGAGCTCGGCCTGGAGCTGCTGGCGCTGCGTCGGGTCGATGGCCCGGCCGGCACAGGTCGCGGCCGTGCTCTGCGCGCCGCAGAGGAAGACCGAGACCTCGACCCGGTCGTACCAGTAGTCCTTCATCAGCTCGACCTGCTTGCGGACGAGCAGGCCCGAGCCGAGCAGCGACAGGCTGATCATCACCGTCACCACGACCGCGACCGTCATCGTGAGGTTGCGGCGCAGGCCGATGCCGATCTCGCTGAGGACGAACTGGGCGCGCACGGGGGGACTTCCTTGTCGTCAGGTCGTACGGGGGTCGTCGGCAGGTCCTCCGCCGCGCGGCACCACCCGAGCGGGCCAGTCGGGTCTGGTCAGGTGCCGTAGCCGTAGACGCCGCGGGACTGGTCGCGCACGACGCGGCCGTGCGACAGCTCGACGACCCGGCGGCGCATGGAGTCGACGATCGCCGAGTCGTGGGTGGCCATCACGACGGTCGTGCCGGTGCGGTTGATGCGGTCGAGCAGCTTCATGATCCCGACACTGGTGCCGGGGTCGAGGTTGCCCGTCGGCTCGTCGGCAAGCAAGATCATCGGGCGGTTCACGAAGGCGCGTGCGACGGCGACGCGCTGCTGCTCGCCGCCGGACAGCTCGTCGGGCATGCGGCCGTCCTTGCCCTCCAGGCCCACCAGCTCGAGCACCTCGGGCACCACGCGGGCGATGTCGCGGCGGTTCTTGCCGATCACCTCGAGGGCGAAGGCGACGTTCTGGAAGACCGTCTTGTTGGGCAGCAGCCGGAAGTCCTGGAAGACGCAGCCGATGCTGCGGCGCAGCGCCGGCACCTTCCAGTGGCTCAGCCGGGCGAGGTCCTTGCCGGCCACGTGCACCCGCCCGCTGGTCGGCGACTCCTCCTTGAGCAGCAGCCGCAGGAACGTCGACTTGCCCGAGCCGCTGGACCCGACCAGGAAGACGAACTCGCCCCGCTCGATGTCCACGTCGACGTCCTCGAGCGCCGGCCGGGCGCTCGCGGCGTAGGTCTTGCTGACGTGCTCGAGGCGGATCACGACCTCGGAGTCTAGGTCGGCCCCCTGTGCCCGGAACGCTTCTGCGTACGGGCGCGTCGTCCTGGGAAGAGGGACCGTGCGGCGACCGTTCTGCCCGGTACGCCCGAGACACGGAGGACCAGCGGTGAGCAGCGACGACCTGGTGTGCGCGGCCTGCGGCGGCCGCGTCGCCGAAGCGCGCTGCCCGACCTGCCGGGCCTCCCGCGAGCTGCTCCGTCAGGGCAGCCCGGTGCCGGTCGGGCCCTTCCTGGTCGCCGCGCTGCTCTGCCTGCTCCTGCTGGTGCTGCTGAGCTAGGAGCCCCGCCACGTCGAGTGTCGGGTTGCGCCCCGCTTGCTGCGCAGCAAGCGGGGCCGGGCCCGACACTCGAGGCTGTCGCGGCGGCGGTGGCCAGTACGGCCTACGCGTCCGGGTCGTCCTGCGAGGTACGGCGCCAGCGGATCGTGGACTCGACGAACTCGTCGATCTCCCCGTCGAGCACGGACTGGGTGTTGCCCGTCTCCACGCCGGTCCGCAGGTCCTTGACCATCTGGTAGGGGTGCAGCACGTAGTTGCGGATCTGCGAGCCGAACGCGACGTCGGCCTTGCCGCCGCGGATCGCGTCCATCTCGGCCGCCTCCTCGAGGCGCTTCCGCTCGAGCAGCTTGGTCTGCAGCACGACCATGGCGGCCGCGCGGTTCTGGATCTGCGACCGCTCGTTCTGGCAGGACACGACGATGCCGCTCGGCAGGTGGGTGATGCGCACCGCGGAGTCGGTCGTGTTGACGCCCTGGCCACCGGGTCCGCTGGAGCGGAAGACGTCGACGCGGATCTCCTTCTCGTCGACCTCGACCGCATCGGTGACGTCGACCACCGGGGTCACGTCGATCATCGCGAAGCTGGTCTGCCGCCGGGCCTGGTTGTCGAACGGGCTGATCCGCACCAGCCGGTGCACGCCGTGCTCGCCGGCCAGGGTGCCGTAGCCGTACGGCGCCTTGACCTGGAAGACGACGCTCTTCACGCCGGCCTCCTCCGCCTCCTGCCACTCGAGGACGTCCAGCTCGTAGCCGTGCCGCTCGGCCCAGCGGTAGTACATCCGCCAGAGCATCAGCGCCCAGTCCTGGCTGTCGACGCCACCCGCGCCCGGGGTGATCTGCACCAGCGCGTGCCGCTCGTCGTACTCCCCGGACAGCAGGGTGCGGACCTCGAAGCTGCCGATCTCGCGCTGCAGCGCGGCCAGCTCGCCGTCGGCCTCCGCGGCGGTCGCCTCGTCACCCTCCTCGGCGGCCATCTCGAACAGCACGGCGAGGTCGTCCAGGCGCGACCGGTAGCTGGTCAGCCGGTTGAGGTCGGCCTGCACGACGCTCATGCGGCCGGTGATCTTCTGCGCCTTCTCCTGGTCGTCCCACAGGCCCGGCATGCCGGCCTGCTCCTCCAGGTCGCGCAGCTCCACCTGCAGCGCCGGGACGTCGAGGACCTTCTCGATGCTCGTCAGGGTGGCGTCGAGCGCCTTCAGGTCGTCGGTACGGTCCGCAGCCACGATCGCCGAGCCTAGTCGCCGGCCGGTCACAGGCTCCTCCCAGCCGGGCCACGCAGACTCGGGCGTGAGCGCCGCAGCCGTCCGTTCCTCCGCCGTCGTCCCGACCGAGCGCGGTCAGCGCTGGGTCACCCAGCTGGCCAGCCACCTCGGCCACCAGGCCGAGGTCGCGGTCACCGACACGTCCGCGACCGTGTCGATCGCCGGCGGCTCGTGCGTGATGACGTGGGACGACGCCGCGGCCCGGTTCGAGGCCACGGCGCCGGAGGCCGCGGTCGTGGGGCGGATCGAGCAGGTCGTCGGCAGCCACGTCGAGCGGTTCGCCGCCGAGGAGGGCCTGACCGTCAGCCTGGCAGCGCGGCTAGTCGAGCACCGGGGCCCGGGCGCTCGCGACGGCCCGGACCGTGACGGCGCCGATCCCGGCGTAGCGCGCGAACGGCAGCGGCACCCGCCGGCTGGCCCGCACCCGGACGGTCCGTCCGTCGCCGGACACCTCGCTGTCGAGCGCGGTGCGCGGCTCGACCACCCGCTCGTACGCCCCGACCGCGCTCGCGACGGCTGCGCTGTCGAGCGGGACCGCCGCGCCGAGACCGCGGGAGTAGAAGGCCTCCCGGTCCAGCTGCTGCGCCCCGGCGACCGCTGCGCCGTCCGCGGCGCTGGCCACCCCGCGCTTGGCGAGCAGCAGCACGCTGACGTCGGTCACCACGCCGAGCAGCGCGACCAGCACGACGGCGAACCCGAGGACGAGCAGCATCACGCTGCCGTCGTCGCCGCGCAGGCGGGTCACTCGCGGAACCGGTCGACCACCGCGGTGTGGGTCGCCCGCACCGGGATCCCGCCGCGGTCGTCGGCGAACAGGCCGCCGACCAGCAGGCAGGTGCACGACGTACGCGACCCGCACCGTGACCGGCTCCCCCGCGACCAGCGGGCAGCCGGTGGGGGTCGGCATCGTCCAGCCCGACGCGATGCCCTGGTCGCTCATGGCCAGGCCCGCCGCGGTACGGGCCCGGGCCATCCCGCTGGCGCAGTCGTCCGCGCGGGCCAGCGCCCGGCCGGCCTGCCGGGCCGCCTCGGTCACCCCGAACGCCGCCCGCTGCACCTGGAACAGCCCGACCAGCACGTAGACCACGGGCACCATCAGCAGCACGGCCAGCCAGGTGAACTCGACGACCGCGTTGCCGTCGTCCCCGCGGAACCGGCTCACCGCGACTCCTCCAGCGCGTGACCGGTGACCGTGACGCGCAGCGGTCCGGTGATGCGGAGGAACAGCGGCAGCGGGGCGGTCACGCGCACCTCGACGACGCCGTCGCGGACCGTCGGCGGGTCGACCGTGGCGCGGCGGGCGTAGGCCGGCGTGAGGTCCTGGGCGATGGTCTGCAGCGTCCGGGCGCGCGCGTCCTCGGGGCCTCGGTCGGCGTTCGCGCCGTACCTCGCTCCCTCGGCGGCCGCGGCGACCAGGACGTTGCGGGTGTGCAGCGACAGGCCGACCTGCACGACGACCCCGAAGAGCAGCACGACCAGGACCGACACCAGGACGAAGTCGACCGCGGCGCTGCCCCGGTCGCTCAGCCGGCGGACGGCTGCTGCACGTCGTCGAGCGCCTGCTCGAACAGGTTGCGCAGCGCGTCGTCGGCGAAGCCCCAGATGACCGTCACGATGCCCGCGGTCATGATCGTGATCATCACCCAGCCCGGGACGTCGCCGCGCTCCGGCTCCTCCCCCTGCAGCCGGCTGTGCGCTCGCAGCGCGAGGGAGAGCAGACGGTCGGACACGGGGACCTCCTGTGGGTGTACGGCACTGCTTCGACGCGGCCGACGGCCGCTCCTGCCCGGGGGGCGGGTGAACACGGGGCACGGCGGCTCACCCGACGACGAGGTCGAGGCTGCCGGCGGCGGGGTACAGGGCGAAGACGATGGTCACGGGGAGGACCAGGAAGACCACCGGGACCATCATCCCGATCTCCTTGCGGCCGGCGGACTCCAGCAGCTGCCGCTTGCCGGCCTCGCGGACGTCGACGGCCTGCGCCCGCAGGACGTCGGCCAGCGGGGTGCCGCGCTCGACCGCGACCGAGACGCCGTCGACGAAGCGGGCCAGCGCGGCCAGGCTGGTGCGCCGCGCGACGCCCTCGAGCGCCTGGACGAGCGTCGCGCCGGCCCGGGCCTCCGCCAGCGCCCGCCCGAGCTCGCGGCTGAGCTCGCCGGCCGACAGCCGGTGCACCCGCTCCAGCGCCCCGACCGGCCCCTCACCGGCCGACACGGCGAGCGCGAGCAGCTCGGCCACGGTCGGGAACTCCTCGAGCATCCGCTCCTCGCGCCGGGTGACCTGCCGGCTCAGCCAGCGGTCGCGGCCCAGCACCCCGCCGACGGTCAGCGCGACCGCGGCGCCGAGCAGGCCGACCGGGCCGGGGCCCGCGCCGGTCACCGCCGACAGCACGCTGAGGCCCAGGGCCAGCGCGAGGCCGAGCGCTCCCCACACGACCTGCTCGGCGCGGAACTGCTCGAGCGTCGTCCCGTCGCCCAGGGTGTCGAGCCGGCGGCGGACCCCGGCGAGACCGCCGACCCAGCGCTCCACCACGCGCACGGCGTCCTGCAGCACCGGTCCGAGCAGCCGCTCCACCGTCGGGAACGGCGTCAGGGTGCGGCGCTCCTCGAGCAGGCGGCTCGGCCGCGGGGCGTCGCGCAGGTAGGGCGCGAGCCGGTCGTCGAGCCGGGGCCGCCGCGCCCACGGCGTGCCGGCCGCCACGAGGCACAGCCCGGCGCCCGCGAGCAGGCCCAGCGCCGACCCGGTCGCGGCGCTCACCGCAGCACCCGCCGCTCGGTCGGCAGCCGGGCGATGCGCATCATCACGCGGTAGGCCACCAGCGAGACCCCGCCTCCGGCCAGCAGCACCAGCGAGCCGGCGGGGGTGTTGTACGCCGCCACGGCCGACGGCGTGCTGGACAGCAGGAGCAGCAGCACCCACGGCGCGCAGAGGGCGAGCCGGGCGGCGTTGACCGTCCAGCCCTGCCGGGTCTCGAGCTCGGCGCGGGTGCGGGCGTCCTCGCGCAGGAACGTCGACAGCGTCCGCAGCAGCCGCCCGAGGTCGGTGCCGCCGACCTCGCGCGCCATGCGCAGCGCCTCGACGACGCGGTCACCCACCGGGTCGGCCAGGTTGTCCTTGAGCCGGTCGAGGGACTCCCCGAACCGGCCCGTGGCGCGGTAGTCCTCGCCGAACCGGCGGAACGCCGACCGCAGCTGCTCCGGCCCGCGCACCCCGAGCTGGGTGAGCGCCTCGGGCAGCGAGAGCCCGGCGCGTACGCCGCTGGCCAGGTTGTCGACCGCCTCCGGCCAGACGTCGCGCAGCTCGGTGCTGCGCTGGGCGCGCCGGCGGCGGACGAGCAGCAGCGGGACGCTGGCGGCGAAGACGCCGAACAGCAGCGCGATCAGCGGGACGTGCGAGCCGGCCAGCACCAGCACCGCGACCAGCAGACCGAGCACGGCGCTGACCGACAGCAGCTGGCCGGGGCTGACCCCCTCGATGCCCGCCTGCAGCAGCAGCTCGCGGGCCCGGTCGCGCGGACCACGCCCGCGGCGCACGCGCACCGGCGCCGGCGTGCGCGACTGCCAGACCAGCAGGCAGCCGAGCCCGAACAGCAGCCCGAGCAGCGCTCCCACCTCAGGCCTCCGGCGCCAGCAGCACGCGCAGGTCGAGGCCGGCCTGCTCGAACCGCTCCTGGTGCGGCGGGTAGCCGTCGGCCCGGACGAGCCGCCCACCGCGGCTGGTGAACAGGTCGGCCGTCTCGACGACGTCGCCCTCGACCCGCCCCGGCACCGCGACGATCTCCCGCACCCGGCGGTGGCCGGCGCCGTCCTTGGCGATGTGGACGACGACGTCGACGCAGCTCGCGACCGTCGGCAGCACGAAGCCGTGGCCGACGTTGTCACCCGCGAGGAGCGGCAGGGTGCAGAGCTTGACGATGGCCTCTCGGGCCGAGTTGGCGTGGATCGAGCACATCCCCGGCAACCCGCTGTTGAGCGCCACCAGGAGGTCCAGGCACTCTGCCTCGCGGACCTCGCCGACCACGAGCCGGTCGGGGCGCATGCGCAGCGCCTCCTTGACCAGGCGGCGCAGCTGGATCTCGCCGGTCCCCTCGAGGTTCGGCTGGCGGGTCTGCATCGCCACCACGTCCGGCAGGCCGAGGTCGAGCTCGAAGACCTCCTCGGCCGTGATGACCCGCTCGCGCGCCGGGATCGCCCCGGCGAGGCAGTTGAGGAGCGTCGTCTTGCCTGCCTGCGTCCCTCCGGCCACGATCACGTTGAGCCCGGCGACCATCACCGCCTCCAGGAAGCGGGCCGCCTGCGGCGTCAGGGTCCCGAGGCTCACGAGTTCGTCGAGGGTGTTGGCCCGGAGCACGAACTTCCTGATGTTGACCGACCAGTGGCGCCGGGTGATGTCCGGGATCACGACGTGCAGCCGCGAGCCGTCCGGCAGCATGGCGTCGACGAAGGGGGTGCTCAGGTCGACGCGGCGTCCGGTCGACTTCAGCATCTTCTCGACCAGCTCTCGGACGTGCGCGTCGGTGAGGATCGTCGTGGTCAGCTCGGACCGGCCGCGCCGGGCGACGAACACGCGGCCCGGCCCGTTGATCCAGATCTCCTCGACCTCGGGGTCGTCCAGGTGCCGCTGCAGCGGCCCGAAGCCGGCCACCGCGTCGTACACGGCGCGGGTGGCGTGGCCGCGGTCCGACAGCGGCGGGAGCGCGCTGGTCAGCGTCCGCTCGTCGTAGTCGGCCACCACCTCGTCGACCAGCCGGCGCACCGCCGAGCGGTCCGTGACCGGGTCCAGGCCGCGGCGGCGCACCAGCTCGCGCACCTCGGCCTCGACCGTGTCGACCGCGCCCACGCCGGCTCCCTGCGACCAGGGCGTCCTGCCCGCCGTGCGCTCCGTGCCGCGCGAACCTAACCGCCGAGCGGCAAGGTCACCAGAGGCTCGTGGCCGGCTGTGGACAACCCGCTCCGGTCAGCCCAGCGAGCGGACGGCCTGCCAGACGAGGCCGGCGCAGGCCAGCGCGCCGGCACCGGCGCGCAGCAGCGTCGTGCGGCCGACCCGAGGACCCGTCGCGGCGCCCACGGCCTCGAACACGGCCGACTGCGCCCGCCGGGGCAGGGCGTCGACGTCGACGACGCGCACCGGGCAGTCCGGCCGGACCGCGGCGAGCGCCTCGACCGCGGCGTCGAAGGCCGGCGGGGGCGCGCGGTGCAGGCTGACGAGCAGGCCGTGCCGGGTCGCCCCGTCGGCCCAGACGGCGACGGCGCGGCGTGCCCCGGCGGACCGGGCGGCGGCGGTGGCGGCGTCGGCGGCGGGCCGGTAGCGGTCGGGCACCGGCGCGGCCGTGAAGTCGGGCTCGTCGCCGGCCGGAGGCTCGGACGAGCGCAGGGCGTCCAGCACCGACGCCGGGACGACGCGGGCCCCGGGCGACGCGCCGTCGACGAGCAGCCCGTAGCCGACCGGGACCAGGTCCAGCAGACGCGTCGGGCCGGCCACCTCGCGAGACGTCCCGGCGGGCACGTCGGACAGGTCCGGGCTGTCGCCGGTGGACGCCAGCGCGAGCAGCTGCCCGTCGTCCCGGCGCGGGCTGAGGACGTAGCCCTCCCGGCTCAGCCAGACCCGCAGCCCGTCGAGCCCTTCGGGCGCGGGCACCGGCGCCGGCGCCCAGACGCGCGAGGTCACGGCGTCGGGTGGAACGGCGGCGTGTGCTCGAGCAGCCAGTCGCGGGGCTCGGGGGGAGGTCCTGCAGGGCCATGACCAGCAGCGCACCCGGGTGCTGCTGCGCACGCGCGGTGCTGAGCACCAGCTCGGCGCCCTCAGCGGCGTGGTCCTCGTCGACGTCGAGCACGACGAGCAGGCGCGGGTCGGCGTCGGCCGCCTGGTACCAGGTGCGCCAGGCCCGGCGCAGCCACGGCCAGGCCCGGGCCGCCTCGGTCAGCGCGGACAGCAGCGCCTCCGGCTCCACGTCGGGGTCGCCGATGCGCGTCTCCGCCCCGGCCGGGAACGCCCGGGCTGCCGCCGCGACGCCCGCCTTGCCCGCCGCGGAGACGTGGACCGGCGAGGGTGCGCGCGGGTCGATGACCAGGCCGGCGTGCGGCGGCAGCTGCGACAGCAGCTCGGCGACCTGGATGGAGAACATCCGGTGGGTGTCGGGCAGGTCGCCGCGCGCCTCGTCCGGGTCGGTGAAGGCGACCACGGCGGGCTCGCCGCTGACGTCGGTGAACAGCGGCTGCGGCCCCTGCGGCGTCTCGGCCACCCCGATGAGCACCTGGCTGTCGGCCAGCCGGTAGACCGACGAGGCGATGCTGCGCCTCACGGGCCGAGCACCTTGCCCAGCAGGCCGGTGCGGCGCCGCGGCGGCCCGAGCCGGCGCCCCGGGTCGCTGGCCCCGATGCTGACGAACGCCTTGCTGTCGAAGACGTAGGTGTCGCCGTTGTCGCGGCGCCCCACCTCGATGTGCTCGGGGAAGTCGAACTCCGCCCGCAGCCGGTCCAGGTGCAGCGGGTGCCGCAGCCGGGCGCTCCAGACCTGGTCGCTGGGCGCCATCTCGAACCCGTGGCGCGTCTCGTTCCCCCAGCGCAGCTCCGCCTCGAGCACCGGCAGCAGGTGGCCGTAGCGCGTGCCGTCGGAGCTGCTGTCGGCGATCCGGACCCGGCTCATGGGACCAGCTTGCCCGCACGGGTCGCCAGGCCGACGGGTCGCTTGACCGCGTCGACGGCGTGCTTGGCGCCGTCCACCGCGTCGCGGACGTCGTCCGGCGACCAGACGTCGGGGCCCTGGGCGGTGTCGGTCAGCGGCGTGAGGATGGACGGCGCGTGGGCGGTGCCGTCCAGCTGCACCCACGGCGCGTCCGGACCGTCCCCGAGCTGGACGTGGATGTCGCCGGCCGCGTCGATCTGAGCGGGCAGGCGCGTCCCCGCCTGGTCCACGACCACGATGTCGCCGGCGTTGACCCGCGTCGTGAAGTCGGGGATGTACTGCTGGGAGTGACCACCGGCGCCGAACTGCGGGTTCATCGCGGTGACGCCGTCCGCGGCGTGCACGTTCGTCGTGGTCTCGAAGGTGATGCCGTAGCCGCGGTAGCCGCCCTGGTAGGAGCCGACCTGCACGGCCTCGTTGAACGCCCGCGAGCTGTTGCCCAGCTCGGCCAGGCTGCCCTCGGGCACCACGAACCCGCTCACGTGGGGGAAGCCCGCCTCGACCCGGTGACCGGCGCCGAGGGTCGTCGGGCTCCACGGGTCGACACCGAGGTACGGGATCGTGCCCTGCTGACCGCGTACCAGGTAGACCGCGCCGTCGGGCGTGGTGTGCGCGAACGTCCGGACCGCGTCGGAGAAGCCCTCCCCCATGCCGGCGAGGCCCGAACGGGCCCGGCCGAGCAGGCCGCCGCCCTCGCCGAGGCCGACGCTGAAGCCGCGCAGCGCCCCGGGCACACCGTGGCGCAGCTGGGCGGCCATGCTCGCGATCCGGGCGCGGGCGACCGACGGCGCTTGCCGCAGCAGGATCGGCAGCAGCGCGCGTCCCTGCCAGGCCGCCTTGGCGCCGTTGACGCCCTCGACCGCGAGCCCCTTGAACGCCCCGCCCAGGTGGCCGGCGACGCCGAGCAGTCCCTTGGACGCCCAGGCGCCCTTGAGCGCGCCGAGGGAGGTGAGGCCCTTGGTGCCGGGGATGAGGCCGAGCGCGGCCACGGCGACGTCGAGCCACGACCCCTCGCCGCTGGCCACCTTCATGAGCGCGTCGGCGAGGATGAGCACGGACAGGCCGACGACGACCCAGGCCAGCGGCCCGCCGATGATGAGGACGACGATCCCGAGCACGGCGACAGCGATCTTCGCGACGGTGATCGTGACGTCCCAGACCTTGGCCGCGGTGCTCTTGAAGTCCTCCCACCAGGAGTTGGGCTCGATGCCCGCGTCGCTGGCGTCGTGCAGCCGGGACTTCGCCCGGTCGCCCGCGTCGTTGCGCAGGTCCTCGGCCTGGCGGGCCAGCCGCTTGGCCGCGTCGAGCCGGTCCTGGGCGTCGCCGAGCGAGCCGCTCAGCGCGCTGACCCGAGCGTTGGCCGCCTGGGCGTTGCGGGTCGCGGCGCGGACCTGGTCGGGATCGGGCGGCGGAGCGCCGGCCGCGGGCGGGCGGGACAGCGCGTCGGCGGTGCTGCCCGCGGACGACGCCGCGCCGCGGGCGGCGGCGAGCTGGCCCTGCAGGCTCTCCAGGTCGGCGCGGGCAGCCCGGCCCTGGACCAGCGCCCGGTCGGCCTGGTCCTGCGCGCCGTCGAGCTCGCCGGCGAAGACCGACAGGGCGGAGGAGCACTGGGCGTACGAGTCGGCGAGCTTGTCCAGCTGGCCAGGGAAGTCGTCCAGCGCCCCGCGGAACACGTCGCCGGCCAGGCCGATCCAGGACAGGACCGCACCGTCGCCGGCCAGCGCCCGGACGTCGCGGGACGCCTGCTCGGCGTCCTCCGCGACGCTCTGCACGCTGCGCGCGAGCGACCGGATGTCGTACGGGTCCCCGGGCGTGGGGTCGCGGGAGAGGTCGAGGACCCACCAGTCCGTCGGCCGCGTCACGGGAGCGCCTCCTCGAGCGGTACAGCGCGGACGACCCGGACGGTGTCCGCCACGGCGTGGAACAGGTCGACGAGCACGTCGGCCAGCGGCAGCACGGGGCTGCTGCACTGCAGCATGACGACCCGGCCGCTGTCGGGCAACGGGACCAGCTGGACCAGGGTGACGACCCGGACCCAGCCGGCGTCCTGCGGCAGGTCGACGTCCTCGACGCCCCAGGCGCGGGCGGCCTGGACGCCGCCGACCTCGACCGCGGCGACCTCGCGCCAGGTGTCGTCCTCGTCCTTGGGCCGCTTGGGCGCCAGGGGCGCCAGCAGCGCCGCCAAGTGCTCCTGGCCGCCGGTGCGCACCCCGAGCGGGCCCGGGACGACGGACACGGTGGCGCTCGCGGTGATCGGGCCCTCGTCCGCCGGCTCGACCATGCAGGCGCAGAACCGCGCGCCGCTCTCCCAGGCCTCGCGGGCCTGCTGGCGCAGCACCCGCGCGATCGTGCTGCGGTGCTCGCGCAGCTCGGGCTGGTCGCGCACCCGCTCGTCCACGAGCGCCCGGATCGCCCCGTCGCGGGTCGCCGGCCCCAGGTCGAGCTCGAACCAGGACGGCGGCACGGAGACGGCGAAGCCGGCGCTGCCGTCCGCCGACGTCGCAGCGGCGGTCATCCCTCGCTGGTCCGCAGGGAGGCCGCGAGGTCGTCGTCGGCCCGGCGGTAGGTCGCGACGGACTCGGTGACCATCGTGGACAGCGTCGTGGCGTTGTCCTCGATCTTCTCCCGGCCGTCGCGCCAGCGGTCCTCGAACCGGTGCAGCGCCGACACGACCGTGCCGTCCCCCAGGGCGTCGTCATGACCGCGCAACGACCCCTTGGCGTCGGACAGGGCGTCGCGGATGCGGTCGAGGCGGCCGGCGAAGGCGGTCAGCCCGTCCAGGTCGACCTGCAGGTCGGGCACGGCGCTGCGGCTACTTCAGCGCCTTGGCGAGCTCGCTGTCGGCGCGCTCGAAGGTGTCGGCCGCGGCCGTGAGGTAGTCCGCCATGCCGTTGAGGCCCTCGATGGTCTTCGTCGCGCCGGTGTTGTACTCGTCGTACGACGACTGGAACGCCTTCGAGCTGCTGTCGGTGACGTAGCCCCCTGCGACCAGGTCGTCGACCAGGCGCTTGCACTGCTGCAGGTTGCCCTCGATCTCCTCGCGGGCCGCCTTGAGGCGGTCCGCCGCGCTCTTCATGTCCTGGTAGGTGACGTTGACGTTCGCCATCGGAGCTCCTCGCGTGGTCCTGCGGACTGGGCTGGTGCGTCAGGGGCCGGTCGCCAGGCGACCGGGGCCGTCACTGTGCCGAGCAGAAGGCCGAAAAGCAACCAGACCGGGCGCGGGCGCGCCGCGGCGTGGGCCGTCCGGGTGACGTCCTTCCCCCGGACGGCCCACCGCCCCGCTCGGCGCTGCTGCCGGTCGTCCCGGTCCTCAGGATCCGCGCCTACGCTCCTGCCGGGAGCGGTTCGCCCCGGTCCGCGCATGGAGGAGACGCATGACCACCACGGCTCCGTCGAGGTCGCTGACCGCGGACGGTCGTGGCCGCCTGCCCGCGCCCGTCCGGGACCGCCGGCCTGCCCTTGCCGCCCTGGCGCTGCTGCTCGTCCTCGGCGGCGCCCTGGCCAGCGCGCTCATCGCCTACCGCAGCGGCGACCGGGTGGACGTGCTCGTCGCCCGGGCCGACATCGAGGCCGGCGAGCAGGTGGACCGGTCCGACTTCCGGGTGGCCCGGGTCGCCGCGGACGGCGCGGCCACCATCGAGGCCGCTGCGGCGAGCAACTTCGTCGGCACGACCGCGACCGGGCGGATCCCCGCCGGGACGATGCTGAACCGGTCCATGTTCCTGGCGTCGTCGAGCATCGCGCCGACCGGCTCCCTCGTCGTCGGCGTCGTGCTGTCGGCCTCCCAGCGGCCGGCGGTCGAGCTGCGGGCCGGCGATGTCGTCCGCGTCTTCCTCGTACCGCGCGAGACCGGCGACCTGGACCAGGGAGTCGGTGCTCGCCTCCGCCGTCCGCGTCGCGCGAGGTCGGGTCGTCCGCCGGGGGCGACGCGACCCGGCTCTCGCTGCTCATCCCGGAGGGCCCGGCCCGGCCGATCGTCAGCGCGGCGGCGACCAACAGCCTCGCCGTGACCCGCCTGTCGCCGGACACCACGCCGGCCGTCGACTTCCGGAAGCAGTGACGTGGGCGTCGTCGCCTTCCTGTCCGCCAAGGGCTCACCCGGCACCACGACCGCGGCGCTGCTCGCGGCCGCGCTGTGGCCCGCCCCGGTCCTGCTCGTCGACGCCGACACCGAGGGCGGCGACGTCGCGCTGCGCATGCGGCGCGAGGACGGCGCCGCGGTCGACCGCACCCGCGGCCTGCTGAGCCTGCTGCCGCTCGCCCGCCGGGAGATGCAGCCGGGCACCCTGCCCGAGCACGCGCAGGTCCTGCGCGGCGGGATCGAGGCCGTCGCCGGGCCTGGCCGGCCCGGGTCAGGCGGGCGCCGCCGGGCACCTGTGGACCAACCTCGCCGACGCGTTCGCCGCGCACCGCCGACCGCGACGTCCTCGTCGACTGCGGCCGGGTGTCGCCGCAGTCGCCGCACCTGCCGGTGCTGCAGCGCGCCGACCTCGTGGTCGTGCGTCCTGCGGCCGGACGTCAGCGGCGTCGTGCACGCCCGCGAGCGGCTGGCCGCGCTGCAGCCGGCCCTCGTCGGCCCGGACGGCCACGTCCCGCGGGTCGGCGTCGTCCTCGTCGCCGAGCGGCCGCGCGGTCGCGACGCGGAGGGCGCCGCCGGCGTGCTCGCCCGCGACGTGGGCGGCGTCGACGTCCTCGGCCGGCTCGCGCACGACCCGGCCGGAGCCGCGGTGTTCGACGGGGTCGAGCTGCCGCGCCCGGAGCGCACGCTGCTCGTGCGGTCCGGCCGCGAGATGGTCGAGCAGCTCGTGGTCGCGCTGCGCCGGGAGCAGGGCGGCCCGGCCCCGGCCGCCGAGCCGCCGCCCGAACCGGTCCCGGACGTGGAGACCGCCACCCGTGCGCGCCCGCGCCGACCAGCGCCGCCGGCCGTCGGTCTTCGCCCGCCGGCCCGCGGCACGGTGCCGCGTGAGCGCCGCCGACCACGTCCTCGTCCGCCGGCTGCGCGGCCGAGGTCGCCGAGCGCCTGAACCAGCAGCGGCGCCGCGACGAGGCGGCCGAGCGCGCGCCGATGACCGCCGAGGACGAGCGGCAGTACGCCCGCAGCCTCATCGTCCAGGTGCTCGAGGACCACGCGCGGCGCGAGATCGCCGAGGGCCGCGCCCCGCAGACGCCGGAGGAGGAGGAGTCGACCGCCGCGGCGGTGCACGCGGCGCTGTTCGGCGTCGGCCGCCTGCAGCCGCTGCTGGAGGACCCCGAGGTCGAGAACATCGACATCAACGGCTACG
The DNA here is from genome assembly GCA_963762795.1 of uncultured Actinomycetota bacterium. Lineage (GTDB taxonomy): Bacteria > Actinomycetota > Actinomycetes > Mycobacteriales > SCTD01 > RYN-170. The sequence goes on along the minus strand of CAVXMC010000010.1, from coordinate 314,697 downwards.
ACCAGGTCTACGTCGGCTACAGCGACGGCCGCGAGGAGCTGCACGAGCCGGTCGCCGACAGCGACGAGGACCTCGTCGAGCTCGTCCAGGTGCTCGCCGCCAACGTCGGCCTGTCCAGCCGGCCGTTCGACTCCGCCAACCCGCAGCTGGACCTGCGCCTGCCCGACGGCTCGCGCCTGTCCGCCGTCATGGGCGTCTGCGCCCGGCCGTCGATCAGCATCCGGCGCAGCCGCCTCGGCAAGGTCTTCCTCGACGACCTCGTCGGCTCCGGCACCATGAGCGGCGAGCTCGCCGGCTTCCTGAAGGCGGCCGTCAGGGCCCGCAAGAACATCATGATCGCCGGGCTCGACCAACGCCGGCAAGACGACGCTGCTGCGGGCGCTGGCCAACGAGATCCCGGCCGCACGAGCGCCTCATCACGGTCGAGCGGGCCCTCGAGCTCGGCCTGGACCAGTTCCCCGAGCTGCACCCCAACGTCGTGTCCTTCGAGGAGCGGCTGCCCAACAGCGAGGGCCTCGGCGGCGTCGGCATGGCCGACCTCGTCCGCCGCAGCCTGCGCATGAACCCGAGCCGGGTCATCGTCGGCGAGGTCCTCGGCGACGAGATCGTCACCATGCTCAACGCCATGAGCCAGGGCAACGACGGCTCGCTGTCGACGATCCACGCCAACAGCTCGATGGAGGTCTTCAACCGCATCAGCACGTACGCGCTGCAGTCGGCCGAGAACCTCCCGGTCGAGGCGACGCACATGCTCATCGCCGGCGCGATCGACTTCGTGGTCTTCCTGCGCAAGCGCAACACCTACGCCGAGGGCGGCGGCCTGAGCCGCGTCGTCGAGAGCGTGCGCGAGGTGACCGGCGTCGACGGCCGGGTGCTGTCCAGCGAGGTCTTCGCCCCGGGCCCGGACGGCACGGCCGTGGCGCACGCGCCCGATCGAGTGCGTCGACGACCTCGTCGCCGCCGGCTGGCAGCCGACCGTCCGCGGCCGGTGGTCGGCGTGACCGGCGCTGCTGCCGGCCGTCCTCGGCCGGCGCGGTCGTTCGGCGGCGGCCTGCTGCTGCTCGTCCTCGCGCGTGCGCGGCGTGCCGCTGTCGCGACCCCGGCACGCCGAGCCTGTGGCGCCGCGCCGTCCGCGGCGGCGGAGCGCTGCGGTCCGCGGCTGCCGGCCGGCGCTCGTCGTCGGCGTCGTCGTGCTGCTGCTCACCCGCTGGCCGGTCGCGGCCGTCGGCATCGGCCTGCTCGTCGCCTACTGGGACCGCATCGCCGGGGCGGGCGGCGAGGAGCGGCTGGCGATCCTGCGCCTGGAGGGCCTCGCGGTCTGGACCGAGTCCCTGCGCGACACCATCGCCGGCGCGGTCGGCCTCGAGCAGGCGATCCCGTCCAGCGTCGAGGCGACGCCGGCGGTCCTGCGCCCGCCGCTCAACCTGCTGGTCGACCGGCTGCGCATCCGCGAGCCGCTGCCCGACGCGCTGCTCGCCTTCGCCGACGACCTCGACGACCCGAGCGCCGACACCGTCGTCGCCGCGCTCGTGCTCAACGCCCGGCTGCGCGGGCCCGGGCCTGCGCGACGTGCTCACGGCGCTGGCCACCAGCACCCGCGAGGAGCTCGACATGCGCCGCCGGGTCGAGGCCGTCGCGCCGCAGCGTGCGCCGCAGCGTCCGGCTCATCCTGCGCCATCGTGCTGTCGGTCGCCGGGCGCGATGGTGCTGCTCAACGGCGAGTACGTCGCCTCCTACGACGGCGCGCTCGGCCAGCTCGTCCTGCTCGTTCGTCGCGCTGCTCTTCCTGGCCGGCCTGCTGTGGCTGCGCCGCCTGGCCCGCCCGTCGCAGGTCGAGCGCATCCTCGGCACCGGCGACCCGCGCCTGCGGCGGCGGCCTGATGCTCGACCGCCTCGCTGCTCACGCGGCGCGCTCACCGGCGTCGGCCTGTACGCGCTGCTGCGCGTGTTCCTGCGCCCGCGCCCGGGCGTCGCCGCCCTCGTCGCGCGCATCGACGGCGGCCAGCGCTCGCTGCGCCCGCACACCGCGACCGGCCTCGAGCTGCAGCGCGGGCTGGCCGGCACGCGCGCGCACCTGCGTGCAGGCGCTCGGCGACCGGCTCGAGGCGCTGGCCGCCGAGCGCGGCTGGCAGCTCGGCCGGGTGCGCAAGGACCTCGCCGTGCTCAACCGCACCGTCGGCTCCTTCCTCGCCACCAAGATCCTGCTCGGGCTGCTGTTCTTCCTGCTCGCCCCGGTCGTCTACTCCGCGCTGCGCCTGGCCGGGGTGCCGCTGCCGGGCGGCGCGCCGCTGCTCGCCGCGCTGGTCTTCGGCGCCTTCGGCTTCTTCCTGCCCGACCTGGCGCTGCGCGGCGAGGCCGACCGGCGCCGGCGCGACTTCCGCCGCGTCGTCGGCGTGTTCCTCGACCTCGTCGCCATGAACCTGGCGGGCGGCCGCGGCCTGCCCGAGGCGCTGCTGGCGGCCTCCAGCATCAGCGACCACTGGGCGGTCGTGCGCATCCGCCAGTCGCTGGCGAACGCCCGGCTGATGGGCCAGACGCCGTGGCAGGCGCTCGGCGACCTCGGCGACGAGCTCGGCGTCGAGGAGCTGCGCGACCTCGCCGGCGCGCTCGGCCTGGCCGCCGACGACGGCGCCAAGATCCGCTCCTCGCTGTCGGCCCGCGCGGCCACGCTGCGCCGCAAGGAGATGGCCGAGAGCGAGGGCGAGGCCGGGGAGCGCTCGCAGTCGATGCTCGTCGCCCAGCTGCTCGTCTGCTCGGCCTTCCTGCTGTTCCTCGCCTTCCCCGCCGTCGACCGCCTGCTCGGCGTGTGACCCTGACGCCACTCCGCCCTGCCCCGCCCTCCCGCACCGTGACGACGCCCGCCGCTCCCGGCCGGCCGAAGGAGAACCCCATGACCGCCCTCCACGAGGCCCTCGCGGTCCTGGCTGCCCTCACCGCCCGCACCACCCGCCGCGTCCTGCGGGGCGGTCGCGACGCCGGTGCGTCGGCGCTGGAGTTCGCCATCATCGCCGCGATCGTCGTCATCGCCGCCTCGGTGATCGGCGCGGTCATCTACAACATCGTCGACAGCAAGAGCCAGCAGCTGGACCAGTGCGCGAACCAGCCCATCGGCTCCGCGGCGTGCGCACCCTGACGGGTCGGTCCGCACCCGGGACGTCGGCTGCAGGGCGACCGGGGGGCGAGCGCGCTCGAGCTCACCCTCGTCGCCCCGGGCCTGCTGCTGCTCGTCTTCTTCTCCATCCAGGCCGGTCTGTACTTCTACGGCCGGGCTGTCGCCGAGCAGGCCGCGCGCGAGGGCGTGTCGCGGCTGCGGCTGGCCCAGACCACGACGATCTCGGACGCCGATCCGGTCCGACGTCGAGACCGCCGTCGAGGCGTACGCGCGCGGCCGTGGGCCGCGAGACGCTGCTCGACCCCGCGGCGCAGGCGCGCTACGACGCCGACGACGGGCAAGGTGTCGGTGACCGTCGCGCGGCGACGTCATCACCCTCGTCCCGGGCCTGGACCTGCAGGTGCGCCAGCGGGTCTTCGGCGAGATCGAGCGCTTCGAGGGCGACGAGCGGCCGTGACGCCGCGCGCCCGGCTGCAGGACGACCGCGGCTCCATCGCCGTCGAGCTGGCCTTCCTCATGCCGCTGCTGCTGCTCCTGCTGGCGCTGCTCTACGGCTACGGCCGGGTCGCGCAGGTCGAACGGCACCATGGAGGCGGGCGCGCGCGACGCCGCCCGCGCCGCCAGCCAGTCGCGCAGCGCGGCCGAGGCGCGCGAGGCCGCCGAGCGGGCGGTCCGCAGCAGCCTGGTCCGGGCGCGACCGCCTGCCAGGACACCCTCAGCGTGACCCTGCGCGACGGGCTGTTCCGGGCCGGCTTCCCGGTGACGGTCACGGCCCGCTGCCGCTACCCGCTCGGCGACCTCGGCCTGCCGGGCGTCCCCGGCCGGGTCGACGTGTCGTCGACGTTCACCAGCCCGGTCGACCCCAACCGGGGCGTGCGGTGACCTGGCCCGCGGGACGACCGCGGCGCCATCGCGCCCGCGGTGCCGGTGCTCGCGTTCATCCTGCTGCTGCTCGGCGGCCTGGTCATCGACGCCTCCCGCCTGCTCACCGCACGCGGCCGCGCCGTGGCCTACGCCGAGGAGGCGGCGCGGGCCGGCGCCGCCTCGATCGTCACGGGGCAGGCCCTGCTCGAGCTCGACGAGACCGCGGTCCGCGCCCGGGTGGAGGACTACTGCGCGGCGATCCGCGCCGACGCCGACCAGAACGGCGGCGTGCAGTCGTGCGAGTACCGGGCGCCGCTGGGCCAGGTGTCCGGCAGCGACCCCCGCCGCCTGGTCGTCACCGTCGCCGTGCGCCTGGAGATCCCGGCGTCGCTGCTCGGGATCGTCGGGGTCCGGACGCTCAAGGCCTCCGGCTCGGGCAGCGCCCGCCCGTACGAGGGCGTCGACCCGCGCGACGTCGACAGCAGCCCGCCGCCGGTCGACGTGCCGGTGCCGGACGCCCCACCGCCCGCGCCACCCGGGGTCGACGTGCCGGTGTTCCCGGAGCCGCTCCCGTCGCCGTCGCCGTCCCGTCTCCGTCGGTCACCGCGTCCCACGGCCACGCCGTCGCCGACGGCGAGCCCGACCGCGCCGCCGTCCCCGACCGCGCCGCCGCCCCCGGCCCCGTCGCCGAGCCGCCGGCCCCGTCGCGGACGCCGGCACCGCGCCCCGGCCCCGGCGGCGAGCCCGTCGGCGGCCCCGTCATGACCACCCGTCTGCCGGGCGGCGGGCTGCTGCAGGGCGGATCAACCGGGCATACCATCGCCCGGCCGGTGGAGCGCGGACCGAGGTGGCGACGGAGGGGACCAGCGATGGGGCAGGGCAGGCTCGCGGCGGTGCTCGCGCTGGCGGGCATCGCGCTGGTCGGCTGCAGCGACGACGCCCCCGCCACCGCTCCGCTCGGGCTCGGCTCCGCCTCCCCGTCCGTCGTCGCGCAGTCGCCGACGCCGGCCGCGTCGCCGTCCCCCTCGCCGTCGCCCTCCCCGTCGCCCTCGCCCAGCCCGCTGTCGGCGTTCGAGGGAGACCCTGCGGTGCAGGCCCTGCGCCGGCACAGCGCCGCGGTCGCCGCAGGCCGTCAACAGCCGCGACCTGCGCCTGCCGGCGCTGCTCGCGGTCACGACCGCCAAGCGCCAGGCCCGCCTGCCGGCCCTGCTGGGCAAGGACGTCGGCACGTTCTACCCCGGCCCGCAGCCGGTGAAGGTCCTCGGCGTGCAGCGGACGTCGGCCTCCCGTCGCGGCGTCGTCGGCTGCTCCGCCGAGGACGGCTGGAACCTCACCCGCCGCGGCGGCACGCCGGTCGACCCCTTCCGCGTCGTCGGCGGGACCTACGAGTTCGTGCTGCAGGGCGGGGCCTGGAAGCTGGACCGCACCGTGGCCGCACCGGAGGTGCCGTGCGCCGGGCTCACGCTCCAGGACTTCTCGTGAGGGCGCCTGCTGCGCCGGCTGGCCGCGGCGACGGCGGCCACCCTCGCCGCCTCCGCCGTCGTCCTGGCCGCCGGCGCGCCGGCCGCGACGGCGGACGACTTCGACCCGCCGGCCGCCGCCACGCCGCCGGCCGCCAGCGCCCCGCAGCGGGAGACCGCCCACCCCGTGTCGGCGCCGACCCGGACCTGCCGGATCTACGGCTCGGCCAGCGGGTTCGGCCTGCTGTGCTCCGACGCCGCCGCGGGCAAGACGCTGGCCCAGCTGCTCCGCGACGCCGGGATCGACGTCACGAAGGCCTTCTGCTGGGACGACCCCGACCTGCCGGACGGCTTCGAGCCCGAGGTCCGCCAGACCGGGCCCGGGCGCTGGTGGCTGCACACCTGCCTCAGCTTCGACGGGCCGGTCACCCGGACCAACGCCGACCTCAGCTACGAGTACCGCTTCCTCGAGCCCGGCGACGAGCACGTGCTGACCCAGCAGGAGCAGGGCGTCATCGAGCTGGTCACCGGGCGCGGGCAGATCCCGTACCTGCAGGTGCAGACCAGCCCGGTCAGCTCGCCGCGGGTCGACCAGGACGTCGCGTTCTCGATGCTCTGCGACGCGAAGGTGCGCTGCACCGACACCGCCGCCGGACGGGCGGTCGCGCACGCCGTCGCTGTCGGTCGGCGGGGTCGTGATGCACGCCGAGCTGGTGCACACGCGGGTGCGGCCGCTGGGCGCCTCCCGGCCCGGGTCGAGGTCGGCTGCACCGGCGCCGGCCTGCCGCGGAACGCGCAGCAGCTGGACGAGGGCGACGAGGACGACGCCGCGCGTCTGCCGCTACCGCTACGACCGGTCCAGCAACGACGCCGGCGGCGGCGAGAGCGGTGACCGCTACCCGGCGCAGGTCACGGCCTTCTGGCAGATCTACTTCGACGAGGGCAACGGGCCGCGCCCGCTCGGCCTGCCGTACGAGAAGACCACCGTCAACCAGGTCCGGGTCACCGAGGTCCAGACCCTCGTCGTGAGCTGAGCGAGGAACCCGCCGTGTCGACCGTCGCCCGCCCCCCGGTCCGCCTGCCCGCCCGCCCTCCGGGGCGCGAGGAGCGGCGCGGCGAGCTGCGTCGCGGCGTGCTCGCCGCGCTCGGGCTGCTCGTCGTGCTCGTGGGGGTGCCGGCTGCCCTGGTCCTCGCCGTCGGCAGCCCGCTGCCCACGACGGCCCCGTCCCGCGACTGGCTGACCGCCGAGCTCACCGCGACGACGCTCGTCCGGGTGCTCGCCTGCGCGCTCTGGCTGGCCTGGGCCCACTTCGCCGTCTGCGTCGTCGCCGAGTGGCGGGCCGCCCGCCGCGGCCGGGGCGTGCCCGCCGACGTCCCGCTCGGCGGCGGCAACCAGGTGCTGGCGCGGCGGCTCGTCGCCGCGACGCTGCTGCTGGCCGGTGCCGCGGCGCTCGTCCCCTCCGGCGCGGGGGCCGCCCCTGCGCCCGCGGCCCGCGGTCTCGGTCACCGCCTCGTCGCAGGCGGCGCCGGCCGCTGCCCCGGCCGCCGCGCAGGTGGCCGAGCCGGTGGCCGAGCCGGCGCGCGCCGCCGGGCCGACGAGGACCTACGTCGTGCAGCCGCCCGAGGGCCGGCGCTACGACTGCCTGTGGGACATCGCCGAGCGGACCCTGGGCGACCCCTACCGCTACCGGGAGATCTTCGAGCTCAACCGCGACCGCGTGCAGGACGACGGCCGCAAGCTCGTCGACGCCAACCTCATCCGGCCCGGCTGGGTGCTCCGGATGCCGGCCGACGCGACCGGACCCGGCGTCTCGACGCCGGCCGTGGCCCCGCCGCAGCGGCCGGCGCCGGCCCGCCCGGCCGTGCCGCAGCAGCCGGCGCGAGCCCGCCGCGCAGGCGCCGGCAGCGGCGCCGCGGCCCCCGCCGCCGCGCCGGAGACCCGGTCGACGGAGCGCCTCGCCCTCGGTGGCGGGCTGCTGGCCGCCGGGCTGCTGGTCGCCCTGACGGCGCGCCGCGGCCCGTACGCCCCGCCCGACGAGGCCGGTGTGGAGCAGCGGCTGCGCCTCGCGGCGGACCCTGGCCGGGCCGAGCTGCTGGACCGCGCGCTGCGCCACCTCGCCGCGGCCTGCGCCGGGCGCGGGGACCCCGCTGCCGGAGGTGGCGCTGGCGTACGTCGACGACGCGCACGTCACGCTGTCGGTCATCGGCGCGCCGGGCCGCCCGCCCGCGCCCTGGACGGAGGCGTCCGACGGCCGGGCCTGGGCCGTCGAGGCCGCCGACCTGCCCGACGGCCCGGTCGACGCGCCGGCGCCGTACCCCGCCCTCGCCTGCGTCGCCCTCACCGGCCAGACCGACCTGCTGGTCGACCTCGAGGCGGCCCCGGGCATCGTGGCGCTGGGCGGCGACCCGGCGGTGGCGCGGGACATCGCGGCGTCGCTGGTGCGTGGAGCTCGCCACCAACCGGTGGTCCGACGGGGTCGACGTCACGACGGTCGGCTTCGGCGACGACCTGACCGCGGCCGCGCCCGGCGCGCGTCCAGGCCTGCGCCACGCTGTCGGAGGTGCTCGACCAGCTCGAGCTGCAGGCCCGGGCCGCCCGGGACGCCCTGCGGGCGCTCGGCGTGGACGGGGTGCTGTCCGGCCGCCTGCTGCGCGGCGCCGGCCGCCGCGCTCCCCGCGTCGTCGTGCTGTCCGGGCCGCCCACCGCCGCCGAGGCCGACCGGCTGCACGCCCTGGTCGCCGACGTCCGCACCCCGCTGGCCGTCCTGTGCGTCGGCGCCACGCCGGCGCCCGCTGGCGGTTCACCGCCGAGGCCGACGGCCGGTCGACCTCGGCGTCCTCGGCCTGCGCGCGACGGCGCGCCGCCTGCCGCCGGACGCCTACCTCCCGCTGCTCGGCGCGCTGCGGGAGGCAGACGGCAGCCGCACCGGCGCGGCGTCCGTCGTCGCGTCGCTGTCGCCGCGCGCGGCCGTCGAGGAGGTCACCGGGACCGGCGGCGGGCCGGCCCCCGACTCCCGCGCCCGGCCGCCGTCCCGGCGCTGCCGCAGGGCGAGCCCGCGGTCACCGTGCGGCTGCTCGGCCCGGTCGAGGTGCGCCGCTCCCGGCCCGGTCGACCCGGCGGCCCGGGGGCTGCTCACCGAGCTGGTCGTGTCGGCCGCGCTGCACCGCGACGGCGTCCACGAGGCGGTCCTGCGGGCCGAGGTGTGGCCCCGCGGCGTCGGCGACGACGTGCTCGCCGCCACGCTCGCGCAGGCCCAGGCGTGGCTCGGGGTCGGGCCGGACGGGCGGCCGCGGCTGCATGCCGACGCGCGCGGGCGCTGGGTGCTCGCCGCCGACGTCCACACCGACTGGGACGTCCTGCGCGCCTGCGCCGCCGCGGCGGACGGGCCGGCCGAGGAGTCGCTGCTGCGCCGCGGCCTGGCCGCCGTGGCCGGCCCGGCGTTCTCCGGCGCGCCGGCCGACCGCTTCGCGTCCATGGCGTTCCACCGGGCCGCCCGCGACGCCCGCGTGATCGGGACGGCGGTGGCCCGGCGGGCCGCCGGGCTCGCGGCCGGTCGCGGCGACCGGGCCGCCGCGGAGCAGGCGCTGCGCACCGGCCTGGCGCTCGTCCCGTCCGCGGAGCCGCTGTGGCGCGACCTGCTCCGGCTGACCGCCGGCGAGCCGGCCCGCGCGGCAGCGGTCGCCGACGGGCTGTACGCCGCGCTCGCTGCGGCCGGGCTGCGGCCCGAGCCCGAGACCGACGCCCTCGTCGCCCAGGTGGTGCCGTCGCGGGTCAGCACCTCGGCCTGACCGCACGGCCTACGCTCGCTGCCATGCGCAGGTCGGACGCGGGACGCTCGTGCAGCTGACGCTCACCGTCGTGGACCCGGCGACGGCCGTACGGGTCGACGTGCTGGTCGACGCGGACCCCGACGACCCGGTCGCCGCGGTCGCCGAGTCCCTGGTCGCGGCGGTCCGCGGTGTCCCGGCGGCCACCGGAGGCACCGTCCTCGCGCTGCGCCCCGCGCGGGTGGGCGGGCTGCTGCACGTCGACGGCGAGCCGGTCGACCCGTCGCTGGCGGTGCGGGACAGCCCGCTGCGCGACGGGGCCGTGGTCAGCCTCGACGGCCCGGAGGGCTGCCTGCTGCCCGAGCCCGACGGGCTGGTCGAGCTGCGCCTCGTCAGCGGGCCCGGCGCCGGGACGGTCGCCCGCCTCGGGCCGGGCACGGCCACCGTCGGCAGCGGCGCCGGCTGCACGGTCCGGCTGCCCGACCCGACCGTGCCGGCCGGTCTCCTGGTGCTCGAGGTGTCCCTCGACGGGACCGTGGCCGTCGCCGTGACGGACGGAGCGGATGCCCTCCTCGACGGCGAGCCGCTGACCGAGGCCCCGTGGCCGCCCGGGGCGGTCCTGCGCGCCGGCCGCTCGCTGCTCTCGCTCGCGTCGCCGCAGCCGCCCGACGCCGCGCTGCTGCCGTCCGACGACGGCGCCGGCCTGGACTACAACCGCCCGCCGCGCCTGCGGCCACCGACCCGCACCACGCGGTTCCGGCTGCCCGCCCCGCCCCGGCCGCCGGACCGGCGTCCCCTGCCGTGGCTGATCGCCCTGATGCCGCTGGTCATGGCGCTGGCGATGGCGTACTTCTTCGGCCGCTGGTACTACCTGCTGTTCGGCCTGCTGAGCCCCATCACGTTCGTGGGCAACGCGGTGCTGGACCGCAAGCACGGCCGCCAGTCCCTGCGCCGGCAGCAGCAGGAGCACCGCGAGCGCAAGGACCGGGTCGAGCAGGACGCGCAGGCTGCGCTGCTCGCCGAGCGCGACGCCCGCCGGTCCGACTGCCCCGACCCGGCCGAGGTGCTGCTCACCGCGGTCGGGCCGCGCCGCCGGCTCTGGGAGCGGCGGCGGCGCGACGAGGACCTGCTGCTGCTGCGCCTCGGCACGGCCGACCTGCCGTCGGCCGTCCTGCTCGAGGACCCGGAGCGCCCGGAGCACGACCGGGAGGTCGCCTGGACCGTGCCGGACGTGCCGGTGACCGTGCCGCTCGCCGAGCGCGGCGTCCTGGGCATCGCCGGGGCCGGCGAGCTGCCGCGGACCCTGGCGCGGTGGGTCGTCGGCCAGGCGGCGGTGCTGCACAGCCCGCGGGACCTGCAGGTCGTGGTGCTCACCGAGCCGGGCGCCCGCGAGACGTGGGAGTGGACCCGCTGGCTGCCGCACTGCCGGCCGGTCGACGGCCAGGACACCGCCGTCCTGCTGGGCACCGACACCGACACGGTCGCCCGTCGGCTGGCCGAGCTGGGCGCCGTCGTGACCGCCCGCTCGCGCGTGCGGGTCCAGTCCGGGGCCGTGCTCGACGAGCCGACGGTGCTCGTGGTCCTGGACGGCGCCCGCCGGCTGCGATCGCTGCCGGGCGTCGTGGCGCTCCTGCGCGAGGGGCCGCGCGTCGGCGTGCTGCTGGTCTGCCTGGACGCCGACGAGCGGCTGCTGCCCGAGGAGTGCACGGCGACGGTCGTGGAGCAGGCCGACGGGCTGCGGGTGGCCCAGGACGGCCAGGACCCGGTCGACGGCGTCCGCGCCGACGAGGTGACGCCTGCCTGGGCGAACCGGGTCGCCCGCGCGCTCGCCCCCGTGCGCGACGTCGGGCCGGCCGACGACGACGCCGCCCTGCCCAGCAGCAGCCGGCTGCTCGACGTGCTGGGGCTCGAGCCGCCCGACCCGGCCGCCATCGCCGCGCGCTGGGCCGTGCAGCGGCGCAGCACCACGCGCGGTCGTGGGCGAGAGCGCTGGACGGCCCGTTCGCCGTCGACCTGCGCCGCGACGGCCCGCACGGCCTGATCGCCGGCACCACCGGCGCGGGCAAGTCCGAGCTGCTGCAGACCGTCGTCGCGTCGCTCGCCGTCGCCAACACCCCGGACGAGATGACGTTCGTGCTGATCGACTACAAGGGCGGGTCGGCGTTCGGCGACTGCGTCGACCTCCCGCACACCGTCGGCATGGTGTCGGACCTGGACACCCACCTGGTCGAGCGCGCGCTCGCGTCGCTGGCGGCCGAGCTGCGGCGCCGCGAGCACCTGCTGGCCGAGGCGGACGCCAAGGACATCGAGGACTACACCGACCTGCGGGTGCGCGACGCCGCGCTGCCGGCGCTGCCGCGGCTCGTCCTGGTCATCGACGAGTTCGCCAGCATGGTGCGGGAGCTGCCGGACTTCGTCACCGGGCTGGTGAGCATCGCCCAGCGCGGCCGGTCCCTCGGCATCCACCTGCTGCTGGCGACCCAGCGCCCGAGCGGCGTGGTGTCGCCCGAGATCCGGGCCAACACCAACCTGCGCATCGCGCTCCGGGTCACCGACGCCACCGAGAGCACCGACGTCATCGACGCCCCGGACGCCGCCCGGATCAGCAAGAGCACCCCGGGTCGCGCGTACGTCCGGCTCGGGCACTCCTCGCTGGTGCCCTTCCAGGCCGGCCGGGTCGGCGGCCGGCGCCCGGGCACGCGCACCGCCGCGCCCACCGTGCCGTGGGTCGTCCCGCTCGACTGGCCGGACCTCGGCCGGCCGCTGCCGCGTCGTCCGGCCGCCCGGCAGGTCGCGGACGAGGAGGTCACCGACCTGTCGGTGCTCGTCGGCGCGCTGGGCGAGGCGGCCCGGCAGGCCGGCGTCCCGGCGCAGCCCAGCCCGTGGCTGCCCGCCCTGCCGGACGCCGTCCTGCTCGACGACCTCCCCCGGCCGGCGCCGCCGGCTGACGGACGGCTCGCGCCCGCCGCGTACGCCGTCGAGGACCTGCCGGCGCTGCAGGTCCAGCGTCCCGCCGTCGTCGACCTGGCGACCTTCACGCACCTGCTCGCCGTCGGCGCGCCGCGCTCCGGCCGCTCGCAGCTGCTGCGCACGCTCGCCGGGTCGCTGGCCCGCACGCACTCCTGCGAGGACGTGCACCTGTACGGCATCGACTGCGGCAACGGGGCGCTGCTCCCGCTCGCCGAGCTGCCGCACTGCGGCGCCGTCGTGAGCCGGTCGCAGGGCGAGCGCGCCAGCCGCCTGGTCGCCCGGCTGGCCGCGGAGGTCGAGCGGCGGCAGGGCCTGCTCGGCGAGCTGGGCGTCGCGGACATCACCGAGCAGCGGCGGGGCGCGGCGCCCGCGGACCGGCTCGCCGCACGTCGTCGTCCTGCTCGACCGGTGGGAGGGCTTCACCACCACGCTGGGCGAGCTCGACGGCGGCCGGCTGACCGACACCGTCATGGCGGTCCTGCGCGAGGGCGCGTCGGTCGGGGTGCACCTGGTCATCACCGGCGACCGGAGCCTCACGGCCGGTCGCATCGCCGCGACGACGGAGGACAAGCTCGCGCTGCGGCTGGCGGACAAGGCCGACTACGCGCTGCTGGGCCTGAGCCCGCGCACGCTGCCCGACGACGTGCCGCCCGGACGGGGCTTCCACGCCGACAGCGGCACCGAGACGCAGGTCGCGCTGCTCGACCCCGACCCCTCGCGGACAGGCGCAGGCGGCGGCGCTGTCCGCGATCGCGGTCGCGGCGGCGGAGCGCGACCGCGACGTGCCGCGGGCCCGCCGGCCGTTCCGGGTCGACGTGCTGCCGTCCGCGCTGACGCTCGACCAGGCGTGGGAGATGCGCGACGCGCCGACACCGCCGATGTGGGCGCTCGTCGGCGTCGGCGGCGACGAGCTGCTCGCCGCACGGCCCCGACCTGGGCGCCGGCGCGCCCGTCCTTCCTGTCGGCGGTCCGGCCAAGTCGGGCCGCAGCACGGTGCTGCTGAGCGTGGTGCGGTCGCTGCTGCGCGGCGGCTGCCTCGTCGCGGTGGCGGCCCGCCAAGCCAGTCCCGCTGCGCGACCTCGAGGGCGTGGACGGCGTCGTCGCGGTCTGGGCCGACGGCGACGTGGCGGACGACGCGCTGACGGCCGTGCTGCGCGAGGCGGGCGACCGGCCCCTGGTCGTGGTCCTCGACGACGCCGAGCTGCTCAAGGACTGCGACGCCGAAGGACACCCTGCGCCGCCTGGTCAAGGGGATGGCCGGCCCGGGCCGCGCGGTCGTGCTCGGCGGCAGCGCCGAGGACGTCGGCGGCGGCTTCAGCGGCTGGCAGGTCGAGGCCCGCAAGGCCCGGCAGGGCGCGCTGCTGTCCCCCCAGGGCCTGAGCGACGGCGACCTGGTCGGCGTCCGGCTGCCGCGCAGCAGCGTCGGCGGTCCGGTCACCCCCGGGCGCGCCCTGCTGCACCTCGGGGACGGCCGGCTCGCTCGCGGTCCAGGTGCCGCGGGCCTGACCGCTCAGGCCAGCCCGAGCAGCGGCAGCCGGTCGGCGTAGCGGCGCAGCCCCTCGGCGACGACGTCCGGCCGGCGTGGCGTACCAGGCCGACTGCGCCTCGGCCACGACGGCGGCGGGCACCTCCGCGCCGTCCACCACCCAGTGCTCCCGCGCGTGCGACGCGTCCAGCCCGAGCGCGGACAGCACCTCCGGCGGGCAGCGGCGCGCGGATGCCCCCCAGCAGCACGCGGCCCGGGTCGGCGGCGTCGGCCGGCGCGCCGAGCAGCGGCCTGCACCCGCCGGGCCAGCAGCAGGAGCAGCGTCGTTGGACGGGTGGTTGACCGTGTGCACGACCGCCGGGCAGCGCGTCGGACACCCCGACGTCGCAGGACCGCTCCCGGCGCGGCCAGCTCGGCGCGGGACGCAGCCGCTGCCGCGACCAGGTCCGCGCCGACGGGTGCGCGGCCGGTCAGGGTGCGCAGGTCGTGGTACGGCACGACCGGTGGCTCGGCCCCGTCGGCCGCCCGCACGATCGCCTGCCACGGTAGCACGCCCGCGTCGTAGACGACCGGCCACCGCACCACCTGCGCGCCGGGGGCGAGCCGCGCCGCGACCTCGGACGTGCCGAGCGGCAGCCCGCGGTAGCCGTCGCGGACCGGCTGGGCCAGCAGCAGGGTGCAGTCGCCGAGCAGCCGGTCGAGCGCCGGCAGGTCCTCGGCGGCGAGCTCGTGCGCCGGTGGCACCCGCACGAGCTGCCACGGGAAGGTCGGCGAGCCGGCCAGCAGCACCCGCAGCGCCTCGGCCTGGCAGTTGCCGTGCACCACCCCGAGCGGGCGGCCGTCGCGCGCCGGCCCGTCGTAGAGGTCGGCGTAGTGCTGGCGTCGCGACATGCCTGCAGTCCTGCCCCGCGTGTAGGTCACAGCGGCACGGGGAGTGCGCCGCCCTCCCCGGGGGTAGGCGCCCTCCTGCTTGAGGAGGTGCCCATCCCTGACCCGCTGCGTATCGCGTCCGTCCCGTCCGACCACCCGTACGTCCGGCACCTCGACCCGGTCGACGGGCGCCGCGGCGTTCGTCCGCCTGCCCGACCCGCCGGTCCCCGGCGCGCCGGCCGGCCAGTGGTGGCCCTCGCCCGTGCTCACGCCGGCCTGGCTGCGCGCGCACGCGAGGCGAGGTCGACGTCGTGCACGTGCACTTCGGCTTCGAGCACCTCACGCCGGCCGAGCTGCGCGAGCTCGTCACGACGCTGCGCGACGCTCGCGCCTGCCGCTCGTGCTGACGCGTGCACGACCTCGCCTGCCCGCACCTGCACGGACCAGACGTCGTACGACGCGGCGCTCGACGTCCTCGTCCCGGCGGCCGCGGCCGTGCTCACCCTGACGCCCGGGCGCGGCCGCGCGAGATCGCGCCGCCGCTGGGGCCGCGACGCGCAGGTCGCTCGCCCACCCGCACGTCGTGCCGCTCGACCGCATGGCGCGCGCCCGACCCCGGCACGACCAGCTCACGGTCGGGCTGCACGACAAGGCGCCGCGCCAACAACGACCCGGACGCCGTGCGCGACGAGCTGGCCAAGGCCGTGGCCGACCTGGGCGGGCGGCTCGTGCCGAGCCCCGGCGCGGCGGCTCTCCGACGACGAGCTGTGGGACCACCTCGCCGGCCTCGACGTGCTCGTCCTGGCCTACCGCGTTCGGCACCCACTCCGGCTTCGTCGAGGCCTGCCACGACCTCGGCACGACGGTCGTCGCGCCCCGCGTCGGCTACCTGGCCGAGCAGCAGCCGGTCGTGTCCTACGACCTCGGCGTCCCCGGCTCGCTGACCGCGGCGCTGCGCCGTCGCGCAGGCCCCCGCGTCCGCGAGGCCGACCCTGCGGACAGGGTCGCGCGCAGCGCGACGCCGCTGTCGGCGGCGCACGCGCGCCGTCTACCGGTCCGTCGCGCTGAGGATCGGCCTGGTCGCCTCCGCCCGCTTCCCCATCGCCGAGCCGTTCGCCGGCGGCCTGGAGGCGCACACCTGGGCGCTCGCCACGGGGCTGCGCGGCCGCGGCCACGACGTCACCGTCTTCGCCGCGCCCGGCTCCGACCCGGCGCTCGAGGCCGAGGCGCTGCAGGTCCGCTGGCCGCAGATCAGCGACGCCGCCCGCGCCGACGTGAGCATGTCGCCGGAGTGGTGGATGCAGGAGCACCACGCCTACCTCTCGCTGATGCTCGAGCTGCGCGACACGACCCTCGACGTCGTGCACAACAACTCGCTGCACTACCTGCCGGTGGCCATGGCCGCGTCGCTGCGCGGCCCCGGTCGTGACGACGCTGCACACCCCGCCGACGCCCTGGCTCGAGTCGGCGATCCAGGCGCCCGACCGCTGCCCGGTCGTCGTTCGCCGCCGTCAGCCGGCACACCGCCGACGCCTGGCGCCACGTCGTCCCCGACGCGACGGTCGTCCACAACGGCGTCGACGTCGACCGCTGGCGCGCAGGGCCCGGGCGGCGGGCCGGCCGTCTGGTCCGGGCGGCTCGTGCCCGAGAAGGGCCCGCACCTGGCCGCGCAGGCGGCCGCGCGCGCCGGCGTCCCGCTGCGCCTGGCCGGTCCGGTCATGGACCAGGCCTGGTTCGACGCCCAGGTGCGGCCGTGGCTCGGCCGCCGACATCGAGCTACGTCGGCCACCTGCGCACCGACGAGCTGGTGACCGCTGGTCGGCGAGGCGAGCGCCAGCCTGGTCACGCCGTGCTGGGAGGAGCCGTACGGCCTGGTCGTCGCCGAGTCGCTGGCCTGCGGCACGCCGGTCGCCGGCTTCGCCCGCGGCGCGCTGCCCGAGCTGGTCGACGCGCCGGCACGCCCGCCTCGTGCCGCCCGGACGACGTCGACGCGCTCGCGGCGCGCTGCTGCAGGCGGTCGAGCTCGACCGCGACGCCGTCCGCGCGCACGCCGTCGCGACCTGCTCGCTCGAGGCGATGGTCGACGCGCTACGAGGACCTGTACGCCGGCACCGCCGTCGACGAGGCGGCGTGATCGGCTGGTACGTCCACGCGCACGGGCGCGGTCACCTGCAGCGCCTGCAGTGCGTCGCGGCGCACCTGCGCACCCCGGTCACCGCGCTGTCCTCGCTCCCCCGGCCGGACGGCTTCCGCGGCGACTGGGTGGACCTGCCCGACGACCTGCCGACCGGCACCGAGCGCGACGTGACCGCCGGCGGGACGCTGCACTGGGCGCCGGCCCACCACGACGGGCTGCGCCGGCCGGATGGCCGCGGTCGCCGCGTGGGTCGAGCAGGCCCGGCCGTCGCTCGTCGTCGTCGACGTGTCGGTCGAGGTGGCGGTGCTGGTGCGCGCGATGGGCGTGCCGGTCGTCGTCGCCGCCATGCGCGGGCAGCGCGACGACCGCGCGCACACGACGGCGTACGACCTGGCCGACGCGCTGCTCGCGCCCTGGCCGGCGGCCCTGCCCGAGCCGTGGCCGCAGCGCTGGCTCGACAAGACCTGGCACGTCGGCGCGCTGTCCCGCTTCGACGGCCGCACGGCCGCGACCGCCGCCGGGCTCGCAGCGGGTCGCCGTGCTGTGGGGCGCCGGCGGCAGCGAGGTCACCCCGGGCGACGTCGACGCGGCCGCAGCCGCGACGCCCGGGCTGGACCTGGGACGCGCGCGGGCTGACCGGTGACGGCGGTGGACGCGTGGGCGCTGCTGCAGGACGCCGACGTCGTGGTGACCCACGGCGGGCAGAACGCCCTGGCCGAGGTCGCCGCCGCCCGCCGCCCCGCGGTGGTCGTGCCGCAGGACCGGCCGTACGACGAGCAGCGCGCCAACGCCGCCGCCCTGGACCGCGGCGGGCTCGCGCTGGTGCGCGGACGCGTGGCCGGCACCGGACGCGTGGCCGGCGCTGCTCGCGGAGGCGGTCGCAGCAGGACGTCGACGCGCTGGTCGGCCTGGTCCGACGGCGCGGGGCGCGGCGCCGCGCCGGCGGCGCTGCTGGACGGCCGCGCGTGACGCGCACCGCGGTCGTCACCATCGCGCACGGCCGGCACGCGCACCTGCGCCGGCAGGCCGAGGCGCTGGCGCGCAGCACGGTCGCGCCGGACGCGCTACGTCGTGGTCGCCATGGACGACCCGGCCCTCGCCGACGTGGTGCCGCAGGCCGACGTCGTGCACGTGCCCGCGGGTCGACGGGCGGCTGCCGCTGGCCGCCGCCCGCAACGCCGGCGTCGCCCGGGCCGCGGCTCGGCGCCGACCTGCTCGTGCTGCTCGACGTCGACTGCCTGCCCGCGCCCGGTCTGCTCGCCCGCTACGTCGAGGCGGCGCCGCGCACGACGGGGTGCTCTGCGGGCCGGTCGGCTACCTGCCGCCGCCGCCCGCCGGACGGCTACCCGGCCGACGGCCTGCGCGCGCTGGCCGTCCCGCACCCGGCGCGGCCGGTGCCGGGCGACGACGAGGTGCTGCGCCAACACCGACCCCGACCTGTTCTGGTCGCTGTCGTTCGCCCTGCACGCCCGCGACCTGGGACCGGGTCGGCGGCTTCTGCGAGGACTACACCGGCTACGGCGGCGAGGACACCGACTTCGGCTGGTCGGCGCGCGCGGCCGGCGTCCCGCTGTGGTGGGTCGGCGGCGCGTGGGCGTTCCACCAGCACCACGGCCCGGGCGGCCCGCCGGCGCAGCACCTGCACGACGTCGTCCGCAACGCCGGCGTCTTCTTCGACCGCCACGGCAGCTGGCCGATGCGCGGCTGGCTCGAGGACTTCGCCCGCCAGGGGCTCGCCCGGGTCGACCCGGCCACGCAGCGGTGGGTCGTCGCGTGAGGGTCCTCGCGGTCGCGCCGGGCGACGACCGGCACGGCGTGACGCAGCACCTGCTCACCGTCGCGGCCCTCGTCGGCGCCGACGTGCAGCGCACGCCCGAGCCTGCCGGCGCAGCCGTACGACGTGGTGCACGCGCCGTTCACCGACGCGCTGTGGGGGCCGGACATCGCGACGGCCGCGGCGCGGTTCGAGACCTGGGCGGCCGGTGTCACGTCGCCGGTCGTGGTGACGCTGCACGACGTGCCCGGGCTCGACGCCGACCCGGCCCGCGACGCGCGGCGCTCCGCGGGCTACGCGACGGGTCGCTGCGGCGGCGCAGGCGGTCGTCGTCTGCTCCGCGCACGAGGCCGACCGCGTGCGACCCGCGACCGCACGTCGTCCCGCTGCCGGTCGAGCCGCTGGCACCGGCCGGCCCGGCCGCCGTCCTGGGCCGACTCGCCCGACCGTCGGCGTGCTCGGCTTCGTCTACCCCGGCAAGGGCCACGACCGGGTCGTCGCCGCGGCGGCCGGCACCGGCGCGCGGGTCGTCGCGGTCGGCGGCCCGAGCCCGGGCCACGAGGACCTCGTCGCGCAGCTGCACGCAGCAGGCGCGCGCCGCGGGCGTCGAGCTGCTGGTCACCGGCGTCGCTCTCCGAGCCGGACCTGCACGCCGCCGCCCGCGCCGTCACCGTCCCCGTCGCGGCCTACGCCACCCTCGGCGCGTCCGGCTCGCTCATCACCTGGGTCAGCGCCGGACGGCGCCCGCTCACGACCGCCGGGGCGTACGCCGACGAGCTGGCCGCGCGCTGGCCCGGCAGCCTGCTGCTCACCGACGACCTCGCCGGCGGCGTGCGCGCCGCGCTGGCCGACCCGGGCACCACCTGGTCGGCCGGCCCGCCGGAGCGCCCCGACGTCGCCGCGCTGCACCACGCCGTCTACCGGTCGGTGCTGGCGGTGACCGGCCGGCACCTCGTGCCCGGGCAACCGCTGGGACCTGCTGCCCGACGTGCCGCTGCCCGCGGTCGGCGTCGTCGTCACGCACTACGAGCAGCCGGTGCAGCTCGCCCGGACGCTGGCGGCGCTCGCGGCGCAGACCCACCCGCCGGTCGACGTCGTCGTCGCCGACGACGGCTCGGCGCCGCCGCCGGAGGTCCCGCCCGGGGTGCGGCTGGTGCGGCAGGAGGACCTCGGCTTCCGCGCCGCCGCCGCCCGCAACCTCGGCGCCGCAGCGGTCGACGGCGACGTGCTGGTGTTCCTCGACGCCGACACCGTCGCCCGAGCCGGACCTGCTCGCGCGGCTGGTCCGCCGGCCGGCCGCCTGCCCCGACGTGCTGGCCGTCGGGCGGCGCCGGCACGCCGACCTGTCCGGCGACGGGCGCGAGCTGCCCGAGCCGGCGTGGCTGCGCGAGGCCTACGCCGCCAGCCGGGACCTGCTCGACGCCGACGGCCGCAGCTTCCGCTTCGTCATCAGCGCCGTGATGGCCTGCCGCCGCGAGCTGTTCGAGGACCTCGGCGGCTTCGACGAGCGCTTCGTCGGCTACGGCGGCGAGGACTGGGACCTGGCCTACCGCGCGTGGAACGCCGGCGCCGTCCTGGTGCACGAGCCGGCGGCGGTCGCCTGGCACGACGGTCCCGACTGGGCCGGGCGCCCGGAGGACCGCGCGACCGCCGACCAGCGAGACGGCCCGGCTGGCCGCGCTGGTCCCGGAGCCGCTGACCCGCGGGGCGCCGCTGCCGGCGCTGCTGCCCGACGTGCTGCGTCGACGTCGCGGCGTACGACCCGCGCTGCGTGCACGCGCTCCTGCGCCAGACGCACCGCGACCTCGCGGTGCGCGTCGCGGAGCCGGGCGAGCTGCACGCCGGCGCGGTGCGCACGCGAGCCGTGGACCGCCGACCAGCAGGCCCGCGCCCGGGTCCACCTGCGGCTCGACTCCCCCGTACCGCTCGGCCCCGGCGTCGTCGCCGACCTGGTCGCCCGGCTCACCGACGGTGGCCTCGGCGAGCTGCTGCTCACCGTCGACGGCGCCCCGGTCGGCGTCGCGACGAGCACCCGGGCGGCCGGGCGGGCCCGGCGCTGGTCCGGCCGGGAGGACGACGTCGTCGGCCGCTGCTTCGGTCGCGACGTGGCCGAGGTCGCCGTCGTCGCCCCGAGGCAGACCCTCGACGGCTTCCTCGCCGCCCCCTGGTGACAGCAGACCGGCCCGCCCCCGGAGGGGACGGGCCGGTCGGCTGGGTGCGGGACTACTTCGGGTCGCTGACCGAGCCGGTCGTGCCCTCGTTGTTGATGAGCTCACCGACGAACTCGTACTTGCCGGTGCCGCCCTTCGCCGCCGGCGGGACGTACTTGGCGAAGCGCGCGGCCTCGACGAGGTAGGCGTCCTCGATGCCGTTCGTCTTGTAGGTCGAGCCCTCGAGCCCGAGCGGGTTGACGGCGTCGGACTGCCAGACCGCCTTCATGAGGTTGACCCGGTTCAGGCCGCCCTCCATCGCTGACGCCGCCTTGAAGGTCTGCTCGATGGTGTGCGCGAAGATGACGCCGGTGAAGTAGGAGCCCTTCTGCGGGTCCAGGCCCTTGGCCTGTGAGGATGGCGTTCGCCTTCTTCACCTCGGGGTCCTCGAGTCGCTGGAGTCCTTGGCCGGAGACCGCGACCAGGACGTCCGCGCCGGCCGGGTCGACCGGCTTGAAGTACGCCGGGATGCTCTGGCAGGTGTAGGACAGGATCTTCGTGGCCTAGGCACGGGCCAGCGCCGCCATGCTCTGCGAGCACGCCGCACCGGTCGTGCCGAGGACGATGACCTGCGCACCGCTGGCCGCGAGGGTTGTCGTCTGGCTGGTCACGTCGGGAGCGGCCGGGTCGTGGCTGACCTGCTTGACGAGGTCGATCTTCCCGTCCTCAGCGCACTTCTCCATGCCCTGCTGGTAGGTCTTGCCGAACTCGTTGTCCATGAACAGCCCAGCGACCTTGGTCTTGCTGCCCGATCTTGTCTCGCGATGTAGTTGCACCAGAGGTTGGCCTCGGTGTTGTAGGCCAGCAGGCCGCCGATGGTCCAGGGGTAGTTCTTCGGGTCGCCCCAGGCCGGGAAGCCGGTCGAGTTGAACAGCTGCGGCATGCAGGCTGTCCTGCAGCGTGTCCCGGATCGCCAGGTTGTTCGGCGTGCCGATCATGTAGACCATCGAGAAGGGCTTGACCGTGTCGAGCGCCTCCTTGGTGTTGGACAGCGTGCGCGCCGGGTCGTAGGCGTCGTCGGCCGTCTTCAGGACGATCTTCCGACCGTCGATGGGCTGCATCTGGTCGAAGTAGGCGCGCATGCCGTCGTCGATGGTGCCGAGCGCCGCGACGGGACCGGACTCCGGCAGGCTCATGAACAGCGTGATCTCGCTGTCCGTGAGGCCTTGCTCGGGGTCCCAGTCAGCCGGGCAGTTCGGCAGGTCCAGGGTCGTGCCCGGGGCCAGCTCGACTGCCTTCGTCAGGTCGATCTCGCCGCCGTCGGTCCGCCGGTGCCGCGGGTCGTCGGCGGGGCTCGTGTCGTCGTCGCTGCTGCCGCCGCACGCCGTGACGACGAGTGAGGCGGCGAACAGCGCAGTGATGAGCCGGAGGCGGGTGGTCCGCATCGGCACTCCTTTTCGGTGGTCAGGCCAAGAGCAGGTCACGGAACCCTGTCGGTGTGACGTGGTTCACAGCGGCGACGCTAGAGGCGGGGCTTCTGCGTCGGCAACGACACGCGGCTCGTGACGACGTCCCGATGTGGTCACGACAACGGCCGTGACGGCCGGCCCGCCCTGAGGGGCGGGCCGGCCGTCGACGTGCGGTGCAGGACTACTTCGGGTCGCTGACCGACCCGGTCTTGCCCTCGCTGTTGATGAGCTCGCCGAGGAACTCGTACTTGCCCGGTGCCGCCCTTCTGCGCCGGCGGGACGTACTTGGCGAAGCGAGCCGCCTCGACAAGTAGGCGTCGTTGACCCCGTCGGTCTTGATGGTCGAGCCGTCCAGCGACAACGGATTGGTGACGTCGGCGTTCCAGATGGCCCTCATCAGGTTGACCCGGTTCAGGCCGCCGTCCATCTCAGCGGCCGACCGCAGGATGGCTCGGTGCCCTGGCGTAGGCGACACCGGTGAAGTAGGAACCCTTCTGCGGGTCGATCCCCTTGTCCTGACAGGATCTTGTTGGCCTTCTGCACCTCCGGGTCGTCGACATGCTGGAGTCCTTGCCGGACACCGCCACGATGACGCCTGCGCCGGCCGGGTCGACCGGCTTGAAGTAGGCCGGGATCAGCTGGCAGGTGTAGGAGAGGATCTTCGTCGCCTGGGACTTGGCCAGCGCTGCCATGCTCTGCGGGCAGGCCGCACCGGTGGTGCCGAGGACGATGACGTCGGCGCCGGCAGCGGCAAGCGTCGTGGTCTGGGCGGTCACGTCAGGAGCGGCCGGGTCGTGGGTGACCTCCTTGATGAGGTCGATCTTCCCGTCCTTGGCGCACTTCTTCATGCCCTGCTTGTAGGTCTTGCCGAAGTCGTTGTCCATGAACAGCCCGGCGACCTTGGCCTTGCCGCCCTTGGCCAGGTTGTCGGCGATGTACGTGCACCAGAGCTTGGCCTCGGTGTTGTAGGCCAGGATGCCGCCGATGGTCCACGGGTAGTTCTTCGGGTCGCCCCAGGCCGGGAAGCCGGTCGAGTTGAACAGCTGCGGCATGCAGTTCTCCTGCAGCGTGTCGCGGATCGCCAGGTTGTTCGGCGTGCCGATCATGTTGGCGAACATGAAGGGCTTGACCGTGTCCAGCGCCTCCTTGGTGTTGGACAGCGTGCGGGCCGGGTCGTAGGCGTCGTCGGCCGACTTCAGGACGACCTTCTTGCCGTCGACCGGCTCCATCTGGTCGAAGTAGGCACGCATGCCGTCGTCCAGGTTGCCCGAGCGCGGCCACCGGACCGGACTCGGGCAGGCTCATGAACAGCTTGATCTCGGTGTCGGTGATGCCCTGCTCAGGGTCCCAGTCGGCCGGGCACTCGGGCAGGTCGAGCGTCGTCCCAGGAGCGATCTCCACGGCCTCGTCGAGGTTGACCTCGCCACCCTCCGCGGCGGTGCCTGGCTCGTCGTGCCGCTGTCGTCGTCACTGCCGCCGCCGCACGCCGTGGAGCACGAGCGAGGTGGCAAGCAGTGCAGTCATGATCTTCAGTCGCTTAGTGCGCATCATTTCCTTGCTTGGTGGTGGTGGTGGTGGTGGTCACGGAGCCAGGTTCGGTCTCCGGTTCGAGGGGCGACGAGGCCCGCTCGCGGTGATGGTGGTCCATGAGCCCCACCACGGCCTCCTCCTCGGGAGGCGCCGCGTGGGCCTCCGAACCCGGGACGCCAGGTGGCACGACGGCGATGAGGCGGGACCGGAGACGGCGCAGGCCGTAGACGATGCCGCCAGGCATCACGAAGGTCAGCAGGATCAGCAGGATCCCGAGCACGGCGGTGGCGGTCGGACCTGAGAGGACCCGCTCCGAGACGCCGGGGAACTCCTTCACCTGCGACGTCCACAAGGGGATGAAGATGATGACGAAGCCGCCGATGACCGCGCCGCTCAGGGTGCCCAGACCGCCGACGACGAGGCCGACGATGAGGAAGATCGCCAAGTTGACGCCGAACACGTCGGGCGCGACGAAGCCGATCGCCATCGCGTACATGGTCCCTGCGAGGCCGCCGAGCGCGGCGCTGTAGCCGAAGGTGAGCGTCTTGGTCAACGGCAGGTTGACGCCGTTCACCGCAGCGCCGGTCTCGTTGTCGCGCACCGCGATGATCGAGCGGCCGGGTCGGCTGTGGATGAGGTTGTTCACCATCCAGACCGCGATGGCGGTCAGCAGGATCAGGACGAAGTAGGTCCACACCTCGTCGGCCGCGCGGGTGCCGAGCCGGCCGTCGCCGAAGTACTGCCCGATCCCCGGGATGTTGGACAACCCCTCCCGGAACTCCTTCAGCGGCACTCCGTCCGGAGCGGCGAAGCCGTCGGGGATGCGCTTGCCGTTCGCCCCGCCGGTGCGGTCCGACAGCTGCTCGAGCCGGACGACTGCCGGGAAGACCGCCGCCAGCCCCAGGGTGACCAGCGCCAGGTAGAGGCCCCGGATCCGCAGCGCCGGGATGCCGAACAGCACGCCCAGGGCGAACGTCACGGGGATCACGACCACCAGCGAGCGCAGGAAGCCCCAGCCGTTGTCGACCACCAGCGTCGCGGTGATGTAGGCGCCGACGCCGATGAAGAAGCTGTTGCCGAGCGAGAGCTGACCGTTGAAGCCGACCAGCAGTCCGAGGCCGAGGACGGCCACCACGTAGGCCAGCGAGTGCATGACGTTGCCCAGGCTGAGTGTGAAGGTGTTGCCGCCGATCTCCAGCGACTGGGTGCTGATGATCCAGAACGGCAGGAGCAGGACCACCAGGGCCAGCAGGACCCAGCCGACCGCCTGGTAGATGCGGTGCTGGCGGCTCCCCTGCACCATCGTGACGGCACTCACACCCGCTCCACCCTTCGGCTGCCGAACAGTCCGTTCGGTCTGATGAGCAGGACGATGACCAGGACGCCGACGGCCGCCGCGAGACCCATCTGGCTGGGGATGAACGTCGATGTAGCCGATGAGCACGCTCTCCACCATGCCGATGATGAGACCGGCGATCAAGGGCGCCCCACAGGCTGTCGAGGCCGCCGAGGATCGCCGCAGCGGAGGAGAAGATGAGCACCCGCCCGGCGAAGTTGGGCTCGATCTGCCGGAACGGGTCGCGACGAACAGCACGCCGGCGAGGGTGCCGACCGCGGCGGCGAGCGCCCAGCCGAACTGCAGCGTCCGCCCGATCGGGACGCCGGACAGCTCGGCCGACTCGAGGTTCGACGACACCGCCCGGAAGGCCAGGCCGATCTTCGTGCGGTTGAGCAGCAGGGTGAGCAGCACCAGCAGCAGGACCGTCGTGATGCACGTGCCGACGGTGTACCAGCGCAGCCGCGCGACGCCGAACTCGAAGACGGTGCCGCTCGGGAACGAGCCCGGGGAAGCGCCGCGGGTCGTAGCCCCAGATCATCCCGGCGATGGAGTTGAGGAGCAGGAACAGCCCCAGCGTGATGATGACCAGCGCCAGGTGGTTGGACGGGTCGAACGGCCGGATCAGCGTGCGTTCCAGCCCGGCGGCCAGGACCGCCGTGATGCAGCATCGCCAGATGACCACGGCCACGACGACCGGCAGGCCGACGTTGACCGCCAGGACGTAGGCGATGAACGCGCCGAGCATCGCCATCTCGCCCTGGGCGAAGTTGATGAGCGTCGTCGCCTTGTAGATCAGCACGAGCGCCACGGCGATGACCGCGTAGGTCGCGCCCGAGGACACCCCGTCGAACAGACGGGCCAGGAGCAGTTCCACAGTCAGGTCCCCACGGTGAGCGGTCGGTGCGCAGCGCGGACGGCGCGACGTCAGTAGCCGAGGTAGGCACGGCGCACCGCCTCGTTGGTGCGTCAGGTCGTCGGCGGTGCCGGAGATCGCGATCGTCGCCGGCCTCCAGGACGTAGCCGCGGTCGGCCATGGCCAGCGCCAGGTTGGCGTTCTGCTCGACCACCAGCATGGTGGTCCCGCGGTCGAGCTTGACCTGGTGCAGCCGCTCGAACAGGTCCTGGATGATGATCGGCGCGAGGCCCGAGCGACGGCTCGTCGAGCAGCAGCAGCCGCGGGTTGCCCATCAGGGCCCGGGCGATCGGCGAGCATCTGCTGCTCGCCGCCGGACAGCTGCCCGGCCGGCTGCGTGCGCCGGCTGCGCCGAGGATCGGGAACACCTCGTACCAGCCGTCGATGTCCTTCTGGACGTCCTTGTCCTTGCGGACGAACGCGCCGAGGCGCATGTTGTCGTCGACGGAGAGGTCGGCGAACGTGCCGCGCCCCTGCGGGACGTGGGCGACGCCGAGCTTGGTGATCGCCTCGGTCTTCTTGCCGGCGAGCGAGGTGCCGTAGACGCTGACCGGCGCCACGGGTGGCGACCATGCGGCAGATCGCCCGCAGCGTCGTCGTCTTGCCGCTGCCGTTGGCGCCCGAGGATGACCACGGCCTCGCCCTCGTCGACCCGGAAGTCGATGCCGTGCAGCACCTGCACCGGGCCGTACGACGCGTGCAGGCCGGACACCTCCAGCGGCGTCCCGGTCCTGGTCGTGCCGGGTGGCGGTCATGCCGGTGCTCCCAGGTAGGCCTCGATCACCTGCGGGTCCTGCTGGACCTCGGCCGGGAGTGCCGTCGGCGATCTTCTTGCCCATGTTGAGCACCACGACGTGGTCGGAGATCCCCATGACCATCGCCATGTGGTGCTCGACGAGCAGCACGGTCAGCCCGCGGGTGTCGCGCAGCTGCTTGATGACGCTGGCCAGCTCGTCCACCTCGCTGTGCGTCAGGCCGCTGGCGGGCTCGTCGAGCAGCAGCAGCTTCGGGTCGCTGACCGACCGCCCGGGCCAGCTCGACGCGCTTCAGCGTGCCGAAGGGCAGGCCCGCGGCGGGCATGCTGGCGTAGCGCGCCAGGTCCAGCTCCTCCAGGACGCCGTACGCCTTCTCGCGCATCTGCCGCTCCTGGCGGCCGACACCGATCTTCAGCGACGCCTGCAGGAAGCCCATCTTGGTGCGGCTGTGCATGCCGACCATCACGTTGTCGAGGACGCTCAGTCCGCGCCAGAGGGCGAGGTTCTGGAACGTGCGGCCGATGCCGACGCCGGCGATCTGGTGCGGCGCCGAGCCCCAGCAGCGATCTGCGTCCTGGAAGGTGACCGTGCCCTCGGTCGGGTCGTAGACCCGGCTGACGACGTTGAACATCGTCGTCTTGCCGGCGCCGTTCGGACCGATGACCGCGCAGATGTCGCCGGCCCGCACCTCGAAGGAGACGCCGTCGAGCGCGACGACCCCTCCGAAGCGCACGGACAGGCCCTGTACCGACAGCAGGTTGGGCTGCTGGCTGGTATTGGTCAGTTCCACCACGCTCCGCTCGTCTCCGGTCGCTGGATCGCGGCGCAACATATGGGTCAAACGTTGCGTGTGGCAAGGTCACAGGAAGCGTCGCGGAGACCGCACCAAACCGTTATCTCCGGCAATCGTCCCGGTCGGAGGGGTCTGCGGCGGGTGTCCCCGCGTGCGAGTCAGCGTCCGGGCGCCACGGCCGGGGCATGGCCGGGCCGTCCGCGGACGAGCGCGGCCGCCAGCAGGCCGCCCGCGGCGAGCAGCCCGGCGCAGGTCCAGAGCACCGCGCGGAACGCCGGCGCGAGCACCTCGGGGTCGCCGTAGCCCTCGCCCTGCAGCCCGACCAGCAGCGGCAGCGCGGCGATCGCCAGCAGCCCGGCGACCCGGGCCACCGCGTTGTTGACGCCGCTCGCGAGGCCGGCGTGCTCGTCGGGGACGGCCGCCAGCACCGTGGCCGTGAGCGGCGCGACGGTGAGGGCGAGGCCGAGCCCGAAGACCGTCACCGGCAGCAGCACGTCGGTCAGGTAGGACGAGCCGGCGCCGACCCGGGTCAGCCCGGCACGCCCGCGGCGCTGAGCAGCGGACCGACCGTCATGGGCAGCCGCGGACCGACCCGCTGGCCCCACGCGCCGGCCCGCGCCGACAGCAGCAGGAGCAGCACGGTCACCGGGAGCAGCGCGAGCCCGGCGCCGAGCGGCGAGAAGCCGGCGACCACCTGCAGCCCGAGCACGAGCCAGAAGAAGACCCCGCTGAGGGCGGCGTAGACCGCGAACGTCACGACGTTGGTGGCGGTGAACAGCCGCGAGGTGAAGACGCTCAGCACGAGCATCGGCGACGCAGCAGTCCGCTCCCTGACCACGAAGCCGGCCATCAGCACCACGCCGGCGACCAGCGGCAGCCACACCTGCAGCGCCCCGGGCCCGCTGTCCGGCCACGCCGTCAGGCCGTACGTCAGGGCGCCGAGACCGACGGCCGCCAGCACGGCGCCGACGAGGTCCAGGTGGGGCGCCGCGTGCGGGTCGCGCGACTCCGGCACGTGCCGGGCGGAGACCGCCACGACGACGGCGGCGACCGGCAGGTTGATGAGGAAGATCCAGCGCCACGAGGCGACCTCGACGATCCAGCCGCCGAGGAAGGGCCCTGCGGCACCGGCGATCCCGCCGAGCCCGGACCAGGCACCGATCGCCCGCGCGCGGTCCTGCGGGCGGAAGGACGCCTGCAGGATCGCCAGGCTCCCCGGCGTCATGAGCGCACCGCCGACGCCCTGCAGCGCACGGGCGGCGACCAGCGTGCGCAGGTCCGGTGCGACCGCGCACAGCAGCGACGCGACGGCGAACCACGTGACGCCGAGGGAGAAGACCCGCCGCCGGCCGAAGCGGTCGCCGAGCGAGCCGCCCAGCAGGATGAGCGCGGCCAGCGTCAGGGTGTAGGCGTTCACCACCCACGACAGCCCGGCCAGCCCGGCGTCGAGCTCGCGGCCGATGGTGGGCAGCGCGATGTTGACGACGGTGCCGTCGACCATCGCCACGCCCGAGCCCAGCACGGTCGCGAGCAGCACCCAGCGGGCGCGCGGCTCGCCGTACGCCAGCAGGCGGTCCTCCGTCACCTGCGCAGTGGACCACCTGCGCGCGGTGCAGCTAGCAGCGCAGCGCCACGAGCTCGAGCAGCCGCTGGCGGCTGACCAGCTCGACCGCCTCGGCCAGGCCCTCGCAGGGGCCGAGCCGGCGCAGGTCGCGACGGGCGCGCAGGACCTGGCCGAGGACCGCGCCGGCCGGCAGCTCCGGGAAGTCGTGCACCAGCCGCTCGGAGACGTCGACGACGTCGGCGGTCCGGACTCGCTCTGCGCTCATGCTGCCTCCCTGCCGTGCCCCCTCCCCTGCTGTCGGCGCGGCGCGGCGCACCGTTACTCCGGCCCGCGAGGATGTCGTCATGGCCCGCCGCCGCGCACCGCGCCCGACCCTGCGCGACGGCGCCTGCCCCTGCGGTCTCGGCGCGCCCTTCGCGCAGTGCTGCGGGCGCTTCCTCGACGGCGGCGCGTACCGCCCCGACCGCCGAGCTGCTCATGCGGTCGCGCTACACCGCGTACGCCGTCGGGGACGCCGCCCACCTGCTGCGCACCTGGCACACCGCGACCCGGCCGGCAGTCCTGGACCTCGCGCCCGACACCGGGTGGCGGCGGCTCGAGGTCCTGCGCTGCACCGGCGGCGGCCTGCTGCACGCCGAGGGCACCGTGCACTTCCGCGCGCACCACCGCACCGGCGTGCTCGAGGAGGACAGCGCCTTCACCCGCGAGCAGGGCCGCTGGGTCTACGTCGGTCCGGTGTCCTGACCGTGCACCCCACCGACCGGCAGGTCCTGCGGCTGGCCGTCCCTGCGCTCGGCGCGCTGGTCGCCGAGCCGCTGTTCCTGCTGGCCGACTCCGCCGTGGTCGGCCGGCTGGGCACCGGTCCGCTCGCCGGGCTGGGCGTCGCGGGCGCCGTGCTGTCGACCGCCGTCGGCCTGTTCGTCTTCCTGGCGTACGGGACGACCGCCGCCGTGGCCCGGCGCGCCGGTGCGGGCGACCTGCGTGCGGCGGTCACCGACGGGCTGGACGGCCTGTGGCTGGCCCTGGTGCTCGGCACCGTGGTGGCAGCGGTCGGCTGGCCGCTCGCCCCTGCGCTGGTCGACCTGTTCGGCGCGTCCGCGTCCGTCGCGCCGGAGGCGGTGACGTACCTGCGCTGGTCGCTGCCGGGGCTGCCCGCGATGCTGCTCGTGCTGGCGACGACCGGTGTGCTGCGCGGGCTGCAGGACACCCGCACGCCCCTGGTCGTGGCGGCGGTCGGGGCGGCCGCCAACGTCGTGCTCAACGTGGTGCTGGTGCACGGCGCCGGCCTGGGCATCGCCGGCTCCGCCCTCGGCACGGTCCTCGCCCAGGTCGGCATGGCCCTCGCGCTGACCGCCGTCGTGGCAGCTGCGGCCCGGCGCACGGGTGCGGGGCTGCGGCCCGACCCGGCCGGCGTGCGGCGGGTCGCGCGGGTCGGCGTGCCGCTGCTCGTGCGCACGCTGACCCTGCGGGCGGCCCTGCTCGTGACGACGTACGTCGCGGTGCAGCAGGGTGATGCAGCCATCGCCGGCCACCAGGTCGCCATGTCGGTCTGGGGCCTGCTGGCGCTCGCGCTCGACGCGCTCGCCATCGCCGGGCAGGCGCTGACCGGCACCGCGCTCGGGGCCGGCGACGCCGACGGTGCGCTGGCCGCGACCCGGCGGATGGTCGGCTGGGGCGTGCTGGGCGGCGCGGTCGTCGGGGTCGTGCTGCTGGCCGGTCGCGGCCTGGTGGCGCCGCTGTTCAGCAGCGACCCGGACGTGCGTCACGCCCTCACGGCGGCCCTGGTGGTCGTCGCTGTGGGGCAGCCGCTGGCCGGCTACGTCTTCGTCCTGGACGGCGTGCTCATCGGCGCGGGCGACGGCGCCTACCTCGCCCGGGCCGGCCTGCTGACGCTGCTCGCCTACCTCCCGCTGGCCGGGCTCGTGCTGCTCTCCCCCGTCGACGGCGCCGCCGGGCTGGTGTGGCTGTGGGTCGCGTTCGCCGGCGGGTTCATGCTGGCGCGGGCCGTGACCCTCGGGCTGCGGGTCCGCCGCGGCGACTGGGTGGTCCTCGGCGCGGCGCGCTAGGAAACCCTTCCCACGACGGGCCCGCCGGTGTTCACTGCGCTGCGGTCTCCGCCTGTGACCCCGGTCACAGGACCGCGCCACCGGGGGGTGGTCAGATGTCGCTCGACTCCGACGTCACAGCAGCCCGGACCGCAGCGCGGTCGCTGGAGCAGGCCTGTGTCGTGGTGACCAAGCACTTCGGCGAGACGGTGGACGTACGCCGCCTGCGCAACGACGTGCGCCGGGTCTGGGACGACCTCGAGCTGCTGTGCGGAGGCGAGCGGTCGGCGGCCGCGGCCGCACCGCTCGAGGTCATCGACGACACGGCGTACGACCCCGCGTTCTGGGCCGACGCGGAGGACGAGGGCCTCGGCGCCTCGGGCCGCAAGCCCCGGTGACGACCACCCTCCCGCCGCGCCGGCCGGCGGGGCCGCACGCCCCGGGCCGCGCGACGATCGCGGCGCGCACGCTGCGCACCGACCGGTGGTGGCTGCAGCCGCTGATCACGGTCGCCGTGCTCGTGGCGTTCATCGTCTACTCGACGGTGCGCGCGTTCGAGAACGCGAACTACTTCGCCGAGCCGTACATCTCGCCGTTCTACTCGCCGTGCATCACCACGGCGTGCGAGGGCGACAGCTTCCCGGAGTGGTTCACCGGACCGTCGTGGATCTCGCCGGCGCTCTACATCCTCGTGGTGCCGCTGGGCTTCCGGCTCACCTGCTACTACTACCGCAAGGCCTACTACCGCTCGTTCTGGATGTCGCCGCCGGCCTGCGCGGTGGCCGAGCCGCACCGCACCTACACCGGCGAGACGCGCTTCCCGCTGCTCTTCCAGAACGTGCACCGGTACTTCTTCTACCTCGGCCTGGTCTTCAACGCGATCCTCACGTACGACGCGGTGCTCGCCTTCCGCGACGAGCGCGGGCAGTGGTTCCACATGGGGCTCGGCACCCTGGTGCTGCTCGCCAACGCGACGCTGCTGTGGCTCTACTCGCTGTCCTGCCACTCCTGCCGGCACATCGTCGGCGGCCGCCTGAACCACTTCTCGCGGCACCCGGTCCGCTACAAGCTCTGGGGCTGGGTGTCGGTGCTCAACGGGCGGCACATGCAGCTCGCCTGGGTCAGCCTCATCGGCGTCGCGCTGACCGACCTCTACGTACGGATGCTCGCCACCGGCGCGTTCGACGACCCGCGCTTCTTCTGAGGAGACGCATGACCGACCTGCAGCGAGGCTTCTACGACGTCCTGGTGATCGGCGCAGGCGGCGCCGGGCTGCGCGCCGCGATCGAGGCGGCGGAGCAGGGAGCGCGCACCGCCGTCGTGTGCAAGTCGCTGCTCGGCAAGGCGCACACCGTCATGGCCGAGGGCGGCATCGCCGCAGCCATGGGCAACGTCTACCCGGAGGACGGGTGGAAGGTGCACTTCCGCGACACCATGCGCGGCGGGAAGATGCTCAACCACTGGCGCATGGCGCAGCTGCACGCGCAGGAGGCACCGGACCGGGTGCGCGAGCTCGAGGACTGGGGCGCGCTGTTCGACCGCACGCCGGAGGGGCTGATCAGCCAGCGCGACTTCGGCGGGCACCGCTTCGCCCGGCTCGCGCACGTCGGCGACCGCACCGGGCTGGAGCTGATCCGCACCCTGCAGCAGCGCACCGTCGCGCTCGGCATCGACGTCTACATGGAGTGCACGGTCACGCAGCTGCTGACGGCACCGGACGGGCGCATGGCCGGCGCGTTCGGCTACTGGCGCGAGTCCGGGCGGTTCATCGCGCTGCAGGCGCCGGCCGTCGTGCTGGCCACCGGGGGCATCGGCAAGTCGTACAAGGTGACGTCGAACTCCTGGGAGTACACCGGCGACGGCCACTCGCTGGCGCTGCAGGCCGGGGCGTCGCTGGTCAACATGGAGTTCGTGCAGTTCCACCCGACGGGGATGGTCTGGCCGCCGTCGGTGCGCGGCATCCTCGTCACCGAGTCGGTCCGCGGCGACGGCGGCGTGCTGAAGAACTCCAACGGCAACCGCTTCATGTTCGACTACATCCCCGACTTCTTCCGCAAGGAGACCGCGGAGACGGAGGAGGAGGCGGACCGCTGGTACACCGACAAGACCAACAACCGCCGGCCACCTGAGCTGCTCCCCCGCGACGAGGTCGCCCGCGCCATCAACAGCGAGGTGAAGGCCGGCCGCGGGTCACCGCACGGCGGGGTGTTCCTCGACATCGCGTCGCGCCGGTCGGCGGAGTACGTCCGCAAGCGGCTGCCGTCGATGTACCACCAGTTCAAGGAGCTGGCCGAGGTCGACATCACGGCGGAGGCCATGGAGGTCGGTCCGACCTGCCACTACGTGATGGGCGGCGTCGAGGTCGAGCCGGACACCGCGTCGTCGGTGGTCCCCGGCCTGTACGCCGCGGGTGAGGTCGCCGGCGGCATGCACGGCTCGAACCGCCTGGGCGGCAACTCGCTGTCGGACCTGCTGGTGTTCGGCCGGCGGGCCGGCTCGGCCGCGGCGGCGTACGCGGAGCAGGCGCACGCCGCACCGCTCCCGGAGGACGGCATCACCGACGCGGCACGCGCAGCGCTGGCGCCGTTCGAGCGGGAGGGCGGCGAGAACCCGTACACCGTGCAGCACGACCTGCAGACCTGCATGAACGACCTGGTCGGCATCATCCGCACCGCGGCGGAGGTGCAGCAGGCGCTCGACCGGATCGAGGAGCTGAAGGTCCGGGCCAAGGCGCTGACCGTCGAGGGCCACCGGCAGTACAACCCCGGCTGGCACCTGGCGCTCGACCTGCCGCACATGCTGCGCGTCTCGGAGTGCATCGCCAAGGCGGCGCTCGAGCGGCAGGAGAGCCGCGGCGGCCACACCCGCGACGACTTCCCCGGACCCGACCCGGAGTGGGGCCGCATCAACGTGATCTGCACCGCGGACGGCGAGGGCATCGCGCTGAAGCGCCAGCCACTTCCCGTCATGCCCGACGACCTGGCCAAGATCTTCGAGGAGAGCGCATGACGGGGCACAGCGCATGAGCTACGACGCGCAGATGCGGGTGTGGCGCGGCGACGCGTCCGGCGGGGAGCTGCGCGACTTCACCGTGCAGGTGAACGAGGGCGAGGTCGTCCTCGACATCATCCACCGGCTGCAGGCGACGCAGACGCCGGACCTCGCGGTGCGGTGGAACTGCAAGGCCGGCAAGTGCGGCTCGTGCAGCGCCGAGGTCAACGGGCGTCCGCGACTGATGTGCCTGACCCGCATGGGCACCTTCGCCGAGGACGAGGTCGTCACGGTGACGCCGCTGCGCGCGTTCCCGGTCATCCGCGACCTGGTGACCGACGTGTCCTTCAACTACGAGAAGGCCGCGCAGATCCCGCCGTTCACCCCGCGGCAGCGCGACGCCGACGGCAACCACCGCATGCAGCAGGTGGACGTCGAGCGGTCGCAGGAGTTCCGCAAGTGCATCGAGTGCTTCCTGTGCCAGGACACCTGCCACGTCGTGCGCGACCACGAGGAGAACAAGCCGGCGTTCGCCGGACCGCGCTTCCTCATGCGCATCGCCGAGCTGGAGATGCACCCCCTCGACAGCGTCGACCGGCGACGGCTCGCGCAGGACCACTTCGGTCTCGGCATGTGCAACATCACCAAGTGCTGCAGCGAGGTCTGCCCCGAGGGCATCCACATCACCGACAACGCCCTCATCCCGCTCAAGGAGCGGGTGGTCGACCGCAAGTACGACCCGCTCACCTGGCTCGGCAGCAAGATCGGGCTGCGCCCGAAGGACTGAGCCTCACCACCAGCCGAGGCGCGGGCCGAGCTGGTCGAGCAGCCGCAGCCACACCTCGGACACCGTCGGGTAGGACGGGACGGCGTGCCAGAGCCGCTCGACCGGCACCTCGCCGACGACGGCGACCGTCGCGGAGTGCAGCAGCTCGGCGGCGTCGGGGCCGACGAAGGTCGCGCCGACCAGGACCCGACGGTCGGCGTCGACGACCAGCTTCGCCCAGCCGCGGTAGTCGTCGGAGACGAGGGCAGCGCCCGCGACGCCGGCCGTGTCGTACTCGACCGCCCACACCGACAGCCCGCGCTCGCGGGCCTGCTCCTCGGTCAGGCCGACCGCGGCGAGCTGCGGGTCGGTGAAGACCACCTGCGGCACGGCCGCGTCGTCGGCGCTCGCGGTGAAGCGGGTCCACGCCTCCGGCTCGGCCGCCTCGCCCTTCGCCCGCGCGGCGATGACCAGGCCGCAGGCACGCGCCTGGTACTTGCCCTGGTGGGTGAGCAGGACCCGTCCGGTCACGTCGCCTGCGGCGTAGAGCCAGCCGCCGTCGACGCCGAGCACGCGCAGGGTGTCGTCGGTCGCCAGCGGCCGGCCGGGCTCCAGGCCCACGGTGTCGAGGCCCAGGTCGTCGGTGCGCGGGGTGCGGCCGGTCGCGACGAGCAGCTCGTCGCCCTCGACCTCGCCGTCGGACGTCGTGACCACGACGCTGCCGTCGCGACGGGCGACCGACTGCGTCTGCACCCCCGTGCGCACGTCGATGCCCGCGTCGCGGAGCGCCTGCGTCACGACCTCGCCCGCCCGCTCCTCGTGCCCCGGGAGCAGGCGCGGTCCGCGCTGCAGGAGGGTCACCCGGGCGCCGAGCGCGGACCAGGCCAGCGCCATCTCGACGCCCACGACCCCGCCCCCCAGCACGACGAGCCGGCCGGGCACCTCCTGCGCGCTGGTGGCACCACGGCTGTCCCACACACCGACGTCGGCGAGCCCGTCGACGGGCGGCAGCGTGGCGGCACTGCCGGTGCAGACGACGACGGCCTGCCGGGCCTGCAGCACGACGGTGTCGCCCTCGGGCCCGGTGACGGTGACCTGGCGCGGGCCGGAGAGCCGGCCGGTGCCGCGGACGAGCGGCACCCCGATCCCGTCCAGCCAGCCCACCTGGCCCGCGTCGTCCCAGCCCGACGTGAAGGAGTCGCGACGGGCCAGCACCGCGGCGGCGTCCAGCCGGCCGGTGACGGCCTCCCGCGAGCCGGCCACCGCGCGGGCGGCCGACAGCGCCTCGACCGGGCGCAGCAGCGCCTTGCTCGGCATGCAGGCCCAGTAGGAGCACTCACCGCCCACCAGCTCGGCCTCGACCACCACGGCGGTCAGGCCGCCGCGCACCGCGTAGTCGGCGACGTTCTCGCCGACGGGGCCCGCGCCGAGGACGACGACGTCGTACGACGTGCCCTCGAGCGCGCGCGGCGGGTGGTCGGTCGGGTGGGGGGCCAGGTCGGGATGCGTGGGCACCGCGCCATCTTCTCCCCTCGCCTCCCGGGCCGGGGGCATGATGGGCGGGCCGTCGGCTCCCCGCGCACCGCCTCCCGGGGCGGCGCCGTCTCCGGTTCTCCACGACCGGCCCGTGCCGGGAGCGTGACCATGAGCCCGCACCACGCCCGCCGCCGCGCCGGACCCCACCTCGCAGGACCTCACGACGGCGTTCGTGCGCCTGCAGTCGCTGCTGGTGTCCGCGCGCAGCGTCGACGACTTCCTCACCGAGCTGGTCCGGCTCGCTGCCGACGTCCTCATCCCTCCGGCCTCCTGCGGCGTGACCATGCGCCGGGACGGCCGGGAGCTGACCGTCGCCAGCAGCGACGCCCGCGCCGAGCAGGTCGACGAGGTGCAGTACGGCGAGGGCGACGGGCCGTGCCTCGAGGCGCTGCGCAGCGGGCGCCCGGTGGACGTGGCGGACCTGACGACCGACCCGCGGTGGCCGGCCTACCGCGAGCGGGCCGTGGCCCAGGGCGTCCGCTGCTCGCTGTCCCTGCCACTGGTCGTCGACGGCGTGACCGTCGGGGCGCTCAACCTCTACGGGTTCGACACCCCCGGCCTGTTCCAGGACGGTCAGCGCGACCGCGTGCGGACCTTCGTCCTGCAGGCCGAGGCCGCCCTGAGCCTCGTGCTGCGCCAGGACCAGGAGCACCAGGTCAGCGACCAGCTGGAGAGCGCGCTGGCCTCGCGCAGCACCATCGACCGCGCCCTCGGCATCGTCATGGGGCAGCAGCGGTGCTCGGCGGAGGAGGCCTTCGCGCTGCTGCGCACGCAGTCGCAGACCACCAACACCAAGCTGCGCGACGTGGCGCAGGCCCTGATCACCCGCACGACCGGAGCGCCCGACAGCGCCGCGCCCTTCCGCCGGCAGCGCACGGGCTCCGGGCGGAGTGACGAGCGGCAGGACGGGTAGACACCTCGAACACCCGTTCGAGCGAGCAAGCAGGAGGACCCGTCGTGGTCGACAAGGACGCCGTGCACAGCCCCGCCGAGAAGGACCCGAGCGACTGGGTCACCGGTGACGAGCCGGCCACCGGTCCGCAGGAGAGCTACCTGTCGACGCTGGCCCAGCAGGCCGGCGAGGAGGTCGACACCGAGGGCCTGACCAAGGCCGAGGCGTCGCAGAAGATCGAGGAGCTCAAGCAGGAGACCGGCCGGTGACCCTCAGGGGGTGACGACCGCGCTGAAGAACCAGGCGACCAGGCCGAGGAAGAGCAGCATCGAGATCAGGCCGACCGCCCACACGGCGTTCTCGCGCTCGTCCTCGTGCGCCCCGGCGCCGAGCAGCCCCGGCAGCGTCCGACCACCGTCGGCGCTCGCCGGGTCCTCGATCGGCTCCTCCCACGGGAGGTCCAGCTCGGGGCGGTAGCGGTCGGGGTCCAGCGCCGGGTCGAGCCGGCCGACCGGGACGGAGCCCCGGGGCGTCGGCGGGTCGGCCCAGATGTCGGGACGGAACGGCTCGGGCTCGGGCCTGGGCTCGGCCAGCGGATCCGGCATGGCCCCTCCTCCAGTCGGTCCGGGCAGCGCCGCCCGGTCGCTCCAGCGTCCCACGCGGCGCAAGCCCGACGCGACGGGACGGGCCGCGGGCCGGGCCGGGCAGACCGGCGCGTTCCGGGCGGTCCGGGCGGGTCCGCGCCGTAGAGTCGGGGGCTCCGCGCACCCTCCGGGGCGCCGTCCCCCCGGAGCCTGCCCACCATGCGCCGCACCGCCCCGCTGCTGGCCCTGGCTGCCACGGGCCTGTCGCTGCTGGTCGCGCTGCCCGCCGGGGCCACCGCGGAGCCGGCCACCACGCGCGTCGTCGTGCTGATGCAGTCCGGCGCCGGCTCGGCCCGCGGCGCGCTGCAGGCCGCCTCGGTCCGCGGTGACGTGGTGGCCGACCTGCCGGCGCTGTCGGGCTACGTCGCGGACGTCCCCGCCGGGGCGCTGGCCGAGCTCCGGTCCGACCCCGCGGTCGCCGCCGTCGAGGTGGACGGACGGGTGCGCGGCCTCGACACCGCCCCGCCGACCCGGGTCGACCCGCCGTACGGCGTGGACCGCCTCGACCAGCGCGCCGGCGCCTCGGGCAGCTACCGTCCGCCGGGCACGGGCGCGGGCGTCACGGCGTACGTCCTCGACTCGGGCATCAGCACCACCCACCGCGACCTCGGCGGCCGGGCCGTCTCGGTCCGCGACTACGTCAACCCGGCCGGCGACGGCGAGGACTGCAACGGCCACGGCACGCACGTGGCCGGGACCCTCGGGGGCCAGACGTACGGCGTGGCGGCCGGGGTGCGGCTGCGCTCCGTGCGGGTGCTGGACTGCCGCAACGAGGGCTACGTCTCGAGCTTCCTGCGCGGGCTGGACTACGTCGTCGGCGCGCACGCGGCCGGCACGCCCGCGGTGGTCAACCTCAGCCTCAGCTCGCTGCAGCCCAGCGCGGTCATCGACGCCGCCGTCAAGCGGGTCGTCGCTGACGGCGTGACCGTGGTGGCCGCGGCCGGCAACGACGACCGCGATGCCTGCGCCTCCTCCCCCGCGCGGGTGCCCGAGGTCCTCACCGTCGGCGCGGTCGGGGAGCGCGACCGCCGCGCGTCCTTCTCCAACTCCGGCAGCTGCGTCGACCTGTTCGCGCCGGGCGTGCAGGTGCGGTCGGCCAGCTGGCTCGACGACACCGGCAGCGAGCTGCGCGACGGCACCTCGCAGGCCGCCCCGCACGTCGCCGGCGCCGCCGCGCTGCTGCTGCAGGCCGACCCGCGGGCCACCCCGGCGCAGGTCGCCGCCCGGCTGGCCGCCGCCGCCACCAAGGGCGTCGTCGCCGACGCCCGCTCGGCCCGGGCCGACCTGCTCTTCGTCGGCGGGGGCGCGCCTCCTCCGCCCCCGCCCGGCAACGACGCCTTCGCCGCGGCACGCCCGCTGCAGGGCGACCGCGGCAGCGACGCCACCTACCTCACCGGCGCCACCGCCCAGCCGGGCGAGCCGGCCCACGCCCCGGGCAACCCGGCCGTGCACTCCGTCTGGTGGACCTGGACGGCCGACCGCGACGGCACGCTGGCCCTCAACGTCGTCGGCGACGACGTCGACACCGTGCTCGCCGCCTACACCGGCAGCGCGGTCGGCGACCTGGTCAAGGTCGCGGCCAACGACGACGGCAGCCGTACGACGCACGCCAGCGCGCTCGCCCTGCCGGTGCGGGCGGGCTCGACCTACCGCATCGCCCTGGACGGCTTCGCCGGCGAGACCGGCCAGGTCGTCCTCGCGCACCGCTTCACGACCGGAGCGCCCGACCTCGCCGCGCCGCGGGTCACGGCCGTCTCCCTCAACCCGACCACCGCACCGGCCGGCACCGGCCCGGTCGTCGTCACGGTGGGCCTGCGCCTGACCGACGAGCTGGGCGCCCGCGACCCCGTGGTCGACCTGCGCGACGAGGGCGGCCGCAGCGCCGGCGCCGCCCGCGCCCGCCGGGTGCAGGGCACCGCGCAGGACGGGCTCTGGCGCGCGACGGTCCTGGTGCCGCAGGAGACCCGGCCCGGCACCTACCGGGTGCGCACCTACCCGACCCGGGACGTCGTCGGCAACACCGCCTCCGAGCCGGGCCCCCCGACCGGCCTGGCCGCCGCGGTCACCGTCACCGCCGGGCGCGACGCCCGCGCAGCCGGCCCAGCCGCGGCCGCCGACGCCCACCCCCTCGACGCCGCGCACCGCCGCGCCGACCGTGCCGGTGACCACCCCGGGCCAGCTGTTCCACCCGGTCACGCCGACCCGGCTGCTCGACACCCGGCCGCGCACGCCGGTCCGCCCCGGCACGGCGGTCGAGCTGCCGGTGCTCGGCCGCGGCGGGGTCCCGGCCAGCGGCGTCACCGGCGTGCTGCTCAACCTCACCGCCACGAACTCCGTGGGCGGCGGCTACCTCTCCGCCTACCCCGCCGGCAGCGCCCGCCCGACCTCCTCCAGCCTGAACTACGCCGCCGGGCAGGTGGTCGCCAACCTCGTCGTGGCCCGGCTCGGCAGCGGCGGCCGGGTCAGCATCGCCAGCAGCGCGGGCAGCCCGTACGTCCTGGCGGACGTGGTCGGCTGGTACGGCCCGGGGTCGGGCGGGCTGCGCTACAACGCCGTCCCCCAGGCCCGGCTGCTCGACACCCGGCCGTCCAGCCCGGTGCGCCCCGGCACCGCCGTCGAGGTCCCGGTCACCGGCCGGGCCGGCGTCCCGGCCGGCGCCCGCGCCGTGGTGGTCGACCTGACCGCGACGGCCTCCCGTGCCGGCGGCTACCTCACCGCCTGGCCGACCGGGGCGGCCCGCCCCGCCACCAGCACCCTCAACCACCGGGCCGGCCTGCCGTCGTCCAACCTCGCCGTCGTCCCGGTCGGCCGCGGTGGCCGGATCAGCGTGTGGAGCAGCGCCGGCAGCCCGTACGTCGTGGCCGACGTCGTCGGCTGGTTCGGCACGACGGGCAGCACGTTCCGGGCGCTCACGCCGGCGCGCATCGCCGACAGCCGGCCGCGCACACCGGTCGCGCCGGGCACCAGCTACCGCATCCCGGTGCTGGGCCACGGCGGCGTCCCGGCGTCCGGCGTCACGGCGGTCGCCCTGAACGTCACGGTGACCGACGCGGCGGGCGCCGGCTACCTCACCGTCTTCCCCGACCGGCACGACCCGGCCGGCGACGAGCAGCCTGGACCACGGGCGCGGCGAGGTCGTCCCCGCGCCGGTCTGGGCGCAGGTCGGCCGCGACGGCAGCGTCAGCGCCTTCAGCAGCGGCGGCCGGCCGTACGTCGTCGCGGACGTCGTCGGCTGGTACGGCCCCTAGCCGCGCTCCATGTGCGGGTAGCGGTGGTCCGTCGCCGGCACGAACGTCTGCTTGAGCGTGCGCGGGCTCGTCCAGCGCAGCAGGTTGAGCACCGAGCCGGCCTTGTCGTTGGTGCCGCTGGCCCGGGCGCCGCCGAAGGGCTGCTGCCCGACGACCGCGCCGGTCGGCTTGTCGTTGACGTAGAAGTTGCCGGCCGAGAAGCGCAGCCGCTCGGTCGCCTCGGCCACCGCGTAGGCGTCCTGCGCGAAGACGGCGCCGGTCAGGGCGTAGGGCGCCGTCTCGTCGGTGAGGTGCAGCGCCTCGTCCCAGTCGTCGTAGACGTGCACGGTGAGCACCGGACCGAAGTACTCCGTCAGCATCGCGTCGTGCCGCGGGTCGCCGGCGACCAGCACCGTCGGCGCGACGAAGAACCCCTCGGCGTCGTCGGCGGTCCCGCCGGCGAGCACCTCGAGGCCCGGGTCCTGCGCCGCGCTGCGCACCACGCCGGCCAGCCGGTCGAACGCCCGCCGGTCGATCACCGCGCCGCCGAAGTGGCGCAGGTCGGTCGGGTCGCCGTACGACAGGGAGCGCGTGCGGTCGGCCAGCCCGTCGCGCAGGCCGCCCTCCCAGAGCGAGCGGGGGACGTACGCCCGGGACGCGGCCGAGCACTTCTGCCCCTGGTACTCGAAGGCGCCGCGGACCAGCGCGACCTCGAGCGCGAGCGGGTCGGCGGACGGGTGGGCCAGGACGAAGTCCTTGCCGCCGGTCTCGCCGACCAGCCGCGGGTAGGTGCGGTAGCTGCCGATCCGCGCGCCGACCTGCTGCCACAGGTGCTGGAAGGTCCGGGTCGAGCCGGTGAAGTGGATGCCGGCCAGCTGCGGGTGCTCGACCGCGACCGCCGCGCTGCTGCCGAAGCCGGTGACCATGTTGATGACACCGGGCGGCAGTCCGGCGGCCTCGAGCAGGCGCATCGTCCAGTGGGCGGCGAGCTGCTGGGTCGGCGACGGCTTCCAGACGACGGTGTTGCCCATCAGCGCGGGCGCCAGCGGGAGGTTGGCGGCGATCGCGGTGAAGTTGAACGGCGTGATCGCGAGGACGAAGCCCTCCAGCGGGCGGTGGTCCATGCGGTTCCACACCCCGGGGCTCGACACCGGCTGCTCGGCGAGCACCTGCGCGCCGAAGGCCACGTTGAAGCGCAGGAAGTCGATGAGCTCGCAGGCGCTGTCGATCTCGGCCTGGTAGACGGTCTTGCTCTGCCCCAGCACCGTCGCGGCGTTGAGCACGTCGCGCCACGGGCCGGCGAGCAGCTCGGCGGCGCGCAGCAGCACGCCGGCGCGGTCGTCGTACGACGTCGCCCGCCAGGCGGGAGCGGCGGCCAGCGCCGCGTCGACGGCGTCCTGCACGTCCTTGTCGCCGGCCTCGCGGGTGGTGCCGAGCACGGCGCGGTGGCGGTGCGGCTGCACCACGTCGATCGCCTCGCCCGCTCCCGGGCGCTCGACGCCGGCGATCGTCATGGTCAGGTCGAGCCGGTCGTCGGCCACCGCGGCGAGCCGGGACTGCAGCGACGCGCGCTCCGGACTGCCCGGCGCGTAGGAGCGGACCGGCTCGTTGACCGGGAGCGGGACGGACGTGAGGGCGTCCAGCACGGGAACTCCAGGGTGCTCGCGATCGTCGGGTCGACGATGCTGTCCACCGTGCCACACCCCGAGCGCCGCCGGTGAGCCCCGCGCGCCGCCTGCTGCTGCAGGGCCTCGCGCTGCTCGTCGCCGTCGGCCTGGTGTCCCTGCTGCTCGTGCGCGTGCTCCACGACGACGCCGCGCCCGCGGTCCTCGCGGTGGCCCAGGACGAGCCCGGCCCGGTGCTGCTCGTGCCCGGCTACGGCGGCTCGACGACGGGCCTGCAGGTGCTGGCGGAGCGGCTGCGCGACGCCGGCCGGCAGGCCCAGGTGGTGCCGGTCCCCGGTGACGGCCGCGGCGACCTGCGCGCCTCCGCGGCCGCGCTCGGCGAGGCGGCCGACGCGGCGATCGCGGCCGGCGCGCCGTCGGTGGACGTCGTCGGCTACAGCGCCGGCGGGGTGGTCGCCCGGCTGTGGGCCGACGAGGGCGGGGCCGCGAAGGCCCGCCGCATCGTCACCCTGGGCGCACCGCACCACGGCACGCAGCTGGCCGCCCTCGGCATCGCGCTGGCGCCCGGAGCCTGCCCGCTGGCCTGCCAGCAGCTGGCCCCGAGCAGCCTGCTGCTCGCCGAGCTCAACGAGGGCGACGAGACGCCCGCCGGCCCGGAGTGGCTGTCGCTGTGGACCGACCAGGACACCGTCGTCACGCCGCCCGACTCGGCCCGCCTGGGCGGCGCGATCGCCGTCGTCGTGCAGCAGCTGTGCCCCGGCGCGGTGGTCAACCACGGCACGCTGCCGCGCGACCCGCGGGTGCAGGCGGTCGTCCTGCAGGCGCTGTCCGCCGACACGATGCAGGTGCCGCGGGCCTGCCCGGTGAACGGTCCCGGAGCTCCCACGGGCGGCTGACGCCGGGTCTACGTTCGACGCATGACGATCGACCAGCAGGACGACCTCGTACGCCTGCGCCGCTCCCTGCACGCCGACCCCGAGGTCGGCCTGGACCTCCCGCGCACGCAGGAGAAGGTGCTCGCCGCCCTCGACGGGCTGCCGCTCGAGGTCGCACAGGGCTCGTCGACCACGTCGGTGACGGCCGTGCTGCGCGGCTCCGCCCCGGGCCCCGTCGTGCTGCTGCGGGCCGACATGGACGCGCTGCCGGTGGTCGAGCGGACCGGCCTGCCGTACGCCTCCGCCGGCGACGCGATGCACGCCTGCGGGCACGACCTGCACACCACGATGCTGGTCGGCGCCGCC
Source organism: uncultured Actinomycetota bacterium (assembly GCA_963762795.1). Lineage (GTDB taxonomy): Bacteria > Actinomycetota > Actinomycetes > Mycobacteriales > SCTD01 > RYN-170. The sequence continues at coordinate 270,776 of CAVXMC010000010.1, read as the reverse complement.
CGCGAGCTGGCCGCCCAGCAGGGGTCGCTGCACGGCGACGTGGTCTTCATGTTCCAGCCCGGCGAGGAGGGCTACGACGGCGCCGCGCACATGCTGCAGGAGGGCGTCCTGCAGGCGGCGGGGCGCCCGGTCGACGCGGCGTACGCGATGCACGTGACGTCCTCGACCCTGCCGGCCGGGCTCTTCGCCACCCGCCCGGGGCCGCTCATGTCGGCCGCCGCGGTGCTGCACGTGACGGTGCACGGCGCCGGTGGGCACGGCGCGACGCCGCACCGCGCCAAGGACCCGGTGCCCGCGGCCTGCGAGATGGTCGGCGCGCTGCAGACCTTCGTGACCCGCACCTTCGACGTCTTCGACCCGGTGGTGCTGACGGTCGGGCAGTTCCACGCCGGCACGGCGCACAACGTCATCCCCGACACCGCGGTCTTCGAGGCGACGCTGCGGTCGTTCTCCACCGCGGCGCAGGACCGGCTGCTCACCGAGACGGTCCGGGTCGTGCGCGGGGTCGCGGCCGCGCACGGCCTGGAGGTCGAGGTCTCGGCGACCGAGCTGTTCCCGCTGACCACGAACGACGCGGGCCGCGCCGCCCACGTCGCCGAGCTCGCCCGGGAGCGCTTCGGCGAGCACCGCTACGTCGAGCTGCCCAACCCGCTGACCGGGTCGGAGGACTTCTCCCGCGTGCTGCAGGCCGTCCCCGGCGCGATGGTGTTCCTCGGCGCGACGCCCGCCCGGCGGCGACCCGGCGACCGCGCCCTTCAACCACTCGCCGCTGGCCGCCTTCGACGACGCGGTGCTGTCCGACGGCGCGGCGCTCTACGCCGACCTGGCGCTCTCGCACCTGCTGCCTAGCTCGTGATGTCCTTGGTCATGAGGTTGGCCCAGGCGGCGGTGAGGAAGCCGAGCACGTAGACGCCCTGCAGCAGGGTGCCGCGCACCAGGTCGCGGTAGAGGACGGGGTCGCGGAACAGGTCGACGAACGCCAGCCAGTAGCGCGTCGGCAGGTAGGGCCGGACCGACGCGGCGGCGTCCAGCCCGACGAGCACCCCGCTGGTCACGAGCAGCGCGATGGCGCCCAGGGCGGCGGCCAGCGGCGAGTCGGTCAGCGTCGACAGGAACAGCGCGACCGCGGCGACGCCGAGCATCGACCAGCCGACGTACAGCACCGCCAGCACCAGCCGCAGGGTCGCCTGCTGGGTCGACAGGGTCGTGCCGGACGTGCTGGGCAACGGGCCGCTGCCGAACAGCTGGGTGCCCACGACGTAGGACACGACAGCCACGATGACGACCGCGAGCATCGTGTAGGCGACCACCGAGATGAGCTTGGCGACGAGCAGGCGGGTGCGGCCGACGGGGCGGATCAGCAGGTAGCGCAGCGTGCCGGACTGCGCCTCCCCCGCCACGGCGTCCCCGGCGATGACTGCCACGGCGACGGGCAGGAACAGCGGCAGCACGATGGCCAGCGCCGCCGCCGGGTAGAGCGCGCCGTTGGTCAGCACGGCCGACAGGAACGCCGGGCCGGTGCCGGGCCGGGGCGCGACCTCGCTGACGGACAGGAACACGGCGACGACCGTCGGCAGCAGCACGAGCAGGAAGATGCTCACCCAGGTCCGGGGCCGCCGCAGCAGCTTGCTCAGCTCGACGGCGATCACGCGCTCAGCTCCTCGACGGTGGTGTCCGGACGGGTCACGCGGTCCGAGCCGGCCGAGGTCACCTCGAGCACGGCGTCCTCCAGGGTCCGTCGCTCCGGACCGAGCGCACGCACGCGGACCCCGGCGCGGACCAGCTGCGCGTTGAGGGCGGCCGGGTCGTCGTCGCGCACGAGCAGGCGCATGCCGTCGACCTCCTCGACCCGGGAGCCGAGCAGCTGGGCGGCGAGGTAGGCGTCCGGGCTCTCCACCTCGGTCCGGCCGGTCGGCGCCCGCAGCGTCGACAGCGACTCCTGCACCACGAGCCGGCCGCGGTCGATGACCCCGACCCGGTCGCAGAGCTGCTCGACCTCGGCCAGCAGGTGGCTGGACAGGAAGACGGTGGTGCCGGCCGCGTTCAGCTCGAGCAGGAGGTCGCGCACCTCGCGGATGCCCTGCGGGTCCAGGCCGTTGGTCGGCTCGTCCAGCACCAGCAGGCGGGGCCGGCGCAGCAGCGCCGCGGCCAGGCCGAGGCGCTGGCGCATGCCGAGGCTGTACGCCTTGACCGGCCGCGAGCCGACGCCGGCCAGGCCGACCTGCTCGAGCGCGTCGTCGACCCGCCCGGCCCGCCCCGGCCGGGGCGCGCCGCCGGCCGCGTCGTTGAGGACGAGGTTGCGCCGGCCGGAGAGGTGGCCGTAGAACGCCGGCCCCTCGACCAGCGCGCCGACCTGCGGCAGCACCGCCTGCGGCTTGCGGCTGCCCAGCAGCTCGAAGGTGCCGGACGTCGGCAGCACCAGGCCGAGCAGCATCCGGACCGTCGTCGTCTTGCCGGACCCGTTGGGCCCGAGGAAGCCGTAGCGGTCACCCTCGCGGACGTCGAGGTCGACGCCGTCGACGGCGGTGAGGGCGCCGTACCTCTTGACCAGGGCGTGCGTACGGATCAACGGACACGCGCCGGGGGGTCGGCCACGACAGCGGCCATCGCCTCGTCGAGGACCGAGCGGGGGACGGTCCCGGCCAGCAGGAACCAGCCGAGCCGGCGGATGCGCACGACGCCCGCCGTCACCAGCGGGGTCGTCGTGGCCGCGAGGCCGTCGTCGTCGTCCGGGTCCAGCCCGCGCAGCACCCGCCGGCCGAGGTCGCGCTCGAGCGGCAGCAGCACCAGGGCGGTGAACCCGTCGCCGTACGTCGCGACGCCGCCGCCCGGCTCGCCGAGCCCGCCGACCCGCTCGCGGCGGGGCAGCCCGGCCAGGGTGTCGGGCAGCTCGAACGGCGCGTAGCGGTCGACGGCGGTGGCCACGTCGGGCGCGTCGACCACGGACACGGTCGCCGTCGGGGGCGGGCGGAAGGCGGTGCGCTCGAGCGGCGGCGCGGTCAGCGACAGGTCGAGCAGGACGGTGGTGAGCGACGGGCGGTCCTGGCCGCGGGCGACCACCTCGACGCGGAGCGGCAGGCCGGTGCGCGGCTCGACCCAGAGGTCGACCGAGGAGACGGTCGTCGTCCCCGGGTCCGGCGGCAGCAGGCGGAGCCCCGCGGCGCCGCGGCCCGCGACCCGCCGGTCGGGCAGCGCCTGGACCTGCACGCCGGGGGTGCGGGCGAGCCGGCGCCCGAGCACCGGCGGCACCAGGTCGGTCGCCCGCGGCAGCCGCACCGCCGGGTCGCCCTCGACCCGGGTGGCGAGGCGGTCGGCCGACTCCCACTGCCACACCCCGCCGGGGTCGGCAGCGACGTCGCTCTCCCCCACCGCGGTCAGGCTGTCGACGCGCCAGGTGGTCGGCCCGCGCCACCACACCCGGGTGCGCGAGCTGCCACCGGCCAGCTCGGGCAGCGTGCTGAGCTCGCTGATGTCGGGCAGCGCCAGCGTGCCGTTGCTGGTCCCGTAGCCGGACCAGGCGACCGCGTCGGAGCGCTGCACGAGGGCCAGCAGCTGCGCCGGCGAGGACGACCCGGCCGCCGAGGACGGCAGCAGGCCGGCGAGGGCCGGCAGCGCGACGAGGCACGCGAGCAGTGCCGCGGTCGCGGCCCAGCGCCAGCTCGGTCGTCCCATCAGTTCACGCTACGCGAGCATCCTGGGAGTCACGACAGCTCGAGCAGCGGGCCGATCTCCTGGGTGGCGTACCACTGCAGCTCGTGGCCCTCGGCCTGCTCGACCCGGAAGGCGGCGTCCTCGCCGCCGAGGTCGGCCTCGACCACCGCGTCGGCGGCCGCGGCCACGTCGGCCTCCGCGGCCGGGTCGTCGACGTGCACCGCCCGGACCAGCCGCATCGGCACGTCCTGGCGCACCTTCACCGCGGCCCGGTCGACGTCCGGGACGGGCTCGACGTCGTCGACGTCGGCCGCCACCACGACGCGTCGCCGGGGTGCGTCGGGGTCGACGTCGAGCAGCCGCACGGACGCCCGGGCGGCGAGCGACAGCGCGGCGTACTCCAGCTCCTCCTCGTCGCCCTCGGCGTACCACTCCCGCAGCGCACCGGTCACGGCGTAGGCGGGCAGCGGCGGGTCACCGAGGCTGCCCGTGTCGAGCAGGCGGCGCAGGGCGGGCAGGGTCGAGGGGAGGTAGACGCGCACGTCAGCCGACGGCGGCCAGGCGGGACGCCCGCAGCGACGCGGCCGACGTGCGCAGTGACGTCTGCAGGACGCGCTCGCGCCGGCGCGGGTCCATGAGGTTGGCGCCGATCGCGTCGAGGTCCTCCGCGCCGGGGTGCAGCAGCGTGACCTTCGTGCCGGTGGCGGCGACCTTCTTCACCTCGGCGACCAGGCGACGCGTGACCAGGCGGCGGAACCGGCGCTCCAGCCGCCCGGCGACGGTGACGGGCGTGTCGTAGTCCAGCGAGGTCATCGGCGAGAGCACCACGACCTCGTCGAGCTCGAGCGAGCGGACGATGTCGACCGACGTCGGCGAGCAGGCGCCGCCGTCGACGTAGCGGCGGCCGCCGATCTTCACCGGGGCGTACCAGCCGGGGATCGCGCACGAGCTCATGACGGCGTCGCGCAGCGCTGCCCGAGGCGCGCTGGCCCTGCCGAACGGCACGCGGCGGCCGGTGTCGTAGTCCATCGACACGATCCACGTCTGCGGGTGCGGGGCCCACTCGCCGGGCGGGCAGACGCCGTCGACGAGCTGGCCGACCGGCTCCAGGCTCCCCCGGCCCTGCGGCAGCACGGCGGACAGCGCGGCCATCGGGGTGACCCGCCACGGGTGCAGCGCGCTGCTCAGCACGCCGCGGGCCGAGCCGATGCCCGGGCGCGGCAGGGGCGGCAGCGCGCCCGACGCGTCGTGGTCGTAGTCGATGCGCGGGTCGCCCTCGACGACGATCCCCTGCTGGTGGTGCAGCAGGGTCTCGACGGGCACGCCGCAGCCGAGCGCGCCGGCGAGCACCGAGCCGGCGGAGGTGCCGACCAGGACGTCGGCCTCGCGCGGGTCCCAGCCGTCGCTGTCCTGCAGCGCGGCCAGGGCACCGATGGTCCAGGCGGCGCCGAGGACGCCGCCGGCTCCGAGGACCAGACCGCGGCCTGCCATCAGGCCACCGTCCCGACCAGCTCGGCGAGCGACTCCTCGAGGCAGCCGGCCAGCACGTCGATGTCGGGCATCGCGTCGCGGTCGGCGTTGAGGCCGTAGTAGACGCCGCCGTCGTACGACGTCAGGCCCACCGACACCGCCTGACCCAGCGCGAGCGGGACCACGGGGTACATCTCGAGCATGCGCGCGCCTGCGGCGTAGAGCGGGAACTGCGGACCGGGCACGTTGGTGACCACCAGGTTGAAGAGTCGTCGGGTGAAGCCGCTGGCGACCCGGGCGCCCAGGGCGTGGATCGTCGGCGGAGCGAAGCCGGACAGCTGCACCAGCGCGTCCGCGCCGACGCTCTGCCCGCTCTCCTTGTGCCCACGCATCGCGAAGCTCACCTGGTGCAGCCGCATCACCGGGTTGCCCTCGCCGACGGGCAGGTCGACGAAGTACGACGACACCCGGTTGCCGAGCTCGCCCTTCTGGGCGTCGGCGCGGATCGAGACCGGGACCATGGCGCGCACGACCGTGGTCGGGTTGACCGCCTCGCCGCGGGTGAGCAGCCAGGTCCGCAGCGCGCCGGCGACGGTCGCGAGCACGACGTCGTTGACGGTGCCGCCGTGGCTCTTGCGGACGCGCTTGTAGTCGTCGAGCTCGGTCTTGGCCATGCCGAAGCGGCGCTGCTCGCCGATCCGCACGTTGAGCGGGGTGTCGGGAGCCGGCCGGGCGATGGTCCGCACGCTGGACAGCACGCCGGTCGCCAGGGCGGTCGCCTTGTCGGCGGTGGCGCGTACGTCCACCACCGCGCTGCGGGCCGCCTCGACCGCGTGGGTCGGCGTCTTGACCAGGTCGCTGACGGCGGCACCGACCAGGCCCAGCGCGCCGGGGCTGCGGCGGGGGCGCCAGTCGTCGGCCTCGACCTCGCGCGGCTCGGCGGTGATGTCGAGGATCACCGTGCCGATGTCGACCGCCGAGACGCCGTCGACCAGGGCGTGGTGGGTCTTGGTGATGATGCCGACCTTGCCGCCCTCGAGCCCCTCGACGAGGTAGATCTCCCACAGCGGGCGGTTGCGGTCGAGCTGCCGGCTCATCAGGCGGCCGACCAGCTCCCGCAGCTGCGCGTCGGTGCCCGGCCGGGGCAGCGCGCTGCGGCGGACGTGATAGGTGACGTCGAAGTCGACGTCGTCCACCCAGACCGGGTTCGCGATGCGGCCGGGGACGAAGCGCACCTTCTGGCGGTAGCGCGGGACGAGGGCGATCCGCTGGCTGATCAGCTCGACGAGCCGGGAGTGGTCGAAGCCGGTCTCGGGCGGCTGGAAGACGGTCACCCCGCCGACGTGCATGGCGGTGGTGGGCGTCTCCATGTACAGGAAGGAGACGTCCAGGCTGCTCAGCCGGTCGACCACGGGACACCTCACGTCGGGGACCCGCATGGAAGCACAAGGGTGAGCGGCGGTTCACCCGGCGGACAGGTCCAGCAGGACGCGCAGCTCCTCGGTGGTCGTGGCCAGGTCGCGGTGCACGACCCCGACCATGCCGGCCGTCACCGCGCCGCGGACGTTGACGGCCAGGTCGTCGACGAAGACGCACTCCTGCGGCGCGACGCCCAGCCGCTCGGCCACCGACCGGAAGACGGCCGGGTCAGGCTTGCGCAGCGCGTCGCTGCCGCACAGGACCACCAGGTCGACCAGCTCGGTGAGGGCCGGACGAGGCCGGCCGTCGGCGTTGGACAGCACCGCGGTGGCGAGGCCGGCAGCGCGGGCCTCGCGCACGACACCGGTCAGCGGCTCGCGGGTGCCCGAGAGCACGCCGGCGTCGTCGACGACCAGCGCCCTCAGCGGCACGGGACAGCGGCCGTCGGGGCCTTGGCCGTCGGCTTCGGCGCGGGCTTCGGCGTGGGCTTGGCGGCCGGCTTCGGGGCAGCCATCGCCTTCACGCGGGCGGCCACCTCCGCCGGGGTGCTCACCCGCACGAACGCGCTGCCGAGGTAGAGCTGCACGGTGCCGGGGGCAGCGCCGGGACGGGGCGCAGCTGCGCGCCCAGGACGTGGGCGGCGAGCAGCGTGGCGCCCTGCCGCCCCTGCGGCCCGAAGCGGACCTGCGCCGGACCGGCGAGCGGGCCGGGCGCGTTGCCCGTCCCCGTCACCGCGAAGCCGCGGGCGGCCAGCGCGTCCCCGACGGTGCGACCCAGGCCGTTGCGGCCGGTGCCGTTGAAGATCGCGAAGCGCACCTGGCCCGGGGCGGGCAGCGGGACGGGCGCGGCGGCCGCGGCGGCCCGGACCGCCGGCGTGGGGCAGCGGCTCTGCGCCAGGCGCTGGCCGGCCGACTCGTCGTCGCGCTGCAGCAGCCAGGCGCCGCCGCCGAGCGCGACCAGCAGCGCGAGCACGAGCAGGACGGGCCCGGTCCGGCGGCGGCGGCCGTACCGGCGGCGTCGGCGCCGCGCGGGAGCCAGGTCGCCGGACGGGATCCTCACGCGGCGAGCCTAGGCCCGTACGCGGCCCTGGCCCGGATGGCCGGCCTGCTGTGTCGCGGGGCACACTGCCTGCAACGGCAACCGTCGAGCAACGACCCAGAAGGGCACCACGTGGACTTCGAGACCTCGGAGAAGGCCAAGGACTACCTCGGCCGCATGCAGGACTTCATGGACACCCGGATCCTCCCGGCCGAGCAGGCCTACGAGGACTACCGCCGCGAGAAGGGGCCGGACGACAACACGGTCCCGCCGGTCGTCGAGGAGCTGAAGGTCGAGGCCCGCGAGCGCGGGCTGTGGAACCTGTTCCTGCCCGACGTCTCGGGGCTGAGCGTGCTCGAGTACGGCCAGCTCGCCGAGATCACCGGCTGGTCCGGCCACATCGCGCCCGAGGCGATCAACTGCGACGCGCCGAACACGGGCAACATGGAGGTGCTGCACATGTTCGGCACCCCGGAGCAGAAGACGACCTGGCTGCAGCCGCTGCTCGACGGCGAGATCCGCTCCGCCTTCGCGATGACCGAGCCCGACGTCGCCTCCTCGGACGCGACCAACATCGCCACCCGGATCGAGCGGGACGGCGACGACTACGTCATCAACGGCCGCAAGTGGTGGATCACCGGTGCCGCCGACCCGCGCTGCAAGATCATGATCGTCATGGGCAAGACGAACCTGGAGGAGACGACGCACCGGCAGCAGTCGATGGTGCTCGTGCCGATGGACACCCCCGGTGTCGAGGTCGTCCGCGCGCTGCCGGTCTTCGGCTACCACGACCAGCACGGCCACTGCGAGGTCCGCTTCACCGACGTGCGCGTCCCGGCGACCAACCTGGTGGCCAACGAGGGCGACGGCTTCATGATCGCCCAGGCCCGCCTCGGCCCTGGCCGCATCCACCACTGCATGCGCGCCATCGGCGTCGCGGAGCGCGCGCTCAAGCTCATGTGCGAGCGGGCCCTCTCGCGCGTCGCCTTCGGCCAGGAGCTGGCCAAGCAGGGCGTCGTGCGCCAGCAGATCGCCGAGTCGCGGATGGAGATCGACCAGGCCCGCCTCATGGTGCTCAAGACCGCCGACCTCATCGACAAGGTCGGCGCCAAGGGCGCCCGCTCGGAGATCGCCCAGATCAAGGTCATCGCGCCGCGGGCCGCGCTCAACGTGCTCGACCGCGCCATCCAGGTGCACGGCGGCGGCGGCGTGAGCGACGACTTCCCGCTGGCCCGCATGTGGGCCGGCCTGCGCACCCTGCGCCTGGCCGACGGGCCCGACGAGGTGCACGTGCGCACCGTCGCCCGCCAGGAGCTCGGGAAGTACACGCGCGGCTGAGTCCGCTCGGTCACGGGGCCCGGGCGGCGCAGGCCGCCCGGGCCCTGTGCTGTCCGGACCCTGTCCGGGGGCGGCTCAGCGGCGGCTCAGCAGGCGCCGGCGCCTCGGCCGCGACAGTCGCACTCCGGCGAGGTCGGCGGCCAGCGCCGTGAACGCCGCCCGGGCCGGCGAGGCGGGGGCCGCCTCCGCGAGCGTGCGGCCGGCGGCGAGCGCGGCGTCGAAGGACGGCACGTCGGCGGGCACGAACGCCACGTCCTCGACGCCGGCGTAGCGGGCGAGCGCGGCGCGCACCTCGGCCTCCGCGTCACCGGGCACGGCGGTCGAGCGCAGCCGGTTGACCACCACCCGGGGCGCGACGCCGGGCAGCGCCTCGCGCAGCTCGGCCAGCGCCCGGACCAGCCGCTGCAGCCCGACCGGGTCGGCGCTGCCGACGGCGAGGACCACGTCGGCCTGCTCGAGCACCGTCAGGGTCGCCCCGTTGCGACGGGGCGCGCTGGTGTCGTAGGCCAGCTCCTCGTCCTGCTCGAGGCAGAAGCCGCAGTCGACCACCGTCACGGCGGCCAGCGACCGGGCCTGCTCCAGCACGACCTCGACCGCGGCCGGCCGCAGCTCGGGCCAGCGGTCGGCGCGGGAGATCCCGGTCAGCACGCGCAGCTCCGGGCCGACGCTGCGGGCCAGGTCGGCGAGGCCGGCCAGCTGCAGGCTCCCGGCGTTCGCCAGCCGGCAGGCCGCGGCGAGCCCGGGCGCCTCGTCGAGCAGCCCGAGCACCTGCGCGACGACGCCGCCGTAGACGTCGGCGTCCACCAGCAGGGCGGACCGGCCCAGACCCGCCACCTCGCTGGCCACGCCGACCGCGAGGGTCGTGCGACCCGGCGCACCGGTCGGCCCCCACACCGCGACGACCCGGCCGCTGCCCGGCTCGACCTGCGGCAGGCCGACCGGCTCGGGCGGCGGCGGCAGGTCGGCGAGCGCGGCGCGCGCGTCCGCGTAGGCGTGGCCGGTCGCCGACGACGCCTGGTCGACCGCGGCCACGGCCTCCAGCACCGCCGCGGCGATGTCGGCCGGTGCCGAGTCGGCCGCGAGCACCGTCTGCACCCCGAGCTGGCGCAGCCGCCGCTCCGCGTCCTCGTCGCCGGGCACGACCAGCCCGACGACGGCGACGCCGGACAGGGCCAGGCGCACGAGCGCATCGCGGTCGAGGCGGCGCAGGTCGGCCGAGAGCAGGGCTGCTCGGGCCTGGCCGGTCGCCGCGGTCGCGAGCAGGTCGGCCAGGTCGACGCAGCGGCGGACCACCGCCACGCTCAGCTCGCCGCGCTCCAGCGCCCCGACGAGCTCGGCCTCCCAGACCGCGTCGCTCACCGCGGTCAGGACGGGGACGCGCACTACTCCGCCGGCCCGGCCGCAGCGGACGCAGCGGGCTCGACCGGCTGGGGCAGCCGGACCAGGTCGACGCTGCCCTCGGCCTGGGCCCGCACCAGCGCGAGCGCCGAGGCGGCCGGCACGGTGAGGACGACCTGCTGCTGGTCACCGCCGCCCCCGAACTCGTCCACCCGCGGCACCGCGGCGACCGGCACGGCGGCCAGGACGAGGCGGGTCCCGCCGGGGGCCGGGGCAGCGCTGGGGCCGGACGCGGCGCCTGCGCCCTCGACCGTCACGTAGACGTCGACCTGCTGCCCGGCCTGCAGGGACGGCGGCCAGTGGCCCCGCCCGACGTTGAGGGCCACCTGCCGGAACGCCGCGGCCTGCTGCGGCGGGCGCAGCGCCGACTCGGGCACGAGCTCCCCGGCGCCGAGGCCCCGGCGCAGGACGTAGCCGGTGGGCACCGGGCCGTCGCCGGCCAGGTAGCGAGGGGCGCTGGCGAACAGCCGCACGGACGTCCGGCGCAGGTCCGCCTCCGTGAGCACCGTCCCGGGCGCCAGCTCGCGGGTGGTCGACCAGACGGCTTCGGACCGGTCGGCGGCCGACAGGACGCGCGCGCCGACGACCACGCTGACGAGGACCAGCAGCACGCCGACCACGAGCCGGGCGTCCAGCCAGCGCGGCGGCGCGAGCCGCCCGGCCGACGGCGAGGCCGGCGCCACGCCCGAGGTGTCCGTCATGCGCGGCATCGTGGCGCACGGACGCGACAGCCGCACGCGTCGTCCACAGGCCACCCGGGTGAACCGACGCGACCGCACCCGCCTGTGGACGAGTGCACGCCTCCGCCGGCACCAGTGCCAGACTGTGCGGTCAGCACCACCCGACGCACGGACGCGCCGGCGCCCGCCGCAGCGCGCCCGTCCGAGCCGCGAGGAGGCGGCGTGCCCGGATCCGGAGCGGCAGCGCGCTTCCTGCAGCTGTCCGACGTCGCGGAGATCCTCAACATCAGCGCGAGCCAGACGTACGCCCTGGTGCGCAGCGGCGAGCTGCCCGCCATCAAGATCGGCGGCCGCGGCCAGTGGCGGGTCGAGCGGTCGCAGCTGGAGGACTACATCCAGCGCTGCTACGCGGAGACCCGCGCCTTCGTCAGCACCCACCCGCTGGGTCGCGACGAGGAGCCGGTCCCCCAGGACTGACCGCCTCAGGCGCTCCGCACGACGGCGAGGGCCTCGAGCGGCACCAGCCGCACGCCGGTGACCGCCGGCGGCCCGCCGCGCCTCGCCGGCGGGGTGCTCGGCCAGCTCGAGGTGGTCGGCGCCGACCCGGTCCAGCGTGCCGGCCAGCGTGCTGCCGTCGCGCAGCACGAGCAGGACCCCGGTGCGGTCGCGCGCCAGCGCCCGCAGCGCCCAGCGCAGGTCGAGCCGGCGCCCGACCTCGCCCTCCGCACCCGGGGTGGCTGACCGGCGTCCGAGCCCGGCCACCGACAGGACGGCTGCGGTCGGCACGAGCGCCTCACGCCGACCGGTCTCCTCCAGCAGCAACCAGTCGACGCCCGCCTCGACCAGCACCCCCGCGAACCGGCCGGCGCCGAGCACGTGGAGCTGCAGCGGCGCGCCGACCGCGCCGGCCAGCCGGTCGACCAGGCGGAGCAGGGCGTGCTCACGGCGCGTGCGGTCGCGCAGCTCGCCCTCGAGCTCGGCGGCGTCCAGCGCCTCGGCCTGCGCCTCCAGGTCGGCGAAGAGCGCGGTCCACCTCATCCGCGCACTCTGCCGCGCCTGTCCACAGCCCGTCCCCTCCCTTGACCGTCGTTCACCCGGACGTGTACGAACGCAAACACAAGCAAACGCACGTTACGAGCAGTAGAGGCGGAGCATGGCGACGACACGCGGTACGGCGCTCGGCGGGCTGCCGCCCTGTCGGCGCTGCTCGTCGCCGCTCCGCACCCGGCCGCCGCCCTGGCGGTCCTGCGGCACCCCGCCGCCGCCACGGACCCGACCGCACCGGTGGTCGCCCTGACCGCCCTGCTCGCCTGGGCCGGCGCGAGCTACCTGCTCTGCGTCGTCCTGCTGGTGCTCGGGAGCCGGGCGCCCGGGGCGCTCGGCCGCCTGCTCGGCCTGGTGGCCCGCGCGGTCGCGCCGGCGGCCCTGCGCCGAGCGCTCGCCGTCGGCCTCGGGGTGGGGCTGGTGGTCGGCTCCGTCGCCGGCCCGGCCGCCGCCGCCCCGGACCGCTCAACCGGACGGCCCGCGTCCGCACCGCACCGCGCCGCTGACGCGTCCGTCCCGTCGCTGGACGTCCCGGTGCTGGACGTGCCGGTGCTGGACGCGGCGCCCGCTGCCTGGCCGGACCTGGACTGGCCGCGCCTGCCCGCCGAGCCGGAGCACCGCCCCGCCGAGGAGGCGGACCCCCGGTCCCCCGACCCAGAGCACCGCGCCGCCGAGGACGCGAGCACCCACTCCCCCGAGCCACCGCACCGCCCCGCCGACGTACCGACCGCACGCTCCGCCGACGACCCGCCACCTCGCCCTGCCGACGCACGCCGCACCCCGGCCACCGACCCGGGCCCACCCCGGGGAGCCGCGACGCTGCAGCGCGCCACCGTCGTCGTCCGCCCCGGCGACTCCCTCTGGTCGCTGGCCGCCGCCGCCCTCGGCGACACCGCCACCCCCGCCCGCGTCGCCGCGGCCTGGCCGCGCTGGTGGCAGGCCAACCGCGAGGTGGTCGGCGACGACCCCGACCTGCTCCGCCCCGGCACCGCCCTCACCCCGCCCCGCTAGCCCCCACCTCCGAGGAGACCCGTGTCCGCCGCTTCGCCCGAGGCCCTGCTCCAGCCGCCCCGCCGACTCCGCCTGGTGCCTGCGCCGGTGTCCGAGCCGCCGTACGACGACGAGCTCCCGCCCGGGACCGTCCGCCTGCGGACCGCACCCGTCCCGCTCACCGCGCCGCGGCTGCCCCTGCGGCTCGTCCCCACGGTGGTGGACGACGAGCCGGACCCCGGCTGGGGCCCGCCGAGGACCCCGCTGGACGACCTGTCGCCGCCCCGGCCGTTCGCGCACGCCCTGGTCCAGCGGCTGCTCGAGGTGCTCGGCGGCGTGCGCCCCGTCGGCCAGCTGCAGCGGGACACCAGCCCCGAGCTGTACGCCCGGCTGCAGCGCTACGTCGCCGCGCGCCCCAGGGCGACCGGGGCGCGGCCGACCGGACGGGCCGTGCGCAGCGTGCACGTGCAGGCCCGCCCCGAGGGCGTCGCCGAGGTGGCGGCGACCGTCTTCCGCGGAACGCGAGCGTCCGCCCTCGCCCTCCGGCTGGAGGGCGTGGGCGGACGCTGGTGCTGCACCGAGCTGCTCGGCCTCTGACCCGCGATCAGGAGGCGTTGCGCGGGTCCCCGTGGCAGCGCTTGTACTTCTTGCCCGAGCCGCACGGGCACGGGGCGTTGCGGCTGGTCGCCGGGTCGATCGCACCGGCGACCGAGGTGCCGGTGGAAGCGCCGGTGGACTGCACGACGCCGTCGCGGCCGGCCTCGCCGTCGACGGCCGGGGCGGTGTACTGCAGCTCCGACGGCCGCTCGGGACGCCCGAACCCGGCCGGCAGCACGTTCCCCGTCGGCGCGGGAGCCGGCGCGGAGGGCGCGTCGGCGGGCTCGGTGAACGCGACCGGCGCCTCCGACGGGACCGGCTCGCCGGCCACGCCGACCGGCGTGACGGCCGGCTGCGGCGGGGCCTGCACCGGCGGGTCGAAGGCCGCACCGGTGCCGGAGCCGTCCGAGCCCAGGTCGGGCGCGACGAACGGCTCGGACATGACCTCGCCCTCGGCGGTCGGGCCCGGTCGCGATGACCGCGTCCATGTCCAGCACCGGCGGGGCGGTCGCCTCCTCCACCTGCACGTCCACGTTGAACAGGAAGCCGACCGACTCCTCCTTGATGGCCTCCATCATGGCGTTGAACATGTCGAAGCCCTCGCGCTGGTACTCCACCAGCGGGTCGCGCTGGCCCATCGCGCGCAGGCCGATGCCCTCCTGCAGGTAGTCCATCTCGTAGAGGTGCTCGCGCCACTTGCGGTCCATGACCGACAGCAGCACGCGGCGCTCGAGCTCGCGCATGACCGGCTCGCCCTCGGGGCCGGTGCCCAGCGAGGCCTCGCGCTTGTCGTACGCCGACTGGGCATCGGCCTTGAGCTCCTCGACGAGGTACTCGGTCGACAGGATCGAGCGGTCCTCCTCGACCTCCTCGAGCGGGATCCCGACCGGGTAGAGCGTCTTGAGCGCGGTCCACAGCTTCTCGAGGTCCCAGTCCTCGGGGTAGCCCTCGCTGGTCTCGGCGAGCACGTAGCCCTCGAGCACGTCGTCGAGCATGTTGCGGATCTGCTCGTGCAGGTCGGCGCCCTCGAGCACCTTGCGGCGCTCGTCGTAGATGACGGTGCGCTGGCGGTTGAGCACCTCGTCGTACTTCAGGACGTTCTTGCGGATCTCGAAGTTCTGCGCCTCGACCTGCGTCTGGGCGGAGCGGATGGCCCGGGAGACCATCTTCGACTCGATCGGCTGGTCCTCCGGGATGTTCAGCCGGTCCATGATCGACTCGACCGCACCGGCGTTGAACAGGCGCATGAGGTCGTCGCCGAGCGAGAGGTAGAAGCGCGACAGGCCCGGGTCGCCCTGACGGCCGGAGCGGCCGCGGAGCTGGTTGTCGATACGCCGCGACTCGTGCCGCTCGGTGCCGAGGACGTAGAGGCCGCCGGCCTCGACGACCTCCTCGTGCTCGGCCTTCACCGACGCCTCGGCGCGCGCGAGGGTCTCGGACCAGGCCGCCTCGTACTCCTCCGGGGTGTCGACCGGGGAGAGCCCGCGGCCGCGCAGCTCCGCGGCGGCGATGAACTCCGGGTTGCCGCCCAGCATGATGTCGGTGCCGCGGCCGGCCATGTTGGTGGCGACCGTGACGGCGCCCTTGCGGCCGGCCTGGGCGACGATCTGCGCCTCGCGGTCGTGCTGCTTGGCGTTGAGGACCTCGTGCCCGATGCCGCGCTTGGTCAGCAGCTGGGAGAGGTACTCGCTCTTCTCGACCGAGACGGTGCCGACGAGGACGGGCTGGCCGTGCTCGTTCTTCTCCGCGATGTCCTCGACGACCGCGTCGAACTTGGCCTGCTCGGTCTTGTAGACGACGTCGGCCTCGTCGACGCGCTGCGGGTCCTTGTTGGTCGGGATGGGGACGACGCCGAGCTTGTAGGTCTGGCTGAACTCCGCGGCCTCCGTGGCCGCGGTGCCGGTCATGCCGCCGAGCTTGCCGTAGAGGCGGAAGTAGTTCTGGAGGGTGATCGTGGCGAGCGTCTGGTTCTCGTCCTTGATCTTCACCCCCTCCTTGGCCTCGATGGCCTGGTGCATGCCCTCGTTGTAGCGGCGGCCGGCCAGGATGCGGCCGGTGAACTCGTCGACGATGAGGACCTCGCCGTCCTGGACGACGTACTCCTTGTCGCGGCGGTAGAGCTCCTTGGCCTTGATCGCGTTGTTGAGGTAGCCGACCAGCGGCGTGTTGACGGCCTCGTAGAGGTTGTCGATGCCGAGCTGGTCCTCGACCTTCTCGACGCCGGACTCGGTGATGCCGACGGTGCGCTTCTTCTCGTCGACCTCGTAGTCCACGTCGCGGACCAGGCGCGGGATGATGCGGGCGAACTCCTGGTACCACTTCGTCGCCTGGTCGGCCGGGCCGCTGATGATCAGCGGGGTGCGGGCCTCGTCGATGAGGATCGAGTCGACCTCGTCGACGATCGCGAAGTGGTGGCCGCGCTGGACGAGCTCCTCGCGCGCCCAGGCCATGTTGTCGCGCAGGTAGTCGAAGCCGAACTCGTTGTTGGTGCCGTAGGTGATGTCGCAGGCGTACATCGGGCGGCGCTGCTCGGGCCGCTCGTTGGCCAGGATGACGCCGACCGACAGGCCGAGGAACTTGTGCACCCGGCCCATCCACTCGGCGTCGCGGCGCGCCAGGTAGTCGTTGACCGTGACGACGTGGACGCCCTTGCCGGACAGCGCGTTGAGGTAGGCCGGCAGCGTCGAGGTGAGGGTCTTGCCCTCACCGGTGCGCATCTCGGCGATGTTGCCCAGGTGCAGTGCCGCGCCGCCCATGACCTGCACGTCGAAGTGCCGCTGGCCGAGGGTGCGGCGGGCCGCCTCGCGCCCGACGGCGAAGGCGTCGACGAGGATGTCCTCGATCGTCTCGCCGTCGGCGAGCCGCTGCTTGAAGACGTCGGTCTCGGCACGGAGCTCCGCGTCGCTCATGGCGACGAAGTCCTCCTCGACGCTGTTCACCGCGTCGGCGATGCCCTTGAGGCGCTTGACGATCTTGCCTTCGCCGGCGCGGAGCAGTCGGGACAGGACCACGAAGTGCACATCCTCAGTACGGGGGGCTGACCAGTTCTCGATGGACAGCGTAGGCCGACGCGCCGTTCAACGGTCCAGCGTCGCGCACCGTCCCCGCCTGGCAGGCTCGCCGCGTGGATCCCGTGGAGCTGACCACCGACCGGCTGCTGCTGCGCCCGTGGGCGCCCGGCGACGCCGCTGGTGCCCTGGCCGCCTGCAGCGACCCGGAGGTCCAGCGCTGGACGACGGTCCCGTCCCCGTACACGCCCGAGGTCGCCCGGGCCTGGGTGGAGGAGGTGGCGCCGGGCATGTGGGCGGGCGGTACGGGGGCGCCGTTCGCCGTGCTCGACCGGACCACCGGCGCGCTGCTGGCGGCCGTGGGGCTGCACGACGTCGACGGGCGGCGGGCGGAGATCGGCTACTGGGCTGCGGCCGAGGCGCGCGGCCGCGGTGTGGTGACCGAGGCGGTCAGCGCGGTGACCCGCTGGGCGTTCGGCGAGGGCCTGCAGCGCCTGGCCTGGGAGGCGGAGGTCGGCAACTTCCCCTCGCGGGCAGTGGCCGAGAAGTGCGGCTTCACGGTCGAGGGCGTGCGCCGGCGGCAGATGCTGCACCGCGGCGAGCTGGTCGACTGCTGGAGCGGGGCGCTGCTGCCGGACGACGAGGTGGTCGACCGGCGGCCGTTCGGCGGGACCTGGACCGACCTGCACGGCGAGGGCCTGGTGCTGCGCCGGTGGCGCTTGGACGACGAGGAGGCGGTCCGCACGGCGCTGTCCGACCCCGAGTCGGCCCGCTTCCTGCCGGTGCCGTCGCCCTACACGGCGCAGGACGCGCACGCGTTCGTGGCCGCGGCCCCGCTCCGGTGGGCGTCCGGCCACTCGGCCCCGCTCTGCGTCGAGCTCGACGGTGGCGTCGCCGGGCTGGTCGTGCTGCTGCCGTCCGCGCTCGACCCCGGGCTCGCCGAGATCGGCTGGTGGACGTCGCCCTGGGCCCGTGGCCGGCGGGTGGCCTCGCGGGCCGTACGGGTGCTCGCGCCCTGGGCCCGCTCGCTCGGCGTCCAGCGGTTCGAGGCCGGCGTGGACGTCGACAACCTGGCCTCGCAGCGGACCGCCGAGCAGGCCGGGATGGTGCGCGAGGGCGTGCGGCGGGCCGGGCTGCGGCCGTCACCGCGCGACGGCCGCCGCCACGACGGGGTGCTGTTCGCGCAGGTCCTCTGAGCGGACGGTCAGGTGATCTCGAGCAGCTTCTCGCGCACGGCGTAGACCACGGCCTCCATCCGGGAGTGCAGCTGCAGCTTCTCCAGGATGTTGCGGATGTGGTTCTTGACGGTGTTCTCGCTGATGAAGAGCTGCTTGGCGATGTCGCGGTTGTTCAGCCCCTTCGCGACCAGCTTGAGGACCTCCATCTCGCGGTCGGTGAGCCGCGGGGTGGGGACCTGCTGGCGGTCGTCGGTGCGCTTGATCATCGAGGCGAACTCGGTGAGCAGCTTGCTGGCCATCGACGGGCTGATCAGGGACTGGCCGCCGTAGACCGCGCGGATCGCGGAGGCGACCTCCTCGATGGAGATCTCCTTGAGCAGGTAGCCCATCGCGCCGGCCTTGATGGCGTCGTAGAGGTCGGCCTCCTCGTCCGAGATCGTCAGCATGATGATCTTGGCGGACGGGACGGCCTCGTGGATGGCCGTGCAGGCGTCGATGCCGCCGCGCTTGGGCATCCGGACGTCCATCAGCACGATGTCGGGCAGCGTGTCGGCCGACTTCTGCACCGCCTCGGCGCCGTCGCTGGCCTCGCCGACGACCTCGATGTCGGGCTCCTGCTCGAGCACCATCTGCAGGCCCCGCCGGAACAGGGCGTGGTCGTCGACGACGAGCACCCGGATCGGCTCGACCGACAGAGGCACCAGCGTGGCAGGCGCGTCCGGGGCGGGCTCGGTCAAGGGGACCTCCTGCAGAGGGGTCGGAGGCTCGTGCGCGACGAGCCCGGTTGCCGCGATCCTGCCACGACCCGGCCGCTGCACCGCCCGTCGGGCAGAGCGGTGCCGGGCGACCCCACCCGGGCCGCCCGGCACCCGGGGTCAGTCGGCGGCCGGCTGGGTGTCGAGCCGGATCACGCCGTAGTCGTAGCCGTGCCGCCGGTAGACCACGCCCGGCAGACCGCTGTCGGCGTCGCAGAACAGGAAGAAGTCGTGTCCGACGAGCTCCATCTCGTGCAGCGCCTGGGCGGTGGTCATCGGCGCGGCGGTGTGGGTCTTGTCGCGCACCACCAGGAGCTCGGTGTCGTCGACCGGCTCGTCCTGCGGCGGGTCGAGCAGCGCGACGGCCTGCCCGTCGGAGGCCGCGGACCCGGCGAGGTCGCCGAGCGGCAGGTCGGACGGCAGCCCGCTGGTCGCCTCGGCCACCGAGGCCGGGCTCTTGCCGCCGTGGTGGACGCGGCGGCGGTCGTGGGACTTGCGCAGGCGGGCCTCGAGCTTGAGGCAGGCGGCGTCGAGGGCGGCGTAGAAGTCGGCGGCGCAGGCCTCGGCGCGGATGACCGGCCCCTTGCCGTAGCAGGTGAGCTCGACCCGCTGGCACTGGCTGGACTGGCGTGGGTTCTTCTCGTGGAAGAGCTCGACGTCGAGGCGGTGCTTCTTGGCGTCGAGACGTTCCGAGAGCGCTGTCTTCTCGGCGACGTGCTGCCGGAAGTGGTCCGGCACCTCGACGTTCCGGCCCTTGACGACGATGTCCACGCAGTCCTCCAGATGGGGAGATGCTGCCGGCGCGGCCGCCAGAGGCGGTCAGTGAGGTCCCGGTCGTCCCTTCTTCGGCGGTCGCCGACGGGCGCCTGGGAGGCGCTTCTCCAGGACGGTAGACCTGTGCGTCACGTCTCGGCCACCAGGCCCCCCGGACGGGTGGACGGCGTACGCCGGGCGGTGGCCGCGACCACCGCCGCCCCGGTCACGGGCACCCCCGCGGCGCGCAGCGCCCGGGCCGCCTCGACGAGCGTGGCCCCCGTCGTGACGACGTCGTCGACCAGGACGACCGGGCCGGGCGGCGGGCGCCCCCGCACCCGCAGCGCCCCGGCCAGGTTGGCCGCGCGCTCGGCGCTGGAGAGCCCGGACTGGTCGGCGGTGCGGCGGGCCGGCGCGAGCAGCGGGAGGGCCCGGGCGGCCCGGCCGTCGCTCCGCAGCGCCCGCGCGGCCGCAGCGGCGAGGCGGCGGGCGTGGTCCTGGCCCCGCTCCCGCACGGCCGCCCGCGAGGAGGGCACCGGCACCAGCAGCACGCCGCCGGTGGGCACGAGCAGCCGCACCGCGCCGGCGAGGGCCTCGCCGAGCGGACCGGCGAGGGCCAGCCGGCCGCGCTCCTTGTGCGCGAGCAGCGCGGCGCGAGCGCACCCCGGCGTACGGCCCGGCCGCGGCGGTGAGGGGCAGCCCCGGCGGGCAGGGGGTCGGGGCGTGGTGCGCGGGGGCGCCGCGCAGCAGCACCGCGCAGGCCGGGCACAGGTCACGCCCGGGGAGGGCGCAGCCGGCGCAGGCCGCCGGCAGGACGAGGTCGAGCAGGTCGCGGAGCACGCGGCGAGCCCACCGCGGGGACGGGCCGGGCGCCAGGCCGCAGGACCGACCTGTGGACGGGTCAGCCCGGGTAGAACGGCGCCTGCCCGGTGCCCGGCTGCGCGACGAAGAAGCCGCTCTCGTCGCGGTACAGCCGCACCGGCGGCACCCCCGCGGTCGCCGGACCGGCGGTCGGTGCCGGCCAGCACGGTCGGCCGCCCGCTGGCGGCGGTCACGGCGACCAGGTCGACGTCGGGCAGCCGGCTGGCCAGCGGCTCCAGCGACGACCCGTCGACCGGCAGCCGGGCCGGGAGCTGGCCGAACGGGAACCGCGTCAGCACCACCATGGACGTCCCGGAGGCGAAGGCCACGTCCGTGACGTCGCGGGCGCGACGGCGTCACCTCCTGCACTGCGACGACCGACGTGCCGGCCTCCGGCGTGGTCGCGATCCGCCCGAGCAGCAGCCGGCCCCGGCCGGGCTCGCCGACGACGAAGGCGACGCGCACGCCGTCGCGGGCGACCTGGACCAGGCGCACGTCGGCGGGCAGGTCGTCGACCGGCACCTCGCGGGCCGCGCCCTCCGGCGGGAGCAGCAGCAGCCGGGTCCGCCCCTCCAGGCGCCGCAGCAGCCACAGCCCCTGCTCGGCGCTGCCGTAGCTCGGGGAGAACAGGTCGCCGGTCAGCCGCTCGGTGAACGGCCCGGCCTGCGGCCCGGTGGCGAGCACGGCGCGGCCCCGGGCGGTCCGGGTGAGCAGCGCGAGGAAGCCGTCGGGGCTGGCCGCCGCCTCGTCGACCGGCCGCGTCCCCTCGGTCGCCTCGCTGGTCGCCAGGCCGCCGTCGAGCGAGCGCAGCTGCCGGTCGCTCAGGTAGAAGGCCGGGGCCTGCGGGCGCAGGCGCTCCGGGTCGTACTCCTGCCAGTCCCCCTCCTCCTGCGGCTCGGTCGTGCCGTCCACGGCGTACGGCCGGCCGCTGCTGCGCAGGTCGAGCCGCAGGAAGGCGTTGCCGGCCGCGCGCAGCGTCCAGACGAGCTGGGCGGACAGCCGCTCGCGCGCGTCCGGCCGGCAGCGCGCCGAGCGGGCCGTCGAGGTCCACGGTGACCGTGCCGTCGGCGCCCACCCGCACGCTGCGCTTGCGGGTGCCGCGCGGGAAGGCGGACAGCACGCTGTCGGCCAGCGCGCTCGAGGGGCCGGCGAGCAGCCGGTCGACGAGCTGCTCGGGCAGGTTGTCCGTGACCGGCAGCCACACCCGGTCGGCCACCAGGTGGCCGGTGCTGCTCGCCTCGCCGTACGCGGGGGCGAGGAAGTGCACGTCCCTCGGCGCGAAGGACCGGCTGAGGTCGAGGGGGGTGAGGCGCAGGCCGGGCGGGACCTTCGCCAGGCGCCACTGGCCGCGCGGGTCGCGCGCGACCAGGTAGCGGTCGACCACGTCCCCGGTGGCGCGCTGGTAGACGCCGTCCGGCGCGACCTGGGCGGTGCGCCGGGCCGTGACCGCGCACGACGTCGCTGCCCTCCTCCTGGTCGGAGACGAGCGTGCCGGAGTCGTAGACGTCGACCCGGGCCTGGTCGTCCCACTCGGTGCCCGGCAGCAGGAACTGCCGCGCGACGGCGTGGTCGGACTCCGGGCTGCTCTGCGCGCCGAGGAAGCCCCGGACGACCTGCTCCGGCGTCGCGTCCTGCTGCGGGCCGGCCGGGATGACCGAGACCGCGCCGGCGCGGGGCTGGTCCTCGGGGACCGTGCGGGGCGCCTGCACGCCGCTCGGCAGCGGCAGCCCGCAGGCGGACAGCAGGGCGACGGCCACGACCAGGCCGGCGGCCCGCCTCACGGGGACACCGCCTCGAGGGGCAGCGGGCTGCCGGCCAGCGGCGCGCCGACCCGGCGCGGCAGGGTCATCCGGAACGCCGCCCCGCGGCCCGGCTCGCCCCAGGCGTGCAGCTCGCCGCCGTGCAGGCGGACGTCCTCGAGGGCGATGGCGAGACCGAGACCGGTGCCGCCGGTGGTGCGGGCCCGCGAGGGGTCGCCGCGCCAGAACCGGGCGAAGACCTTGTCCGCGTCGCCGGGCCGCAGGCCGACGCCCCGGTCGCGCACCAGCACCGCCCCGGCGGTCGCGTCGCCGAGGACGTGCACGTCGACCGGCTGCCCCTCGCCGTGCTCGACGGCGTTGACGACCAGGTTGCGCAGCACCCGGTTGACCCGGAAGGCGTCCAGCTCGACCACGACCGGCCCGTCGGCGTGCAGGACGAGCGCGCTGCCGCGGGCGCGGGCCAGCGGCTCGGTCTGGGCGAGCACCTGGGCGACCAGCGGCACCAGGTCGGTCGGCTCGGGGTCCAGCGAGGTGGCGCCCGCGTCGTAGCGGCTGATCTCCAGCAGGTCGACCAGCAGCTCCTCGAAGCGGTCGAGCTCGGCCTGCAGCAGCTCGGCGCTGCGGGCGACCTCGGGCGGGAAGTCCCCGCGGCCCTCGTGCAGCACGTCCGCGGCCATCCGCACCGTCGTCAGCGGCGTGCGCAGCTCGTGGCTGACGTCGGAGACGAAGCGGCGCTGCACCGTCGACAGGTCCTCCAGCTGGCGGATCTGCACCTGCAGCGACTCCGCCATGGAGTTGAAGCTGCTGGCCAGCAGCGCCAGCTCGTCGGCGCCGCGGACCGACATCCGCTCCTCCAGCCGGCCGGCCGCGAGCCGTCCCGCCGTACGGGCCGCCAGGCGTACGGGCGACACGACCTGGCGGGCGACGATCAGCGCGATGAGGGCGAGCAGCAGCACCAGGACGAGGCCGGCCGCGGCGGCGGTCCGGCGTACCAGGTTGGCGGTCTGCTGCTCGTCGGTCAGCGGGAACAGGTGGATCAGGCGCCAGGGGCCGAGCCGGGTGGACAGCACGGTGCCGACGGCGATGCCGGCGGTCCGGCCCTCCTCCGACGGCACGTCGGTGAAGACGTAGGCGGGCGTGGTGCCGGCGTCCAGCCGGGCGACCAGCTCGGGCGGGACGTCCAGCGGGCCGAGGCCGCGGGTGGCGAACGACGTGGTGCCGGGGCGGCCGAGCAGGACCACGCCGTAGAGGTCGCCGGTCGCGCCGCGGACGCTGAGGTCCTGGGTGATCTCGGTCAGCTGCTGGGACAGCGCCAGGGTGTCCTGGGCGGCGGCCGTGTCGAGCAGCAGCTGGGCCTGCAGGGCGCCGGAGCGCGACTCCGACAGCGCGGCACCCGTCTTGGCCTCCACCAGGCCGCGGCCGACCTGGTCCAGCAGCAGGGTCGCGAGCAGGACGACGACGATGGCGCTGACGACGAAGGTGGTCGCGACGACGCGGGCCTGCAGCGAGCTGCGCCAGGTGTGCACGGCGTGCGCGACCAGCACGGCCACCGTGTGCCGTGCCCGCCGCAGGGCGCGCGCCGCGGCGGTCAGGGCGGACCGGCCTTGTAGCCGACCCCCCGGACGGTGACGACGACCTGCGGGCTCTCCGGGTCGCGCTCGACCTTGGCGCGCAGGCGCTGCACGTGCACGTTGACCAGGCGGGTGTCGGCGGCATGCCGGTAGTTCCAGACCTGCTCGAGCAGCACCTCGCGGGTGAAGACGGTGCGGGGCCGGCGGGCCAGCGCGACCAGCAGGTCGAACTCGAGCGGCGTCAGCTGCACCGGCACGCCGCCGCGCGACACCGCGTGGCCGGGGACGTCGATGACGACCGGGTCGTCGTCGGGGCCGATGACCAGCTGCTCGGGCTCGCCCTCGTCGCGGGTGCGCAGCCGGGCCCGGACGCGGGCCACCAGCTCCTTGGGCTTGAACGGCTTGACGACGTAGTCGTCGGCGCCGTTCTCCAGCCCGCGCACGACGTCGAGCGTGTCGCTCTTGGCCGTGAGCATGACGATCGGGACGCCGCTCTCGGCCCGGATGCGCCGGCAGACCTCGACCCCGTCGACGCCCGGGAGCATGACGTCGAGCAGCACCAGGTCGGGGCGGTCGCGTCGGAAGGCGTCGAGCGCCTGCGACCCGTCGGCCACGAAGGACGGCTCGAAGCCCTCGCCCCGCAGGACGATGCCCAGCATCTCGGCGAGCGCCGGGTCGTCGTCCACGACCAGCACGCGGCTCCTCATCGCTGCTCCACAGGGACAGAGTGTCATCCACAGCCCGGTACGGGCGGGTGCGCAGGGCCTGCGACGTGCCACGATGGTGTCCATGAGAGGCGCCGATGTCTGAGCCGACACCGGGCGGCAGCGGCTCCTGGGCCGCTCCCGGGGGCCCCGGGTCGACCGGCCCGGTGCCGTACGCGCCGCCGGCGCCGCCCCAGACCTCTCCTCCTGCCTCCTGGGGCGCCGCCGCTGCGGGTCCGCCGCCCGGCTGGACCCACCAGCCCGGCTGGACCCACCAGCCCGGCTGGGGCGCGCCGGTCGCCACCGCGCCGAAGCCGGGCGTCGTCCCGCTGCGCCCGCTCGGGCTCGGCGAGGTGCTCGACGGGGCCGTCGCCCTCGTCCGCGGCTACCCGCGGGCGGCGCTCGGGCTCAGCGCCCTGGTCGCGCTGGTCACCACGCTCGTGCAGCTGGTCCTGCTCTTCACCGTGCTGGAGCCGGTGTTCGACATCGACACCACCGCCCTCGAGAACGGCGACACCGACGAGCTGGTCAGCGTCCTCGGCGGGGTCGGTGCGGGGCTGTCCGTGAGCGTCGTCGTGTCGAGCGTCGCCGGCGCCGTGATGACCGGCTTCCTGAGCGCGATCGCCGGCTCGGCGGTCCTCGGCCAGCCGATGTCGCTCGGCGACGTGTGGCGCCGGGTGCGCGGGATGCTGCCGCGCCTGGTCGGGGCGGCGGCGCTCTACGGCGTCGCGGTCTTCGGGCCGTTCCTCGTCGCGGCGCTGCTGACCGCCCTGGTCGCGGCGACCGCCGGTGCCGGCCCGGCGGCGGTGGTCGCGGTGCTCGGGCTCGATCGGCGGGGCGGTCCTGGGCTTCGTGCTCTACGTCCGGTTCGCGCTCGCCTGCTCCGCGCTGGTGCTCGAGGACGCCCCGCTCGGCCGGGCCTTCCGGCGCAGCAACGTGCTGGTGCGGCGGTCGTTCTGGCGCATCGTCGGCATCCTGCTGCTGACCTTCGTCGTCAGCTCCTTCGTCGCCCAGGTCGTCCAGGTGCCGTTCATGTTCTTCGGCGACGGCAACCCGCTCACCTCGCTGAGCTCGCCCGACAGCGACGGCCCGGGCCGGACCGCGCTGGTCATGACCACCCTCGGCGCCGGCCTCGCCTCCGCGCTGATCACGCCGTTCACGGCCGGCGTGCGCGCGCTGCTCTACGTCGACCGCCGGATGCGGGCCGAGGGGCTCGACGTCGCGCTCCAGGCCGCTGCGGCCCGACCTCGCGCGTGAGCGGGCTGGACGGGCTCACGCGCGACGGCGCCCGCGAGGCCGCCCGCGAGGAGCTGTCCCGCCGGCAGTACCAGGACGCCGAGCCCTCCCTGCTGACCCGCGCGGTCGAGGCGGTCCTGCGCTTCCTCGGCGACCTGCTCGACCGGGCCTCCGGGGCGCCCGGTGGCCTCGGCGGCCTGCTGCTGCTCCTGCTCCTGCTCGCCGTGCTGGTCGCCGTCGTCCTGACCCGGCTCGGGCCGGTGCAGCGCCGCCGCCGCGGTCCGGCGCTGTTCGGCGGCGCCGCGGTGCTGACCGCCTCCGGCCACCGCGAGGCGGCCGAGCGCGCCGCCGCGCAGGGGCAGTGGGCCGAGGCGCTGCGCGAGCGGCTGCGGGCGGTCGTGCGCGAGCTCGAGGCCCGCGGCGTGCTCGACCCGCGGCCGGGCCGCACCGCCGGTGAGGTCGCCCGCGACGCCGGCGCCGCCGTGCCCGAGCTCGCTGACCGGCTGCGCGCGGGGGCCGCGCTGTTCGACGAGGTCTGGTACGGCGGCCGGCCCGCGGACGCCGGGTCCTACGGCCAGCTGGTCGCCCTCGACGACCAGGTGTCGGCAGCCCGGCTGACCGCCTCGTGACCGCGGTGCTGGAGGCGCCCCCGGCCACGGCGACCGGCCCGACCGGCCGCAGCGTGGCCCGCAGCGCGCGAACGCCGCTGCTGCTGGCCGGCCTGCTGGTGCTCGCGCTCGTCCTGACCGCGGTGGCCGCCGGTGGCGGCGCCGGCGGACGGCTGGAGCCCGACAGCTACGCCCGCGGCGGCTCCCGGGCCCTGGCCGAGCTGCTGCGCGACCGGGGCGTCGAGGTCCGCGAGGTCGACACCGTCGACCAGGCCCGCGGCGGCGAGCGCACCACCGTGCTCGTGCCGTTCCCCGAGGCGCTCACCCCGACCGAGCTGGCCGCCCTGGCCGCCGCGCCGGGCGAGCTGGTGGTCCTCACCGCCGACGACACCGCCGTCGCGGCGCTCGGGCTGCCGGTCGACGTCGGCGGCCCGGTGGACGACGAGGTGCGCCAGCCGGCCTGCGCCCTGCCCGCGGCCGAGGTGGCGGGGGCGGTCGAGATCGGCGGCGCGACCTACCGCCCGCGACGCGCGCTCGCCGTGACCGGCTGCTACGCCAGCGGCGGCCGGGCCACGCTGCTGCGGGTGACCGAGCAGCGCATCACCCTGGTCGGCGGCAGCGAGCTGTTCACCAACGCGCTGCTCGACGAGCAGGGGTCGGCCGCCCTCGCGGTCGGGCTGCTCGGCACCGGCGACGAGGTCCGCTGGCTCGTCCCGCGGCTCGGCCGGCCGGTCGACGACAGCGCGCAGCGGCCGCTGTCCGAGCTGCTCCCCCGCGGGCTGCGTCCTCGGCCTCGCTGCAGCTGCTGGTGGCCGCCGCCGTGCTGGCCCTGTGGCGGGCGCGCCGTCTCGGCCGGGTGGTCAGCGAGCCCCTGCCGGTCGTGGTGCGCGCCGCGGAGTCGGTCGAGGGCCGCAGCCGGCTCTACCGGGCGGCCGGGGCCCGCGGCCAGGCGGCCGAGGCGCTGCGCAACGGCGCGCGCGAGCGGCTCGGCCGGCGGCTCGGGCTGTCCCCTGACACCGGCCGCGCGGGCCTGGTGGGCGCCCTCGCGGCCCGCACCGGTCGCGACCCGGCAGCCCTCGACGCGCTCCTGTACGGTGCTGCGCCTCCCGACGACCCCGCCCTGGTGCGGCTGGCCGACAGCCTCGACGAGCTGGCCGCAGCGGCCGCGGCATGACCGTCCCGAGCGACCCCCGAGAGGCCCTCCTGTGACCGTCCCGCCCTCCGACGACGCCGCTCCCCCGCGGCCGCCGCGCAAGCGGGTGATCCCTCCGGTGGAGGTGGCGCCGGCCACCGCCCCGGCCCGCCGCGCGTCGCTGCGCAAGCCGCCGGTGCGCTCGCGCCCCGCGGAGCTGACGCCCGACGCGGCCCGCGAGGCGCTGGTCGCGCTGCGGCTCGAGGTCGGCAAGGCCGTGATCGGCCAGGACGCCGCCGTGACCGGCCTGGTCATCGCGCTGCTGTCCCGCGGCCACGTGCTGCTCGAGGGCGTCCCGGGCGTGGCCAAGACGCTGCTCGTGCGGGCGCTCGCGGCGTCGCTGTCGCTCGAGGCCAAGCGCGTGCAGTTCACCCCCGACCTGATGCCCGGCGACATCACCGGCTCGCTCGTCTACGACGCCCGCACCTCGCGCTTCGACTTCCGCGAGGGGCCGGTCTTCACCAACCTGCTGCTCGCCGACGAGATCAACCGCACGCCGCCGAAGACGCAGGCGTCGCTGCTCGAGGCGATGGAGGAGCGGCAGGTCTCCGTCGACGGGGTGCCGCGCACGCTGCCCGACCCGTTCGTGGTCTGCGCGACGCAGAACCCGGTGGAGTACGAAGGCACCTACCCGCTCCCCGAGGCGCAGCTCGACCGCTTCCTGCTCAAGCTCACGGTCCCCCTGCCGGAGCGCGAGGACGAGGTGAAGGTGCTGGCCGCCCACGACGGCGGCTTCGACCCGCGCGACCTGTCCTCGCTGAGCGCCGTCGCCGGCCCGGCCGAGCTGGCCGCCGGGCGCGCCGGGGTCCGGGCCGTGCAGGTCGCCCCGGAGGTGCTCGGCTACGTCGTCGACGTGTGCCGCGCGACCCGTACGTCCCCGTCCCTCTCGCTCGGTGTCTCCCCGCGCGGCGCGACCGCGCTGCTGGCGACCAGCAAGGCGTGGGCGTGGCTGTCCGGCCGCGACTACCTCACTCCCGACGACGTCAAGGCGCTCGCCCGGCCGACGCTGCGCCACCGGGTGCAGCTGCGGCCCGAGGCCGAGCTCGAGGGCGTGACGGCCGAGGGCGTGCTCGACGGCGTGCTGTCCTCGGTGCCGGTGCCGCGCTAGCCGTGGCCCTCACCGGTCGGGCCGCGCTGCTCGCCCTGCTCGGCGTCGTGCCGGTCGCGCTCGTCCCGTACGGCCTGACGTTCCTGCTCGTCCTGCTCGTCCTGCTGCTGGTGATCGCGTACGACGTGCTGCGCGCGGGGCCGGTCTCGTCCCTGCGGCTGGCGCGCGACGGGGCGACCTCGTGCCGGCTGGACGACACGGCCGAGGTGCGTCTGCAGGTGGTCAACACCGGCCGCCGCGCGGTGCGCGGGGTGCTGCGCGACGCCTGGGTGCCGTCGGCGGGCGCCGGGCCGCGCGAGCAGCGGCTGGACGTGCCGCCCGGTGAGCGGCGGGTGCTCACGACGGTGCTGCGGCCGACCCGGCGCGGCGACCGGTTCCCGGACCGCGTGACGGTGCGCTCGGTCGGGCCGCTCGGCGTCGCGGCGCGGCAGGGGCGGCACGAGGTGCCGTGGCGGGTGCGCGTGCAGCCGCCGTTCACCAGCCGGCGCTTCCTGCCGGAGAAGCTGGCCCGGCTGCGCCAGCTCGACGGCCTGGTCGCGGCCCGGGTGCGGGGGCAGGGCACCGAGTTCGACTCGCTGCGGGAGTACGTCGACGGCGACGACGTCCGCTCCATCGACTGGCGGGCGACGGCCCGGCGCAGCGAGGTCGTCGTCCGCACCTGGCGGCCCGAGCGCGACCGGCGGCTGCTGCTGGTGCTCGACACAGGGCGCACCAGCGCGGGCCGGGTCGGCGACGTCCCCCGGCTGGACGCCTCGCTCGACGCGGCGCTGCTGCTGGCCGCGCTCGCCGCGCGGGCCGGTGACCGGGTCGACCTGCTGGCCGTCGACCGGGTGCTGCGCGCGGCCGTCGAGGGAGGCGGGCGGTCCGACGTGCTGCCGCGGGTGGTCGACGCGATGGCCGGGCTCGAGCCCGCACTGGTCGAGAGCGACGGCGGCCGGCTGGTCGGCGAGGTGCTGCGCCGGGCCCGCCGGCGGTGCCTCGTCGTGCTGTTCACGACCCTCGACGCCGCGCCGCTGCAGGAGGGGCTGCTGCCGGTGCTGGGGTCGCTGACCTCGCGCCACACCGTGCTGCTCGCCGCGGTCGCCGACCCGCGCGTCGAGGCGATGGCCGCGGGGCGCGGCGACCACGACGCCGTCTACGACGCTGCGGCGGCCGAGCGCGCGCGCTCGGAGCGCCGGCGGATGACCGCGCTGCTGCGCCGGCGCGGCGTCGAGGTGGTCGACGCGCCGCCGGAGTCGCTCGCCCCGGCGGTCGCGGACGCCTACCTCGAGCTGAAGGCGGCCGGCCGGCTGTGACCTTCTCCGACGCGGAGCGCCTCGACCTGGACCGCGTCGCCGCGGACGCCTGGCCGGGGCTCGAGGAGGTGGCCGCCGGGGGCTGGCGGCTGCGGGCCGCGGCCGGCGTGACGTGGCGGGCCAACTCGGCGCTGCCGCTCGGGGAGCCGACGGTCCCGCTCGACGACCTGCTCGGGGCGGTCGAGGACTTCTACGACGCGCGGCTGCTGGCGCCCCGGGTCCAGGTCAGCGACCCGGCGCTCGACGCCGAGCTGGCAGGTCGCGGCTGGGTCGGGGAGCTCGAGACCGACGTGCTGGTCGGGCCGCTGCCTTCCGGCGACGCGTCCGGGGTGGTCGTCGAGGACGAGCCCGGTGAGGCCTGGCTGGCCGGCTGGTGGGGCGTCAGCCCGCGGGGTGGCCGGGCGGAGCGCGACGTCGCGGAGCAGGTGCTGCGGGCGGCGCGGGCACCCGCCGCGTACGCCCGGCTGGAGTCGGGCGGGGAGGTCGTCGCGGTCGCCCGCGGGGTCCTGCAGGAGTCCTGGCTCGGGGTCTTCGCGGTGGCGGTGCCGGCCGCGCACCAGCGCCGCGGCCACGCCACGCGGGTGCTCGCCGGGCTCGGCGCGTGGGCGGCGGAGCGGGGCGGCCGTCGGACGTACCTGCAGGTCAGCGTCACCAACGGGCCGGCGCAGGCGCTCTACGCGGGCATGGAGCGGGCGTACGGCTACCGCTACCGCACTAGCGTGCGCGCGTGACCGACGTCCTGCCGACCACAGCCCGCCGACTGCTCGCCCGCGCGGCCCGCGTCCAGCACGACAGCCGCCTGCCGTCGCTCGTCTGCGGCGTGGTGCGCGACGGGGCGCTGGCCTGGTCGACCGGGCGCGGAGCGGTCGAGGAGCCGCACGCCGACGTGCAGTACCGCCTCGGCTCCATCACCAAGCCGGTCACCGCGATCGCCGTGATGCGCCTGCGCGACGAGGGCCTGGTCGACCTCGACGACCCGCTGGAGCAGCACCTGCCGGGCACGCCGTTCGGCGCCCGGACGCTCGCCCAGCTGCTGTCCCACCTCGGCGGCGTCGGCGCGGAGAGCCCGGGCGGCTGGTGGGAGCGCACGCCGGGCGGCTCGCTGGCCGACCTCGGGCTGTCCGACGAGGACCGCGTGCTGCCGGGCACGCGGCGCTTCCACTACTCCAACCTCGGCTTCGGGCTGCTCGGCGAGCTGGTCGCGGCGGTACGCGGGCGCTCGTGGGACGACGTCGTCCGCGACGAGGTGCTGCTGCCGCTCGGGATGACGCGGACGACCTCCCGCCCCTCGGGCGCCGCCGCCGCGGGCTTCGCGGTGCACCCGTGGGCCGACGTCCTGCTGCCCGAGCCGGAGCACCACGCCGGCGCGATGGCACCCGCCGGGCAGCTCTGGGCGACCCTCACCGACCTCGGCCGCTTCGGCGCCTTCCTGCTCGGCGACACCGGCGACGTCCTCGCGCCGGGCACGCTCGAGGAGATGTGCGTCCCGACCGGCGTGGACCCGTCGTCGCCGGGCTGGCTGGCGTACGGGCTGGGGCTGCAGGTCGTCCGCGAGGGCGGGCGGACGTACGTCGGCCACGGCGGCTCCATGCCCGGCTTCCTCGCCGGCGTGTGGGCCGACCGGGCTGAGCAGACGGCCGGGGTGGCGCTGGCCAACACGACCTCGGGCATGGACCCGACGCTGGTGCGCGGGCTGCTCGACGACCTGCGCGAGCTCGAGCCCCGCGTCGTGGACGCCTGGTCGCCGAGCCCGGCGGCGGTGCCGCTGGACGCGCTGGGGCCGTGGTTCTGGGGACCCGCGCCGCTCGTCCTGCGCTCGCAGAGCGACGGCCTGCTCGAGCTGTCCGGGCTCGGACGGCCAGGGCGTACGAGCCGCTTCCGCCAGCGGCCAGACGGGCGCTGGGTCGGCCTGGACGGCTACTACGCCGGCGAGGTCCTGGACGTGGCGCCCGACGTGCTGCGGCTCGCGACGTTCGTCTTCACGCGCACGCCGTACGACCCGGCCGCGCCGGTCCCGGGCGGCGTCGACGAGGGCGGCTGGCGCTAGTCCGTCGGGGCATCCGTCGGCAGGCTGTCGCCCCGCAGGTCGCTCGTCAGGTCGCCGGTCACGCCCGCACGGTGGGCCCGCCGGCCGAGGGTGAAGACGTACGTCAGGAAGGCGGTCTCGGCGAGCACGCCGATGGCCACCCGGGCCCAGGTGGGCAGCCCGCTGGGGGTCACGAACGCCTCGATGACCCCGGAGACGAGCAGGACCAGGGCGAGCCCGATCGCGCCGCTGATGAGCGCGCGGCCCTCCTCGGCCAGGGCGGCGGTACGGGTGCGGCGGCCGGGGTCGATGACGGTCCAGCCGAGCTTGAGGCCGAGCCCGCAGGCGACGAAGACGGCGGTCAGCTCGAGCAGGCCGTGCGGGAGGATCAGCCCGAAGAACAGGCCGGCGCGGTCGTTCGCCGCCAGCAGGCCGCCGGAGCCGCCGACGCCGACCGCGTTCGTGAGCAGGACGTAGACCACCGGAAGGCCCAGCAGGACGCCGAAGACGATCGCCTGCGCGGCGACGTACGCGTTGTTGGTGAACACCCGGGCGGCGAAGTCCTGGGCGGGCGCCGAGCTGTAGTACTGCTCGAAGTCGGCGTCGACCAGCTGCCGGGTCTCCTCCGGGCTGGCCAGCGCGAGCTGCACGTCGGGGTTCAGGGCGACCCAGGTGCCGAAGGAGAAGGCGACCACGAGGAAGGCCAGGGTGCAGGCGCCCCACCACCACCGCGTGCGGTAGCAGAGGGCCGGGAAGTCCTCGCGCAGGAAGCGCGCGGCGTCCTTCCAGGCGGGGCTGCGGCTGCCCGCGACCGTGCTGCGGGCCCGGGCCACCAGGCTGGAGAGCCGGCCGACCAGCTGCGGGTCGCGGCCGGCGCTCTGCACGACCGACAGGTGGGTCGCGACGCGCTGGTAGAGGTCGACGAGCTCGTCGACCTCCTGGCCGCTGAGGCGGCGCGGGCGGCGGGCCCGCTTGAGGAGCTGCTCGAGGCGCTGCCACTCGCCCCGGTGGGCGGTGACGTACGCGTCGAGGTCCACCCGGGCAGACTAGGTGGGTGCCCCCCTCCGTGCTCGTGACCGGTGAGGCCGTCGCGCTCGACCTGCGACCGGCCGCGCTGCCCTCGCGGGTCGTGGCCGCGCTGCTCGACGCCCTGCTGCAGGTCGCGCTGCTCCTGCTGCTGCTCGCGCTCGGCGGCGTGCTCGGCTCCTCGTCGGACGCCGCCGCGGCTGCCTTCGGGATCGTCGTGCTGGTCGTGGTCGGGATCGGCTACCAGGTGCTGTTCGAGACGGTCCTGCGCGGGCGCACCCCGGGCAAGGCGGCCATGGGGCTGCGCGTGGTCCGGGACGACGGCGGGCCGATCGGCTTCCGGCAGGCGCTCGTACGCGGGCTGACCGGTGCGTTCCTCGAGCGGCC
This sequence comes from uncultured Actinomycetota bacterium, assembly GCA_963762795.1. Lineage (GTDB taxonomy): Bacteria > Actinomycetota > Actinomycetes > Mycobacteriales > SCTD01 > RYN-170. The sequence goes on along the minus strand of CAVXMC010000010.1, from coordinate 237,683 downwards.
CGGCATCACGTTCTTCTTCGGCGCCATCGTCTGCTCGCTGCTCAACCCGCAGGGCAAGCGCATCGGCGACCTGCTCGCCGGCACGATGGTGCTGCAGGAGCGGGTGCCGGCGCGCGGCGGGTCGGTCGCCGCGATGCCGCCGCAGCTGGCCGCGTGGGCTGCCTCGCTGGACCTGACCGGGCTGCCGGACGAGCTGGCGCTGCAGGCGCGGCAGTTCGTCTCGCGGGCGTCGGAGCTGACGGACGCGGCGCGCGAGGACCTGGGCGGGCGCCTGGTCGCCTCGGTGACGGCCGCCGTCGCGCCCCCGCCGCCTCCCGGCACGCCGGGGTGGGCGGTGCTCGCGGCGGTGCTGGCGGAGCGGCGGCAGCGGGAGGAGTCGCGGCTGCGGTCCGGGGGTGGCTGGGCCGGGGTGTCGGCGGGCGAGGCGTACGGCGGGGGCTCTGGTGGCTCTGGTGCGGTGACGGGGGCGGGTCCGTGGGGGGCTTCGGCTGCTCCGGGTGCTGCGGGTGCTGCTGGTGCTGCTGGTGCTAGGGATCCTGCTGGTGCTCCGGGTCCTGCTGCTGCTCCGGGTCCTGCTGCTGCTCCGGGTGCTGCCGCTGCTCCGGGTGCTCCCGCTGCTCCGGGTCCCCTTGCGCCAGGTCCCGCTGCTCCGGGTCCCGCTGCTCCGGGTCCCGCGGTTCCGGGTCCTGCTGCTGCTCCGGGTCGCGCTGCTCCCAGGGGCTCCCGCGGCCCCTCCGCCTCGTCCCCCGGTCGGCTCCGGGGGGTTCGCGGCGCCGTTCTGACGGCGGCACCGACGACCGCGGCGCAGCGCGAGTGGACCTGTTCCAGCCGCGCCGATGCCGCCCTGTCACCCCGCGCGGCCCGCCCCTGCGCGCTCGATCAGGCGTTCTCGGAGCAGGCCGACAGCCGTCCCTGGCACCCCGAAACTGTCGGTGGTCGGGCATAGCGTCAGTCCTGTGATCGACCCGGTGCTCCTGCTCGACGCGTCCTCGGAGGAGGAGGCGTGGTGGACGGCCGTGCGCGAGGCCGACCAGGAGGCAGGCATCGCGTTCGTGGCCCGAGCCCGTGCCCTGGCCCGCGCCGCCACCCTCGCCGGCCAGGCCGGTCGCGCCGAGTTCGTGCCCGACGAGCTGATGGCGTGCCTGCGTGTCGACCGCACCACCTGCCGCCGGATGCTGCACGAGAGCCTCGTCCTCGTCACCCTGCCGGAGACGTGCGCAGCCCTCGAGCAGGGCCGCTTGGGCGTCCCCCATGCCCGTGTCCTCGTCGACGAGCTGGCTCTGCTGAGCCCGGCGCAGGCGGCCGAGGTGGAGGCCGAGCTGGTCCCCCGGCTCGACGACCGGCCGCCGAGCCGGGTCCGTGACATGACGCGCCGCGCGGTCCTGAAGGTCGACCCGGCCGCCGCTGACCGCCGACGCGCCACCGCCCGCGCCGCCCGGCGGCTGTCCGTGCAGCCCGAGGCCGACGGCATGGCCTGGATCCGCCTCCTGGTGCCGGCAGAGCAAGCGCTCGCGGTGCTCGCCGCTGCTGACGAGCACACCCGCGGCGCAGACCCGACGGGCCGGAGCGCCGACCAGCGTCGTGCCGACTGGGCTCTCCAGCAGCTGCTCGCCCAGGACGACCGAGCCGCTCGCGCGGGCACCGTCGATGACGTGACCGACGAGGACGCCACGGCGAGCGACGCGCCTCTCGACCGCCGTCGCCGGCGTCGCTTCCAGGCCATCATCACGGTCCCCGTCGCGGTGGCTCTCGGTCTCTCCGACGAGCCGTGCGACCTCGCCGGCTACGGTCCGATCACCGCGCAGCACGGTCTCGAGCTGCTGGCCGTCGCCGAGCTTCGCCGCGTCTGCGTCGACGCGCGGACCGGCCAGGTCCTGACCAGCGACGACCACGTCTACCGCCCCGTCGCTGCTGACGGCCGCGGCACCGCGCCGAGCAGCGACCGCTCAGGGCGCTGCGCCCCGGAGGCGCTCCACCTGGCTGACCTGCTCGACCCTGTCGCTCCCGCGGATGCCCGGCAGCCGGCTGACCCGGTCGAGCCCGCTGACCCGGTCGACCCACTTGATCCGCCCGACCCGCCGGAGCCGCTCGACCTGACGGAGCCGCCCGACCTGACGCATGCCGACTCCGACGCGCACGCCCTGGCCCGGGCGCTGCGGAACTGCCTCATCGACATGGTGTTGACGCCGGCCTTCCAGCCGGTCGATCCGGAGTCGCAGTACCGGCCATCTCGAGGACTCTCCCGCACCGTCGCGCTCCGCGACCTGACGTGCACGTTCCCCAGCTGCTCAGCCACCCGGTGCGATGACGACCACCTGAGAGCCTGGCCGCGTGGCAGCACCGAGCTGCTCAACCTGCACCGTCAGTCCCGCCACCACCACCGCGCCAAGCAGGCCGGGTGGACACCGAGTCCCGAGCACGACGGTGGCACCCTGTGGCGGTCGCCGTCCGGGCGGACCTACCGCCGGCCCGCCCCGCGCCCGATGCCGCCGACCGTAGCCACCGACGCGCGCTTGGCCCCGCCCGCGCCCGTGCAGGCGCAGCAGGTCGACGCCCCGCAGGCTCTCGACCTCGACATCGACATCGCCGACTGGCTCTGCCCACCGCGCGTCGAGGCCCCTGAGGACCTGCCGCCGCCGTTCTGACCGGATCAGACATCGCAGGGGACGCTGTCGCGACGCGAGTCAGCCTGACCACCCGTCGATCGGCGTGCCCGCGTGACTCGCGCAGGCCCTTCGGCCGGTCAGCGGCAGGTCCGGGCCGGCAGTCATCGCGGGGAGCCTCCATCACGGGTCGCGCACCGGCGAGGCGTTCGACGCGGGGCAGACATTGCGGTGCAGCCGCTGCGGAGGCGTGGCCCGCGGCAGCCCTCCACCCGGGAGGCAGGCGAGGCAAGGCGACAGAGGCAACAGGGGGCACAGGGGGCACAGGGGCGACCGAGGCACGGGCAGAAGGGCGACCGAGACAGGGGCAACAGGGGCAACAGGGGCAACAGCCCAGTGCTCAGTCCGCTCCCGCTCGACGTGCGCCCAACGCGTCAGTCGTCGTCGTCCGCGCGGTCAGCCGCCCGCTCCCGGTCGAACTCCGACCGCGTGACCACCTTGACCGAGCCCATCGCGCCCAGCACGTCCACGTCCACCCGCGAGCCGCCCGACCCCTCGCTGCAGGCCGTCTCGCACTGGGCGCTGCCCATCAGGACCATCCCGTCCTGACTGGCGCCGACGCCGTCCGGCACGACGACGGTCATCGAACCCATCAGGACCCGGGTGTTGATCTCCTGTCCCGGCTTGGCGAACACGGTCTGCGACCCCATGACCGCCGTCGACCCGGTGCTCCCGACCAGGACCACCGCACCGGCGACCAGGGCCAGCCCCGCCACCCGACCGCGCCAGCGGTGGCGGCGTCCGGGCCGGGGAGCCGGCCGGGCAGAGGCAGGCGGCCGGGCAGCGGGGACCGGGAGCGGGCCGAGCGCACCGGGCTGCCGCACCTTGTCCAGCAGCACGCCGACCCGCGTCGGGCCCGGCTCCGACCGCACCGACACCGACCCCATCAGCGCGGCCGCCGTCACGTGCACGACCGGACCACCGGGCACCGGCGGCGCGACCTTGACCGACCGGTCGCCCATGAGCGCCGCCCCGGACAGGTGCACCGTCGCCCCGTCGGGGACCACGACTCGCACGTCGCCCATCACCGCGACCGCGCGCACGTGCACCTCGGACGGCAGCTGCGGGTGGAGCAGGTCGACCTTGGTGGCGCCCATCAGCGCGTACGCCTCGACGCCCTGCCCCGGCGCCAGCGGCCCGGACACCCGGTCCTCCGACATGACCGCCAGAGACCGGCGCGGGCGGACCGCACCGGGCGACGTCACCGGCGCGACCACCGAGCCCGGCAGGTCGCGGGTCACGGCCTCGAGGTCCCCGCGGGTGCGCGCGCCCCAGACCTGCGACGCGCGCTCCTCGTACTCCCACAGGCTGAGCTGCCCGTCGCCGACCGCGCGGTGCAGCCACTCGTCGACCGCCCGGCGCTCGGTGTCGCCGATCCTCACCCCGGTGTCCGGCACCGCATCCGTCACATCGCCAGCATGCACCCGGAAACGGCACGAGCGCACGGGTTCGCACACGCCGACGGCCCGGCCCCGCGAGGGGACCAGGCCGTCGGACAGGCTGGTGCTAGTAGCGGTACATGTCCGGCTTGTACGGGCCCTCGACGTCGACGCCGATGTACTCCGCCTGCTCCTTGGACAGCTTGGTCAGCTTGACCCCGAGCGCGTCGAGGTGCAGCCGGGCGACCTTCTCGTCCAGGTGCTTCGGGAGGACGTAGACCTGGGTCTCGTACTCGTCGTTCTTCGTGAAGAGCTCGATCTGGGCGATCGTCTGGTTCGTGAAGCTGTTGCTCATCACGAAGGACGGGTGGCCGGTCGCGTTGCCGAGGTTCAGCAGGCGGCCCTCGCTCAGCATGATCACGGTGTGGCCGTCCGGGAAGCGCCACTCGTCGACCTGCGGCTTGATGTTGACCCGCTCGATGCCCTTGACGCGCCCGAGGCCGACGATGTCGATCTCGTTGTCGAAGTGGCCGATGTTGCCGACGATGGCCTGGTGCTTCATCCGGCCCATGTGCTCGGCCATGATGATGTCCTTGTTGCCGGTCGCGGTGATGAAGATGTCCGCGGTCTCGACGACCTCGTCGAGGGTCGTGACCTGGTAGCCCTCCATCGCGGCCTGCAGCGCGTTGATCGGGTCGATCTCGGTGACGATGACCCGGGCGCCCTGGCCGCGGAGCGAGTCGGCGCAGCCCTTGCCCACGTCGCCGTAGCCGAGGACGACAGCGACCTTGCCGCCGATCATGACGTCGGTGGCGCGGTTGATGCCGTCGATGAGGGAGTGGCGGCAGCCGTACAGGTTGTCGAACTTGCTCTTGGTGACCGAGTCGTTCACGTTGATCGCCGGGAACAGCAGGGTGCCGGCCTTGTGGAACTCGTACAGGCGCATGACGCCGGTCGTGGTCTCCTCGGTGACGCCCTTGATGCCGGCCGCGATCTTGGTGAAGCGCTGCGAGTCGCTCTCGAGCGAGCGGCGCAGGGTCGTCGAGGATGACCTTGTACTCCTCGCTGTGCGTGTCGTCGTCGCTCGGGACGACGCCGTTCTTCTCGAACTCGACGCCCTTGTGGACCAGCAGCGTCACGTCGCCGCCGTCGTCCAGGATCATGTTCGGGCCGGTGTTGCCCTCGGCGTCAGCCGGCCAGTTGATGACCTGCTCGGTGCACCACCAGTACTCCTCGAGCGTCTCGCCCTTCCAGGCGAAGACGGGGACGCCCTGCGGGTCCTCGACGGTCCCGTTCGGGCCCACGGCGACGGCGGCCGCGGCGTGGTCCTGGGTCGAGAAGATGTTGCAGGAGACCCAGCGGACCTGCGCGCCGAGCTCGACGAGGGTCTCGATGAGGACCGCGGTCTGCACGGTCATGTGCAGCGAGCCGGTGATCCGGGCGCCGGTGAGCGGCTTGCTGGTGCCGTACTCGCGGCGCATGGCCATGAGGCCCGGCATCTCGTGCTCGGCCAGGCGGATCTCCTTGCGGCCGAACTCGGCGAGCGACAGGTCCTTGACCTTGAAGTCCTGGACAGCGGCGGTGGTCATGCGGTCTCCGTCTCGTTGGGGGGTCTAGCGGGTGAGGAGCTGCGTGTGCTTCTGCTGCTCGAAGGCGAGCCAGTCGCTGTCGTCGGGCAGGCCCTGCGGCCGGCGGGGCTCGGTCTCCAGCTGGGTCTCGAACCAGGCGTCGAGCGCGGCGGCGAGCTCGGGCTCGCGCCGCAGGCGCAACGCCACCCCCACGTCGCCGAGCTCGAGGCCGGAGCGCTCGAGCAGCTCGCGAAGAGTGCGCAGCCGCTGCAGCTGCGCCGGGCCGTAGAGCCGGTAGCCCGACGCGGACCGCGGCGGCACCACGAGGCCGAGCTGCTCGACGTAGCGCAGCATCCGCGCCGACCACCCGGTGGTCGTCGCGGCCTCATGGATCGTCAGGGTGCTCATCTGCCGACAACCCTACCAGGACTGTGTCAGGGTGCAAGTACGGACGGCAGAACCCGGTCATCGCCGTGTCAGGGTCGGCGGCGTCTCCAGCTCGAGCAGCGTGATCCCGGTACCGTCGACCACCACGTCTCCCACGAGGTGCAGCACCCGGCGGCCGCCCGTGGCCAGGTCAGCCACCTCGTAGCGCTCCACGGACAGGTCTCCCTCGACCGAGGTCAGCGCCCAGCCCTCGTCGACGGTCAGCGCGGCCAGCGCCGCATCCCCCAGGCGGACCAGCCGGACGCGCACCGGCACGCCGACCGACAGCCGCAGCAGCCGGGCGGTCGCCACCGCGAAGGCCGGGCTGGTGCCGGTGAAGCCGGACGCCTCGACCGCGTGCTCGTCGGGGCCGCGCCGCCAGACCGCTGACGGTCCCGTCACGCCGCCGCGCACCTCCCAGCTCCCCGAGGACACGTCCAGGCGTACGGCGCGGCCGCCGTCGTCCAGCGTCAGGTCCAGGCGGCCCAGGTCCGCGCCCGTGACCGGATCCGTGCGAGAAGCCGTGTAGCGCCAGCCGGCCGGGCCGGGGGCGCAGGTGAAGCGCTCGACGGCGTACGGGCCGTCGGAGTCGCTGAGCAGGTAGGCGCCGGTCGGCACCTAGGCGCGCCAGGAGGACAGGTAGCGCTCCTGCTCGGGGGTGAGCGCGTCCAGCCCGACGCCGAGCGCGGCCAGCTTCATCCGGGCGACCTCGGCGTCGAGCGCCTCCGGCACCTCGTGCACCCCGGGCGCCAGCGTGACCCCGGTCAGCCACTCCAGGGTGAGCGCCTGGACCGCGAAGGAGACGTCCATGACCGACGGCGGGTGGCCGTCGGCGGCCGACAGGTTGACCAGCCGCCCCTGCGCGAGCAGCAGCAGGCGGCGGCCGCCCGGCAGGACGTACTCGTCGACGTGCGGGCGGACCCGCCGGTGCACCTCGAGCGCCGAGCCGGCGAGCCCCTCGACGTCGATCTCCACGTCGAAGTGCCCGGCGTTGGCGAGCACCGCCCCGTCGCGCATGAGCCCGAAGTGCTGGGGCGTCAGCACCGCGCGGCTGCCGGTCGCGGTGAGGAAGACGTCGCCGAGCGGCGCGGCGTCGGCCATCGGCATGACCCGGTGGCCGTCGAGCACCGCCTCCAGCGCCTTGCCGGGGTCGACCTCGGTCACCACGACGGACGCGCCGAGCCCCCGCGCGCGGGTGGCGATGCCCGCGCCGCACCAGCCGTAGCCCGCGACGACGACCACGGACCCGGCCAGGAGCGTGCCGGTCGCGCGCACCACCGCGTCGACCGTCGACTGCCCCGTGCCGTGCCGGTTGGCGACGAGCAGCTGCAGCGCGGTGTCGTTGACCGCGACCATGGCAGCGCCAGCGCGCCCTCGGCCGCCATCTGCCGCAGCCGCACGACGCCGGACGTCGTCTCCTCGCACCCCGCCCGCACGCCCTGCGCCAGCTCGGGCCGCTGCTGCAGGACCTGGAGCAGGTCGCAGCCGTCGTCGAGCAGCAGGTGCGGGCCGGCCTGGAGCACCGCCTCGAGGTGCCGGACGTACGTCGCCCGGTCGGCGCCGTGCCGGGCGTGCACGCCGACCCCCTCGCCGACGAGCGCCGCCGCGACGTCGTCCTGGGTCGACAGCGGGTTGGAGGCGGCCAGGTGCAGCTCGGCGCCGCCGGCGGTCAGGACCCGGGCCAGCGCGGCCGTCTCCGGGGTGACGTGCATGCAGGCCGCGACGCGTACGCCGGCCAAGGGTCGCTCCGCCGCGAACCGCGTCCGCAGGCGCCCCAGCACGGGCATCGCGCGCTCGGCGAAGTCCGTCCGCCGCCGCCCCTCGGCCGCCAGCGCGGGTTCGGCGACGTCGAAGAGCACCCGACCATCCTGTCGCACCGGGCGCCCCGTGTGACCGGACCCACTGCTTGCAGGAGTTAGCACCTCGGCAAGCACGGGCAGGGGTCGGGAGACGCACTCATCGACCTCTGGAGGCACGCGTGCCCGGCACCGCAGACGACGCACGACAGGGCCTGCTCGGCTCGCTCACCGGCAAGGTCAAGGAGGTGGCAGGCGCGGTCACCGGCAACGACTCGCTCGCCGCCGAGGGCCAGCTGCAGCAGGCCGAGGCCACCGCCCGCCGCGACGCCGCGACCCGCGAGCGCGTGGCCGAGGTGGAGGCCGAGCAGGCCGCCGCCGCGCTGGCCACCGAGCGCGCCGCTGCTGACCGGCAGCGCGCCGCCGTCGACCAGCAGGCCGCCGCGCAGCTCACCGCCACGGCGGTCGCCGCCGAGGTCCGCGAGGAGGCCGCCGAGGCCCGCATCGAGCGCGAGGAGCGCGAGCGCCTCGCCGCCGCCGGAGGCCGACGCCGAGCGCGAGGTCGCCGCGACCCGGGCCCGCGCCGCCGCCGAGCAGGCCGCCGCGGACACGGCCCAGGCCGACGCCGTGCGCGCCCACGACCGCCAGGAAGACCAGGCCGAGCTCGCCGAGACGGCCGCCGCCCACGCCCGCGCCGAGGCCGACCGCCTGGCCGCCGAGGCCGCTCTCCCCACCGACAAGTAGAGGAGCCCACCCATGAACGTGCTCACCAAGACCGTCGCCCTGGAGTACAAGGCGCTGTCACTGCCCGCGCGCCTCGTCGAGACGCAGCTGGTCACCCGCTTCCTGGCCGACGACTCGGTCGTGCGCCTGTCGTACGAGCGCGCGCTCGGCTCGCTGGACGAGAAGGCCGGCCGCCTGCTGGGCGACGCCGTGCTGGAGAAGCGCGGCTCCGCCCTGCGCCGCCGCACCGAGGTCCTCGAGACCGCGGTCCGGCTCGAGGAGCAGGCCGCCGAGAAGAAGGCCGAGGCCGACGCCGCCCTGCAGGCCGACCTGCAGCGGACCGAGGCGAAGCGCAAGGCCGCCGCGCAGAAGGCCGCGCAGGACGCCAAGCAGGCCCGCGACGAGGAGCAGGCCACGAAGGCGCGCGTCGCCCGTGAGGCTGCGGCCGAGGAGAAGGCGGAGAAGGCCCGCATCGAGAAGGAGGCGAAGGCCAAGGCCGACACCACCCTCGCTGCCCGTCGGGCCGAGAAGGCCCGCGTCGCCGCCGCCGAGAAGGCCGTCACCGCCGCCCCGAAGGCCCAGCTCGAGGACGCCGTCGCCGAGCAGAAGGCCGCCGACGCCCAACGCAGCACTGCCGACACCCTGGCCGGCCTGGCCGCCCAGGAGAGCGCCGGTCGCCAGGCCGAGCGCGCCGCCCGCGAGGCCGCTCGCAGCTAGGACCGACCGCAGCAGGGCCCCGCTCCGACCGGAGCGGGGCCCGTCTCGCGTCTACTGCCGGACCGAGCCGGCCTTCGCGTCGGGCGTGCGGTCGAGGTCCGGCTCGAGGTACATGACCCGCGCGATGGGCACGACCGCGCGCACCCGGCCTCCGCGGCGTCGATGGCGGCGGCGACCTCGGGCAGCGCGAGCTGCGGCGCGACCGCGATCTTGGCGGCGACCAGCAGCTCGTCGGGGCCGAGGTGCAGCGTCCGGACGTGGATGACGCGGGTGACCGTCTGGCCGTCGACCAGCGCGCGACGGATGGAGGCGACCGACGCCGGGTCGGTGCCCTCGCCGATCAGCAGGCCCTTCATCTCGAACGCGAGGATCACGGCGACGACCAGCAGCAGCACGCCGATGGCCACCGTGCCGATCGCGTCCCAGACCGGGTCACCGGTGATCACGGCCAGGCCGACGCCGGCGAGCGCGAGCACGAGGCCGACCAGCGCGGCGAAGTCCTCGAGCAGCACGACCGGCAGCTCGGGCACCTTGGCCCGGCGGATGAACGTCACCCAGGTCTGCGAGCCCTTCAGGGGCCGCGACTCGTGGATCGCGGTCCGGAAGGAGAACGACTCCGCCGCGATCGCGAAGAGCAGGATGCCGATGGCCACCCCCGGCGTCGTCAGCTCCTCGGCCTCGTGGAGCTTGTGGTAGCCCTCGTACAGCGAGAACAGGCCACCGACGCTGAACAGCACCAGCGCGACGACGAACGCCCAGAAGTAGCGCTCCCGGCCGTAGCCGAACGGGTGGTCCTCGTCGGCCCGCTTCTTGGCCTGCCGGCCGCCGACCAGCAGCAGCGCCTGGTTGCCCGAGTCGGCCACCGAGTGCACCGACTCGGCGAGCATCGAGCTCGAGCCGGTGACCAGGAAGCCGACGAACTTCGCCACCGCGATGGCCAGGTTGGCGAACAGTGCCGCGAAGATCGCCTTGCGTGCCGTGGCCTTCTCCTCCAGCGCTCACGAGCGTCGGATCCTCTGCTTCAGGGCCGTGATGGCGTCGACGGGCGTGGGGTCGGTGCCCTCGAGCAGGGCGAGGTAGGTGCTCGCCCAGTCGAGCAGCCCGACCAGCGAGGCCAGCCGGGCGTACGGCGTCGTGCCCTCGGCCTGCAGCGCCGACACCGGGATGCCGCGCTCCTGCGCGAGCTCGGCCGAGACCTCCGCACGCAGGGCGACCTGCGGGTGCTCCTCGGTGTCGCGGAGCAGGACCAGGCGCAGCGGGGTCCGCCCGGTCTCCTCGTCGTCGCCGCGGTCGCGGAAGAAGTCCTCGTCGCTCACCGGGGCGGAGCGGCCGGCGTACGGCCCGTCGAAGGCGACCACCTGGTTGTGGTTGGCCTCGGGCAGCACCCCCCAGGTGGCGGGGTACTTGCTGTTCTCGTTGAGCTGGCAGGCCGCGCGGTAGGCGGCGACCCCGGCCAGCGGGCTGCTCCCCCACAGCACCGGGCAGCGTCTCGCTCAGCTCGAGCGCGAGCGCCTTGGCCGGGTTGACGACGTGGTCGGCGTCGACGCGGCAGCGGGTGGCCAGCGTCTCGAGGACCGTGCGCGGTCTCCTCCAGCGACTCCGCCGGCGCCTGCAGCAGGCCGAGCGCGTGGCCGGCCATGACGAGCGGCGTCGCGAGCGCCCACATGGAGGCGCGCGGCTGGCGGCCCTGCGTCACCGGGACGACGACGCCGCGGCCGCGCCGGCCGAGCGCGTCGACCGGGGAGTCCTCGGCGGCGACGACGAGCAGGCGGCTGCCGCGGCGGACGGCCTCCTCGAGCGCCGACAGCGTCTCCTCGGTGCCGCCGCTGCAGGACACCGCGACCACCAGGTCGGTCGCGCCGACCCAGGCCGGCAGCCCGTAGCCGCGGTGCGTCACCAGCGGCACGGGGCACGACGCGCCGGCGACCGCGGCGAGCACGTCGCCGGCGATGCCGGAGCCGCCCATGCCGCAGACGACGACGGACCGCGGCCGGCCCTCCTCGGCGAGGCCGCGCACGCCGGCCTCCTCGGCCAGCACCGCCGCCTCGCGGACCTGCGCCGCGCTGGAGGCGACCGCCCGCAGCATGCCCGCGGGGTCGCGCCGCTCGAGCTCCCCGGCGTCGTCGAGGACCTCGAGCCCGGTCATGCGGGCTTGCGCGCCTCGTCGACGAGCAGCACCGGGATGTCGTCGCGCACGGGGTAGGCCAGGCCGCAGCCGGTGCAGACCAGCTCCTCGGCGGCCTCGTCGGCGCGCAGCGGCGACTTGCAGTCGGGGCAGGCCAGGATCTCGAGCAGCTTCTCGTCCAGCTTCATGCGGCTCAGCCTAGTCAGGACCGGATGAGGGCCAGCACCTCGTCGCGGACGGCCGCCATGCGCGCCTCGTCCGGCGCCTCGACGTTGAGCCGCAGCAGCGGCTCGGTGTTGCTCGGGCGCACGTTGAACCAGGTGCCCTCGCCGAGGTCGACCGTCAGCCCGTCGAGCTCGTCCTGGCCCGCGCTCGGCGTACCGCTGCTTGAGCTCGGCCACCTTCGCCGCGCGCGTCGGCCACCGTCGAGTTGACCTCGCCGCTGGCGGCGTAGCGGGCGTACGAGGACAGCAGCGCCGACAGCGTGCCGTCCTGGGTCCCCAGCGCGGCCAGCGTGTGCAGCGCGGCGAGCATGCCGGAGTCGGCGCCCCAGAAGTCGCGGAAGTAGAAGTGGCCGGAGTGCTCGCCGCCGAAGACCGCGCCGGTGCGGGCCATCTCGGCCTTGATGAACGAGTGACCGACCCGGGTGCGCACGGGCGTGCCGCCGTTCTCGGTGACGACCTCGGGCACGGCCCGGCTGGTGATGAGGTTGTGGATGATCGTCGAGCCCGGCTCCTTGCCCAGCTCGCGCTCGGCGATCAGCGCGGTCAGCACCGACGGGTCGACGATGGCGCCCTTCTCGTCGATGACGAAGCAGCGGTCGGCGTCGCCGTCGAAGGCCAGCCCGAGGTCGGCGCCCTCGGCGAGGACCCGCGCCTGCAGGTCGGCGTTGTTGGCCGGCTCGATCGGGTTGGCCTCGTGGTTGGGGAACGAGCCGTCGAGCTCGAAGTACATCTCGGTGACCTCGAGCGGCAGCCCGGCGAAGGTGACGGGCACCGTCAGGCCACCCATGCCGTTGCCGCAGTCGACGACGACCTTCAGCGGGCGTACGGACTCGATGCCGGGCACGAGCTGCTTCATGTACGCCGCGTAGTCGGCCAGCAGGTCCTGCTCCGTGCGGGTCCCCTGGCGGTCGCCGGCCGGGATCCCGTCGGCGAGGAACGCCTCGGCGTCGCGGCGGATGTCGGCCAGGCCGGTGTCCTGCCCGATCGGCTTGGCGCCGGCCAGGCACATCTTGATCCCGTTGTACTGCGCCGGGTTGTGGCTGGCGGTGAACATCGCGCCGGGGACGTCGAGCGTGCCGGCGGCGTAGTAGAGCAGGTCGGTCGAGCCCATCCCGGCGTCGACGACGTCGGCGCCCTGGCTCATCGCCCCCTCGGCGAAGGCCTGCGACAGCTCGACGCCCGACTCGCGCATGTCGCGCGCCATCACGATGCGCGGCGCACCGGTGAACCGGGCGAAGGCCGCCCCGATCGCCCGCGCCGTCTCGGCGTCGAACTGGTCGGGGACGACGCCGCGGACGTCGTACGCCTTGATGATGGTCGAGAGGTCGCGGGTCACCCCGTCGAGCCTAGACGGCGACCTTGTGCTTGGTCGCCTTGGCGAGGACGGTCGAGACGTCGAGCGGCGAGCCGTCCTGCATCCACGACTTGTGCTCGCAGGTGTGGCAGGAGGCGAAGTCGACGACGGACCCGTCCGTGAGCGTCATCGTGATCTCGGTGACGCGCGTGCCGTCGCACTGCGAGCAGTGGGACAGGGCGCTGCGGGGGGTGGTGACGAGCGACATGGGGTGCCTCCGGTGCAAGGGGTGCGGTTGCACTCCTTGTCGGCGCGGCCGGGCCGGCCGTGAGCCCCCCGGGGTCACCCGACCGGGTAGCGCCTGCGTCCTACTGCGGCGAGGGCACGGCGCGCAGGTGCCCGCGCCGTCCGGTGCTGACCTCGCGCGAGGGCGGCGGGGTGCGGCGCGGCCGGGCCGCCTCGCGCACCGCGTCGGCCAGCGCCTCGAGGTCGTCGCTCGACCGCACGGCCGGGGCCGTCGCCGAGGCGTCGTGGCGGACCAGCTCCCAGCCCTTCGGGGCGCTCATGCGGGAGGCGTGCTGCTCGCACAGGTCGTAGCAGTGCGGCTCCGCGTGGGTCGCCAGCGGACCCACGACCGCCGTGGAGTCGGCGTAGACGTAGGTGAGCGTGGCGACGGCAGGCTGGCCGCACGCGGAGCGCGAGCAGCGCCGGACAGGGCTCACGGGCGGGACAGTAACCGGTCCGGGCCGAGCGCGCCCCGGTGCCGCCCCGTGTCGCCTACCCTGCCGGACGTGAGCGCCTCTCCCGCAGGCCCCGGGCGCCTGCCCCGGCGCCGCCGCGACCGGCACGGCCGCGGCCTGCGCGGACCGCTCGTCCCGGCCACGGTCGTCGTCGCCGGCCGCACCCTGAAGGTGCCCGCCGCGCAGACCCGCGGGGAGCGCTTCGACGACCTGGTGCTCGACGCCGTCGAGGCGCTCGAGGAGCGCTGGGCGGCCGAGCTGGAGAAGGTCGAGTTCGCGGTCGAGGACGTCCCGCCGCTCGAGCCGGGCGACCCGGGCTCGTGGGCGTACGACGCGGACGTCGTCGCGGACGAGACCGCCGGCGGCGCGGTGCCGCTCGGCCGGCTGCTCCCCGCCGGCCGCGACGGCGAGGGCCGGCCGACCTCCCCGCGGGTCGTCGTCTACCGCCGCCCGCTCGAGGCCCGGGCCAGCGACCGGCTCGACCTCGCCGACCTGGTGCACGAGGTGGTCGTCGACCAGGTCGCCCGCCTGCTCGGGCTGGACCCCGACGACGTCGACGGGTCCGACGACTAGCCGACCGCCGGGTCCGCCACCACGGCGGGTCGCGGCACGGTGGAGGCGGCTCCCTCGAGGGCCAGCAGCGTCGACAGCGGGCGCGTCCCGGTGCGCTCGCGCAGGTAGCGCGCGGCGTAGACCGGCGCGGAGCCCGGGGCCGGGCGCACGTCGAAGGCCAGCCGGTCGCTCGACCCGGGGGGCAGGAAGGTCGAGAGCCGCAGCGCCGCCGTGCGCCCGCCCGGCACGGCGACGGTCTTCGGCGCGGGCAGCGGGCCGGTGCGGCCGAGGACCGGCACCGGCGTGACGACCACGCTCGCGTCGCCGTCCAGGGCCGACAGCACGAGCGTGCTCTCGACCGGCGGGGCGAGCACGACGTCGGTGAGCAGGGCGGGGCCGGCCAGCGGGCGCGCGGCCCCGGCGTAGGCCAGCTCGCGGACCGGCCCGACCGGGCGACCGTCCTCGAAGCGCGCGTCGGTGACGAAGCCGGACGCGAGCACCGGCCCGCCGTCGCTGCGCACCCGGGCGGTCGCCGGCGTCCCGGCGAGCTGCTCGCTCACGTCGGGGGCGATGGTGGTGCCGGCCGGGACCTCGAGCCGCTCCAGCCCGGCCGGGACCAGCTGGCCGTCCGCCGTCGTGAGCTCGATCGAGACGGTGGTGTCGTCCTCGCCCGGGTTGGTCACGAGCAGCGCGCGGCGCCCCGGGCCGGCCGGGAGCCCGGCCACCACGACCTCCTGCGCCGGCGGCTCGCTGCGCGGCGACCCAGTCGACGCCGCGCGGCACCCGGCCGTCGAAGCGCACGTGCCGCAGCCCGCCGGCGAAGCGGCCGCGCACCGCGCTGACGTGGACCGCGAGCAGGTCGCGGTCGGGGGCGAGGCTGTCCAGCTGCAGGGCGGTACGGGCGCGCGGGCCGATGGTCACGCCCCGGCCGGGCTGCTCGTCGACCGGGCCGGTCGAGGTCCAGACCCGCACGTCGACCACCGCCGGGCTGTCGTCGGGGTTGACCAGCAGCAGCAGGGAGCCCTCCCCCACCCGGGTCGAGCCGCCGACGTACCAGGCGTCGGTGCGCTCGGCCTCGCAGCGCAGCGCCGCGTAGCCGCGCTGGCTGCCCCGGTCGCCGCGGGTGACCTGCTCGACCTCGAGCCCGGGGGCGAGGTCGCCGGTGGCGCGGGTGACCAGCGCGTCGCCGTCGCGCTCGTCGGCGATGCCGATGGCGACCTGGCCGGGGCTGAGGTCGACCCGGGCCGCGGGGCGGGTGTCGCGGAGCAGCCGGGCCGTCAGGGTGCCCGCGCCGTCCGCCGCCGCCCGGCGTGCTCGCCGCGCCGAGGCTGACCCGGGTGCGCAGCGGGCCGTCCTGGCGCAGGTCGGGGCAGACCGCGGTGACGCTCTCGACCGGGGCCTGGGTCGTGCCCGGGACAGCCGGGGTGGTCCCGGGGTCGAGCAGCTCGCCGGCGCCGACGACGGTGCCGAGCAGCAGCAGGGCCGCGACGAGGGCACCGGGCGTGCGGGTCACGCGGCAGCCAGCTCGAGGTCGCGGCGGCGCCGGCCGGCGGGCAGGGACAGCACGGCGACGACCAGGACGGCGGCGCCCTGGACGGCGAGCGCCCTGGTCCGCGGGGCGCTGTCGTGGTCGACCCGCAGGCGCCCGCCCTGCGCCGGCAGGGCGAAGGCCTGCGCCCAGCCCCAGGCGGTCCTGCGGGGCAGCGCCCGGCCGTCCAGGGTGGCCCGCCAGCCGGGGTCGGTCGCCTCGGACAGCACCAGCAGCCGGCCGGCCGGGCCGGCCGGGACGGTCGTGCCCGCCGCGGTCGGGTGCGCCGGCCTGCGGCGCCCGGCCGGCCGCCGCCTGCCGGGCGAGCCCGGGGCTCAGCACCTGCAGGCGCGGGGCCGGGGACCGGACCTGCCACACCAGCAGGTCGCCGTCGGTCGAGCGGCGGACCAGCCCGCGCTGGGCGTCGAGCGCGGCCGAGAGCCCGCTGCCGCCGCGCAGGACGACGTAGTGCACCGACCGGGTCGCCAGCGCCTCGGCCGCGTCGCTGCCCCGGGGGCTGGCCAGGTCGGCGACGACGGCGTCGAGGGCGTCCCGCTGGGCCGCGGTCGGCGGGACCGCGTCGTCGCCGAGGCGGGCGCCGGCCGCCCGGGTCAGCGCGTAGCCGAGCCGGCCGTCGGGCCGCTCGGCCAGGGCCAGCACCCGCGCACCCGGGTCGGCGGCGACCTCGGCCGCGGCGAAGGCCGGCAGCAGCGGGCGGCCGTCGCGGACGAGCGGGTCGTCGGCGCCGCGCAGGAGCCAGGAGCCGGCCAGCAGCACCGGCGCCGCGGCGGCCAGCGCGGCGACCGCGACCGCGGTGGGCTGGCGCCAGCCGAAGTCGCTGCGGGCCAGCCGCTGCCGGACGCCGTCCGCCGCGACCACGGCGGCCACCAGCATCCCGGCGGCGGCCAGCTGCAGCGGGGTGCCGGGCCAGACCGGGTCGCGGGGCAGCGCCGCGAGCAGCACGGCGGCGAGCAGCCCGACCAGCGACGCCGCCCAGGCGGCGACCGCGGTCCGGCGGCGGGCCCGGCGCAGCGTCCCGCCGAGCGCGGCCAGCAGCAGGCCGACGGTGAGCAGGGCGGCCGGCGCCCCGGGCCCGCCCGGGTCGAGCAGGGCCAGCTGCCAGCCGCCGAGCGGCTCCACCAGCGCCGGGTCCAGCCGGCCCGGGCCGTGCAGCAGCAGCCCCGGCCGGTCGACCAGCACGGTCGGCCAGGGCCACAGCACGGCGACGGGGACGGCCACCGCGACGAGGGCCGCGGCGACGCGCCGGCCGGCCGCACCGCGCACGGCCGGGGCAGCGGCCAGCCACCCACCGGCGCTGCCGACCAGCAGCAGGACCGCGGCCAGCAGCCAGAGCACCGGGGCGAACGCCGCCGCGACGCCCAGCCCGAGCCCGAGCGCCCAGGCCCGCCGCCAGCCGGTGTCGCGCGGGTCGCGCGTCAGCAGCCGGGCCCCGGCCAGCAGCAGCAGGGGCAGCGCGACCTGGCCCACCGCAGCGTCCAGCCGACCGGCGGCGACCGCCCCGGTGGCCACCGGCAGCAGCGCCCAGGTCGCCGCCGCCCACACCCGCAGCAGCGGCGTGCGCACGACCCGGCCGGCCACCGCGTAGGCCACGGCCCCCGCGACCGGCACCGACGCGAGCAGCAGCAGGTCGACCGCGAGCGCCGCCTTGCCGAGCAGCAGCCCGGCCAGGACCGCGAGCACGGCGAGGGCGGGCGGAGCGGGGGTCGCGCTGCCGACGTCGACCGGGTGCCAGGAGGCGGCGTAGGCCCGCCAGAGGTCGGCGGCCCCCTCCGGCGCCGGCAGCAGCCGGCCCCCGTGCAGCCGGCCGTCACCGAGCAGCCGCGCTCGGCGACCAGCGTGACGAGCGCCAGGGCCAGCAGGAGCAGGACAGCGGGCCGGCGCAGCAGCGGCCGGGCGGCGGGCGGCGGCTCGAGCTCGGCGCTCACGTCCTCGGGGTCGCCGAAGCTCGGCCCGGCCGGCTCGCCGGAGGCGCCGCCGGTGAGCCAGTCGCCGAGCGCCTGGACCCGCGCCCTGGCGCGGACGCGCCGCCGCGCCATCAGCGGCACCAGGTCGCGGCGCGCCACCACCCGGGTGCGACCGCGCCGGCGGCGGGCCGCCCGCAGGCGCCACGGCGTGCCGAGCAGACCGGCCAGCGCGCGCAGCTCGAGCAGGGCACCGGCGGGCTGGCGGGTCAGCAGCAGGCCGACCGCGCGGGCCAGCGCGCCGAGCACCACGCCGAGGACGGCCAGCGGCAGCCGCAGCGGCGAGGCGTGGGCCAGCAGGACGAACAGCGCGTGCTGCCGGTCGACCGCCTCGGCCGAGCCGCGCACCGCACCGAGCCGCCGGCGGCCGGTCGTCGCCGCGCGCACGTGCCCGAGGACCGCGGCGGGCACGACCACGACGCGGTGGCCGGCGGCGTTGACCCGCCAGCCGAGGTCGAGGTCGTCGCGGTAGAGCGGCAGCAGCGGGTCGAGCCCGCCGAGCGCGTCCCAGACGTCGCGGCGCACCAGGGCGCCGGCGGTGCCGACGGCGAGCACCGGGCGTACGGCGTCGTGCTGCCCCTGGTCGTACTCCCGCCGCTCGAGCCCGGTCTCCCGGTGACCGGCCCCGTCGACGGTGACACCGACCTCGACCAGCACCCGGGGGTCGTCCCAGTCGCGGACCTTCGGGCCGAGCAGGGCGGCGGAGGGGTCCAGCGGCCGCGTGCTCGAGCAGCGCCGCGAGGGCCCCGGGCTCGGGGGCGCTGTCGTCGTGCAGCAGCCAGACCCAGCGCGCGGTGGCCGGGCTCGCGGCGAGCCCCGCCGCGACGGCCTGCGGGTAGCCGGTCGTGGGAGGCAGGCGGACGACGGACCCGTACGCCGTGGCGAGCAGCTCGGCGCTGCCGTCGGTGCTGCCGGTGTCGACGCAGACGACGCCGGCGGGGCGGACGGTCTGGGCGCGCAGCGCGGCGAGCGTGCGCGGGCAGCCAGGCGGCGCCCTCGTGGCTGACGAGGACGACGAGGACGTCGGCAGGGGAGAGCTCACCCCGGGTGCGGGGAGGGTGCTCAGACGGCCATGCGCTTGAGGCGCCGGCGCTCGCGCTCGGACAGCCCGCCCCAGATGCCGAAGCGCTCGTCGGAGCCGAGGGCGTACTCCAGGCACTCGGCCTTGACCTCGCAGCCGACGCAGATGCGCTTGGCCTCCCGGGTCGAGCCGCCCTTCTCCGGGAAGAAGGCCTCGGGGTCGGTCTGGGCGCAGAGCGCCTGCTCCTGCCAGCCGAGCTCGGTCTCGTCGCCGGCGCTCAGCGCAGCAAGTCGGAGCGTCTCGGTCATGGGGTGCTCCTCAGGTCGACGGAGCCGCACCGTGCGCACGGCCTCCGGTGTGCCTCTCCACGGCTGAGCACCTGAGGCCGCCGTGGAGGGGGAACGACACGCGTTGAATTACATCTGTGTCGTTCGCCGTAGTCAAGGCCGAGGACCTGTCCTCCGCGCTACACCCGTCTCGGTGAGTGCCTACGCGATCACGATCCGTGGCCGCCTACGGCTTCGGCGGCTCGCGGAAGACCACCGTGACCCGGTCGTGGCCGAGGCTCCCGAGCAGCCCCGTGAGCATCGAGCGGGTGTTGTCCTCGGCCTTGCTCCGCAGCTCGCTCTGCCGCGCGGCGTCCGCGATCCGGTCGGCGGCCACGACGTACAGCTCCTTCTCGCTCGTCGGGTCGTCGGAGAAGACCCCGCCGACCCGGTCGAGCACGCCGCGCCGGCGGGACAGCACCCGGCTGCCCTCCGGGTCGACCCGGGCGTCCGACAGCGCCGCGGCAGGCAGCGTCACGGTCACGCTGCCGTCCTCCGCGACCACCACCGCGCCCTCGTCCAGCCCGGAGAAGTCGACGTAGCCGTCGACCGAGCCCTGCGCGAGGAACAGCGTCCGCTCCCCCGCCAGCACCGACGGCACGTTGTCCACGTCCCGCTCGAGGTCGACGACGACCTGGAAGTCCCCCGTCGACGCCGTGTAGCGCGACAGGTCCCGCACCGCCCGCAGCAGCGGCGCCGAGCTCCGGTCGACCGTCTCGGTCCCGAACGGGTTGCCCGGCAGCAGGTCGATCCGGCTGATCGCCGCGCCCGCCAGCAGCAGGAGCACCGCCGCCACCGCGACCAGCAGGGGCAGCCTGGCCCGCCTGAGCACGTACGGCCTCCCAGGGTCGGTCGGGTCGGCAGTCACCTACCGGCGGCGGCGGAAGAAGCGGGGGCGGTCGTCCTCGGCCGCCTCGGCGTCGGCGCGGGCCCCCCAGCTGGACTCGGCGGCGGGCGGGGTGGGGATCGGGACCTCGTCGTCGTCGCTCGACCGCGACCGGGCGCGGTGCCGGACGGTCCTCGGTGGGCGCGGCCGGGAGCGCGGGGGCGGGCCCGAGTCGCGGGGCGGGCTCGTCCTCGGCCGGCGCGACAGCGGCGGTCCGGAGGGTGGACGGGCGGCGGGTCCGGCTGGCCGGCCCCGCGGAGCCGGTCGCTGCCGGGGTCCGGCGGGGCGTCGAGGCGGCGGCGGGCTTCGCGGCGGTCTTCGCCGTCGTGGCGGCGGTCCTCGCGGACGCCTTCGCCGGCGCGCCCTTGGCGGTCGCCTGGTGGTCGCCGGCGGCCTTGGCCGCCTTGGTCGGGGCCTTGGTCGGGGCCTTGCCGGCGGCCGGCCCGACCTCGGACTCCGCCCGCTTCCTGCGGGCCGGCCCGGCCGCGTCAGGGACGAGGTCCCGGACGTCCTCCGGCAGCTCGACCGACAGGTCCGGCACGGGCACGGTGCGGCGGGCGCCCTTGCGCGCCGGCTCGCCGGCCTTGCCCAGGGCCGCGCGGTAGCGCTCGGCGTCGCGGGCGTCGCGCTTGCGGCTGGCGGCGTCGCCGACCCGCTCGGCCAGCGCGGCCCGGTCGGCGTCGGAGAGCTCGGCGGCGAACTCCTCGAGCACCTCCTGCAGGACCCGGTCGCGCTCGGCCTCGAGCAGCCGGTCGCGCTGCTCGAGGTAGCGGACCAGCACCTGGCCGGCGACGGCCAGCCGGTCGGTGCCGGCGTCGAGGCCGGAGCGGGCGACCTCCAGGCGCTCCTCCGTGGCGAGCAGCTGCTCGCGGACCTCGTCCATCCGGCGCTTGAGCTCGGCGCGGACCTCGACGACGGTGCCCTCGGCGGCCGAGCGCGCGCCGGCGAAGACCTCCTCGGCGCGGGTCGGCCAGTCCGAGGCGAAGCCGCCGACCAGCTCGCGCAGGGCGCCGGTGCCCTCCTCGAGCGCACCGAGGCGCGCCCCGGACGCGGCCTCGTACGACGTAGCCGCTCGGCCTGCGCCGACGCCAGCTCCTCCAGCCGGGCGGCCTGCGCCGTCTCGAGCGCCTCCAGGCGAGCCTGCTGCGCCGCCTCGAGCGCGACGACGCGGGCCTCGAAGGCGCTCTGCGCGTCGGCCAGCCGGCTGGCGTGGGCGACCTGCAGGACGTCGAGGCGCTTGCCCTGCGCGGTGCGCAGCTCCTCCAGCTGGCGGCTCTGCGCCGCCTCGAGCAGCTCCAGCCGCTCGCGGGTCGCCTCGGCCAGCGCGGTGACCTGCTCGGTGGTGCCCTCGGCGAGCTGCCGTCGGCAGCCGGCCGAGCACCTCCTCGACCGTCTTCGCCGACCGGTCCGCGCTGGTCCTGGCCGCGTCGACCGCCCGCCGGACGCTCCTCGCTGGCGGCGGCCAGGGTGGCCACCCGCTCGCCGGTCTCCTGCGTCGCCGTGGCGTCCGCCGTGAGCTGCAGCCCGACCTCGGCCAGCCGCTCGACGAGCGCGGTGTGCTGCTCCTGCATGCGGTCGAGCAGCGCCTCGCGCAGCACCTGCCCGGAGGAGGCCACCTCGTCGCGGGTCTCGAGGACGGCAGCGCGCACGGCCTCGGTGCCCGCGGTCTGCGCCGCCGTCATGCGCTCGCGCAGCGTCTCGAGCGCGCCGAGCAGCTCGGTGCGGCCGGAGGCCGCGGCCGCCTGGGCCGCCACGCCGGCCGCCGCCAGGTCCTCCAGCTGGGGCCGCAGCCCGCCGATCTCGGTGGCCACGTCGGCCCGCAGCTCGGTGAGGCCGGTGCTGACGGAGGAGCGCACGCCCTCGACCCGGCCGTCGAGCGCCGACAGCAGCCCCTCGGCCCGGTCGGCGTCGGCCTGCGCCCGCCGCCGCTGCTCGTCCTGGAACGCCGTCAGCGCGCCCTCGAGCCGCTCCGCCAGCGCCTGGGCCTGCTCCCGGCTCGCCGTGCGCTCGGCCACGAGCGCCTCCGTGACGGAGGAGGTCAGCGCACCCAGGCGCTCCTCCACGGCCGACGTCACCGCAGCGAGCGCCGTCCGCACCTCCTCGCCGAGCGAGGTCACGACCGCGGTGGCCTCGGACCGCTCCCCGCGGGCCCGGGCCAGGCCCTCCAGCAGCTCGCCGCGCAGGTCGGCCGCGCCCTCGCGCACCTCCGCACGGATCCGGTCGCCGAGCTCGTCCAGCCGGCCGTCGGTGTGGTCCCGCAGCTCGCGGACGGCGCCGCCGGCGCGCTCGTCGACGAGGACGCCGAGGCGGCCCTCGAGCCCCTTGACCCCGGTGGCGAGGTCGGCCAGCCGGTCCGTCGTGGTCTGCGCGCCGTCGCGGGCGAGCGACTCGATCCGCTCCGACAGCCCGTCGAGGGTGTCCTCCAGCAGCGCCAGGCGGGACTCGATCGCGCTGCGCGCCTCGACCGCCGCGGCCTGCGCGTTGGTCGCCGAGCGCGCGTCGCTCTCCAGGGCGCTCGTGACGGTGCGGCGCACGTCGGAGCCCAGGGTGTCGATGCGCTGGCCGACGCGGTCGGCCACCCGGCCGACGACGTCGTCGAGCTGGGTGCCGGTGCGGACCGGCAGCAGCTCCAGGCCCTCGCGCACCTCACGGGCGAGGCCGGGCAGCTCGGCCCGCACCTCGTCCAGGCGCCCGCCGAGCAGGTCGAAGCGGCCGGCCAGCTCGGCGACCCGGCGCACGAGCGAGGAGGTCTCCGTACGGCTGGCCGCGACCGAGCCGGTGAGCCGGCCGCCCAGGCCGTCGAGGTCGGTGCGCACGGCGCCGAGCTCCCCGCGCAGGGAGCCGATCTCGGCGCGGACCGCGGACAGGTCCCCGCGCAGGGCCCCGACCGTGCCCTCGAGGTCCGCGCCGCGGGGCTCCGGCTCGTCGTACGCCGCCAGCTCCTCGATGCGGCGGGACAGCGGCGGCTCGACGGACACGCAGGACTCCTCAGTCGTGGACGGCCGCAGCGTAGCCACGGTCAGACCAGCGGGAGCACCGCCCGCTCGCGCCGCGCCGCGGCGAGCCGCTCGTCGGGCACCACGCCGTAGCCGGTGGTGCGCTGGCGCGGCGTGCGACCGGCCGCGCGCACCATCGTCTCGAGCTCCAGCACCGACTTGCGCGAGCCGTGGGCGGAGCCGGCCATCCGGCTGATGGTCTCCTCCATGAGGGTCCCGCCGAGGTCGTCGACGCCGCCGGCGAGCACCGCGGAGCACTGCTCCGGCCCGAGCTTCACCCAGGAGCACTGCACGTGGTCGATGCGCCGTGCAGGACCAGCCGGGCGACCGCGTGGACCGCCCGGTTGTCGCGCAGCGTCGGCCCCGGCCGGGCGACGCCGGCGAGGTAGAGCGGCGCGCTGGTGTGCACGAACGGCAGCGGCACGAACTCGGTGAAGCCGCCGCTCTCCCCCTGCAGCCGCGCCAGCAGCTGCAGGTGGGCGACCCAGTGGGCGGGGGTGTCGACGTGGCCGTACATCATCGTGCTGGTCGTCGGCAGCCCCACCCGGTGGGCGGTCTGGACGACCTCGACCCACTGCGCGGTCGGCAGCTTGCCCTTGGTGAGCACCCAGCGGACCTCGTCGTCGAGGATCTCCGCGGCCGTCCCGGGCAGCGAGTCGACGCCCGCCTCGCGGGCCGCGACCAGGAACTCCTCGATCGACACGCCCATGCGGGCCGCGCCGTTGACGACCTCCATCGGCGAGTAGGCGTGCAGGTGCAGCCCCGGCGCGCCCTGCTTCACCGCCCGGGCCAGGTCGAGGTACGCGTCGCCGCCCAGCTGCGGGTCGATCCCGCCCTGCATGCAGACCTCGGTCGCCCCGACGTCCCAGGCCTCGGCCGCCCGGCCGGCGACCTCCTCCAGCGACAGCGTGTAGGCGTCGGCGTCGGTGCGCCGCTGGGCGAAGGCGCAGAACCGGCAGCCGGTGTAGCAGATGTTGGTGAAGTTGATGTTGCGGTTGACCACGAAGGTGACCTCGTCGCCGACGGTGTCCCGGCGGACGTCGTCGGCGAGCGCGCAGACCGCGTCGAGGTCCGCGCCGTCCGCCGTGATGAGCGCCAGCGCCTGGTCGGCGGTGAGCGCCGCCGGGCCGGTCGCGCGCCACCCGCAGCGCGGCAGCCACGTCCGGGGCGAGCCGCCCCTGCACCGGGACCTGCGCCCGCACGGCCGCCTCGCCGACCGCGCCCCAGTCGCCGTAGACGTCCTCGAAGTCGCTGCGCCGGTCCTCGCTGCGCCCGACCGTGTCGACGCTGCTGTGCAGGTCGGTGCGGCCGGACGAGACCAGGCCGCCGTCCGGCTCCTGCCACGGCAGCCCGGTGGGCAGCACGTCCGCGGCCAGCCCGTCCGGACCGCGCAGGGCCGCGACGTGCGGCGCGAGCCGCGGGTCGAGCCACGGCTCGGCCAGGTACGGCGGGTGGGCCGTCAGCCGCTCCTTCAGCACGAACCCGGCCGACAGCGACGCCGCCGCGAGCGCCTCGACCGCGGGCCAGGGCCGCTCCGGGTTCACGTGGTCGGGGGTCAGCGGCGAGACGCCGCCCCAGTCGTCGACGCCGGCGGCGAGCAGCGCCCGGGTCTCCGCCAGGTCCACCAGGTTGGGCGGTGCCTGCACGCGCATGCGCGGGCCCATCACCAGCCGGGTCACCGCGACCGCGGCGAGGTACTCCTCCAGCCCCACGTCGGGCGTCGACCGCATGGCGGTGTCGTCCTTCGCGCGGAAGTTCTGGACGATCACCTCCTGCAGGTGGCCGTGGCGGCGGTGCACCGCGCGCAGGGCGAACACCGTCTCGGCCCGCTCCTGCAGCGTCTCGCCGATGCCGACGAGCAACCCGGACGTGAACGGCACGGACAGCCGGCCGGCGTCCTCGAGCACCTGCAGCCGCACCGCCGGGTCCTTGTCGGGGCTGCCGTCGTGGGCCTTCACCGCGGCGGTCGTCTCGAGCATCATCCCCATCGACGGGGCGACCGGCTTGAGCCGCTGCAGCTCGCTCCACGTCATGACGCCGGGGTTGAGGTGGGGCAGCAGCCCGGTCTCCTCGAGCACCGCGACGGCGCAGGCGCGGACGTAGGCCAGCGTCGAGTCGTAGCCCGCCTCGTCCAGCCACGCCTTCGCCTGCGGCCAGCGGTCCTCCGGCCGGTCGCCGAGCGTGAACAGCGCCTCCTTGCAGCCCAGCGCCGCGCCCTGGCGGGCGATGTCCAGCACCTCGTCCATCGACAGGTAGGGCGCGGGCAGCCGGCCGGGGACGGTGGCGAAGGTGCAGTAGTGGCAGCGGTCGCGGCACAGCCGGGTCAGCGGGATGAACACCTTGCGGCTGTAGGTCACGACCCCGGGCCGGCCCGCGTCGGCGAGGCCCTGGTCGCGCACGCGGGCGGCGTAGGACGACAGCTCGGTCAGGTCGTCGCCGCGGGCGGCGAGCAGCACCGTGGCCTCGGCGACGTCCAGCGCCTTGCCGTCGCGCGCCCGAGCCAGCGCACGGCGCAGGCCCGACGGCGGCATCCCTGGTTCCACCGGCTGACAGTACGTCGCGGGTGTGACAGCTACGGCCGTCCGTGCGCGACCGCGTGCGCCAGCGCCTCCAGCGGCCCCCGCCCGACGGCCCGGACCCACACCAGGGCGAAGGCGAGGTAGGCCAGCACCTGGGTCCAGTAGAGGGCCGCGGGGGCGTCGTTGTCGGTGGCCGCCATGACCACGACGTGCACCGAGTAGAGGGTCAGCGTCATCGAGCCGAGCGCCGCCAGCGGCGACAGCACGAGCGGGCGTACGGCCTGCGCGACCAGCAGCGCTGCGCCGAGCACCGCGACCGACGTCCCGATCGTGTGCAGCAGGTCGAGCGGCGTGGTGCCGTGCGGGCTGTCGGCCGCCAGCCACCAGCCGGTGGTGGTCGGCACCGCGCCGTACTGGTTGCTGCCGAGCAGCTCGCCGACGTCCTGGCCCGGGTCGAGCGTGCGGGCGATCGCGTCGCTCCCGCCGAACGGCCCGAGCAGCAGCGCCGACAGCAGCGACGCCCCGAGCGCGAGCGCCGCCCCACCGCCGAGCAGCGCCAGCTGCACCCGCCGCTCCGACAGCGCCAGCCGGCCGACCGCCAGCCCGGCGAACAGGTAGGCCGACCAGGCGAGCACCGGGTAGTAGCCGGTGGCCAGCAGCGTGACGAGCAGGTCGCCCGGCTGCTCGACGAGCAGCAGCAGGCTCGGGTTGGCGGTCAGCCGCGGCAGGTCGTCGCGGACGGCGAACAGCAGCACCGGCACGACGACCGCGCAGCCCAGCGACAGGGCGCCGAGCGCGCGGGCGCGCAGGCCGAGCACCGGCACCGCGAGCAGGAAGAGCAGCCCGTAGTAGGTGAGGATCACCGCGAGCCCGGACGGCAGCTCGCCGAGGAACAGCCCGACCACCGCGACGACGACCGCCCGCAGGACGATCGAGACGCGCACCCGGGTCCGGTCCGGACCCTCGACCGGACGCGCCCCGCCGGACACCAGCGCGAGGCCGACCCCGGCCAGGACGGCGAACAGCGCCGACGCCCGCCCGCTGAACACCGCGTGCACCAGCGACCCGTCGCCGTCGGGCGTCTGCGACGGCCAGATGTGCACGGTCATCATCCCGAGCAGTGCGACTGCCCGGGCCAGGTCGACTCCGGTCAGTCTCGGCACCCTGACAGAGTGGCGCACATGAGGATCGTGGCGCTGGCCGGCGGCATCGGGGGTGCCCGCTTCCTGCGCGGGCTAAGGCGGCGGCACCCGACGCGGAGCTGACCGTCATCGTCAACACCGGCGACGACCTCACGATGTACGGCCTGCGCATCTGCCCCGACCTCGACACCGTCATGTACACCCTCGGCGGCGGCATCGACGAGGAGCGCGGGTGGGGGCGGCAGGACGAGACGTTCCACGCCAAGGCCGAGCTCCAGGCGTACGACGTGCCGACCGCGTGGTTCGGCCTCGGCGACCGGGACCTGGCCACCCACCTGGTGCGCCGGCAGATGCTGGACGCCGGCTACCCGCTCAGCGCGGTCACCGAGGCGCTGTGCGCCCGCTGGCAGCCCGGGGCGCGGCTGCTGCCGATGAGCGACGACCGGTTCGAGACGCACGTCGTGGTGGACGACCCCGACAGCGGCCGCCGCAAGGCCATCCACTTCCAGGAGTGGTGGGTGCGCTACCGCGCCGCGCTGCCGGCGCACGCGATCGTCTCGGTCGGCGCCGAGACCGCCCAGCCGGCGCCCGGCGTCCTCGCGGCGATCGAGGAGGCCGACCTGGTCGTGCTGCCGCCCAGCAACCCCGTGGTCAGCATCGGCACCGCGCTGCAGGTGCCGGGCATCCGGGCCGCGCTGGTCGAGAAGACCGTCGTCGGGCTGTCGCCGATCATCGGCGGCGCCCCCGTCCGCGGCATGGCCGACGCCTGCCTGACGGCGATCGGCGTCGAGACCAGCGCCGAGGCGGTCGGGCGGCACTACGGCGGCGAGCTGCTCGACGGGTGGCTGGTCGACACCGCGGACGCCGGCGCGACCGTTCCGGGGGTCGAGGTGCGCGCCGTACCGCTGCTGATGTCCTCGCCGGAGGCGACGCGTGCGATGGCGCAGGCGGCCCTGGACCTCGCCGACTCCCTCCGGTGAGCGGCTACAGCGTCCTGCCGGTCACGGGGCTGCCGGACGTGCGGCCCGGCGACGACGTGGCCGGGCTCATCGCCGGCGCCGTCCCGCTCGAGGACGGCGACGTCGTCGTGGTCACCAGCAAGGTCGTCAGCAAGGCCGAGGGCAGGCTGGTGGCCGTGCCGCCCGGCGCCGACCGGGAGGCCGTGCGCCTGGCCGCCGTCGACGGCGAGACCGCCCGGGTGGTGGCGCGCAGGGGCACGACGACGATCGCCCAGACGCGTACGGGGCTGGTGCTCGCCGCCGCCGGTGTCGACGCCAGCAACGTGCGCACCGACGAGGTCGCGCTGCTGCCCGAGGACCCGGACGCCTCGGCGCGCGCTCTTCGCGACCGGCTGCTGGCGCTGACCGGGCGGACCGTGGCGGTCGTCGTCTCGCGACACCCTCGGCCGGGCCTGGCGCACCGGGCAGGTCGACCAGGCCATCGGCGTCGCGGGGCTCGCCCCCGTCCGCGACAGCCGCGGCACCACCGACACCGAGGGACAGGTCCTGCAGGTCACCGAGATCGCCGTCGCCGACGAGCTGGCTTCGGCGGCGGAGCTCGTCAAGGGCAAGGCCGAGGGCGTGCCGGTGGCGGTCGTACGCGGGCTGTCGCTGCCCGACGACGGCCGGGGCGCCGAGGCGCTGGTGCGGCCGCGCGAGCAGGACTGGTTCACCCTCGGGACCGCGGAGGCCCACCGCACGACGCTGTCCCTGCGCCGGACCGTGCGGGAGTTCACCGACGCCCCGGTCGACCGCGACGCCGTCCTGCGGTCCGTCGCCGCCGCGCTGACCGCCCCCGCGCCGCACCACACGACGCCCTGGCGGTTCGTGCTGGTCGAGGAGCGCACGACCGCGCTGCTCGACGCCATGCGCGACGCCTGGGCCGCTGACCTGCGGGCCGACGGGTTCACCGACGAGCAGGTCGCGCGCCGCCTGGCGCGGGGCGACGTGCTGCGGCGCGCGCCGTACCTCGTGGTGCCCTGCGTGGTGCGCGACGGCGCCCACGACTACCCCGACGCGCGGCGCTCCGCCGCCGAGGAGCGGATGTTCCTCGTCGCCGCCGGGGCGGGGGTGCAGAACCTGCTGGTGCAGCTGGCCGCCGAGGGGCTGGGCAGCGCGTGGGTCAGCAGCACGCTGTTCTGCGCCGACGTCGTGCGCCGGGTGCTCGAGCTGCCGGACGACTGGGAGCCGCTCGGCTCGGTCGCCGTCGGCCACGCCGCAGCGCCGGCCGCGGAGCGCGCGCCGCGCGACCCCTCGGACTACGTCGTCAGGCGCTGAGCCGACTCCACGGCGCACCAGCCCTGCTCGCTCAGCCGCCGCCGCAGCACCATCGCGGCAACCGACTTCTCCTCCGCCAGGTCGATGAAGTCGCGCGGCTCGCCGCTGTCGGAGCTCGTCCAGCCGCCGGGCCGCGTCCAACCAGGCCTGCATGGCGGAGCGGAGGCCGGTGTCGTCCGCGGTCGTGGGCATGGACGGATCGTGCCAGAACGGACGCCCGGGCGGTAGAGCGGTCCGCGACCTTGCCGGGCCAGGTACACACTCGCCGTCCAGCGATCAGGAAGGCGGCCAGGTGGAGGAGCAGCCGGTCGCGACGCTCGTCTCCTGGCAGGGCGCGCGGGCCCGTCGGCGTTCTCCCTAGTCTCGCGCCCTGTCGCGGGGGTCGGGCCTCCGCCGCGGAGCCGTTCGCCGCGGTGGCACGTCCGAGGGGGCGTGACCCCGTCCCTCGCGACGCGCCGGTGGCTGGTCCTGGGAGTCGTCCTCGCCACCTCCACCGGTCACCTCGCCCACCGTGCCGTGACGGCGACACCAGGCGCGGTCGAGCGGGCCGCGGTGGTGGCAGCGCACCGGCAGACCGGACCGCCCGGGGACACCTGGAAGGTGTCCTGCCAGGACCTCGCCGGCGACCGGTGCGCGTGCACCGTCGTCTGGCGGCAGGTCCGCCGGTCCTACGCCGACGGCCCCGCCGACTACTGCATCGAGCAGCGGGTCACGGTGGACCGGGGCCGGGCTGGTGCCGTCGTGCTGCGCGGGCCAGACCTCCGGGGCTGCTGACGTCAGACGGCGAGCGGCAGCTGGTCGGTCCAGCCGTGGTCGTCGATGAGCCTGCCGTCCCGCAGGCGCAGGGTGCGGTGGCCGTCGTGGACGTCGTGGTGGTGGTGCGCGCAGATCGGGACGAGGTCGGCGAGCCTGGTGCGGTGGGTCTTCCACCAGGGTTCGACGTGGTGCGGGACCGGGCCGGGTCGGTGGCAGCCGTTGACGGCGCACCGGCTGCCCCACCGGGCCCGCAGCGCCCGTCGTTCGCGGGGGGTGGCGTGCCGGTGGTCCCCGGAGGCCCCGACGGGCGTTGCCGGCGGCGTCGAGCAGCACCGCGGTCAGGGTCGCGCCGCAGCCCAGCCGGCGCAGCGCGTCCAGGCTGAGGTCGACCGGCCTGGGGCTGTCCTGCTGGGCGGCCAGCGCACCGGGAGTGCCGGCCAGCGCGTCCAGCGTGGCGACGATCGTCAGGGCGACCGGCTGGGGCCGGCCGCTGCCCGGCGCGACGGCCGTCAGGTCGGCCAGCAGGGTGGCCAGCGCGGTGACGAGCCGCTGTCCGCGGGACAGCGCCGGGGTGCCCTCGACCGCTGCGTCCGGACTCCACTGCGCCAGCGGGGTGAGCCGACCGGGACCGACCGTCCCCCAGGTCGGCGTGCGTCGGCGTTGGCATCAGGCGTCGGCGTGGCGTCGGCGTCGGCGTCGGCGTCGGCGTCGGCGTCGGCGTCGGCCAGGGTCGCCGTGCAGGTCGCTGCGGGGAACTGGGCTGCTTGGGCAGGCGGGCGTGCAGGGCGTCGTGGAGCTGCTGCCCGGTCTGGTCGTCCAGCTGCCCGCGCAGCGACCAGCCCGAGCCGGAGCGCTGCTGCAGCGTCAGCGACGCGTCGCGCCAGGACTGGCGGGTGTCGTCGGCGAGCTGCTCCGGCAGCAGCGCGTCGACCAGGCCGCGCAGCTCGACCGCCAGGGTGGTGGGCGGCAGGTGCTGGGCCAGCAGCACGCAGGCCGGCTCCAGCCGGTCCGCGACCGTCCCGGCCGCCCCGAGCCCGTCGCGTCGGTGACCAGCGCCTCCAGGTCCTCGACCGTCACGTGCCGGTCCGCCAGCAGCGCCGGCACCGCGTGGCGCAGCACCCCGACCAGCTGGTGCTCCTCGACCCGGTCGGGCAGCCGGGCCAGCAGCGCGGCGACCGTGTCGGCGGTCGCGGCGGACACCAGCCCGGCAGCGACCGCGCGCGCGCAGCCGCGGCCGGGCTGCCAGCCGCTGCGCCTGCGCCGCCAGACCCGTCCCGGCCACCGGCTGCTGGGCCAGCCAGGAGCGGGTCGAGCCGGCGCCGTCCAGCGCGTACAGCTGACGGGTGTCGAGCTCGGACACCGACCCCGAGCGTCGCGGCCTGCAACCGCTGCTGCTCGACCAGCAGCCCTCGGGCCAGCTCGAGCGCCTCGCCCGAGGACAGCCGGTGCACGTCCAGCTCGAGCACGGCGTCGACAGCTGCGCGCAGCGCCACCAGAGCCGGCGGCGGCTCCACAGGCGGCACCGGCCGGGGCACCCCGGGGACGCAGAACTCCCCGGTCGCCGGTGACCTCTGATGTCTCGAACATGTGTTCGAGTGTACGCGATCGCTCACGTCATGACAAGACATCGCCGCAGGTCAGCCGGGGTGGACAAGCCCAGCGCCATGGTCGTCAGCCGTCGTTGTCAGCGCTTCCGTGTTGCCCTGGCCCCGCGCTCCGCAGATCATCCGGCGGACCGGGCCAGCGGACTGGCCGACCATGCGCGCCTCCGTGCCCTCATCCGTGATCGTCAGCGCTTCCGTGTGGCCTGGCCCGCCGACCGCGCATCATCCGGCGGACCGGGCCAGCGGCCTAGGCCAACCATCCGCGCACTGGTGCCCTCACCCGTGATCGTCAGCGCTTCCATGTGGCCTGGCCCACCCGCCCGGCCCCCCGGCGCGCCGACCCCCTAGTGCGCCCGGTGGTCCTGGACCGTCATCCGCGGGCCGAAGCGGGGCTTGCGCACGCCGCTGCACTCCAGCAGCCGGACGACGCGGTAGCGGTGCGGCCGCCACGGCTCGAGCAGCTCCACCATGCCGTCGTCGTCGACCGGCCGACCGACCAGCGCCCACCCCACGTACGACGCCAGGTGGTAGTCCCCGACGCTCAGCGCGTCGGCGTCGCCGAGAGCCCGCTGGGCCACCTCGGCAGCGGTCCAGAGCCCGATCCCCGGCACGTGCATCAGCCGCCGGAAGGCCGACTCGGGGCTCCATCCCGACGCACTCCTCGAGGCGCTCGGCCACCTGCACGGCGGCCAGCACGGTCCGTGCCCGCTTGGGGTCGACGCCGGCGCGGTGCCAGTCCCAGCTGGGGACCCGGCGCCAGACCTCGGCCGGCGGCGGCACCCGCATGCCGGCCGGCGCGGGGCCGGGAGCCGGCTCGCCGTACCGCGCGACCAGCCAGCGGAAGGC
This sequence comes from uncultured Actinomycetota bacterium, assembly GCA_963762795.1. Lineage (GTDB taxonomy): Bacteria > Actinomycetota > Actinomycetes > Mycobacteriales > SCTD01 > RYN-170. Next base: position 205,594 of record CAVXMC010000010.1, on the reverse strand, counting down.
CGAGCGGGCCTCCTTGCCGGTGACCTTCTGCTCGAGCACCGCGGGCACCAGCGCCTCGACCACCCGGCCCGTACGCGGGATGCGCAGGCCCGGGTGACGGGCGTGCGCGTCGGCGAGCAGCGGGTGCCCCGGCGCGAACGCGGAGGCGTCGTCGCGGGCGCCGAGCAGGTCCGGCAGGCCGGCCACGGCCTCCTGCGCACCCGGGCCCCAGGCGGCGCAGTCGACCTCGTGCAGCCCGCGCTGGGTGAGCCGCACGGTGGCGGCGCCGGCCGGCGTCCGGGTGGTGCGCCAGAGGGCACCGTCCGGGGTGAGCTGGTGCGTCGGGTCAGCGCGGCCGCGGGACAGCGGCGACAGCGTGCGCCGGACGTCGACCGGCAGGTGCGGGCGCCAGGTCGTCGCGGAGTCCGGGGTCACCGGCTCCAGTCTGCCGCGTGCAGGTCCGGGCGGCGCCCCGACACGGTGCGGACCGCTTCCTGCCAGGCCGTGGTCAGGTCGCCGGCGTCGCTGCGGCCGGCCACCGACAGCCCGGCGCGCAGCCCCTCGTCGGCCAGCGCCCGGCCGAGCCGCTCGGCCAGCCCGCGGGCCTGCGACCGGCCGGACTCGACGACGAGCACGCCGAGCTGCTCCGGTCCGGTGCGGGCCAGCACGTCGACCGAGCGGCAGATCCGCTGCAGGACCGAGGCGGCCGTCCGCAGCGCCTCGTCGCCGGCCGGCGAGGTCGAGCGCGACCACGCTGCCGGTGCGGTCGTGCCGCCGGCAGCGCTCCTCCTCCACCAGCAGCCGGGTCTGCCAGCCGCGGGCGTTGAGCAGCCCCGTGACGGCGTCGCGGTCGACCCGGGCGTACGCCTGCGCCGCCTCGTACGACCGCTCCAGCGCGGCGGTCTCCTTGGCCAGCACGGTGCTCAGCAGCCGGGCCACCAGCTCGACCTCGGGCAGCGCGTCGACGAGCGACGCCGGCTGCTCCTTGGCCGACAGCGCGCAGAGCGTGCCGAACAGCGTGCCGTCGGCGGCCAGCAGCGGCACCCCGACGTAGGCGGCGATGCCCCAGCGCGCGCTGGCCGTGCAGGCGGCGTAGGAGGGCACGTCCTTCGACCGCGGCGCGACCCGCGGCGCCTTCCCGGCGACCATCAGCCGGCAGTAGGACTCCGCCCACGGCTGCACCGCGCCCGGCGGGACGGGCATGCCGACCACGCCCCGCGCCACGACCACGCGCTGCTCGCCGTCGCGGACCTGCGTGACCATCCACAGGTCCAGGCCGTGGCGCTGCTGCAGCAGGGCGAGGGCGTCGCCCGCTGCGGCCGCGAAGCCCTCGGCCGGGCGCACGTCGGCGGCCCGGTCGCGCTCCTCGTCGGTGAGCACCAGGCCCTCCGACAGCCCGGCCAGCTGGCTGCTGCTGCCGAGGTCGCTGCTCTCCCGGCGCGCGTCGGCGGCCGCGCGGTCGCGGTCCACCGCCTCGCGGGCGTTGGCGAGCGCGCCGGCCTGCGGACGCAGGGCGCGCAGGACGCGGGGGACGGGTCCGGGCAGCTGCACCGGCGGCTCCTGACGTGGACGGGACCGCGGGTCAGGACGGATCGGGCAGGCCACGCTGACGGGGCAGGACCGGCGGGTCGGCACCCATGCTGTGCAGCCCGCAGAGCCCTGTCAAGACCCGTACGGGCTGCTCAGGCCCTCCGCGACGGCGCCCGGCAGCCACCCAGGCGACCGCGAGCCCCACCCCGTACGCCGCGTTGACGCCCACCGCACGGGTGTCCCCGCGGGCCGCCCAGCCGGCCACGACGAGGGCCACGCCGGTCTCCTGGACGGCCAGCAGGCGGGTGTCGCGCCGGTTCCACATGTGCTTGAACAGCGGCGGCCAGACGACGAACGGCGTGGCCAGCGCGTAGCCCGTCAGGGCCACCGCGTCGCCGCTCCTCACGCCAGCCCCGGGAACTGCTGGCCGACCAGCGCGTGCAGCTCCTTGACCCGTTGCGCCTCGTCGGCAGGCATGACCAGCGTCGCGCTCGGCGTGTGCACGACGACCAGCCCCTCGCAGCCGACCAGCGTCACCAGGTGGTCGGGGTCGGAGGAGGCGACGACGTTGCCGCGGCTGGCGTGCAGCACCGCGCGGGCGGCGCCGACCGCGTTGCCGTCGTCGTCGCGGCCGAGCGCCTCGCCGTACGCGGGCCAGGACCCGACGTCGAGCCAGCGGGCCGCCAGCGGCAGCGCGACGACGGTGAAGTCCGGCGACGTCGAGCGCGGGCTCCATCACGCCGTAGTCGACGCTCAGCTTGGCCACGGTCGGCCAGGCGTCGCGGGACAGCGGCTCCCAGCGCGGGGTGCCGTACGCGTGGCCCATGGCCCGCAGGACCAGGCCCGCGTGCGGGCTGAACTCGTCGACCGCGCGCAGCAGGGTCTGCGCCTGCCAGACGAACATGCCGGAGTTCCACAGGTACTGGTCCGGGCCGGCGGCGAGGAACTCGGCCGCCCGCGACAGGGTCGGCTTCTCCTGGAAGCGGGTGACCACCCGGCCGGCGCCGAGCGGGTCGCCGAGCTCGAGGTAGCCGAACCCGGTGGCCGGCGCGTCCGGGACGACGCCGAAGGTCACCAGCGCGTCGGCCTGCTGCTCGGCCAGGGTGAACGCCGCGTCGAGCGTCTGGGAGAACGACTCCAGCGGCTCGATGAGGTGGTCGGCGGTGAGCACCGCGACCACGGCGTCCGGGTCGTTCGCGGCGATGACCGCGCAGCCCAGCGCCACGGCAGGCAGCGTGTCGCGGGCCGACGGCTCGACGACCAGCCGGTCGGCCTGCAGCCCCGGCACCTGCGACACCGCGGCCCGCAGCTGCTCCCCGGCGCCCAGCCAGACCCGCTCGGCCGGCACGCACGACGTCGCCCGCTCCACCGCGACGTCGAGCAGCGACCGGCCCTGCAGCAGCGGCACGAGCTGCTTGGGCAGGCCGGCCGTCGAGTACGGCCACAGGCGGGTGCCGGAGCCGCCGGCCAGGATCAGGGCGTGCCTCATTCGCGCTCCTCGAGCAGGTCGGCAGAACGGGTCGGGGCCGCCCCCTCGCCGACCGCGGTCACGCGGCGGGCGAGCAGGTAGCGGACGAGCAGGCCGACCGCCAGGACGAGGCGGACCGGGGCGTACGCGGGCCCGGCGTACTGCCGCGACAGGTAGCGGTAGAGCGCCCGGTGGTGCTCGGCCAGCATGGGCGCCGCCGCGCGCCGGGTGGCGTGCCCGCCGAGGTGGGTGACCACCGCGCCCGGGGCGTAGACGTTCTGCCAGCCGGCCTCGCCGAGGCGGCGGCACAGGTCCATGTCCTCGCAGTACATGAAGTAGGACGGGTCGAAGCCGCCCACCGCCTCGAACGCCTCGCGGCGCAGCAGCATCAGCGACCCGGACAGCCAGCCGGTGGTGCCCTCCTCCGGGCGGCCGGCCTCGGCCCGGTAGGCGCGGGTCCACGGGTTGCCGGGCCAGAACGGCCCGAGCAGCGCGTGCCCGGTGCCCCGGCCGAGCGAGGGGAACGCGCGGGCCGACGGGTAGAGCTGGCCGTCCGGCGTGCGGATGGCCGGCCCGAGGCAGCCCGCCCGCGGCCAGCGCTCCCCCGCCTCGAGCAGCGCGTCGAGCGCGCCCGACGTCCACTCCACGTCGGGGTTGGCGACGACCACCCAGTCGGCGGTCGCCCCGGACGCCCCGAGGTTGGCCGCACGCCCGTAGCCGAGGTTGCCGCCGGTCCGCAGCAGGGTCACGCCGGTGGCCGCCTCCACCGAGCCGTCGGTCGAGCCGTTGTCGGCGAGCACCACCTCGTACGGGCGGGTGGTGGCGGTCGCGAGCGTGCGCAGGAAGGTCGTCAGCGACTCACCGGGTGAGTAGGTGACGACGACGACCCGGACGAGCGGCGTGCTCAAGACGAGACGGCGCGGGCGTAGCTGGCCAGGTGCTGCTCGGCGCAGCGCTCCCAGGTGAACTCCTGCGAGCGGGCCCGGCCGGCGGTGGCAAGGGCGCTGCGGCGGTCCGGGTCGTCGAGCAGGCCGGCCAGCGCGGCGCCGATCGCGTCCGGGTCGGGCTCGGTGTAGGCGACCGCCTCGCCGCCGACCTCGGGCAGCGACAGCCGCGGCGTGGTGAGCACCGGGGCCGCGCAGGCCATCGCCTCGAGCACCGGCAGGCCGAAGCCCTCGCCGTGGCTCGGGTAGGCCACGACGACCGCGCCGCCGAGGTAGCCGGGCAGGTCGCTCGGGCGCAGGTAGCCCGGCCGCAGCAGCCGCAGGCTCGACGGCACCTCGGCCACGACGGCGTCGATCGTGTCGTCCCAGCCGGTGCCGCCGGCGAGCACGAGCGCGGGCGGCTCCTCGCGGCCCTCGCACGCCTTCACCCAGCCGCGGACCAGCCCGGGGACGTTCTTGCGCGGCTCCAGCATCGACAGGAACGCGACGTACGGCTGGCCGCCGAGCCCGAGCCGGGCCTGCACGCGGTCCTTCTCGTCGGCGGTCGGCACGTGGAACATCTGCTGGTCGACGCCGTGGTAGGCGACGTCGAGCCGGTCGGCGTCGGCCTCGAGCACCCGCACCAGCTCGTCGCGGGTGGCCTTGCTCGGCACCATGCAGCGGGTCGCGCGCTTCAGCGCCGTACGGGTCGCGGAGCGGAAGAACGTGCCCTTGACCGGGCTGTGCAGCTGCGGGTCGGTGAAGAAGGTCGCGTCGTGCAGCGTCACGACCACCGGGCGGTTGACCCGCAGCGGCAGCGTGTAGTGCGGCGAGTGGACGACCTCGGCCTCGACCTGCGCCGCGACGAGCGGCAGCCCGGTCTGCTCCCAGGCCAGCCGGGCGGGGCGGTGCGCGATCGCGGCCGGGCCGGCGACGACCCGGGCCGACGGGGCCATCCGCCCGTAGCGCTCGGCGTCGGCCCGCTGGCAGACCAGCGCCAGCTCGGAGCCGGCCGCGGCCAGCGCGGTCACCAGCCCGTCGACGTAGCGACCGACACCACCGCGGTCGGCGGGGACGGCGGTGGCGTCGATGAGGACGCGCGGGCCGGTCAGAGGGGGCTCCCTACGGGGGGTCAGGCGGGTGACCGAGCGTACGCCCGGACGGCCCGCTCGGCCGTCAACCCGCGAGCGCGTCGTACGCCTGCCACAGCGCCGCCGCTGCGCCGTCCCAGGTGTACGCGGCGGCGCGGGCCGGCCCCTCGCGGGCCAGCCGGGCGCGCAGGTCGGTGTCCTCGACCACCCGGCGCAGCGCCGCCGGGAGGTCGGCCAGATCGGTGGCGAGGGCCGCCCCGCCGCCCACCTCGACCAGGGCCGGGGCGGTGCTGGTCACGACCGGCGTGCCGAGCGCCATCGCCTCGAGCAGGGGCAGCCCGAACCCCTCGGCCAGGCTGGGCACGACCAGCGCGGTGGCCCGGTCGAGGAGCACCGCGAGGTCGGCGTCGGGGACCCGGCCGAGCACCCGCACGCGTCCCGGGGCGAGGCCGTGCTGCGCCGCGACGGCGAGCGGGTCGAGCCCGCCCCAGCCGGGCTGGCCGGCGCAGAGCAGCGGCAGGTCGGGGCCGCCGGGGTCGGCCAGGGCGGCGATCAGCGGCGCCAGGCCCTTGCGCGGCTCGAGGGTCGCGACGGTGAGCAGGTAGGCGTCCGGCAGGCCCAGGCGGGTGGCCCGCGCGTCCGCGTCGGCCGGCACGGCGAGGTCGCCGCTGACGCCCTCGCCGACGACGAGCAGCCGGTCGGGGTCCAGGGCGAGGTGGCGGGCCAGCTCGCGGGCGACCGCCTCGGTCGGGACCACCAGCAGGTCAGCGGTGCGGGCGGCCGTGCCGACGACGGCGCGGTGCCAGCGCACGCCCCGGGGCGTGAGCGTCTCGGGATGGGTCCACGGGACCGCGTCGTGGACGGTGACGACCAGCGGCCGGCGCCGGCGCGGCGGGGCCAGCGGGGTCGGGGCGTGCACGACGTCGGCGCGCACCGAGGGGCCGACGCCGCGCTCCCAGGCGGCGACGAGCGCACGGCGGGGCAGCGGCAGGCGGCGGGGACCCGCGACGCCGGGGACGGCCGCCGCGGTGGTGTCGCGGTGCGCCGCCGTCCAGCCGGTCACCTCGCCCGGGCGGGCCCGGGCCAGCGCCGCCGCGACCTCGCGGCTGTAGCGCCCGGTCCCGCCGGGCACCGGCGCCAGGCACTGCTCGAGCAGGACGCCGACGGTCAGGGCGCGACCCGGGTCGTGGTGGTCAGCGCCGGCCCGTACGCCGCGCCGGAGGGCGCCACGGCCCGCAGCGTGGTGCGGAAGGTGCCCGCGGCGGTGCCGGCCAGCGGCACCCGCCACTCGCCGATCTCGCCCGGCCAGACGCTGCTCACGCCGGGGCGCGAGGCGTTGGCGGCCAGGGCCGGCGGGCGGGTCGCGCTGCGCCAGGCGCTGGTGCGCAGCGGCTCGGCGGCCGCGGTCTGGAGCAGCTCGCTGCCGACGGTCCACGGGCTGCCGCCGAGGTTGCGCAGGCGGACGACCAGCGTCGTGGTGGCGCCCTTCCTCACGGTGGTGGCCTGCGGGTAGGAGTGCACGGTGGCGAGCCGCGAGACGGCCGGGTCGACGCGCACGACGTTGAGGCCGATCGCGCCGGCCATCCAGGTGCGGCCGGCCCAGAGCGGCTCGAACTGCTCGGTCGTGACGCCGACCGGGCGGCCCGCGCCGTGCAGGGTGAGGTCGAAGGTGCCGAGCGCGGCCGGCTGCACGTCGGCGCTGCCGCCGAGGCGGGCGGCGCGGGTGCTGGTCGGCCAGGCGGTGCCCTGCGACGGGCTGCGCCGGTCGTGCGGCCCGGCGGTGCCGAGCAGGACCGGTCCGTTGCTGCCGGCCGGCCAGGCGACGTTGCCGGTGTTGCGCGCCGTCAGGCGGACGGTGGCCGCGCCGGAGCGCGGGACGACGACGGTCCGGCCGTCGCGCAGCACCGGTCCGGGGGCGTCCGCGCGGGTGCTCTGCGCGGTGGTCCCGACGACGGCCTGCGCCGCCGAGGCGGTGGCGGCCAGCATGCGGGCCTCCTCGACGACGACCGTCCAGCTCACGGTCGCGCCGAAGAGCGGGCCGGTGCCGATCCGGGCCCGGTAGGCGCGGACGAAGCGGCCGGCGCCGTGGACCCGGAGGCGTCGAACGGGACGCTGAACTCCGCGACCTCGCCCTTCGCGACCGTGGTGGCGCCCGGGCGGGTGCGGTTGCGGACGAACGCGCCGGGGCGGGTGCTGCCGCCCGCGAGCGGGTCGGCGGCGCCGGCCGGCGAGGCGACGGCGAGGTGCAGGTCGGCGACCGGCCACGCGGTGCTGCCGGTGTTGGTCAGGGCGACCGTCGAGGTCCGCTGCGCGACGCCAGGCGGGCGGACGAGGGTCGGCGCGGTGGACTGCTCGCGGACCGAGCTGCCGGTGGATCGGCGCGACTCGGGCTCGGCGTCGGGGCCGGGCTCGCGGTGGTCCCCCCGCTGCCGCTCAGCCGGAACCAGGTCGAGCGCAGGCCGTCGCTGGAGGCGGGCCAGGTGCGCGCCCCGTACACGCCCGAGCCCGTGGTGGTGACGCTGGTGGCCCGGCCGTCCTTCGTGCCCTCGAGCACGACCGAGCGGACGCGGCCGCCCCACTCGCCGTTGCCGTCGCGCGCGGTGATGCGCACCCGGGTCAGCGTCCCGAGCGCCGGGAAGCGCTTCTCCAGGGCGCTGACCGGCAGGGACGCGGTCCAGCGGTGCACCGGGTTGTCGAGGGCGCCGTCCCACGGGTCCTCGCGGGCGACCAGGTAGGAGACACCGCCGCTGGTCGACCAGCCGCCGTTGGAGCTGGAGAACTCGGCGTGCACGGCCTTGCCGTCCAGCGCGCGGACGACGCCCCGGGTGGCGCGCACGGCGTCGGAGGTCGACGCGGGCTCCAGCTCGGTGGCGTTGCCGCTGGCGCCGTAGAGCCGGCTGCCGCCGAAGACCTGGCAGGTCGTCGTGTCGCAGATGTCGTAGACCGAGCCCGCGGTGACGCGCGAGCGCTTCGAGACGCTGTACGACCGGGCCGCGATGGCCTGCGCCTGCAGCGCGGCCGGGCGCCAGCTCGCGGAGGACTCGCGCGGCACGACGCCGAGCAGGTAGTCCTCGAGCGAGAGCACGTCGACGGTCTTGAGCGCGCTGCCGGAGCGGACGGCCTGGACGCTGCCGCGGTAGTCGCGGCTGTAGCCCGCCGGGAAGACGACGCGGACGAACTGCGGCCCGCCGAAGCGCAGCGGCCCGGCCAGCTCGGTGCGCCCCCCGAGCGGGTACGCGGTCCAGCTCCCGCCGGTCAGCGACTGCAGCTGCATCCCCGCGCCGCTGACGACGGCGCGCCAGCGGGCCGGGCCGGCTCGGGCAGGGCGACGCTGGTGCCGGAGGCGGCGTCGGTGACCGCTGAGCCCCGGCGCGGCGAAGACGTCGGTGTCGCGGCCCTCGTCGGCGGACAGCCACACCCGGATCGCGCTCTCGGGGAGCACGACCCGCTCGGTGCCCGGGTAGTAGGTGCTGGTGATCTCGTCGGCGGTCCGCCCCTGCGACGCGGCGCCCTGCGCGCCCCACTGCGACATGCCGCGGCCGTGGCCCCAGCCGTGGCCCTCGACCTCGAAGGTCCCGTCGGCGGGCCGCTCGTAGACGTCCTCCGCCAGTGCGGAGTGGTCGGGACGGCGGCGAGCAGGCCGCCGAGCAGCCCGGCGAGCGCGAGCAGGGAAGAGCGGCGCATGAGAGGGCGTCCTCGGGTGTCGGGGGCGTACCAGTCAGACGTCGGCAGCCTTCCCCTGCTGCTGAACGTCGGCGGATGGAATCACACGAGGACGCATCCCGGCGCCCACCGCGCCCCAGACGAGGTCGCCGACCGTCATCAGCACGCGGCTCAGCACCGCGACCGCGAGCGCGTCCGGCCGCGCCAGCAGCGGCGCGAACGCCACCACGAACGCCGCCTCGCGGGCTCCCCCGCCCGCCGGCGCGAGGATCACCACGAAGCCGACGGTCCACGCCAGCGCGTAGCCGCCGAGGCTCAGCAGCAGGGCGTCCGCCTCGCCGTCGGTCGGCTGCGCCTGCACGAGCAGCAGGGCGTGCACCCCGTACGCCGCCCACATCGCCAGCGCCCACCCGAGCGCCGCGCCGACCCCCCTGGCGCTCAGCGGGCGGTCGAGCGGAGGCCGCTTGAGCAGGCGCAGCGCGGTCTCGACCAGGCGGGTCAGCACCGGCGGCGCGAGGCAGAGCAGGCCGACCGGCAGCGCCAGCAGCAGCCACCCGGCGCTGTCCAGGGCCCCGGGGCTGGCGACGGGCAGCGTGGCCACCGCGACCAGCAGGCCCGCGGCGACCAGCACGCCCATGAACAGCAGGCTGGCCGTCCCGACCCGGCTGCGGCTCACGCCCTGGTCGCGACCCAGCTCCATCTGCGCGGCGACCGCGAAGACGCTGCCGGGGACGTACTTCCCGAGCTGGCCGAGGAAGAAGACGTGCAGCACCGTGCGCAGCGGCAGCGGGCTGCCGAGGTCGGTGAGCAGCGCCCGCCACACCAGCGCGCTGAAGAAGAGGCCGACGAGGACGGCGACCAGGCTGCCGGCGACCGCGGCCGGGCTGGTGCGGCTCAGGGCGTCCTGGAACGCCTCGCCGTTGCCGCGGAGGAAGAGCACGAGCCCGGCGACGACCGCCAGGACGAACAGGACGCGCAGCGCGCGGGGCAGCCAGCGCTTCACCGGGGGGAGGGTACGTGGCCGGTAGCCTGCCTCCCATGACGCAGGCGCCTGAGACCCCCGGCGTGGTGATCGGCAACCACACCAAGAAGTACACCGCCAAGAACCCGGCGATCAAGTGGCTCACGGAGCGGTTCGTCACCCGGCTCGACGGCCTCGTCGGGCAGATCGCGGCGGACTCGCGGCCGGCCACCAACCCGCTCGAGGTGGGCGCCGGCGAGGGCGTCATCAGCCAGAAGATGCACCAGCGCTTCGGCACCTGCGTGGGCCTGGACCTCCCCGACGCCGGCCTGCGGTCGGAGTGGCGCTCGCGCCCCGGCCCGCACTACCTGCACGGCGACGCCGAGAACCTGCCGTTCCTCGACGAGCAGTTCGACCTGGTGGTCTGCGTCGAGGTGCTCGAGCACCTCCGCGACCCCGACGCCGGCCTGCGCGAGCTGGCCCGCGTCACGTCGCGCCACCTGCTGCTGTCGGTCCCCGCGCGAGCCCTACTTCCAGGGCTCCAACCTGCTGACCGGCCGCTACCTCAAGGACCTGGGCAACACCCCGGGCCACCTCAACCACTGGACCAAGCCCGGCTTCCAGCGCTTCGTCTCCCAGTTCGCCTCGGTCCGCGCCGTGGCCAGCCCGTACCCGTGGACCATCGTCTGGGCCACCAAGGCCTGACGCGAGGGGCCTTCCGCGCCCACCCCTTTCGCCGAGTGTCGGGGTACGCCCCGCTCCCTGGACGGCAAGCGGGGCGCAGCCCGACACTCGCGGGCGCCTGTGGACAGCCGGACGCACGGATCGCCCGATCTGGTCACGCTGCCGGGGTGACCGCCTCTCCCCCGCCGCCGTTCCGCGGATCCGCCTCCGGAATGAGCCGCCAGCGCCTGCGCGCCACGCGCTACCAGCGGGTCACCCGTGACGTCTACGCGTTGGCGACCCGCGAGCAGACGCTCGAGCTGCGCTGCCAGGCGCTGCTCGTGGCGGTCTCGGATGCCGTCGTGAGCCACGGCACCGCGGCGGTCCTGCACCGGCTGCCCGCGGACAGCGGCAGCCTGGTGCACCTGACGCGGCCGCACGGCGCCGCAGCCAGCGAGCGCGCCGGCGTGCGCACGCACCGGCGCGACCTGGCGTCTTCCGAGGTGGTCGAGCACCGTGGCCTGCGGGTCACCTCCCCGGTGCGGACCTGGCTCGACCTGGCCGCCGTCCTGGCGCCGGTGCCGCTCATCGCGCTCGGCGACGCGGTCGCGCGCCGGTCCGGTCTCCCGGCGATGCACGCCGCCGTCGCCGCGGCTGCGGGCCGGCGAGGGGTGCTCCGCGCCCGTACCGCCCTGGCGCGCGTCGACCCCGGCGCCGACTCGGCCCCCGAGACGGCGGTCCGGCTGCTGCTGCACGACGCCGGTTTCACCGCCCTGCGCCACGGCGTCCGCGTCCTCGACGAGGACGGCGGCTGGCTGGCGACCGCGGACCTCGGCGACCCCGTGGCGAAGGTCGCCGTGCAGTACGACGGCCTGGTCCACCTCGCCCGCGGCCCGGAGCAGTGGCGCCGGGACATCGACCGCGACGAGCTCAGCCGCATCGCGGGCTGGCAGGTCGTCGTGCTGACGGCGTACGACGTCCGCCAGCCGCACCGCGCCGTCCGCAAGGTCGCTGCCGCGTACGACCGGTCGCACACGGCCTGACCTGCGAGGACCGGCTTGTCCGGCTCTGTGCCGGGCGTCCGGATCTTGTGCCGGCGAGACCCTTGTGGGGCCCCTGCGGCTGCGGTAGACCGGCGCCGCCCCCGCACGTCACCCGTCCGGGGCATCTCGAGAGGACCCGCGATGCAGCTCCGCAAGGCACTCTGCCTGGGCGCCGCGCTGGCCACCGCCAGCGCGATGCTGATGCTCCCCACCGCCGCACAGGCGAAACCGATCAAGCCCGACAAGGGCCGGTCCGGCGTCGACACCCGCACGATCCCCCAGGGCAAGACGTTCGCGCTCGACCCTGAGTACCAGCGCACGAAGGGCGGCCCCAAGGCTCAACCGGCCAAGGCCTCCAGGAGCGCGATGGCCACGAGGCAGGCCGCCGCGGCCGGTACGACTCCCTCGGTCGGCACCGTGAGCGGCTGGCTGGCCTCCGACGACGAAGCGGGCAAGCTCTACCTCAAGCCGTACACGCTGCGCGGCGTCGGGAACAACATCGAGGTCTGGGTCGCCAACGACACCAGCTTCCCGCAGGGCGACTGCCGCGCGGGGACCGCGGGGAGCACCGAGGTCACCGACGCCCAGGTGGCCAGCCTGGTCCAGGAGTTCGACAGCAACATCTACCCGAAGGAGTCGGCGGCCTTCAGCACGCCGCCGCCGCGGGACGGCTCCGACGCCTACGCCGACCTGGCGAAGGTCCTGAAGTACGACGGCACGGTGGACTTCGGCGGCGCGGGCAACCGCATCGTGACGCTGGTCGACAACGTCCGGGACAGCAACTACTACTCGTTCCCGGAGAGCCCGACCTACATCGCCGGCTTCTTCTCCTCGCAGTTCAACGAGCTGCTGGACCGCAACGTCATGACGATCGACGCCTTCGACTGGCTGCACCGCACCGGCGCGAACCCGGCCGACCAGCCGACCGGCGACCTGTGCACGAGCCGCCCGGCCCGCGGCGCGGCTGTACGAGGGCACCTTCGCCCACGAGTACCAGCACCTGCTGCAGTACTACCAGGACGCCGACGAGGTGAACTTCATCAACGAGGGCCTGTCGGACTTCGCCGATCTCGCTGACCGGCTACGCCAGCAGCCTCGCCACCGTGCAGGAGAAGGGCGCCGAGAGCCACATCTACTGCTTCCAGGGCTTCGGCACGGTCAAGACGGCGTACAACCCGAACCCGCGGGACTGCGGCGGGCCGCAGAACTCGCTGACCCTGTGGGGCGACGAGGGCGACGGCAACGAGATCCTGGCCGACTACGGCAACGCGTGGTCGTTCCAGCTCTTCCTGTTCGACCGCTACGGCCAGGCGTTCATCTCCGCGCTGCACCGTGACGGCGCCCACCAGGGCCTCGACGGCGTGCAGGCCCAGCTCGACCGCTTCGCCAAGGGCACCAAGGTCGTCGACGTCCTGCACGACTTCCAGACGATGAACCTCGTCGACCGCTACCTCGGTGACGGCAAGGGCAACGTCGTCGGGGCGAAGAAGGCCTCCGAGGTCACGACCGCGAGCCTGCGCGCAACCGTCAACCTGGACAACCCGCGGTCGTACGCGAAGCCGGGTGCCGCACCGAACGGCGCCGACTACGTCCGGCTGCGCGACGGCAGGGGCAACGCCGTGAGCGGCAAGGCCCTGCAGTCGCTGTCCTTCACCGGCGCCCGGACGCTCGCCCCGCAGCACGCTCGCCTGGAAGACGGTCACCACCGCGCCCGGGCGCAGCGGCAACCTGACGCTGTTCTCGGGCGACCAGAACAACCTGGACGCGACGGCCATCGCCTCGGTCGACCGTGCCGACGGCCGACCCGACGCTGACCTTCCTCGAGCAGCACGGCATCGAGACGGGCTACGACTACGGCTACGTCGTCGTGTCGACCGACGGCGGCCGCACCTACACCGCGCTGCCCAACGCCAACACCAAGCCGGGCCCGTTCGGCCCGGCGCTGCAACGGCGACGAGCGCACGGCGCTTCGCGCACGCAGACCTATCGACCTCACGGCGTACGCCGGCAAGACCGTCCTGCTGGGCTTCCGCTACGCCAGCGACGGCGGCGTGAACGAGGGCGGCTGGTACGTCGACGACGTCAAGGTCGGCGGCGTCCTGGTCAGCGACGGCACCGCGACGGCCGTTCAAGTCCCTCACCCAGGTGCGGCCGACCGAGGTCGCCAACTGGAACGTCCGCCTCGTCGGCCTCGACCCGGCCAAGGGCAAGGCGCGCATCGAGCAGTTCAACGGCAGCTACGCGTTCACGCTGTCGAAGGGCCAGCTGGCCAACTTCAGCTCGTTCCCGCAGGTCGTCGCGATCGTGGCCTACGACGAGCCGACCGAGCAGGTGCAGCAGTACGCGCCGTACACGCTCAAGGTCAACGGGGTGACGCAGCCCGGCGGCCGCTAGCCGCCACGGCACGACGGGCCCGGTCTCCTCGGAGGCCGGGCCCGTCCGCGTCGGTAGGATCAGGGGTCACCGAGCGATGAGGTCGAGCCCGTGCGCCTAGTGGTCCAGGTCCCCTGTCTGAACGAGGAGGAGACCCTCCCCGCCGTCCTGTCGACGATCCCCCAGCAGATCCCGGGGATCGACGAGATCCTCGTGCTGATCATCGACGACGGCTCCACCGACCGCACCATCGAGGTCGCGAAGGCGCACGGGGTCACGCACTTCGTCCGCCACGCGCGCAACCGCGGGCTCGGGCGGTCCTTCCACGACGGGGTGCAGCGGGCCCTCGAGCTCGGCGCCGACATCGTCGTGAACACCGACGGCGACAACCAGTACCCCCAGGAGCGCATCGGCGACCTGGTGCAGCCGATCCTCGCGGGCCGCGCCGACATCGTCATCGCCGACCGCCAGGTGCACCTGGTCGAGCACTTCTCCGGCCCGAAGGTGATGCTGCAGAAGCTCGGCAGCCACATCGTCAACAAGGCCGCCGGCACCGACCTGCCCGACGCCGCGAGCGGCTTCCGCGCCTACTCGCGCGACTCGCTCATGCTGCTGAACACGATCACGCAGTTCAGCTACTGCATGGAGACGATCATCCAGGCCGGCAACAAGCGGATGGCGATCGAGAGCGTCAAGGTCATGACCAACCCGAAGACCCGCGAGTCGCGGCTCTTCTCGAGCACCTACCAGCACGTGCTCAAGTCGTCCGGGGCCATCATGAAGGCCTACATCATGTACAAGCCGTACGTGATCTTCAGCTTCTTCGCCGTGCTGCTCGGCGTGCTGGGCCTGCTGCCGTTCATCCGCTACGCCGTCCTCAAGGCGGCCGGCAACGACGGCAGCCACGTGCAGTCGCTGCTGGTCGGCACCATCCTGCTGGTCATGAGCTTCATGAGCGTGATCGTCGGCATCATCGGCGACCTGCTGCGCACCAACCGCGCGCTCATCGAGGACACCCTCGAGCACACCAAGAAGATGCGGTTCGGCCAGCTCGACCCCGCCAGCCCCGCGCCGGTCGACCTGGCGGAGCGCCCGGCCACCCTCGTCAGCTGATGCCGGAGACCGAGTACCAGAGCTACAAGAAGGCGATGCTGGCCCTGCGCGGGGCCGGCGAGACCAGCGCCCGGGCCTTCTACGAGGGCGTCGCCCGCTACCGCCTGCTCCCCCGCGCGCGCCGCCAGCCGCAGCGCCCGATCTGGATCGGCAGCCGCACGGTGCTCGAGGGCGCCGAGCGCATCACGGTCCGCGAGGGCGGCGCCCTGCGCATCGGCCTCGGCAGCTTCGGCCTGTCCAGCGAGCACGACGCGAGCGTGGTGCGCGTACGGGAGGGCGCCGAGCTGCACTGCGACGGGGTCGTCAGCCTGCAGCGCGGGGTGCGCGTGGTGGTCGATGCCGGCCGGCTCTCGATCGGCCACGGCACCAACGTCAACGGCGTCGGCACCAAGCTGCTCTGCGCGGCCGGCATCACGATCGGCGAGTTCTGCACGTTCTCCTGGGACGTCCAGGTGCTCGACAACGACTTCCACGCCATCACCGTCGACGGCGTCGAGCAGGCCAGCGCGGCGCCCGTCGTCATCGGCGACCGGGTCTGGGTCGGCACGCGCGCGGTGGTCCTCAAGGGCGTGACCATCGGCGACGGGGCGGTCGTCGCCGCAGGCGCCGTGGTCACCAAGGACGTGCCGGCCGGGGCGGTCGTCGCCGGCATCCCCGCGAAGGTGGTCGGCCGCGCCGACAGCTGGCGCTAGCTGCTGGCTCAGCGGCGGGTCGTGCGGGGCAGGACGTCGTCCAGCACCCGGTACCACGCGGCCACCCCGCCGACGACCTCGTCCGGCGGGCGGCGCAGCAGGGCGGTGAGGTAGCGCCGCAGCTCGGTCGCCCCCGGCGTGTGCACCGAGACCAGAACGCTGTCGACGTCGAGCGCCGCCATCTCGTCGAGCAGCTGCGCGTCGAGGGCGCCGCTGGCCGGCACCGGCGCCCCGCGCACGACGTCGACGAACACCCGCTCGAGCAGCGACACCGACCCGCGGAACGTGCCCGCGCCCGAGGTCTCCGGCGCGATGACGTAGCCGCCCAGCGAGCGGTAGCGGAAGCCGGCCTCGGCCTGCCAGAGCATCGGCGCGCTGCTGGGGAAGCGCGGCACCGGGTAGGTCAGCGCGACGCTGTCCGGCGGCACGCTGAGCACCGCGTCGGAGGTGAAGTAGGCCGGGGTGCCCGCCTCCTCGTACGCGTAGGGCCAGGCCGGCACCAGCGGCACGAGGCAGCCCAGCGCCAGCAGACCGGCGAGGACGCGGTGCCGGCTGAGCGCGCCCCAGGAGTGCAGCCGGTCCAGGCCGACCGCGACGACGAGCGAGGCGCAGAGCACGACGTAGAGCGAGAAGCGGACCGCCGCCATGTTGGCCAGCACGGGGACGTGCTCGAAGACGGCGTACGGCAGCGGCACCTCGAGCTCGGTGCCCCCCACGTGCAGCCGCTCGCCCAGCGAGAGCACCCAGGCGACGACGCCGACCCCGGAGGCGAGCCGGACGACCGGGAGGTGCCGGTAGCCCCAGCCGAGCAGCAGCAGGAGCAGCAGCAGCGGCGCCCCGAGGTAGCTGCCGTTCTCGCTCTGGTTGCCGCCCCAGCCGGTCGTGACGTCGCTGCCCAGCACCTGGAAGACGGTGGGCACGACCGTGCCGAGCAGGTCGGCGGCGTACGGGGACGCGTCCTGCACCGGCTCGGTGACCCGGCGCTCCCCGAGGAACTGCACCGACAGCGGCCAGGCGGCCAGCGCGGTGAGCAGCGCCGCCGCGGTGACCAGCCCCGCCGGTCGCGTGGCGGACCTTCGCGCGGACGTGGCCGCGCTGCTGCACCAGCAGGACGACGAGGCCGGCCAGGCACAGGACGAAGGTCGAGGCGAGGACCTCCTCCGTGGTCAGCAGCTGCACGGTCGCGACCAGGCCGAGCAGCGCGCCGGTCCGCCAGGCCGGCCGCTGCTGCCGGACCAGCAGGTCGTCGAGCAGCAGCAGCACCAGCGGGGGCAGCGCGACCAGCGACAGGTTCAGGTGCCCGGTGCCCTGGGCGACGAGGTAGGGCGAGAAGCCGTAGAGCAGGCCGGCGGCGAAGCGGGCCCAGCCCCAGGGCGCCCACCGGCCGGCGGCGAACCACATCGAGGTCGCCGAGCCGGTGAAGGCGGCCACCGCCAGCAGCGTGTGGCTGGCGAGCGGGCCCACCATCAGCGTGACCGGCGCGGCGAGCAGCCCCGGCAGCGGGAGCAGCGTGTTCCACATCAGGTTGACGCCGTCGGGCACCAGCAGGTGGTCGGAGAACCAGGGGGTGCGGCCGGCCAGCAGCGCGTGCGGGGTCCAGGCGAGGAACCAGTCGGTCTGCGGCGCGTCCTCGCAGGCGCACTGCGTCATGGTCGCCAGCGACGAGAAGGCGGGCAGGTGCCCGAGGACGGCCAGCAGCAGGTAGGTCAGGGGCGCCAGCAGGGAGCGGGCTCTCACGTCCCCGTGACGCGCCAGATCGCGAGGTCGACCGGGACCTCCCAGGCCTCGTCGGGTCGGGCGAAGTTGTCCTCCTCCCACATCGGCAGCGTCGTGCGGATGCGGTCGACCGGCGTGAGCGCGGCCGGGTCGACGCCCTGCGGCACCTCGCCCTTGTCGGCGACGACGAACATCGGCATCCCGGGGAAGCGCCTGCGGTAGTCGGCGAGCAGGGCTGCGCGCCCGGCCGGGTCCACCGGGAGCAGGCCGGACACCTGGTCGCGCACGAGCCACACCGGCGTGGCGAACAGCTGCGTCGGGCCGGTGCAGCAGCCCTGCCCGGGTGAGCCGAGCGGCTCGAAGAGGAACAGCCCCTGCGTGCCCCCGGCGGCCGCCGCGATGCGCGTCGTGACCTCGTTGGACCCGCTCCACTCGTCGTGGGAGCGCAGCGGCAGGGACTGGGACAGGAAGTAGGCCACCAGGGCGACCAGCGCCACCGCGCCGGGCAGCCGCAGCCAGGCCCGGCCGCGGTAGCGCCACACGACGGCGAAGGCGATCGCCAGCGCGACGAGCACGAGGATCCCGGGCAGGACGGTCGGCACGTAGCGCCGGGTCCACCACAGCAGCCGCACGCTGTTGCGCGCCGAGTACGCGTACAGCGGGAAGAGCAGCAGCGTCGGCACGACGACCGTCCACACCGACGCGCGCCAGCGCCGCAACGCGACCAGCGCGATGCCGAGCCCCATCAGCCCGAAGGCCGGCAGCGAGAAGAACCAGGTGAGCCGGGCCATGATCTGCTCGTCGAAGGAGCGGACCTCCCGGCCGTTGTAGTCGAAGGTGTCCATGCCGAACAGCCGCGGCCGCAGGAAGCCCAGCACCAGCAGGCCGGCCGCGCCGGCGCAGCACCGCGAGGCCGAGCACCAGCTGGCTGCGGCGGCTCTCGGCGAGGCGGGCCAGGCCCCCGGGCTCCTTGCCGAGCACCCGCATCAGCACGCCGTCGGCGGCACCGATGACGGCCCCGGCGACCAGCAGCCCGACGCACAGCGCGAGCACCTTGCCGAACGACGGGATGTCGTTGGCGATCGAGTAGGTCTGGGCGTAGTCGTAGGCCTGGCGCAGTGCATGCGGCGTGGTGACCAGCAGGCCGACGGCCGCCCAGGTGGCCCGGCCGTCCCAGCGCCGGGTGGCCAGCAGGGCGGCGCCGACCCCGACCGTGAGCAGCACCAGCAGCAGGCCGTCGGCGCGGTTGAGCCAGCCGACGCCGACCAGGAGCCCGGCGAGTCCCGCCGCGGGGCGCCAGCCGGTCTGCAGGGCGACGACCACGCCCGAGGAGGGCTCCCAGGAACAGCGCCTGGGCCAGCACCTCGGTCGTCGGGAACCGGCTCTGCCAGACCTGCAGCATGTTGGTGGACAGCAGCAGGCCCCCGGCCAGCCCGGCCACGAGTCCCGCCTGCGGCCGCGTCCCGGGCAGCAGGGCGTCACCGACCCGGCGCAGCAGGGCCACCACGAGCAGCGCGGACAGCACCCCCATGAGGGGCACCGTGGCGAACAGTCCACCGAAGCCCGCGACGTCGTACGACACCGCCAGCAGGGCCGGCCACAGGTGGTAGAACTGCGGAACGATCTTGCAGCCCTCGAGGTCCGGGCCGCAGCTGCCGTCGTCGTCCTTGCTGCCGCTCACCCAGACCCCCGGGAAGCGCGCCCCCGGCGAGGTGAGCTGCACCGGAGCGCCGCTCGCGAGCAGCGGGTCGACGAAGGAGTAGTCGCCGGTCCGCGAGATCTCCACCGCGTGGGTGACGTAGCCGCCCGGGTCCTTGTCGGCGACGCCGTAGGAGAACCCCGGCACGGTCAGCGCCGCCGCGACCGCGGCGCAGAGCAGGGCGACCACGACGCCGGCGCGGTCGGCGCGGAAGCGGAGCCGCGGTCGCGTGGTGCGCACCGCGAGCACGGTCAGCCCGGCGACGGCGAGCAGCGTGAGGACGAGGACCGCGGCGGCCGAGTGGCGGCCGACGTGGGCCAGCGCCAGCGCGATCCAGCCGGCCAGGGCGACCACCAGCACGGCACCGCCGGCGAGCAGGTCCAGCCCGGTGACGACGGGCCCGGCGGGCTGCGACGGGTCGCCGACGGCAGCGGTCCGGCCCCTTCTGCCGGCAGCGTCGACGTCACCCGGTGAGGGTAGCGGCGCAGACGCGGCGTCCCCGGGACGCGGCGCGCCCCCGGCTATGCTCGCCCGGTCCGGCGCCGCTCCCGCGCCTCGATCTCAACGATCCTCATCAGCCGACCGGGGAGGCCGACCGACGTGGCTGCCCCTGCCCCCGCGCCCACCCGCCTGCCCGCGGACCGCGCCCAGGCCCGCGCCCGGGCCCAGGCGCAGGGGCGCATGCGCTGGGAGCTCCTGAGCCAGCTGGTCCGCAAGGACCTCAAGACGAAGTACCAGGGCTCGACCCTCGGCTTCGTCTGGTCGCTGGCCAACCCGCTGCTGCAGATGGCGATCTACTTCGTCATCTTCACCCTGGTCTTCAAGAACGGGGTGCCGAGCTACCACGTCTACCTGATGAGCGGGCTGCTGGCGTTCAGCGCCTTCAGCGGCGCGGTGACGGGCGCCTCCACCAGCGTGCTGGGCAACGCCGGCCTGGTGAAGAAGGTGCGCTTCCCGCTGCTCGTGCTGCCGCTGTCGTCGGTGGCCTTCGCGATGGTGCAGCTCGCCCTGCAGCTGCCGGTGCTCGTGCTCATCACGCTCATCAGCGGGCGCAACGTCCTGCACCCGGAGCTGCTGCTGCTCGTGCCGGCGCTCGCGCTGCTGGTGCTCTTCGCCACCGCACTGGGCATCCTGGTGGCGGCGCTCAACGTCCGCTACCGCGACACCAGCCACTTCGTCGAGATCGCGATGCTGGTGTGGTTCTGGGCCAACCCCATCCTCTACCAGGCCCACCTGGTCAAGGACGAGCTCGAGCCGCACGACCTCTACTGGGCCTACTTCCTCAACCCGATGGCCACGGTCGTCTCGACCTTCCAGCGCGCGGTCTACCAGACGCCCTTCTACACCGACCCCGACGGCGTGCGCCGGATGCTGCTCGTCGACCCGGGCTACGCGCTGTACTTCCGCAACCTGCTCATGGGCTTCGCCGTCGCCGGGCTGCTGCTGCTGTTCGCCACCCGCACCTTCACCCGGCTGCAGGCGGACTTCGCGGAGGAGCTGTGACCGTCCCCGAACCCGTGATCACCGCCACCGGGGTGAGCAAGCGGTTCCTCACCCACCGCAGCAAGGCCACCCAGCTCAAGGAGCGCGTGGTCAAGGGCCGCGGCCAGGGCACCGACGAGTTCTGGGCGCTGCGCGACGTCGACGTCGTCATCGGCGAGGGCGAGACCGTCGGCCTGATCGGGCCCAACGGCGCCGGCAAGTCGACCCTGCTCAAGGTGCTCGCCGGGATCCTGCGGCCGACCACCGGCGAGGTCGACGTGCAGGGGCGCATCGCCAGCCTGCTCGAGCTGGGAGCCGGCTTCAACGGCGAGCTGACCGGCCGCGAGAACCTCTACCTCAACGGCGCGCTGCTGGGCCTGTCGCGCAAGGAGCTGGCCGCGCTCGAGGACTCGATCATCGACTTCTCCGAGCAGGGCGACCGGATCGACGACCCGGTCAAGCACTACTCCAGCGGTGAGTACGTCAAGCTCGCGTTCTCCATCGCGGTCCACGTCGACCCCGACGTGCTGCTGGTCGACGAGGTGCTGGCCGTCGGCGACGAGGCCTTCGCGCGCAAGTGCCTGGCCAAGATCGAGGAGTTCCAGCAGGCCGGCAAGACGATCCTGTTCGTCACGCACTCGCTCGACCTGGTCACCACGCTGTGCACCCGCGGCATCGTGGTCGACCACGGCCGGGTGCAGTACGACGGCGACCCGGCCTTCGCCGTCGGCACCCTGCGCAAGATCCTCGGCACGGACCGGCCGGCCGGCGAGCCGGAGCCGGTCGCCGAGATCGGCGGCCACGTCGTGCACGACGCGGTGGCCAGCGCGACGCCGGGCGGCCCGCGCTCCGGGCGGTTCTCGGCCGGCGACACGCTGCACCTGCGGCTCGACATCGAGGTGCAGCCGGGACCGAGCGTGCACGCCGGCGACGTCAGGGTGGTGCTCATGGGCGCCGGCGACATCCCGGTCTTCGCGCTGCGCACGCCGCCCGGTCAGGGCCTGCCGCCGGTGGCCGGGCGCTACGCGGTCGACTTCACCCTCGAGGTCCCGCGCCTGAACGGCGCCTTCATCGTGGGCGTGCAGGTCGACGAGCCCGGGAGCGGGCTGCCGATCACCGCCCGGCGCTTCGACAGCGCCATCTGGGTCGAGACGGGCGACCTGCCCGGTCTGCTCGACGTCCCCGCCACCGTGCGGGTGCAGCAGGGACAGGGAGCAGCGTCGTGACGCGGCTGGAGAGCGACTACTACGCCTACATGGGCTACGACCCGGAGAACAGCCGGGCCGGGCTCCGCCACTACACGCAGTACTTCCCCGACGGGCCCGTCCTCGAGCTGGCCTGCGGGCGCGGCGAGTTCCTCGGCCTGCTCGGCGAGGCCGGGGTGCCGGCGCGCGGCGTCGACCTCGACGAGGGCATGGTCGAGGCCGCCGTGGCCGACGGGCTCGACGTCGTGCACGGCGACGCGCTCGCCGCGCTGGCGCAGACCCCGGCCGGCAGCCTGGGCGGCGTCTTCAGCGCCCACTTCGTGGAGCACCTCGAGCCCGACGTCCTCGAGCAGATGGTCGTCGACGCGGCGGCCGCCCTGCGCCCCGGCGGCACCTTCGTCGCGGCCACGCCCAACGCGGGCTGCTTCTCCGTCATCGGCCACGACTTCTGGCGCGACCCCACGCACGTCCGGCCGTACGAGCGCCGCCTGCTCGCGTTCTTCTGCGCCAAGGCCGGGCTCGAGGTCGTCGAGATCGGCGAGAACCCGCTCAACCACGCCGGGCCGCCGCCCGAGACGCACGCGCCGCAGACGCACGTCGACGCGGACTTCCGCGGCGACCTGGCCAACACGGTCAACATGCTCAACGACCCGGAGGGCGTCGGCGTCTCGCTGGAGGGTTCCCCCTGGGCGTCGCTGGGGCACTTCATCGCGGTGCTCGAGGACCGCCTGAGGACGACGCAGGAGGAGCTGGCCGACCTGCGCCGCTCGTACGCGCACCTGCTCGACCGGCTCTACCCGCCCAACGAGGTCTACGTGGTCGCCCGTGCCGTCTGACCACCCGCTCGCCCCGCCCTACCCGCAGGAGCAGGTCCAGCCGCCGTCCGCGGTGGCCACCGTCGTGATCGTCAACTGGAACGGCGCCCACCTGCTGCCGGACTGCCTCGACGCGCTGCTCGCCCAGCGCACGTCGCGCCCGTACGCCGTCTGGGTCGTCGACAACGCCAGCAGCGACGGCTCGGTCGAGCTGCTGGCGACGCGCTACCCGTCGGTCAGGGTGATCCGCAACCCCGACAACCGCGGGTTCGCCGGCGGCAACAACAGCGCGCTGCGCGAGGTCACCACGCCGTACGCCGTCCTGCTCAACAACGACGCGACGCCGGAGCCCGACTGGCTGGAGCGGCTGCTCGCGCCGTTCGACGCGCCCGGCGCCGAGCGGCTGGCCGCGGTGACCAGCAAGGTGCTGCTGGCCCCGCGCTTCCTGCGGCTGCACCTGCGCACCGACGGCTTCTCCCCCGGGCCGCACGACAGCCGCGAGCTCGGCCTGCGGGTGCACGGGGTCGCGGTCGACGGGACCGACGTCACCGAGAAGGTGCTGTGGGAGCGGCTGTCCTTCGGCGCCGAGGGCACCGGCGAGGGGCGCTTCCGCTGGACCCGGCCGCAGGGAGAGCTGCTCGTGCCGGTCACGGGCGCCGGCCCGTGGTCGGTGACGGTGCGCTGCTCGGCCGAGCGCGACAAGGAGGCGGAGCTGTCCTGGACCGGCGGCGAGGCGGCGCTGCCCGTCACCGCCGAGCCGGTCGAGCACGCCCTGCGGGTCGACGCCCCGACGGTCGACGTGCTCAACAACGCGGGCTCGGTGGTCTTCCGGGCCGGCTACGGCGCCGACCGCGGCTACCAGGAGGTCGACGCCGGGCAGTACGACGAGCCCGCCGACGTGTTCGCCATGTGCGGCTGCGCCGTCGCGATCCGCACCGAGGCCGGTCGCGAGGCCGACTGGTTCGACGACGACTTCTTCCTCTACTACGAGGACACCGACCTGTCGTGGCGGCTGCACCTGGCCGGCTGGTCCATCCGCTACGAGCCCACCGCCGTGGTGCGCCACCTGCACTCGGCGACCTCGGTCGAGTGGTCGCCGCGGTTCGTCTTCCACACCACGCGCAACCGCCTGCTGATGCTGGTCAAGGACGCGACGGCCGCCCGGGCCCGGCGCGAGTACACCGCCTTCCTGGTCGAGTCGCTGCAGCTGCTGCGCCCGGTCGTCGGTGCGGTCCGCCGCGGTCGCCGCCCCGTGCTGGGCCCGGCGCGCTCGCGCCTGCCCGTCGTGGTGTCCCTGCTGCGGCTCACCCCCGCCGCCCTGCGGCGCCGCCGGGCCATCAGCACGGCCGCCCGGGTGGCCCGCCCCGAGGCGGAGACGTGGCTGGTGACGAGCCGATGAGGGCCGCGGTCTACAACCGGTTCTGGCACAGCCAGGGCGGCGGCGAGCGCCACTCGGGGATGATCGCCTCGGTGCTGTCCCACGACGGCGTCGAGGTCGACCTGGTCGGCCACACCGAGACCGACAAGGACGAGCTGGCCGACCACCTCGGCCTGGACCTGTCGCGGGTCAACCTCAAGATCGTGCCGGACGCCGGTGACCCCGCGACCGCGGCGCTGTCGGAGGACTACGACCTGTTCGTCAACGGGTCCTACATGAGCCGGCTGGCCCCGCGGGCGAAGCACAACGCCTACCTCTGCTACTTCCCGACGCCCTTCGACGTCGACCTCCCGCCGTTCCAGAAGGCCCTGACCCGCGCGGTCGGCCACCTGGTCAGCGCCCACACCGGGGGCTTCGACTACGGCACCGGCTGGTACCCGCCCGAGGGCGGCCGCCGCCGCACCTGGCACTGGGCCTCGGGCGACGCGGTGCTGTCCTTCCCGCCGAGCGACCGCGAGCGCGTCGTGCGGGCGCACCTCGGCGGCCCGGCCATGCCCCGCCCGGTCGAGCTGCGGGTCGAGGACGACCGCGGCCGCCGCCTCTACACCGCCACGGTCGACGCCGAAGTTCCGGCTGCACCGCTTCTCGGTGCCGGCCTCCTCCCGCGGCCTCGAGGTGCACCTGCGGGCCGACACCTTCCGGCCCGGCGGCACCGACACCCGCGAGCTGGCCGTCGCGGCCTCCGGTCTGCGCCTCGAGGGCGGGCAGTACGGCCCGCGGCAGAAGCTCGCCTACTACTACCCCTGGCTGCTGCGCTCGCCGAAGGACCTGTCGTTCCTGCGGTCCTACGACACCGTCATGGCCAACAGCGAGTTCACCCGCGGCTGGATCAGCACGCTCTGGAAGACCGACGCCGACGTGCTCTTCCCCCCGATCCAGGTGCAGCGCCTGCACCCCGCGGCGCAGCGGGAGAAGACCGTGGTGACGGTGGGCCGCTTCTTCGCCCCCGGACTCGGCCACGCCAAGCGCCAGCGCGAGATGGTGGAGTTCTTCGCCGCCGCCTCCCGGGCCGGCAAGCTGCCGGGCTGGCGGATGTACGTCGTCGGCGGCATGGAGGACTCCCAGCGCGGCTACGTCGACGAGGTGCGGGCGGCCGGCGCCGGCGCCCCGGTCGAGGTGCTCACCAACGCGCCGCGCACCCGGGTCGAGGAGCTGCTGTCGACCGGGTCGGTCTTCTGGTCCGCGACCGGCTACGGCCAGGACGCCGACAAGGCGCCCTGGGCCAGCGAGCACTTCGGCATGACCACGGTCGAGGCGATGGCGGGTGGCTGCGTGCCCGTCGTCATCGACCGGGCCGGCCAGAAGGAGATCGTCCGCGAGGGCGTCGACGGCTACCGGTGGGAGACCCCGGAGCAGCTGGTCGCCCGCACGGTCCAGCTGGCCGGCGACGAGCAGCTCCGGGCCCGGCTGGCCGCGTCGGCGAACCTGCGCGCCCAGGAGTTCAGCGAGGACGCCTTCGCCGACCGCTGGCACGCGATCGTGGGCAAGCACTCCCTGCTCGGGTGAGCACCTCCCGCGTACGCGCCGTCGTCGTCAACTACAACGGCGGCGAGGAGGTGCTGGCCTGCCTGCGGGCGCTGCTCGCCTCCGACGGCCCGCCGCTCGAGGTGGTCCTGGTCGACAACGGCTCGGTCGACGGGAGCCCGGAGCGGGTCGAGGCCGAGCTGCCGGCCGTACGCCTGCTGCGCTCCCCCGGCAACCTCGGCTACCCCGGGCTGAACCAGGCGCTGGACGACCTCTCCGGCGTCGACGCGGTCCTGGTCGTGAACCCCGACGCGGTGGTCGAGCCCGGCTGCCTGCCGGCGCTGGTCGCCGCCCTCGACGCCGACCCCGGGCTCGGCGCGGCCTGCCCGCTGATCCGGCTGGACGGCCGCTACCGCGAGGTGCGGCTCGGGCTCGACGGGCCGCCGCGGGCCGCGGTCGACCTGCTCGGCGTCGAGGGCGCCGGGCAGTGGCACCTCACCGGGCCGCGGGTGCGCCGGCGCTGGCGCGGCGGGGTCGCCTGGTCCCTCGGCGACGGCAGCGTGCTGCGGACGACGGCGGACGAGGGCGCGCCCGTGCGGCTGCGGGTGCGGGCCCACCGGCCGGGTCGGCTGGTGCTCACGTCCGGGGAGGCGTCCGTCGCCCAGGCGGTCGGCCGGCGGGCCTGCACCGTCGAGGTGACCGCGGGCGGGCCGGCCCGGGAGGTCGTCCAGAACGCCGGCTCGGTCATCGGCCCGCACGGCGTGGGCATCAACCGGGGCTACCACCGCCCGGACGGCCCGGCGTTCGCGACGGCCGTCGACGTGCCGGCCTGGTGCGGGGCCGGGGTGCTGCTGCGCAGCGCCTACCTGCAGCAGGTCGGGCTGCTCGACCCGCGCTGGTTCCTCTACTACGAGGACACCGACCTGGCCTGGCGCGGCCTGCTGCGAGGCTGGCGCTACCGCTACGTCCCGGAGGCCCGGATGTCCCACGCGCACTCCACGACCATCGGCCACGGCAGTGCGCTGTACGACGTGCAGCACACCCGCAACCAGGTCCTCACCGTGACCAAGAACGCCCCCGCCGCCGAGGTGGTGGCGACCTGGCGCGAGGCGCTGCGGCTGGTCGGCGTGCAGCTGCGGGGCGACGTCGTCGCGCGGCTCCGCGACCGCCGGCTGCCCGAGCCGGTGCTGACGATCCGGCGGCTCCGTGCCCTGGCCGGCGCGGCCCGGCTGACCCCGGCCGTGCTGCGCGACCGCCGGCGGACCCGGGCCGGGGCGGTGCCGGACGGCGCCCTCCCGGTGCTGGGCCGCTGGACCGACCCGGCGGGGGTGTCCTGATGCAGCTCGTCCTGCTCAGCGCGCGCCCGGCGATGCTCACCGGCACCCTGCGGCACGTCCGTGCCCACCTGCCGTGGGTCGACGACGTGCTCGTCGTGGCGCCGGCCCGGCTGGCCGACGAGGTGCGCGGCCTCGGCGTCGACGCGGTGACCGACGAGGAGCTGCTCGGCGGCGCCGGCCCCGCCGACCACTCGACCCGCAACTACGCCCTCCGCGCCGCCCTGCCCGGCTGCGAGGCCGTCGCGCCGGTCTTCCTCGCCGCCGACGACGACAA
Organism: uncultured Actinomycetota bacterium; assembly: GCA_963762795.1. GTDB lineage: Bacteria > Actinomycetota > Actinomycetes > Mycobacteriales > SCTD01 > RYN-170. Next base: position 178,665 of record CAVXMC010000010.1, on the reverse strand, counting down.
CCGCCCGCTGGTCGACCTGCCCGAGACGACGTTCGTGCGCGACGGCCGCTACCGCCGCTACGCGTTCGGCGCGCTGGACGACTGGGACACGGCGGCCACGTCGTACGACCGCTGCCTGCTGGCGACCCGCCAGGTGCTGGCGCTGCACGGGATGCCCCGGGTCGCCTACGCGAGCCACATGCCGCAGGTGGTCGACAAGGAGCTGCTCGCCGAGGTGGTCGCGCTGCTGGCGCCGGCCGCCGCGCGGCACGGGCTGGACGAGTGGGCCGCCTACCTCAACGTCGCGGGGGCGCTGCACCCGGAGCGGTTCGAGCCGGCCGAGGCCTACGTCACGCTCGGCTGGCCGGAGGACTCCTCGACCTGGCAGGCCGTCCGCGACCCGGCCGCGCTGCTGTTCGAGAACTGCTTCCTCGAGCACTACGCACCGGGTGCGGTCTTCGACGGCATCGACCCGGACGACACCTCCTACGCCGCCGCGGTCGACAAGGTCGTGCGCTGGCGTTCGTACGAGCTGGCGGTGCTGGCCGGTGAGCGGCCCGCCGCGCTGGCCCCCGCAGCGGGGCACGGTGCGGTCGGCCGGCTGGCGCGCCGGGTCCGCACCGCGGCCGTCGGCGACCCGGTGCTGCGCGACCGGCGGCAGCGGGCGGCCACCGCCGCCGTCCTGCGGGCGCTGCGGCGCTGATTCAGAGCGCGTCGAGGAGCGCCTGCAGCTCCGCGTCGAACGCCTCCGGCGCGAAGTCGCGGGCGCGCCGCACGGCGCTCTCCGACATCGCGGCCAGCCGCGCCCGGTCGCCGACCAGCCTCGCCGTCGCCCTGACCAGGGCGTCCGTGCCGTCGACGTGCAGCCCGTCGACGCCGTCGCGCACGGTCTCGACCAGCCCGCCGCGGTCGAGCACGACCGGGACGGCCCCGGCGCTCATCGCCTCGACGGTGGAGATGCCGAAGTGCTCGAGCCGGTCCGGGTCGGCCTCGGGGTCCTCGTCCAGGCCGGCCAGGTGCCAGTAGACCGACGCCCGGGCGTAGAGGGCGTCCAGCTCCGCGGCCGGGAGCGTCGACGTGCAGCTCGACCGGGTAGCCGGCGGCGGCCGCACGCACGCTCTCCAGGTAGTCCTCACCGCCGGTGGAGCACCCGCCCACCAGGTGCAGCGTCCAGCCGGTGAGGCCCTCGTCGACCAGGCGGCGGAAGGCCTGCACCATCTCCAGCTGCTTCTTGGAGTGGCCGCGCCCGCGGGGGAAGAACCGGCCGACGCTGAGCACCACCGCGTCCTTCGCGCCGGCGGCGCGGGGGGCGACCGGCGGGTGCAGGACGGTGCTCGGCCGCTGCCACCGCCGCTGCACCCAGCCGGCGGTGTAGGCGGAGTTGGCGACCAGGGCGTCGTAGCCGTCGAGCCACGCGGTCGAGGTCGTCGGCGACGCGCCGCGGCGGGCGAGCCGGGCCGCCGCGCCGCGCCCCAGCACCGCCCCGGTCACCGGGACGCCGAGGGTGCGCCCGTCGGTGCCGCCCAGCAGGTCGGCCGGCACGAACGTCGGCGACTCCACGAGGACCTCCGCAGGGCACCCCCGGCGCCGGGCTCACCGCCCGCACCCGCACCGCCCGGCCGCTCCACCGCTCGAGCGGGGTGCGCGGGCCGCCCAGCCGGGTCGTGGCGGCCGGCGTCCCGTCGACCGACACGGTCACCTCGGCCTCGCCGGCCTGCGGCGGGCGGGCGAAGCCCAGCAGCAGCGTCACGTCGACGGGTCGGCCCGGCGCGGTGTGCACGAGCAGCGTGCCGGCGCCGTCGGTCCAGGTCGTGCGGCCCTCGGTGGTGTGGAAGCCGGCCCCCCAGGCGACCCGCGGCAGCCCCGAGCCGGGGCCCGCGTCCGGGCCGAGCGAGGTCGGGAAGTGGACGACGTACAGGCTGCGCGGGGCGGCGCTGGCGTCCCGGCTGCGGTGGCTCACGTTGACGAACAGGTCGACGTCGCGGCTGGCCGCGGTGACCGAGCGGGAGTCGTGCGGGACGACCCGCACCTCGCAGCCGGACAGGTCGAGCCCGAGCCGCTCGGCCAGCGCGTCGCGGTCGAGGGCCTCGTGGCCGAGCAGGGTGACCGGCCCGCGCGCGGCCAGCAGCTGCGCCATCGCGCCGCCGTAGCTCTCAGCGCCGCCACCGGTGCTCCAGTAGCGGTTGTAGACGGCCGACCTCACCGGGCCAGGCTAGTAGCGTCCGCCCCGATGAGGATCGGGCTCGACGCGACGCCGCTGCTGGGCCGCCGGACCGGCGTCGGCCGCTACACCGCCTCGCTGCTCGCCGCCCTCGCCGACCTGGGTCAGGACGAGCTGGTCGCCACCGCGTTCACCTTCCGCGGCCGCGACGGGCTCACCGGCGTCGTGCCGGACGGCGTACGCGTCGCCGCGCGCCCCGCGCCCGCCCGCGCGCTGCAGGCGGCCTGGGCCCGCGCGGAGTGGCCGCCGGTCGAGCTGCTCTCCGGCCGCGCCGACGTCTTCCACGCCACCAACTTCGTGCTGCCCCCGCTGCGCCGGGCCCGCGGCGTCGTCACGGTGCACGACCTGACCTACCTGCGGGTCCCGGCGACGGTGTCGGCGGCGAGCGCGCGCTACCGCCAGCTGGTCCCCCGGTCGCTGCAGCGGGCGTCGGTGGTGCTGACGCCGAGCGAGGCGGTGGCGCAGCAGGTCCGGGCGGAGTACGCCCCGGACGCGCCCGTCATCGCCACGCCGCTCGGCGTCGACGCGGCCTGGCTGGACGCCGGCCCGCCGGACGACGCGCTGCGGGCGGCGCTCGGCCTGCCGCGGGAGTACGTCCTGTTCGTCGGGACGCTGGAGCCGCGCAAGGACCTGCGCACGCTGCTGGCCGCCCACCGGCTCGTCCCCGGCGCGCCCCCGCTGGTGCTCGTCGGCCCGCCCGGCTGGGGGGAGCAGGTCGACGTGTCGGGCTGCGTGACCCCCGGCTACCTCTCCGACGAGCAGCTGCGCCCGGTGGTCGCCGGCGCCGCGGCGCTGGTCCTGCCGAGCCGCGACGAGGGCTTCGGGCTGCCCGTGCTGGAGGCGATGGCGGTCGGCACACCTGTGCTCGCCAGCGACCTGCCGGTGCTGCGCGAGGTGGGCGGCGACCTCGCGACCTACGCCGCGGTCGGCGACCCGGAGGCGTTCGCCGAGGGGCTCCGGACGGTCCTGGCCGACCCCGGCGAGCGCTCGGCGCGACGCGCCCACGCGGCCCGCTCGACGTGGCGGCGCTGCGCGGAGGAGACCCGCGCTGGCTATACCCTGGCGATCAGCTGAGCCCCCATCCCGTACGACTGTGAGGAACCCCGCGTGCGCCTGGCCGACGAACTCCTGACGGGCGTGCACAAGGCCCACGTGCGGCTCGCCGAGCGGCGCTGGCGCTCCGGTCGGGGCGACGCGCGCACCTGGACCTGGCCCGAGGCAGCGCTGGCGAGCCAGCTCAGCGGCAAGAAGCAGTGCAACATCTGCGGCTGGCGCGGCCACGCCTTCACCGAGGTCCACGGCGTGACCGAGCACAGCGAGGGCGCGCTCTGCCCGGTCTGCGGCTCGATCAGCCGCGACCGCTTCCTCTACTGGTGCTGGACCCGCCGCACCGGCTACGACGCGAGGGCCCGGGTGCTGGAGACCTCGCCGCGGCTGGACGAGATGTACCGCGCGCGCATGGGCGAGCGCGTCGACTACCTGTCCAGCGACTACGACGAGTCGATGCACCGCGGCGCGATCCGGCTGGACCTGCAGGACATGGACCTGCCGGACGACAGCCTCGACGTCGTCCTGACGCCGCACGTGCTGGAGCACGTCCCCGACACGTCCAAGGCCCTGTCCGAGCTCTACCGCGTCATGAAGCCCGGTGGCCACGTCTTCCTGCAGATCCCGCTGCCGCAGGCCAAGACCGCGCCGCCGACCGAGCCGGAGTACCACGGCGACATGACGCTCGTGTTCTTCCGCTTCGGCTGGGACCTCGCCGACACGATCCGCGAGCACGGCTTCGCCTGCGACGTGCTGGTCACCTCCGAGCTGCGCGACGCCGCGGCGGCCGGCCGGTCGTTCACCTACGGCGGCGCCGACTGCGACGTCGACGACCTGATGGCCGGCGCCGACGCCGCGAAGATGACGGTGGTCGCCGACGAGGAGCAGGCCCTGCGGCACAGCTTCCGTCCGGCGTTCCAGTTCGTCACCTTCGACTGCCACAAGCCGCGCTAGGTCCGGTCCGGCGTCCGCAGAACGCCTGACGACCGTCCCCCGTACGAGTGACCTGCTGCCGCGCCAGCGGTCAGGTCGGCCGTCGGTGGGACGGGGAAGCCATGTTCAGTGGACTGACCAGAGGACGGGCACTCGCCGCTGCGCTCGCGATGGTCGCCGGCACGCTGACCGCGGCCGCCTTCCGACGGTCCAGGCGACAGCGGCGCCACCGGCGCGAGCAGCGACGACGATCACCTGGGGCGACTGCGCCAGCGAGACGCTCCAGGCCTTCGACGCGCAGTGCGGGACGGTCACCGTCCCCCTCGACCACGCCAGCCGCCGGGCCGAAGGTGCAGCTGGCCGTGTCGCGGATCCAGGCACACGTACCGGACGCCGTACCAGGGCGTCATGCTCGTCAACCCGGGCGGCCCCGGCGGCTCCGGCCTGACCTGTCGACCTCGGCCAGCTTCGTCCCCGAGGGCGCCGGCCCGCGCTACGACTGGATCGGCTTCGACCCGCGCGGCGTCGGCGCAGCACGCCGCGGCTGTCGTGCGACCCGGCCTACTTCGCCGGGCACCGGCCGGACTACGTGCCGCGCAGGTCGGCCGGGCGCGAGGCGGCCTGGCGGACCGCCCGCGGCTACGCGCAGGCCTGCGCCGCCGACGGCCTGGAGCCGCTCGTCACATGCGCACGACCGACGTCGCCCGCGACGTCGACGCGATCCGCAAGGCGCTCGGCGAGGAAGATCAACTACTACGGGTTCTCCTACGGCACCTACCTGGCGCAGGTCTACACGACCCTGTTCCCGACCCGGTGCGCCGGCGGTCCTCGACGGCGTCGTCGACCCGCGCCGTCTTCCTACCAGGCCAACCTGACCAGGACGTCGCGTTCGAGCGCAACATCGGGCATCTCGTTCGGCTGGGTCGCGAAGCACGACAGCACGTCTACCACCTCGGCACGCGGCCGCGACGTGTCCCGGCCTTGCTACGGAGCGCGACGCGCTGCGGCCATCCCGGCCGGCGGCACCATCGGCCATCCGGAGTGGTCCGACGTCTTCCTGCTACGCCGGGTACGCCGAGTTCCTGTGGCCGGACTCGCCGGCGTTTCGGCGACTGGGTCCGCGGACCGGGACCGCGGCGACGCTCGTCGACGCCTACGCGCGTACGGCGAGGCCCGGGCGACGACAACCTGTTCGCCGTCTACAACGCCGTGCAGTGCACCGACGCGCCGTGGCCGGGCAGTCCTACGCACAAGTACCGGAAGGACATCTCAAGGTGGCACAAGCAGGCACCGTTCTTGACCTGGGGCAACGCCTGGTTCAACGCGTCCTGCCATGCTTCTGGCCCGTCCCGGCCCGACACGCCGGTGCACGTGACCGGCAAGGGCGTCGGGCCCGTTCCTGCTGATCAGCCAGACGCTGGACGCGGCCACGCCGTTCTCCGGCGCCTCGCGGTGCGCAAGCTGCTTCACGAGGACGCGGCTCGTCAGCCGAGCCGGGTGGCACGACCCACGCCGGTTCGCTGAACGGCAACGCCTGCACCGACAACGGCATCGCCCGCTACCTCGCCGACCGGCGCCCTGCCCGGCCCGCCAGGCCGGGCAACGGAGGCCGACGTCGAGTGCGCGCCCCTGCCCCAGCCGGTGCCGACGAGCGCCGTGCCGCGGCCGGTGCCGGGGCGGCGTCTGCCGGCAGGCGACGGGAGCGCCGGCCGCCAGCGCGCCCGGCGCTCGCCACGGCTCCTCAGGGTGCCGGTCGGGCCGGGGTCGCGCACGCCCCCGGCCCGGCCGCGCCTAGCCGATCGTCGCGCCCTCGGTCGTCGCCGCGAGGAGCGCGTCGGTGGTCGCCGGGACCTCGGCCGGGCGCAGGCCCAGCCGGGTCGCCGCTGCTGCGGTCACCTGCCGGCGCACGCCCTTCTCGACGATCCACACCGCCGCGTCGGGGGTGCGCAGCACGGCGCCGTCCGCGGGTGCGGCCGGGCTGCCGACCGCGGTCGGGTCACCGGGCAGCGCGAGCAGCACCGGCTTCTTCCCGTACGACGTGAGCCAGCTCGGGTCGACCAGGCGACGTGCGTCGGCCTCGAGCAGCCACACCCGCCCCGACTCGTCGGCCGCGTCGCGGACCAGCGTGCCCACCGGGTGGCGGGCGGTGTCGAGCACGCCCTCCGCGCCCGGCCAGCCGAACTCGGTGGCCTTGAGCGAGGGCAGCTCGGCGGTCTCGTAGCCGAGCACGGTGGCCGCCTCGGGGGTCAGCGTCAGCACGCGGCCGCCGGTGGCGACCCGCACGGTGCCGTCGACCGGGTCGCGGCCGGCCAGGCCCTCCGGCGCGCGGGCCGCGGCACCGGGCAGGGCGAGCTGCGCCGTGGTGCCCTGCACGACGACGGCGGTCGGGGCCATCGCGTCGAGCAGCGCGGCGGTCGGCATGATCACGCGGCCGTCGCGGACCAGCTTGAGGCGGCCGTCGGGCCCGCGGGCGGTGACCCCGCTGGGCAGCGGGACCGACAGGTCGGCGACGCGCACGGTGGTGGTCCAGGGCAGGGCGAGGTCGCTGCCGGCCGCGCCGGACAGGCGCAGGACGTAGTCGCCCGGAGCGGCCTTGTTGCCGGCCGCGTCGGTCAGGTCCCAGGAGGCCTTCAGGGCACCGGAGCCGCTGCCGGAGACCGTGCGCAGGACCGCGCCGTCCGGCCCGACCACGCTGAGCTGCCAGGTCATGCTCTTCAGGGTCCTGGCCGTGACGGTGACGACGCCGCCCGACTCGGTCTTGGCCGGGTCGGCGAAGCCGGCGCCGATGAGCGCCTTGACCGCGCTGCGGATGCTGCCGAGCTTGTTGAAGGTCGGGGTGCCGGGGCAGCTGGTGTAGCCGACCTGGCGGTGCGCGGAGACGCCCTGCAGGCTGGCGTACTGCCCGGCCTTGTAGCGGGAGGTGCCACCGCCGGCGGAGCGCATCGACGACCAGGCGGCCGGGTCGCGGTAGGCGCTGGCGAGCTTCCAGGCCAGGACCTTCTCGGCGGCCAGGATCGCCTTGGCGGGCGGGGCCGCCTTCGAGTAGTCGCCGAGGAAGGCGACGCCGAACGTGCTGGTGTTGAACCCGCCCGCGTGCGCCCCGACCACGAAGCGGTCGATGCCGCCGGCCCGGCCCTCGTAGGTCCGGCCGTACTTGTCGACGAGGAAGTTGTAGCCGACGTCGGACCAGCCGCGGCCCTTGACGTGGTAGGCGTAGATCCCGCGGACCATCGCCGCGGCCTGCGCCGCCGTGTAGTTGCTGCTGCTGGCCGTGTGGTGGATGACGCCGACCTTGACGGTGGCGTTGTACGAGGGGCTGCCGCGGCGGATCCGCTCGTCGGCGCCCCAGGCCTTGCGGGAGATGATCACCGGGCGGCTCTCGCCGGCCTCGGCGGTCGAGCGGGGGGCGGCCGGGGCGCTGGCGCTGTCGGCCGGGGCGGTGCCCGGGTCGACCAGCTCGACGCCGACGTCGCGCGGCGTGCCGGCGGTCGTCGTCAGCCGGACCTGCACGCCGTCGGAGGGGCCGACCCACAGCGGCTCGGTGCCGGCCCGGACGCCGGGGCCCTTGCCGTCCGCGCTGGCCGGGTCGGCGGCGTCGTCGCTGCCGGTCTCGAACGCGGTCCACATGCCCCACGTGCCGGCGCTGCGGGTCCGTACGGACACCTGCACGCCCTGCAGCAGCGGGTCGGGGGCCCAGGTGACGCCGACGGTCGTGAACGCCCTCGTGCCGCGCGCGGGCAGCTGCGAGCGTGGCCGGGGCCGCCCGTCGACAGCGCGGACACCCGGCCGGGGGCCCGGACCGCGGCGAGCGGGACCCGGGTGACGACCGGGGCGACCGGGACGGCGGCCGGTGCGGCGGCGGCCGGTGGGGTGACCACCGGCAGGGCCAGCAGCACGGGGGCCACGACGGCGGTCAGGGCGGACAGAGCGGTACGGCGACGCACGGGAGGGACTCCCTCAGAGCTTGACGGACAGTGAGCGGCGACCCACTGTCCGTGAAGGTCGGCGTCCCAGCAGCCCCTCTGGAGGCATCTGGTCCCAAAGGACTAGCCGCGTGAACGCGTCCCTGCTGGTCCGGAAGGCCTCCGCGAGCGCCTCGCGCCACTGCGGCATCCGGGGCAGCCCGGCCTCCTCCCACGCCCGCGGCGACAGCACGCTGTAGGCGGGGCGGCGGCGCCGGCGTCGGGTAGGCCGAGCTCGGGATCGGCTGCACCCGCGCCGGGTCGGCGCCGAGCTCCTCGAAGACCGCCTGGGCGAAGCCGTGCCAGCTGGTCTCGCCGCCGCCGGTGCAGTGGTAGGTGCCGGCCGGCACGTCCTCGCGGGCCAGCGCGTAGACGGCCTGCGCCAGGTCGCGGCTCCAGGTCGGCGTGCCGCGCTGGTCCTCCACCACCGTGATGGTGTCGCGCTCGCGCTCGAGCCGGGCCATCGTCTTGACGAAGTTGTGGCCGGTCTTGCCGTAGACCCAGGCCGTGCGGACCACCCACGAGGCGTCCGGCAGCAGCTCGCGCACGGCCAGCTCGCCGGCCAGCTTGGTCCGCCCGTACGCCGAGGTCGGGCCGGTCGCGTCGTCGACGTCGTACGGCGGGCCGCCCACCCGGTCGCCCGGGAAGACGTAGTCGGTGCTCACGTGCACCAGCTGGGCGCCCACCTTGGCGCACGCGGTGGCGAGCAGGGCGGGGGCCGCGGCGTTCACCGCGTACGCCGTCTCCTCGTCCTGCTCGGCCGGGTCGACGGCGGTGTAGGCGGCCGCGTTGAGCACGACCAGCCGGTGGTCCTTGCTGTCCGAGCGCACCACGCGGGCCCACTCGAGGACCGTGTCGGTGACCGCGGCAGAGTCGGTGATGTCGAGGTCGTCGATCGTCAGGCCTCGGCAGAACGGCACGTCGGGCAGCGGGCGCGCGATCTCGACGAAGTCGGTCGAGAGCTGGCCGCCCATGCCGGTGACCAGGAAGGCGAGGCTCACGCCAGCTTCGCCTTCTCCTTGAGCGGGCGCCACCACGACTCGTGGTCGCGGTACCACTGCACGACCTCCGCGAGCCCCTGCTCGAAGTCCTTCTGCGGGGTGTAGCCGAGCGCCTCGGTCTTGCTGCCGTCGATCGAGTAGCGGCGGTCGTGGCCCTTGCGGTCCTCGACGTAGTCGACGAACGACGTCGTCCCGGCCGGTGGCCGCCAGCAGCCGGTCGGTCAGCTCGCGGTTGGTCAGCTCGGTGCCGCCGCCGATGTTGTAGTACTCGGCCGGCTGCCCCTTCTCGAGCACGATCGCGATGCCGCGGCAGTGGTCGTCGACGTGCAGCCAGTCGCGGACGTTGAGCCCGTCGCCGTAGAGCGGGACCTTCTTGCCGTCGAGCAGGTTGGTCACGAACAGCGGGATGACCTTCTCGGGGAAGTGGTACGGCCCGTAGTTGTTCGTGCAGCGCGTCACGCTGATGTCCAGCCCGTGCGTCACGGCGTACGCGCGGGCGAGCAGGTCGCCGCCGGCCTTCGCGGCGCTGTACGGGCTGTTGGGGTCGAGCCGGTCGGTCTCGACGAAGGAGCCCTCGTCGATGGAGCCGTAGACCTCGTCGGTGCTGACGTGGAGCACGCGCGGGACGCCCGGCCGCAGCGCGCCCTCGAAGACCGTCTGCGCGCCGAGCACGTTGGTGACGACGAAGTCCGCACCGCCGTCGATGGACCGGTCGACGTGGCTCTCGGCGGCGAAGTTGACGACCGCGTCGTGACCCGGCAGCACCTCGGCCAGCAGGGCGGCGTCGCAGATGTCGCCCTGCACGAAGCGGTAGCGCGGGCTGTCCGAGACCTCGGCGAGGTTGGCCAGGTTGCCGGCGTAGGTCAGCTTGTCGAAGACGGTGACCTCGGCGCCGGCGTAGGCCGGGTAGGCGTCCTGCAGGACCTGCCGCACGAAGTGGGACCCGATGAACCCGGCACCGCCGGTCACGAAGAGACGCATGACCATGATTGTCGCAGGCGCGGCGGAGCCCGCCCGCAGGGTCCGGTCGGTAGCCTGGAGGGCCTGACTCCCGCGGCCGGCGCGGAACCCCCTCGGCCCCGGGTACGTCCTCGGAGTCAGACCGTGCGGCAGCGCGCGACGACATCCACGACGAGGAGCAGCGGTGAGCGACCCCAGGGACCCGCGCGACGGCGAGCAGGCCGGCGCGTCGTCCGAGCGGCCGCCCGAGGTCGACCTCAGCCAGCGCAGGCCGTTCCCGCCGCGACCCGAGGACCGGCTGCCGGCCGCCACCGCGGCCTACCGCTCCACCCTGCCGCCGCGCCGCCCGCCGACGCCCGTCCTGCCGCCGCCGCCCTCGCGCGGCCGGGGCGTGGCCCGGGTGCTGTCCTGGATCGCGGTCGTCACCTCGGTCGCCGTGCTGGGTGTCAGCGGCGCCGGCTACGTCCTGGTCAACCACTACGACGGGCAGATCGACCGCCTGCCCGGCGTGTTCAACCCGGGCGACCGACCGGCCGGCGGCGACCGACGACAACGCGGAGAACTTCCTCATCGTCGGCTCCGACAGCCGCGGCGACCTGGCCGCCGGCGAGGGCGTGCAGGGCACCGGCGACACCTTCGTGAGCGGCCAGCGCGCCGACACGGTGATCCTGGCCCACCTGTACGGCGGCCGCAGCAAGCAGGCGCAGCTGATCAGCTTCCCGCGCGACTCCTACGTCGACATCCCGACCTTCACCGACCCCGACACCGGCAAGACGTCCAGGCGCACAAGGGCAAGCTCAACTCCTCGTTCTTCGAGGGCGGTCCGCGCCTGCTGACGCAGACCGTCGAGGAGCTCAGCGACGTCCGGATCGACCACTACCTGCAGATCGACTTCGACGGCTTCAAGTCCATGGTCGACGAGCTGGACGGCGTCGAGGTCTGCCTGCCCAAGGCGGCCAAGGAGAAGGACTCCGGCATCGACCTGCCGGCCGGGCGCCAGGTCGTCAAGGGCGACCAGGCGCTGGCCTTCGTCCGCCAGCGCAAGAAGCTGCCCAACGGCGACCTCGACCGCATCGCCCGCCAGCAGCAGTTCATCGGCGCCATCATCCGCAAGGTGCTGAGCTCGGGGACGCTGCTCAACCCGTTCCGCCTCAACGGCTTCCTCGACGCGGCGACCGCCTCGCTGCAGGTCGACGAGGACCTCGGCATCGGCGACCTGCGCACGCTCGCGGTCCGCCTGCGCAGCTTCAACGCGGGCGGCGTCAGCTTCGCCACCGTGCCGGTCTCGAGCATCAACGGCAGCCGCAAGAACCGCGACGGCCTGTACGAGTCGGTGGTCCTGCTCGACGAGCCGAAGCTCGAGGAGCTGTTCCGCGCGCTGCGGGCCGACCAGCCGCCCGGCGCCCCTGCCGCCAGCCCCAAGCCCTCGGCCGGGCCCGCGCTCATCGTCGCGCCGTCCGCGGTCCGGGTCCGCGTCTTCAACGGCTCCGGCGTCGCCGGCCTCGGCCGCAAGGCCGCCACCGACCTCGCCGAGGTCGGCTTCCAGGTCATCGGCGCCGCCAGCAACCGGCCGGGCGCCGCCGCGACGACCGTGGTCCTGCACGGCCCCGACAAGGCCGACTCCGCCCGCACCCTGGCCGCGGCGATCCCCGGCGCGACCACGCAGCTCGACGAGACCCTCGACCGCACCCTCGAGGTCGTCGTCGGCTCGGGCTACACCGGCGCCAAGAAGGTCACCGTCGCCGGTGCCCCGACCTCGCCGACCAGCCCGCGGGCCAGCGCCACCCCCAAGGTCGTCACCGCGGCGGAGGACCCCTGCGCGGTCTGAGCGAGCTGACCGGGGGCCTCGTCGGGCCGCGCGACCCGGCCCAGCCGCTCCTGACCCTGTACGCCCCCGACCGCGTCGAGCTGTCCGGGGCCACGACGGCCAACTGGGTGGCCAAGTCGGCCAACCTGCTCGTCGACGGCCTCGGCGGGCCGTCCCGGGTCGGCCTGCTGCTGCCGCTGCACTGGCAGTCGGTGGCGCTGCTGCTCGCCGTCGTCGCGACCGGCGCGACCGCCGTGGTGGCGGCCTCCGCCGAGGAGCTCGAGGGCTGCGAGGCGGCCTTCGTCCTGGCGCCGCACGCGGCTGCTGCGCTCGACGCCGGGGTCGACGAGGTGCTCGCGCTGTCCGGCCACCCGCTGGGCGCTCCCGCGGGGCCGCTGCCGGCGATGGTGCAGGACTACGCGCGCGAGGTCCCGTCGTACGGCGACCACTTCTCCGGCCCGGCACCCGGCCCGGCGCAGGTCGTGCTGGGCGCAGCGCCGTTCGCCGTGCCCGCCCCGCAGCCCGGCGCGCAGCCCGGCCGGCTGCTGACGGTGCTGCCGCTCACCGACCCGGCCGGCCTGGCCGCCGTGCTGGCCGCGCTCGGCGCCGGGGGCAGCCTGGTCCTGGCCGCCGGCGAGGGGCTGGACCTCGCCGCGGTCGCCCGCACCGAGCGGGTGACGGCCGCCGCCGGGACGGACCTGGACCTCGGGTGACCGGTCGACCCGCTCGACTGCAGGTCTGCGCCGAGGTGCCGATGGACGCAGGGACGGCGTCCACCACGCCGCGGCGTGACAGACTGTCGGAGACCTCCGGCGCGACGCCGGGACGCCAGGAGTGGAGCCGCGTGACCGTGCCCGACCGCCGACGCCGCGCCTCGCGGAGGGGTCCCGCCCTGCTCGCGCTGGCGGCCCTGCTGCTGGTCCTCGTCGGCTGCGGCTCGGGCAGCAAGGCGCCTGCGCAGGCCGGGGAGCTCGACGGCGGGGTGGACGGGGCCGCCGCCACGCAGGCCGGCACGGTCTCGCTGCGCGTCGACGGCCGTGACCGCAGCTACCTGCTCGAGCCGGCCAGCGGCCTGGCCGAGGGCGAGAAGGCCGCGCTGGTCGTCGTCCTGCACCAGGAGGGCGGCACCCCCGAGGGGATCGCCGCCGAGACCGAGCTGGCGGCGCTGCGCGACCAGGGCGCGACCCTCGTCTACCCGTCCGGCATCGACCACTCCTGGGACGCCGGCGGCTGCTGCGGCCTGCCCCGGCGCCAGGGCGTCGACGACGTCACCTTCCTCGACGCGCTGCTGGCCGACGTCGCCAAGCGCACCCCGGTCGACACCGCCCGCCGCGCCCTGGTCGGCTACTCCAGCGGCGGCATGCTCACCTACCGCTACGTCTGCAAGCGCCCCGGCACCCTGGCGGCCGCGGTCGTGGTCAGCGGCTCGCTGGAGAGCCCCTGCGACGAGCAGCTGACGGTCCCCGACGTCCTGGCCGTCCACGGCAAGAAGGACGGCACCATCGGCATCGACAAGAGCACCTTCATCGAGGCGCTCGGTCTGGCCCCGCGACCGGCGGCCAGCACGCTGCAGGCGCTGACCCGCAGCGCCGGGTGCGACGCACCCGTCACCACCCAGGACGACCAGGCGGAGATCCGCCGCTGGGAGGGCTGCCGGGGCGGCGTCATCGAGGCCCGCCTCGTCGAGGGCGTCGGCCACGGCTGGGTCAAGCTCGGCGCCTCGGCCAGCACCAGGGAGTTCCTCAAGCGCCGTCTGCTCGGCGGCTAGTCGCTCCGGTCCCAGAAGACCTGCCCGCCTGCCACGCGCGCGCCCGCGGAGGGCTCGTGCGGCCGCAGCGCCCCGTCCGGCATCAGGTGCCGGACCTCCACCCCGTGCAGCAGCACGGCGACGTCGGCGATGAGCCGCCGGTGGCAGCGCCACCAGACCGACTCGCTGCACATCACCGCGGTCCGGCTCGACCCGAGGTCGGCCAGCAGGTCCGCCAGCCCGGCTGCGAACTCCTCGCTGCGGGTGTGGGCGGCGTACGCCCGGAAGGCCTCGACCGTCCACCACGGGTCCGCCGACGGCGCGCCCGCGGGCAGGCGGCGACGACCGCCCAGCCGGACGTCGGACCGGTAGCGCACGCCGCCGTCCGGCAGCGAGACGGCCAGCGCCTCCGCCGACAGGTACGGCCGGCCGCGGCTGCCGGGGAAGCGCCGGACGTCGACCAGCGTCTCGACCTGCGCGCCGCGGAGCAGGTCGCGCAGGCCGTCCGCCGACAGGCCGCCGTGGCCGACGGTGAGCAGCAGCGCGGGGCCTACTTCAGCAGGGTGCGCGCCATGACCATGCGCTGCACCTGGTTGGTGCCCTCGTAGATCTGGGTGATCTTGGCGTCGCGCATCATCCGCTCGACCGGGAAGTCGCGGGTGTAGCCGTAGCCGCCGAACAGCTGCACCGCGTCGGTCGTGACCTCCATCGCGGTGTCGGAGGCGAAGGTCTTGGACGCGCTCGACAGGAAGGTCAGGTCGGCGTCGCCGCGCTCGGCGCTGGCGTTGGCGACGTAGACCAGGTGGCGGGCCGCGGTCACCTTCATGGCCATGTCGGCGAGCATGAACTGCACGCCCTGGAACTCCGCGACCGCCTTGCCGAACTGCTTGCGCTCCTTCGTGTAGGCGATCGCCGCGTCCAGCGCCCCCTGCGCGATGCCGACCGCCTGGGCGCCGATCATCGACCGGGTGTGGTCGAGCGTCTTCAGCGCCGTCTTGAAGCCGGTGCCCTCGGCGCCGATCATGCGGCTGGCCGGGATGCGGCAGTCCTCGAAGTAGATCTCGCAGGTGGGCGAGCCCTTGATGCCGAGCTTGCGCTCCTTGGTGCCGACCGAGAAGCCCGGGTCGTCGGCCTTCACGACGAAGGCCGAGATGCCGTTGGCCCCCTTGCCGGGGTCGGTGACCGCCATGACCGTGTAGTGCGTGTTGACGCCGGCGCCGGTGATCCAGCACTTGGTCCCGTTGAGCACGTAGTCGTCGCCGTCGCGCACCGCGCGGGTCTTCATCGACGCCGCGTCCGAGCCCGCCTCGCGCTCGGACAGCGCGTACGAGAACGTCGCCTCGCCGCTGGCCACCAGCGGCAGGAACTCCTGCTTGAGCTCCTCGCTGCCCGACAGGATCAGCCCCATCGTGCCGAGCTTGTTGCCGGCCACGATGAGGGAGCTCGACGCGCAGACCCGGGCGACCTCCTCGACCACGATCGAGTGCGCGATCCGGTCGGCGCCGGCCCCGCCGTACTCCTCGGGGACGTGGATGGCGAGCAGGTCGGCGCGCTTGAGCTCCTCGTGGACGTCCCACGGGTACTCCGCCGCCTCGTCGATCTCGGCCGCGCGGGGCGCGATCTTGTCCTCGGCGAGCTCGCGCACCGCCTTGCGGAGCAGCTCGTGCTCCTCGGTGAGCGCGTAGAGGCTGTAGCCGGCGTCGGTACCCATGCACCTGATCGTAGGACGGGTCGGCGGGGTCTGCCCGGCTACGCTCCCGCTCGTGAAGCCTCGCATCGCTGTCGCCGGCACCGGCTACGTCGGGCTGTCGAACGCCGCCGTCCTCGCGCAGCACAACACGGTCGTCGCGCTCGACATCGACCCGGTCAAGGTCGACACGATCAACCGGCGCGAGTCCCCGATCGTCGACGAGGAGCTGCAGGAGCACCTGCGCACCCAGCCCCTCGACCTCGTCGCGACCCTGGACCCGGAGCAGGCCTACGCGGGCGCCGAGTTCGTCATCGTGGCCACGCCGACCGACTACGACGAGACGACGAACTACTTCAACACCGGGTCCTGCGAGGCGGTCATCGCCGACGTCGTCCGCCTCAACCCCCAGGCGACGATCATCATCAAGTCGACCGTGCCCGTCGGCTTCACCGCGCGGATGCGCGAGGCGCACCCCGGGTCGTGCATCATCTTCTCCCCGGAGTTCCTGCGGGAGGGGCGGGCGCTCTACGACAACCTGCACCCCTCACGCATCGTGGTCGGCGAGCGCGGCGAGCGCGGCCAGCGCTTCGCGGCCCTGCTGCTCGAGGGTGCCGTCGACAAGGACGCGCCCGTCGTGCTCACCGACTCCACGGAGGCGGAGGCGGTCAAGCTCTTCGCCAACACCTACCTCGCGCTCCGCGTCGCGTACTTCAACGAGCTCGACACCTACGCCGCCACCGCACGGCCTGGACACCGGCCAGATCATCCAGGGCGTCAGCCTGGACCCCCGGATCGGCGACCACTACAACAACCCGTCCTTCGGCTACGGCGGCTACTGCCTGCCGAAGGACACCAAGCAGCTGCAGGCCAACTACCAGCACGTCCCGCAGAACCTCATCAGCGCGATCGTCGAGGCCAACACGACGCGCAAGGACTTCATCGCTGCGGACATCCTGAAGCGGCAGCCGGCGACCGTCGGCGTCTACCGGCTGATCATGAAGACCGGCTCCGACAACTTCCGCTCGTCCGCGATCCAGGGCGTGATGAAGCGCATCAAGGCCAAGGGCGTGCCGGTCGTCGTCTACGAGCCCGCCTTCGAGGGCGACAGCTTCTACAACTCCGAGGTCGCTCGCACGACCTCGACGAGTTCAAGCGGCGCTCCGACGTCATCATCGCCAACCGCCACGACCCGGTGCTCGACGACGTCGCCGACAAGGTCTACAGCCGTGACATCCAGGGGCGTGACTGATGGACAGCGTGACGGAGCTGCTCGCCCTGGAGACCTGGGCCGTCGTCGGCCTCTCGACCGACCAGAGCCGGGCGGCGTACGACGTCGCCGCGTTCCTCCAGGCCCGCGGCAAGCGCATCGTGCCGGTGCACCCGTCGGCGGCCACCGTGCACGGCGAGCAGGGCTACGCGTCGCTCGCCGAGATCCCGTTCCCGGTCGACGTCGTCGACTGCTTCGTCAACAGCCGCCTCGTCGGCCCGGTGGTCGACCAGGCCGTGCAGGTCGGGGCGAAGGGCGTCTGGATGCAGCTCGGGGTGGTCGACCCGGACGCGGCGTCGCGCGCCGAGTCGGCCGGGCTGACGGTGGTCATGGACCGCTGCCCCAAGATCGAGTGGGGGGCGTACGGGCCCCGCTGACCCGGCAGCTCCCGCGCCACGGCGGTCGGCGGCGCCGGCGGGCGCGGCCGGCGCGGCTCGCGGTCGCCCGCGGTGCCACCGGCGTCCGGCGGCGGCGCGGACGATGCCCCGTTCAGCTGGGAGATCGCCCGGCGCAGGGCCCGCCGCCCGATCCGGCGGCGGCCGCGCGCCAGCTCCTCGTACAGCGCTCGCCTGGCCCGCAGCGTCTCGGTCCGCATGCCGGCGAGCATGCGCCCGCGGGCGCCGGATGTCACGGGCGGCCTCAAGCCGTTCCGCGCACCGACCGACAGAGCGTCATGACCGCCTCCGTGAGCGTCCGCGAGCGACTCGAGCAGCTGCACCCGCTGGCGCCCGCGCTCGACCTCGCCACCCTCGGCTCCGGCCTCGGTGACGCCGCCGCGCACGAGAGCGTCGCCCGGCTGCTGACCCGCCAGTCCGCCGCCCGCGACTGAGGCACCGCCCGTCGCCGGCGCCCGCGCCGCGCCCGCGCCTCCCGCCGAGCGGAGCGCTGCGGTTGGTCCTGAGGGCCGGGAAGGGGCGCAGCGCTACGTCCGGCCCCGAGCGGCGTGCGGCCCGCCGCCCTACTCCCCCGCGAGGCGCTCCTGCAGGGCGGCGTCCTTGCTGCGCGCCATGTCGGCCAGCTCGCCCTGGAAGACCCGCATGCGCTCGAGCAGCGCCGGGTCGGACGCCGCGAGCACCCGGACCGCGAGCAGCCCGGCGTTGCGCGCCCCGCCGACCGAGACGGTGGCGACCGGCACCCCCGCGGGCATCTGCACGATGGACAGCAGCGAGTCGACGCCGTCGAGGTGGCGCAGCGGCACCGGGACGCCGATGACCGGCAGTGGCGTCATCGACGCGATCATCCCGGGCAGGTGCGCCGCCCCGCCAGCCCCGGCGATCACCACGCGCAGTCCCCGCGAAGCAGCACCGTCGGCGTAGTCGAGCATGTCCCGCGGGGTCCGGTGCGCCGAGACGACGCGCACCTCGTACGGCACGTCGAACTCGCGCAGCGCGCCGGCGGCCCCCTCCATGACCGGCCAGTCGGAGTCGCTGCCCATGACGACGCCGACCACGGGGGTCACTCCGGCCACGTACCGCTCCTCAGGTAGTCGGCCGCGGTGCGCGCCCGGGCCCGCAGCGCCGGCAGGTCGTCGCCGAGCACCGTCACGTGCCCGATCTTGCGGCCGGGACGGACCTCCTTGCCGTACAGGTGGACCTTCAGCGCCGGGTCGCGGGCGAACAGGTGGTGCAGCCGCTCGTCGAGCCCCTCGTCGGAGTCGCCGCCGAGGACGTTGGCCATCACCACCCAGGGCGCGGTCAGCGACACCGCGCCCAGCGGGTAGTCGAGGACGGCCCGCAGGTGCTGCTCGAACTGCGACGTGCGCGCGCCCTCGATGGTCCAGTGGCCGCTGTTGTGCGGTCGCATCGCCAGCTCGTTGACCAGCAACCCGTCGTCGGTCTCGAACAGCTCGACCGCCAGCACGCCCGACCACGCCGAGCTCGTCGGCCAGCCGCAGCGCCAGCGACTGCGCCTCCAGCGCCAGGTCCTCCGACAGCCCGGGCGCCGGGGCGACCACCTCGACGCAGATCCCGTCGGACTGCACCGTCTCGACCACGGGCCACGCCGCCGCCTGGCCGAACGGCGACCGGGCCACCACCGCAGCCAGCTCGCGTCGGAGGGGCACGAAGGCCTCGGCGAGCAGCCGTACGCCCGACGCCAGGACCTCGTCGGCCTCCTCCGGCGTGCGGACGACCCAGACGCCCTTGCCGTCGTAGCCGCCGGTCGCCGCCTTGAGCACCAGCGGCCAGCCGACGTGCCTGGCGAACCCCTCGACGTCGGCGCGCGTCGCGACCGGCGTGAAGGCAGGTACGGGCACGCCGAGCCCGGCCAGCCGCTCGCGCATCACGAGCTTGTCCTGGGCGTGCCGGAGCGCGACGCTGCCCGGCTGCACGTCGAAGCCCTCCGCCTCGAGCGCCTCGATGAGCGGCCCGGGGACGTGCTCGTGGTCGAAGGTGACGACCTCGCACTGGACGGCCAGCGCGCGCAGGTCGTCCAGCGAGGTGTGCTCGCCGAGCGTCACGCCGGACGCGACCAGGGCCGCGCTGTCGTGGGTGCTGTCGGCCAGGACCCGCAGCGACAGTCCGAGCGCGATGGCGGCCTGGTGCGTCATGCGGCTGAGCTGGCCGCCGCCGACCATGCCGACGACCGGCAGGCCCATGGCGCCGCGCGGCACCGCCCGGTCACCCGGGCGCGGGACCGCCACTACAGCGCCGGGGCGGCGTGCGGGGAGGGCCCGACCAGCCGGCGCCCGAGCTTCTCGATCGTCTCCTCGTCGACGCCGATCGACAGCGCGAGGCCATGGGGTCCGCCGTACGCGCGGTCGACGTGGTCGAGGAACCGCTCCATCGAGCCCGCGACCGGGCGGATGTCGTCGACGTCCCGCACCGCGCCGTCCGAGGAGTAGGTCGGGGAGGCCTGCAGCCGGGCCAGCACGCCCTCGATCCGCTCGGCGCTGCGGACGTAGTCCGCGCACGACCGCCTCGCGGGTGACCCCGACCAGCGACAGGGCGAGCGCGACGACGACGCCGGTGCGGTCCTTGCCGGCCGCGCAGTGCACGACGACCGGGCCGCTGGACGGGTCGGCGATCAGGCGCAGCGCCTCGGCGATCTTCTCCGGCGCGTCCTCGACGTAGCCGACGTAGTAGCCGGTCATGTCGTTGGGCGTCTCGCCGGCGCGGTGCTCGCGCGACGGGATGGCCCGCTGCACGTCGAACTCGTCCGGCTCGCCCTCGTCCTCCGGGATCAGCGTCAGGTGGTGGTGCGCCACGTCGGTAGAGCGCAGCGGCCCGGGGCCCTCCAGGTGCACCTCCCCCGTGCTGCGCAGGTCGAGGACGGTCCTGAGCCCGCGCGTCGCGGTCAGCTCCTCGACGTCCTCGGGGGTCAGCGTCTGCAGGTTGTCCGACCGCAGCAGCACCCCCGGACGGGTGGTCCTCCCGTCGACGGTGGGGAGTCCGCCCAGGTCACGGACGTTGGCAGCGCCTTCGAGCTCGATCCAGGTCACGTCGGCATGCTTGCACGCGGCTAGGCTGGGGCTGGTGACGGTCCTCGCCCGCTTCCGGGAGAAGTACGACGTGGTGGCCCGGGAGGCCGCCAAGTTCGGCGCGGTGGGCGCCGTCAACACGCTGCTCGACTTCGCCGTCCTGAACCTGCTCGTCTTCGGGTTCGACCTGCAGACGCTGCGCTCGAAGGTCGCCTCCACCGTCGTCGCGGCCACCTCGTCGTACCTCATGAACCGGCACTGGACGTTCCGCCACCGGGAGCGCCAGGACGTGCGGCGCGAGTACGTCCTGTTCTTCCTGCTCAACGCGGTCGGCCTCGGCATCTCGCTGGCCGTGCTGGCGGTGGTCCGCTACGGGTTCGGCCTGGACGGCGCGCTCTGGATCAACCTGGCCAACGTCGTCGGCATCGGCTTCGGCACGCTGTTCCGCTTCTGGAGCTACCGCCGCTTCGTCTGGACCTCGGCCGACGCGGTCGCCACGGCAGCGGAGGAGGGCGACACCGTCGCCGCGGTCGTGCTCGACACGACCTCCCCGCACGAGAGGGCGTCGTAGGCACGTCGGCCTGGAGCCGGCACGTCGGCGGGCGCCTTCCTCGCCAGCGTGGCGTCGGGCCTGGCGCTGCTGCGCGTCAGCGACGCCGCGGCCCGGCGGGCGCTCAGCTCGCGAGCTCCCTGACCTTCTCCACCAGCGCCGGGTCGGCCGGGTCGACCATCGGGCGGAACCGCGCGACCGCCTCGCCGTCCTTGCTGACCAGGAACTTCTCGAAGTTCCACTGCACGTCGCCGGCCGCGCCCTCGGCGTCGGCCAGCTGCGTGAGCGCGGCGTACAGCGGGTGGCGCCCCTCGCCGTTGACGTCGGTCTTGGCCAGCAGCGGGAACGTCACGCCGTAGGTCGCGCTGCAGAACTCCGCGATCTCCTCGGCGGTGCCGGGCTCCTGCCCCTTGAACTGGTTGCTCGGCACGCCGATCACCGTCAGCCCGTCGACGTCCTCGTGCAGCTGCTCCAGGCCGGTGTACTGCGGCGTCAGCCCGCACTTGCTCGCCACGTTGACGATCAGCGCGGCGCGGCCGCCGGCCAGCGCTCCGAGGGTCGTCGTCTCGCCGGACAGGGTCTCGACCTCGAGGTCGTACAGGCTCATGGGCGCGACGTTACGCGCGCCGGACGAGGTGCGGGACCAGGTGCTTGTAGCCGCGGACCGACCGGCGGCGCAGGGTCCGCACGTCGTACGACGGGTCGCCCGCGAGCTCGGCCGCCATCGCCTCGTCGACCAGGACGCTGCCCGGCCGGGCCTGGTCGGTGAGCCGGCTGGCCAGGTTGACCGGCTGGCCGTAGACGTCGCCGAGCCGCACCAGCACCCCGCCGCAGGCCAGCCCTGCGCGTACCTGCGGCAGCTCCTCGTCGGCGTCGTGCGCGGCCACGGTGTCCAGGGCCACCTCGACGGCGGTCACGGCGTCGTCCGTGACGTAGAGGACCTCGTCACCGAGCGTCTTGACCACCCGCCCGCCGACGCTGGTGACCCGCAGCGCGGTGTCCCGCTCGAACCGCTCGAGCGTGCGCTCCAGCGTCGCCGCGTCCCAGGACCGGGTGGAGCGGGTGAAGTCGACGAGGTCGACGAAGCCGACGGCCAGCAGCGGCTGGCCGTCCTGGCGGGGCGCGACCAGCGCGCGGGCGGTGGCCGCCGCCATCTGCCGCCGCCACACGTGCAGCACCAGGCTCTCCAGCCGCGGCAGCACGTCCGGCGCGGTGGCCAGCACCTGCGCGGTCGCCTCGTCGAAGCCCAGGTCGCCGGTCTGCCCGCGGAAGGCGTCGACCTGCGCCTCGGCGAGCCGGGCGAGGCCCTGCCCCATCGCCCTCGCCAGCACGAGCAGCGTGGCGGCGTCGACCACGCCGACACCGGAGAGCTCCTGCACCGTGCGCAGCGCCTCGACGTCCAGCGCGGTGAACGCCCGCTCGCCCTCGGCGACCTCCGGGAAGCCCAGCGCCATCCAGTACGCGCGGGCGTCCGGCTCGGTCATGCCGGCCTGCTCGGCCACCTCGTCGCGGGTGAGCTCGCAGGCCGCTCCCAGCAGCGCGCACTCCAGCGCCTCCAGGTCGCCAGCCGGGACGTCGCTCACAGCACGGGCCGCAGGTGGACGACATCACCGGCGGCGTACGGCGTGCCGTCGACCACCAGCCGCCCCTCGTCGTCGACCGCCTCGGCCGTCCCCTCGACCGCGCGCCCACCCGGCAGCTCCACCCGCACCCGCCGGCCGAGCGTGCCGCAGCGCGCCCGGTAGGCGTCCGGGTCGGCGGCGGCGGCGACCGCGGACCAGCTGCGCAGCACCGCCCGCAGCAGCGTGTCGCGGTCGGTCGTCGACGCGCCCTCGAGGGCCAGCGAGCTGGCGCCGTCGTGGGGCAGCTCCTCGCGCCGGGTCGTCACGTTGAGGCCGATCCCCAGGACGACCGCCCCGTCGCCGGTCGCCTCGGCCAGCAGGCCGCAGACCTTGCGCCCGCCGACCAGGACGTCGTTGGGCCACTTCAGCTCGGTCGCGAGCCCGCACCGGTCGCGCACGGCGTCGGCGACGGCGAGCCCGGCCCAGAGCGGGATCCAGGACCACTGCTCGGGCGGCAGCTCCGGGCGCAGCAGCACCGAGAACGTCAGGCCGGCCCGGGGCGGCGACACCCAGGTGCGGTCCAGCCGGCCGCGACCGGCGACCTGCAGCTCGGCCACGACCACCAGTCCGGCGGGCGCACCGGCCCGGGCCCGCTCGGCGACGACCGCGTTGGTGCTGGGCGTCTCGGTCAGGACGTCGAGCCGCCAGCCCTCCGGCGCCAGCGCCCGCGACAGGGCCAGCGGCCGCAGCGGGGGGCGGTCGAGGTCGTCGTACGCGCTGTCGGTCGGGCTGTCTCTGGCCGGGGGCTGCTCCACCCGGGGAGTGTGCCCCCGGTAGCCTCCGGCGCCATGAGCGCAGCGCCGCAGACCACACCGGACGGGCCCGACATCCACACGACGGCAGGCAAGCTCGCGGAGCTGCGCCGTCGCAACGACGAGGCGCTGCACGCCGGGTCGGAGGCGGCGCTCGAGAAGCGCAAGGCCGCCGGCAAGCGCACGGCCCGCGAGCGCATCGAGTCCTTCCTCGACGAGGGCTCCTTCGTCGAGACCGACGCCCTGACGCGGCACCGCGCCCGCGACTTCGGCCTGGAGAAGAACCGCCCGACCGGCGACGGCGTCATCACCGGCTACGGCACGGTCGACGGCCGCCCGGTCTGCGTCTTCAGCCAGGACGCCACCGTCTTCGGCGGCGCGCTCGGCGAGGTCTACGGCGAGAAGATCGTCAAGGTCATGGACCTGGCGCTCAAGACCGGCGTCCCGATCGTCGGCCTCAACGAGGGCTCCGGCGCCCGGATCCAGGAGGGGATCATGGGCCTGGCGCTGTACGGCGACATCTTCTACCGCAACGTCCTCGCCTCCGGCGTGATCCCGCAGATCAGCCTGATCCTCGGCAACTGCGCCGGCGGCCACGTCTACTCACCTGCCCTCACCGACTTCAACCTCATGGTCGACGGCGCCTCGGCGATGATGATCACCGGCCCGGACGTCATCAAGACGGTCACCGGCGAGGACATCACCATCGAGGACCTCGGCGGTGCCCGCGCCCACAACAGCAAGTCCGGCGTCGCGCACTTCATGAGCGGCGACGAGGACGAGGCGCTCGAGCTCGCCAAGACGCTGCTGTCCTACCTGCCCACCAACAACCTCGAGACGGCGCCGGTCTTCGACGCGCCGGACGCCCTGCTCGAGGAGCCGCTGCTCGAGCTCGACACGGTCATCCCGGACAGCAACAACGCGCCCTACGACATGAAGCACATCATCGAGGCGGTGCTCGACGACAACGAGTTCCTCGAGGTGCAGTCGCTCTGGGCGCCGAGCATCGTCGCGGGCTTCGGCCGCATCGAGGGCCGCAGCGTCGGCGTCGTCGCCAACAACCCGATGCAGTTCGCCGGCACGCTGGACATCGACGCCTCCGAGAAGGCCGCGCGCTTCGTGCGCACCTGCGACGCCTTCAACATCCCGGTGCTGACCTTCTGCGACGTCCCGGGCTACCTCCCGGGCGTCGGCCAGGAGCACGCCGGCATCATCCGCCACGGCGCCAAGCTGCTCTACGCCTACAGCGAGGCCACGGTCCCGCTGGTCACGGTCATCACGCGCAAGGCGTACGGCGGCTCGTACGTCGCGATGGGCTCCAAGCACCTCGGCGCCGACATCAACCTCGCCTGGCCGACCGCGCAGGTCGCCGTCGTCGGCGCGCTCGGCGCGGTCAACATCGTCCGCCGCCGCGAGATCGCCGCCGCGGACGACCCGGACGCGGCGCGCGCGGCGTTCATGACCGAGTACGAGGACACGTTCGCGACGCCGTACATCGCGGCCGAGCGCGGGTTCGTCGACGCGGTCATCGAGCCGTCGCAGACCCGCATCGAGGTCGCCAAGGCGCTGCGCCTGCTGCAGACCAAGCGCGAGACGCTGCCGCCCAAGAAGCACGGGAACATCCCGCTGTGAGCGACCGTCCTGCGCTCACCGTCGTCCGCGGCGACGCCTCGCCCGAGGAGCTCGCCGCGCTCATCGCCGTGCTGGCGGCTCGTGGGTCCGGCGGCTCCGGACCTGCTCCGGTCGTGCGCCCGCGCTGGGGCGCTCCCGGCACGGGTCTGCGCCGCCCGCTGCACCCGGGCCCCGGCGCCTGGCGCGCCTCCGCACTGCCGCAGTAGGCGTCACCTCCCGGGGAGATCCCCCGGAGGGGCGACGCAGGGGGCTCGCTAGGCTCCGGCGACGCCCGCATACCTCAGGAGCCCGCCCCGTGCGCAAGGTCCTCATCGCCAACCGAGGCGAGATCGCCGTCCGCGTCGCCCGCGCCTGCCGCGACGCCGGCCTGCAGTCCGTCGCGGTCTACGCCGAGCCCGACCTGGACGCGATGCACGTCCGCGTCGCCGACGAGGCGTACGCCCTGGGTGGCCAGACGCCCGGCGACTCCTACCTGCGCATCGACAAGGTGCTGCAGGCGCTCAAGGACTCCGGCGCCGACGCGGTCCACCCCGGCTACGGCTTCCTGTCGGAGAACGCCGAGTTCGCCCAGGCCGTCATCGACGCCGGGGCGACCTGGATCGGGCCCTCCCCCGAGGCGATCGCCGCGCTCGGCGACAAGACGACGGCCCGCCACATCGCGCTCAAGATCGGCGCGCCGCTGGTGCCCGGCACGGCCGACCCGGTCAAGGGCGTCGAGGAGGTGCTCGCCTTCGTCGAGGAGTACGGCCTGCCGGTCGCGATCAAGGCCGCCTTCGGTGGCGGTGGCCGTGGCCTGAAGATCGCCCGTACCCGCGAGGAGGTCCCGGAGCTGTACGAGTCGGCCGTGCGCGAGGCGGTCGCCGCCTTCGGCCGTGGCGAGTGCTTCGTGGAGCGCTACCTCGACAAGCCGCGCCACGTCGAGACCCAGGTGCTGGCCGACCAGCACGGCAACGTCGTCGTCGTGTCGACCCGCGACTGCTCGCTGCAGCGCCGCTACCAGAAGGTCGTCGAGGAGGCGCCCGCGCCGTTCCTGACCGAGGAGCAGACCGCGCAGCTCTACCAGGCGTCCAAGGACATCATCCGCGAGGCGAGCTACGTCGGCGCCGGGACCTGCGAGTTCCTCGTCGGCGCGGACGGCCTGATCAGCTTCCTCGAGGTCAACACCCGCCTGCAGGTCGAGCACCCGGTGTCCGAGGAGGTCACGGGCGTCGACCTGGTGCGCGAGCAGTTCCGCATCGCCGAGGGCGAGGAGCTGGGCTTCGACGACCCGGCCCCGCGCGGCCACTCGCTCGAGTTCCGCATCAACGGCGAGGACCCGGGCCGCGGCTTCCTGCCGGCCCCGGGCACCGTCACCCGCTTCCTGCCGCCGCTCGGCCCGGGCGTGCGCGTCGACACCGGCGTCGAGTCGGGCGCGGTCATCGGCGGCGCGTTCGACTCGCTGCTCGCCAAGCTCATCGTCACCGGCGCCACCCGCCAGCAGGCGCTGGAGCGGGCCGCCCGCGCGCTCGACGAGATGGAGGTGGACGGCATGGCCACGCTCATCCCGTTCCACCGCAAGGTCGTCCGGGACGCCGCCTTCACCTCCGAGCCCTTCACGGTCCACAACCGCTGGATCGAGACCGAGTTCGACAACGACATCCCGCCGTACGCCGGGGGCGGCGCTCCCGAGGACGCCGTCGAGCCGCGCGAGACCGTCGTGGTCGAGGTCGGGGGCAAGCGCCTCGAGGTCTCGCTGCCCGCGCGGCCTCGGCGTCTCCGCCGGTGGTGGCGGCGGTGGCGGCGGCGGCAAGGCCGCGCCCAAGCGCAGCGCCGGCAAGAAGGCGGGCGCCGCGGCGTCCGGCGACACCCTGGCCTCGCCGATGCAGGGCACCATCGTCAAGGTGGCCGTCGAGGAGGGCGCCACCGTCGCGGCCGGCGACCTCGTCGTCGTGCTCGAGGCGATGAAGATGGAGCAGCCGATCAACGCCCACAAGGCCGGCACCGTCACCGGGCTCTCGCTCGGCGTCGGCGACGTCGTCCCGAGCGGCACCGCGATCTGCGCCATCACAGATGCGGCTGGCAAGGACTGAGCGCACTCCCCGGCGACCCGACCCGCGGGCAGCGGCTGCGCTACGCCTTCGGCGGGCGGCTGCCGGACGCCCACCGCGACTGGGTCCGGCACGACCTGCTGGACGCGGGCTGGCGCCTGCGGGCGTTCGTCCGCGCGCTGGTCCAGGTCGTGCCGGTGGCCGTGGTGCTCGCGCTGCTGCCCGGACCGGGCTGGGTGCACCTCGCGCTGCCGTTCTTCGTCCTGCTCTGCGCCGCCTTCGTCGCCGGGGCGTACGCCGACGACCTGCGCGACCGCCGCCTGCGCCAGCACGGGCTGCCACCCCCGTACCGCGAACCGCCGCCCCGCGGCTTCTGACCCCGCCGCACCGCCCCGGAGATGACCTGGCGCCCGGGCGCGTCGCCGTGAGGTGACTCTGCTCCGCCCGCGTCGCGTCCGGTCTTCCGCACAGACGTCCGGTCTCCTGGACGGGGCTCGAGCGGAACAGGTGCGCCCAGCGCCGTGGCCACCCGACCCTGCGCGCTCACCCCGTTGACCTACGTCCCGCTGGTGCGGGCGGGGCGCCCGGGGCGCCGCTAGGCGGGGGCGCCGTGGAGCATGAGCTGGCGGGCGGCCTCGGTCACCGAGCCGGACAGCGACGGGTAGATCGCGAAGGTGTGCGCGATCTGGTCGACGGTGAGCCCGTGCTGCACCGCCAGGCTGATCGGCATGATCAGCTCGCTGGCCGTCGGCGCCACGACGACGCCGCCGAGGACCGTGCCCGAGCCGGGCCGGCAGAAGAACTTCACGAAGCCGTCGGTGATGCCCTGCATCTTGGCCCGCGCGTTGGTGGCCAGCGGCAGCGTGACGGCGTTGGCGGCCACCGCACCGGTCTCGACCTGCTGCTGCGTGACGCCGACGGAGGCGACCTGCGGGTCGGTGAAGACGTTGGCCGACACCGTGCCGAGGCGCAGCGGCGCGACCGCCTCGCCGAGCGCGTGCCACATGGCGATGCGCCCCTGCATCGCGGCGACCGAGGCGAGCATGAGCACGCCGGTGCAGTCGCCGGCGGCGTAGATGCCCGGGACGGAGGTGCGGCTGACCCGGTCGACCTCGACGAAGCCGCCCTCGGACAGCCGGACACCGACCTCCTCGAGCCCCAGCCCGCCGGTGTTGGGCACCGAGCCGACCGTCATGAGGCAGTGGCTGCCCTCGACCGTGGTGCCGTCGGTCAGCGTCACGCAGACGCCGTCGTCGGTGCGCGCGACGCTGGCAGCGCGGCCCCGCCGGATGTCCATGCCGCGGCGCTCGAAGACGGTCTGCAGCAGCTCGGCCGCGTCGCTGTCCTCGCCGGGGAGCACCCGCTCGCGGCTGGACACCAGGGTGACCTGCGAGCCCATGCTCAGGTAGGCGTTGGCGAACTCCGCCCCGGTCACGCCCGACCCGACGACGACGAGGTGCTCGGGCAGCTCGGGCAGGTCGTAGAGCTGGCGCCAGTCCAGGATCCGCTCGCCGTCGGGCTCGGCCCCGGCGACCACCCGCGGGTGCGCCCCGGTGGCCAGCAGCACGACGTCGGCCTCGAGCAGCTGGGTGCCGCCCGAGCCGGTGACCTCGACCCACGACGGCGTGCGCAGGCGGGCCGCGCCCGGGACGACCTGCACGCCCTCCTTGGCCAGGCGCAGGGTGATGTCGGCCGACTGCGCGAGCGCCAGCGTCTTGACCCGGGCGTTGACCTCGGCGATGTCGGCGCTGACCTCGCCCTTGGTGGTCACCCCGACCCGGTCGGCGTGCGCGTAGGAGGTCATCGCCTCGCTGGTGGCGATGAAGGTCTTGGACGGCACGCAGTCGGCCAGCACGCACATGCCGCCGACGCCGTCGCGGTCCACCAGGCTGACCTGCGCACCGAGCTCCACCGCGACGAGCGCCGCCTCGTAGCCCGCCGGGCCGCCGCCGATGATCACGATGCGCACAGGGGCTCCAGACATGCCTCCATTGTCGCCCTTCCGGCGGTGGGCACCACGGTGACGACGGCCACCCCGGAGCGCCTGACTAGTGTGGCGGCATGGCGCTCTACGCCGCGTACGGCAGCAACCTCGACCCGGCGCAGATGCGGGAGCGCTGCCCCCACTCCCCCTCGGCAGGGACCGGCTGGCTCGAGGGCTGGCGGCTGACCTTCGGCGGCGAGGACCTGGGCTGGGAGGGCTCGCTGGCCACGCTGGTCGAGGAGCCCGACGAGCACGTCTTCGTCGGGCTGTACGACCTGACCGACGCCGACGCGGCCGCCCTGGACGCGTGGGAGGGCGCCGACACCGGGCTCTACCGCAAGCTCCGCGTCCGGGTGCACACGCTCAACGGCGAGCCGCTGGCCTGGGTCTACGTCCTCGACGGCTACGAGGGCGGGCTGCCGAGCGCCCGCTACCTCGGCGTGCTGGCCGCGGCGGCCGAGGCGGCCGGCGCCCCCGACGACTACGTCAAGGCGCTGCGGTCGCGCCCCTGCAGGTCCTCCGGCACCTGACCCAGGTCCGCCACCGGTGCGTCCTGCCGGCGCCGGCGCCCCTCCTCCGACACGACGACCGCGACCGCCAGCACCGTCACCGCACCGCCGACCACGGTCGTCACGGTCAGCGGCTCGTCCAGCAGCGCGGCGCCGAGCAGCACGGCGACGAGCGGGTTGACGTACGCGTAGGTCGCCACCTGCGACACCGGCGCCACCCCGAGCAGCCAGGAGTACGCCGTGAAGGCGACCAGCGAGCCGAAGACGACCAGGTAGGCCCAGCCGAGCGCCGAGGCGGTCTCGACCGCGCCGAGGTCCAGCGGCTCCCCGCGCACCAGCCCGGCAGCGGTGAGGGCGAGGCAGCCGCCGCACATCTCGGCCAGCGTGGTGACGAGCGGGTCGCGCCGGCAGGTCGATGCGACCGGCGAGGAACGAGCCGGTCGACCACAGCACCGACGAGGCGACGACCATCCCGGCGGCGAGCAGGGACACCCCGGAGGGCCGGGCACCGGGCAGCAGCAGCACCGCGACGCCGGCGAAGCCGATGGCGACGCCGAGCAGCGTCCGCCCGGCCGGCCGCTCGCCGGCGGCCCGCCGCAGCAGGACGACCCAGAACGGCACCCCCGCGACCAGCAGCGCGGCGAGCCCGGAGGGCAGGTCGCGCTCCTCGCCGAGGGTGACCAGCCCGTTCCCGCCGAGCAGCAGCAGCACGCCGATGCCGGCCGCCCGCAGCCACTGACCGCGGGAGGCCCGCAGCGCCCGCGGTCCGCGGCGCACCAGCAGGTACGCCGCGAGCAGCAGCGCCGCGGTCCCGAAGCGCGCGCCGGCCGACAGCAGCGGGGGCAGCGAGCGCACGACGTACGCGATGGCGAGGTAGGTCGAGCCCCAGACGACGTAGACGAGCGAGAGCGCCGACCAGACCTGCCAGGCGGGAGGGGGCGCCGTCACTCCGCGTTCAGCGCGGCCAGCACCGCGGTGGCCATGACGCGCACGCCGACGCCGATGCAGTCCTCGTCGACGTCGAAGCCGCCCTGGTGCAGGTCGTACGGCCGCTCGAGCCCGGGCGGCTTGACGCCGAGCCGGGCCAGCGCGCCGGGCACGTGGTCGAGGTACCAGGCGAAGTCCTCGCCGCCGAGCGACTGCACCGTGGGGACGGCCGCGCCGCTGCCGAGCGCGGTCTTCACCGCCGCGGTGAGCAGCGCGGTGGCGGAGGCGTCGTTGACGACCGGCGGCACGCCGCGCTCGTAGTGGACCTCGGCGCTCGCGCCGTACGGCGCCACGAGCGCGGCGACCGTGCGCTGGACCAGGTCGGGGGCGCGCTGCCAGGCGTCCTTGTCGAGCACCCGCAGGGTCCCGTCGAGCCGGCCCTCGCGCGGGATGGCGTTCTGCGCGACGCCTGCCGAGACGTGGCCCCAGACCAGGCACAGGCCGGCGCGCGGGTCGACCAGGCGGGACAGCGCGTCCGGCAGCCCCGTGGCCACGGTGGCCAGCGCGTGGATGAGGTCGACCGTGTTGTGCGGCCGGGAGGTGTGCCCGCCGGGGCCGGTCAGCCGGACGTGGACGGCGTCGGCCGCCGCGGTGATCGGCCCGGAGCGCAGCCCGACCCGGCCGACCTCCAGGCTCGGGTCGCAGTGCACGGTGAAGACCGAGGACGAGCTCCTCGACCCAGCCCTCGCGGATGACGTCGAGCGCGCCGCCGGGCATCAGCTCCTCGGCCGGCTGGAAGACCAGCCGGACCCGGCCCGGCAGCGCGTCGGCGTGGGCGGCGAGGGCCAGCCCGGCGCCCAGCACCACCGCGGTGTGCACGTCGTGGCCGCAGGCGTGGCAGACGCCGTCGTTGCGCGAGCGGTAGGGCACGTCCTTCTCGTCCTGCAGCGGCAGCGCGTCGATGTCCGCGCGCAGGCCGACGACGACGTCGCCCTGGCCGAACTCGCAGACCAGGCCGGTCCCGCCCTCCAGCACCTTGGGCGACAGCCCCGCGTCCACGAGCCGGTCGACCAGCAGCCCGGTCGTCCGCCGCTCCTGACGGCCCAGCTCGGGGTGGGCGTGCACGTCGCGGCGGAAGGCGACCAGGTCCTCGCCGTGCGCCGCGAGCCAGCGGTCGGCGGCCGCCGGGCCGTCGACGGCCATCAGACGGCACCCGGTGCGGCCGGCTGCCCGAGCGCGGAGGAGGGCTCGAGCACGGGCAGCGCCGTGGGACGGTCCTCGGCGAACTCGGTCAGCAGGCTGTCGACGACCGCCGTCAGGTCGCCCCCGCTGGCGGCAGCGACCGCGCGCTGGCGCTGGTAGGACGCACCGGTCTCCAGGATGCCGCTGACCCGCGCCAGCTCGTCCTCGCAGCCGAGCCGGGCCGCCGCCGGGGCGAGCTCCTGCATGAGCTCCGACAGCGCCTCGCGCACCGGCTTGGTCTCGTGGCCGTCGCCGACGATGATCTCGGCGTCCAGGCCGTAGCGCGCGGCCCGCCACTTGTTCTCGCGCACCACCCAGCCCTTGGGCGTGGGCAGCGTGTAGCCCTTGTCGATCTCGCGGTCGAGGGTGTCGACCAGGCAGTGGCTCAGGGCGGCGACCATCCCGACCTCGTGCAGCGTCGGCAGGCCGTCGCACACGCGCAGCTCGACCGTCCCGTACACCGGGTGCGGCCGGATGTCCCACCACACCTCCTTGATCGAGCCGATGGTCTTGGTCTCGATCAGGGTCTCCATGTACTCCTCGAACTGCGTCCAGCCGGAGAGCTGGTAGGGCAGCCCGGCGGTCGGCAGCCCCTCGAAGACCTTGCTGCGCGAGGAGGCGAGCCCGGTGTCGATGCCGATCCAGTAGGGCGAGGAGGCCGAGATCGCCAGCAGGTGCGGGATGTACGCGGTGAGCGCGTTGACGATCGGGATCACCTTGTCCGGCGAGCGGACGCCGACGTGGACGTGCACGCCGAAGATCTGCAGCTGGCGGGCCAGCCACTGCATCTGGTCGATGAGCTGGCGGTAGCGCTCGACCGGGCTGATCTCCTGCGTGTTCCAGTCCGTGACCGGGTGCGTCCCGGCGCACATGAGCCCGAGGCCGAGCGGGTCGGCCGCGTCCGAGACCTCCTTGACCGTGGCCGCGAGGTCGGCCATCGCCTCCGGGACGGTGCTGCAGACGCCGGTGATCACCTCGACGCAGGACTGCAGCAGCTCGCGCTTGGCCTTGGGGTGCTCGGCCCCCGGCGACAGCGTCTCGAGGATCTGGTTCGCGCCGCTGCGCAGCTGTCGCGTCTCCCGGTCGACGAGCTGCAGCTCCCACTCCACCCCGAGGCTGGAGCGCGGCGAGGACTCGAAGGGGATCTTCACGTGCGGACGATACCCAGCAGCAGACCCCGCGACAGCGATGAGTCCTCCCGGTCTGCGGCGTCTGCCTGTGCGAGGGGTCCGGCACCGGCCGGCCTCGAAAAGCGCTCTCGCTCGACACCTCCGCGGCCTACCGTGGCGGCGTCGACCGACTCCGGGGGGAATCTCATGGTCCGACTCGCACGGTTCGTGCTGCGCCATCGCCTGATGGTGGCGCTCTTCTGGCTCGTCGCGTTCGTCGCCGGCGGAGCCACCGCGGGCACCACCACCGAGCGCCTCACCGTCGACTTCTCGCTGCCCGGCCAGCAGGGCTACGAGACCGAGCAGCAGATCCTCGCGCTGTACGGCACGGGTCCCGACGAGGGCACCAGCATCGTCGTGGTCACCGCCCCGCAGGGGAAGACGGTCGCCGGGGAGAAGGCCGCGGTCGACGGCGTCTTCCGGGCCCTGCAGGCGGAGTACCCGGAGTACCGCGTCTCCTGGCAGGGCAACACGGGCGACGACCGCTTCGTCACCGAGGACGGCCGCAGCACGTACGGCCTGGTGGTCGACAAGCGCTTCGACGGCTTCGACTTCAAGCCCGCCTACAAGGTCGCCGCGGACTTCCTGCAGGAGCAGGCCCGGTCCACCGGCCTGACCATCGGGACCACCGGCTACTTCCAGCTGTCGGAGGGCAACGCCGCCGAGGGCGACAACGAGCCGCCGAGCCTGCTCGGCGAGACGCTGCTCGGGGCGGCGGGTGCCCTGGTGGTCCTGGTCTTCGTCTTCGCGTCGTTCCTGGCGCTGGTCCCGCTGCTCGTCGCGGCGGTGTCGATCATGTCGACGTTCCTGGCGGTGCTGGCGGTCTCGTACGTCACCGACGTCAGCTTCGTCGTGCAGTTCCTCGTCGCGCTGGTCGGCCTCGGCCTCGCCATCGACTACTCGCTGCTGCTGGTCAACCGCTGGCGCGAGGAGCGCGAGCACGGCCGCGACAACGCCGAGGCGGTCGTCGAGGCCATGCGCACCGCCGGCCACGCGGTCGCCGCGTCGGCCGGCACCGTGGCCATCTCGCTGATCGCGCTCATCGTCGTGCCGGTGCCGTTCCTGCGCAGCATGGGCTTCGGCGGCATGCTCATCCCGCTGATCAGCATGGCGGTCGTCCTCACCCTGCTGCCGGTGATGCTCAGCAAGATCGGCCCGCGGGTCGACTGGCCGCGCATCCGGCACGAGAACGCCGCCTCCCGCGCCTGGACCGCCTGGGCCCGGCTGGTCTACAAGCGCAAGTGGGTCGCCTTCGGCGCCGGGCTGGTGCTGCTCGCCCTGCTCGTCGTGCCGGTCTTCGACATCAAGATCGGCCAGGCCCGCACCGAGTCGCTGGCCACCCAGGGCCCCGCGGTCACCAACCTCGCCACGCTGCGCGACGGCGGCGTGCCCGCCGGCGTGGTGACGCCGCTCGAGGTGCTGGTCGGCGGCTCCGACCCGGTCGGCAGCGCGCAGGAGGTCGTCACCCGGCTGGAGCAGGTCGACGGCGTGGCCTCCGCGGTCGCACCGGACGACCCGACCTGGCGCAAGGGCGGCACCGCGGTCGTGCAGGTGCTGCCGACCCTGGAGACGGTGGACACCGGCCGCGCCAAGGTCGTCGAGCGCATGCTCGACGCCATCGAGGACGTGCCCGGGGTCCAGGGCGTCGCCGGGCCGGGCGCCACGGTGCTCGACTACAGCAACGCGGTCTTCAAGCGCTTCCCGCTGGTCATGGGGCTCATCGCGCTGGTGACCTTCCTGCTGCTGGTCCGCGCGTTCCGCTCGCTGCTGCTCCCGCTCAAGGCGGTGCTGCTCAACGTCGTCTCGGTGGCCGCGACCTTCGGCTTCGTGGTGCTGTTCTGGCAGCGCGGCAACGGCTCGGGGGCCGATCTTCGACATCGCGCCGACCGGCGCGGTCACGTTCTGGCTGCCGGTGATGATCTTCGCGTTCCTCTTCGGCCTGTCGATGGACTACGAGGTCTTCATCCTGAGCCGGATGCGGGAGGAGTTCGACAAGACCGGCTCCACCCGGCAGGCCGTCGTCGAGGGCCTCGGCCGCACCGGCCGGCTGGTGACCTGCGCCGCGCTGATCCTGTTCATGGCGTTCATCGCGCTGGCGTCCTCGCCCGGCACCGACATCAAGGTGCTCGCGACGGCGCTCGGCGTCGGCATCCTCATCGACGCGACCATCGTGCGGGCCCTCATGGTGCCCGCGCTGGTCTCCCTGCTCGGCCGCTGGAACTGGTGGCTGCCGAGCTGGCTGGCGCGTCCGCTGCGGATCGAGCCGTCGGCCGCCGTCGTCGAGCCGGTCTACGTCCCCGGCCAGCGCGGCGAGGTCCCGCTGGAGTCCCGCACCCGGTAGCGCACGCGCAGCGCCCCGGCCCGTACGTCGGCCGGGGCGCTGTCGCGCGTCCGGGCCCGCACTCGGGGCCCGGTCGCGCGGGACGCTAGAAGAACTCCTGCGGGCGGTAGACGCCCCAGACCTCGCGCAGGGCGCCGCAGACCTCGCCGACGGTGGCGAGCTCCTGCAGGGCGGTGCGCATCGGGTAGAGGCAGTTGCCGTCCCCGGCCGCGGCCGCCTTGAGCTCGGCCAGCGCCTTGTCGACGGCGGCGTTGTCGCGCTTCTCGCGCAGCAGGCGCAGGCGCTCGCGCTGGTCGGCCTCGATGGAGGGGTCGACGCGCAGCGGCTCGTAGCGCTCCTCGCTGGCGCTGCGGTAGCGGTTGAGCCCGACGACGACGCGCTCGCCGGCGTCGATGCCCTTGGCGATCTCGTACGCCGACAGCTCGATCTCGGTCTTCTGGAAGCCCTTCTCGATGGCGGCCACCGAGCCGCCGAGCTCCTCGACCTTGGCCATCAGCTCGCGGGCGCCCTTCTCGACCTCGTCGGTCATCGCCTCGACGACGTAGGAGCCGGCGAAGGGGTCGACGGTCGCCGTCACGTCGGTCTCGTACGCCAGGACCTGCTGCGTGCGCAGCGCGAGCGTCGCGGCCTTGACGGTCGGCAGCGCGATGGCCTCGTCGTAGGAGTTGGTGTGCAGCGACTGCGTGCCGCCGAGCACCGCGGCCAGGCCCTGCACCGCGACGCGGACCAGGTTGACCTCGGGCTGCTGGGCGGTGAGCTGCACGCCGGCGGTCTGGGTGTGGAAGCGCAGCATCAGCGACTTGGGGTCCTTCGCGCCGAACTCGTCGCGCATCACCTGCGCCCAGATCCGGCGGGCGGCGCGGAACTTCGCCACCTCCTCGAGGATCGTCGTGCGCGAGACGAAGAAGAAGGCCAGCCGCGGGGCGAAGTCGTCGACCGCCAGGCCCGCCTCGACCGCGGCCCGGACGTACTCGATGCCGTTGGCGAGCGTGAAGCCGATCTCCTGCGTGGGCGTCGCCCCGGCCTCGGCCATGTGGTAGCCGGAGATCGAGATCGTGTTCCACTTCGGGATCTCGGACCTGCAGTAGGCGAAGATGTCGGTGATCAGCCGCAGCGAGTGGGCCGGCGGGTAGATGTAGGTCCCGCGGGCGATGTACTCCTTGAGCACGTCGTTCTGGATCGTGCCGGTGATGGCGGACGAGCTGACGCCGTTCTCCTCGGCGACCAGCTGGTACATCAGCAGCAGCACCGACGCCGGCGCGTTGATCGTCATCGACGTGGAGACCTGGTCGAGCGGGATCTGGTCGAACAGGATCCGCATGTCCTCGAGCGAGTCGATCGCGACGCCGACCTTGCCGACCTCGCCGGAGGCCACCGGGTCGTCGCTGTCGTAGCCCATCTGCGTGGGCAGGTCGAAGGCCACCGACAGCCCGCCGGTGCCCTGCGCGACCAGGTGCCGGTAGCGCTCGTTCGACTCCTTGGCCGTGCCGAACCCGGCGTACTGGCGCATGGTCCACGGACGGCCGGTGTACATGCTCGGGTAGACCCCGCGGGTGTACGGGAACTCGCCCGGCCCGCCGAGCCGCTCCTCGAGCCCGGGGGCGACGTCGCCCGGGCCGTACAGCGGCTGGATCGGGAAGCCTGACTCGGAGTCTCGCGTCATGGGCGGATGCTAGGGCTGGCCCCCTCGTCGCGACGACGTGACCCTCGTCGCGCCCCGTCGCGTGATCCCCAGCCGCCCCTGGGTAGGGGCTGGTCCGTGGACACCCCTGGCCGGCAGGACGTGCGGACCGTGGGCGGGCGCTACCGCCTGCTGGAACCGCTCGGCTCCGGCGGCATGGGCACCGTCTGGCGGGCCGAGGACGCCGTGCTGGGCCGCCAGGTCGCGGTCAAGGAGGTCGTCTTCCCGCACGGCCTGTCCGACGAGGACCGCGAGAACCTGCGCGAGCGCACCCGCCGCGAGGCCCGCGCCGCCGCCCGGCTCGACCACCCCAGCGCCGTCACCGTCTACGACGTCGTCGAGGAGGACGGCCAGCCGTGGCTCGTCCTCGAGCTGGTCGAGGCCCGGACGCTGGCGCAGGTCGTCCGCGCCGACGGCCCGCTGAGCGTGCGGGACACCGCCCACGTGGGGCTGTCGCTGCTCGGCGCGCTCGAGGCCGCGCACGCCCAGGGCATCGTCCACCGGGACGTGAAGCCCTCCAACGTGCTGCTCAGCCCCGGTCCGGGCGGGGGCCCGGGCCGCGTCGTCCTCACCGACTTCGGCATCGCCACGTCGGCCGGCGACCCGTCGATCACGAGCACCGGCCTGCTGCTCGGCAGCCCCTCCTACATCTCCCCCGAGCGCGCCCGCGGGCTGCCGCCGGGGCCGGCGTCGGACCTGTGGTCGCTCGGCGCCACGCTGTTCACCGCCGTCGAGGGGCGCCCGCCGTACGACAAGGGCGAGCCGCTGCCGACCCTGACCGCCGTCGTGACGGGCGACCAGGAGCCCTACGTCGCGGCCGGGCCGCTCGTGCCGGTGCTCGACGGGCTGCTCGCCCCCGACCCCGACACCCGGCTGTCCGGCGCGCAGGCCCGCGCGCTGCTGCAGGAGGTCGCCCGGATCGCCGACGAGGTCCCGACCGTCGCGCCGCAGCCCGAGCCGGAGGCCGAGAAGCGGGCGCTGCGGACCAGCGCGCTGCCGATCAGCCCGCCGGTCGAGACGCTCCCCCGCCGGCCGCGCCGTCGGTCGCGGCGACGCTCCCGGCCGCTGACGTCACCGGGACGGGTGCCCGGCCGGCCGCCACGGAGGTCGTCCCGCCCGCGCCGGCCGCCTCCGCCCCCGCTGCGCCGCCCGCGCCTCCGGTGGACCGCACCCCGCCGCGCCGACCCGCCGAGGACGCCCCGTCCTCCCGCCGCCGCGGTCCGGTGCTCGCCGCGCTCGGCCTGGTCGCGGTGCTCGGCGCCGGCGGCCTGGCCGTGCAGGCGATGACCGGCGACGACGGTGGCAGCGGCTCCGCCGCGGACCCCGGCACCAGCGCCGGCACCAGCGCCGGTCCCAGCGCCGGCAGCTCCGGCGACGGCGCGACCGACGAGGGCTCCGGCGAACAGGGCTCCGGCGACGAGGGGTCCGGCACCAGGGCTCCGGCGACGAGGGGTCCGGTGACGAGGGCTCCGGCGACGAGGGCTCGGGCCAGGGCGTCGCCGCCGTACCGGCCGGCTGGAAGACCGACACCGGCGCCGCCGGCTGGACCGTCGCCGTCCCCGACGGCTGGCAGGAGAGCACCTTCAACGGCGCCGCGCAGTACCGCGACCCCGACACCGGGCGCACCCTGCGCGTCAGCACCGGCCCCGGCGTCGACGACGCGGTCGGTGACCGCGAGCGCCAGGCGGCCTCCTTCGCCGTCGCGCTACCCCAGCTACCGCCAGATCGCCATCCGCGAGGTCGAGTACCGCGGCTACCCGGCGGCCGACTGGGAGTTCACCTACTCCGCCGGCGGCGCCGACCTGCACGTCGCTCAACCGGGTCTTCAACGTCGACGGCACCGGCCACTCGCTCTACTTCCAGACCCGGGCCCGCGACTTCGACGAGGCGCGCGCCGAGTTCGACCGCGTCGTCGCGTCCTTCAAGCCCGCCTGACCGGCTGGTGTCCCACCTCACAGCACCCGACCGGGTCCCGGGGTGCTGGCTCGGAGGGCCGTCGTTAGCATGGACAGGTCGGGCACCCGCCTGACCTGCTCGTCTGAAGAGTCTGGAGAGGTCACCGGCACATGGCGAAGGCCCCGGCAGGGACCCTGTACCGCGGACGCGAGGGCATGTGGTCCTGGGTGGCCCACCGCGTGACCGGCGTCCTCATCTTCTTCTTCCTGTTCGCGCACGTCCTCGACACCGCCCTCGTGCGGGTGTCGCCGGACGCGTACGACCGGATCATGTCGACCTACAAGACCCCGATCGTGGCGGCGATGGAGGTCGGCCTGTTCGGCGCGGTGCTCTACCACGCGCTCAACGGCCTGCGCGTCATGGCGATCGACTTCTGGGACAAGGGCACCCGCTACCAGAAGCAGATGTCCTTCGCGGTCGTCGGGATCTTCCTGGTGCTGATGGTCCCGAGCGCCTACTTCATGCTCAAGCACACCGTCGAGAGCCTGTTCGGGAGCGCCGCGTGACCGCCACGATGCCGGACCCCGGCTCGATCGCCCAGACCGACGACGCCACGAGCGACCGGCTCGTCCTCGAGCAGCCGCGCACCCGCCGCAAGCGCCCGTCGAGCAACCGCAGCAAGACCAACTTCGAGATGTACGCGTGGATCTTCATGCGCATGTCCGGGCTGCTGCTCTTCGTGCTCGTCCTCGGGCACATCGGCATCATGCTGCTGCTGGACGGCGGCGTGAGCCGCATCAACTTCGCCTTCGTGGCCGGCCGCTGGGCCTCGCCGTTCTGGCGGACCTGGGACCTCGCCCAGCTGTGGCTGGCGATGCTGCACGGCACCAACGGCCTGCGCACGATCATCAACGACTACGCCGAGCGCGACGGCACCCGCTTCTGGCTCAAGATGCTGCTCTACACGTCCTCCGCGCTGATCCTCATGCTCGGGACGCTCGTGATCTTCACCTTCGACCCCGACCTGCGTTAGAGGAGCGGCCAGCATGGTCCAGTTCCACCGCTACGACACGATCATCGTCGGGGCCGGCGGCGCCGGGATGCGCGCCGCCCTCGAGGCGGGTCAGCGCTCCAAGACCGCCGTCCTGACCAAGCTCTACCCGACCCGGTCCCACACCGGCGCGGCGCAGGGCGGCATGTGCGCCGCCCTCGCCAACGTCGAGGAGGACAACTGGGAGTGGCACACCTTCGACACCGTCAAGGGCGGCGACTACCTCGTCGACCAGGACGCTGCCGAGGTCATGTGCAAGGAGGCCATCGACGCGGTCCTCGACCTCGAGAAGATGGGCCTGCCCTTCAACCGCACGCCTGAGGGGCGCATCGACCAGCGCCGCTTCGGCGGTCACACCCGCAACCACGGCGAGGCGGCCGTGCGCCGCTCGTGCTTCGCGGCCGACCGCACCGGCCACATGATCCTGCAGACGCTGTTCCAGCAGTGCGTCAAGCACGGCATCGACTTCTTCAACGAGTTCTACGTGCTGGACCTGTGCCTCACCGAGGTCGACGGCGTCCAGCACACCAGCGGCGTCGTGGCGTACGAGCTGGCCACCGGCGAGCTGCACGTCTTCCAGGCCAAGTCGGTGCTGTTCGCCAGCGGCGGCTTCGGCAAGGTCTTCAAGGTGACGAGCAACGCCCACACCCTCACCGGTGACGGCATGGGCATCGTCTACCGCAAGGGCCTCCCGCTGGAGGACATGGAGTTCTACCAGTTCCACCCGACAGGGATCTGGAAGATGGGCATCCTGCTCACCGAGGGTGCGCGCGGTGAGGGCGGGATCCTGCGCAACAAGGACGGCGAGCGCTTCATGGAGCGCTACGCCCCCACCATCAAGGACCTCGCGCCGCGCGACATGGTCGCCCGCGCCATCTACACCGAGATCCGCCAGGGCCGCGGCTGCGGCCCGGCCGGCGACCACGTGTTCCTGGACCTGACGCACCTGCCGCCGGAGCAGCTGGACGCCAAGCTGCCCGACATCACCGAGTTCGCCCGCACCTACCTCGGCATCGAGCCCTACAACGACCCGATCCCGATCCAGCCCACCGCGCACTACGCGATGGGCGGCGTGCCGACCAACATCGACGCCCAGGTGCTGCGCAACAACACCGACATCGTCCCCGGCCTGTTCGCCGCCGGCGAGGTCGCCTGCGTCTCGGTGCACGGCGCCAACCGGCTCGGCACCAACTCGCTGCTCGACATCAACGTCTTCGGCCGGCGCGGCGGGATGTCGGCGGCGGCGTACGCCAACTCGGCCGACTTCGTCGACCTCCCGCCGAACCCCGAGGCCGACACCATCACGCTGCTGCAGCGCCTCAAGGACGGCGGCGGCACCGAGCTGGTGGCCGCCATCCGCGGTGACCTGCAGGAGACGATGGACGCGAACGCCTCCGTCTACCGCACCGAGGCCACGCTCAAGCAGGCCGAGGTCGACATCGCGGCGCTCAAGGAGCGCTACCAGCGCGTCGGCGTCGCCGACCGCGGCAAGCGCTACAACACCGAGCTGCTCGAGGCGGTCGAGCTGGGCTTCCTGCTCGACCTCGCCGAGGCGCTGGTCGTGTCGGCGAAGGCGCGCAACGAGTCCCGCGGCGGGCACTTCCGCGAGGACTACCCGACCCGCGACGACGTCAACTTCATGCGCCACACGATGGCGTACAAGGTGGAGCCCGGCTTCCAGTCCGAGGTGCGCCTCGACTACAAGCCCGTGATCCAGACCCGGTACCAGCCGATGGAGCGCAAGTACTAGATGACGACCACCCTCGACAAGCCGGCCGACCCGACGCCGTCGCCGGTCAGCGACCACATCCGCATGGTCACCGTGAAGGTCCGGCGCTTCGACCCCGAGGTCGACCCCGAGGCCAACTGGCAGTCCTTCGAGGTCCCCACCGAGAAGGGTGACCGCGTCCTCGACGCCCTGCACCAGATCAAGTGGTTCCAGGACGGGTCGCTGTCGTTCCGCCGCTCCTGCGCCCACGGCGTCTGCGGCTCGGACGCCATGCGCATCAACGGCGTCAACCGGCTCGCCTGCAAGGTCCTCGTCAAGGACATCGGCGACGAGATCCTCGTCGAGCCGATCAAGGGCCTGCCGGTGATGAAGGACCTCATCGTCGACATGGAGCCCTTCTTCGAGTCCTTCCGGGCCGTGAAGCCGTTCCTCATCACCGACGGCCGCGAGCCCACCCGCGAGCGGCTGCAGTCGGCCGAGGACCGCGAGCGCTTCGACGACACCACCAAGTGCATCCTGTGCGCCGCGTGCACGTCGTCCTGCCCGGTGTTCTGGACCGACGAGAGCTACTTCGGCCCGGCCGCCATCGTCAACGCCCACCGCTTCATCTTCGACAGCCGCGACGAGGGCGCCGAGGAGCGGCTGGAGATCCTCAACGAGAAGGAGGGCGTCTGGCGCTGCCGGACGACCTTCAACTGCACCGACGCCTGCCCGCGCGGCATCGAGGTCACCAAGGCGATCCAGGAGGTCAAGCGCGCGCTGCTCTTCCGCCGCGTCTGACCCGCTGCTGTCGTACGAGGGCCGTCCCGCTGCTGCGGGGCGGCCCTCGTCGCGTCCGCGCCGAGTGTCTGGCGGGTCGGAGCGTGCTCGCGAGGTAACGTCGCGCCACCATGCGGACCCCTCGTCGCCTGCCGGCAGTCCTGTCGGTGCTGGCCTTCGCTGTCTCTGTCGGGGTCGCCTCCCCCGCCCTCGCGGCCGACGCCGTCGGCGGCGCGGAGCTCGGCAGCCGGGGCCTGGTGCTGCCCGTCGGCGCTCCCCCCGTGCCGCCCGAGGTGGTCGCCCACGGCTGGGTCGTCGCCGACCTCGACAGCGGCGAGGTGCTCGGCGCGCGGGACGCGCACGGGAACTACGCCCCCGCCAGCACCCTGAAGACGCTGACCGCCGTCACGCTGATCCCGCAGCTCGACCCGGCCCGCAAGGTGGTGCCCACCTACGACGACATCGCGGTCGACGGCAGCAAGGTCGGGCTGGTCGAGCGCGTCGGCTACCCGGTCGACGAGCTCTTCGCCGCGATGATGATGGTCTCCGGCAACGACGTCGCCAACACGCTGGCGAGCGCGGCCGGCGGGCCCAAGGCCATCGAGTCGATGAACGCCGAGGCGCAGCGCCTGCAGGCCTTCGACACCCACGCGGTCAACCCCAGCGGCCTGGACGCCGAGGGGCAGGTCAGCTCGGCGTACGACCTGGCGCTGGTCGCCCGCGCCGGGATGAGGCTGGAGGCGTTCCGGCGCTACGTGTCGACGCTCAAGGGCAGCGTCAGCGGCCCGGGCGGCAAGCGCATCGAGACCTACAACCACAACAAGCTGCTGACCCGCTACGACGGGGCGCTGGGCATCAAGAACGGCTACACCTCGACCGCGAAGGCCAGCTTCGTCGGCGCCGCCCAGCGCAACGGCCGCACGCTGGTCGTCACGATGATGCGCACCCAGCCGCGCGTCGACGTCGAGGCCGCCACGCTGCTGGACTGGGGCTTCGCCGCGGCCGCCAAGGGCGTCCCCCCGGTCGGGATGCTCGTCGACCCGGTCGAGGGCGCCGGCGCGGACTCCGACGACGAGGACGTGCCGGAGGAGCAGCCGGGCGAGGACACCGACGGCAGCACGGTGCTGGCCGCCGACAGCGGCAACGTGGTCGCGGCCGAGCCCGAGGAGGGCGGCGGCCTGCCGGTCACGACCCTCGCCGGTGTCGCCCTGATGTGCGCGGCCTCGCTGGTGGTCGTCCGCCGCCGGCAGGTCGTGCAGGCCCGCCAGCGCCAGCGGTCCCGCCCGCCGGTCCGGCAGGTCCCGATCCGCCGCCGGCCCTAGCCCGGGGGCCTCAGGTCCGGACCAGCCGGGTCAGCGTCCGCAGGCCCTGGACCCCGAGGCCGAGCAGCACGGCGCCGCCGGCCGCAGCGGTCACCCGGGCCGCCCGCACGACCTTCTCCTCGGCAGGCGTGGCCGCGGTGCGCGCCGTCGTCCGGCTGCTCTCGCCCTCGCCGCTCGGGTAGGGGTCCGCGCCCTCCTCGGCCTTCGCGCGGGTGGCGTCGGACTGCGTCTGCGCGACGCCGCCCTCGACGGCCGGGGCCTTCGTGGCGTCGCTCTGCCCCGAGTCACCCGTGCTGGCGCGCCCTTCCGGCTCGTCCTGCGGCGGGGTGCGGCCGAGGACGGCGGCCTGCAGCGGCGCGGGCGCGCCCTCCTCCTGCAGGTTGGGCGGGTCGTCGGGGTCGTTGTCGGCGAACTCCTCCGGGATCCCCGCCTTGCGGGCCATCTCCTTGTCCGCGGTCCCGGACGGGGCGATGTCGGAGTCGTACGGCCCGGTCACGACGAACGCCGCGGTGACCAGCAGCAGGCGCGACACCAGGTTGAGGAACAGCAGCAGGCCGACGACGACCGCGAAGGTGCCGTAGGTCGCGGCGCCCTTGGTCGTCGTGCGCGCGACGTAGAAGCCACCGGCGATCTTCAGGACCTCGAAGCCGACGGCCCCGAAGACGGCGCCCTTGATGATGCGCTTGATCGGGTTCTTGACGCGGGACAGCCGGCCGAACAGGTAGAGGAACAGCAGGGTGTCGGCGACCAGCGCGAGGGCGTACGCCAGGACGATCGTGAAGAACTTCGCCGGCGGCGACTCCTCGATGCCGACCAGCTCGAGCACCCAGCCGACCGCGGCGGTCGTCGTCCCGGTGATGAGCACGGACGCCGCGATCGTGGCGAACAGGCCGATCAGGACGACGATGTCGCTGAGCTTCTTCACGACGAAGTTGCCGGCCAGCACGTTCTGGTGCCAGATGCTGCGGATGGCCTCGCGCAGCGCGTCGATCCAGCCGAGGCCGGAGAACAGCAGGCCGACGATGCCGATGACGCCGGCCGGGCCCTTGGCCTCCTGCAGCGTCTCGCCGATCGTGTCGACCGCGTTGCCGGGCAGGATCCCGCCGAGCGCGTCCTGCACCTTGGCGGTCGCGTCGTCGCCGT
Organism: uncultured Actinomycetota bacterium; assembly: GCA_963762795.1. Lineage (GTDB taxonomy): Bacteria > Actinomycetota > Actinomycetes > Mycobacteriales > SCTD01 > RYN-170. Next base: position 134,297 of record CAVXMC010000010.1, on the reverse strand, counting down.
AGACGTAGCCCAGCAGGGAGACGGCCAGCAGCAGGATCGGGAACAGCGACAGGAACCAGTAGAACGTGACCGCGGCGGCCATGCGCTCGCCGTTGTCGGCCTGGTAGCGCTGCACCGTCCGGACCAGGTGGTCGAGGAACGGTCGCTTCTGCCGCGCAGCGGTCAGCAGGGCCTTCGGGGATGCCATGGCTGAGCCACTACCCCGGTGCAGCCGTCCCTCACGCGGGCTCGGCCGGGCCGGGCAGCCCGCCGCCGCCGAAGGGGAAGTCGCGCTGCGGGCGCCACACCCCGTCGCTCCCCCGCTCGAACAGCGTGAACCCCCAGACGCGGAACCGCGCGTCGTACGACGCCAGGGCGTCGAAGGCGCGGTCCAGCGCCGGCTCCGGCAGGTCGTGGGCCACCGTGACGTGCGGGTGGTACGGGAACGCCGTCTCGCGGGCCAGCGGCCCGGAGCGGACCTGCCGCTCCAGGCGCTCGCAGTCGCTGATGCCGCGGACCAGCGGGACGAAGACCACCGGCGAGACCGGGCGGAACGTGGCCGAGCCGCGCAGGTGCAGCTCGAAGTCGCGCTCCCCGGCGGCGATGCGCCGCAGGTGCTCCTCGACGACCTCGAGCTGCTCCTCGGCCAGCCCGGTCGGCGGCAGCAGCGTGACGTGCGGCGGGACGGCGGAGGCGTTGGGGTCGCCCAGGCGCTCGCGCCAGTCCTGGAGCTGCCCGTGGCACGGCTCGGGCAGCCCGATCGCGACGCCGAACTCGCGCAGCGCCATCAGGTCGCGGCGAGCAGCCCGACCCGCTCGCGCACCGTCGACATGGTGGACACGGCGACCTCGCGGGCGCGCTCGGCGCCCTCCTTGAGGATCGCGTCCAGGGCGGCCGGGTCGTCCATGACCTCGAGGTAGCGGCGGCGTACCGGCTCGAAGAGCGCGACCACGGCCTCGGCGACGTCGCCCTTGAAGTCGCCGTAGCCCTTGCCGTCGTACGCCGCCTCGAGCTCGTCCACCGGGCGGTCGGTGACGACCGACAGGATGGTCAGCAGGTTGGTGATGCCCGGCTTGTCGTCGCCGGCGCGGACCTCGCGCCCGGTGTCGGTGACCGCGCTCTTGATCTTCTTGGTGATGGCCTTGGGCTCGTCGACGACCCACACGGTCCCGGGGCCGCCGCGGCTGGTGCTCATCTTGGCCGTCGGGTCCTGCAGGTCCTTGATGCGGGCGGCGGCGCGCTGCACGTAGGGCTCCGGGACGACGAACGTGTCGCCGTAGCGGCCGTTGAAGCGCTGCGCCAGGTCGCGGGTGAGCTCCAGGTGCTGGCGCTGGTCCTCACCGACCGGGACGGACTGCGGGCGGTACATCAGGATGTCGGCGGCCTGCAGGACCGGGTAGGTGAACAGGCCGACGTTGCCGCCGCCCTTCTCCTTGAACTGCGTCATGCGGCTGGCCTCGCCGAAGCCGGTGAGGCAGCTCAGCACCCAGGCGAGCTCGGCGTGCTCGGGGACGTGGCTCTGGCAGAACAGCGCCGACCGCGCCGGGTCGACGCCCATCGCCAGCAGCTCGGCGGTGGTGCGCCGGGTGCGGTCGCGCTGCTCGGCCGGGTCGGGGGTGGTCGTCAGCGCGTGCAGGTCGGCGACGAAGAAGAAGCACTCGAACTCGTCCTGCATCGCGGCCCAGTGGCGGACCGCACCCAGGTAGTTGCCGAGGTGCTTGCCGGTGCCGGTGGGCTGGATGCCGGACAGGACGCGGGGTCGGGACACGGCCCCATCCTCCCAGACGGCGCCACCGCGTTGCGGGTGGCAGGCTGCCCGGGTGGCGAGCGACGTCTGGGACCTGGTCGTCGTCGGTGCCGGTCCGGCCGGCAGCGCCGCGGCGCTGGCCGCGCTGCGGGCCCGCCCCGGTGCCCGGGTGCTGCTGCTCGACAAGGCCGACTTCCCGCGCGACAAGTCCTGCGGTGACGGCATCGCCCCGCACGCCCTCGACGAGCTGGCCCGCCTCGGCGCGGCGTCCGTGCTGGCCGACCGGGTGCCGGTCCACCGGCTGCGCCTGACCAGCCCGGACGGCACGACCGTGGCGGCCCGGCTGCAGCGGCCGGACTTCGTCGTGCCGCGCACCCTGTTCGACGCCCGGCTGGTCGAGGCCGCCGTCGCCCGTGGCGCGGTGCTGCGGCGGCACGCGGTGCGCACGCTCGAGGTGCGGCCCGACGTCGTCGTCCTGGACGGCGACACGGCCGCCCGCGCGGTGGTCGGGGCCGACGGGGCGACCGGCGTCGTCCGCCGGCAGCTGGGCCTCGGCCGCCAGCCGGACGACGCCACCGCGCTGGCCGTGCGCGGCTACGCCCCGGCCCCGGACGGCGAGCCGGAGCAGACCATCGTCATGGACGGGCGGGGCTGGCCGGCCTACGCCTGGTCCTTCGCCGCCGGCGACGGCACGACCAACGTGGGCTTCGGGATGCTGCTGCCGCACCTGCGCGGCGGCAAGGCCGAGCTGCACGGCCGCCTGCAGGAGCTGCTGCCGGGCACGCAGGCCGAGCGGCTGGTCAGCCACCACCTGCCGCTGTCGACGGTACGGCCGCACCAGCCGCGCGGGCGGGTGCTGCTGGCCGGCGACGCCGCGTCGCTGATCAACCCGCTGACCGGCGAGGGCATCTTCTACGCGCTGCTCTCGGGGCGGCTGGCCGGCCTGGCCGCGGTGACGGCGGACGACGCGGGGGCGGCGTACGGCACAGCGCTGCAGGCCGAGCTCGGCCGGCACCTGCGGCACACCGGGCTGCTGGCCCGGGCCAGCCGCCGGACCTTCGTGGTCGACGCCGGCGTCGCCGCGGCCGGGCGCTCTCCCGGGGCCTTCGACGCGCTCGTCGAGGTGGGCCTGGGGCGCGGGCTGGTCAGCCGCCCGCTGGTCGGCGCGCTGGTCCGCGAGGGCGGGCGCCGCCTGCTGCCGGCGCTAGGAGACGAGGTCCCGCAGCACCTCGGCCTGCCGCGCCACCAGCTTCTCGATCAGCGGGGCGAGGAACTTCTCGGCCCGGCCGCCGACCAGCGGGATGCCGACCTCCACCTGCGCCTCGACGACCCAGCGGCAGCCGGTGGCGGTCGGCTCGAGCCGGGTGGTGCCGCGGATCTCGCCCGGTGCCCCGCCGCCGAACGCGGCCTGCCAGGTGCCGGCGCGGACCCCGCCCTCGGCCGGCCCCCAGGTGTCGGTCTGGCTGACCCGCCCGTCCTTCGGCACGAAGGAGCGCAGGAACCCCGGGCCGCCCTCCGGCAGCTTGCGGCTCACCTCGAGGACGGCGCCCCCGCCGGGCGTCTCCTCGCGACGGACGGTGCGGCTCCCGTCGTTCAGCGCCGCGGCGAGCGCGGGCGCCCAGCCCTCGCCGGCGATCGTCCGCCAGGTCGTCTCGACGTCGGCGGGCACGTCGTGGGAGGCGCGCAGGCTCGTGCTCATGGGGCTCCTGTCAGGACGGGGCCGCCATCGTGCCTCAGCGCCGGGTGGGTGATCCCGACCCGGCCGGCTCGGGCCGGCCGTAGTGGAAGCCCTGCGCCTGGTCGCACCGCATGCCGCGCAGCAGGACGACCTGCGCCTCGCGCTCCACGCCCTCCGCGACGACCCGCAGGCCGAGGCTGCGCGCCAGGCGGACCATGCCCTCGGTGAGCCCGAGCCGGCCCGGGTGGCGGTCGTCGGCGAGCATCCCTGCCGGGATCTTGACGCTCTCGATCGGCAGCAGGTCCAGCCGGCTGAGCGGCACCGCGCCGGAGCCGAAGCCGTCCAGCGACCAGTGCACGCCGCGGCTGGCGAGCAGCGCCATCACGGGGACCACCTCGTGCGGCTCGCCGCCGACAGCGGCCTCGCTGACCTCCAGCACCAGCCGGTCCGGGGAGACGCCGCTGGACACCAGGGCGTCCTCGACCGACTCCACCAGCCCGGGGTCGCGCAGCTGGCTGGCCGACAGGTTGACGTTGAGCCGCAGCGGCGGAGCGCCGGCCGCGTCCCAGCGGGCCAGCTGGTGCAGCGCGCTGTCGAGCACCTGGCGGCCGAGCTCGGCCATCCGGCCGAGCCGCTCCGCGACGGGGAGGAACTCCGCCGGCGGCAGCAGGCCCAGGTCGGGGTGGTGCCAGCGCACCAGCGCCTCCACGCCGACGACCGAGCCGCTCGCGAGGTCGACGTAGGGCTGGTAGTGGACCTCGAGGCTGCCCGGCAGCCGGGGCTGCGACAGGGCGCTCACGACCTGGTGCGTGCGCCCCAGTCGCGACGTTGCTCGAGGCGGCGTCGGACGGCTTGCGCTCGGCCGCGGCCCAGCGGTCGCCGCCGGTGCGCTTCGCGTCGTACATCGCGGCGTCGGCGTCGGCGAGCAGCGACGCGACGTCGTCGCCGGCCTCGGCGACCACGATGCCGACCGAGGCGCTGACGTTGACGTGGCCGCCCGGGACGGGGACCGGCACGCGCAGGGCGTCGAGCAGGCGGCCGGCGACCAGCGCAGCGCGGTCGGCGCCGTCCAGGCCGGTGAGCAGCACGGCGAACTCGTCACCGCCGAGCCGGCAGGCGGTGTCACCGGCGCGCAGCAGCGGGGCGATGCGCTGCGCGACCGCGATCAGGACGGCGTCGCCGGCGGCGTGCCCGAGCTGGTCGTTGACGGCCTTGAAGTCGTCGAGGTCGAGGTAGAGCACGGCCAGGCTGCCGCTCGCTCCGCGCTGGCTGGCCGCGTGCAGGACCCGGTCGACGAACAGCGGCCGGCGCGCGAGCCCGGTGAGGTCGTCGGTGAAGACGCGCTGCTCCAGCTCGGAGCGGCTCTCCTCGGCGGCCGTGAGCCGGCGGGCGACCCGGGAGGCCGCGAGCAGCACGCCCACCTGCTCGGCGAGCGCGGCCAGCAGGTCGGCGTCGGTGCGGTCCAGGCGCGGGGCGCCGCGGCGACGGCCCGAGACGGCGAGCACGCCGACCTGCCGGTCCTCGACCAGGACCGGGGCAGCGGCGAGGTCGGTGTAGCCGCGGGAGAGCACCCACTGGGCGAGGTCCGCGTCGACCTCGTCGCCGAGCGCCCCGCTGCCGACCTCGACCCGCGGCAGCACGAGCGGGGCGTGCACGGCCTCGAGCGCGGCCCGGCCCGCCCCGTCCAGCGGGCCGGGGGACTCCTCGTCGGGGACGCCCGTCACGTGGACGTAGGACCGGGCCGGCAGGTCGCCGCCGGCGGCCAGCAGCAGCTCGCCGCGGCTGACGCCGAGCGCACGGACCGCCGCGGTGAGCAGCGCCCCGGCCCGCTCGTCGCGCAGGCCGCCGGCGACCGTGCGGGCGGCCTCTCGGACGACGGCGAGGTCACCGACGGAGCGTCGGCTCCGGCCGTACGCGAGGGCGCACAGCAGCAGCAGCCCGGCGGGCGGCACCAGGAGCAGCACCGGGCGGGCGCCGCCGTCGACCAGCAGCACCACCGCGCCGGCGCCCAGGCCGCCGGCGGCGAGGCCCGCACCGAGGGTGCCGGCGGTGACGCGCAGCAGCAGCCCGACCGGCTGGTCCTCGCCCTCCGCCGCCGCGCCGGCCACGGAGGCCAGCATGCCGACGAGGCCGCCGACGACGACCGCGAGCACGGCGGCGGCGAGCGCGCGGGGCGCCGGGGCCACCGCCGGTCCGGTGACGGCGTGGAAGAGCGTGGCGGCGGTCGTGGCGGCGAGCAGCCCGCGGGAGGTCGCGCCGACCCGCTGCACCGGCCGGGTGTCCCGGGCCAGCGACAGGGCGAGGAACCGGCCGCCCGCCACGACGGCGATCGCGGTGGTCGGCTCGACGGTCAGCAGGGCGGTGCCGAGGACGGCCCCCTCCAGGCCCAGCGCGTGCAGGGCCCGCCGCCCGGGGACCCGCAGCACCGCGAGCTCGGCGACGACGGCGGCGAGCAGGAGGACCCATGCCGGCACGTGCTGCGGCGGGGCCGCCGACGTCCATCGGGACCAGCACGAGGAGGTGGAGCGCGACCGCCAGCCCGGTGAAGCCGGCCGACAGGGCCCAGGGCAGCAGCGGAGCGGCGCGCAGGAAGCGCGAGCGCAGAGGACCGGCCACGAGCGCGCACCTCCTCCGGGCTGTGCCCGCACGGGTCGGCGCGGGGCGATGTCACTCACTGCGGGTCACGGTGGTGACGGAGTGTGATCGACATCAGCGTACGGGCGGCATGCGACGGCCGCCGCACCCATGTGGGTGCGACGGCCGCGGCATGCACTGCGCCGAACGGGTGAGCGGGGTCAGCCGCCGCCCGTCCAGAGTTCGACCTGGCTAGGCCATCTCCTTCTGGAGGTTCTCGTCGATGCTGGCCAGGAACTCCTGCGTCGTCTGGTGCGGCTGCTCCTTGGAGATCAGCAGCGCGAGGTCCTTGGTCATCTTGCCGCTCTCGACGGTCTCGATGCAGACCCGCTCGAGGGTCTGCGCGAACTGCGAGACCTCGGGGGTGCTGTCCATGCGGCCGCGGTGCTCCAGGCCCCGCGTCCAGGCGAAGATCGACGCGATCGGGTTGGTCGACGTCGGCTTGCCCTGCTGGTGCTGGCGGTAGTGGCGGGTGACCGTGCCGTGCGCCGCCTCGGCCTCGACGGTCTTGCCGTCCGGGGTCATCAGCACCGACGTCATGAGGCCGAGCGAGCCGAAGCCCTGGGCGACGGTGTCGGACTGGACGTCGCCGTCGTAGTTCTTGCACGCCCAGACGTAGCCGCCCTCCCACTTCATCGCCGCGGCGACCATGTCGTCGATGAGGCGGTGCTCGTAGGTGATGCCGGCGGCGTCGAAGTCGGCCTTGAACTCGGCCTCGAAGACCTCGGCGAACAGGTCCTTGAAGCGGCCGTCGTAGGCCTTGAGGATCGTGTTCTTGGTCGACAGGTAGACCGGGTAGCCGCGGTCCAGGCCGTAGCGCAGCGAGGCGCGGGCGAAGTCGCGGATCGAGTCGTCGAGGTTGTACATCGCCATGGCGACGCCGCCGCCCGGGAAGTCGTAGACGTCGAGCTCGATCGGCTCGCGAGCCGTCCTGCGGGCGTGAAGGTCAGCGTCAGCGTGCCCGGGCCCGGGACGACCGAAGTCGGTCGCGTGGTACTGGTCGCCGAAGGCGTGACGGCCGATGACGATCGGCTTGGTCCAGCCCGGCACCAGGCGCGGGATGTTGGAGATGATGATCGGCTCGCGGAAGATGACGCCGCCGAGGATGTTGCGGATGGTGCCGTTCGGCGACTTCCACATCTTCTTCAGGCCGAACTCCTCGACCCGCGCCTCGTCCGGCGTGATCGTCGCGCACTTGACGCCGACGCCGTACTGCTTGATGGCGTTGGCGGAGTCGATGGTGATCTGGTCGTCGGTCGCGTCGCGCGACTCGATGCCGAGGTCGTAGTACTTCAGGTCGACGTCGAGGTAGGGCAGGATCAGCTGCTCCTTGATGAACGACCAGATGATGCGCGTCATCTCGTCGCCGTCGAGCTCGACGATCGGGTTCTGGACCTTGATCTTGCCATGGCGAGCTCCTCGATGGGTCTGCGGTCTCGACTGCTAGAGCGACTGGACGTCGGCCTGCTTGGCGCGGACGGCCTCGGCGGCCTCCTTCAGCCCAGCGAGCTCGGACTCGGTCAGGTCGCCCTCGACGACCTTGCGTGACGCCGTTGGCGCCGATCTCGGCCTCGACGCCGAGGTAGACGCCCTCGATGCCGTACTCGCCGTCGACCCAGGCGCAGACCGGCATGACCGCGCCGGAGTCCTCGATGACGGCCCTGGCCATGCGCGCGGCCGCGGCGGACGGCGCGTAGTAGGCCGAGCCGGTCTTGAGCAGCGCCACGACCTCGGCGCCGCCGTTGCGGGTGCGGGTGACGAGCTCGTCGATCTTGTCCGCGGGCAGCAGGTCGGACAGCGGCTTGCCGTCGACGGTGCAGCGGCTCGGGACCGGGACCATCGTGTCGCCGTGCGAGCCGAGCGTCAGGGTCTTGACGGTGCCGACCGGGACGCCGAGCGGCCTCGGCGACGAAGTTGGTGAAGCGGGCGGTGTCGAGCATGCCGGCCTGGCCGATGACCTTGTTCTTGGCGAAGCCGGTCGCGAGCTGGGCCAGCGCGGTCATCTCGTCGAGCGGGTTGGACACGACGATGACGACGGCGTTCGGGCGAGTGCTTCGCGACGTTCTCGGCGACACCGCGGACGATCTTGGCGTTGGTCTCGATGAGGTCCATGCGGCTCATGCCGGGCTTGCGCGGCAGGCCGGCGGTGATGACGACGACGTCGGAGCCGGCGATCGCCTCGTAGCCGCGCGCCGTCCGTCGTCGGTGGTCGCGCCGACGACGAGCGGTCTCGAAGCCCTCGATCGGGCGCGACTGGTTGATGTCGAGCGCCAGGCCCTCGGGCTTGCCCTCGACGATGTCGGTGAGCACGACGGTCTCGAACATGTCGTACTCGGCCAGGCGCTGGGCGGTGGTCGAGCCGTAGAACCCGGCGCCGACGACGGTCACCTTGCCGCTGCGCGCCATGTGTGGGGGGTCCCTCTCCTCGGGTCGCTGTCTGCTTGACCTTACGAGGTGACCCTTCCCCGCCGGTCGGCGGCTAGGCGGGCGCGGCCTGCGCCGGTGACGGGCTCGTCCGCGGGGTCTTGGGGCGCGCCGTCGGGCTGGGGCTGGGGGTGGGCGCGCGTCGGCGACGGGGTCGGACGGGCGGACGGGGGCGGCGTGCGCCGTCGCGCTCGGCGTGGGCGTCGGGGACGGGCGGGGCGTACGGGACGGGGCGCGGGCGGCGGGTCGGGCCGGGCTCGGGAGGGGCTCGGGCGGCGGGCTCGGGCTCGGGCTCTGGGCTCGGGCTCGGGCTCGGGCTCGGGGGCGGCGCGGCCACGAGGACCTGGGCGGTCGCCTGCAGGCCGCCGGCGCGGGCCACCACCCGGGCCGCGCCGGGGCGCAGCGCCCGGACCACCCCGGCGTCGACCGCGAGCACCGCCGGGTCGGAGGAGGTCAGCTGCAGGCCGGGCGGCGCCGTGACCCGGCCGTCGGCCCGCCGGGCGGTGACGGTCACCCGGCTCGTCCCGCCGACGCGCAGCGACGGCCGGGCCACGACGACCGACAGGCGCAGCACCCGCGACGCGGCCAGCGCGAGCCTCCGGGCGTACGCGGCGCGGGCTGCCTCGGTGTCGGCCGCGAGCGCGGCCAGGCCCTCCGCGGTGGTGACGGGGGCGGGCAGCACCGCGTCGAAGGACCACCGCCGCTCACCCCCGGTCATCAGGTAGCGCGCGGCCCGGCCGGGCTGGAGCTGGTCGGGCGCCGGGTCGTAGCGGACGTCCTCCGCACGCGCGACGACCGACGCCGGCAGCACCTCGTCGACCGCACCTGCCGTCGGGCCGGTCACCACGGTGTCGCCGTGCAGGCGGGTGCCGTCCGCCGACAGCGTCCAGGTGCGGGCGACGACGAGGCCGCCCTCCCGCAGCGGGGCGAAGGAGTACGGCGGGACGGGCTCGCTGCTCGGGGCGGCAGGCGGTCCGGCGGCGGCCGGACGGGTCTGCGGTGCGGCGTCGTCCTGGCCGGCGGCGACCGCCACGGCAGCCAGCCCCACCGCCGCGGCGGCCAGCCCGGCCACCAGCACCGCGGGGCCGCGCCGGCGCCGTGATCCGGCCGGCACCGCGCGACCGCGCCGGCGCCTCGGTGCGGCCGGCACCGCGGGACCGCGCCGCGCCCCCCGGCCGACCGGCGCCTCCAGCCCCGCGGCGGCGCGCAGCCGGTCGCGGGCCTGCGCCGCGGACGGCCTCGCCTCAGGGTCGTCGGCGAGCAGGGCTGCGGCGACCTCGGCCAGGGCCGCCGGCAGCTCGTTCCCGACCGTGAGCAGCCCGAGCATCGCCCCGGCCGCGCGCACGTCGGCCGCCGGGGTCGCGGTCGGCCCCGGGGCCGCCAGGCCGAAGCCGGTCAGCCGGACCTGGCTCCGCAGGGGCGTCGACGCGTCGAGCAGGACGTCGCGCTCGGTCACCCCGCCGTGCACCAGACCGGCCGCCGTGCAGGGCGGCCAGCCCGTCGAGGACGTCGGCGACCACCGCCGCGGCCCGGTCGGGAGGCAGCTCCCCGCGCGAGCCGGCGAGCGTGCCGTCGGGGAAGCGGTCGTGCACCACCGCGCAGCCGTCGCCGTCCGCGACGACCTCGAGCACCTGCACCAGGTGGCGCCCCGACGCGGCGCGGAGCCGGTCGGCGGAGGCGAGCAGCGGCGCCCGTACGCCCGGGTCGTCGAGCACCTCGACCGTCACGGGGGCGCCGTCGCTGACGCGGAGCGCCGGGTGCGCCGTCCCGTACGCCGTCCGCCGTGGCTCGCCGTCGGCCGTGAAGCGACCTCCGAGCAGCCCCGTCACGGGCGCACTCTCGCAGACCACTCGAACGCCGACGTGTGCTGCGCGAGGGCTGGGGTAACGCCCGTGACAGCACGAACCGCCCACCGCGACCACGTCCCCGTCGCCGTCGCACGTGGCCTGCTGCCGAGCTGTCGAGGAAGGAACCGTCGTGGACACGCCCCATCTCCGGCTGGAGGAGACCGGCGAGACGTTCCCCCTGTCCGGGGACGTGACGACGGTCGGCCGCGGGGAGGGTGTCGACATCGCGCTCACCGACCCCAGCGTCTCCCGCCTGCACGCCGAGATCGTCCGGCGCGGCGACCACGTCTACGTCTCCGACCTCGGCCTGTCGGTCAACGGCACCCGCGTGAACGGCCGGCCGGTCGGCCGCCGGGTCCTGCTCGACGGCGACGTCCTGTCCTTCGGCACCGCGCGGACCCGCATCAGCGGGCTGGCCTCCGGCGACGTCGACGACACCGTCGAGCTGCGACGCATCTCCGCGCCCGACCTCACCCGGCGCGAGCTCGAGGTGCTGACCGCGCTGTGCCGCCCGGCGCTCCAGCAGGACGCCTTCGTCGCGCCGTCGACCGCCAAGGACATCGCCGACGAGCTGGTCGTCACCGAGGCCGCGGTCAAGCAGCACCTGCTGCGGCTCTACCAGAAGTTCCGCATCGCCGAGGGCGTCAACCGGCGGGCCCGGCTCGCCAACGAGGTCATCAGCGCCGGCGTCGTGCGCCCGCTGCCGGCCGACGTCGAGGCCGACGTCCGCCGGGCCGGCTGAGCAGCCGGCTAAGCCAGCCCGGCGCGGCGCTCCGCCGCCTCGACGCAGTTCTTGAACAGCATCGCGACCGTGGTCGGGCCGACCCCGCCGATGCGCGGCGTGATCGCCCCCGCCACGTCGGCGCAGGACTCGTCCACGTCCGGGAGCAGCCGCTTGCCCTCGTACCGGACACCGCCGCCGACGACCGTGACGCCCGGCGAGAGGTGCTCCGGACGCAGGATGCCGGGGACACCGGCGGCGGCCACGACGATCTCCGCGCGGCGGGTGTAGCGGTCCCAGTCCGGGACGCCGGTGTGCACGACGGTGACCGCGGCGTTGGCGGTCGGCCGCTTCTGCGCCAGCAGCAGCGCCAGCGGCCGGCCGAGCGTGGTCCCGCGGCCGAGCACGCAGACCTCGCGGCCGGCCACCTCGACGCCGTGGTGGGCGAGCAGCGCCTCGATGCCCGCGGGCGTGCACGGCACCGGGCCCGGCATGCTCAGCGCGAGGCGGCCCATGTTGACCGGGTGCAGGCCGTCGACGTCCTTGTCGGGGTCCATCTCGAGCAGCGCGGCCTCGAAGTCGATCTGCTTCGGCGTCGGGTGCTGGATGAGCATCGCGTCGACCGCCGGGTCGTCGTTCATCTGCCGGATCGCGTCGACGACGTCCTGCTGCGTCGCGTCGTCGGGCAGGTGCCGGTGCGGGCTGGTCATGCCCAGCTCGACCGCCTTGGCCATCTTCATGTTGACGTAGCCGCCGCTGGCGCTGTCGCCGCCGACCAGGATCGTGCCGAGCCCGGGCTGGTGGCCCGCCGCGACGAGCGCGGCGATGCGCGGGGTGAGGTCGGCGAAGACGGCCTCGGCGACGGGGGCACCGGGCAGCAGGCGAGCGGTCATGCCGCCGAGCCTAGGTGGGGGCCTCCGCCGTACGGGCGCCGCCTACTGTGCCCGGGTGCCGACCGCCCCTCCCCCGCTGCTGCTGGCCGCCTACCGGCTCCTCGGCTGGCGGCTCGGCCCGGCCCACCAGGCCTGGGTGTTCGACGACATCACCCGGCGCGGCTACCCGGTCCGGCAGGGCCTGCCGGTGCTGCTGGTCGTCGGGCCGCTGCTGGCGGTCGCCCTGCTCGTCGGCGGCGCCGACCCGCGGCAGCTCATCATCCCGGTGATCGGGGTGCTGGGGCTGCTGCTCGTCCTGCGCCGCTCCGTCGTGGAGCGCGCGCTGCGCCAGCAGGGGCTCACCGTCGACGGCCGGGTGGACCCGGCGGCGCAGCAGTGGTTCGCCGACGACGAGGCGCGGGAGCGCCGGAGCCGCAACGGCGCCATCACCACCGTGGGAATGGTGCTGATCGCGCTCGTCCTGCTCGCGACGACCTAGTCGACCTGGGCGCCCCGGGCGCGCGCCAGCAGCACCGCGGTCGCCACGTCGATCCGCACCCCGGACCAGTCGACCTCGTCGACGTCGGCGGCGTCGAGCACGGCGCCGCGCAGGTCGGCCTTCGCCAGCTTCGCCCCGCGCAGCCGGGCGCGCGACAGGTCGGCGTCGGTCAGGTCGCAGCCGCGCAGGTCGGCGTCGGACAGGTCGGCCTCGGTCAGCCGCACCCCGGCGAAGGAGATGCCGCGGAGGTCCTCGCCGCGCAGGGTGGCGTAGGACCAGTCGCCGCCCTCGACGGTCATCGGACGCAGGTCGCAGCGCACGAAGGTCGTCCCGGTCGTCTTGCAGCCGCGCAGGGTCGCGAACGACAGCCGCGCCCGCTCCAGCCGGCAGGTCAGGAACGCGCAGTCCTCCAGCACCGCGCCCGACAGGTCGGCCCCGGACAGGTCGCACTGGTCGAACACGCAGCCGGTGAGCACCGACTCCGACAGGTCGGCCTGGAGCAGCCGCTCGCCCTCGAACCGCAGGCCGCGGTGCTCCTCCCGGCTGAGGTCGAGCACCGGACTAGTGGAAGAAGTGCCGGGTGCCGGTGAGGTAGAGCGTGGCGCCGGCCGCCTTCGCCGCGGCCACGACCTCCTCGTCGCGCACCGAGCCGCCGGGCTGCGCGACCGCGCGGACGCCGGCGTCGAGCAGGACCTGCAGGCCGTCGGCGAACGGGAAGAACGCGTCGGACGCAGCGACCGAGCCGCGCGCCCGGTCGCCGGCGCGGGCGACGGCGAGGCGGGCCGAGTCGACCCGGTTGACCTGCCCCATGCCGACGCCGACGGTCGCGCCCCCGCTGGCCAGCAGGATCGCGTTGCTCTTGACCGCCCGGCAGGCGCGCCAGGCGAAGACGAGGTCGTCGAGCAGCTGCGCGTCGGCGGCCTCGCCGGTGGCGAGGGTCCAGCTGGACGGGTCGTCGCCCGGGGCCTGCAGGCGGTCCGACACCTGCATCAGCAGGCCGCCGCTGACCGGGCGCATCTCGATCTCGGACGGCTTGCCCTCCGGCACGACCAGCAGCCGGATCGACGGCTTCTTCGACAGCAGCTCGACGGCGCCGTCCTCGTACCCGGGCGCCAGCACGACCTCGGTGAAGATGTCCTTGACCTTCTCGGCCATCGCCAGCGACACCGGCACGTTCGTGGCGATGACGCCGCCGAACGCCGACACCGGGTCGCACTCGTGCGCGGCGAGGTGGGCCGCGGCCACGTCGGCGCCGACCGCGATGCCGCACGGGTTCGCGTGCTTGATGATCGCCACCGTCGGGCGGTCGCCGTGGTCGTGCGCCGCCCGCCAGGCCGCGTCGCCGTCGACGTAGTTGTTGTAGGACATCTCCTTGCCGTGCAGCTGCTCGGCCGCGGCGAGGCCCGGGAAGCCGTTGAGGTAGAGGGCGGCCTGCTGGTGCGGGTTCTCGCCGTAGCGCAGCACCGACGAGCGCTCCCACGAGCCGCCGGCCCAGGCCGGGAAGCCCTGCTCGCTGTCGCTGCCGTCGTAGCTGTTGGCGAACCAGGAGGCGACGGCCACGTCGTACGACGCGGTGTGGCGGAACGCCAGGCTCGCCAGGCGGCGCCGCTGCTCGAGCGTGAAGCCGCCGCCGGCGACGGCCTCGAGCACCTCGCCGTACGACGACGGGTCCACGACGACCGCGACCGACGGGTGGTTCTTGGCCGCGGCGCGGACCATCGTCGGGCCGCCGATGTCGATCTGCTCGACGCACTCGTCGGGGCTCGCCCCGCTCGCGACCGTCTCGGCGAAGGGGTAGAGGTTGACGACCACGAGGTCGAACGGCGCGACGCCGAGCTCCTCGAGCTGCCGCACGTGGTCGGGCAGCCGGCGGTCGGCGAGGATCCCGGCGTGCACCTTCGGGTGCAGCGTCTTGACCCGGCCGTCGAGGCACTCCGGGAAGCCGGTCAGCTCGTCGACGGCGGTCACGGTCACGCCGGCGTCGCGCAGGCGGGCGGCGGTCGAGCCGGTGCTGACCACCTCGACGCCGGCGGCGGCGAGCCCGCGGCCGAGCTCCTCCAGCCCGGTCTTGTCGTAGACGCTGACGAGCGCGCGCTTCACCGGGATCGTGCTCACAGGCGGACGGTCCTTCCTTCGACGGTCCAGCCGCCGCGCGCGAGCCGCGCGACGGCCTCGACGTAGAGCGGCTGCTCCACGGACTGGATGCGGGCGTGCAGGGTGTCTTCGGTGTCGTCGGCGAGGACCGGCACGGCGGCCTGGGCGACCACCGGCCCGGTGTCCACCCCCTCGTCGACCAGGTGGACGGTCACGCCGGTGACCTTCACGCCGTACGCCAGCGCGTCCGGCACGGCGTGCGCCCCGGGGAAGCTCGGGAGCAGCGCGGGGTGGGTGTTGGTGACCCGCTGGGGGAAGCGGGACAGGAACCCCGGCCCGAGGATCTTCATGAAGCCGGCGCAGACCACCAGGTCGGGCTCGTGCGCGGCCACCGCGTCGGCCAGGTCGCGGTCCCACTGCTCGCGCGGGGCGGTCAGCGGGACGACGAAGGTCGGCAGGTCACCGGCCCGCTCCAGGGCCCGGGCCGCAGGGCGGTCGCTGCCCACCGCGACCACGCGGGCCGGGTAGGCGGGGTCCTCGGCGGCGTCGAGCAGCGCCTGCAGGGTGCGGCCCTCCCCCGAGGCGAGCACGACCAGACGGGCGTGCGGCATGCCGGCGACCGCTCCTCGTGTGGTGGGTGCTCCAGGACGCTGAGCACCCTACCGAGCCGGCCGGCGGCGACCGGTCGTCCCCAGGTCGGCGGGCCCCCTTGACCCGGTACGGGCCGGAGCGCGAAGGTCGGCGCCGCGTCTTCCCGGCGCCGACCGGCGCACCTCGCCCGGTCGAGGCACTCCAGGAGGCCGCGTGTCCACGCCCGACTTCGACAAGCCGTTCGCCGCACCCGGCGGGACGCCGCCGACCGACCAGCCCGCGGGCTACGGCGCGCAGCCGGGGTACGGCGCCCAGCCCGGCTACGGCGACCAGCCGGGGTACGGCCAGCCCGGCGTACGGCCAGCCCGCGTA
This sequence comes from uncultured Actinomycetota bacterium, assembly GCA_963762795.1. Classification (GTDB taxonomy): domain Bacteria; phylum Actinomycetota; class Actinomycetes; order Mycobacteriales; family SCTD01; genus RYN-170. Next base: position 118,839 of record CAVXMC010000010.1, on the reverse strand, counting down.
CGGCCAGACCGGCGGGGTCGTCGGCCCGGACGGCGCGTGGGCCGGCCCGCCGCTCGCCTCCTGGGGCACGCGGCTCGGCGGCTACCTCATCGACTCCGTGATCAGCATCCTCATCACCGTGGTCGTCGCCCTCTTCAGCGCCGACCTGAGCAACGTGGTCGGCCTCGTCGTGCTCGTCGTCTACGGCTACATGACCGGCAGCACCGGCCAGACGCCGGGCCGGCGGATCGTCGGGGTGAAGGTGCTCAAGATCGCCGACGGGCAGGTCCTCGGCGCCGGGCTCGGCATCGCCCGCCAGTTCTGCCACATCCTGGACGCCCTGCCGATCCTGCTCGGCTTCTTCTGGCCGCTGTGGGACAAGAAGAACCAGACCTTCGCCGACAAGATCGTGAGCTCGGTCGTCGTCAAGGTGTGACGACCTCTGCGCCGGCCGGCCCCGTCCCCCGGTCGCGAGCGGGCGGGGCGCCGGCCCGGTGGGGCGAGCGGCTCGGGGCCTTCCTGCTCGACGCCCTGGCCGCCGTCTGGCTGGTCCTGCTGGTCGCCCTCGCGTCCTCGCTGGTCGGCGCCGTCTCGGAGTCGGTGGCGGGCGTCGTCTCGACGGTCGGCTACCTCGGGGTGCTGGTCCTGGGCGTCCGGGACCACGTCGTGGTGCAGGGCCGCACCGGCCAGACGCTGGGCAAGCGACGGGTCGGCATCCGCGTGCTCCGGCTGGCCGGCGCACGCCCACCGGGACCCGCCCTCGCCCTCGGACGGCTGGTGGCGCACCTGCTCGACACCTGGTCGCTGGGGCTGGGCTGGCTGTGGCCGCTCTGGGACCGCCGGGGCCAGACCTTCGCCGACAAGATCTGTCACACGGTCGTCGTGCGCACCTGACGCGTGGAGGCCTGCGGCAACGGGCAGCAGAGCGCTGTGCCCGGGGCCCCGGGCCCGCCCCTCGCCCAGGAGGACCGCCGCGTGACCGCTCCCCAGGACCCGTACGCCCCTCCGCCCGGCCCCGGCGGCAGCGCACCGGTGGGCACGCCCGCGAGCGGCTGGTCCGGCGGCTACGGGACGCCCGAGCCGGCGTACGGCACCGCGCCCGTCGGCCAGGCGCGCAACGGGCTCGGGACGGCCGCCCTGGTCCTCGGCATCGTGGGCCTGCTGATCTCCTGGCTGGTCGTCGGCGGCGTCCTCGGCCTGGTCGCGATCGGCCTCGGCATCGCCGGGCTGCGCCGGGTGAGCCGCCGCGAGGCCACCAACCGCGGCAGGTGCATCGGCGGCATCGTGCTCGGCGTGCTGTCGGTGCTCGTCGCCGCGGCCGTGGCGATCGGCGGCGCGGCGTTCTGGCAGAACGGCGGCAAGGAGCTGACCAGCTGCCTGCAGGACGCCGGCGACGACCAGGCCGCGGTCGACCAGTGCCGGCGCGACTACGAGGAGCAGGTCGGCGCCCTCGGCCGCTGAGCCCGGCGCGTGCGGCGCCCCGGCGCCCCTCCCGCGGTCCCGCGGGCGACCCCCGGGCTACGCCTCGGCGGGGGCGTCCTCAGCCGGCTCGTCCTCGAGGTCGTCCTCGTCGCGGGCATGCGCCCGGGCGTCGCTGAGCGCGCTGAGCCAGACCGCGGCGAGGGCGCCCACGGCGATCTCGGCCGCGACGGCGAAGCCGAAGCGCAGCGGCGACGGGCCGGTCTCGGCGAGCCGGCTGCCACCGGCCGGGCCGCCGGACAGCCAGCCCAGCAGCGCGAGGACGGCGCCGGTGGACAGCCCGGTCAGCACGGCGTCCCGGGCCGGTGCGGCCGACCCGCGGCGGACCAGCAGGCGACCGGCGACGACGCCGGCGGCGACCGGGACGGCCAGCGCCAGCAGGCCCACGACCCGCGGGCAGCGAGCCGCCGGGCAGGGCGGCGAGCAGCGGCAGGGCCGGCAGCGACCCGAGCTCGTGCGCGAACGGGCTGACCGCGGTGCCCGCGCCCACGGCGAAGCCGGGCCCGGCCCACCACGACGCCCCCCACACCAGCGCGTTGGGCATCAGCGCGACGGACATCAGCAGCAGGGCGAGCCCGCCGACCAGGCCGGGAGCCGTCGACCTGCCGAGGTCGGCCGCCGAGTCGAGGTGGGCCAGCAGGGAGGCGCCGACCAGCAGCGCCGACGCGGCACCCAGCACCGCGACCGCCGCGCCGGTCGCGGGCAGCACGTCCTGCAGCGGCTCGGGCAGCCGGGAGCGGAGCGACGGCACCAGGCCCGCGCCGCGCAGCACGCCCGCCCCGCCGGCGGCACCCGCCACCACCAGCCCGCAGGCGACCGCCGCCAGGACGTCCGGCCGGACGTCGTCCGAGCCGCTGACGGCAGCGACGAGGGTGACGACGGCGGCGTACGCGACGGCCGCCGTCCCGGTGACCCGACCCGCGTCGCGCAGCGTCGTGAGCTCGTGCGCCCGGGCCGCGCGGGCACCGGCGCGGACCAGCAGGACCACCGGGACCAGCAGCAGCCCGAGCGGGGCCAGCCCGAAGCGGCCGCTCGCCAGCTCCAGAGGAACGGTGTGAGCGGCCAGCCAGACCTGCGCACCCACCCGCAGCGCGTCACCGGCCGCAGCCCCGCTGCGGCCGTCGGCGGCCCAGACGAGCAGGACGGGCAGGACCACGGCGAGCAGTCCGCCGAGCAGCGCGCGCAGGGCGACCAGCAGCCCGGTCCGGAGCGTTCCTGGCGAGGCGTCCTGCACGGGGGCCGGCGTCGACCGGGCGACCTTGGGCACGCGCGGGACCCGCGGCGGGGCGCTGCGCGGCGAGCGGGGACGGGTGGAGCTCGCGGTCGAGGAGGGGCCGACCGAGGGGCGAGGAGCCCGCACGGTCGGACGGCCGGGGAGCATCGAGGTCATGACCCCTCGACTGTCGCAGCCGCACGCCGCCTCGCCGGGCTGACACACCGGCGCCGGTCCGGCGCCATGTCCCGGCTCGTCCGCTCGTACCGACCGTGACACGCCGCGCAGCACGTCGACCCGGGCAGACGAGCGGGTGCGGGTGCGGACGCCGAGGACCCCCGGCCGCGGTGGCCGGGGGTCCTCGGGACGTACGCGGTGGTGCTAGAGGCTCTTCATGATCTGGCGCATGAGCTCGGCGGTCGCGGACGGCGTCTTGCCGACCTTGACGCCGGCGGCCTCGAGGGCGTCCTGCTTGGCCTGGGCCGTGCCGGAGGAGCCGGAGACGATGGCGCCGGCGTGGCCCATGGTCTTGCCCTCCGGGGCGGTGAAGCCGGCGACGTAGCCGACGACCGGCTTGGTCACGTTGGCCTTGATGTAGTCGGCCGCGCGCTCCTCGGCGTCGCCGCCGATCTCCCCGATCATGACGATGGCGTCGGTCTCCGGGTCGTCCTGGAACGCCTGGAGCGCGTCGATGTGGGTCGTCCCGATGACCGGGTCGCCGCCGATGCCGATCGCGGTGGAGAAGCCGAACTCACGCAGCTCGTACATCATCTGGTAGGTCAGCGTGCCGGACTTGCTGACCAGGCCGATGCGGCCGGGCGTGGGGGCGATCGACGCCGGGATGATGCCCGCGTTCGACTTCCCGGGGCTGATCAGACCGGGGCAGTTCGGCCCGATGATGCGGGTGCTCTTGCCCTGGCTGTACTGCCAGAACCAGGCGCTGTCCTGCACCGGGATGCCCTCGGTGATGACGACGGCCAGGCCGATGCCCGCGTCGATCGCCTCGACGACGGCCGCCTTGGCGAACGCCGGCGGGACGAAGATGACGCTGACGTCGGCGCCGGTCTCCTTCATCGCCTCGGCGACGCCGCCGAAGACCGGCACCGAGGTGCCGTCGACGTCGACCGACGTGCCCGCCTTGCGCGGGTTGACGCCGCCGACGATCTGGGTGCCGGAGGCGAGCATGCGGCGGGTGTGCTTCATGCCCTCCGAGCCGGTCATGCCCTGGACGATGACCTTGCTGTCCGCGGTCAGGAAGATGGCCATCGTCAGTTCCCCTTGTTCGCGAGCTCGGCGGCCTTGTCGGCGGCGCCGTCCATGGTGTCGACCACCGTCACGAGCGGGTGGTTCGCCTCGTCGAGGATGCGGCGGCCCTCCTCGACGTTGTTGCCGTCGAGGCGCACGACCAGCGGCTTGGTCGCGCTGTCGCCGAGCATCCCGAGCGCCTGCACGATGCCGTCGGCGACCGCGTCGCAGGACGTGATGCCGCCGAAGACGTTGACGAAGACCGACCGGACGTCCGGGTCGGACAGGATGATCTCGAGTCCGTCGGCCATGACCTGCGCCGAGGCGCCGCCGCCGATGTCGAGGAAGTTGGCGGGCTTGACGCCGCCGTGCTTCTCGCCGGCGTACGCGACGACGTCCAGCGTGCTCATGACGAGCCCGGCGCCGTTGCCGATGATGCCGACCTGACCGTCGAGCTTGACGTAGTTCAGGCCCTTCTTCTTCGCCCGGCCCTCGAGGTCGTCGTCGGCGACCTCGTCGGCGTACGTGGTGAAGACGTCCTCGTGGCGGAACTCGGCGTTGCCGTCGAGGGTCACCTTGCCGTCGAGGGCCAGGACCTGGCCCTCCGGCGTGCGGACGAGGGGGTTGACCTCGACGAGGGTGGCCTCCTCCTCGACGAAGACGGTCCACAGCTGCTGCAGGACGCTGACGACCTGGTCGCGGACGTCGGCGGGGAAGCCCGCGGCGTCGGCGATCTCCTCGGCCTTGGCCTGGTCGACCCCGGTGACGGCGTCGACGGCGATGCGGGCCAGCGCCTCCGGGCGCTCGACCGCGAGCTCCTCGATCTCCATGCCGCCCTCGACGCTGGCCATGGCCAGGTAGGTGCGGTTCGCCCGGTCGAGCAGGAAGGAGACGTAGTACTCCTTGTCGATGTCCGACGCCTCGGTGACGAGGACCTTGTGGACCGGCAGGTCCTTGATGACGAGCTGGAGGATGTCGGCGGCGCGCGCCTCGGCCTCCTCGGGCGTGGGGCAGTACTTCACGCCGCCGGCCTTGCCGCGGCCGCCCGCCTTCACCTGGGCCTTGACCATGACCGGCTTGCCGATGCGCTCAGCCGCCGTACGCGCGTCGCCCGCGTTGTCCACGGTCTCGCCGGCGAACACCGGCACGCCGTGCTTGGCGAAGAGCTCCTTCGCCTGGTACTCCATGAGGTCCACGAGGGGTCCTGTCCGTCGGTATCACGTCCGCTGTTGTCCCGCGGAGGTTACTGACGTGCCGCGCACCGGCAACGGACCGGGGTCCCCTTGTGACGGGGGCCACCTCAGGCGGGGGCGCTCTCCCCGACGTTGGCGCGGACCCACTCGACGATCGACTGCGTGGTCGCGCCCGGGGTGAAGACCGTGGCGACGCCGAGCTTCTGCAGCTCCGGGATGTCGTCCTCGGGGATGATGCCGCCGCCGAAGACGACGACGTCCGTCGCGCCGCGTGCGGTCAGCAGCTCCATGACCTTCGCGAACAGCGTCATGTGCGCGCCGGAGAGCACCGACAGGCCGACGCAGTCCGCGTCCTCCTGGATCGTCGTCTCGACGATCTGCTCCGGCGTCTGGTGCAGGCCGGTGTAGATGACCTCCATGCCGGCGTCGCGCAGGGCGCGCGCGACGACCTTGGCCCCGCGGTCATGCCCGTCGAGACCGGGCTTGGCGACCACGACACGAATACGGCCGGCGCTGGTCATCCGGGGCCTCCAGAGCGGTACGGGACGGGTGCGGTGGGAGAGTACGCGCCCGTGACCTCCGACTGGCGCGCGCCACTGCTCACGGGCGCGACCGCGCTCCCCGTCCCCGCTCTCGCGCGCAACCCCTCCCGGCTGGCCGGCTACACGCCCCGTACGGCGGTGAGCGCCTGGCGGCTCGCCGGTGGCCGGGCCGTCGCCGCGCTCTGGGACTTCTCGGTGCACGGCGGCTCGTTCGGCGAGGACGACGCGACGGTGCTGGTCGCGGCGGCCGTGGCGGCCCGGGAGGACGGCGTCCCGCTGGTCACCGTGGTCCGCTCCGGCGGCACCCGGCTGCAGGAGGGGATGGCCGCGCTGGTCGGCATCCCGCGGGCCCGGCTGGCGCTGCTCGAGCTGGCTTCGGCGGGGCTGCCGCACCTGTCGGTCGCGGACGTCCCGACCACCGGCGGCGTGTGGATCAGCGTCGCCTCCGCCGCCGACCTGCGGGTCGCGGTCGAGGGCGCCACCGTCGGCTTCGCCGGGCCGCGCGTGGTCGAGGCGGTGACCGGCTCGCTGCCCCCGGCCGGCAGCCACACCGCCGCGTCCGCCGCCGCCGCCGGCCTGGTCGACGCCTGCCTGCCGCGCGAGCAGGTGGTCGGCTGGCTGGACGCCGCGCTCACCGCCCTGGCCCCCGCACCGGTCGACGTGCCGGCTCCCCCGCCCTCCCTGCAGCCGGAGCCGGCCGGCGGCTGGGAGCAGGTCCAGCGCACCCGGGCCCGTACGCGCTCGGGGCTCGACCTGCTCGGGCAGCTGCTCGCCGACCGGGTCGACCTCGCCGCCCCGCACGGCGACCGGACGGTGGCCGCCTGCGTCGGACGGCTGGCCGGGCGGCCCGTCGTCGGGGTCGCGCTGGCGGCCGGGCTGCGGTCGGCCCCGACCCCGGACGGCTACCGGCTGGCGACCCGCGCCTACCGGCTGGCCGGCCGGCTCGGCCTGCCGGTCCTCTCGCTCGTCGACACCCCCGGCGCGGACCCGACGACCGCCAGCGAGGAGGACGGCATCGCCCCGGCGATGGGCGAGGCCCTGGACGCGCTGCTCACCTGCCCCGCGCCCACGCTCGCGCTGGTGCACGGCGAGGGCGGCTCCGGCGGCGCGCTCGCGGCGGCGGCCTGCGACCTCGTGCTGATGACGCCCGACAGCTACTTCGCCGCCATCGGCCCCGAGGGCGCCAGCGCGGCGCTGCGCAAGCCGGCCGCCGACTGCGCGGAGCTGCTGCGGCTCACCCCGGCCGACCTGCTCGCGCTGGGCGCCGCGGACGCCGTCGTCGACGACCCGGGGGCGGTGGCGGCGCACCTGGTCGCGCTGTCCGCGCAGGAGCCGCTGGAGCGCCGGGCCCGGCGCGCCGCCCGCTGGTCGGCGCCGCTCCCGGGCACCCTGCGCTAGTCGTCCTGTTTCGACCACCCCGCCTGCGGTAGACCGCTCGCACCTGCAGCACCCGTCCGACCCTGGAGACCCGCGTGCATGTAACGCCCGCAGGGCTCGTGTCCCGGGTCGCCCGCACGGCCCGCCTCGGGGTGCGGACGCTCTGCAGCCCGGCCGGGCTCGTCGGCGCCGGCACGGAGGTCGCCTGGCTCGCCGCCCACACCGCGCTCTACCCGCTGGGCATCCTGGCCGAGCGGGGCACCCCGACCGGGCGCGAGCAGCTCGACCGCTTCACCCTGGACGAGCTGCCGCCGCTGCAGCGCAGCCTGCTCATGGGCGACGTCGTCGCCGCCGGCACGCCGATCCTGCTGGTGCACGGCTTCGTCGACAACCGCTCGGTCTTCACGCTGCTGCGCCGGGCGCTGCGCCGCCGCGGCTTCGGCCAGGTCCGCACGCTGAACTACAGCCCCTTCACCCAGGACGTACGGACGGCGGCCGCTGCCCTCGCCCGCCTGGTCGAGCGGACCTGCGAGGAGACCGGCTACGAGCGGGTCCACGTCGTGGGGCACTCGCTGGGCGGCGTGGTCGCGCGCTACTACGTCCAGCGGATGGGCGGGGACGCCCGCGTGCACACCGCGGTCAGCCTGGGCTCGCCGCACGCGGGCACCTGGGCCGCGCGGCTGCTGCCGACCCCGCTCGTCCGCCAGATGCAGCCGGACTCCGCCCTCGTCCGCGAGCTGGCCGAGCCGGCGCCCGGCTGCCGCACGCGCTTCGTCGCCTTCTGGAGCGACCTCGACCAGCTGATGGTGCCCAAGCGGTCGGCCCGCATCGAGCACCCCGACCTGTCGGTGCGCAACGTGCTGCTGCGCGGCGTCGGCCACATGTCGCTGCCGATCGACGGCACGGTGGTGCACCAGATCGCCCAGCTGCTCGCGCACCTCGACGAGGACGGCAGCACGGTGACACCGGGGGTCACGCCGATCGACGCGACCGCTCCTGCCGCGGTGGCGACGGCCCCCGTACGCGCTCCCGCGACGCGCGGCGCCGCCCTCTCCTGAACCCCCGTCGACGCCTCTTCGAGACCCCCTTCGACCACCCGGTCGGGTGTCCTGCCTGGGGCGGGTGTGATCTGTTCGAGGGGTACCCGCCTCGACGCGCGGGGGGCCGCTCGGATAACATCCCCATAACGGCCCGCCCTCCGGCACCCCTGGAGCGCGGGCTCTGCGCGTGCGGCCTGCCGGTTGTCCACAGCCCGGGTCGCGCGGGTTCCGCCACGCCCCGATGACACGGAGTCTTCCCACGTGCCTGCCAAGAAGGGCCGTCACCGCGCCCCTGCTGCCCCGCGAGCGCGCGGCGCCGTCCTCGTCCCCGCCGTGCTGCTGGCGACGGGTGGCGGCTCGTTCGCCGGGCTCGCCGGTGCGGCGTCGGCCGACAGCCAGCCCGTGCGCGCCGCCTCGGCGGCCGGCGTCACCCCGCTGCCGGTGCCCCTGCCCAAGATGACCTACGCCAAGGACCTCGACCTCGTCGAGCCCGGCACGGTGCCCGACAACGCCGCGAAGGTGGCCGCCCAGGAGCGGGCCGCGCGGGCCCTCGCCGCCGCCCGCGCCAGCCGCGCCCGTCGGCTGCCGGCTCCCACGCCCGTCGCCGCCGCCCCGGCCGGCGAGCAGGAGCAGGAGGACGAGGAGACCGAGGCCCCGTCGCGGCGGGCCGTGCGCCCGGCAGTCGGCGGGCTCACCTCCAGCTTCGGCCGCCGCTGGGGCCGCCAGCACGCCGGCATCGACTTCGGCGCCGCCTACGGGTCGTCCATCCGCGCCGTCCGCGCCGGCAAGGTCATCCAGTCCGGCTACAACAACGGCGGCTACGGCAACCTGGTGCTCATCGAGCACTCCGACGGCGTCGTCACCGCCTACGCCCACATGAGCAAGATCCTCGTCCACGGCGGCACCGTGAACGCCGGCGAGATCATCGGCCGGGTCGGCTCCACCGGCCACTCCACCGGCCCGCACCTGCACTTCGAGGTCCGCGTCGGCGGCCGCAGCATCAACCCGATCCCCTGGCTGCGCGCCAGCGGCGTCGACGTCTAGCTCGTCTCCGAAGGCCCGGTCGGCACCTCGCCGCCCGGGCCTTCGCGCTGTCCGGCGGCGCACGGCATGATCGTCAGCGGCCCTCGGGGCCCAGGGTCCCCAGGACCGCAGCTCATCATGGGACAGGCCGTCTGCCAGCGCCCGACGGCCCTGACCCGGCGGCGACCTTGCCTCCGTGAAGAGACATGCCTCCGGAGGCATGAACGGGGCGCTCTCATCCCGCCGGGCGCATACGGACGGGAAGGACCACGACCCACGGGAGCGACGTGCGACGCCGCCGAGCGAGCCCGCCGCTCCGGGTGCGCCCCCGTGATCGTCAGCGTTCTCGTGGGGCTCTGACCACGTACGAGCGCTGACGACCAGCCGGGCGTGGGAGGACCGCCGTGACCCGGCAGCGTGGCCTGGGCGACGTGGCCTGGGCGACGGGGCCTGGGCGAGGAGACATGCCTCCGGACGCATGTACGGGGGCGTCCGCATGCCGCCGGGGGCAGGTGGAGCCGGAAGGACCACGCCCGGGAGAGCGACGCGCGTGCCGCCTGGACGCTCCAGCCCGGGTCACGTGCCGCACGCAGGCCACGCGTCAGGGCCGAGGACCGACGGTCGCGTCCTCCTCGCGCGAGGGTCGAGCGCGCCGGAGCCGAGGGCTGCCGGCGGGGCGCACCCCGGCTCTCGTCGTGCCGGCGGGGGCGGCGGCGAGGGGGCGGCGGCGAGGGGAGCGGCGAGGGGGCGGCGGCGAGGGATGGGCGGCGCAGGGGCCGGGCGGCAGGGGACGGCGGGCGGGCCGGCGGCCGGCTACAGCTTCTCGACCGGGGCGTAGCGCAGGAGGAGCCACTTGGCGCCGGTGCCGGCGCCGAAGTCGACCTCGGCCTGGGCGCCGTCGCCCGCGCCACGGGTGGCGGTGACCACGCCGAGCCCGAAGGTGTCGTGGTTGACCCGGTCGCCGACCTCGAGCGACGGCACCGCGCGCAGCCCCGGGCCGGCGGTGCGGCCGCGGGCGGTGCCGGTCAGCCGGTTGGCCGCGGTGGTCAGCGCGGCGGGCGGGCCGGACGGGGCGGTGTCGAGGCGGCGCCAGTCGAGCAGCAGCGGCGGCACCTCGTCGAGGAAGCGCGACGCCGGGTTGTAGGAGGTCTGGCCCCAGGCGCTGCGGACGTGGGCGCGGGACAGGTAGAGCCGCTCGCGGGCCCGGGTGATGCCGACGTAGGCGAGCCGGCGCTCCTCCTGCAGCTCCTTCTCGTCGCCGAGGGTGCGCAGGTGCGGGAAGACGCCGTCCTCCATGCCGGTGAGGAAGACGACGGGGTACTCCAGGCCCTTCGCGGCGTGCAGGGTCATGAGGGTGACGACGCCGTCGCCCTCACCGGGCACCGTGTCGGCGTCGGCGACCAGCGAGACCTGCTCGAGGAACGCCGCGACGCCGCCCTCGGGGTTGCGCTCGCTGAACTCGCGGGCGACGCCGACCAGCTCGGCGAGGTTCTCGATGCGGCTCTCGTCCTGCGGGTCGACGCTGGCGGCCAGCTCGGCGGAGTAGCCGGTGCGGTCGAGGACCGCCTCGAGCACCTCGGCCGGCGGCATGCCGCCCTCGACCAGGGCGCGCAGCTCGTCCATGAGGTCGGCGAACTCGCGCACCGCCTTCGCGGACCGGGCGGCCATGCCGGGCACCTCGTCGCAGCGGACCAGCGCGTCGCCGAACGGCACCCGCTCGCGGGTCGACCAGGCCTCCAGGCACGCCTCGGCCCGGTCGCCGATGCCGCGCCGCGGGGTGTTGAGGATGCGGCGCAGCGAGACGACGTCGGCCGGGTTGGCCAGCACGCGCAGGTAGGCCAGCGCGTCGCGGACCTCCTTGCGCTCGTAGAAGCGCACGCCGCCGACCACCCGGTAGGGCAGCCCCACCCGGATGAAGACCTCCTCGAACACGCGGGACTGCGCGTTGGTCCGGTAGAAGACCGCGACGTCGTACGGCTTGCAGACGCCCTCGTCGGTGAGCTTGTCGACCTCCTCCGCGACGAACGCGGCCTCGTCGTGCTCGTTGTCGGCGACGTAGCCGACGATCTGCGCGCCGTCGCCCGCGTCGGTCCAGAGCCGCTTGTCCTTGCGGCCGGCGTTCTTGGCGATGACCGCGTTGGCGGCCGACAGGATCGTCTGGGTGGAGCGGTAGTTCTGCTCCAGCAGCACGACCTTGGCGTCGGGGAAGTCCTCCTCGAACGCCATGATGTTGCGGATGTCGGCGCCCCGGAAGGCGTAGATCGACTGGTCGGCGTCGCCGACGACGCAGAGCTCGGCGGTCGGGACGGCGCGACGACGGCCCGCGCTCGCGCCCGGCGGAGGCGCCGGCCAGCTCGCGCACCAGGACGTACTGCGCGTGGTTGGTGTCCTGGTACTCGTCGACCAGGACGTGGCGGAACCGCCGCCGGTAGTGCTCGGCGACGTCGGGGAACGCCTGCAGCAGGTCGACGGTCGACATGATCAGGTCGTCGAAGTCCATGGCGTTGGCCTGCTTGAGCCGCGCCTGGTAGGTCGCGTAGACCTCGGCGACCTGCTTCTGGACGACGTCGGTCGGCCTGGTCGCGGGCGGTCTCGTAGTCGATGAGCTCGTTCTTCAGGTCGCTGACCTGGTTGCTCATCGACCGCGCCGGGAAGCGCTTGGGGTCCAGGTCGAGGTCGCGGCAGACCAGCGTCATGAGCCGCTGCGAGTCGGCCGAGTCGTAGATCGAGAAGCTGCTCTTGAAGCCCAGCTTGGTCGCCTCGGCGCGCAGGATCCGCACGCAGGCGCTGTGGAACGTCGACACCCACATCGCGTTGGCGCGGCGGCCGACCAGCGCGGCGACGCGCTCCTTCATCTCGCCGGCGGCCTTGTTGGTGAAGGTGATCGCGAGGATCTCGCCGGGCTGCACGCCCCGCGCGCCGAGCAGGTAGGCGATGCGCGTCGTCAGCGCCTTGGTCTTGCCCGAGCCCGCTCCGGCGACGATCAGCAGGGGCGACCCGGCGTGCGTGACGGCCTCCCGCTGCTGCGGGTTGAGGCCCTCCAGGAGGCGCTCGGACGACGGCGCCGGGGTGCTCAGGACCGCCGGGGCGTAGAGGTCGTCGTACGGGAGCGTCACCCGCACCAGTCTAGGTCCGCCCCCCGACAGATCAGCGCCGCAGCAGGCGGGCCAGCTGGAGCGCCCCGAGCAGCGCGACCGCCACGAACACGACGGCCCAGCACGACGTCGCCGCGCTGCACCCCGACGACCGCGAGGACGAGCCCGAGCACGACCGCGACGAGGGCCTGCGCGCTGCCCGGCGGGAAGCCGCGCGTCGGCCGCCCGCCCCGGATGCCCGCTCGCCCGCTCACGGCAGCCATGATTGCCTACGGGCGACGAGCTGCACCGACGGAGGGCTGGGACGTGGACGACAGCGAGGTGGAGCGGGCGCTGGTCGTCGTGGCGCACCCGGACGACCTGGACTTCGGGGCCGGCGGCACCATCGCCTCCTGGACCGACGCGGGGGTGCACGTCACCTACTGCATCGTCACCGACGGGGACGCCGGCGGCTTCGACCCGGACGTGCCGCGGGACCAGATCGGCGGCATCCGCCAGGCCGAGCAGCGGGCCGCCGGCAAGGAGCTCGGCGTCGACGACGTCGTCTTCCTCGGCTACGGCGACGGCCGGCTCGAGGTCACCATGGACCTGCGCCGGGACATCTCCCGGGTGATCCGCCAGGTGCGCCCGCAGCGGGTCCTGCTGCAGTCGCCGGAGCGCAACTGGGAGCGCATCGGTGCCTCCCACCCCGACCACATGGCGGCCGGCGAGGCCGCGCTGTGCGCCGTCTACCCCGACGCGCGCAACCCCTTCACCCACCTCGAGCTGGCCGCGGAGGGCCTGGAGGCGTGGTCGGTCCCCGAGACCTGGGTGATGTCGATGGGCGCCGGCAGCAACCGCTACGTCGACGTGACCGACACCTTCGAGCGCAAGGTCGAGGCGCTGCGCCGGCACGAGTCGCAGACCGCCCACATGGACGACCTCGAGGGGATGCTGCGGATGTGGCTGGGCCGCAACGCCAAGGCCGCCGGGCTCCCGGAGGGCCGCCTCGCCGAGGGCTTCCGGGTGATGGACACCAGCTGAGCTAGCGGATGTGCTCCCCGGCGCGGCCGGCGAGCCGGGTCTGGCCCCTCTCGAGCAGCGACATCGCGAGCGGGCCGGCCCAGGTCAGCACCAGCGGCACGAGCAGCAGCGCCGTCGGCCGGTCGCCGCGGTAGACGACCAGCGCACCGAGCAGCCCGAGCGCGATGAGGGCCAGCGCGAAGGCCCCGGCGCGCGCGGTCGACAGCCCGCGCTGCTCGGCCATGTCGACGGTGCGCACGAACGGCACGACGGTCAGCGCCAGCCCGGCCGCGCCGACGACGACCACGATCAGGGCGAGGGTCAGCGTCGCGAGCACCAGGTCGACCACGCGCACAGCCTAGAAGAGCGCGAGGCTCTCCAGGGCCAGCAGCTGCTCCTTGCGCTCCACACCTCCGCCGAACCCGCGCAGCCGGCCGTCGCTGCCGACCACGCGGTGACACGGGACGACGATCCCGACCGGGTTGCGCCCGTTCGCCGCACCCACCGCCCGGACCGCCGACGGCGAGCCGACCGCGTCGGCGATCGCGCCGTACGTCGTGGTGGTGCCGTACGGGATGCGGCGCAGCTCCTCCCAGACGCGGCGCTGGAACGGCGTCCCGGGCGGTGCGACCGGCAGGTCGAAGTCGTGCCGCTCGCCGGCGAAGTACTCGCCGAGCTGCCGGGCGGCCTCGGCCAGCAGCGGGTCGTCCGGCGCGGGCGGCTCGTCCGGCGGGGTCCACGGCAGGAAGTGCAGCTTCACCAGCGCTCCCGCGTCCGCGACCACGAGCAGGTCGCCGACCGGGCTCGGCACCGACGTCCAGACCACGGGACGACGGTACGCGCGAGACTGCCCCCGTGGCCCTCCCTCGCAGCACTCCCGCGGCCGGTGGCGGGCGCTGGGTGCAGGTCGCGCCGGAGCGGCTGGACCACTGGCTGGCCGGCTTCGCGGAGCGCCACGGCGCGGTGACCTGGGAGGGCGCGACCGCGGTCGGCGCCGACGGGGCGCGGGCAGAGTGCGAGCCGCCGTACGCCCCGGTGCGCGACGAGCTGGTCCCCGGCGACCTGGTCGTCGGGGTGCTGCTGGTGCGGCTCGGCGGCTACGCGGCGGGGGTCTTCCGCGGCACGGCGCTGGAGGCCAGCAAGGTCGGCAGCCGGCAGGTGCACGGGCGGATCGCGGCGGGCGGGCAGTCGCAGCAGCGCTTCGCCCGGCGGCGGGAGAACCAGGCGACCGTCGCCCTGCAGGCCGCCGCCGACAACGCCGTGCGGGTCCTGCTGCCCGAGGTCGCCCGGCTCGACGCGGTGGTCACCGGCGGCGAGCGCACCGCCGTCGAGCAGGTGCTGGCCGACCGGCGGCTGGCTCCGCTGCTGCCCCTGGTCGTCGAGCGGCTGCTCGACGTGCCCGACCCGCGGCTCACCGTGCTGCGGTCGGCACCGGAGCTGTTCCGCGCGGTGCGGATCCGCGTGCGCGACGCGCCCAGCTGAGCAGCACCACGAGCGCGGCCGCGCCGTACGACACCCGTCCCGCGGTCGCCGCCGGCCCGTCCAGGATGGTGGCGAAGAACAGCGGGTACGCCGCCGCGGCCACCGCCAGCGCCTCCCACGACCGGGCGAGGACGGCGAGGGCGAGCAGCAGCAGCGCGTACCAGGGCTGCACCGGTGTGCTGAGCAGGAAGACCCCGGTCAGCAGCAGCGTCCCCGACACGGCGAGCGGCAGGTCGCGCCGCAGCAGCACGACCAGCCAGGCCAGCAGCAGTGCCCCCACGACGAGCGTGGCCGGCGTGCCGCGCAGCCCGGTCAGGCCGACGAGCAGGTAGCGCTCGCCCTCGCCGTACCGCTCCTCCTGCAGGTAGCCGGGCAGGTAGCCGACCACCTCGGTGCCCACGGCCAGCACGTGCGGCAGGTAGGCCAGGACCGACACCCCGACGAAGGCGCCGAGCGCGCGCCACCGGCCGGGACCCGGGCGCAGCAGCAGCGGCAGCAGCAGGCCGGGGTAGATCTTGGTCAGCGCGGCGAGCGCCAGCACCGCCCCGGCCGCCCCGGGCCTGCGGCGGGCCAGCGCGAGGGCGCCGAGGACGAAGAGCACTCCGAGCGTGTCGACGTGGGCGTTCTGCACCGACTCGAGCGCGGGCAGCGGCGCGAGCGCGTAGAGGGCGACCCACCGCGGGTCGGTCCCCTGCGCCCGGAGCATCGCGAGCAGCACCGCGAGCAGCGCGAGGTCGAGGGCGAGCCCGGCGAGCTCGTACCCGAGGTCCTTCCACGCGAGCGGGAGCACCTGGTGCTCCACCCAGAACCACGCCTCGGCGACCGGCGGGTAGATGGTGCGCACGCCCTCCCGGTTGATGCGGGAGATGCGGTCGCGCTCGGTCCACGCCGGCGGGAAGAGCCAGTCGTTGCGCAGGCCGGCGAGCTCGTCGGCCTCGGGCGGGTAGCGGTACGGGTCGGTGCCGTCGCTCTGGACGATGCCGTCCCAGGCGTAGCGGTAGAGGTCGTCCGACAGCGGGGCCTTCTCCGACAGGGCCGCCACCCGGACGACGACGGCCAGGCCGAGGACCACGAGCACCGCGGTCCGGCGCGGCAGGGCCCGGACGCAGAGCAGCGCGCAGACGGCAGCCAGCCACCAGCCGCCGATCTCGGCCAGCAGGGCGTAGCGGCGCTCGAGGATGCCGCCCGGCAGCGCGGTCCGGCGGGCCAGCCAGACCTCGACCGCGCCCGCGACCAGCAGGCCGAGGCAGGGGCACCGCCGGTCGCGGACGCTGGGCGGCGCTGGGACACGGCCGCAGCGTAGGCGCGTGACGGGCGTCACCCCGACGACTTCGCCGGCCGACCCAACCGCTGGCGGACTAGTTCCGAAGGACTACTCGAGAGCACGGCAGCGCAGCCCGCGCCCGTCTTCCGAGAGGACACCCTGACCATGCGTTCCACGAAGTCCATGAAGTTCACGACCGCCGCCGTCGCCGGCGCGCTCGCCCTGTCGCTGTCCGCCTGCGGTGGCGACGACGAGGCCGACGCCGGCTCGGGCAGCGAGGCCGCGAAGCCCGCTGCCGTCCTGCAGACCCTGACCGGCAAGATGACCGAGGTCACCCTGAACCCCGACTTCGTCGCCGGCCTCACCAGCCTCATGGTCACCCCCGGCACCGTCGGCACCGCCAAGCTCGACGCCGCCACCGGCACCCTGAGCTTCCCGATCACCGGTGGCAACGCCACCTACTACACCCCCGGCACCCAGCCCTCCGGTGACCCCTACGTGCAGGGCATCATCAACCACGAGGGCTCCGGCCTGTCGCTGACCGCCGGTGGCACCAAGGTCGAGCTCACCAACTTCGACGTGGACCCCGGCAAGTCGATGCTGTTCGGTGACGTCTCCGCCAACGGCGAGTCGGTCATCCAGGACGCCCCGCTGTTCTTCCTCGACGGCCGCACCCTCGAGCCGCTGAAGATGGAGGGCGGCGCGCCGGTCCTCGAGGGCACCGAGGTCAAGCTCAGCCCCGAGGCTGCTGACCTGCTGAACAAGACCTACAAGATCGACGCCCTCAAGGCGTACACGCCCGTCGGCATCGCGAAGATCACCCTCGCGGGCAGCTAGTCCTCACAGCACGACCCTGCGGGGAGCGGACACCGTCCGCTCCCCGCAGACGTTCCGCCCCCATCCAGCAGGGCAGGAGGAGACCGTGACCCGTCCCCTCGAGGCGCAGCTCCTCGTGATCGCCAAGCAGCCGCGCCCCGGCCGCTCCAAGACCCGCCTGTCGCCGGCCCTGACCCCCGAGCAGGCGGCCGACGTCGCCCTCGCCGCCCTGCGCGACACCCTCGCCGCCGTCGACCGCACGCCGGTGCGCCGGCGCGTCCTGGTCCTCGACGGCACCCCCGGGCCCTGGGTGCCGGCGGGCTGGACCGTCCTCCCGCAGCGCGACGGCGGCCTGGCCGAGCGGCTGACCGGCGCGTTCGCCGACGCGGCCGCCGACTGCCCGCTGCCGATGCTGCTGGTCGGCATGGACACCCCGCAGGTCACCCCGGTGCTGCTCACCGACGCGGTCGAGCAGCTGCTGACCACCGACGCCGTCCTCGGCCGCGCCCTCGACGGCGGCTGGTGGGCGCTCGGCCTGCACGCCCCGCACGACCACGCCTTCTCCGGCGTCCCGATGTCGACCGCCTCGACCGGCGACGCGCAGGCCGCCCGGCTCGCCGAGCTCGGCCTGGCCACGACCGAGCTCCCCCAGCTGCGCGACATCGACCTCGTCGAGGACCTGCACGCCGTCCTGGCCGAGCTGCCCGCCGACAGCGCGCTGGCGCAGCTGCTGGCGGTCGCGGCATGACCGCCCCGCTGACCCGCACCAGCCCGGTCGAGCTGTACGAGGCCGCGCTGCGCGGCACCGGCCGCACCCGGGTGCGCTACGCCGACGGCCACGCCCTCCCGCTCGACGTCCCGCGCTGGGCCTCGGTCGCCGCGCCCGGCGACGACGGCCTGCTCGCCCGCTGCGACGGCGCCACCCTCGACGTGGGCTGCGGCCCCGGCCGGCTCGTCCGGGCGCTGCTCGGCGCCGGCATCTCCTGCACCGGCCTCGACGTCGCCCCGGTCGCCGTGGAGCTGGCCCGCAGCGGTGGCGGCCAGGTGCTGCACGCCTCCATCTACGACCCCGTGCTCGACGACACCCGCTGGTCGACCGTCCTGCTCGCCGACGGCAACATCGGCATCGGCGGGGACCCGGTCGGCCTGCTGCGCCGGGTCCGCTCGCTGCTGGCCCCGGGCGGTCGCGTCCTGGTCGAGCTCGACCCGCCGGCCACCGCGACGGGGCCGGTGAGCGTGCGGCTCGAGGACGGCGACCGGGCCAGCGACTGGTTCCCGTGGGCCCACGTGAGCGTCGACGACGTGCCCGACGTCGCCGCCCGCGCCGGGCTGGCCGTCACCGAGACGTGGCACGCCCAGGGCCGGCACTTCGCCGCGCTCTCCACGACATGATCGCTGCATGACCGCAGCGGCGCAGGTCCAGCCCGACGGAGCCGGCGACGGCCCGCAGCACGGCTGGCCGCGCCCGCTCTGGGCGGCGCTCGAGCGCGCCAAGCCACCGCTGCGGTTGCTCGACCCGACCGTCTGGCGCAGCCCGATCCGCGGGCCGTGGCTCACCGCCGTCCTCGGCGCGGTGCTGCTCGTCAGCCTGCCCGTCGTCATCGTCACCGGCCTGATGTCCTACGCCGCCTACGAGCCGCGCTTCCCCGGCAACGCCTTCCCGGCCGACCCGGGCTTCCTGCGCCTGCCGTACTTCTCCTGGCCCACCAGCCCGTCCTGGCTCTACCGCCTCAACCAGGGGCTGCACGTCACGCTCGGGCTCGCCCTCGTCCCGGTCGTGCTCAGCAAGCTCTGGTCGGTCATCCCGAAGCTGTTCGCCTGGCCGCCGGCCCGGTCGGTGGCGCAGCTGGTCGAGCGGCTGACCATCGCGCTGCTCGTCGGCAGCATCCTGTTCGAGCTGGCCACCGGCGTGCTCAACATCCAGTACGACTACGTCTTCGGCTTCGACTTCTACACCGGCCACTACTACGGCGCCTGGGTGTTCATCGCGGCCTTCCTGACCCACGTGGTGCTCAAGCTGCCCGTCATGCTGCGGTCGCTGCGCGGACGGTCGCTGCGCGGCGAGCTGCGGACACCGGTGTCGGCGACCCGCCCCGAGCCGTACGACCCCGACGGCCTGGTCGCCCTGTCCCCCGCCGAGCCGACCATCAGCCGGCGCGGCGCCCTGGCGCTCGTCGGCGGCGCCGCCGGCCTGGTCACCGTCGTCTCCGTCGGGCAGACCCTCGGCGACGCGGTCCGCCCGACCGCGCTGCTGTCCCCGCGCGGCCGGTCGTACGGCGACGGCCCCACCGACTTCCAGGTCAACCGGACGGCGAGCGGCGCGGGCGTCGAGGAGGCCGCGATGAGCCCCGGCTGGACGCTGCAGCTGGTCGGCCCGACCCCCGTACGGCTCAGCCGGGCGGACCTGCTGGCCATGCCGCAGCACACCGCCGAGCTGCCGATCGCCTGCGTCGAGGGGTGGTCGACGGTGCAGACCTGGACCGGGGTGCGCCTGCGCGACCTGCGCGAGCTGGCCGGCTCGGTCGACCCCGCCTCGGTGCGCGTCGTCTCCCTCGAGCGCGCGGGCGCCTTCGGCCGGGTCACCCTCGGCGGCCACGTCTTCGACGAGCCCGACGCGCTCCTCGCGCTGGAGGTGAACGGCGCCGACCTGTCGCTCGACCACGGCTACCCGGCGCGGATCATCGTCCCGGCGCTGCCCGGCGTGCACAACACCAAGTGGGTCTCGACGCTCGAGTTCCCTGCATGAGCGCCTTCCGGCGGGTGTACGGCTCCTCGCCGCTGCACCTGCTCGCCCTGCTCGGCTGCCTCGCCCTGTCCGGCGCGGTCGTGCTGCGGGTGCTCGACGGGCCGCAGGGCGTGCGCATCGCGGTGTGGTTCCTCGGCGCGGTCATCGCGCACGACCTCGTGCTCTACCCGCTCTACGCGCTGGCCGACCGGTCCCTGAAGCCCCGGCGGTCCGCCCCCGGGTCGGTCAACTGGGTGCGCGTGCCGGCGCTGCTGTCCGGCCTGCTGCTGCTGGTGTTCTGGCCGGTCATCACCCAGCACAGCGAGGGGTCCTTCTCCTACGCCAGCGGGCTCGACCAGGACGTCTACCTGGCGCGCTACCTCGCGGTCGTCGCGGTGCTGTTCGGGGGCTCCGCCCTGCTCTTCGCCCTGACCCGCGCGCGCCGCCGGTGAGGGTGCTGCTGACCGGCGGCGCCGGGTTCATCGGCGGCACGATCGCCCCGCTGCTGCTCGACGCCGGCCACGAGGTCGTCGTGCTCGACGCGCTGCTGCCCGACGTGCACCCGGACGGCTGGCCGGCCCACCTGGACCCGCGCGCCGAGCAGGTCCACGGCGACGTGCGCGAGTGCCCCGACCTGAGCGGCTTCGACGCCGTCTGCCACCAGGCCGCCGTCGTCGGGCTCGGCGTCGACCTGCAGGACCTCCCCCACTACGTCGGCGTGAACGAGCTCGGCACCGCGGTGCTGCTCGCGGCGATGGCCCGCGCCGAGGTGCCGCGCCTGGTGCTGGCCAGCTCGATGGTCGTCTACGGCGAGGGCCGCTACGCCTGCCCCGCGCACGGGGTGGTGCGGCCCGGGCCGCGGGCGGTCACCGACCTCGACGCCGGCCGGTTCGAGCCGCCCTGCCCGGTCTGCGGCGAGGCGCTCGCGTGGCAGCCTGGTCCCGGAGGACGCCGCCGCTCGACCCGCGCTCGGTCTACGCCGCGACCAAGGTCGCGCAGGAGCACCTGGCCGCCTCCTGGGCGCGCGGCACCGGCGGCACGGTCGCCGCGCTGAGGTACCACAACGTCTACGGCCCGCGGATGCCGCGCGACACCCCGTACGCCGGGGTCGCCTCGCTCTGGCGCTCGGCGCTGGCCCGCGGCGAGGCGCCACGGGTGTTCGAGGACGGCGCGCAGCAGCGCGACTTCGTGCACGTCGGCGACGTCGCGCGGGCCAACGTGCTGGCCCTCGACGCAGCCCTCGAGCCCGGGACGCTGCGGGCCTACAACGTCGCCAGCGGCACGCCGTCGACCATCGGCGAGGTCGCCGCGGCGCTGGCCGCGGACGGCCCGGCGCCGGTCGTCACCGGCGCAGTACCGCCTCGGCGACGTCCGCCACGTCGTCGCCTCGCCCGAGCGGGCCCGCGAGGAGCTCGGCTTCACCGCGTCGGTCGGCCTGGCCGAGGGGATGCGCGAGTTCGCGACCGCCCCGCTCAGGGGGCAGTAACCCTCAGCCGACCGCCACGCGCACGGTGGTCGGCAGCGGCCCGAGCGGCACGGTCACGGTGAGCCGGCCGTCGCGGGCGACCGTCGCGGTCCGCCCGTCCACCGTCACCCGGCTGCCCGGGCGGTAGAGCCGCGGCGTCGTCACGGTGGCGGTCCCGGTGCCGTGCAGGGCGAAGCCCTTCGCGGTCGCGCCCGACAGCGTGGTGAGCTCCTGCTCGGCCCGGCGGTCGACGGCGACCGACCAGCCCCACTGCGTCCAGCGCCGGTCGACCGAGGTGTAGGACACCGCGGCCGGGGTGCGGGGCGTGCGCAGGTCGCGCAGCATCGCCGGGAGGTACTCCCGCAGGTCGCGCGCCCAGTAGGCCCAGGTGTGCGTGCCGTAGACGTAGTCGTGGAAGCCGCTCGGGATGCCGGCCTCCTCCAGGTGCTGGTGGAAGCGCACCGACGCCTGGTGCGTGAGCGCCTCGATCCCGGTGCCGCCGGGGTTCGGCCCGCTGTCGTACTCGCCGTTGGCGCCGGTCGCGGTCCACAGGTGCAGGCCGGTCGCGCGCAGGTTCTCCACGAGGGTCGCCGGGTCGTGGCCCTGCCAGTTGGCCTCGTGGGTGGCGCGCGGGCCGAAGGTCGCGTCGGGCTGCACGCCGTTGAGGCCGACGTTGGTGGCGGCGATGACCGCGTTGGCACCGGCGGCGGCCTCCGGGTCGCGGTCGATGTCGGGAGCGCCGGAGAAGGACGCCGCGGAGGCGAACAGGTCGGGGTGGCGGGCGGCGTAGCTCATCGCGCCGAAGCCGCCCTGCGACAGGCCGGCGATCGCGCGTCCCTGGCGGGTGGCGACCGTGCGCAGGTTGCGGTCGACCCACGGCACGACCTGGCGGATGTGGAAGGTCTCCCAGCGCGACGGGCCGAGCGCGGTCGTCGTGTCGACCCAGTCGGCGAACCAGCCGCCGCCGTTGCCGTCGAAGCCCGCGTCGGGCATGACGGTGATGACCGGCGTCCGCGGCCGTCGGCGGCGCGCGCGTCGCCCTGCTCCACCCAGTCCGACGCCCGGCCGCTGGTGCCGTGGAAGAGGTAGAGGACCGGGTAGCGCCGGGCCGCCGCAGGGTCGTACCCCTGCGGCAGCAGCACCCGGACGTCGACCGCCCGGCCGAGGGCGGGCGTCTGCACGCGGACGGCGTACTCCCGGTCGCTGACCCGCTTCGTCCCGACGACGTCGATGCCGGAGGCGTCGCGGAAGGCGACCCGCTGGTCCCCGGCGTGCGCGGCGGGGACGCCGAGGGCACCGAGGGCGAGCAGGCCGGCGAGAGCGGTCCGGAAGCGCATGCGACCCACTTCGCCGCGGGGCCGGCGACTCCTGCTGGTCTACTGGGCGCATGCCGCTTCAGGGTGAGTACGAGCCGAGTCCGACCGAGTGGGTCCGCAAGCAGGTGGAGCTGATCGAGAGCTCCGGCGGCACCGAGGGCACCACCCTGCGCGGGATGCCGGTGGTCCTCGTGACCAACCGCGGCGTCAAGAGCGGCAAGCTGCGCAAGACGCCGCTCATGCGGGTCGAGCACGACGGCGTCTACGCCCTCGTCGCCAGCCTCGGCGGCGCACCGCAGCACCCGGTCTGGTACGCCAACGTGCTCGCCGACCCGAACATCGAGCTCCGCGACGGCACCGAGGTCTGGGACATGACCGTCCGCGAGATCACCGGCGAGGACAAGGCCGTCTGGTGGGAGCGGTGCGTCGCGGCGTTCCCGCCCTACGCGGAGTACCAGGAGAAGACCGACCGGGTCATCCCGGTCCTGCTCGCCGAGCGCTCCTCCTAGGAGGCCGCTGAACAACGCCGTCCGTAGCGAGCGGCGTCACGGGCGGCCGCCGGCAAGGCGGAGTCGTCGCCGGTAGCGGTGTTCTACCGGCGACGACGACAACGCCGCCGGAGGGCGTCCGAGGCGTCGCGCAGCAGGACAGCGCGTTGTTCAGGGGCTCCTGACCAGCCGGCGGGCCGCCGCCCAGCGCGACAGCTCGCGCCGGTTCGACAGCTGGAGCTTGCGCAGCACCGACGAGACGTGGGTCTCCACGGTCTTGACGGAGATGAAGAGCTCCTTCGCGACCTCCTTGTACGCGTAGCCGCGCGCGATGAGCCGCAGCACCTCCTGCTCGCGCCCGGTCAGCCGGTCGAGGTCCTCGTCCTGCTCGGCGGGCGGGGGCGTCGGCGCCGGGCCGCGGAAGGCGTCGAGCACGAAGCCGGCCAGCCGCGGGGAGAAGACCGCGTCGCCGCCGGCCACCCGGCGCACCGCGTCGGCGAGGTCGGGCCCGGAGATGCTCTTGGTGACGTAGCCGCGGGCGCCGGCCCGCACCACCGCGATCACGTCCTCGGCCGCGTCGGAGACCGACAGCGCGAGGAAGCGGGTGTCGGGCGCCGAGTCGCCGACCTGGGCCAGGACCGCGAGGCCGCCGCCGTCCGGCATGTGCACGTCGAGCAGCACGACGTCCGGCGCCGTCGAGCGCCACCAGCGCGACGGCCTGCGCGACCGACTCGGCCTCGCCGACGACGTCGACCTCCTCGGCCAGCTCGGCGCGCACGCCCGACCGGAAGAGCCGGTGGTCGTCGACCAGCAGCACGCGGACGCGGTCAGCCACGGGGCACCTCCAGCCGTACCTCGGTGCCCTCGCCGGGGGCGCTGACGACGACGGCCCGCCCGCCGTGGCGGGCCATCCGGCCGACGACCGACTCGGCCAGGCCCTTGCGGTCACCCGGCACGGCGTCGGGCTCGAAGCCCTGGCCGCGGTCGCGGACGAAGACCTCGACCCGCTCGGGCGTGACCTCGGCGTAGAGCGACACGGTGGTCACCCCGGCGTGCTTGGCGGCGTTGACGAGGGCCTCCCGGGCTGCGGCGACGAGCGCGGTGGTGCGCTCGTCGAGGGGGCAGTCGCCGACGACGACCGACTCGACGGCGAGGCCGGTGGCCTCCTCCACCGAGGCGACGGCCTGCTCGAGGGCGACGGCGAGGGTGCCGGCGGAGGGCTCGTCGGGGTGCCGGGCCGTACAGCCAGCCGCGCAGCTCGCGCTCCTGGCTCCGGGCGAGCCGGCTGACCTCGCGCGGGTCGTCGGCCGCCTTGCGGATGAGGGCGAGGGTCTGCAGCACCGAGTCGTGCACGTGGGCGGCCACCTCGGCCCGCTCCTGCGAGCGGATGCGGGCGCGCCGCTCGCTCCCCAGCTCGGCCAGCGTGCTGCTGACCCACGGCCCCGCCAGCAGCGCCAGCCCGGCGACCACGATCCCGGTGGACAGCAGGCCGTCGCGGGCGGCGCCGAGCTCGCCGCGCGCGGCCAGGAAGCCGGCCAGCCCGGCGATCAGCAGCCCGGCACCGAGGACGCTGCGGACCAGCGCCCCCTTGGAGCCGGTCTGCAGCCAGCGGCGGCGCTGCGCCTCGTCGGCCTGCCGCCAGACCACGGCGACCCCCGCCGCGGCCAGCAGCAGCGGCAGCAACGAGCCGAGCGCACCGGACGTGCTGCTGAGCAGCAGCAGCCCGCCGACGGTGAGCGCGCCGAGCGAGAGCAGCTGCAGCCAGCCCTCGCGCGAGCGGGCCGCGGGCTCCCCGCCCTGCGGGTCCAGCGGGACGAGGAACCACAGCGCCGCGTAGACCAGGACGCCCGCGCCGTTGGCCATCGCGAGCACCGCGAACGCCACCCGGACCACCAGGACCGGCAGCCCGAGGTGGGCGGCGACGCCCCCGGCGACGCCGGCGAGCACGCGGCCGTCGAGGCGGCGCACCACCTTCGGCGTCGCGGGGGCCTGCAGCGTCACGTCCACGGCGCAAGCGTCGCACCGACCGGCGCCCGTGTGCGGCTCCCGGGGCCGATCCCAGGGACGAGTCAGGGTCGCACCCCGATGCCGGGGCACCCGCTGCGGCACGATCGTCGCTGCCATGACCGAGACCCTGCAGCCGCCGCTGCTGCCGACGGCGCCGAGCCGCCTCGTCCGTCCCCGGGACCGCAAGCTCGCCGGCGTGTGCGAGGGCCTGGGCCGCTACACCGGCACCGACCCGCTGCTGTGGCGGGTCAGCGCCGTCCTGCTCGTCCTGTTCGGCGCCGTCGGCGTCGTGCTCTACGTCATCGCGTGGGTGCTGCTGCCGGAAGAAGGCGCCGGCCCGTCCCGCGGGGAGCGCCTGGCCGCCTCGCTGTCGCTCTCCTGGCCGTTCCCGCTGCTGCCGCTGATCGCGGCGGTCGTGGTGGCCCTGTTCGCCACCGAGCGCCCCCGGCTGCTCGTGCCGGCCGCGGTCCTCGGCGGCCTGGGCTGGCTCGTCTTCTCCCGCCGCAGCGCGGGTACGCCGCCGCCGCCCCCGCCCGCCGGGCTGCCGACCGAGCCGGCCGTCGACTGGTCCGCACCCTC
The DNA here is from genome assembly GCA_963762795.1 of uncultured Actinomycetota bacterium. Classification (GTDB taxonomy): domain Bacteria; phylum Actinomycetota; class Actinomycetes; order Mycobacteriales; family SCTD01; genus RYN-170. The sequence goes on along the minus strand of CAVXMC010000010.1, from coordinate 93,509 downwards.
CGTCGGGCCGGCCTGGCCCCCGCCGCCGCTGCCGGTGCCGGTCCCGACTGGCCGGAGCCGGCCTGGGCAGCACCAGCGCCCTCGTACACCGCCGTCGTCCCCCGCCGTCGCTCGCGCCTCGGCCCGGTCGTGCTCAGCGCCACCGCGCTGGTCTGCGGCGTGCTGCTCGGGCTCCGCGTCGTCCTCGGCCTGGGCGACCTGACCAGCGGCCGTGTCCTCGCGGTCGGCCTGATGTGCCTGGGCGCCGGCCTGGTCGTCGGGTCGGTGTGGGGGCGGGCCCGCTGGCTGGCCCTGGTCGGCGTCCTGCTCGCGCTCGCCCTGGTCCCGGCCCAGCTCGACGGCGGCGCCCTGCGCGGCGGCATCGGCGAGCGGACGTGGGTCGCCACCGGCAGCAGCTCGCACCGCCTCGGCATCGGCTAGGCGACCCTCGACCTGCGCGAGCTCCCCCTCACGCCGGGCACCCGGGTCAGCGCGGACCTCGGCGTCGGCGAGCTCATCGTCCTGGTGCCCGACGGCATGACGCTCGCCGTGACCGCCGACGTGCGGGCCGGCGAGATCAGCCTGCCCGGCGACGGAGACGAGCGACGGCACCGACGTCCACCGCGAGGAGGTCGTCGGCACCGGTCCCCCGCAGGTCGAGCTCGACCTGCACGTCGGCCTGGGCTCGCTGGAGGTGCGTCGTGGCTGAGCCCCGCGCGTCCGAGGTCCACGCGCTTCGACCCGGTCTCCCTCGTCCTCGGCCTGGTCCTGCTGGTCCTCGGCGGCGGCTACCTCGTGCAGGACGCCGCCGGCCGCGGGCTCGACGGGCTGGCCGTCGGGGCGGTCCTGCTGGTCGTCCTCGGCGCGGTCGGCCTCGTCACGACGCTGCGCCGCCGGGCCTGATCGACCCGCCCCGCCCACCCCCACCTGCGCGAGAGTCGCGCTGCGCCCCGCTTGCTGGCAGCAAGCGGGGCGCAGCGCGACTCTCGGCGTCCGGGGGGTCAGCTGGTGGGGGGCTCGTCCTTGCCGGACTCCTCGGCCTCGTCGGCCTCCTCCTTGGTGTGGTGCACCGCGCCGTCGGCGTGGTCGGCCGGGCCGTAGACCGTGTAGAGCACCAGCGGGTTGGGGCCGGCGTTCTTGAAGTTGTGCTCGACGCCGGCCGGGACGACGACGACGTCGCCGGGCTTCACCTGCTTGGTCTTCCCGTCGACGATCGCCCGGCCGATGCCGCTGACGAAGGACAGGATCTGGTCGTTCTCGTCGTGGGTCTCGACGCCGATCTCGCCGTCCGGGGGGATGGTCATGATGACGAGCTGGGTGTGCTCGCCGGTCCACAGGACGCGGCGGAAGTCCGCGCTCTTCTCGGCAACGGTCGCGATCTCGAAGTGCTCCATGAGGCCTCGTTGCCCTCTCCGCGGCGCGCCATGCCTGCCGGCGCGCGGCCCGGTCTGGTACTCAGGACGCCATGGGTGACGCGCAGAGCCGGCTGCTCGTCTACGCGGTCGCAGCGGGGCTCTGCCTGGTGGCCGCGGTCGGGTTGATCAGCAGCGCGGTCATGGACGTCACGTCGGCACGCCCGGCGGGCAGGGCGGCCGCGGGCCCTGCGCCGTCGCCCTCGGCCAGCCCGCTGCCGAGCGCCTCCCCCAGCGCCTCCCCCAGCAGCTCCCCCAGCGCGACCAGCACCGTCCTGACCGGGCGCCCGCTGGCCGGCCGCACCGTCGTGCTGGACCCCGGCCACAACCGCGACAACGTCACCAACCAGGCGAAGATCGGTCAGCTGCTCGACGCCGGCGGGGCGAAGGCCGCCTGCGACACCGTCGGCGCGACCTCGGCGGACGGCTTCGCCGAGTCGGCCTTCGCCCTGCGCACCGCGAACGCGCTCAAGCGCCGGCTCGAGGCCCTCGGCGCGGAGGTCGTGCTGACCCGTACGGCCGACAAGGGCGACGGCCCCTGCTTCCCCGACCGGGCCGCGACGGCCGACGACGCCGACGTCCTGCTCTCGCTGCACGCCGAGGGCCTGCCGGCCGCCGAGCAGGGCTTCACCGTGCTGCGCCCGGCCCCGCTGGAGGGCTACACCGACGACATCGCGGAGGCCTCCGCACGGTTCGGCCGGGCGGTCCGCGACGCCCTCGTCGCCGACGGGCTCACGGCCTCGACGGCGCGGGGCGAGGACGGCCTGCTCCTGCGCAAGGACGTGGGGCTGCTCAACCGCTCCGACGTCCCGGCCCTGCTGGTGTCGGCCGGCAACCTGGCCAACGCCCAGGACGCGGCGCGGCTGCGCAGCGGCGCCGGCCAGGAGCTGGTCGCGGCGGCGCTCGCGAAGGGCATCGTCGGCTACCTCGGCTGAACGCGGGTGAGGCCCGCGCCGTCGGGGCACGACCCGCGCATGAGCGGTGTGACGCAGCGCACAGCAGCGGTGATCGGCGCCGGCACGATCGGCCTGTCCTGGGCGGTGCTCTTCGCCGCCCACGGCCTCCAGGTGCGGGTCACCGACCCCCGGCCGGACCTGGCGGAGGAGCTCGAGCGCGCGGCCCGTCAGCTCGCCGGGACGCTGCCGGGCGGGCCGTACGGGCCCGAGGACCTGCTCGGCCGGCTCACGGTCGCCGACGGCCTCGAGGCGGCCGTGACCGGCGCGGACGTCGTCCAGGAGAACGGACCGGAGGACCTCGACTTCAAGCGCGACCTGTTCGTACGGGTGGAGCAGGCGGCGCCGCGGGAGGCGCTGCTGCTGTCGTCGACCTCAGGTCTGATGCCGACGGACATGGGCCAGGACATGACCGAGCCCGGCCGGGTGCTGGTCGGCCACCCCTTCAACCCGCCGCACGTCGTCCCGCTCGTCGAGGTGGTCCCGGGCCAGCAGACCTCCCCGGAGCAGGTCGACGCGGCGGTCGCCTTCTACACGGCGCTGGGCAAGCGCCCGGTCGTGCTGCGCAAGGAGATCGGCGGCTTCGTCGCCAACCGGCTGCAGTCCGCGCTGTTCCGCGAGTGCGTGCACCTGGTGCTCTCCGGCGTGGTCACGCCCGAGGAGCTGGACACGGTCGTCACCGAGTCGGTCGGGGTCCGCTGGGCCACGGCCGGGCCGTTCCAGAGCTACCACCTCGGTGGCGGGCCGGCCGGCATCCGGCACCTGCTGGAGCACCTCGGCCCGGGCATGCGCCGGCGCTGGGACGACCTCGGCCGGCCCGAGCTGACGCCGGAGACGGTCGACCTGCTGAGCCGGTCGACCGAGGAGCGCTTCGCCGGCCGCAGCTACGACGAGCTGACGCAGGAGCGGGACCGGCTGCAGCTGGCCGTGCTGGCCGCCCGCGAGGCGGCCAAGGGTCAGCGCTAGGCCCCGACGACCCCCGAGGTCACCATCGCCTCCACCTCCTCGGGCGCCAGACCCAGCTCGCCGAGCACCTCGCGGGTGTGCTGGCCGACCTCCGGCGCGGGCCCGCGCGGGCGCAGGTCGGCGCCGGAGATGCGCATCGGCGCGCCGACGGTGCGGAAGCGGCCGGCCACCGGGTGCTCCACCTCGGGGTAGACCCCGGTCGCGGCCGCGTGCGGGTCCTGGGCGAGCTCGCCGACCGTCGCCGCGGGGCTCCAGATGAAGCGGTGCTCGTCGAACAGCTGCCCCCACTCGGCCAGCGTGCGGCTGGCGAGCAGCTCGTCCATCAGCACGGTCAGGTCGGGCATCACCTCCCGCCGGGACAGCACCGTGGCGAAGCGCTCGTCGGTCGCCCACTCCGGCTTGCCGACCGCCTCGCAGAAGCGCGGCCACCAGTGCGGCTCGGGCATGAACAGCAGCAGGAAGCGGCCGTCGCCGGTGCGGAAGCTGTCCTGCAGCGCGTGCATCCGGTGGCGCCGCCCCGCGGTGCGCGGCTCCTGACCGTCGACGAGGGTGGCCGACAGGTCGGTCGACATCGTCCAGGCCGCGGTGCCGAACAGGCTGACGTCGACGACCTGGCCCTTCCCGGTCTGCTCGACCACCCGGAGCGCGGCCAGCAGGGCCACGACCATCGCCAGCGCGGCGGCGTGGTCGCCCTGGGCCGGACGGGCCCGCGGCGCGTGGTTGCCCGGCTCGGTGATCGAGTGGGTGATCCCGCCGCGGCCGAAGAAGGCGGTGATGTCGTAGCCGGGCCGCGCGGCGTCCGGGCCGTCCAGCCCGTAGCCGGTGAGGCTCGCGTGGATCAGCCGCGGGTTGACGCCGAGCAGGGTCGGCGCGTCCAGCCCGAACTTCTGCTGCCGCTTGAGCAGCAGGTTGTTCAGGAAGACGTCGGCCCCGGCGACCATGCGCCGGACCAGGTCCTGGCCCTCGGGCCGGTCCAGCGCGACGGCCACCCCGCGCTTGCCCCGGTTGTCCATCTGGAAGCTGGCGTCCAGCGGCGGGTCGGTCTCGGGCTGCCGGATCACCCCGCGGACGGCGTCGCCGCCGAGCGGCTCGACCTTGACGACGTCGGCCCCCATGTCGGCCATCAGGGCGGCGGCGCCCGGGGCAGCCATCCAGCCGGCGACCTCGACGACGCGTACGCCCGCGAGGGGCGCGGTCCCGGTCACGCCTCCGCCAGGTAGTCGTGCACCACGGTGGGCCGGCCCAGCGTCAGGTCGCACAGGATGTGGCTGGCCTTGATCACCTCGCGGACCGGCAGGTCGGCGAGGGGAGCCAGCACGTGCTCGAACAGCTGCAGCCGGGCCGGGCCGCTCCACGCGCCCTTGATGGTCATCCGGGTGATCTGGCTGCGGACCAGCTCGCAGATGCGCGGGCTGCGGTCGTAGCCGGGGAGGAGCTTCAGCCCGTACGTGACCTGGCCGATCTCCTCCCGCGCCGCGGCCTCGTCGAGCTCGTGGTGCTTGTAGCCCATCGTCGCGGTGGCCACCCGCAGCGTGCCGTAGTCGAGGGTGCCGACGAGGGTGTCGGTGTCGACGTAGAGCGAGGGCGCCCCCAGCTTCTTCGGGAACGCGCTGATCTCGCGGCCGCTGGCGATGGAGGCGAGGCTGTCGACGTACATCGCGTGGAGGTAGTCGGCGGGCTCCCCCTCGTACTCGACCCGCAGCACCTGCCCCGACTCGGTGAACGCCCCGAGCCCGGTCACGTCGGGCATCTTCATGACCTCGAACTTCACGACCGGGTCGGTGACCTGCAGCGGCTCGGGGACCACGGCGCGGACCGCGTCGAGGTCGGTCCGGTAGTAGATGTTGAGGTACTCGCGGTCGGTGAAGCGGTACGGGCCGCCCGGCGGGAAGGCCGGAGCCCCGAGCGGCGTCGTCAGCTGTCGGCGGACCTCGTCAGCGCGCATGAGGCGGTTCTCTCCACTGTGACGACGATCACTCCCACGTCGTACGGTGCTCCGCCGGTTGACCGCGCTCGCCGAGGGGGCAGCGCCGGAGGATGAGCCCCGCCCCCGCTCAGCCGGACACCACGTACGAACCCGACCCGCGCCGCTGGAAGGCCCTCACGGTCTGCCTCGTCGCCGGCTTCATGACCCTGCTCGACGTCAGCATCGTCAACGTCGCGCTGCCCAGCATCGGCTCCGGTCTCGGCGCCGGCGAGAGCGCCCTGCAGTGGGTGGTCTCGGGCTACGCGCTGGCGTTCGGCCTGGTCCTGGTGCCGGCGGGACGTCTCGGCGACGCGTACGGGCGGCGGCAGGCGTTCCTCGTCGGCCTGGTGCTGTTCGTGCTGGCCAGCGTCGCCTGCGGCCTCGCCCCCGGCCCGGGCTGGCTCGTCGCCGCGCGGCTCGTCCAGGGCGCGGCCGGTGGTGTCGTGGTCCCGCAGGTCAGCGCGCTGATCCAGCAGCTGTTCCGCGGGGCCGAGCGCGGCCGGGCGTTCGGGTTGCTGGGCGCCACCATCGGCCTGTCGACCGCGGTCGGCCCCCTGCTCGGCGGGCTGCTCATCACGCTGGTCGGCGCCGACCACGGCTGGCGGGCCGTCTTCTTCGTCAACCTGCCGATCGGCGTCGGCGCGTTCGTCCTGGCGCTGCGGCTCGTCCCGCGCCAGGAGCGGGCCGGCACCCGCCAGGACCTCGACCCGGTCGGCGTCCTGCTGCTCGGCGGCGCCCTGACCTGCCTGCTGCTGCCGCTGATCCAGGAGCGCACGCTGGGCACCCCGGCGAAGACCGGCCTGGTCGCGCTGGCGCTCGCCCTGCTCGGCGCCTGGGTGCTGTGGGAGCGCCGCTACGGCCGTGAGCACGAGCCGGTGGTCGACCTGTCGCTGTTCCGCTCGCGCGCCTACGGCCTGGGCGCCGGCATCGGGCTGGTCTACTTCGCCGGCTTCACCGGCGTCTTCTTCATCTACACCCAGTTCCTGCAGGGCGGGCTCGACCGGTCGGCGCTGGTCGCCGGGCTGGCCGTCACGCCGTACGCCCTGGGCTCGGCCGTCGCCGCCGCGCTCGGCGGGCGCCTGGTCGAGAGGTACGGCCGGGCGCTCGTGGTGCTCGGCCTCGGCCTCACCGTGCTCGGGTTCGTGGCGACCTGGCTCGCGGTCGAGGCCGTCCCCGGCGACGGCGTGGCCTGGGCGACCGCGCTGCCGCTGCTGGTGGCGGGTGTCGGCTCCGGCTTCGTCATCACGCCCAACATCACGCTCGCGCTGTCGGACGTGCCGGTCGCCCGCGGCGGCAGCGCCGGCGGCGTGCTGCAGACCGCCCAGCGGGTCGGTGCGGCCGGCGGCATCGCGGCCACCGGCAGCGTGTTCTACGCCGGGATCGCCGACGGCGGCGACCAGGCGGTGGCGTTCCAGCACGGGCTGCTGGTCATCACCGGCTTCGTGGTGCTGGCGCTCGCCCTGGGCCTGGTCGACCTGACGCGCGGGCGCACGGCCTGACGCTCAGGTCCCGGTCCACTGCGGCGGACGCTTCTCGGCGAAGGCGCGCGGGCCCTCCTTGGCGTCGTCGCTCCAGGAGATGCGCTCGGCCACCTCGCCGCTGCGCCGCCAGGCCTGCTCGTCGGTCATCGTCTGCGCGTCCCGGGCGAGCGCCAGGCTCTCGCGGACGGCCAGCGGGGCGTTCGCGCAGATCCGGTCGGCCAGCGCGCGGGCCGTGGCGAGCACCTGCTCGGGCTCCACGACGGCGTTGACCAGCCCGAGCCGCAGCGCCTCGTCGGCGGCCATCCGCTCGCCGGTCATGATCAGCTCGAGCGCCCGCGCGCGGGGCAGCACCTGCGGCAGCCGGAACAGCCCGCCCGCCGCCGCGACGATGCCGCGGGTGACCTCCGGCAGGCCGAACTGCGCGTCGCTCCCGGCGACCACCAGGTCGCAGCCGAGGACCAGCTCGGTGCCACCGGCCAGGGCGAACCCGCGTACGGCCGCGATGACCGGCTTGGTGCGCGGGTAGCGGACGAAGCCGGCGAAGCCGCCCGGCTCGACGCTGAGCTCGGAGCCCCGGCCGGCGGCGATGGCCTTGAGGTCGGCGCCGGCGCAGAAGTTCGGGCCCGCGCCGGTCAGCAGCGCGACCCAGACGTCGTCGTCGGCCTCCACCTGCCGGACCGCCTCGGACAGCCCGGCCGCGAGCTCGGGGCTCACCGCGTTGCGCTGGTCCGGTCGGTTGAGCGTGATCGTCGCGACACGTCCGTCGACCTCGTACAGCACCTCGTCAGCCATGTCCGGATCATGGGGGCAGCATCAGCACCGCGTCCACCGCCCGCGGGCCCCACTGCTGGCGGCTGGTGCCGACCTCGCGCCAGGCCCGCCGGCGGTACCAGTCGCGCGCCGCGCCGTCCGGGTCGACCAGCAGCACGGGCGTACGGCCGTCGGCCCGAGCCGCCCGCACCGACTCGTCCAGCAGGGCCCCACCGCTGCCCGGGACGGTGCGGTCGGTGAACAGCCGGGAGACGACCGCGAGCCGGTCGACGGGCGTCCCGGTGGCCGCCGACCACTGCCGGCCGGCGTCGTCGTCCTGCGCCGGGTGCAGCGCCACGTGGCCGACCACCCGGTCCCCGTCGACCGCCACCGCCGACCACAGCTCGTCCTCGCTCGCGAGCCACCAGGCGGCGACCGCGTTCGGGCGTACGGGGTAGCCCTCCTGCTCGTGCGTGCGCTGCAGCACCTCGAGCAGCGGCGGCAGGTCCTCGGCCCGACGGCGGCGGAGGACTACTCCCACTCGATGGTGCCCGGCGGCTTGCTCGTCACGTCGAGCACGACCCGGTTGACCTCGCGCACCTCGTTGGTGATGCGGGTCGAGATGCGCGCCAGCACGTCGTAGGGCACCCGCGACCAGTCGGCGGTCATCGCGTCCTCGGAGGAGACCGGGCGCAGCACGACCGGGTGGCCGTACGTCCGGCCGTCGCCCTGGACGCCCGACCGAGCGGACGTCGGCGAGCAGGACGACGGGGCACTGCCAGATGTCGCGGTCCAGGCCGGCCGCGCTGAGCTCCTCGCGCGCGATGGCGTCGGCCTCGCGGAGCAGCTCGAGCCGGTCGCGGGTGACCTCGCCGATGATGCGGATCGCGAGGCCGGGGCCCGGGAACGGCTGGCGCCAGACGATCGCCTCGGGCAGGCCGAGCTCGAGGCCGACCTTGCGGACCTCGTCCTTGAACAGCGCGCGCAGCGGCTCGATCAGCCGGAACTGCAGGTCGTCCGGGAGCCCGCCGACGTTGTGGTGGCTCTTGATGTTGCTCGTCCCGGCGCCGCCGCCGGACTCGACGACGTCGGGGTAGAGGGTGCCCTGGACGAGGAACTCGACGTCGCCCTCCCCCACCAGCTCGCGCGCCTCGGCCTCGAAGACGCGGATGAACTCGCGGCCGATCGCCTTGCGCTTGGTCTCGGGGTCGGTCACGCCGGCGAGCGCGTCGAGGAAGCGGTCGGCGACCGAGGCGACCCGCAGCTGCACGCCGGTCGAGGCGACGAAGTCCTGCTCGACCTGCTCGGCCTCGCCCTTGCGCAGCAGGCCGTGGTCGACGAAGACGCAGGTGAGCTGGTCGCCGACGGCGCGCTGGACCAGCGCGGCCGCGACCGCGGAGTCGACGCCGCCGGACAGCCCGCAGACCACCCGCTTGTCGCCGACCTCGGCCCGGATCCGCTCGACCTGCTCCTCGACGATGTTGACCATCGTCCAGGTGGGCCGGCAGCCGGCGCCCTCGATGAGGAAGCGCTTGAGCACCTCCTGGCCGTGGTCGCTGTGCAGCACCTCGGGGTGGAACTGCACGCCGTAGAGGCCGCGGTCGGGCGCCTCGAAGGACGCCACCGGGGTGGCTGCCGTCGAGGAGGTGACGGTGAAGCCGGGGGGCGCCTCGGTGACCGCGTCGCCGTGCGACATCCACACCGACTGCGCGCCGGGCAGGCCGCTGAACAGCACGCCCGGGTCGACGACGGCCAGCGGCGTGCCGCCGAACTCCGCCGTGCCGGTGCGGGCGACCGTGCCGCCGAGGCCGGCCGCCATGGCCTGGAAGCCGTAGCAGATGCCGAAGGTCGGGACGCCGGTCTCGAAGAAGCCGGTGGGGACCTGCGGCGCGCCCTCGGCGTAGACCGAGGACGGGCCGCCGGACAGGATCACGGCCTTCGGCGCGCGCGCCCGGATCTCCTCCGCGGTGATCGTGTGCGGCACGATCTCGGAGTAGACGTGGCACTCGCGCACCCGCCGGGCGATCAGCTGCGCGTACTGCGCGCCGAAGTCCACGACGAGGACGAGGTCGGCATCGGCCTGCGGGTGCGCGCTCACCCTCGTCAGGCTACCGAGGCCGCGGTCCCTCCCCTCACGGCGCGCACGAGAACTGCTCGAAGTGGCCGGGCGTCGTCGGGTAGGCCGGGCCGACGTTGGAGGACATGTCGGAGGTGTAGACCATGCCGAGCTCGGTGTAGCCGGACCGGGCCTTGGTCGTCACGTCCGCCAGCGTCGGGCCGGCACCCGCGCCGTACGCCCACTCCTGCAGGAAGTTCTGCATCTGCGGGCTGAGCTCGCGCACGTCGTTGAAGCCGCCGTACGCGGAGTTGCAGCCGAGGAACAGGTTGAAGGCGCCGGGCCAGTCGATCATGCGGTCACCGTTGTTCGGCCCGTTGCCGGTGACGTCGCCCTCCATGACGTCGCGGTCCCAGCCGCCGTACATCCAGTCGGTGCCCTGGTGGTGCTGGTGCGCCGCGACGTCCGCCACGTCCGTGCCGGTCATCTCGAACCAGCTGCACGGGTCGACGTTGCTCCCGCCGCCGGCCGAGGTGGCCGTGCCCGGCGCGCAGTTGCCCGGGTAGCTGCCGCGCGGGCGGTAGTCGAGCAGCTCCGGCGTGCCGGAGCCGTTCTTCACCAGCCCGCCGTTGCCGCCGAACAGGCTGTCCACCATCCGGTCACCCGTGCCGCGGGCGCTCTGGACGAACGCCCCTCCGCTGTAGCAGTCGGGCGAGACGGCCGGGGTGTCGACGGTGGGTCGCAGCCACGGCCGCCCCACAGGACGTCCGAGCCGTCGTCGCCGAAGACGTAGTCACCGCCGCTGTCGCCGTTGACCAGGTCCGGGCCGGCTGCGCCGTGCAGCGAGTCGTGCCCGGTCCCGCCGCGGACGCGGTCCGCCCCGCCGCGGGCCACGCCGTCGGAGGCGAGCAGCGTCGTGGCGAACACGGCCGTGCTGCCCGTCGGGCTGGCGTGCGCCGCCGCGTCGTGCAGCAGGTCCACCCGGCGGTCGAGCGTGCCGGGGCGGAAGTAGGTGAACGTCTCGGCCGGCGGTGCGTTGAGCGAGACGGTCTTCTGCTTGCCCGCACCGATGAACGTGGAGACGATGCCGCCGCGGTCGGCCACCACGGCGTCGTCGCCGGCGTCACCGGAGATCCGGTCGTCGCCGAGCTCGCCGTAGAGGTCGTCGTCGCCGTCGTTGCCGCCGAGGACGTCCTTGCCGGACTGGCCCCAGATGAAGTCCTCACCGGGACCGCCGGAGACGGTGTCGTCGCCCGAACGGCCGGCCGGCGGCACGCCGTCGGTCGGCACGTCGGAGCGCAGCGCGTGCCGGACGATCGCCCGGGTCGTGGAGGTCCCCGACGCGGCCGGGTAGCGCTCGACGATGCGCGGGTAGTCGCCGTCGACCGGCTTGTCGCGGAACAGGGTCCCGTTGTCGCCGAGCACGAAGTCGGCAGCGCCGTCGCCGAAGACGGTGTCGTCGCCGTCGCGGAAGCCGTTGCGGCCGACCCGCGTGCTGCTGGTGCCCGGCAGGTTGGTGCTGCCGCCGATCAGGTCGTCCTGGCCGTCGGGGCCCGCGGGGCCCTGCAGGACCTCGGGTGAGGTGCTGGACAGCAGCGGGACCAGGGCAGCGGGGACCGCCTCGGGCAGCGGCCGGTCGCCGTAGACGCCGTCGTTGCCGCCGTCGCCCTCCAGGTGGTCGTCGTCCGGTCCGCCCGAGAGCAGGTCCGGGCCGTCCTGGCCGAGGCCGACGTCCGCGCCGGCAGCCGCCCTGCAGCTGGTCACCGCCGTACCGCCCGCTGACCGGGGTCGGGTAGGTGGTCGCGCCGGCGGTCACCACCGGCGCCAGGTCGAGCAGGCGCAGCGACCGCGGGGTCATCCCGATGCGGTCGGTCAGCGCGCTGTGGGTCGTCGCGACGGCCTCCGGCATCCGCAGGACGACGGCGTTGTCGCCGAGCAGCAGGTCGCGCTCCGCGCCGCCGTAGAGGACGTCGCCGTCGTCGGGCTGGCCGACGGCGGACTCGCCGTCACCGGACAGGACCGTCGAGCTGCCGCCGACCAGGTCGTCCTGGCCGTTGCCGCCCTCGAGCACGTCGGAGGCGGGACCGCCCTCCAGGTAGTCGTCGGTGTCGTCGCCGCGCAGGGCGTCGGAGCCGCCCTGGCCGAGGACGACGTCGACGCCGTCACCGCCGGTGACCAGTGTCCCCGCCGGACGTGCCGGCGAGCGGCGTGTTCCCGAGGTCCTGCAGCTGCAGCGGCGCGCTTCTCGCCGCCGTTGCGGTTGGTCAGCGGCGCGAACGGCACGCCCGCGTCGTCGACCCGCAGGACGGTCGCGTTGTCGCCGGTGACCAGGTCGGCACCGGTCCCGCCGCTGATCGTGTCGCCCGCGTCCGGCTGGCCCACGGTCGTCGCGCCGGAGCCCGACGCCGGGGTCGAGGAGCCGCCGAGCAGGTCGTCGGCGCCGTCGCCACCGGACACGTCGTCGGAGCCCTGGTCGCCCTCCGCGTAGTCGCGACTCGGTGCCGCCGCGCAGCACGTCGTCGGCGGCCTGGCCGAACAGCACGTCCACGCCGCTGTCGCCGTCCAGGGTGTCGGCGCCGTAGCGCTGGGCCGGCGGGGTGCCGAGGTCCAGCAGGGAGATCGCGCGCGGCGTCATCAGGCGGCCGCGGGTGATCGGGTTGGGCGTGCCGGTGCGCAGCACCGACCCGTTGTCGCCGAGCAGCACGTCGTCGCCGCTGCCTCCGGAGACCGCGTCGCCCGTGTCGGGCTGGCTGCCGCCGGTGGCCGGCGAGGATGCCGCCGAGCAGGTCGTCGGCGCCGTCGTCGCCGGACAGCACGTCCGGTCCGGCGTTGCCCTCCAGGTAGTCCTCGCCGGCGTCGCCGTTGACCGTGTCGACGGCGCCGCCGCCGAGCATCACGTCGTTGCCGGTGCCGCCGCCCATCACGTCCGGGCCGGAGGTCCCTCGCTGTCGGGGTGTCGCCGAGGTCGAGCAGCGTGATCGCGTGCAGACCGGTGAAGCCGCGACCGCCCAGCAGCGCGGACGACGGCCGCCGGCCTTGCTCACGACCGCGTTGTCACCGACGACCACGTCGTTCTTCGGACCGCCGCGAGAGGGTGTCCCCGACGTCCGGGCGCCCGACGCCGGGCGCAGCGAGCTCGCCGCTGCCGCCGAGGACCTCGTCCTCGCCGTCCTCACCGCTGACGGTGTCCTTGCCGGGCCCGCCCTCGAGGTGGTCGTTGCCGAGGGCCCCCCAGACGGCGTCCTCCTCCAGACCGCCGTAGCCGGTGTCGTTGCCGCCACCGGCGTAGAGGGTGTCGTTGCCGCCGATCGACCGGCGTCGGCCGAGCCCAGGTCGTACGGGCCCGTCGCCGCCCCGTTGTCACCCACGAGGACGTCGTCGCCACTCGTCGCCGTAGAGCTGGTCGCCCGCGTCGGGCTGCGCGGCCAGGCGGGTGCCGCCGACCACGGTGTCGTTCTGCGTGCCGCCGAACGACCCGGTCGCTCGCCGCCGTTGCCCTCGAGCACGTCGGCGCCGTGCCGCCGTAGCAGCGTGTCGTCGTCGTCGTTGCCGTAGACGCTGTCGTCGCCGGCCTCGCCCTGGGCCGACGTCCTTGCCGCGGCCGCCCCAGACGACGTCGTTGCCGTCGCCGGCGTGCCAGCTCGTCGTCGCCGTTCTGGCCGCAGACCCGGTCGGCGCCGGCGAAGGCGCTGACCCGGTCGCGCCTGACCACCGGCCTTGACGAGGTCGACGCCTGCGCCACCGGTGATCAGGTCGCGTGCCGTCGGTCGCCGGCTCCGCCGTCTCGGACGGGACCGGTGTGCTGTCGGTCCCGCCGCACGCGCGGCGCCTCGAAGCGAGTCGCCGAAGATGCCGAGCCCGCCGTCACCGCCGATGACGCGGTCCTCGCCCGTCGCCCGCCGACCAGCGTCTTGCTGCGGCGGGGACGATGCCGTCGGGGCAGGGCGGACTTGGTGTAGCTGCGGACCAGCGTGCCGAGGCCGTCGCTGGCCGGTCCTGCTCGCCGATCGGCGGCCGGCTCGGCGACGACCCAGTCGTCGCCGGGCCCGCCGAACAGCTCGTCCGGTGCCGTAGCCGCCGAGCGAGGACGTCCTGTCCCGCGCCGCCGACGACGATGACGTCCTTCTGGGCGAGGTGGAGGCGCCGGTCACGACGTCGGGCAGCGTGCTGCCGAAGACGGTGTCGTTCGCCGGCGCCGGAGTTGACGAGTGTTGCGGACGCCGCTGTCGGCCCCGCCGTCGGCGTCGACGTCGCCGCGCCCAGGCCGGGTCTGGCTGGTCTTCATGCCGGTCCAGACCAGTGTCGGCACCGGAGCCGCCCCTGGCCGTGTCGTCGCCCTTGCCCAGGACGATCGTGTTCGTCCTTGGCACGCAGCGCCGGGCTGGGGTCGGTGGCGGCCAGCTCGCTGTCAGAGGCCACCAGGACGGCGTCGTCGCCGCCGTTGCCGTAGGCGGTGTTCGTGACCGCGGCCGACCGCGACGCGGTCGTTGCCGTCGCTGCCGGCCTCGGCGTCCGAGGGCCGGTCACCGAGTGCCCAGCTCGGCAGCCCGGAGTCCACGACCGCGGTCGAGCGGACCGTCGGTGCCGTCGTCCTTGTCCGCCCGGCGTCAGCTCGACCGGCTGCGAGCCTGCCCACGCCGAGCGCGGAGTCGCCGGCCACGATCACGTCGGCGTTGCCGGTCGTGATCGTGTCGTCGCCGGGGCCGCCGGCGATGCGGGTCGTCGCGGCCGGTCAGCGGGGTGTCGGACGTGGTGATCGTGGTCCTTGCCGCCGCCGCCGTCGATGCGGCTGGCGCCGGTCCCGGTCTTGATCTTGTCGTCGCCCGAGCCGCCGAGCACGAGCGCGTCGAGGGTCGAAGCCGCCGGTCGGCGCGACCGTGTCCGGCGTCGGTGCCTTGTCGCCGTCGCCGATGAACGTGACCTTCATCGGCTTGCCGTAGCCGCGGCCGTCGACGACGACGCGCTTGATGGCGGTGCTGCGCTACGACTCGGTGATGCCGAGCATGTCGACCTCCACGCCCGCGTCGGTGGCCACCTTGGCCGTGCCGCCGGCCGGGTTGGCGTAGGTGTGCAGCTGACGTGACCTTGACGATCGTCGTCGTCGCTGGGCTCGCCGTTGCCCCACGGGGTCACCGCGCAGGGCGTCGTTGCCGAGCGCGCCGGCGTAGACGACCAGGGTGTCGCCGGTGACCCCGCCGAGGTGGGGCGGTGGCGGTCGCAGTCCGGCTTCGCGCTGAAGTCGAGCAGCGTGACGTCGGCCAGCGTGAAGTCGAACGCTGACCGAGAAGGGCGAGATGCCGATCGTGATGTAGACGCGCAGGAACAGCGCCAGCCGCCCGGACATCTGGAACAGGCACAGCGGGTTGTTCAGGGCCATCGCGCCGAACTCGCTGACCCGGAACTTGCCGTCGTGGTTCGGGTCGTTCCAGGAGGAAGGTGACGGTGAGGGACACCCCGCCCTCGATGCCGACCGTGATGATGACGGCGCTGACCGCCGCGCCGGCGGCGATCTCGCCGTTGAGCGAGATGACCGGGATCGGGCTGCCCGTCGTCCTCGGTGGTCTTGAAGAACAGCCCGTCGAGGATGCCGACCGCGGTCGAGCCGGTCAGGCCCGCCTCGAACGCCTTGCGGAGGCCGTAGGTGTCGAAGCCGGCGACGATGTGCACGGTCACCGACGCGGAGCCGGACAGCGTGATGAACACCGGCGGCGGGGCTAGACCGGGCCGAAGGCCTGGCGCCAGGTGAAGGCGAGGCTGAGCGGGCCGGAGTCGAACTCGACCAGGGCGACGTCGCCGCCCATCAGCAGGTCGAAGACGAGGCCGGGCTTCTCGAGGATCGGGAAGGTGAAGCCGGCGCCGGTGGTGATGCTCTTGCGTCTGGCCGCCGGCCGGGGTCAGCGTCTGCTTGCTGGCCTTGGCGTCGACCTTCTTGAGCGTCGCGGCCTGGGTCTCGTCGGCCGTCGGTTGCCGTTCGCGTCCTTGAGCGTCTTGCTGCCGGCCTTGATGATCTTGCGGCCGCTGTCGGGGTCGCCTCGTCGTTCCAGGCCTGGCCGGTGTCGACGCCGAAGGCACCGATCGGGATGAGCAGGTCGTTGCGCCCGGGCGGGGAGGTTGTTGATGAACGTGATGACCGCCGCGACCGTGTCGACGAAGTCGAGCTTCGGGCCCGCCGGCGAGGGTGCTGAACGCCTTGGCCAGGGTCACCAGGGTGACGGTCGCCCGCCGGCGAGCTGGGACAGGTCGGACAGCACCGGGATCGGCGCGTAGAGGGTGTCGATCACCGGCTGGAGCGGGCCGGTGACCTTCTTGATCTCCTTGACGATCGGGCCGAGCACCTTGGTCGAGGAACAGCCCGGCGTCGATCCCGACGTCCTTGAAGGCGATCGCGAAGTCGGCGTTGAGCGCGCTTGTCGTTGTCGTCGAGCGCGTTGACCTTGTTCCAGCTCATGACCAGGCGCGCCTGGATGCCCGGGAACGCCGCGTCGACGAGCGCCTTGAGCTGCCAGTCGATGTTGAGGTGCAGTTCGAGCTGCGGCTACACGATCGAGGAGGACGCCCGTCGGCCGACTGCAGGTCGGCAGGCGAGCTTCGTGCTGGCGTCGGTGGCGCAGGCGCGTCGGAGCCCTCGCAGCGCTGACGTCGCCGGGGGTGCCGCTGTTGATGTCGATCTGGAATGCCGCCGCGAGGGCCGGCGCGGTCGGAGGCCCCGGTGGCCTTGCCGAGCTGCATCTTGAGGAACGCCAGCTCGGCCTCCAGCGCGTAGTCGCTGGCCCGGTTGACGGCGTCGAGGTTGAGGCCGACGCCGAGCTCGGGCCTTGCCGGCCCGCGATCCTTGGTGAGCAGGCTGAAGCCGCTCGCTGCGGCCGAGCGAGAAGGCCAGCGTGCAGCCGCCAGCCGACCTCGTGCCGTGATGCCGCCCGGCGCGTCGTCGGGGGACCGGCCTTGCAGAGCCAGGCCGGGGATGCCGATGTCGAGCGGGATGTCGCCCTTGAGGCACTTCTTCTCCGCGGGCAGCGCGGCGTCCTCGCAGCCCTGCAGCCCGTCGACGTTGCCGGTGCCGAGGTCGGTCCGGACGACGACGCCCTCGACCCGGTCGAGCGGCACGCCGTCGCAGGTGTCGACGACCGGCGGCCGTGGTCACCGGCGTGTACGCCGAGGCGGCCGCGGCCGTTGTCCGCGACCGAGCTGGTGCCGCCGGCCACCGAGCTGACCACCTGGCAGGGGTTGCCGCCGTTCTTGCGGACGACCTTGTAGCCGGTGGCACCGGTGACGCCGCTCCAGTTCACCGTTGACCGAGCCGGTCGCCGGGAACGCCGCCGGCACCGTCACGGCCTTCGTGGCGCCGATCGTCGCGTCGACGGCGCCGCCGCCGTACGAGCCCAGGCTGCGACGCCGTACGTCCAGGTGTCGGAGCCGCCGGTCGTGTTGGGCGTCGCCGACGTGACGTCGGCGGCCGGCAGCTTGCAGGTCGTGACCAGCGCGAAGGCCGTCGGGTTGGCGCCGCGCCGCGGTCAGGGCGTCCTTGAGCTTGGTGTTGAGGAACTCGCTGACCTTGTCGACGGTCGGCAGCTTGCCACCGTTGACCTGCTCGACCTGCGCGAAGAGCGTGTCGATCTGCGTGCGCAGCTTGCCGACGAAGTCGGCGCCGGCCTGCAGGTCGTCGCCGACCACGGGCAGCTTGCCGTCGAGGCTGGCGGCGTTGAGCGCCTGCTCGACGAGGGTCAGGAAGGCGCCGAGGCCGTCGCCGATGGTGCCGAAGTCGAGCAGCGCGGCGTTGAAGGCCTGCGCGAAGTCGGTGGGGGTCGGGGCGTCCAGCCGCGGGCGGCGTCGTCCGGCGCCGACGGTCGCGACGGTCGGGTCGAAGGCGCCGAGCGCGGCGTCCTTGGGCAGCCGCAGCGTGATGCCGCTCTTGCCCGAGGCGAAGGTCAGCGGGCTCCAGGTGGTGCCGTTCGGTGCTGACGTACAGCGGCAGGTTCGCGCAGAGCGCGAGCTGCTCGCTTCCGAGCGGTGCCGCCGCAGTCGACGCCCGCGCCGGTGTAGCCGTTGACCACCGGCGTCGACGCCGCTCAGGAAGCCGGTCAGGTCGGTGGAGGCGCCGGACGCCGGCGGACCTGCAGGCCGACGCTGTCGTGGCGCCTTGGCCGACGGCTTGGTCCCGCCGCTGGTCGGGTCGCCGATCGAGACGGCGAGCGGGCCGATGTTGGCGCGGATGTCACCGGCGCACCTCGGCCTCGCAGGTCGAGGTCGACCTTGCTGGCGTCGAGCACCTTCAGCGGCACGGCGTCTGAAGGCCTCCGGCCGGGATCGTCAGCGGCACCACGAGGTCCTACGTCGAGCAGGCCGCTCGCCGTTGACGTCGCGCGAGTGCCGGCGCCTGACGTGCCGGCGAGCTTCCGGCTGCCGTACGTCGAGAGCGCAACCGGCGTCGAGGTCGCGCTGTAGGTCGCGGTCCCAGTCCAGCGCCGACCACCAGGTGCGGGGCGCCGCCGACCTCGGCGTAGCGGAAGGTCAGGTCGGACCCGCCGAGCGCGGGCGTCGAGCAGCCTTGACCAGCTGCTGCACGCTGTCCGGCGGGTCGGCCGTCAGCAGCGACGAGGGCGTCGGCGAGCTCGCTGCGCGAAGATGTACGGCGTGCCGCTGGCCGGCGTGGCTCGCAGCGCGGTCAGCGCGAGCGTGCGTCGCGCTGGTCCGGCGCGAGCGACGATGCCGACCTGGGTGCCGACGACGACGCTGCGGCCGGCCAGCTCGACCGGGAACTCGCGTCCGGGCAGCCCGCGGCTGGAGTCGTTGAGGATCGTGGTCGGCGCCGCGGGGAGCGGTCCGGCGCCGTCGGGGTCGAGGGTGCCGGCGGTGTAGGAGACGGCCGGGCCGCCGCCGCACTGGTCCTGGCCGAGGAAGTCGCGCAGCGACTGGTCGACCAGCGGGATCTTGGTGCCGAGCACACCGCCGCCGCCGGGAGCCGCGAGCTGGTTGTCGAGCTGCTGCAGGACGCGCAGCACCACGCCGAGCAGCGCCTGCGGGTCGGACGCGTCGAGGTCGAGGTCGAGGATCTCGCTCAGGTCGCTGACGTTCACCGTCGGCGCGCCGCGTGGAGATGTCGGGCCAGGTGGCCGTGAAGCCCGCGCTGGCGCCGCCGGGCAGGAACTGCTCCGCGTCGGGCACCGAGACGGCGCCTGAGGCGTGCGCCCGGACGGCGGTGGTCAGCGCGCAGTCGCTGTCCCGGGGCTCGTGCACCAGCGTGCTGAAGAACCGGGCGACCGGCGACGTAGCCGTCGGCGGGCGTCGCCGGCGAGAGGAGGCAGGTTGATCGTCGGCATGTCGCCGCCGGCACCCGGGTCGGCGCACGTCGCCCTGGCCGCCGCGTCGGCGGCGCACAGGCTGACCTGCCCGCCGAGCTTGACCCGCAGGAAGCCGGCCTTGGCGTAGACGTCGACCGCCGCGGTCATCGGGAAGCGCGCCGTCGAGCAGGTCGTAGCCGGTCTTGATGCAGCAGCCGCTCGACCGGCAGCGGCTCCTCGCTGATGATGAGCTTGGTGCCGTCGGGGTTGGTGCGCGTGTAGGGGCACGACGTCGCGGTGGCGGTGCCGATCCCGGTCGGGCCGTTGCAGGCCGCGCCGGTGCGGGGCGGCCGACAGGTCGAGGGCGAAGCGCAGCGTCGCGGTGTAGCTCGGGGAGACCTTCGCGGTCGGCGACTACACGCGTTGGCGTTGACGATCTGCCGGCGCGACGCGCCCGACCCGGTGCCCAGCAGGTTGGCCAGGTTGACCGCGCCGGCGTCGACCTCGGCGCCCCGAGACGGAGTAGGACGTGCCCGTGCCGCCGGGATCCCGCCGATCCAGTCGTTGCCGGCCATCGTGAGGGTCGTGACGCGGTGACCGTACAGCGACGGTGCCGCCGGAGTTGCCGGCGATGACCCGCCGGCCCACCAGTCGCGTCGGTGAAGGCCGTGGCGCCGGTCCGGTTGGGTCCTCCAGCGTCATTTGGCCGCGTACGTCGCGACGCCGGGCGCGCCCGCGATCGCGACGGTCTGCTGGTTACGAGGTCGATCGGGTTTACCGCTCGTCCGGCTGAGCTTGAGCATCGACCGGCAGGCGGTCGTTGACGCCAGGGAGCCGAAGGCCAGGGTGAAGCGCGGAGCCCGCGATGCGGTCGCTGCTCGCGGCGTAGGCAGCGACCTTCTCGGCCAGCTCCTGCAGCGAGCGGAAGCTGGGCTCGCCGACCTTCGCCGGGTCGACCGTGTCGTTGGGCGTCGGGTCGCCGGTCAGGGTCTTGGGCGACTGCGGTGACGTTCTTGGTGAGGAAGTCGGTGAGCACCTCGGCGCCGCGCACGGCGTCCGCGAGGGTGCCCGACAGGAAGGGCAGCGGCTTGTTGCCGGGCGAGCGCTGCGCGCCGTTGATGGTGGACGCCAGCTGGGCCAGCATGTCGGCGAGGTCGCGCGGCGACAGCCGCTGGAAGGACGAGTCGGCGTCCAGGCTGCCGCCGCCGGGGCACGTCAGCGTCGGGCTGCCGGTCGACACGTCGGCCCAGTCGAAGGAGATGTTCTGCGTCAGACCGGGGCTGGACCAGGCCGCGCTCGGCGTCGCCGTCAGGGTGAGCGCTGCGTGCACGCTGCCCGGGTTGACCGTCCGGAAGCCGACCGAGATGAGCCCGGCGGCAGCGGCCGGGTCCTTGAGCTCCCCGTCGGTCCCGTCGGGACGCAGCACGTGCAGCCGGTCGTCGCCGTCGGGGTCGGCGACCGTGCCGACCAGGTGCAGCTCGGCATCGGCGCCGTCAGGGGTCGTCTCGGTGGCCGTCACGCCGAGGATGCCGATGCCGGCCTTCAGGGCGGCCAGCGGGGTCAGCAGCTCCGACGTCACGTCGACAGCCAGGAACGGGACCGCCGTCGTCGCGTCGTGCGGCACCCCGACGCCAGGTAGGTCGCAGACAGCAGCTTCTCGATCCGCACCATGAAGCTCACGACGGCCTTGGCAGTGACCGTGTTGCCACCGGCGGAGTTGAGCAGCAGCTTCGGGCTGGCGTTGCGCACGTCGAACAGCACGTTGCTGTCGACCCGCTGGACCTCGAGCCGGACCCCGAGGGTGCGGGCCGTGTCGTCGCCGGCGGCGGTCAGCTTTAAGGTCCCCATACGGCCGTCACCCAGGTCAACAGCCTTGTCGCCCTGCAGGGAGGCCCAGTTTTGCAGGGTCTTGATCTTGTCGGTGACCACCCGCGTCACCAGGTCCGGGAAGCCCAGGAGCGAGCCGGCGCTCGAGCCCACTAGCGGCACCTTCTCGGCCATCTTACCGGCACTGGCGAGCGAGCTGGTCCAGGTGCCCACGTCCGCGACAACCTGCCGCAGCTGCAGCACGCCCGGGTCCTCCCCGGCTGCGCGCGCAGGCGTCGGCACGGCCTGCACGCACCAGCGCGCAGGCCGTGGCCGAGGCCCACCAGGAAGGAGGCGGGCCTCAGCCAGACCACACATGAGCTCGACATCGTCGCCCCACGGACGCAGACGCGCGGGGGCCGTGCGAGCGCACCGGCGCATCCCCGCGCCTCCACCCCCCGGTGTGCGTTCCGCGGCAAGGAAGCGCCTGCACCGGGCGGACGGTCAAGCACAGCGGCGGGAGATGAGCAGAGGTGATGACGTCGCGATCGTGACATCGGGCTAACCCAGAGTTCACGGAGGTCTTCGCCCGGCCATGGGCAGGAGATCGGGCGAGCGGGTCGAAACCGGGGGGACCCACGCCTGCACCACCCTCGTCCCGACGGAGTCCCCGTGCGACCTGCCCGCCGTGCCGCCAGCCTCGCTGCAGCCGCCCCTCGTCCTGTCCACGCTGCCTGCCGTGGCCTCCGCCGCGCAGCCCGACGCCTCCCCGACCAGGGCAGCCGCCGACCGCCCGACCACCGTCCTGCCGAGCTCGTGGCCGGCCGTCCCCGTCGAGGACCGGCTGCAGCCGCTCGCTCGCCGCCGAGCTGGCCCGCGGCGGCACGTCGCCCTTGCAGGTCATCGTCAGCAGCGAGACCACGACGCCGCCCGCATACCGCTGCGCTCACCCGGCCGCCCTGCGTCGTCACAGCAGGTCTGGGAGAAGGTCGGCATCGTCGTCGCCGCCGGCACCCCGGCGCAGCTCGCGCGGCGTCGTCCCGCTCCCCGTCGTGCGGGACGTCTTCCGTGACCAGCCCATGGCCTACACGCTCGACACAGGCGCAGAAGGCCAAACGGTGCGACGAGGCGCTGGCGACCTACAAGGCTGGGCAACGGCTCGAGGCGTCAACGGCAGCGGCGTGAGCGTCGCCATCATCGACTCCGGCATCGACGGCACGCACCCGTTCTTCCAGAAGGACGGCAAGAGCAAGGTCGTCCGCAACATGAAGAACGTCTGCGGCGTCGTGCTCGAGAGAGAGCCTGGCCGAGACGTGCTTCCAGGACGTGCCGTCCAACGACACCGACACCGGAGTCGGCCGGCGGCCACGGCACCCACGTCGCCGGCATCGTCGCCGGCTACGAGGTCAC
Source organism: uncultured Actinomycetota bacterium (assembly GCA_963762795.1). GTDB lineage: Bacteria > Actinomycetota > Actinomycetes > Mycobacteriales > SCTD01 > RYN-170. Next base: position 71,452 of record CAVXMC010000010.1, on the reverse strand, counting down.
GACCACCGCACCGGCCGGTGTCCAGCCTGCGCGGCTCGGCCCCCGGCGCGAAGCTCATCGGCCTGTCGGTCGGAGCGGCCGTCGGCCTGCTCGACGCCACCGCGGCGCTCAACTCGGTCGTCGAGCACCAGCGCCGGCCGTGCGCCCCCGCTGACGAGCAGGACGGGCCGATCGACCCCGCCTGCCCGCCGATCCGCGCGACGAACCAGTCCTACGGACCGGCGACGGCCCCCGAGGAGGGCTTCACCTTCGACGAGACCGACCCCGCCGTGACCGTCCAGCGGACCCTGGTCGCGCAGGGCGTCACGGTCAACTGGGCCGCCGGCAACTCCGCCGGAGACGGCACGATCGCCCAGACCAACCCGCTGGCCATGGACCCGACCCCGGGCGTGATCATGGTCGCCAGCTACAACGACGGGCAGTCGGGGCAGCGGGACAACGCCCTGTCGTCGTTCTCCTCGCGGGGCAAGAAGGGCGCGCCCGAGACCTACCCGGACGTGTCGGCCCCTGGCGACCTCATCACGTCCTCCTGCCGTCCGACCCTGTCGGTCTGCAACGGCCAGCCCACCTACGACGCGCTCAACTACCAGACCATCAGCGGCACCTCCATGGCCACGCCGTACGTCGCCGGCGTCGCCGCCCAGCTCGCCCAGGCCCGGCCCGGCATCACGCCCGGTGAGGTGGAGAGCCTGCTCGAGGACACCGCCCACCAGTTCACGGCCGGCGGCGACTACGAGGCCGACCCCCGCAACCCCGCCAGCACCACCTCGTTCGACAAGGGCCACGGCCTCGTGGACGTGCTCGCCCTGCTGGCGGCGCAGCAGGGGCTCCCCGCTCCCGGCGAGCCGGCGCCGAGCTGCACCGCGAGCTCCGCCCAGGTGGTCGACCCCGAGGGCGACGCCACGCAGGCGGCCGTGGCCGAGACCCCCGCACCGTCCGAGCCCAGCCTGGACATCCGCGAGGGGCGCATCGCCTTCGACAGCGCCGCCCAGGAGCTGCGCTTCACGATCCGCGTGACCGACCTGTCCGCCGGACCGCCGGCGGGGAGCACGGGTGAGTACTTCCGCTTCTACTTCACCCGGGAGAGCGACGGCGAGCTGTCCGCCGTCGCCAACCGCGACCCGGCCGGCGACGTCTTCTCCCTCAGCCGGTACGACGCCGGCACGGCGAGCACCGAGCAGCGTCCGGGTGGCCGGCGCCTTCGACGAGGCCACGAGCAGCGTCGTCGTGCGGGTCCCGCTCAGCGCCTACAAGGCCTTCGCCGGCGTCGAGGTCGCTCCCGGTGACCTGTTCTCCGTCGGTCAGGTCCTCGGTCAGCGCGACACCACGACCGCCACGCTGACCGCGGACACCGCGGCAGGCACGTGCGGCTACACCGTCCCAGACGACGGCTCCTGCGCCCGGGTCCAGCCCGACCGCGACCGCGACCGCCAGCACCGAGCCCGACGCCAGCCCGGCCACCGACCCGACCGTCACGCTGGCGCCCGACCCCGGCACCAGCAGCTCGGCGAGCCCCAGCCCGGCTGGCTCAGGCACCAGCCCGTCGGCCAGCAGCAGCGCGTCGTCGTCCGCCGCCCCTGGCGGCAGCTCACCGAGCTCGAGCGCGACCACCGCGCCGTCGTCCACCACGTCGGCAGCGGCCGGCACGTCGTGCCCGTCGCCCACGCTGACGATCGTCACGCCCTCGGTCGAGGCCGGTCAGCCCGGCGAGATCCGGGTCGACGGCGCGCCGGGCAGCACCGTGCGGCTGTTCGCCTACAGCCGCCCCAGCACCACCTACCGGCAGGTGCGCCAGGGCGCCGTCGGCCCCGGTGGCAGCGTCGTCTTCACGGTGCGGCCGGGCGGCAACACCCGGGCGTACGCCGAGACCGTCGGCTGCGCCGCGCAGAGCGTCTCCGCGACGATGGGACGTGCGGACGACGATGAACCTGGCGGCCAAGCGCCTCGGCCCGCGCCGCTGCCTGTTCAGCGGCCAGGCCGTCCCCGGCCGCCCCGGTCAGATCATCTCGCTCTACGCCGGCCGCACGCTGCTGGCGCAGGGCCGCACCGACTCGCGCGGGACCTCCCGCACCTTCCAGCGCAGCGCCCGGCTCGACCTGCACGCCTTCGCCGACCGCAGCATCACCGCGGACGAGGGCCGCAGCCGGACGCGGCCGACGGTCGTCCACTGACCCCGCGGGTCCGGCTCCTGGTCTTGGGGGGAGCCGGCCCCGCGGCTCAGGCCGTGACCGTGACGCCCTTCCAGAACGCGATGCGGTCCTCGATCTCGGCGGCTGCCTCCTTCGGCGCGGGGTAGTACCACGCGGCGTCGGCGTTCACCTGACCGTCGACCTCGAGCGAGTGGTAGCTCGCGGTGCCCTTCCACGGGCAGACCGAGGTCGTCGCGCTGTCGCGCAGGACGTCGGCTCGCACGGAGGAGCGTGGGAAGTAGTGGTTGCCCTCGACGACGACGGTGTCGTCGGACTCGGCGAGGACCGTGCCGTTCCAGGTAGCGGTAGCCATGCCGGCTGCAACGCCCCCGGCGCCGTGGTGATGCCCGACCTGGCCCGCTCGCGGTCCGCGACCCTCGAGATGTGGCGGGCGGACGCGCAGGCCCGGCCGCAGGGCGCCTGGCGCGACCTCGGCGCGGCGCAGGCCCACACCACCGGGCTCGCCGTCCAGCAGTGGAACGGGCTGCTGCTCCGCGCGGCCCCGCCCGACCCGGAGCGGCTCCTCGCCGAGGCCGCCGCCTGGTTCGGCGCCCGCAGCCTGCCGTACGGCGTGCTGGTGCCGGCCGAGCTGGACGTCGACCTGCCCGGCTGCCGCTGGGAGCTCGACCACCCGGTGATGCTGCGGCGGACCGACGGGCCGCTGCCGCCGGTGGTGCTGCCGGTCGGCGTCACGCTGTCCACCGTCGCGCCGCCCGAGCTGGTCGCGGTCGTGCAGGCGGAGGCGTTCGCCCTGCCGTACGACCTGGTCCTCGCCTTCGTCGCGCCGGTGCACGACGCGCCGTTCCGGCGGACGGTGCTGCTGCTGGAGGGCGGCGAGCCGGTGGCGACGGCGTGCCTCGCGCTGACCGCCTCCGGGGCCGGCGTCTACGACGTCGCGGTCCGGCCGCGGGCGCAGGGCCGTGGGCTCGGCAGCGCGGTCAGCGCGTGGTGCCTCGGGCAGGCGGCCCGGGCGGAGGCCGGGCTCGTGCACCTCAGCCCGAGTGCCGCGGGACACGGCATGTACGCCCGGCTCGGGTTCACCGACGCCGCGCCGTGGCGGGTGCTGGTGCCGGAGGAGGGCTAGCCGGCCGTCCCGCGGCCCTGCTCGCGCTGCAGGTGCTTGCCCTCGGTGCGGATCGCCGGGGCGACCATCACCTCGACCTTCTGGAACTCCTTGATCGAGGAGTAGCCGGTCAGCGCCATCGTGCGGCGCAGCGCGCCGAAGATGTTGGTGCTGCCGTCGTCGGTCTCGGCCGGGCCGAGCAGCACCTGCTCCAGCGAGCCGACCTGGCCGACCTGCACCCGGGTGCCGCGGGGCACCTCCGGGTGGTGGCTGCCGTGGCCCCAGTGCCAGCCGCGGCCGGGCGCCTCGGTGGCGCGGGCCAGCGGGCTGCCCATCATCACGGCGTCGGCGCCGCAGGCGATGGCCTTGGCGACGTCGCCGCCGGTGCGCATGCCGCCGTCGGCGATGACGTGGACGTAGCGGCCGCCCGACTCGTCGAGGTAGTCGCGGCGGGCGCCGGCCGCGTCGGCGATCGCCGTCGCCATCGGGACGCCGATGCCCAGCACGCCGCGGGTGGTGTTGGCCTGGCCGGGGCCGACGCCGACCATGATCCCGGCGGCGCCGGTGCGCATGAGGTGCAGCGCGGTCTGGTAGGTCGCGCAGCCACCGACGAGCACCGGCACGTCGAGGTCGGCGATGAAGCGCTTGAGGTTGAGCGGCTCGTGGCGGCTGCTGACGTGCTCGGCCGACACGACCGTGCCCTGGATGACGAACAGGTCCACGCCGCTGTCGAGCACGGTCTGGGCGAACTGCACGGTGCGCTGCGGCGTCAGGCTGGCTGCCGTCACCACGCCGGCGTCGCGGACCTGCTTGACCCGGGCGCTGATCAGGTCGGGCTTGACCGGCTCGGCGTAGACCTCGCGCATGCGGCTGAGCGCCCGGTCGGCAGGCAGCTCGGCGATCTCGGCGAGCAGCGGCTCAGGGTCGTCGTACCGGGTCCAGAGCCCCTCGAGGTCGAGCACCCCGAGGCCGCCGAGGCGGCCGATCTCGATGGCGGTGGCCGGCGAGACGACGCCGTCCATCGCGCTCGCGACCAGCGGCAGCTCGAAGCGGTAGGCGTCGACCTCCCAGGCGATCGAGACGTCCTGGGGGTCGCGAGTGCGGCGCGACGGGACGATCGCGATGTCGTCGAAGCCGTACGCCCTCCGCCCGCTCTTGCCGATCCCGATCTCCAGATCAGCCACGGGTCTTCGCTCCTTCGTCGCAGGCTGCCACGAGCTAGCGCCCTCCGGTGTAGTTCGGCGCCTCGGCCGTGATCTGGACGTCGTGCGGGTGGCTCTCCTTGAGCCCGGCCGCGGTGATCTGCACGAAGCGGCCCTTCTCCTGCAGCTCCGGGACGGTCCGCGCGCCGACGTAGAACATCGACTGCTGCAGCCCGCCGACGAGCTGGTGGACGACCGCGGACAGCGGCCCACGGTAGGCGACCTGGCCCTCGATGCCCTCGGGGACGATCTTGTCGTCGCTGGCGACGTCGGCCTGGAAGTAGCGGTCCTTGGAGAACGACTTCTTGCCGCGCGAGGCCATCGCGGCGATCGACCCCATGCCGCGGTAGCTCTTGTACTGCTTGCCGCCGACGAAGATCAGGTCGCCGGGGCTCTCGTCGCAGCCGGCGAACAGCGAGCCGAGCATGACCGTGTCGGCGCCGGCGACGAGGGCCTTGGCGATGTCGCCGGAGTACTGCAGACCGCCGTCGCCGACGACCGGGACGCCGGCCGGCCTGCAGGCCTGCGCGCTCTCGTGGATCGCGGTGACCTGCGGGACGCCGACGCCCGCGACGACGCGGGTGGTGCAGATGGAGCCGGGGCCGACGCCGACCTTGACGCCGTCGACGCCCGCGTCGACCAGCGCCTGCGCGCCCGCGCGGGTCGCGACGTTGCCGCCGAGGACCTGCACGTGGCGGGTGGCCGGGTCCTTCTTGAGCCGGGCGATCATCTCGAGCATGAGGCGGGCGTGGCCGTTGGCGACGTCCGGGACGAGGACGTCGACACCGGCCTCGACCAGCGTGGTGGCCCGCTCCCAGGCGTCGCCGAAGTAGCCGATGGCCGCACCGACCAGCAGGCGGCCGTGGTCGTCCTTGCTGGCGAACGGGAACTGCTCGGACTTCACGAAGTCCTTGACCGTGATGAGCCCGGCGAGCCGTCCCTGGTCGTCGACCAGCGGGAGGCGCTCGCGCTTGTGCTTGCGCAGGATCGTCGTGGCGTCGTCGCGGGAGATGCCGACCGGCGCGGTGATCAGCGGCATCGGCGTCATGACGTCGCCGACCAGCGTGGTGGCCCACTCGGCGACCGGGACGAAGCGCAGGTCGCGGTTGGTCACCATGCCGATGAGCAGGTCGCCCTCGTCGACGACCGGCAGGCCCGAGACGCGGTACTCCCCGCACAGCACGTCGAGGTCCTCGAGCGTGGCCTTGGGGCCGATCGTGATCGGGTTGGTGATCATGCCGGTCTGGGTCCGCTTGACCAGGTCGACCTGGTAGGCCTGGTCCTCGATCGAGAGGTTGCGGTGCAGGATCCCGATGCCGCCCTGGCGGGCCATCGCGATGGCCATCCGCGACTCGGTGACGGTGTCCATGGCGCTCGAGACCAGCGGCAGGCGCAGCGAGATGCCGCGCGTCAGCCGGGTCGTCGTGTCGACCTCGCTCGGGATGACGTCGGTCTCGCCGGGCAGCAGCAGGACGTCGTCGTAGGTCAGGCCGAGCGGCGCGAAGGGCTGGGGCGTGGTCATGAGGGCCTTCCGGACAGCCGGGTCGCGGCGGAGTGACGAGTCTACGGGCGGTACGTCACTCAGCGGCCGGGCGCCTCGCTGGATTCCCCTACCCTCGAGGTGATGAGCGTCTCCGAGCCGCGCGACCCCTTCGCCGGCGACCCCGACGACCCGGCGCGGGCGCTCGACGACGACGTCGCGCGCCCCCCGCTCGACCCGGCCGACCGCGAGCAGGTGCTCACCGACCTCGTCGACCTCGAGGTCTTCGAGGCGCTGCTCGCGCCGAAGGACGTGCGCGGGCTGGCCGTCGACTGCGGCGAGTGCGACGAGACGCACTACGTCGCCTGGGACCTGCTGCGGGCCAACCTGCGCGCGCTGCTCGACGCCGGCACGACCCGGGTGCACGAGCCGGCCTTCGCGCCGGAGCCGGAGCGCTACGTCAGCTGGGACTACGCCCGCGGCTACGCCGACGCCTCGATGGAGGAGCGGGACGAGGAGGCCGCTGAGCAACGCCGTCCGTAGCGAGCGGCGTTGCAGACGGCCGCGGGCAAGGCGGAGTCGTTGCCGGTAGCGGTGTTCTACCGGCAACGACGACAACGCCGCCAGGGGCCGTCTGCGGCGGCGCGCAGCCGGACAGCGCGTTGCTCAGGGGCCTCCTAGCGACGCGGCAGCAGGGCGCCGACGACCCGCGCGACGTCGGTCGCGACCGCCGCGGCGCGGCGGCTGGCAGCCGAGGCCGGCACGGCGGGGCGCACGCCTGGTTCGGCCGGCTTCGCCGCACCCGACGGGCGCGGCTTGGCCCGGCCGCGGGGCGTGGCGCTGGCCGAGACGACGGACCGGCTGGGCGACGGCGACGCCGACGGCCGCGGGCTCTTGCCGGCCTTGGGCGACGTGAGCGGGGTGGCCTTGGGGCTCTTGGTCGGCTTGTCCTTGCCCCCGTCCTTGCCGCCGGTCGGAGGACGGACTCGGGCTCCTGGTCGCCGAGGGCGAGGGGCTGGGCGAGCCGGCGGCGGTCGCCCGCAGCGACGGGCCGGAGCTGCCGCCGGCCGTGGTGCTCGGTGAGGGCGCCGCGCCGGAGCGCAGGCGCTCCACCCCCTCGCGCAGCGCACTGCAGGTCGCTGCGCAGGCCGGCGTTGCCGGCCGAGGCGGGCACCCCCGACGAGCAGCCGCTCCGCGGTGTCGAGGTGGCGGGTGGCCTCGTCGTAGCGCTTCGCGAGGGCGGCGGCCAGCGCCAGGTCGAGCTGCCGGCGCACCGCCATGGCGCGCTCGCGGGCCGTGCTCGGGGAGGGCTCGGGCGAGGCCGACCGGCGGGTCCCGCTGCTCGAGGCGCCGGCCTCGGGGGCGAGCGTGGCGGAGCCCGCGCTCGGGACGGCACGCGTGCTCGTCGGGCTCGGGCTCGCCACCGGCGCCGGGTTGCGCCGGTCAGACGCCGAGCCGAAGGGCGCGTCGCCGTGGAAGACGTCGCTGAAGGCGTCGCGGAAGGGGCGGAGCGCGTCACCGGGCTGCGCCGCGGCGACCCCGGCGATCCCGACGACACCGGCGGCGGCGACCGCGGTCGCGACGGCGGTGCGGCGGACCGTCCGGCGGCGGGTCGACGGGGCGTCGAGGGGCAGGACGGTCGCGCCCTCGGCGACCGGGGCCGAGCCCTGCGCCGGCACGGCGACCGGGAGGGCCACCGCAAGGGCCCCCGGAGTCCCGACCGGCAGGTCGCGCACGTCGTCGCCGAGGTCGCCGACGAGCGCCGCCAGCAGGTCGAGCGCCGGGTCGTCGAAGGACAGGTCGAGGTCGCCCGTGCGGGCCGCGTCGCGCAGGGCCTCGATGGCCGCGTCGTCGCGGGCGATCGCCGCCAGGTCGAGCGCGTCGCCGAGCTCCTCGGGCGACGTCCGGCCGTCGGTCATGCCGTCACCTCCTGGGCGAGCGTCCGCAGCCGGGCCAGGGCACGGTGCTGGGCGACGCGCACGGCACCGGCGGTCATCCCGAGCGCCGCGCCGGTCTCCTCGGCGGACAGCCCGGCCACGACGCGCAGCAGCACGAGCTCGCGCTGGTTGTCGGGGAGCCTGGCGAGCAGGACGCGGGCGCGGGCGGCCTCGTCGGAGGCGAGCGCCGCCTCCTCCGGACCGGCGCTGGTGTCGACGGACTCGGGGAGCGCCTCGACCGGGTCGGAGCGGTCGCGGAAGGACGCGCGGTGGGCGTCGGCCACCTTGTGACCCGCGATCCCGAAGACGAAGGCGGCGAAGGGGCGGCCCTGGTCGACGTAGCGCGGGAGCGCTGTCACCACGGCCATGCACACCTCCTGCGCCACGTCGTCGGCCGACCCGTACGAGCCGTCCGTACGCCCCAGACGAGCGCGGCAGTAGCGCAGCACTCCGGGACGCAGCTGGGCGAGCAGCTCCTCCACAGCGGTCCGGTCGCCCTGCTGGGCGCGGACCACGAGCGGAGCGAGCTCGTCCTGCACTGCCGTCATCGCCGGGGGCTCGTCAGGTGTTACAACCGCTGACGGGGGCACCACAGACCTTCGCCTGACCGCCCCCACCCCCTCGCCCTCCCGCACGCCGAGACCGGCGCTGCGCCGAGCACCGGCGCGGATCCTGCCCGCTGGACGGGCTGCTGACGCGCCGCCGAACGGGTGGCTCGGCACGCAGCGCGACCGCGTGCTCACACAGACTGCCAGGCCCGCGCTCGCCAGGACGCCGTGTCCGCTGGACTCCCACCAGACCTCACCCGCGCGCCACAGTCGCCTGTCCGCCAGGCGCCGCGTCAGGTCAGGTGACGAGCCCGCGGCGGAAGCCGAGGGCGACGGCCTGGGCGCGGTCGTTGACGCCCAGCTTGCGGAAGAGCCGGCGGGCGTGGGTCTTGATCGTGTCCTCGGACAGGTACAGGTCGCGCCCGATCTGGCTGTTGCTCTTGCCCTGGCTCATGCCGGTGAGGACCTGCAGCTCGCGCTCGGTCAGCTGGGCGTTCGGCGGACCGCTGCGCGAGGCGTCCCGGCCGGCCATGGCGCGGCGCAGGGAGGGCTCGACCAGGTCGGCGCCGTCCAGGGCGTGGGCCACCGCGGCGCACAGCTCCTCGTGGCTGACGTCCTTGAGCAGGTAGCCCCGGGCGCCGGAGGAGACGGCGGCCGCGACCTGGTCGCGGTCGTCGGCGGCGGTCAGCATGATCACCGTGGCGTCCGGGTACGCGGCGACGAGCCGGCGGGTGGCCTCCAGGCCGCCGACGCCAGGCATGCGCACGTCCATCAGCACCAGGTCGGGGCGCTCGTGCGGGTAGCGCGCGAGGACCTCCTCGCCGCTCGCGGCGGTCTCGACGCGGTCCACGCCGGGGACGGCGGAGACGAACTGCTTGAGCCCCTCCCGCACGATCCGGTGGTCGTCACAGATGAGCACAGTCGTGGTCACGTCAGGGCCTTCGGTTCGGTGTCGAGGTCGGGGGACGGGAGGGTCGGCAGCACCAGGCGCAGCCGGCCGGCGGAGGAGGAGAGGTCGCCGCCGAGCGCGCGGCAGCGGCGCACCCAGCGGTCGGGGTCGGGCAGCGGGCTGCCGCCGTCGACGTGCAGGACGACCGTCGCGCCGGTCGTGCGCAGGGCCACCCGTACGGGCGCCCCGCGGTCGGCGAGGGCGACGGTCTGGACCAGCCGGTACGCGGTGACGCGCGCCGCCGGGCCCAGCAGGTCGACGGAGGGGCGGTCCAGGGAGAGCAGCAGGCCGGGGCGACCGCTCTCGGCCAGCCGGTTCGACAGGCCCTCGAGCGCGCTCAGCAGGCCGTCCTCGCCGCGCGGGCGCAGGTGCCACAGGGTGCGGCGCAGGGCGACCAGCGCCTCCTGCACCGCGTCGCGGGCGTCGGTGGCGCTGCCGCCGCGGACCGCGGCGTCGCAGGCGTAGCGCGCGGCCACCAGGGCCTGCACCGGGCCGTCGTGCAGCTGGTCGGCGACGTCGTCCAGGCCGTGCTCGCCGCCGCGGACCAGCTCCTGGGCGACGGTGGTGCTCGGCGCCAGCGGCTCGTCGGTGCCGCGACCGGACAGGGCGAGGCCGAGGACGGCGGCGCTGGCGCGCAGCGCAGGCAGGTGCGACGGACGGCCGCCGGCGACGGTCAGGCGGGCCAGCTCGCGGCCACCTGCTCCGCGCACCGGCAGCTCGAGGCTGGGGGCGGCCGACGGGCGGGCGCCGCGGCGGGCCGGGACGACGTGGACGACCTCGCCGGCGACGGCGAGCAGCTCGCCCTCCGCTGCGGAGCGCAGCACCGCGCTGCGCAGGCCCAGCCCGCTGACGAGCAGGTCGAGGGCCGCGGGCAGCCCGCGGTCGGGCGAGGTCGCGAGGACCGCGGCCAGGGCGCCGACGAGGGCCCCGGTCTCGGCCTCGACGAGCGCACGCGTACGTCCGGTCTGGTCCACAGGGTCCCTCCTCCCGCTGACGAGGGGCACCCGGTCAGGTGCCGTCAGTCAGTCCTTCGGCACGTTGTGCCGCGGACGTGAGGGACAACTGCGTGCCAGGAGGCCGCTGAGCAACGCCGTCCGTCGCGAGCGGCGTCGCGGTCGGTCGCTGGCAGGCGGAGTCGTCGCCGGGAGCCGTGCTCTCCCGGCGAGGACGACAACGCCACCCGGGGCCGTTCGAGGCGTCGCGCAGCAGGGCAGCGCGCTGCTCAGGGAGCCTCCTAGGCGCCGAGCGCCCTCTCGACCAGGTCCAGGGCGTGCGGGAGGTCGAGCGCGCGGACCGCCCGCGGGGGCACGTTCGCCGCCGCCCACCCCGGGCCGCCGACCAGCAAGCGCGGTGGCCGGACGCGTCGCGGGCAGGCCGTGCAGGACGCCGGGGTCGGCCGTCCCCGGCAGCTGGGACCAGAGGAACAGCGCCGCCGGGCCCGTACGCCGGACCGCCGCCTCGATCGCGCTGGCCGGCATGGCGGCGCCGAGGACCCGGGCCCCGATCCCGCGCTCCCCCAGGCCGGCGGCGACCGCGTGCAGGGGCAGCACGTGCAGCTCGTCGGGGGCGCAGGCCAGCAGCACCGGCCGGCCGGGCTCGGGCGCGCGGGTGGCCACCTCGCGCAGCACCGTCACGACGCAGTCCGACAGCAGGTGCTCGACCTCGATGCCGTCGCCGGTCACCGCCCAGCGGGCGCCCGCAGCAGCCAGCACGGGGCGCAGGACGTTCTCCCAGGTGCGGACGACGCCGTGCTCGGCCACCTGCGTGCGCACCGTCGACGTGACCGCCCGGCTGTCCAGCGCCATGGCGGCCCGGCCCAGGCCACGGACGACCGCCTCGACGCCGGGCATCGGCAGCACCCGGCCGCCCGGACCGCCGGGACGGCTGCGCGCCGCGACCGGCTCGGCCGCCGGCGCGTCCAGGGCGACCCGGGCCGCCTCCGACGGGGGCACGCCCTCGAGGGTCAGGCGGCGCATGGTCTCGAGCCGGGCGAGGTCCGCCGCGGCGTAGCGGCGGTGCGCGCCGGCGGCGTGCTGGCTCGGGCCCAGGCCGTAGCGGCGGTCCCAGGTGCGCAGGGTCGCCGGGGCGATGCCGAGCCGGCGGGCGACGGCCGCGACGCTCAGCCGCGGGCCGGACTCGTGCAGGGGGTCGGCATCCGGCCCGGCGGGCGCCTCGACGTCTGTCAGCACGGAGGACCCGCGCGGCGCCTCGACCGCCGGCGCCTGGCCGTCGCCCAGCGGGAGGGAGCCGGGCGCGAGGCCGTCGGACGCGCCGTCACCGACAGGAGCCGGCAACGGCCCACGTCTGCCCCCGGTCCGGTCCACGTCCCCAGGATGGTGGCCACGGTCCCGGGGCACAACTCGGGGTCGCACCGGTGCTGACGCGGTCCTGGCGCGATCACGGCGCGGTCCGCACGCTCGAATGCGTACGAGATCGAGTCACCCTGAGGTATTGAACAACCTGTGAAGCGGTCGTAGGGTGGCGGCAGCAGCCCCGACCCCGCCGCTGCACGACGGACAGGAGTCCGCGCATGACCGACATCCGACGCCTCCCCGGCCCGCAGGCAGAGAAGTGGGAGTGGCAGCTCCTCGGCTCCTGCCGCGGCAAGGACACCGAGCTGTTCTTCCACCCCGAGGGCGAGCGGGGGCCGACGCGGGCCAACCGCGAGCGCGCCGCCAAGGCCGTCTGCGCCAGCTGCCCGGTCCTCGTCCTGTGCCGCGAGCACGCGCTCGCCAGCCGCGAGCCGTACGGCGTCTGGGGCGGCCTGTCCGAGCACGACCGCGAGGACATCCTCGCCGCGCGCGAGCAGGTCGCCGTCGCCGGCTGAACCGGGCGACACGCCGGAGCGAACGGACCGGTGCGGAGCAACCGGACACCCGTGCATCCCTGCCTCCCTGGAGGGCACAGGACGTACGGGGGTCCGGTGCAGCGGGGTTCTGTCACGTATCGTGACGTGAGCCGCCTGAGCTGCGGCCTACCTGCACGTGTCCGTCACCCGACCAGCCGGGAGCCTTCCGCGGTGCCTCCAGCGCCCCTTCGGACCGTCGCCGCGGTGCTCGCGGCCGCCGCGCTCGCCGGGTGCAGCGCGGCCGCGCAGGAGCCGGCGGCGCCGCCCGCCAGCGAGCTCTCGCCGTCGTCCACGGCCCCGGCGGCCCCGACCGCGCCGGCCGAGCCCAGCACGGAGCAGCCCGACGCCGCCGCCCCCTCGCCGGCGTCGGTCGGCGGTGGCCGCGAAGGCTGCCGTCCAGGTCAAGCCGCTCACCGCCCGGCTGCGTCCCGACGTCCTGGTCCGCGCGACGCAGACCATGTCACCAGGGGCGCTCAAGGCGCTGGCCGCGCTCGCGCCCGCCGGCAACGCGGCCGTCTTCCGGGCCGGGGACGTGCGCGTCGGCACCCGTACGGTCAAGGCCGTCGGCATCGACCCCTCGACCTTCCGCGCCTTCGCCGCGCAGGGGACGGCCGAGTCGACGCCGGTCTGGCAGTCGGTGGCCCGCGGCGAGGCCGTGCTCGCGCACGAGGTCGCCAAGAGCATGAGCGTCGGGCTCGGCAAGCAGGTCAAGGTGGCGGCGGCGAGCAAGGGCGAGGCCGCGTCCTACCGCGTCGGCGCCTTCGCCACGACCGGCATCCCCGGCACCGACGTGATCGTCGACGACGCGAGCGGTCGCAGCCTCGGGCTCCGCGGCGCCACCGGCATGCTGCTGGCCGCCGCCAAGGACGTCGACCCGGTCGTGCTCGCCCGCAAGGTCCGCGCGATCACCGGCAAGGGCGCCGTCGTCGACCTGCTGACCCCGCCGACCGCCAACCCGGTCGCCTTCCTCACCGGCAGCAAGGCCGCGAAGGCGTTCGGCGCCTTCTCCTACCGCTACTACCCGGACGGCACCATCCAGCCGGACGCCCGCTGGGTGCGCGAGAACATCCGCACCGAGACCGTGCCGATCATGGGCACCGTCACGTGCCACCGCCTGATGCTGCCGCAGCTGCGCGGCGCCCTCCAGGAGGTCGTCGACCGCGGGCTCGAGAGCTCGCTGAAGCACTACGACGGCTGCTACGTGCCGCGCTTCATCGAGCGCAACCCCGAGAACTCGATCTCCCTGCACACCTGGGGCATCGCGATCGACATGGACGCCTCGACCAACTACCGCGGCATCCGGGGGACGATGAACCCCGAGGTCGTCAACATCTTCAAGCGGTGGGGCTTCCGCTGGGGCGGCGACTGGCACTACACCGACCCCATGCACTTCGAGATGGGCGCCATCCTCACCACGCCCCGCGGCTGAGCGTTCCGGCCACCGCCGGCCCGCGACCGTAGCGGTGCGGTTGGCCCTGGCCGCCTCACGGGGGCGTAGCGCGACGCTCGCCGTCCGGCGCGTGTCGCCGAGTGTCGGGGTACGCCCCGCCGGATCGCCGCCGAGCGGGGCGCAGCCCGACACTCACGCCACCGGCCTACGACCGGGGCGGCCCACGAACGTAGCGGTGCGGTTGCCCCTGGCCGCCTCTGTGGGGCGTAGCGCGACGCTCGTCGTCCGGCGCCTGTCGGGAACGTCCACGACCACGGGCACCCGTGCCCGCACGCACGACGACGGCCCGGCACCCTCCTCGCGGAGGGGCCGGGCCGTCGGGGCGTACGGGGTGGGACTAGTGCGAGTGGCCGTGGCCGCCGTGGCCGGCCGAGGCCGGCTCCTCCTCGGGCTTGTCCGCGACGAGCGTCTCGGTCGTCAGCAGCATGCTGGCGATCGAGGCGGCGTTGCGGACCGCCGAGCGGGTGACCTTGACCGGGTCGACGATGCCCTGGGCGACCAGGTCGCCGTACTCGCCGGTCGCGGCGTTCAGGCCCTGGTTCTTGTCGCCCGCGGCACCGAGCTCGCGCGCCTTGTTGACGGCGACGCGACCCTCGAGGCCGGCGTTCTGGGCGATCCAGCGAGCCGGCTCGTCCAGGGCCTTGCGGACCAGGTGCACGCCGACGAGCTCGTCGCCGCTCTTGCCCAGGCCGTCGACCAGGACGGAGGCCGCGTGCACGAGCGCCGCGCCGCCCCCGGGGACGATGCCCTCCTCGACCGCCGCGCGGGTCGCCGAGATGGCGTCCTCGAGACGGTGCTTGAGCTCCTTGAGCTCGACCTCGGTGTGCGCGCCGACCTGGATGACGCCGACGCCGCCGGCCAGCTTGGCCAGCCGCTCCTGCAGCTTCTCCTTGTCCCAGTCGGAGTCGCTGTTCTCGATCTCCTGCTTGATCTGGGCGACCCGGCCGGCGACCTCCTCGCTGGAGCCGTCACCGTCCACGATCGTCGTGAGGTCCTTGGTGACCGTGACGATGCGGGCCTTGCCGAGCACCTCGAGGCCGACCTGGTCGAGCTTGAGGCCGACCTCGGCCGACACGACCTGCGCGCCGGTGAGGACCGCGATGTCCTGCAGCATCGCCTTGCGGCGGTCGCCGAACCCGGGGGCCTTCACCGCGGCGACCTTGATGGTCTTGCGGATGGCGTTGACGACCAGGGTCGACAGGGCCTCGCCCTCGACGTCCTCGGCGACGAGCAGCAGCGGCTTCTGCGCCTGCACGATCTTCTCGAGCAGCGGCAGCAGCTCGGCGAGGGCGCCGACCTTGCCGTTGACGATCAGGACGTAGGCGTCCTCGAGCGAGGTCTCCATGCGCTCGGGGTCGGTGACGAAGTAGGGGCTGATGTAGCCCTTGTCGAACTGCATGCCCTCGGTGAGCTCGAGCTCGAGGCCGACGGAGTTCGACTCCTCGACGGTGATGACGCCGTCCTTGCCGACCTTGTCCATCGCCTCGGCGACGAGCTCGCCGACGCGCGGGTTCTGGGCCGAGATGGAGGCGACAGCGGCGATCTCGTCGTGCGTGAGCACCTCGGTCGCGGCGGCGAGCAGCGCGTCGTTGACGGCCTCGACGGCCGCGTCGATGCCGACCTTGAGGCTCATCGGGTTGACGCCGGAGGCCACGGCGCGCAGGCCCTCGTGGACCATCGCCTGGCCGAGCACGGTGGCGGTGGTGGTGCCGTCACCCGCGACGTCGTTGGTCTTGGTGGCCACCTCCTTGGCGAGCTGGGCGCCCATGTTCTCGAGCTTGTCCTCGAGCTCGATCTCACGGGCGATCGTCACGCCGTCGTTGGTGATGGTCGGGCCGCCGTACGCCTTGCCGATGACGACGTTGCGACCCTTCGGGCCGAGCGTCACCTTGACGGCGTTGGCGAGCGTGTCGACGCCCCGCTCGAGGGCGCGGCGGGCGTCCTCGCTGAACAGCAGTTCCTTGGCCATGCGGTCCTCTCAGAAAGGGAACGGCGCCCCGCCCCGCGAGGGGTCGGGGCGCCGTGGGAGAGCTGTGGGTCTCTAGCCCTCGATGACGGCGAGGACGTCGCGGGCGGAGAGCACGAGGTACTCCTCGCCGCTGTACTTCACCTCGGTGCCGCCGTACTTGCTGTAGAGGACCTTGTCGCCGATCTTCACGTCGAGCGGCACGCGAGCGCCGTCCTCGAAGCGACCGGGGCCGACGGCCAGGACGGTGCCCTCCTGGGGCTTCTCCTTGGCGGTGTCGGGGATGACAAGGCCGGAGGCCGTCGTCGTCTCGGCCTCAACGGCCTGGACGACGATGCGGTCCTCGAGCGGCTTGATGGCGACCTTCGTCGCGGTGGTCATGAGTGCTCCTCTAGCGTTGTCCGGAGTGGCGCTCAGCGGCCTGCCGTCGCGGGGGTCAGGCACCTCGTCGCGATTGGCACTCTAGGCCCCCGAGTGCCAACTGCGCAAGGGATCAGGTCTCGAGGAGCGCGGCGACCGCCGTACCGACGGCATCCGTCTCGAGCAGGAACCCGTCGTGCCCGTACGGGCTGGCGACCACCTGCAGCGGCAGCGCGCCCGGCACGGCGTCGGCGATGCGCGCCTGCTGCTCGAGCGGGTAGAGCCGGTCGGAGTCGACGCCGACCACGACCGTACGGGCGGTGACCCGCCCCAGCGCGGCCTCGACGCCGCCGCGACCGCGACCGACGTCGTGCGTGCTCATGGCCCGGGTCAGGCTGACGTAGCTGCCGGCGTCGAACCGGCGCACGAGCTTGTCGGCCTGGTGGTCGAGGTAGCTCTCGACCGCGAAGCGCCCACCTGCGAGCGGGTCCTCCCCCGGCTGCGGCGTCGCGGCCGAAGCGCTGCTCCAGCTCGTACCCGCTGCGGTAGGTCAGGTGCGCCACCCGACGTGCGACGCCGAGCCCGGCCACCGGACCGGGACCGTCGTGGTCGCCGCCCGCCCACGCGGGGTCGCCCGTGATCGCGGCGACCTGCGCGCCCTGCACGCCGATCTGGTCGGCGCTCGCGGCCGCGGTGGTGGCCACGGCGGCGAGCCGCTGCACCCGGGACGGGTGCGTGACCGCCCACTCCAGCGCGCGGTAGCCGCCCATCGACCCGCCGAGCACCAGCGCCCAGCGCGGCACCCCGAGCAGGTCGGCGAGCCGCCGCTCGGTCTCGACCTGGTCGCGGACGGTCAGCAGCGGCCAGCGGCTGCCGTACGCGCGCCCGTCCGTCGCCGTCGACGCTCGGCCCGGTCGTGCCCTGGCAGCCACCCAGCACGTTGGGCGCGACCACCCACCAGCGGTCGGTGTCCAGCGGCCGCCCTGGCCCGACCAGCCCGTCCCACCAGCCCGGTGTCGGGTGGCCGGGACCGGCCGGGCCGGCGACGTGGCTGTCGCCGGTCAGCGCGTGCAGCACCAGCACGGCGTTGGTGACCGCGCCGTCGACGACCGTCGGCGAGCCCCAGGTCTCGTACGCCACGCGTACGGCAGGGAGCCGTCCGCCGGCCTCGAGCTCCTGCGGCCCGAGGTCGGCGAACCGGCGACGACCGGGGTCGTCGCCCTCGCGCCAGACCCCCGCGGGGGCCCAGGCGAGGGGCTGCTCACGCGCCCTTGGCCGCCACGAAGCCGGCCTCGAGGTCGGCCAGCAGGTCGGGCAGCGCCTCGAGCCCGACCGACAGGCGGACCAGGCCCGGGCTGACCCCGGTGCTGGCCTGCTCGGTCGGGGTGAGCTGGCTGTGGGTGGTGCTGGCCGGGTGGATGACCAGGCTGCGCACGTCGCCGATGTTGGCGAGGTGGCTGTGCAGGGTCAGCGCGTCGACGAAGCGCTTGCCGGCCTCGATGCCACCGCGCAGCTCGAAGGACACGATCGCGCCGGCGCCGCGGGGCAGGTACTTCTGCGCCGCGTCGTACCACCGGCTCGACGGCAGCCCGGCGTAGTGCACGACCTCGACCTCGTCGCGCTGCTCGAGCCACTCGGCGATCGCCTGGGCGTTGCTGGTGTGCCGCTCGAGCCGCAGCGACAGCGTCTCGATGCCCTGGATCATGAGGAAGCTGCTGAAGGGGCTGATCGCCGCGCCGACGTCGCGCAGGAACTGGATGCGCAGCTTCGCGGCGTAGGAGCCCTTGCCGAGCGCCGGCCAGTACTGCAGGCCGCCGTAGGACGGGTCGGGCTCGTTGAAGCTCGGGAACCGGTCGGTGCCGAAGTCGAAGGTGCCGCCGTCGACGACGATGCCGCCCATCGTGGTGCCGTGGCCGCCGAGGAACTTCGTCGCCGAGTGCACGACGATGTCGGCGCCGTGCTCCAGCGGGCGCAGGAGGTACGGCGTCGGCACCGTGTTGTCGACGATCAGCGGCACGCCGACCTCGTGGGCAGCGGCCGCGACCAGCTCGAGGTCGAGCACGTTGCCGCGCGGGTTGCCCAGGGTCTCGGCGAAGAACGCGCGGGTGTTCGGACGGGCGGCGTCGCGCCAGGCCTGCGCGTCGTCGGGGTCGTCGACGAAGCTGACCTCGATGCCCATCTTCGGCAGCGTGTAGTGGAAGAGGTTGTACGTCCCGCCGTACAGGCTGGAGCTCGACACGATGTGGTCGCCGGCCGAGGCGAGCGTCAGCACGGAGAACGTCGTCGCGGCCTGGCCGCTGGCGAGGGCGACCGCCGCGACACCGCCCTCGAGCGCGGCGACGCGCTGCTCGAAGACGTCCTGCGTCGGGTTCATGATGCGCGTGTAGATGTTGCCCGGCTCGGCCAGCGCGAACAGGTCGGCCGCGTGCTGGGTGTCGCGGAACGCGAACGCCGTCGTCTGGTAGATCGGCGTCGCGCGGGCGCCGGTGGTCGGGTCGGGCGTCGCGCCGGCGTGCACCATGCGGGTCTCGAAGGACCAGGACGCCCACACCGGGGCCTCGGGCGCGGGGTCGGGGACGGGGGCGACGCTCTCGGGGGCGGAGTCCTGCGGCAGGTCGGTCATGGGTGTCCTTCGGGACGGGAACGGGCGTACGGAGGCCGTGCTGTGCGGGCGCAGTGCGGCGCGGTGGAGCTCGCGCCGGACAGGGGCGTCAGCCGCGACAGGCGGACGTCGTGGACCGGCCGAGGTCGACGTACGCACGGCGCACGAGGAGCAGCGGGGTCCAGGTCGTCACGCGGCGGACGCTATCAGCCGGCGGTCACCAGCTCGACGTCCATCGCGCTGTCCGCGGGCAGCTCCAGCGGGCTCGGCGCGACGCCGCGGTCGACCAGCCGGGAGCCCAGGGCGGCCACCATCGCGCCGTTGTCGGTGCACAGCCCCGGCCGCGGCACGCGCAGCACGATCCCCGCCGCGTCGCACCGCTCCTGGGCCAGCGCGCGCAGCCGGGTGTTGGCCGCCACGCCGCCGCCGATCAGCAGGTGGCCGATGCCCTGGTCCTTGCAGGCGCGCACCGCCTTGGCCGTCAGCACGTCGACGACCGCCTCCTGGAAGCTGGCGCAGACGTCGGCGACCGGCAGCTCCCCCTCGTACGCCTCGACCCACCGGGCCACGGCGGTCTTCAGGCCGGAGAAGCTCACGTCGTACGACCCCGGCATGGCACGGGGGAACGCGATGGCCTTCGGGTCGCCGTCGCGGGCCATCCGGTCGACGACCGGCCCGCCCGGGAAGCCGAGGCCGAGCAGCCGGGCGACCTTGTCGAAGGCCTCCCCCGCCGCGTCGTCGACCGTCGCGCCGAGCGGCGTCATGGTCTGCGTGACGTCCTCGACGACGAGCAGGCTGGAGTGCCCGCCCGACACCAGCATCGCGATGGCGGGCTCGGGCAGCGGCCCGTGCTCCAGCACGTCGACGGCCACGTGCGCCGCCAGGTGGTTGACGCCGTAGAGCGGCACGTCCAGGGCGAGGGCGTACGCCTTCGCCGCCGCGACGCCGACGAGCAGCGCCCCCGCGAGCCCGGGCCCCGCGGTGACGGCGACGGCGTCCAGGTCGCTCATCGCGACCCCTGCCGTCTCGAGCGCCCTCCGGACCGTCGGGACCATGGCCTCCAGGTGCGCCCGGCTGGCCACCTCGGGCACCACCCCGCCGAACCGCGCGTGGTCGTCGACGCTGCTCGCGACCGCGTCCGCGAGCAGGGTGGTCCCCCGCACGATCCCCACGCCGGTCTCGTCGCAGGACGTCTCGATCCCGAGGACCAGCGGCTCGCTCACGCCCGTGAGCCTAGGCGCCGGCGCCCCCACCCCCTCTGCGCCGATCATGGAGTTGTGACACGCCTCCTGAGCGTGGAGGGCGTGCCGCAACTCCATGATCGGCGCAGGGTGTGGACGGCCGGAGCGCGATCGGCGCGTACGCGGCAGCCTCCACCGGCATGGACGGCGTGCTGGTCAGGTCCGAGCTGGTGGCGCTGCTGGGCGGACGGCGGGCTGCTGCCGCTGCGCTCCGCGCCGGCGAGTGGGCGCGTGTGCTGCGCGGCACGTACGTCCCGGCCGGCACGGTCGTCGACCTGGCCGTACGGGCCGCCGCTGCCCAGCGACTGCTGCCGGCGCACGCTCATGTGGCCGACCGGTGCCTGCTCTGGCTGCTCGGCGTCGACGTGCTCCCGAGCGGCCCACCGGTCCTCGAGGCGGTGGTGCCGCGCGGCGCCGTCGTCCCGCAGCGGGCCGGCGTACGCGTGCGACAGGCGGCGCTGCCGCCCGAGGACCGGAGGCTGCTCGGGGGCGACCTGCGCGTGCTGCGACCCGGACGAGCCGCGGCCGACCTGGTGCGGATGCTGCCGCTCACGGACGCCGTGGTCGTCGCCGATGCGGTCCTGCACGCCGGACTGGTCACCCCGGAGCAGCTCGCTCGCGACGTGGCGGCGCAGGCAGGTCTGCGCGGCGTCCGTGCCGCCCGCCGCGCGCTGGCACTCGCCGACGGACGGGCGGAGTCACCGCCGGAGACGCGGGTCCGGCTGCTGCTGGTCCAGGCCGGGCTCGCGCCCGTCCCGCAGTACGACGTCCGTACGCCCGACGGACGCTGGATCGCGCGCGTGGACCTGGCGTTCCCGCGCGCACGCGTGGCGATCGAGTACGACGGGCGAGAGGTGCACCTGCGCGGCGACGTCTTCGCGCGCGACCGCCAGCGGCAGAACGAGCTGCTGGCGGCCGGCTGGGTGGTGCTGCGCTACACGGCCGACGACCTGAGGCGACCGCAGCTCCTCGTGGCGCAGGTCCGGGCCGCCGTCCTCCGCGCCGCCTGACGCGCCCGCCGGGATGCGCCGATCATGGAGTTGTGACACGGGCGCTGAGCGTGGACGGCGTGCCACAACTCCATGATCGGCGGAAGAGGGGGCCGCTACGTGCGGCGGGTCATGACCCAGCCGTCGACGCCGCGGTAGTAGCCCTTGCGCACGCCCACCCGGGCGAAGCCGTGCCGCTCGTAGAGCCGCTGGGCGGCGGCGTTGTCCGCCCGGACCTCGAGGCTCACCACGCGCTGCCCCCGCCGCGCGGCCTCGTCCAGCAGCGCTGACAGCAGCAGCGCCCCGAGGCCCTGCCCCTGGTGCGAGGGCGCCACCGCCATGGTCTGCACGAACGCCTCGTCCGGGTAGTCGCACAGCCCCGCCCAGCCGACGACGTCACCGGACGAGACAGCGCCACCAGGTAGTGCCGCGTCTCCAGCTGGGCCAGCTCGGACCAGAAGGCCCGCGCGGACCAGGGCTCCGGCGCGAACAGCTCGGCTTCCAGCGGCACCACCGAGGCGATGTGCCACCAGCGCATCCGGGCCAGCGTCACCACGGCGCGGTCTCGGTGACGGTCCGACCGTGACGCAGGAAGACGCGGTGCAGCAGGTCGCCGTCGCGCAGGTGCACCTCGTCGTCGAGGGTGCCGAGGAGCACCGCGGACGGCCCGAGCGGGTCGCTCTCCCAGGCCAGCCCGTCCGCGTCGTACGCCGAGATCCCGACGTCGTCGAGCAGCAGCGCCACCCCGTGCGCCGGGTGCGGGGAGAACCCCCGCACCGAGGGCCGGTCCAGCCGCGACCAGTGGTCCGGGTCGCCGGTGTCCACGAGGTACGGCCCGCCGCCGACCGCCACGAACAGCGTCGAGGGCTGCGGCCAGGAAGCGATGACGGACAGCCGGCCCGCGACGAGCTCGCTGGCGAAGACGCCCGTCCAGGTGCGGCCACCCGCCGAGGTGATCCGCAACCAGGCCCCGTCGCGGCCGCCGTCGCGCCGGGCGCCCGGGTAGTAGACGCGCTCCGGGACCTTGGACAGCCCGCGCAGCGTCCGCTCGTGCGCCACCGTGAAGTCGTGCGGGAACGCGTCCAGCCACAGCGGCGTGTCCGTCACGCGGTGACCTTCTTGCTCGCCCCCGGCGGCACGGCGTCGGGCCGCCGCAGGTAGAGGGGCGTCAGCGCCTCCGAAGGCGCGCCGTCGACCACCCGCCGGGCGGCCAGCAGCACGAGCGCGTCGGCCGCCGGGTAGCGGGGCGTCTCGACGACCTCGTACGCGGCGAAGTCCGACCGGTAGCGCAGCGCCCCGTCGCCGAGCACCCGCCCGGACCAGCCGGTCTCCACCAGCGCGGCCGCCAGGGCGGCGGGCGTCATGACGACCGGGCCCGCGACGCGCTGGTCGTCCTCGTCGTACTCCGCCCAGTAGACCTCCCGGCGCCGCGCGTCGGTCACGACCAGCCGCGGGCTCCCGCGACGTCGTCCCAGGCGACGACGGCGTCGAGCGAGCAGCAGCCGTAGGCCGGGATGCCGAGCGCGTCGGCCAGCGCCGCGGCGGTCACGATCCCGACCCGCAGCCCGGTGAACGGACCCGGCCCGAGCCCGACCGCGATCGCGGTCAGGTCCTGACGAGAGGCCCCCACCTCGGCCAGCGCGTCGCGCACGCAGGCGGCGAGCAGCTCGCCGTGCTGCCCCGGCCCCGGCCCGGTCGGCTCGACCGAGCGCACGGCCGACCGGCCCCAGCGCAGGTCGGCCGTCAGCTCGACGACCGCTGCCGAGACCGCCGGCGTGGAGGTGTCGAGGCCGAGGACGAGCACCCGGGAAGCCTAGGCGCCGTACTCCGCGACCAGCTCGCGCTTGAGCACCTTGCCGGACGGGCCGAGCGGGAAGCCGTCGACGAAGATCACCCGGCGCGGGTACTTGTAGGAGGCGAGCTTCTCCTTCGACCAGGCGATGAGCTCCTCCTCGGTCACGTCGCCCGACTTCACGACGACCGCGCAGACCTCCTCGCCCAGCTTGGGGTCGGGCAGCCCGATGACCGCGACCTGACCGACGGCCGGGTGGCGGAGCAGGACCTCCTCGACGTCGCGCGGGTAGACGTTGTAGCCGCCGCGCAGGACCATGTCCTTCTTGCGGTCGACGATCGTGACGTAGCCGTCGGCGTCCTTGGTGCCGAGGTCGCCGGTGCGGAACCAGCCGTCGACGATGGCCGCCGCGGTCGCCTCCGGCTTGTTGAGGTAGCCCTTGAACACGTTGTGGCCGCGCACCACGATCTCGCCCAGCTCGCCGGCCGGCAGCAGCTCGATGCTGTCCTCGACCTCGGGCTTGGCGACCGCGGTCTGCACGCCCCAGATGTCCTTGCCGACGGTGCCGGCCCTGGGCTCGAACCCCTTCTGGTTGAACGTCGCGACCGGCGAGGTCTCGGTCAGCCCGTAGCCCTCGAGCACCTGGGTGCCGAACACCTCGGCGAACTGCTCGAGCACCGGCACCGGCAGCGCCGCGCCGCCGGACAGCGCGGACTTCAGGGTCGGCCGCAGGTCCGAGCTCTTCGCCGCCTCGAGCAGCGCGACGTACATGGTCGGGACGCCCATGAAGATGGTGCAGCCGTTGTCGACGAGCAGCTGCAGCGCCTGGGCCCCGTCGAAGCGCGGCAGCATGACGACGGTCGCGCCGACGTAGAAGGACGTGTTCATGCAGCAGGTCTGGCCGAAGGTGTGGAACAGCGGCAGGCAGCCCAGCACGACGTCGGTCTCGTCGATGTCGAAGGAGTGCTGCGCCGACACGACGACGTTCATCGTGACGTTGAGGTGGCTGATCTCGGCGCCCTTGGGCTTGCCCGTGGTGCCGCTGGTGTAGAGCACGACCGCGGTGTCGTCGGGCTCGCGCGGCACGAAGCCGTCGACCGGCTGCACGCCGAAGGCGAGCTGGTCGATCCGGTCGACGCCGGACTCCTCGGGCTCCATGACCGACAGCACGGGTACGCCGGCGAGCTCCGCGCCCTTCGCGCCCTCGCCGAGCAGCGGCGCGGCGCAGATGAGCGCCTTGGCGCCGGAGTCGGTGAGGACGTACTCGATCTCCTCGGCCTTGAGCAGCGCGTGCACCGGGACGCAGACGCCGCCGAGCGCGAGCACGCCGTAGTAGGCGAGCGGGAAGTGCGGGGTGTTGGGGAGCAGCAGCGCCACCTTGTCGCCCGGCCCGATGCCCCGCTCCTTCGAGGACCGTGGCGTACTGCCGGGCGTGGGCCCAGAGCTGGCTGTAGGTCAGCGACAGGTCGCCGAGGACGACCGCCGTGCGGTCGGCGTAGCGGACGGCGGACTCCGCCAGGATGCTGGCGATCGTCATGGGCACGGGAGCTCCTTCAGGGGCAGGTGGTGTGGACGCAGTCTGACGGACGAGACGCCGGTGGCGGCCGGCCCCTGCAGGGAGGCCGCCACCGGGGCACATCAGGGACTAGCTGTTCGGGATGCCGTCCTCGTCCGGGGCGTTGGGCTCCTCGGTGCAGTCGACGATCTCCGCGTCACCGCTGTCGGTGGTCTGGATCGTGGTGAGGTCCTCCACCTTGCCGCCCTCGTACTGCACGACGCCGAGGCCGCTGATGCCGCGGTGGGAGTCCTCGGAGTAGTCGAACGGGGCGAGCTCGGGCCCGGTGACGTCGGCACCGTTCTTCTCGATGCTCTCCACCAGCGACTCGCGGGTGACGTCCTTGCCGGCCTTGGCGAGGGCCTCGGCGAACGTGCAGGCGCTGGCCATGCCGTAGATCGTGAAGTTGCTCAGCTCGCCACCGGTGCCGTGCTCCTTCCAGACCTTCTGGAACAGCTGCGTCCAGGGGTTCTCCGGGTCCTCGACCGTGGGCAGGTACTCGGTCGTGCAGATGCCGTCGAGCAGGCTCGCGCCGTTGGCCACCGCGCCCTTGCTGAAGTTCTTGAGCAGGCCGCCGACGAGCGTCGCGTCCGAGCCGACGTTGGAGTAGAACCACTTCGGCTTGTAGTTGAGCTTGAGCGCGACGAGCTGGCTGAGCGCGGTGTAGGACGGGACGTTGAAGCCCATCACGAAGTCCGCGCCGGCCGCCTTGAGCTTGGCGATCTGCGGGCCCACGTCGGTGTTGCCGGGGACGTAGGTCGACCTCGCAGACGACCTGGTCGCCGAGGAACTGCTTCGCGCCCTTGGCGCCGTCACGGCCGAAGTCGTCGCCCTGCAGGAACAGCCCGACCTTGGCGTCCGGGAAGTTGTCCTTGATGTACTTGCCGGCGATCTTGCCCTCGACCTCGTAGTTCGGCTGCCAGCCGAAGGTCCACGGGTGGGTGTCGGGGTCGTTCCACGCGAGGGCGCCGGAGGCGACGAACAGGTCGGGGACCTCGTCCTCGTTGAGGGCGTCGACGACCGCGCCGTGCACCGGGGTGCCGAGGCCCTGCAGGATCGCCGAAGACCTTGTCCTGCAGGACCAGCTGGTTGACGACCTGCGAGGCCTGGCTCGGGTTGTAGGCGCTGTCGCGGGCGATGAACTCGATCTTCTTGCCGTTGATGCCGCCGTTGGCGTTGACGTAGTCGAAGTACGCCTTCGTGCCGGTGGAGATCTCGCTGTAGCCCGGCGCGGCCACGCCGGTCAGCGGGGTGTGGCTGCCCAGCTTGATGGTGTCGCCCTCGATGCCGACCGTGCTGCCGGCACCGCCACTGCCCTCGTCACCGCTGTCGCTGCTGCCGCCGCAGGCGGTCAGCAGGAGCGACGCTGCTCCCAGGGCGGCGACGACCTTCGCCAGTGGGCGGGTCCTGGACATGCTCAATGCTCCTCCTCGATCGAACGCCACCCACACGGCTGGCGCCTTCGTGCGCATGCTGTCCGAGTTGCCCTCGGATGGGCGTTCCCGGACGGGGGTTGTTGCGGAGATGTGACGTCAGGAGGTCCGGCGGGCCGCCCACGCGGCCCGGACCGAGCCGACCAGCCCGCGCGGGGCGGCGAGCATCACGACGATGAGCAGCACGCCGTAGACGAGCGGCGCGATGTTGGCCGCCTGCCCCGCGTCCAGACCGGCGTCCAGGCCGGTGTCGGTGATGACCTGCTGCATGAAGACGAGCATCGCGGCGCCGAGCACCGCCCCCAGCAGGCTGCCGAGCCCGCCGATGACGATGGCGGTCAGCAGGCTGAAGGACAGCAGGATCGTCACGCTGGTCGGCGCGACCAGCCGGGTGACGATCGCGAGCAGCGAGCCGCCCACGCCGGCCGCGGTGGCGCTGACGACGAACGCCAGCACGCGCATGCGGCCGAGGTCGATGCCGGCCAGCTCGGCCGCCACCTCGTCGTCGCGGACCGCGCGCCAGTGCCGGCCGTACCGGCTGTTGACCAGGTTGGACAGCAGCAGCAGGACGACCAGGGCGATCGCCCAGCCGAGGTAGGCCAGGTAGCGCTGGCTCGACAGGGTGTCGCCGGCGAGCGAGGAGTAGAGGTCCTTGAGGCTGTCGGGCGCCCGGGGCGGGCGGACCCGCAGCCCCTGGTCGCCGCCGAGCAGCTCGTCGAACTTGATGGCGAGCCCGGGCAGGCCGACGGCGAGGGCGAGGGTCGCCCCACCGAGGTACGGGCCGTGCAGGCGTGCGGCGGCCGCGCCGACCAGCAGGCCGACCAGGCCGGCGACGACGGCCGACAGCACGAGCACGACGAGGAAGGGCAGGCCCTCCTGGCGGTCGAGCAGGACCGCGGTCGTGTAGCCGCCGACGGCCATGAGGGCGCCGTGGCCGAGCGAGATCTGGCCGTTCAGGCCGGTCAGCACGGTGAGGCCGGCGATGGCCGGCACGTAGTAGGCCATCACGCCGATCTGCGAGACGCGGAACGGGCTCAGCGTCTCGAGCAGCACCGCGATGCCGACGTAGGCCAGCAGCATGAGCAGGCCGTTGCGCAGCAGCGTGGAGCGGATCAGCGGGCGGCGGGCGGTGTCGGCGCTCGGGGTCGCGGTGACCTCGGGGCAGTGGTGGGCTCGGTCATGGCGTCAGACCCTCCGCGCGACGGAGCTGGAGAACAGGCCGCCTGGCTTGAGGAGCAGCACCACCAGCAGGATGGCCAGCGCGCCGAGGGTGATGAGCTCCTGGCCGGCGTAGCCGCTGACGTAGCTGTTGGTCAGGCCGAGCACGATGCCGCCGACCACCGCGCCGATGAAGCTGTCGAGCCCGCCGAGCACGGCAGCCACGAAGCCGAAGACGACGACGCCGTCCATGTAGTTCGGCGACACCAGCGTCCCGCCCGCGATGAGGATGCCGGCGAGCGAGCCGAAGAGCCCGGCCAGCGCCCAGCCGAGGGTGAGCAGCTGGCCGACGCGGACGCCCAGCAGGCGGGCCACCTCCTGGCCGAACGCCGCCGCGCGCATGCGCAGGCCCAGGCTCGGTGAACTGGAAGAGCAGCGTCAGCGCGACGAGCGCGACCAGCACCGCGCCGATGTTGTAGATCTCGTTGCGGGTCAGCGCGAGGTCCAGGCTGCCGACCTGCAGGCCGGTCAGGCTGAAGGCCGACGGGAACGACTCGAAGGTGTTGCCGAAGACGATCGCGGCCAGCGCCACGAAGAAGATGAAGACGCCGAGGGTCACGATGACGGCGTTGATCTCCGGCCCGGTCTCCACCGGGCGCACGACGAACCGCTCGACCAGCCCGCCGATCACGAAGCCGGACACCAGCGCGGCCAGCAGGCCGACCCAGTAGCTGGCCGCCGCGGTTGATGAGCTCGAGCGCGATGTAGGTCGTGAACATCGCCTGCGCGCCCTGGCCGAAGTTGATGAGGCGGGTGGCGCGGAAGATGAGCACGAGGCACAGCGCGAACGCCGCGTAGATGAAGCCGAGCGTGAGCCCGGACAGCGTGATGTTGAGGAACTTCTCCATGCGGGGGCGTCTCCGGAGCGAGGGGGCGGTCAGAAGCCCAGGTAGGCGTGGCGCAGCTGCTCGTCGGCAGCGAGCACCGCGGCGTCGTCGGTCGCGACGACCTTGCCGAGGCTGAGGACGATGCCGGTGTCGGCGATGCCGAGCGCCGACTTGGCGTTCTGCTCGACGAGCAGCACGGCCAGGCCGGTGCGGTCGACCAGGTCGCGGACCAGCCCGAAGATCTGGTTGACGACGAGCGGCGCGAGGCCCAGCGACGGCTCGTCGAGCAGCAGCACCTTGGGCCGGGCGAGCAGCGCGCGGCCGACGACGAGCTGCTGGCGCTCACCGCCGGACAGCGTGTGGGCGGCCCGCTTGCGGCGCTCCCCCAGCGCGGGGAAGAGCTCGTAGGTGTGGGCGACCTGCGCGGCGGCGTCCTTGTCCTTGCGGAACAGGCCACCGAGCCGCAGGTTCTCCTCGACGGTCAGCTCGGCGATGACGCCGCGACCCTCGGGCACGTGGGCCATCCCGAGGCGCACCATCTCCTCGACCGGGGAGCGGGTGATGTCCTTGCCGTCGAGGGTCACGCTGCCCGTGCGGCTGCGCACCAGCCCGGAGACCGTGCGCAGCAGCGAGGTCTTGCCGGCGCCGTTCGCGCCGAGCACCGCGGTGATCTTCCCCGCCGGCACCGACATGCTGACGCCGTCGAGCGCCTTGACCGGCCCGTACGCGGTGACCAGGTCCTTGATCTCGAGCACCTCAGGCCTCCAGACCGGAGGACTCGTCCTCGTCGCCGAGGTAGGCCGCGAGGACCACCGGGTCGTTGCGGACCTCGTCGGGGGTGCCGTTGGCGATGACCTTGCCGAAGTCGAGGACGGTGATGCGGTCGCAGACCCGCATGACGAGGTCCATGTGGTGCTCGACCAGCATCACGGCCATCCGCCCGGACAGCTCGCGGATGGTGTCGCCGAGCTCGTCCATCTCGGCGTTGGACAGGCCGGCCGCCGGCTCGTCGAGCATCAGCAGGTCGGGCTCGCTGACCAGGGCGCGGGCCAGCGCGACCCGCTTCTGGACCGGGTACGGGAGGCTGCCCGGGTAGCGGCCCGCGACGTCCAGCGCGCCGAGCTGCTCGAGCACGCCCAGCGCCTTCGCCTTGAGCGCCGCCTCGTCCTTGTCGCTGCGGGGCAGCCCGAGCACCGCGCTGAGGAAGCCGGAGCGCGACTGCGCGCCGGCGCCCGTCATGACGTTCTCGAGGACGGTCATGCCCTGGAAGAGCCCGACGCCCTGGAGCGTGCGCGCGATGCCGAGGCCGGCGAGCTGGTGCGGGCGCAGGCCCTTCAGCTCGCGGTCGCGCCAGCGCAGCACGCCCTCGCTGGGGCGCAGGAAGCCGCAGACGACGTTGAACAGGGTGGTCTTGCCGGCGCCGTTCGGGCCGATGACGCCGAGCACCTCACCCGGGCCGACGTGCAGCGACACGCTGTCGAGGGCGGTCAGGCCGCCGAAGCGGACCGTGACGCCGTCGACCGAGAAGCTGCTGCCGGTGCGGGGGGTGGAGGCGGTGCTGAGGGGGGACTGCTGGGTCACCGGCGAGCCTGCTGGCTCGCGACGTGACTCGTGGGCATGGAGTTCTCCGCGGGTGTCGTCCTGATCATCACGTGACGGTGGTCACGGCGACGGCGCGACCAGTGAACCCCATGCGCACGCCCGGTTCCTGACCAGGGTGCGCATGCCGTCACGTCTGTCCGGG
Organism: uncultured Actinomycetota bacterium; assembly: GCA_963762795.1. Lineage (GTDB taxonomy): Bacteria > Actinomycetota > Actinomycetes > Mycobacteriales > SCTD01 > RYN-170. Next base: position 42,059 of record CAVXMC010000010.1, on the reverse strand, counting down.
TTCGTCCCGTCCTGCCACGCACCAGCGCGGTCCCGTACGCGCGGACGAGGGCCGTGCGCGGCGGGCCGCCCGCGGTCCAGCTCGACCTCGAGCCGGGCCTCCGCGAACCCCTCGACCAGCCCCTCGCCCCACTCCACGACGACGACGCCCTCCTCGAGCGCGCCGTCGAGGTCGAGGTCCTCCAGCACCTCGGCGCCGCCGCCCGCGCCGCGCAGCCGGTAGGCGTCGACGTGCAGCAGCGGCAGCGGCCCGCGGTGCCTGCGGGCCAGCACGAAGGTCGGGCTGGTGACCGCGCCGGAGACGCCGAGCGCGCGGCCGAGGCCACGGGTCAGCGCGGTCTTGCCGGCGCCGAGCGGCCCGGACAGCACGACCAGGTCGCCGACCCGCAGCAGCCCGCCGACCCGCTCGCCGAGCGCCTCGGTCGCGGCCACGTCCGGCAGGGCCTGCGGCAGCGCGCGCGCCTGCTCGTCGCCGGCGACCGGGACGAAGCCGGGGACCGGGTACGCCGCGACCGTGCGCAGGTCGAGCGCGTCGCCGGGGTCGGCCGTCGCCACCTCGTCCGGCGCGACCAGCAGGCTCGGGCCGACCCGCCTCACGCCGACAGCTCCAGCGCCAGCGCGAGGTCCTCGCGCAGCAGCCGCAGCGGCTCCCCCGCCGGCCCGTGCCGGATCGCGGCGCTGGGGTGGAAGGTCGGCAGCACCCGGCGGCCGCGGACCTCGTGCACCCGGCCGCGCACCGGGCCGAGCGCGGTGGGGCCCGAGGAACCAGCGGGTGGCCGACAGGCCGAGGGTGACCACCAGCGCCGGGTCGACCAGCTCCAGCTGCCGCTCGGTCCAGCCGCGGCAGTGGGCCGTCTCGCGGGGCGTCGGCGGGCGGTTGCCCGGCGGCCGGCACTTGAGCGTGTTGAGCACGGCGACGTCGTCGCGGCTGCCGCCGGCCTCGGCCAGCAGCCGGTCCAGCAGCTGGCCGCTGCGACCCACGAACGGCAGGCCGCTCTCGTCCTCCTGCGCGCCCGGGGCCTCGCCCAGCACCAGCAGCCGCGCGCCCGGGGCAGCGGCGCCGACCACGACGTGCGTGCGCGTGGCGACCAGCTCCGGGCAGGCCGTGCAGGTCCGGGCCGCGGCGGCGAGGGCGTCCGCGTCGGGCGCGGCCGCCGCGGCCGCGCGCACCTGCAGCTCGGCCGGGTCGGGGGCGCGCGGGCTCACGCCGGGGCGTCCTGGGCGGCCCGCGCCCGCTCCAGCAGGTCGAGCAGCCGGCGCGTCACGACCTCGGGCTGCTCCAGCTGCACCATGTGGCCGCAGCCCTCGACGACCACCAGCTCGGCGTCGGGCAGGGCGTCGGCCATGACCCGGCTGTGGTCGACCGGGGTCAGGACGTCCTCGCTGCCGACCACGACGACCACCGGCAGGGCGCGCAGGACGTCGAGGGCCTTGAGCTTGTCGTGCGTGGTGAACGTGTCGTAGAACTCCGCGATCACGTCGACCGGCGTGTGAGCGGTCATCGCCTCGACGAACTCGACCAGCGCCGGCCCCACGTCGGTGCTGCCGAAGGCGAAGCGCCGCGACAGCAGGAACGCCAGGTCGGTGCCCATCCGGCGGGTGCGCTCGAACAGCTGCGGCCGGCGGCGCAGCCCGCGGGTCAGCCAGGGCACCGCGACCCGGGTGACCGGCGTGATCGCGGACGGCAGCCCGAAGGTCAGGTCGGCGAGCTTGCCGGTCGACGTCGACACCAGCGCCACGGCGGCGACCCGGTCGCCGAACAGCTCGGGGTGGGCGTCGGCGAGCGCCATGACGGTCATGCCGCCCATGGAGTGGCCGACCAGCACGACCGGCCCGTCCGGCACGACCGCGTCGAGCACGGTCAGCAGGTCGCGCCCGAGCTGGTCGATGGTGCTGCGCTCCGGGGCGCTCCGGCCGCTGCGGCCGTGGGAGCGGTGGTCGTACAGCACCGTGCGGACGCCGGGCGTGCGCGCCAGCGCCTGCCGCTGGTAGTGCCAGACGGCCATCTCCTGCGTGTAGCCGTGCACGAGGACGACCGTCAACGGGGCGTCCTGCGGCCCGACCTCCTCGACGTGCAGCGCCACGCCGTCGTCGGCCGTCACGGTGCGGGTGCGGTCGAACGGCAGGTGGAAGAACGGCTCGTCCGCGGTCGGGTCCGGCCGCAGCCGGGTCCGGCCGATCGCGTAGCGCTCCCCCGCCAGGCCGACCGCCGCACCGGCGGCGATGACGCCGACGAACCCGCCGACCAGCCCGGCGCTGCGCAGCCGGCTCACGGGGCGCCCACGTACGTCCGGGGCACCCGGGCACCGACCCGCGTGACGATCTCGTAGTCGATGGTCCCCAGCACGTCGGCCCACTCCTGTGCGGTCGGCTCCCCGGCGTCGCCCGGCCCGAAGAGCAGCACCTCGTCGCCCGCCTCGGCCGGGTCGTCGCCCACGTCGAGCAGGAACTGGTCCATGCAGACCGTCCCGGCCACCTGCCGCCGCACGCCGCGGTGCAGCACCGGCAGCCGGTTGGTGCCCGCCCGCGGCACGCCGTCGGCGTAGCCCAGCGGCACGAGCGCCAGCGTCGCCTCGCGCTCGGTGACGTAGCGGTGCAGGTACGAGACGCCCGCCCCCGCGGGCACCCGCTTGGTCAGCGCGACCGTCGACGCGAGGGTCATCGCGGGGCGCAGCCCGAAGTCGCCGGGCGCGCCGATCTCGGGCACCGGCGACAGCCCGTACACGCTGACGCCCGGGCGGACGAGGTCGAAGTGGGCGTGCGGGGCGGTGAGCGTGGCCGCCGAGTTGGCCAGGTGGCGGACGTCGGGCCGCAGGCCGGCTGCCCTCGCCACGTCGAGCGCCTCGCGGAAGACGCCCAGCTGCCTGAGCGCCGCCGGGTGCTCGGGCCCGCCGTCGGCGTGGGCGAAGTGGCTCCAGACGCCGACGACCCGCACGCTGCCGTCGGCCTCCGCCTTGGCGGCCGCGCCGCAGAGGTCGGGCCAGGCGTCGGGGGTGGCGCCGCCGCGGGACAGGCCGGTGTCGGCCTTGAGGTGCAGGCGGGCGGTGCGGCCGGTCGCGCGGGCGGCCGCGACGGCGCGGGCCAGCTCCGCCTCGGAGTAGACGCCGAGGTCGACGCCGGCCGCGACGACCGGCTCGAGGTCCTCCTGCGGGGAGAACAGCCAGGCCAGCAGCGGCGCGTCGATGCCGGCGGCCCGCAGGGCGAGCGCCTCCTCCAGGAAGGCCACCCCCAGCCAGGCCGCGCCGCCGGCCAGGGCCGCGCGGGCGCTGGGCAGCAGCCCGTGCCCGTAGCCGTCGGCCTTCACGACGGCCATCAGCTGGGCGCCGGCGGCCCGCTCGCAGAGCACGGCCGTGTTGGCCCGGATGGCGTCGAGGTCGACCCTCGCCTCGGTCCTCATGGTGCGACCACGGTACGGACGGCGGCCCGCCAGTGCTCGAGCACCCCGCCGGCGCTGGTGGTCGCGCCGTCGGCGGACAGCACGCCCGCGAGCCCGTGCAGGTAGGCCCCGACCGAGCCGGCGTCCAGCGGGCCCAGGCCCTGGGCGAGCAGCGCGCCGACGCCGCCGGACAGCACGTCGCCCGACCCGGCGGTGGCCAGCACCGGCGAGCCGGTCGGGTTGACCCGGGCCGGGCCGGTCGGGCCGGCGACGACCGTGGCCGTGCCCTTGAGCAGCACGTGGACGCCCAGGTCGGCGGCGAGCGCCCGGGCCGCCCCGATCCGGTCCGCGCCGACCTCGCGGCCGAAGCGGGCGAACTCGCGGTCGTGCGGCGTGAGCAGCGTCGGCGCCTCGCGGTCCCGCAGGAGCGCGGGCCGGCGGGCGCAGACCGTCAGCGCGTCGGCGTCGACCAGCACCGGCACGTCGCTCGCGAGCACCTGCTCGACGACCTCCTCGGCCGCCTCGTCGGTGCCGAGGCCCGGGCCGACCACCCAGGCCTGCACCCGGCCGGCGTCCGCGAAGGGCGTGACCACGGCCTCCGGCCAGCGCAGTCGCACCTGCTCGGCCGGGTGGTCGGCGCCGGCGAAGCGCACCATCCCGGCGCCGGCCGCCAGCGCGGAGCCGACCGCGAGGACGGCCGCGCCGGTGTACTGCGGCGAGCCGGCGGCGACGCCCACCACCCCGCGCGTGTACTTGTCGCTCGCCGACTCCCCCCGCGGCAGCAGCGCGGCGACGTCGGCGTCCTCGAGCACCTCGACCGGCGCAGGCGGCAGGTCGACCCCGATCTCGACCAGCTCCACCCGGCCGGCCCGCTCGCGCCCCTCCCCGACCAGCAGCCCCGGCTTGAGCGTCCCGAAGGTCACCGTCAGGTCGGCGTGCACGGCGGCGCCCTCGACCGCGCCGGTGTCGGCGTCGACCCCGCTCGGCAGGTCGACGGCCACCACCGGACCGGTGACCCGGGCGACCACCGCTGCCATGGCGGGTCGGAGCCCGCCGCGCGCGCCGATCCCCAGCAGCCCGTCGACGACCAGGTCCGCGGGATCCGACCTCGCCCACCCGGCCGCCCGCGGCCAGCAGCGCGGTCAGCCCCGCCTGGCCGTCGGCCCCGGGCTCGCCGACCAGCACCGCCGTCACGGCCGCGCCCCGGCGGGCCAGCCAGGCGCCGGCGAACAGCGCGTCGGCCCCGTTGCCGCCCGGGCCGACCAGCAGGGTGACGCGCGCCCCGTACACCCGCCCGAGCTCCCGGGCGCAGGCGACGGCGAGGCCGGTGGCGGCGCGCAGCATGAGCGTGCGCTCGGGCAGCGACGCCAGCAGCGGAGCCTCGGCGGCGCGGACCTGCTCGATCGGTGTGGGCGTGCCTCACGACTCGGCCACCACGACGGCCGTCGCGACACCGCCGTCGTGCGACAGCGACAGGTGCCAGCGCGTGATCCCCTGCGACGCGGCCTCCTCGGCCACGCCGCCGTGCACGTGCAGCACCGGGCGGCCGCCCTCCTCGGTGACCACCTCGGCGTCGCGCCACTTCAGCCCGCCGGGCGCCCCGAGCGCCTTGGCCACCGCCTCCTTGGCGGCGAACCGGGCCGCCAGCGACGCCACCGGCCGGTCGCGCTCCCCCGGCGTGAAGAGCCGGTCGGCCAGCCGGGGCGTCCGCTCGAGCGCCCGGGCCAGCCGGCTGACGTCGACGACGTCGACGCCCACTCCGATGATCATGACCTGCTCACGGGTCGAGCATGGCAGGGCCGGGGCGAGTACGTTCCCGACGTGGCCGCTGACCCGGTGATCGAGGTGCTGCGCGGCGTGCCGCTGTTCTCCGCCTGCCGCGACGACGAGCTGCGCCAGCTGGGCCGGCTCTCCGAGCGGGTCGACTTCGGCGTCGGTGACGTCGTGGTGCGCGAGGGCGAGGTCGGCCGGGAGTTCTTCGTCATCGTCGAGGGCGAGGTGCGGGTGCTGGTCGGCGACCGCGAGGTGGCCGTGCTGCACGCCGGCGACTTCTTCGGCGAGCTGGCCCTGCTCGACCCGGCGCCCCGCAACGCCACCGTCATCGCGCTCAGCCCGCTGCGCACGGTGCTGCTCGGCTCCCGCGAGTTCGGCGGGCTGCTGCTCGAGCTGCCCGGCGTGTCCGCGCGGCTGCTCAAGGGCATGGCCCGCCGCATGCGCCAGCTCGAGCGCGAGGCGCAGGGCGACCCGCGGCGCGCGCTCGAGGACGGCTGACCCCTACTCGACGGTGACCGACTTGGCCAGGTTGCGGGGCTGGTCGACGTCGAGCCCGAGGGCCCGGGCGAACTCCGCCGACAGCACCTGCAGCGGCAGGATCGTCAGCAGCGGCGCCAGCAGCGTCTTGGTGTCCGGGATCCGCAGCACCACGTCGGCGTACGGGGTGACGCTCTCGTCCCCGTCGGTCGCGATGACGATCGTGCGGGCGCCCCGGGCCCGGACCTCCTGGATGTTGTTGATCAGCTTGGCCTGCAGCGCGTGCCGCGGCGCGATCACCACGACCGGGGTGCCGCTCTCGATCAGCGCGATCGGGCCGTGCTTGATCTCCCCGGCCGGGAAGCCCTCCGCGCTGACGTAGGCCAGCTCCTTGAGCTTCAGCGCCCCCTCCAGCGCGATCGGGTAGCCGACGTGCCGGCCCAGGAACAGCACCCGGGGACTGTCCTTGAGCTCCTGCGCCAGGGCCCGCACCGGCTCCATCCGGGTCAGGACCTCCGCGATCAGGTCCGGCAGCTCGAACAGGTCCCGCATGTGCGAGCGGACCTCGTCGGCGTCCCGGGTGCCCCGGACCTGCGCCAGGTACAGCCCCACCACGTACATCGCGGTGATCTGCGCGATCACCGCCTTGGTGCTCGCGACCGCGACCTCGGGCCCGGCCCGGGTGTAGAGCGCCGCGTCGCTCTCCCGGCTGATCGTGCTGCCCAGGGTGTTGGTCACCGCCAGCACCCACGCCTTCTGGCTGCGGGCGTGCCGCACCGCCTCCAGCGTGTCCGCGGTCTCGCCGGACTGGCTGATCGCGATGACCAGGGTGTTGCGGCCCAGCACCGGGTCGCGGTAGCGGAACTCCGACGCCATCTCCACCTGCACCGGCAGCCGGCACCAGCGCTCGATCGCGTACTTCCCGATCAGCCCCGAGTGGTAGGACGAGCCGCACGCCACGATGAAGACCTGCTCGATCCCCCGCACGTCCTCATCGCTCATCGACAGCTCGTCCAGGTGCAGCAGCCCGTCACCCTCGCGCAACCGACCGCCGAGGGTGTCCCGCACCGCCTGCGGCTGCTCGTCGATCTCCTTGAGCATGAAGAAGTCGTAGCCGCCCTTCTCCGCGGCCTCGGTGTCCCAGTCGACGTGGTAGCTCTCGCCCGTCCACGCTCGTCCCGTCCAGGTCGGTGATCGTCACGCCCTCGCGGCGGACCTCCACCACCTGGTCCTGGTCGACCGCCCGCGCCTCGCGGGTGTGCGCGATGAACGCCGTCACGTCCGAGCCGACGAAGTTCTCCCCCTCGACCCAGCCCCACGACCAGCGGCAGGTTGCGCCGCGCCGCCACCACCAGGTCCGGCTCGGCCCGGTGCGAGATCACCAGGACGAACGAGCCCTCCAGGTCACGGCAGATGCTCCGGACCGTCGCCGGCAGGTCCCCCGCCGTCTTCCCGGCGGCGTAGCGCTCCTCCACCAGGTGCGCCACCACCTCGGTGTCGGTCTCGCTGCGCCGCACGTGACCCCGGGCCTCCAGCCCGTCGACCAGCACCTCGTAGTTCTCGATCGTGCCGTTGTGCACCACCGCGACCTCGTTCGTGCAGTCCAGGTGCGGATGGGCGTTGCGGTCCGTCGGCGCCCCGTGCGTCGCCCAGCGGGTGTGCCCGATCGCCAGCGTCCCGGGCATCGGCGTCGCCGACACCAGCTCGTCCAGGTTGGCCAGCTTCCCGGCCTTGCGCTCCACCACCAGGTCGCCCCCGGGCGACAGCACCGCCACCCCCGCGCTGTCGTAACCGCGGTACTCCAGCCGCCGCAGCCCCTGCATCACCACCTCGAGGGCAGGCTGCTCACCGACGTAGCCCACGATGCCGCACATGGGCTCAGGCTAGCGGTGGGGTCAGTCCCGGCCGGCCAGCCGCGCCACGACCCCGGCCCGGTGCGCCGCCCACAGCCGGGCGACGTCCTGCGGCCGGGGGCAGCCGTGCGCGGTCAGCACGCCCGGGTCGACCTCGAGGCCGCGGTAGGCCGCCAGCACCGGCGAGGTGGTGGGCAGGTCGAGCCGGCGCAGCCGCCGGCGCACCTTCGGCCGCACCTCGAGGCACCAGGCCAGGACGTCCTCCCACAGCGCGGTGTGCAGCGCCTCCTCGGCCGCGACCGTGGCGAGCGCGGCGCGTACGGCCGGGTCCTCGGCGGTGGCCGCCGCCCAGGTGGCGACCTGCGCGGTGTGCCCGGCGACCAGGCAGCCCTCGCGGTAGGCCGTGACCGCGAGCCGCCCGAGCGCGCGCCGCGGGCCGTGGGCCGGCGGGACGGCGAGGACCCCGGACAGCGCCGGCAGCGTGGCCGGCGCGCCGGCGTAGACGGTGGCGAGCCCGGCGGCCGTGCGGGCGTGCCGGGTGGCGTCGGCGGCGGCCAGCGCCGCCCGCTCCACCAGGTCGAGCGGGCCACCGAGCGCGCACAGGACCCGGACCAGCTGGGCCAGGCTCGGCACGGCGCTCTGCCGGCTGCAGGCCACCGCGAGCCACAGGTGGCTCAGCGCGCGCCGCTCCTGCGGCGAGAGGCCCTCGACGGCGGGGGGACGCGCGGCCGTGCGGGTCTGCTGCTGCACCGGTCCCCCTCCCTGCGCTGCGCCGGCTCCGTGCCGTCCCTGACTGGGACGCAGCGCGGGGCCGGATGGTTCACGTCGGTCGAGCGGTCAGTCGAGCAAGGCGCCGATCATGCTCCGCATCGAGCCGTTGCGCCGCCGACGCGCGGGAGAGCTCGTCGCGCTGCTCCAGCAGGACGCGGCGCAGCCCGACCGGCAGGTCGGACCGCTCGAGCAGGGTCCCGGTCCGCTCCAGGACGTCGTCCCGCACCAGGGGGGCCGGGAAGAGCGCGGTCGCGAGCGTGCGCGCGATGACCGGGGAGCGCGTGGCCCAGAGCTGCTCGACCTGCGCGACGTAGCGGTCGACGTAGGGCTCCAGCAGCTCGTCCTGGCCGCCCTGCCAGAAGCCGCCGGCGAGCGAGGAGGCCCGCGCGACGGTCGGCGTCGTGTCGCCGGTGAGCTCGTCCCAGACCGCCTGCTTGCCCGCCGCGTCCGGCCGCGCCGCCTGCGCCCAGGCGGCGTGCTTCTCGCCGGCCGCGGTCCGGTCCAGGTCCAGCTCGGCGGCGACCGCCGCGGCGTCGAGACCGCCGAGGGCCGCCCGCCGGCGTACGAGGTGCCAGCGCAGGTCCCGGTCGCCGGCGAGCTCCGCGGGCAGCCCGCCGTCGAGCAGCGCGGCCAGGACGGCGTCGTCGTCGGTGGCGCTGACCTGCGCCCGCAGGCCGACCAGCTGCAGGTCGCTGCCGGCCGGGACGGCGGCCGCGAGGTCGGCCGCAGCCTGCGCCAGCGCGGCCCGGGCAGGCGCCTGCCGCTCCGGCCCGGTGAAGCGGCCGGCCGCGGTCATCAGCTGGCCGAGCAGGGTCTCGACGACCGAGGGGTCGGTCTCGACCCGCAGCACCGGCGTGACCGCGTGCAGGTAGGTGGCCGCCGCCAGCTCGCCGTCGCGCAGGGCGTCCCAGAGGGAGGCCCCGCACAGCGCCCGCGCCAGCGGGTCGTCCAGCGCGGCGAGGTGCCCGACGACCGTGGCCAGCGACTGCGGGTCGAAGCGGACCTTGGCGAAGGTGAGGTCGCCGTCGTTGAGCAGCACGAGGTCGGCGGCCTGGATCCCGGTGGGCGTGCGCTCCCCGCGCACGTGCACCTGCACGCGCTCGTCGCGGACCAGCCGGCCGCCGGAGAGGGTGTAGCGGCCGACGTCGATCCGGTGCTCGCGCACGTGCGGGGCGTCCTGGCGCACGACGATGCCCTGCGGCGAGTCCTCCGTGCGCAGGGTGCTGGTGCCGGCCTCCTGCAGCCAGCTGCGCGACCAGGCCCGCAGGTCACGGCCGCCGGCCGCCTCCAGCTCCGCCAGCAGGTCGGCCAGCGAGGTGGTGCCCCACGCGTGCCGCGAGAGGTAGGCGCGCACCCCGGTGGCGAACGCGTCGGCCCCGAGGGTGGCCTGCAGCTGGCGCAGCACCGAGGCGCCCTTGGCGTAGCTGATGCCGTCGAAGTTCAGCAGCGCGCTGCGGGTGTCGGCCACGTGGCCGCTGATCGGGTGGGTCGTCGGGGCCGCGTCGGCGCGGTAGCCCCAGGCCTTGCGCCCGTTGCAGAAGTCGGTCCACGCCCCCTCGAAGCGGGTCGCCTCGTCGACGGTGGAGTAGCCGAGCAGCTCGGCGAAGCTCTCGTTGAGCCAGAGGTCGTCCCACCAGCGCATGGTCACGAGGTCGCCGAACCACATGTGGGCCATCTCGTGGGCGATCGTCATCGCCCGCCGCCTCCGCCAGCCCTGCGTGACCCGCGAGCGCGGCACGAAGTCCTCGGTGAAGGTGACCGCCCCGGCGTTCTCCATCGCCGCGTTGTCGAAGTCCGGGACGAACAGCTGGTCGTAGGTGTCGCCGAACGGGTAGCGCCGCCCGAAGACCCGCTGCTGGTGGTCCAGGCACTGCTTCGTGACCTCGAACAGCTCCTCGCTGTCGAGGTGCTCGGCCAGCGACTGGCGGCACCACAGCCCGAGCTCGATGCCGTCGTGCACCTCCTTCGACGCCGTGCCACGGCCCGGCCGAGACGTGCACCAGGTAGGTCGACAGCGGCTCGGTCGGCGCGAACGTCCACCGGTCGCCGTCCTGCTCCGCGCGGGCGTTCCCGACGACGACCCACCCCTCGGGCACGTCGACGGTGACCCGGAAGACGGCCTTGAGGTCGGGCTGGTCGAAGCAGGCGAACACCCGCTGCGCGTCGTCGAGGAACGCCTGCATCGAGACGTACGTCCGCCCGTCCGCCGGGTCGGTGAACCGGTGCAGCCCCTCCCCCGTGCGGCTGTACGCGCAGCGCGCCACGACCTCGACCCGCTCCTGCGCGCGCAGGTCGTCCAGCGGGATGCGGCAGTCGCGGTGCTCGAGCGGCCGGCCGTCGCGGCTGCCGGAGACCAGCTCGGCGTCGAGCTCGAGGAACGTCGAGGCCCCCGGCTGCCGGCAGGCGAACTCCACGACGGTGGTGCTGAGGAAGCTCTCGTCGCCGACCGTCAGGTCCAGGTGCAGGTCGTACGACGCGACGGCGAGCAGGGCAGCCCGCTGCTGCGCCTCACCCCTCGTCAGGTTGCGCACCGGAGAACCCTAGGGGCGGCCGGCCCCCGCGGGAGCCGGAACGGCGCAGTTCAGCCGCCGACGCTCAGCCGCCGACGATGGCGGCCAGCCGCTGCGCGACCTCGGTGGCCCGCTGCTCGGTGGGCGCCTCGACCATGACCCGCACCAGCGGCTCGGTGCCGGACGGGCGCAGCAGCACGCGTCCGCTGCCGGCCAGCGCGGCCTCCTCGGCGGCGACCGCCTCGAGCACGTCCGGGGCGGTGGCCCGGGCGCGCTCGGCCCGCACGTTGACCAGCACCTGCGGCAGCAGCGCGACCACCGCGGCCAGCTCGGCCAGCGTCTGCCCGCTGCGCACCACGCGGTCCATCACCTGCAGCGCGGTGAGCAGGCCGTCGCCGGTGGTGGCGTGGTCGAGCTGCACGACGTGGCCGCTCTGCTCGCCGCCCAGCCGGTAGCCCTGCGCCAGCATCTCCTCCAGCACGTAGCGGTCGCCGACGGCGGTCTGCACGACCCGCACGCCGTGCGCCTCCATCGCCTGCAGCAGCCCCAGGTTGCTCATGACGGTCGCGACCAGGACGTCGCTGGCGGTCCCGCCGGCGTCCTTGCGGGCCAGCGCCAGCATCCCGAGCACCTGGTCGCCGTTGAGCACCGCGCCGCTCGCGTCGACCAGGATGCAGCGGTCGGCGTCGCCGTCGTGCGCGATGCCGAGGTCGGCGCCGTGCTCCACGACCGCGGCCGCGAGCGACTCGGGGTGGGTCGCGCCGCACGCCTCGTTGATGCGCGGCCCGTCGGCGTCGCAGTGGATCGCCACGACGGTCGCGCCGGCCCGGCGGTAGACGTCGGGAGCGATCGTCGACGCCGCCCCCTGCGCGCCGTCGACCACCACGCTCAGCCCGGTCAGGTCGCCGACGGTGGCCAGCAGGTGCTCGGCGTACGTCCCCGCGTCCGGCGCCACCCGGTCGACGCCGACGGCGGTGCCGGTGACCTGCGGCAGCACCCCGGCCAGCCGCGCCTCGATGGCGTCCTCGGCCGCGTCGGTCAGCTTGCCGCCGCGGCCGTCGAACAGCTTCAGCCCGTTGTCCGGCGCCGCGTTGTGGCTCGCGCTGATCATCAGGCCGAGCGCCGCGCCGCGGGTCGTCTCGTACGCCACCGCCGGGGTCGGCACCACGCCGAGCCGCAGGACGTCGCAGCCGACCGAGGCGAAGCCGGCGACGGCCGCGGCCTCCAGCATCGGGCCCGAGGGACGGGTGTCGCGGCCGACCGCGACGACCGGGCGCTCCCCCCGCGCCAGGGCGTCGCCGAGCAGCTCGAGCGCCGCCGCGGCCGACAGCCGCAGGGCGAGCTCCGCCGTGAGGACGTCGCCGCCGGCGAGCCCGCGTACGCCGTCCGTGCCGAACAGCCGTGCCATGTTCCGACCTCCAGACATGCCGGAGGCGGCCACCCCGCAGGGGTGACCGCCTCGAGCGGGACGGACTAGCGCTTGGAGTACTGGGGCGCCTTGCGGGCCTTCTTCAGGCCGTACTTCTTGCGCTCCTTGATGCGGGAGTCGCGCGACAGGAAGCCGGCCTTCTTCAGGGCCGGGCGGTCGTCGGGCTCGATCTCCTGCAGCGCGCGGGCGATGCCCAGGCGCAGCGCACCGGCCTGGCCGGAGATGCCGCCGCCGGACAGCAGCGCGATGACGTCGTACTGCTCGGTCTTCTCGAGGGTCACGAACGGCTCGTTGATGAGCTGCTGGTGCACCTTGTTCGGGAAGTAGTTCTCGAGCGTGCGGCCGTTGAGCTTGTACTGACCGTTGCCGGCGAGCAGGCGCACGCGGACGATGGCCTCCTTGCGGCGGCCGACGGTCTGGGCGAGGTTCTGGGTCGGGGCGGTCACGCCACGGACTCCTTCTTCGTGTGGGGAACGGGCATGACGTACTGAGCGACCTGGGTCAGCTCGTACGGCTGCGGGCCCTGCGCGGCGTGCGGGTGGGTCGGGCCGGCGTAGACCTTGAGCTTGCTCAGCATCTGACGGCCGAGGGTGTTGTGCGGGACCATGCCCTTGACGGCCTTCTCGACGATGCGCTCGGGGCGCTGGCTGCGCAGCACCTCGGCGTAGGACTGGCGCGACAGGCCGCCCGGGTAGCCGGAGTGGCGGTAGACGGTCGACTGCTCGGCCTTGTTGCCCGTCATCGCGATCTTCTCGGCGTTGATGACGATGACGAAGTCACCGGTGTCGAGGTGCGGTGCGTAGTAGGGCTTGTGCTTGCCCCGCAGGAGCGTGGCGACCTGGCTGGCCAGCCGGCCGAGCACGATGTCGGTGGCGTCGATGACGTGCCACTGACGCGTGACGTCGGCGGGCTTGGGCTGGTACGTGCGCACGGCTCTTCTTCTTCCCTGGAGGTCCTGAAGGGCCCGACAGCGCGCACGTCAACAAGGCGCGCCGGGGCAACAGCCCGCCACGGTACCCGAGCCGTCCGCTGCGGGCAAAACTCAGAGCGGCCGCACCATGGTGAGCTCGTCGCCGCCCGGAGGCAGCGGGTGGAGCTCGCGCTCGCCGGTCTCCGTGAAGCCCAGCTTGGCGTACGCCGCCCGCGCCCGCGGGTTGTCCTCGTGCACCTGCAGCTGCTGGACGGTGGCGCCCTGCTCGCGGGCCCACTGCGCCAGCTCGTCCACCAGCCGGCCGAGCAGCCCGCTCCCGCGCGAGGCCGGCGAGACGTAGACCGCGGCGACGACGGCCGTCTGCTCGCCGCGCAGGAACGACACCGCCGTGCCCACCAGGGCGCCGCCGTCGAGGGCCAGCAGCTGGCAGGAGTCGCCGCCGACGGCGCCGCGCCGGGCGCGGTACTGCCACTCGCCGTCGTCGTGGGCCTGGGCCGTCTCCAGCGTCTCCAGGTAGCCCAGGGGCGTGTCGGCCAGCGCCTCGAGCCGCAGGGCCTTGAGCTGCGGCCAGTCCTGCGGCTCGACCCGCCGCACCTCAACGGGCACGGGCCACCCTGCCCTCGTCCCAGACCGGCTCCGGCGCCTCGTAGACCCGGCCGTCCGCGCCGAACACCAGGAAGCGGTCGAAGCCGCGGGCGAACCACCGGTCGTGGGTCACCGCGACCACCGTCCCCTCGAAGCCCTCGAGCCCCTCCTCCAGCGCCTCGGCGCTGTCCAGGTCGAGGTTGTCGGTCGGCTCGTCGAGCAGCAGCATGGTGCAGCCGGACAGCTCGAGCAGCAGCACCTGGAAGCGGGCCTGCTGGCCGCCGGACAGCGTGTCGAAGACCTGGTCGGCCTGCCCGTCGAGCTCGTAGCGCCGCAGCGCGCCGACCGCCTGCCCGCGCTCCAGCCCGCGCCGGCGGTCGTCACCGCGGTGCAGCACCTCGGTGAGCGTCTTGCCGTACAGGTCGGGCTGCTCGTGCGTCTGCGCGAACCAGCCCGGCTCGACCCGGGCGCCCAGCCGGGCGACCCCGGTGTGCGCGACCGGCTGGTTCGCGAGCAGGCGCAGGAAGTGGCTCTTGCCGCTGCCGTTGCTGCCGAGCACCGCCAGCCGCTCGCCGTAGAAGACCTCGAGGTCGAAGGGCTTCATCAGCCCGGTGAGCTCGAGCCGCTCGCAGACGAGCGCCCGCACGCCCGTACGGCCGCCGCGCAGCTTCATCGTCACCTTCTGGTCGACGACCTGCTCGGGCGGCGGACCGGCCTGCTCGAACTTCTCGAAGCGCGTCTTCATGGCGTTGTAGCGGCTCGCCATGTCGGGGCTGATCTTGGCCTGCTCGCGCAGGGTGAGCACCAGCGCCTTGAGCCGCGCGCGCTCCTCCTCCCAGCGCTTGTGCAGCTCGGCCAGCCGCTCGCGCCGGGCCTGCCGCGCCTCGGCGTACGTCGCGAAGCCCCCGCCGTGGACCCAGGCCCCGTGCGCCTCGATGGTGACGACGCGGGTGGCCGTGCGGTTGAGCAGCTCGCGGTCGTGGCTGACGAACAGCACCGTCTTCGGCGACTCGGCCAGCGCCGCCTCGAGCCAGCGCTTGCCGGGCACGTCGAGGTAGTTGTCGGGCTCGTCGAGCAGCAGCACCTGGTCCGGGCCGCGCAGCAGCGCCTCGAGCGCCAGCCGCTTCTGCTCGCCGCCGGACAGGGTCGACAGGCCGCGGTACTGGCACTTCTCGTACGGGACGCCGAGCGCCGCCATCGTGCAGACGTCCCAGAGGACCTCGGCCTCGTAGCCGCCGGCGTCGCCCCAGTCGGCCAGCGCCTGCGCGTAGCGCATCTGGGTCTTCTCGTCGTCCTGCTCCATCATCGCCAGCTCGGACGCGGCGAGCGCCCGACCGGCGTCCCGCACCTGCGGCGGGGCCAGGTCCAGCAGCAGGTCGCGCACCTCGGTGTCGTCGCGCACCGAGCCGATGAACTGCCGCATCACGCCGAGCCCACCGGACCTGGCGACCGCGCCGCTGACCGGTGCCAGGTCGCCGGCGACCATCCGCAGCAGCGTCGTCTTGCCGGTCCCGTTGGCGCCGACCAGCGCCGTCTTCGCGCCCTCACCCACCCGGAAGCTGACGTCGCTGAACAGCACCCGCCCGTCGGGCAGCACCTGCGTCAGCCCCTGCACGTCCACGTAGCCCATGCCGACCAGTGTCGCGGAGGGTGGCCACCCCTTTCCGCCGTTCGCCCCGCACCCGCCGCCCTCCGCCGATCATGGAGTTGGTGACACGCTACCCGCGCGCACGCGGGCGCGCAACAACTCCATGATCGTGCGGTACGGGGCGGCGGCTACGGCGTGCGGAGGTTCCGCGTCACGGCCTGGCGCGACAGCAGCTCGTCGTCCGGGGGGTAGGCGACCGCCTCGAGCACCAGCCCGTGCGGCGGCGCGACCGGCACGTCGGAGGCCCGGGCCCGCAGCGCGAGCAGCGACCCCGGCCAGTCCGCCGAGCCGCCGCCCCTCCCCCACCGAGACCAGCGCGCCGACCAGCGAGCGCACCATCGAGTGGCAGAACGCGTCCGCGACGACCGTCATGACGAGCAGCCCGTCCGGGTCGCGCTCCCAGTCCAGCGACAGCACGCGCCGGACCGTCGTCGCCCCCTCGCGCCGCCGGCAGTAGCGGCGAAGTCGTGCTCCCCGGCCAGGGCCACCGCGGCCGCCTGCAGCGCCGCGAGGTCCAGGGCGCGCGGCCAGGCGAGCACGTCCCGGCGCAGCGGGTCGACCAGGGCGGCGCCGTCGGCGATCCGGTAGCGGTAGGTCCGGGACAGCGCGGAGAAGCGCGCGTCGAAGCCGGGCGGGGCGGCCGAGACCCGGCGCACGCGCACGTCGGCGGGCAGCAGCCCGTTGAGCCGGCGCAGCAGCAGCCGGTCGTCGGCCGCGGCCGGGGGCAGGTCGACGTGGGCGACCTGGCCGCGGGCGTGCACGCCGGCGTCGGTGCGGCCGGCGACGGTCAGCCGCGGCGAGGGCGACCGGAGCAGCGTGCTCAGCGCCTCCTCCAGCACGCCCTGCACCGTCCGCAGCTCCCGCTGGGCTGCCCAGCCGGCGAAGGCGGTGCCGTCGTACGCCAGGTCCAGCCGCACCCGCATCGACCCGTCAGGCGACCCCGGCGGCGGCAGCACGAGCGAGCCCGCCCTCCCCGGTGGGGAGGACGGGCTCGTCGGGCGTGCTGGTGCCTACTTGGCGTCCCCGTCCGAGGTCGGCCTGGGCCTTGTCGATGTCGGCCTGGGCCGCGTCGAGGTCGGCCTGCGCCTGGGCGGTGTCACCGGCGGCGACGTCGTCCTGCGCGGCGTCGAGGTCGGTCTGCGCGTTCTCGATGTCCGCGGTGGCGTCGCCGGTCGGCGCCGTCTCCGCGGCGGCGTCGGCAGCGCCGTCGGCCACGGTCTGCGCGTCGACCGCGGCAGCGGTCGGGCTCTCGGACGCGAGGTCGGCAGCGGCCTCGGCGGTCGCACCGGTGACCGGGCGCGGACGCGGCGAACTGCGTGCCACGGGCCCGCTCGGCCTCGCGGACGGCCGACTGGCCGACGGTGAGCGCCTCGACCAGCTCGATCAGCGCCATCGGGGCGTTGTCGCCCTTGCGCGGGCCGAGCTTGGTGATGCGGGTGTAGCCACCCGGGCGGTTGTCGTAGCGCGGGCCGATCTCGGCGAACAGGGTGTGCACGACGCTCTTGTCGCGGATCACCTTGAGCACCTGGCGGCGGGCGTGCAGGTCGCCGCGCTTGCCGAAGGTGATGAGCTTCTCGGCGTACGGGCGGAGCCGCTTGGCCTTCGCCTCGGTGGTGGTGATGCGGCCGTGCTCGAACAGCGAGGTCGCGAGGTTGGCCAGCATGAGGCGCTCGTGCGCCGGACCGCCGCCGAGGCGGGGACCCTTGGTGGGCGTGGGCATCGTGCTTCTCCTCCAGGAGCGGGAGCCGTCGGGGCTCCGTGGGGGCGCCGTCGCGGTCGCGAGGGCCCGGGTCGTGCAACGACGGGCCGCCCCGGGGAGGGCGGCCCGCCGCGTGGTGCCTAGAGCTGCTCGGTCTCCGCGAAGGACTGACCGTCGTCGTCGCCGTCGGTGAGCCCGTCACCGAACGCCGGGGCGCCGAACTCGTCGGTGCCGTAGGTGTCGACGACGTCGCGCGGGTCGAACCCGGGCGGGCTGTCCTTGAGGGCCAGGCCCATGCCGTGCAGCTTGACCTTGACCTCGTCGATCGACTTCGCACCGAAGTTGCGGATGTCGAGCAGGTCGGCCTCGGAGCGGCTGACCAGCTCACCCACGGTGTGGATGCCCTCGCGCTTGAGGCAGTTGTAGGAGCGGACGGTCAGGTCCATCTCCTCGATCGGCAGCGCCAGGTCGGCGGCCAGGGCCGCGTCCGTCGGCGACGGGCCGATGTCGATGCCCTCGGCCTCGGCGTTGAGCTCCTGGGCCAGGCCGAACAGGCCGACCAGGGTCTTGCCGGCGGAGGCGATCGCGTCGCGCGGGGTCATCGAGGGCTTGGTCTCGACGTCCAGCACGAGGCGGTCGAAGTCGGTGCGCTGCTCGACGCGGGTGGCCTCGACCTTGTAGGTCACCTTGAGGACCGGCGAGTAGATGGAGTCGACCGGGATGCGGCCGATCTCCTGGCCGGCCTGCTTGTTCTGCACGGCGGAGACGTAGCCGCGGCCACGCTCGACGGTCAGCTCGATCTCGAGCCGGCCCTTGCCGTTCAGCGTGGCGATGTGCAGGTCGGGGTTGTGCACCTCGACGCCGGCGGGCGGCGCGATGTCGGCCGCGGTGACCGGGCCGGGGCCCTGCTTGCGCAGGTACATGACGACCGGCTCGTCGCTCTCGCTGGAGACGACGAGCTCCTTGAGGTTCAGGATGAGGTCGGTGACGTCCTCCTTCACCCCCGGGACCGTGGTGAACTCGTGCAGCACGCCGTCGATGCGGATGCTGGTGACGGCGGCGCCGGGGATCGAGCTGAGCAGCGTGCGGCGGAGCGAGTTGCCGAGGGTGTAGCCGAAGCCCGGCTCGAGCGGCTCGAGGACGAACCGCGAGCGGTGCTCGCTGACCTGCTCCTCGGTGAGGGTCGGGCGCTGTGCGATGAGCACGTGGTGTCCTTCCGGGACCGTGTCGCGACGACCGCCATCTGACGTCGCGGGGGGTGCCCGGGGTGGCGAGGCCCGGGCTGTGTGGAGTTGTTCTTCTCGTACGTGGTTCGTCGTACGGGGTGGTGCGGACGCGCCGGAGCCGACCCGGAGCGACGGACGCTCCGGGTCGGCCGGGGGCCTACTTCGAGTAGAGCTCGACGATCAGCTGCTCCTGCACCGGGGTGTCGATCACCTGGCGCTGCGGGAGGGCGTGCACGAGCACGCGCATCTGGCTGGTGATGACCTCGAGCCAGGCCGGCGGCGTGCCCCGGTCGCCGGCCGTCTCGCGAGCGATGACGAACGGCGTGAGCTCGCGGCTCTTCGGCCGGATCTCGACGATGTCGTTGGCCGACACGCGGTACGAGGGGATGTCGACCTTCTTGCCGTTGACCAGCACGTGGCCGTGGCGCACGGCCTGCCGGGCGGCGTCGCGCGACGAGGCGAACTGCGCGCGGTAGATGACGTTGTCCAGCCGGCTCTCGAGGATGACCAGCAGGTTCTCGCCGGTCTTGCCGGCCTTCTTGTTGGCCTCCTCGTAGTAGCCGCGGAACTGCTTCTCGAGGACGCCGTAGATGCGGGCGGTCTTCTGCTTCTCCCGCTTCTGCAGGAGGTACTCGGAGTCCTTGGTGCGACCGCGACCGTGCTCACCCGGGGGGTAGGGGCGGATCTCGATCGGGCACTTCGGGGACTCGCACTTGCTGCCCTTGAGGAACAGCTTCATCTTCTCGCGACGGCAGCGGCGGCAGTCGGCACCCGTGTAGCGGGCCATATCTCAGCTTCTCCTGGTTCTCAGACTCGGCGACGCTTGGGCGGACGGCAGCCGTTGTGCGGCACGGGGGTGACGTCGCTGATCGAGCCCACCTCCAGGCCGGCGGCCTGGAGCGAGCGGATCGCGGTCTCGCGGCCGGAGCCGGGACCCTTCACGAAGACGTCGACCTTCTTCATGCCGTGCTCCTGCGCCTTGCGGGCGCAGTTCTCGGCGGCCATCTGCGCCGCGAACGGCGTCGACTTGCGCGAGCCCTTGAAGCCGACGTGACCGGCGGAGGCCCAGCTGATCACGTTGCCCTGGGGGTCGGTGATCGAGACGATGGTGTTGTTGAACGTCGACTTGATGTGCGCCTGGCCGTGCGCGACGTTCTTCTTCTCCTTGCGCCGGACCTTCTTGGCCCCGGCGGCGGTGCGGGTCTTGGGAGGCAAAACGATTCCTTCAGATCGAGACGGAGGTGATCACTGGGCGGGTCTCCGGGGGGCTTGCCCCCCGGACCAGTTACTTCTTGGGCTTCTTCTTGCCGGCGACGGTCTTCTTCGGGCCCTTGCGGGTGCGCGCGTTGGTGTGCGTGCGCTGCCCGTGGACCGGGAGGCCGCGACGGTGACGGATGCCCTGGTAGCAACCGATCTCGATCTTGCGGCGGATGTCCTGGGCCACCTCGCGGCGGAGGTCACCCTCGACCTTGTAGTGGCCGTCGATGTGGTCGCGCAGCTTGACGAGGTCGTCCTCGCTGAGGTCCTTGACGCGGACGTCGGGGCTGACCCCGGTCTCCGCCAAGGTCTGCGCTGCGCGGGTACGGCCGATGCCGTAGATGTAGGTGAGCGCGATCTCCATCCGCTTCTCGCGGGGGAGGTCGACGCCGGCGAGGCGTGCCATCTGGGCGAACTCCTTGTGCTTGCGGAGGTCGTGTGCGCATCCCGGTCCCCTCCTGCCCAGGAGGGGCCCCGGCCTCCGACCGGGGGTGTCCGCGCCGCCGGGGCGGTGCGGATGGGTGCGCTGGGTCCTGCGGTGCTGCCTGTCGTGCTGAGGTGCGGTGGTGCGGGTCGTGCTGGCCGCGCGGTGCGGCCCCGTCGGGCTGCTAGCCCTGCCGCTGCTTGTGGCGAGCGGTGACGGAGCAGATGACCATGACGCGGCCGTTGCGACGGATGACCCTGCACTTGTCGCAGATCGGCTTGACGCTCGGCTTGACCTTCACGGAACTCGTTCCTGGCTCGTGCACTCGGCGGGCGCGGCGAGGCGACCGTGAGTGCGGGCGGGACTCACTTGTAGCGGTAGACGATGCGCCCGCGCGTGAGGTCGTAGGGCGAGAGCTCCACGACGACGCGGTCCTCGGGAAGGATGCGGATGTAGTGCTGCCGCATCTTGCCGCTGATGTGGGCCAGGACCCGGTGGCCGTTCTGCAGCTCAACCCGGAACATGGCGTTGGGCAGCGGCTCGACCACGCGGCCCTCGATCTCGATGGCCCCGTCCTTCTTCGGCATGTCCTCCGCGATCCGTCGGTCTCTGTCGGTCAGAGTGTCTGGCGAGAGCCAGGCCTGCCGCAGAGCGTGAGCGAGTGGTCTGTCGTGCGGGTGGTGCGCCCCACCGGCGCGGGCCGCCCAGCAAGGCTGAGGGCACGGCACAGCAGGAGGTCGGCACAGGCCGACACAGCAGCATACGTCCTTCTGCTCCCCCGGTCCAACCGCCACGGCGGCGCGGGTCTTCCCGGTCGGTCTACCGGGGCAGCCGGCCGGGCTCGCTGTCCACCGCGGTCAGCACCCAGGGCCCGTCCGGCGTGACGGCCACGGTGTGCTCCCAGTGGGCCGCCTGCCGACCGTCGTCGGTCACGACCGTCCAGCCGTCGTCGAGCTCGTGCACGTCGGGAGCGCCCAGCACCGCCATCGGCTCGACCGCGAGCACGATGCCCGGCTCGAGCACCATCCCGCGGCCGGGGCCGTCCGGGGCGAGGTTCGGGACGTACGGCGGCTCGTGCATCGAGCGGCCGATGCCGTGCCCGGTGTAGTCCTCGAGCAGGCCGTAGCCGTGCGGGCGGACGACCTGCTCGACCGCCCAGCCGACGTCGGAGAGCCGGCCGCCGGGGCGCACGGCCGCGAGGCCGGCCCACATGGCCGCCTCGGTCACCCGGGACAGCTCGAGCAGCTCCTCGCTGCACTCGCCCACCGGCACGCGTGACGGCGGCGTCGCCGTGCCAGCCGTCGAGGATCGCGCCGCAGTCGATCGACACGCAGCTCGCCCTCGACCAGCGGCCGCGGGCCGGGGATGCCGTGCACGACCTCGGCGCCGGCGGAGGCGCAGATCGAGGCGGGGAACCCGTGGTAGCCCAGGAAGGACGGCACGGCGCCGGCGCCCGCGGATCGCGTCCTCGGCGATCCGGTCGAGCTCGAGCGTGGTGACGCCGGGCCGGACCGCGGCCTTGAGCAGCTCGAGCGTCCGGCCGACGACCAGGCCGGCCTCGCGCATGAGGGCGACCTGCTCGGGCGTCTTGACCGTGACGCCGCGCGGACGCCGCAGCCCCCGCCCCACCGGCTAGGACTCGCCGTTCTTCAGCGGTCGCAGCGCGTCGATGGCCCGCTCGGTGACGTCGTCGACCGGGCCGGTGGCGTCGATGCCCACGAGGACCCCGCGGCCGGCGTAGTAGTTGACGAGCGGCGCCGTCTGGTCGGCGTAGACGCGCAGCCGGTTGGCGATGGTCTCGGCCTGGTCGTCGTCGCGCTGGTAGAGCTCGCCGCCGTCGACGTCGCAGACGCCCGCGACGGCCGGCGGGTCGAAGTCGACGTGCCAGATCCGGTTGCAGCCGCGGCAGGTGCGCCGGCCCGACAGCCGCCGGATGACCTCGTCGTCGTCGACGACGAGCTCCAGCACGACGTCGAGCTTGGCGTCGGCCGTCTCGCGCAGCATGTCGTCGAGCACCTCGGCCTGCGGCACCGTGCGCGGGAAGCCGTCGAGCAGGAAGCCCTGCAGCGCGTCGTCCTCGGCCAGGCGGTTGCGCACCATCTCGATGGTGACGTCGTCCGGCACCAGGTCGCCCCGGTCCATGTACTCCTTGGCCTTCAGGCCGAGGGGCGTGCCGCCGCTGACGTTCGCGCGGAAGATGTCGCCCGTCGAGATCTTGGGCACGGAGGCGTACTCGGCGATGAACTGGGCCTGCGTCCCCTTGCCCGCTCCGGGAGGCCCGACCAGGACGAGGCGCACTAGCGCAGGAAGCCTTCGTAGTTGCGCAGCATCAGCTGGCTCTCCACCTGCTTCACCGTCTCGAGGCCGACGCCGACGATGATCAGGATCGCCGTGCCGCCGAACGGGATCTGGTTGCCGCTGCTCGTGAAGCTGAAGAGCAGGTACGGCAGGACCGCGACGAGGCCGAGGTAGAGGGCGCCGAAGGCGGTGATGCGCGACAGGATGTAGTCGAGGTACTCGGCGGTCGCCCGGCCCGGGCGGATGCCGGGGACGAAGCCGCCGTACTTCTTCATGTTGTCGCTGACCTCGACCGGGTTGAACGTGATGGCCACGTAGAAGTACGTGAAGAACACGATCAGCGCGAAGTAGGTGATCAGGTAGAGCGGGTGGTCACCGCTCACCAGGTAGCGGTTGATGAACGTGCGAGAAGCCGGCGTTGCTGCTCCAGACGTTCGCCAGCAGCTGCGGCAGGTAGAGCAGCGACGACGCGAAGATCACCGGGATGACGCCGGCCTGGTTGACCTTCAGCGGGATGTAGGTGCTCGTCCCGCCGTACATGCGGCGGCCGATCATGCGCTTGGCGTACTGCACCGGGATGCGCCGCTGGGCCTGCTCGACGAAGACGACCAGCGCGATGACCACGAGGGCCAGCACGGCGATGGCGACGAGGACGAACGGGCCGTTGGGGTTCCGCGAGATGCGGGCCGCCTGGCCGGGGATCGAGGAGATGATCGAGGTGAAGATCAGCACGGACATGCCGTTGCCGATGCCGCGGTCGGTGATCAGCTCGCCGAGCCACATGATCACGGAGGTCCCCGCGGTCAGCGTGACGACCAGCGTGAGGATCCGGAACAGCGACTCGTCCGGGATGATCGACTCCTGGCAGCTGGGGAACAGCCGGCCGGAGCGGGCCAGCGCGATGATGCCGGTGGACTGCAGGATCGCGAGGGCGATCGTCAGGTAGCGCGTGTACTGCGTCAGCTTGGCCTGCCCGGACTGCCCCTCCTGCTTGAGGGTCTCCAGGCGTGGGATCACGACGATGAGCAGCTGCACGATGATCGAGGCCGTGATGTACGGCATGATCCCGAGCGCGAAGATGCTCAGCTGCAGCAGCGCTCCGCCGCTGAAGAGGTTGACGAGGCCGTAGAGGCCCTCGCCCTCGACCTGGTTGAGGCAGCGCTGGATGGCCACGTAGCGACACGCCGGGACCGGGGATGACCGAGCCCAGCCGGTAGATGGCCGATGATCGCGAGCGTGAAGAGCATCTTGCGGCGCAGGTCCGGGCGTCGTGAAGGCCCGACCGAAGGCGGTGAGCACGGCTCCTCCTGGCGTCCGCCTCCTCGAGGGAGAGCAGGCGGTCTACGGGCGCTCCCACCGCGAGGGGCGGGGGCACCGGGGTGGCGGGGTCCGCCGGCTCCGGTCCACCTCGGTCGAGGGGGGCAGCGCGGCGGACGGGGCAGTGCAGGGGTCGTGCAGGGGTCCTGCGGGGTGGTGCGGGGCCGGGCTCGTCCGGCGTCAGCCTGGGGTGCGACGGACGTCCCGGACTGTAACAGCCGGGTCCGACGCGGCCCTGGGCCGCGAGCGGCGAGCGCCGGGGCCGGGACGACGCCGCGGGCCGCCGGACCCGCGCCTGGGGCAGGTCCGGCGGCCCGGGTGCGGCCGCTCGTGGGAGAGGGCCGGTGCTACAGCTCGGTGGCCGTGCCGCCGGCAGCAGCGATCTTCTCCTTGGCCGAGGCCGAGAAGCTCGTGCGCGGTGACGTGAGGGCGACCGAGAGGTCGCCGCCGCCGAGGACCTTGACCAGCTGCTTGCCGCGGACCGCGCCGGCGCCGACGAGCTCGTCGACGCCGATGGTGCCGCCCTGCGGGAACAGCTCGGCGACGCGGTCGAGGTTGACGACCTGGTACTCCGTGCGGAACCGGTTCTTGAAGCCCTTGAGCTTGGGCAGCCGCATGTGCAGCGGCATCTGCCCGCCCTCGAAGCCGGACGGGCACCTGGTAGCGGGCCTTGGTGCCCTTGGTGCCACGTCCCGCGGTCTTGCCCTTGCTGGCCTCACCACGGCCGACGCGGGTCTTGGCGGTCTTGGCGCCAGGAGCCGGACGGAGGTGGTGGACCTTGAGTGCGCTGTCAGCCATGGGTCTACGTCCGACCTCCTCGACGGTCACCAGGTGCGTGACCGTGTTGACCATCCCGCGGATCTCGGGACGGTCCTCCTTGACGACCGTGTCGTTCAGCCGCTTGAGACCGAGCGAGCGCAGGGTCTGCCGCTGGTTGAACTTGCCGCCGATGCCCGACTTGACCTGGGTGACCTTGAGGCGAGGCCATGTCAGACCCCCACGCTCGGGCGCGGCCGGGGCGGCCGCCGCGGCGGCACGGGCACGCAGCATGGCCGCCGGGGCGACGTCCTCGAGGGGCAGGCCGCGCTTGGCGGCGATCTCCTCGGGGCGCACGAGGCCCTCGCAGGGCGGCGACGGTCGCGTGGACGATGTTGATCGGGTTGGAGGACCCGAGCGACTTGCTCAGCACGTCGTGGATGCCGGCGCACTCGAGCACGGCGCGCACCGGGCCACCGGCGATGACGCCGGTACCGGGGCTGGCCGGCTTGAGCAGCACGACGCCGGCGGCCGCCTCGCCCTGGATCGGGTGCGGGATGGTCGCGCCGATGCGCGGCACGCGGAAGAAGTGCTTCTTGGCCTCCTCGACGCCCTTGGCGATCGCCGCGGGCACCTCCTTGGCCTTGCCGTAGCCGACGCCGACCTGGCCGTCGCCGTCGCCCACGACCACGAGGGCGGTGAAGCTGAAGCGACGACCGCCCTTCACGACCTTGGCGACGCGGTTGATCGCGACGACGCGCTCGATGTGCGGGTTCTTCTCGACCGGGCCGCCACGGCCACGCGGCCGTCGCGACCGCCGCCGGCGGCTCCGCCGGCCTGGCCGCCTCGGCGCTGCTGTCCGGGCATCAGACGGTCCTCTTCTTGTCAGCGGTGTGCATGTCGGTCCGCATCAGAACGGTCAGCCCGCTCTCGCGGGCGCCGTCGGCCAGGGCCGCGATGCGACCGTGGTACTTGTTGCCGCCGCGGTCGAAGACGACGGCGTCGACGCCCGCCTCCTTGGCGCGCTGCGGCCACGAGGGCGCCGACCTGGCGGGCCAGGGCGCTCTTGTCGCCCTCGCCGTTGCGCAGCGCAGCTCGAGCGTCGACGCCGTAGGCGAGCGTGTGGCCCGCGACGTCGTCCACGACCTGCGCCGTGATGTGGCGCGAGGAGCGCGTGACGACCAGGCGCGGACGCGCCACCGTGCCGGTGACGCGCTTGCGGACGCGGAAGTGGCGGCGCTTCTTGCCGAGCCTGCGTGTGGTCGAGATGTCAGCCATCACTTACCCGTCTTCCCGACCTTGAGCTTGATCTGCTCGCCCTCGTAGCGGACGCCCTTGCCCTTGTACGGGTCGGGCTTGCGGAGCTTGCGGATGTTGGCGGCGACCTCGCCGACCTTCTGCTTGTCGATGCCGCTGACCACGAACTTCGTGGGCGACTGCGACCTCGAAGGTGATGCCCTCCGGCGCCGCGACCGGCACCGGGTGGCTGTAGCCGAGGGCGAACTCGAGGTCCGAGCCCTTGGCGGCGACGCGGTAGCCGACGCCGCGGATCTCCATGGCCTTGCTGTAGCCGTCGGTCACGCCGGTGACCATGTTGGCCACCAGGCTGCGGGTCAGGCCGTGCAGGCTAGCGGCTCTCGCGCTGGTCGTCCGGGCGCTCGACGACGAGCACGCCGTCCTCCTGCGGCGATGGTGATCGGGGCGGCGACGGTGAGCGACAGGGTGCCCTTGGGGCCCTTGACCGTGACGTCCTGGCCGTCGAGGGTGACCTCGACGCCGGCGGGGACGGGGATGGGCAGGCGACCGATGCGGGACATGTCAGCCTCCCGTCTAGTAGACGTAGGCGAGGACTTCCCCACCCACGCCCTTCTTGTTGGCCTGGCGGTCCGTGAGCAGGCCGGACGACGTCGAGATGATCGCGACGCCGAGACCACCGAGGACCCGGGGCAGGGCGCCGGCCTTGGCGTAGACGCGCAGGCCGGGCTTGGACACGCGGCGGACGCCGGCGATGGAGCGCTCGCGGTTGGGGCCGTACTTGAGGTCGATGGCGAGCAGCTTGCCCTTCTCGCCGTCCTCGACGGCCCAGCCGGCGATGTAGCCCTCCTGCTGGAGGATCTCCGCGATGTGCGTCTTGATCTTGCTGTGCGGCATGGTCACGCGGTCGTGGTACGCCGAGTTGGCGTTGCGCACGCGGGTGAGCATGTCCGCGATCGGGTCGGTCATCGTCATGTGGTGACGCTCATTTCAGGCCTGAGGCCTTTCCCGCCGCGGTTCCCTGCTCGGGCTGCGACGAAGAGGAGGCGGCGGCCTGACGGCACGACCAGGTGGTGCGGAGGATCGGCGACGGCGCCGCGCGGCCGCGGGCCAGCGGTCCAGCGTACGGGACGCGGACCGCGGGCCGGGCTCGGACGGACGGGGCGGACCGGCGGTCCGGACTACCAGGAGCTCTTGGTGATGCCGGGGAGCTGACCGGCGTGCGCCATCTCGCGCACGCAGATGCGGCAGAGCCCGAAGGTGCGGAACACCGCGCGGGGACGGCCGCAGCGGTTGCAGCGGGTGTAGCCGCGCACCGCGAACTTCGGCTTGCGCTTCGCCTTCTCGACGAGGGCCTTCTTCGCCATGCTCTAGCTCTCCTTGAACGGGAAGCCGAGCGCCCGCAGCAGCGCGCGGCCCTCGTCGTCGGTCTTGGCCGTGGTCACGACCGTGATGTCCATGCCGCGGGTGCGGTCGATCCGGTCGACGTCGATCTCGTGGAACATCGACTGCTCGGACAGGCCGAACGTGTAGTTGCCGTTGCCGTCGAACTGCTTGGGCGACAGGCCGCGGAAGTCGCGGATGCGGGGCAGCGCGAGGCTGACCAGGCGGTCCAGGAACTCCCACATGCGGTCGCCGCGCAGGGTGACCTTCGCGCCGATCGGCATGCCCTCGCGCAGCTTGAACTGCGCGATGGACTTGGTGGCCCGGCGGACCTGCGGCTTCTGGCCGGTGATGGCCGTGAGGTCGCGCAGCGCGCCGTCGATGAGCTTGGCGTCCTTGGCGGCCTCGCCGACACCCATGTTGACGACGACCTTGACGACGCCGGGGACCAGCATCGGGTTGCTGTAGGAGTACTGCTCCTGCAGCGCCGGCGCGATCTCGCTCGCGGTAGCGCTGCTTGAGGCGCGGCAGGCCGTGCGCCGCGGTGCTC
The DNA here is from genome assembly GCA_963762795.1 of uncultured Actinomycetota bacterium. Taxonomy (GTDB): domain Bacteria; phylum Actinomycetota; class Actinomycetes; order Mycobacteriales; family SCTD01; genus RYN-170. The sequence goes on along the minus strand of CAVXMC010000010.1, from coordinate 14,543 downwards.
GCGTCGGTGGTCGTCATCAGATGTCTCCGTTGCAGCGCTTGCAGATGCGGACGCTGTGCGTCTTGCCGTTGGCGTCGGGCTCGCTGCGGCGGTGGCCGATGCGCGATGGCCTTGCCGCAGTTCGGGCACACGACCTGCACGTTGCTCACGTGCACGGGGGCCTCCTGCGTGACGATGCCGCCCTGCTGGGAGCCGCGCGCCGACTGGGTGACCTTGGTGTGCTTCTTGATGCGGTTGGCGCCCTCGACGAGGACCCGGTTGGTCTCGGGGCTGGCCGAGATGACCTTGCCCTTGCACCCCCTTGTCCTTGCCGTTGACGACGAGGACGGTGTCGCCCTTCTTCACGAACAGGCCGGCCACAGCTACAGCACCTCCGGCGCGAGCGAGATGATCTTCATGAACCGCTTGTCGCGCAGCTCGCGGCCCACCGGGCCGAAGATGCGGGTGCCGCGGGGGTCCCCGCCGTCCTTGATGAGGACGGCGGCGTTCTCGTCGAACTTGATGTACGAGCCGTCGGGCCGGCGGCGCTCCTTGACGGTGCGCACGATGACGGCCTTGACGACGTCACCCTTCTTGACGCCGGCACCGGGAAGGGCGTCCTTCACGGTGCAGACGATGATGTCGCCGATGCCGGCGTAGCGGCGCCCGGAGCCACCGAGCACGCGGATGCACAGCACTTCCTTGGCACCCGTGTTGTCGGCGACGCGCAGCCGCGACTCCTGCTGGATCACTTGGTTCTCCTGGTGTGAACCCCGTATCCCCATGACCGACGGGACGCGGGCTCTCGGCTGGTCCGGCGGGAGCCGGACCACGAGGCCGGCCGCGGCGGCGCCGGACCGCCGGCCGGTGCTGCCAGGCCGGCTGCGGCGCGGCCCGTCGGGCTACTTGGCCTTCTCGAGGATCTCGACGACGCGCCAGCGCTTGGTGGCCGACAGCGGACGGGTCTCCATGAGCAGGACCCGGTCGCCGACGCCGCACTCGTTGTTCTCGTCGTGCGCCTTGAGCTTGTTGGTGCGGCGCAGGGTCTTCTTGTACAGCGGGTGCTGCACGCGGTCCTCGACGGCGACGACGACGGTCTTGTCCATCTTGTCGCTGACGACGAGGCCCTCGCGGACCTTGCGGAAGCCGCGGGCGGTCTCGGCGTCGGTCTCAGGCTGGCGGTGGTCACGTTGTTCCCAGTCGTGTCGGGGGCGGTCATGCGGCACCGCCGGTGCGGACGATGCCGAGCTCGCGCTCGCGCATCACGGTGTAGATGCGGGCGATGTCCTTGCGGACGGTGTGCAGCCGACGGTTGTTGTCGAGCTGGCCCGTCGCGACCTGGAAGCGCAGGTTGAACAGCTCCTCCTTGGCCTCGCGCAGACGGGTGAGCAGCTCGTCGTCCGCCGAGGCCGCGGACCTCGGTGGCCTTGGTCTCGGTGGCCATCAGGCCCCACCCTCCCGGACGATGAAACGGCACTTCATGGGCAGCTTGTGCATGGCGCGGCGCATGGCCTCGCGGGCCAGCGGCTCCGGCGGGCCGGCGAGCTCGAAGAGCACGCGGCCCGGCTTGACGTTGGCGACCCACCACTCGGGCGAGCCCTTGCCGGAACCCATGCGGGTCTCGGCCGGCTTCTTGGTCAGCGGACGGTCCGGGTAGATGTTGATCCAGACCTTACCGCCACGCTTGATGTGGCGGGTCATCGCGATACGGGCCGACTCGATCTGCCGGTTGGTCACGTAGGCGGGCTCGAGGGCCTGGATGCCGAACGTGCCGAACGCCAGCTCGGTGCCGCCCTTGGCCGCGCCGCGAGCGGTCGGGGTGGTGCTGCTTGCGGTGCTTGACCCTGCGGGGGATCAGCATGGTCAGCCCTCCGTCTCGGTGCTGTCGGCGGGCGTCGTCCGTCGTGTCGGCGGTCGCCCGGGGCGTCGGGCCTCGGTGACGGTCGGCGTGGTCGGCGCGGCCTGCGGGCTCGGTGGCGGTGCCGCCGTCGGCCTCGGCGCTGTTGACCTCGGCCAGCGGCACGGCCGGCGTCTCGGCGACGTCGGCGGTGCGCGTCGACCGGCGCGTCGGCGAGCGCGGCGTCGGCGGTCGGCAGGACGACGTCGCCGTCGGCCTGCGGGCCCTGCGCTGGCTGCGGCCGGCCTCGGTGCCGCCGGCGGTGGTGCCGGTGCTGCCGGAGCGCGGGCCACGGCGGGCCGGGCGGTCACGACGCTGCTGGCGCAGCGCGGCCTCCTGGGCCTCGCGCTCGGCGCGGCTCTGCACGACGTCGCCCTTGTAGATCCAGACCTTCACGCCGATGCGGCCGAAGGTCGTGCGGGCCTCGTACAGGCCGTAGTCGATGTTCGCGCGCAGGGTGTGCAGCGGCACGCGACCCTCGCGGTAGAACTCCGAGCGGCTCATCTCGGCGCCGCCGAGGCGGCCGGCGCACTGGACGCGGATGCCCTTGACGCCGGGGCTCTTCATGGCGGACTGCATCGACTTGCGCATCGCGCGGCGGAAGCTGACGCGGCTGGAGAGCTGCTCGGCCACGCCCTGCGCGACGAGCTGGGCGTCGGACTCGGGGCTCTTGACCTCGAGGATGTTGAGCTGGACCTGCTTGCCGGTCAGCTTCTCGAGGTCGCCGCGGATGCGGTCGGCCTCGGCGCCGCGGCGGCCGATGACGATGCCGGGGCGCGCGGTGTGGATGTCGACGCGGACGCGGTCACGGGTGCGCTCGATCTCGACCTTGGAGATGCCGGCGCGCTCCATGCCCTTGCCCATCATCTTGCGGATGGCGACGTCCTCCTTGACGTACTCCGCGTACGCCTTGTCGGCGTACCAGCGGCTCGTCCAGTCGGTCGTGATGCCGAGGCGGAACCCGTGCGGGTTGACCTTCTGACCCACTAGCGGGCACCTGCCTTCTGCTTGGAGGTGGCGGCGACGCGGGTCGACGTGCCGTCTCGACGACGATGGTGATGTGGCTCGTGCGCTTGCGGATGCGGTACGCGCGGCCCTGGGCGCGGGGGCGGAAGCGCTTGAGCGTCGGGCCCTCGTCGACGTAGGCCTGGCTGACGAACAGCCGGCTGCGGTCGAGGTTCTTGTTGTTCTCGGCGTTGGCCGCGGCGCTGTGCAGGACCTTGTAGATCGGGTCCGACGCCGCGTGGACGTCGAAGCGCAGCACGTCGAGCGCCTGGTCGACGGGCATGCCGCGGACCAGGTCGATGACGCGACGGCACTTCATCGGCGTCATGCGGACGTACTTGGCGGTGGCCAGCGCGGCGTTGGCCGGCAGGTGGCGCGTCTTGTTCTCAGCCACGACGGCTCCTCCGGTCGTCCTTGACGTGACCCGCGGAAGGTGCGCGTCGGGGCGAACTCGCCCAGCTTGTGGCCGACCATCGACTCGGTGACGAACACCGGGACGTGCTTGCGGCCGTCGTGCACGGCGATCGTGTGGCCCAGGAAGTCCGGGATGATCGTGGAGCGGCGCGACCAGGTCTTGATCACGTTCTTGGTGCCCTTGTCGTTCTGAGCGTCCACCTTCTTGAGCAGGTGGTCGTCGACGAACGGGCCCTTCTTCAGACTGCGCGGCACGACTTCCCCTAGCGCTTCTTGTTGGTCTTGCGGCGGCGGACGATCATCGCGTCGCTGGGCTTGCGGCGGCGGGTACGGCCCTCGGGCTTGCCCGCGGGGTTCACCGGGTGGCGACCACCGGAGGTCTTGCCCTCACCACCACCGTGCGGGTGGTCGACCGGGTTCATGGCGACACCGCGGACGGAGGGGCGCTTGCCCTTCCAGCGCATGCGGCCGGCCTTGCCCCAGTTGATGTTGCTCTGCTCGGCGTTGCCGACCTCGCCGATCGTCGCGCGGCAGCGGATGTCGACGTTGCGGACCTCGCCGGACGGCATGCGGAGCTGCGCGTAGGGGCCGTCCTTGGCGACGAGCTGGACGCTCGTGCCGGCCGAGCGGGCGATCTTGGCGCCGCCACCGGGGCGGAGCTCGATGTTGTGCACCGTCGTACCGGTCGGGATGTTGCGCAGCGGGAGCGCGTTGCCCGGCTTGATGTCGGCGGTCGGACCGGCCTCGACGGTGTCGCCCTGGCTCGAGGCCGCGGGGCGCCACGATGTAGCGCTTCTCGCCGTCCGCGTAGTGCAGCAGCGCGATGCGCGCGGTGCGGTTGGGGTCGTACTCGATGTGCGCGACCTTGGCCGGCACGCCGTCCTTGTCGTTGCGACGGAAGTCGATGAGGCGGTAGGCGCGCTTGTGGCCACCGCCCTGGTGACGGGTCGTGATCTTGCCGGAGGAGTTGCGGCCGCCCTTGTTGTGCAGGGGGCGGACCAGCGACTTCTCCGGCGTCGCTGCGCGTGACCTCGGAGAAGTCGGCGACGGAGGAGCCGCGACGGCCCGGCGTCGTCGGCTTGTACTTGCGGATGCCCATGTCAGTGTCCCTGTCCAGCGGTGAGTCCCGCCCGCCTAAGCGGTCGGGCCCCCGAAGATCTCGATGCGGCCCTCGCGCAGCGTGACGATCGCGCGCTTGGTGTCGGCCCTCTTGCCGAAGCCGGCGCGGGTGCGCTTGCGCTTGCCCTGGCGGTTGAGGGTGTTCACGTCGCTGACCTTGACCCCGAAGACCTTCTCGACCGCGATCTTGATCTGGGTCTTGTTGGCGTCGGGGCGGACGAGGAACGTGTACTTGTCCTGGTCGAGCAGGCCGTAGCTCTTCTCGCTGATGACCGGCGACAGCAGGATGTCGCGGGGGTCGGTCAGGTCGGTCACGCCGTGCTCCTCCTCGGTCTGGGCCTGAGCGATCGACGGGACGTCGCTGTCGATGCTGTGCGGCGCGAGGTCCTCGCCGGGGGTGCGAGCCGCCGTCGAGGGCGGCCTCGGTGCGAGGTGGCGGACGCCTTCACCTGCGCGGCCCTTGGGGCCGCCGGCGAGGAAGGCCTGCAGCGCGCCCTCGGTGAACACGACGTCGTCGCTGACGAGGACGTCGTAGGTGTTGAGCTGGCCGGGGGCCAGCAGGTGGACCGTCGGGGCGTTGCGCAGCGACTTCCAGCTGACCTCGTCGCTGCGGTCGACGACCACGAGCACGTGCTTGCGGGTCGACAGGCGCCGACAGCAGCGTGACGGCGGTCTTCGTCGACGGGACGTCGCCGCCGGACAGGCGACTCGACGACGTGGATGCGGCCGTGGCTGAACGCGGTCCGACAGGGCACCGCGCAGGGCGGCGGCCTTCATCTTCTTCGGGGTCCGCTGGGCGTAGTCGCGCGGCTGCGGGCCGTGGACGACGCCACCGCCGGCGAACTGCGGCGCGCGGGTCGAGCCCTGGCGGGCGCGGCCGGTGCCCTTCTGGCGGTACGGCTTGCTCGCCACCGCCGCGGACCTCGCCGCGGGTCTTCGTCTTGTGCGTGCCCTGGCGGGCGGCAGCGAGCTGGGCGACGACGACCTGGTGGATCAGCGGGATGTTGACCTGGACGCCGAAGACGTCCGCGGGCAGCTCGACCGTGCGGCCGGAGTCGCCGTTCGGGCTCTGGACCTCGACGGTCAGCGTCTGGCGGTGGTCTCGAGGCGGTGGTCACTTGGCCACACCACCCTTCGCGAGGCCGCCCTTGACGGCGGTGCGGACGAGGACGAGGCCGCCGGTTCGGGCCGGGGACGGCGCCCTTGATGAGCAGCAGGCCGCGGCTCGGCGTCGAGCGCGTGGACCGTGAGGTTCTGCGTGGTCGTGCGGACGTTGCCCATGCGGCCGGCCATGCGGGTGCCCTTGAAGACGCGGCCGGGGGTGGCGCAGGCGCCGATGGAGCCGGGCTTGCGGTGCTTGCGCTGGACGCCGTGGCCGGCGCCGAGGCCCTTGAAGTTGTGACGCTTCATGACACCGGCGTAGCCCTTGCCGCGGCTGGTGGCGACGACGTCGACCTTGAGCGCGGAGCCCTCGGCCGGGCGTGAACAGCCCGGCGGTGAGCTCCTGGCCGACCGTGTACGAGGAGGCGTCACCGGTGCGGATCTCGACCAGGTAGCGGCGCGGCGGCACGCCGGCCTTGGCGAAGTGGCCCGCCTCGGGCTTGTTCACCTTGCGCGGGTCGACGGGGCCGTAGGCGATCTGGATCGCGTCGTAGCCGTCGGTCGCGACGGTCTTGACCTGCGTGACGACGCACGGCCCGGCCTTGACGACGGTGACCGGGACGATCCGGTTGTTCGGCGTCGAAGACCTGGGTCATGCCGAGCTTCTCGCCCAGGACGCCCTGGGTGCTGCGGCCCGCCATCAGAGCTTGATCTCGATGTCGACACCCGCCGGCAGGTCGAGGCGCATGAGCGAGTCGACGGTCTTCGGCGTGGGGTCGAGGATGTCGATGAGGCGCTTGTGCGTGCGCATCTCGAAGTGCTCGCGGCTGTCCTTGTACTTGTGCGGCGAGCGGATGACGCAGTAGACGTTCTTCTCGGTCGGCAGCGGCACGGGGCCGGCGACCTGAGCGCCCGTCCGGGTCACCGTCTCGACGATCTTGCGCGCCGAGCTGTCGATGACCTCGTGGTCGTAGGCCTTGAGCCTGATGCGGATCTTCTGTCCTGCCATGGCGTGGCTGTGTCCCTCTTCGTGGCGTACCCGCCGATCGGTGCCGGGGGCTGGTGCTGTGGTGCTCGCGGGTCTCCGTCGCGGCGGGCCCTGCGCTCAGGAGCGAACCTGGAGTGCAAGGCCCGCGACCCCCGCGCATTCCCTCCACGGAGGGACGGCGGGTGCCCCCGGTCACGCGGTGGCTCGGGATGCTCCCGCGCGAGCGGCGGCCGGGGTGACCCGGCCGCCGCTCGGCGCGTGCAGGTGGTGCAGGTACTACTTGGTGATCTTGGTGACGCGGCCCGCGCCGACGGTGCGGCCGCCCTCGCGGATGGCGAAGCGCAGGCCCTCCTCCATGGCGATGGGCTGGATGAGGGTCACCTTCATCTCGGTGTTGTCACCGGGCATGACCATCTCGGTGCCCTCGGGCAGGTCGACGACGCCCGTGACGTCCGTGGTGCGGAAGTAGAACTGCGGGCGGTAGTTGTTGAAGAACGGCGTGTGGCGGCCACCCTCGTCCTTGGACAGGATGTAGACGTTCGCGTCGAACTCGGTGTGCGGGGTGATCGACTTCGGCTTGCAGACGACCTGGCCGCGCTCGACCTCCTCGCGCTTGATGCCGCGGATCAGCAGACCGACGTTGTCGCCGGCCATGCCGGAGTCGAGCAGCTTGCGGAACATCTCGACGCCCGTGACGGTGGTGGTCTGGACGTTCTCCTTGATGCCGACGATCTCGACGGTCTCGTTGACGTTGACGATGCCGCGCTCGATGCGACCGGTGACGACGGTGCCGCGACCGGTGATCGTGAAGACGTCCTCGATCGGCATGAGGAAGGGCTTCTCGGTGTCGCGGGTCGGGCTCGGGGATCGCGTTGTCGACGGCGTCCATGAGCTCGAGGAGCTTGGCGCCCCACTCGGCGTCGCCCTCGAGGGCCTTGAGCGCGGAGACGCGCACGACCGGCAGGTCGTCGCCCGGGAACTCGTACTCGCGAGAGCAGCTCGCGGACCTCGAGCTCGACGAGCTCCAGGATCTCCTCGTCGTCGACCATGTCGGCCTTGTTCAGCGCGACGACGATGTAGGGGACGCCGACCTGGCGGGCCAGGAGGACGTGCTCCTTGGTCTGCGGCATCGGGCCGTCGGTGGCGGCGACGACGAGGATCGCGCCGTCCATCTGCGCGGCACCCGTGATCATGTTCTTGATGTAGTCGGCGTGCCCGGGGCAGTCGACGTGCGCGTAGTGGCGGTTCTCGGTCTGGTACTCGACGTGCGCGATCGAGATCGTGATGCCGCGCTGACGCTCCTCGGGAGCCTTGTCGATCTGGTCGAACGCCGAGGCCTCGTTCAGGTTCGGGAACTTGTCGTGCAGCACCTTGGTGATGGCCGCGGTCAGCGTCGTCTTGCCGTGGTCGATGTGACCGATGGTGCCGATGTTGACGTGCGGCTTGGTGCGCTCGAACTTCTGCTTGGCCATGTGGCCTGTTCTCCTTCAGTGCGGGGTGTGCCGTACGACGTCTGTCGAAGGCCGGGGTCGAGCCGGTGGACCGGGTTCTACTCGCCCCGGACCTTCGCGATGATCTCCTTCGCCACGTTGCCGGGGACCTCGGCGTAGGAGTCGAACTGCATGGAGTAGCTGGCGCGGCCCTGGGTCTTGGAGCGCAGGTCGCCGACGTAGCCGAACATCTCCGACAGCGGGACCAGGGCCTTGACGACGCGGACGCCGGACCGCTCGTCCATGGCCTGGATCATGCCGCGGCGGCTGTTGAGGTCGCCGATCACGTCGCCCATGTTCTCCTCGGGCGTGGTGACCTCGACGGCCATCATCGGCTCCATGAGCGCGGGGTCCGCCTTGCGGGCGGCCTCCTTGAAGCCCATCGAGCCGGCGATCTTGAACGCCATCTCCGAGGAGTCGACGTCGTGGTAGGCGCCGTCGGTGAGCGTCACCTTGACGCCGACCAGCGGGTAGCCGGCGAGGATGCCGTGCTGCATGGCCTCCTGGCAGCCCTGGTCGACGGCCGGGATGTACTCCTTCGGGATGCGCCCACCGGTGATGGTCGACTCGAAGACTCGTAGTTGCCCTCGGTCTCGGGGTCGGTGATCGGCTCGACCCGGATCTGGATCTTGGCGAACTGGCCGGTGCCGCCGGTCTGCTTCTTGTGGGTGAAGTCCAGGCGCTCGACCGTGCCGCGCAGGGTCTCGCGGTAGGCGACCTGCGGCTTGCCGACGTTGGCCTCGACCTTGAACTCGCGGCGCATGCGGTCCACCAGGATGTCCAGGTGGAGCTCGCCCATGCCGGCGATGATCGTCTGGCCGGTCTCCTCGTCGGTGTAGACCTTGAACGTCGGGTCCTCCTCGGCGAGCCGCTGGATCGCGGTGCCGAGCTTCTCCTGGTCGCCCTTGGTCTTCGGCTCGATGGCCACCGAGATCACCGGGTCCGGGAAGGTCATCGACTCGAGGATCACCGGGTTGGCGGCGTCGCAGAGCGTGTCGCCGGTGGTGGTCTGCTTGAGCCCGATGACGGCGCAGATGTCGCCGGCCTTGACCTCGGTGATGTCCTCGCGCGAGTTCGCGTGCATCTGGATGAGGCGGCCGATCTTCTCCTTGCGGTCCTTCGTGGAGTTCACGACGGCCTGGTTGGAGGTCAGCGTCCCGGAGTAGACGCGGATGTAGGTCAGCTTGCCGACGTGCGGGTCGACGGCGATCTTGAAGGCCAGCGCCGAGAACGGGGCGTCGAACTCCGGCTGCGCGGAGCTCCTCGACGGTCTCGTCCTTGACCGAGTGGCCGACCGTGGCGCCGATGTCGAGCGGCGACGGCAGGTAGTCGATGACGGCGTCGAGCATGGGCTGGACGCCCTTGTTCTTGAACGCCGAGCCGCAGAGCACGGCGGTGACGGTGCGTCTCGATCGTGGAGGACAGGATCGCGCGGCGGATCGCGGCCTTGATGTCCGCGATCGAGAGCTCCTCGCCCTCGAGGTACTTCTCGGCGATGACGTCGTCGATGTCGGCGAGCTGCTCGATGAGCTTGGCGCGGTACTCGGCGGCCTGCTCGGCGTACTCGGCCGGGATGTCGACGACGTCGAACACGTCGCCCTTGGCGGTCTTGTCGTCGTTGGCCCAGAGCAGGCCCTTCATCTGCACCAGGTCGATGACGCCGGTGAAGTCGCCCTCGCCGCCCCAGGGCAGCTGGATGACCAGCGGCACGGCGTTGCAGCCGGCTGACGATCATGTCGACGGTGCGGTAGAAGTTCGCGCCCGTGCGGTCCATCTTGTTGACGAAGCAGATGCGCGGGACGGAGTACTTGTCGGCCTGGCGCCACACCGTCTCGGACTGCGGCTCGACGCCGGCGACCGAGTCGAACACCGTGACGGCGCCGTCGAGCACGCGCAGCGAGCGCTCCACCTCGACGGTGAAGTCGACGTGGCCCGGGGTGTCGATGATGTTGATGCGGTGGTCGGCCCACTGGCAGGTCGTCGCGGCGGACGTGATGGTGATGCCGCGCTCCTGCTCCTGCTCCATCCAGTCCATGGTGGCGGCGCCGTCGTGGACCTCGCCGATCTTGTACGCGCGACCGGTGTAGTACAGGATCCGCTCGGTCGTCGTCGTCTTGCCCGCGTCGATGTGCGCCATGATCCCGATGTTGCGGGTCTTGGCGAGGATCGCGTTGCTGGCCACTGCTGCTCTTCTTCCTTGCTCGGTGGAGCCGGTGTCGTGCTGAGGGGTGCTCGGGTCGCGCCGGAGGCGCGCGGGTGTCGCTACCAGCGGTAGTGCGCGAAGGCCTTGTTCGACTCGGCCATCTTGTGCGTGTCCTCGCGGCGCTTGACGCTGGCGCCGAGGCCGTTGCTGGCGTCGAGGAGCTCGTTCATGAGGCGCTCGGTCATCGTCTTCTCGCGACGGGCGCGGGAGTACTGGATGAGCCAGCGGAGCGCGAGCGTGGTGGAGCGGCCGGCGCGGACCTCGATCGGGACCTGGTAGGTCGCGCCACCGACGCGGCGGCTGCGGACCTCGAGGGTCGGCTTGACGTTGTCGAGCGCGCGCTTGAGCGTGATGACCGGGTCGTTGCCGGACTTCTCGCGGCAGCCCTCGAGGGCGCCGTAGACGATCCGCTCGGCGACGGAGCGCTTGCCGCCGATGAGGACCTTGTTGATGAGGCTCGTGACGAGCGGCGAGCCGTAGACCGGGTCGACGACGACCGGGTGCTTCGGGGCAGGACCCTTGCGAGGCACTACTTCTTCTCCTTCTTCGCGCCGTAGCGACTACGCGCCTGCTTGCGGTTGCGGACGCCCTGGGTGTCGAGCGAGCCGCGGATGATCTTGTAGCGCACGCCCGGCAGGTCCTTCACGCGGCCACCGCGCACGAGCACGATGGAGTGCTCCTGCAGGTTGTGGCCGACGCCCGGGATGTAGGCCGTGACCTCGACGCCGCTGGTCAGCCGCACGCGGGCGACCTTGCGGAGCGCGGAGTTCGGCTTCTTCGGCGTGGTCGTGTAGACGCGCGTGCAGACGCCGCGACGCTGCGGGCTGCCCTGCAGCGCCGGCGTCTTGGTCTTCTCGACCTTGTCCTGCCGGCCCTTGCGGACCAGCTGATTGATCGTGGGCAACGCGTCTCCTGCTCGTCCTGCTCGGTGTCGGTACCGCCGGCGGCGGTCACTGGTCGTGCGACCCACGCGGTCGGGTGTGTCGCCCTGCTGCGCTCCTGTCCGCGCTGACTTCGCGCGGACGGGGGGGTGCCGGTGGCCGGCTCTCCTGGGTCCGAGGGGCTCCAGGGCGCGCGGCAGCACCCGGGTCGCCCCAGGCACAAGTGGAGACCTTACCCGCCGCTTCGGCAGGGGTCAAAAGCGTGAGCACGCGGCAGCCGCGCGTCACGTCGACACGCCGGGCAGGTCCCGCGGACTGTGCCACGGACGCCGCGCCCGTGGGGGGAGTCCGGCCCGGACCACCCTTGCGGCCCGTGTTACCGCCGGTAACACTAGGGGCTCCGCCCGAGGTCCGCCGCAGGAGGCAGCCGCATGACGACGACGCCCCTCTCCCCCCGCCGCACGAGCACGTCGACGGCGGCGCTGCGCTCGCGGGTGCAGCTGCTCTCGGACGCCGGGCCCGTCGCGGCGGACAGCCGCTTCCCCTGGCTCGTCGTCGGCGCGTGCACCTGGATCCTCGTCGGGCTGTTCCTGGACGGCTGGTTCCACATCCACCGCCCGGGCAGCGAGACGTTCTTCACCCCGTGGCACGGCATCCTCTACAGCGGTGTCGCGGTCGCCCTGCTCGTGCACCTGTGGGAGCTGTCCCGGGCCGGCGGGCTGCGGCCCGGCTACGGCCTGAGCCTGGCCGGCGGCCTGGTGGTCCTGGCCGCCGGCTTCCTCGACGGCGTCTGGCACACCGTGTTCGGCGTCGAGGCCGACGTCGAGGCGCTGCTCAGCCCGCCGCACCTGCTGCTCATCACGGCCGGCACCCTCGTCTTCGCCGGGCCGCTGCGGGCGGCGCTGCAGGCGCCCGCGGGCAGCCGCGGCGGCCTGCCCACCGCCCTGTCGGCGGCCTTCGTCGTCACCGGCCTCGGCTTCTTCGTGCAGTACTCCACGCCCATCACGCAGCTCTTCCCGGTGGCCGACCCGGGGGCCTCCCCCGAGCTGCTCGAGCTGCGCCAGGTCGCCGGCGTCGCGGGGGTCATCGTCTGGTCGGTCCTCGTGGGCGGCGTCGTCGCGCTCCTGCGCGGCCGGACCGCGCTGGTGCGGGGCAGCCTGCTGGTCGCGGTCGCCGTCCCGTCGGCGTTCCTGACCACCCAGCAGGGGACGTACGAGCTGCTGCCGGCCATCGCGGTCGCCGCCGTCGTCGCGGAGCTGGCCGGCCGCGTGCTGCGTCCCGCGGCGCTGGCCGCCCTGACCACCGCGGTGCTCATCGCCGGCTGGGCGATCACGCTGGCCGCCACCGCCGACGTCGCCTGGTCGGTCGAGCTCATGACCGGCAGCGTCGGGTCGGCCGCGGCCGCCGGCTACCTGGTCGGCTGGCTCGTCCAGGCCGGGGCGCCGGTGCGCCACCCCGAGCCGTACGGGGCCACGGGCTGACCGCGCCCGCCCGCCCCTCCCCCGCCGAGCTCCAGGCGGCGTACGGCGCGACCGTGCCCGACCTGGTCCGCCCCGGGCTGCCCGTGCTGCTGTGCGGCATCAACCCGTCGCTGTGGTCCGGCGCGGTCGGCCTGCACTTCGCCAGCCCGAGCAACCGGCTGTGGCCGGCCCTGCACGCGGCCGGCTGGACGCCCCGCCGGCTGCTGCCGCACGAGACCGACGCCATCCTCGACGCCGGCCTCGGCATCACCAACCTGGTCGCCCGCGCGACCGCCCGGGCCGACGAGCTGGAGGACGCCGAGCTGCGGGCGGGCCTCGCCGGGGTGACGGCGCTGGCGGAGCGGGTGCGACCGGCGTGGGTGGCGTTCCTGGGGCTGACGGCCTACCGGACGGCCACCGGCGAGCGGAAGGCCGGCGTCGGCCCGCAGGAGCGGCGGCTCGGGCCGTCGGGCGTCTGGCTGCTGCCCAACCCGAGCGGCCTGAACGCCTCCTGGCAGCTGCCGCGCCTCGCCGGCGCCTACGCCGACCTGCGCGCGGCCGCCCGCCCGGCAGGATGACCGGCATGGCCAGCTGGGAGGACGTGCGCCGGATCGCCCTCGACCTGCCGGGCGTGGTCGAGGACGGCGGCGGGCACGCGACGACGGGCTGGCGCGTGGGCGGCAAGCCCTTCGCGTGGGAGCGCGTGCTGCGCCGCGGCGAGCGGGAGCAGCTCGGGGACCTCGCCCCGCCCGGGCCGGCGCTCGGGCTGCGCACGGCCGGCGTCGAGGTCGTGGACGGCCTGCTCGCCGCCCGGCCCGACCTGTACTTCGTCGTGGCCGGCTACGGCGTGCACCCGATGGTGCTGCTGCGCGTCGAGCACGCGTCGTTCGAGGACCTCGACGAGGCGATCACCGAGGCCTGGCTGGCCCGGGCGTCGCGCCGGCTGGCGCAGGCCTTCCTCGCCGCGGCGGCCGCAGGCGGACCCGGTCCTGACCGTCAGAAGGTGCTGGTCGAGCCCTCGCTGAAGCCGTCCCGCGCCAGCAGGACGACGAGGATCGCGATGCCGACAGCGGCGAGCGCGCACAGGGCGATGTTGATCCAGGCGATCACCTTGGCCGCCGTCACCAGCCCGTCGCCGGTCAGCCGCCCGCCGGAGGCCAGGATGTCGCGCCGGGCTGCGGAAGCCACGAACAGCGCCGCGACGGCGGGCACGAGCGGGAACGCGACGAACGACACGATGGACAGCACCAGCGCGACGACCGCCTTGCTCTCGGTCTCGGTCGGCCCGTACCCGTACGGCTGGACGGGCGCGCCGGGCTGCGGCGGCGGGCCGTACCCGGGGCCCCAGCCCTGCGGCGGCGTGCCCCACGCCGGCTGCTGACCGCCGGTCTGCGGCGCGCCCCAGCCGGGCGGGGCGTACGGGTCGGGCTGCTCCGGTCCGGTCACGCGGCCAGCGTAGGGCGGAGACGACCGACGGCCGCCCTCCTCGCGAGAGGAGAGCGGCCGTCGGGGCGTACGGGGAGGACTAGCGGTTGTAGTCGAAGTCCTCGAGCGGGACGGCCTGGCCGCCGCCCTGACCGAACGCGAAGTCCGGGTCGTCGTAGCCGGCCATCGAGTAGACCTGCGCGCGGGCCTCCTCGGTGGGCTCCACCCGGATGTTGCGGTAGCGGCTGATGCCGGTACCGGCCGGGATGAGCTTGCCGATGATGACGTTCTCCTTGAGGCCGAGGAGCGAGTCGCTCTTGGCCTGGATCGCCGCGTCGGTGAGGACGCGGGTCGTCTCCTGGAAGGACGCCGCCGACAGCCACGACTCGGTCGCGAGCGAGGCCTTGGTGATGCCCATGAGGACCGGACGGCCGGAGGCCGGCTCGCCGCCCTCGGCCACCACGCGACGGTTCTCGCTCTCGAAGATCGTGCGCTCGGTGAGGCTGCCGGGCAGGAACTCGGTCGAGCCCGACTCGAGGACGTTCACCCGCTTCAGCATCTGGCGGATGATCACCTCGATG
>CAVXMC010000009.1:0-39216 GCA_963762795.1 uncultured Actinomycetota bacterium | reverse complement strand
GCGGCGCACCCGAGCCGACCTGGGCGTCTCTCGTTCGCGAGGGGCGCCTTCGTCGTTCCCGGCGCGCCCCGGCTAGTACGGCAGGACGCGCGAGCGCATCCGCTCCTCGCCGGCGGCGTAGCCGACCGCCTGGCCACCCTTCGTGGAGCCCCGGACGAAGCCGGCGAACAGGTGCCAGGTCTTCGCGGCAGGCAGGTCGTACCGCGCCAGGTCGTGCGTGCCGCCCGGACCGTCCCAGGTGACCCGCTCGATGCTCCGAGGTGCTGCCACGTAGACGAAGCCGTGCCCCGCGACGGACGCGCCGGACGGGTCGAGGTAGGTGATGTCCTCCGTCGCGGACCGGCCGATACCCGAGCTGGACAAGCCCACCCCGCGCTCGTCCCGGGACTCCCAGTCCACGCCGATCGCCTGGTTGTCGGGGCTGACCTCCCAGGCGAGCCGGTAGACGGCGTCCCCGAAGGCTCCCTCGACGAGGGTCGTGGCCTTGGGCCGGCTCCACGGCGTGCTCGCCGCCCGGTAGGTCAGGCGGGTGGCGGGTCCGGCGAGCGCCAGCGTCCCGTCGTCGATCGTCCAGGACGCACCCGCTCTCAGCAGGTCCTGCGTGACGTCGTCGATCTCCGAGCGCAGGCCGGTGCAGCCCATCAGCGTCGTGGACAGGTCGGTGACCCGCAGGGTGCCGGGACCGACCTGACCTGTGCCGCCCCAGTGGTTGCACGCGTGCCCGCCCACCTGGTCCCTCGCGCTCACGCGCAGGACCGCGACGACGTCCCCGACCGGCCGGACCGGACCGTCCCCGGTCTGCAGGGTCTGCAGCTGCCAGTCGACGTTCCGCAGCTCCTGGGGGTCGCTGCTGGTCGCCACCGTCCGGACCTCCTCCTGGCCGCAGGCCGTCAGCGCCAGCACGGCGGCCGCGACCACCGCGGCCGTACGCCGGACCACGAGCCGTCGGCGGACCACGTCGCGAGCCTAGGACGCCAAGTGGTCCGCTACGCGGCGTCGAGGCGCGCCATCTCCTCGGGGGTCAGCGACAGGTCGGCTGCCCCGGCGCTGTCGGCTATGGACCGGGGCCGCGACGCCCCGGGGATCGGGACCACCACGTCGGACTGCGCCAGCGCCCAGGCCAGCACGACCTGCTGCGGCGACACCCCGCGCGCGGCCGCGACGTCGGAGAAGGCGTCCGGCTGCCCGTCGGCGCGACCGATGCCGCCGAGCGGCGACCAGGGCAGGAACGCGATGCCCAGCTCGGCGCAGAGCCGCAGCTCGGGGAGGCTGCTGCGGAACCCCGGTGAGAACTGGTTCTGCACCGCCGCGAGCGGCGTGATGGCCGCCGCCTCGCGGATCTGCTCGACGTCGGCGTTGCTGACGCCGACCCGGCGCACCTTGCCCTCCTGGCGCAGCTGCTCCAGGGCACCGATGGAGTCGGCCCACGGGACGGTCGGGTCGGGCCGGTGGTACTGGTACAGGTCGATCGCCTCGACCCCCAGCCGGCGCAGGGAGCCCTCGCAGGCGCGGCGCAGGTACGCCGGGCTGCCGTCCAGGCCCCAGGCGTCGTCGCTCGGGCGGGTGTGGCCGCCCTTCGTCGCGACCAGGACGTCAGGACGGCCGCGGACGGCCTCGGCGACCAGCAGCTCGTTGTGTCCCAGCTCGTCCGGCCCGGCGCAGTAGGCGTCCGCGGTGTCGACCAGCGTCACCCCGGCGTCCAGCGCGGCCCGCAGCGTCGCGAGGGCGTCGTCCCGCGACGGCCTCCGGTCGCGCGGGAGGGAGAGGGGCATCCCCCCGAGCCCGATGGCCGAGACGGTCGTGTCGCCGAGCTGTCGCTGCTGCATGCGCGGCCCCTACCCCGTCAGGGTCAGCCTGCGCAGGACGCCCGGGTCACGCTGGTGTCGGGCACTCCCCACCCGTCCGGCTACTTCCAGCTGGTCGGCGGCAGGTCCGGCCGGGCCGGACCTCGGCCACCCTCGGGCTGAGCAGCCGGCGCACCACGGCGGTCGTGGCCCCCGCCGGCGCAGGCACGAGGCGGAACGCGCTCCACGGGAAGCGGGCCGCGTACACGTCCTCGTACTCCTGCCCGAGGACGGTGGACACGGCGGCCGCCGCGCCGTGCGCCGGGCTCGACACGAAGACGACGGTGGCGTCGGCCTGGCGGTAGCAGCCCTGCAGGTCGCCGTAGCCGTCGGCGGCGGCGCCCTCGGCGAACGTCGGGTACGCGTGCGTCCAGTGGCTGCACAGGTTGCCGTTCGGCGGGCTGTAGGTGGGCACGACCGACGGCAGGGCTGGCGCCCGGGGATGAGGGCCAGGGCCTCGCTCTCCGCACCGCTGCGGTGCTCCTCGACCACCCGGCCGCGGGCGTCGAGGACCAGCGCCTCGCTGACGACGCCGGGCAGTCGCGGCCGCACCGACTGCCCGTCCAGGCCGCACGTCGTGGCGACCCAGGCGAGCCGCGGAGCGCCCGGCCGGTGCAGCGGCTGGACCAGGCCCAGCCGGACCTGCGTCCCCGGGAAGGCGTAGCCCCTGCGCTCCAGGGTGTCGAGGGCGGCGCCGCGCCGCCCAGCGACGGCACCCTCGGGCGGGCGGGTCACGCGGAGCTCGCCGACGTGGAAGGACCGCACGACCGCGTTGCCGGCCGGTGCGGCCGCGGTCCAGCCGGACGTCGCACACGCCGCCGAACAGGGGGCCGTACGACGCGGCGGTGCTGGTCCCGCTGTCGGCGAGCAGCTGCACCTCCGTGCCGCGGTCCCTCGACCAGGCTCGACCGGCTGCGGTGTCCCGGGGACCTCGAGGGGGATCGGCCGCCCGCAGGTGGTCAGGACCCAGCGCAGCTGCGGCTGGTAGATCCGACCGTTGTCGCTGAGCCGGCGGACCAGGCCCCAGCGCAGCTGCGAGCCGGGCGACACGGCGACGCCACGGGCCTGGGCCCGCTGCCGCAGCACGTCCGCGTCGACGGCCGGCCGGGAGTCCGCCGGCGCCGGGCTCACGAGCACCGTGCCGTAGCGGAACGACCGGACGATGCGGTCGCCGGTCGGAGCAGGCCGGTCGTACGGTCCGGCGCAGATCCCGTCGTAGGTCTGCGCCGCCTCGTGCGCGACCTGCGTGGGGCGGCTGTCGCGCGGCAGGGAGAGCGCCGCGGGGGTCGCCGCCACGAGCAGGACCGCGGTCACGGCGAGGCTCGTCGTGCGGCGGCGCCGGCGCCGGGCCCGGGCGACGATCCGCTGCCAGGCGTCCGGCGCCGGCGGGCGGACCACGAGGTCCAGCGGCGGCAGGTCGTCGGGGGGCGTGGTCATCACGCCTCCTCCAGCTGCGCGCGCAGGGTGGCCCGGCCCTCGGCGACCCAGCGCCGCACGGTGCCCTCGGGCTTGTCCGAGCTGCGCCGGCGACCTCGACCAGGCTGAGCCCGCCGTAGTAGTGCAGGAGCACCGCGAGGCGCTGCCGCTCGGGCAGCCGGCGGATCAGGTCGCGGACGCTGCCGTCCGGGCCGGGCACGGTCGACGGGGACGTGACGGCCAGCAGCCGCAGCAGCGACCGGCCGCGGCGCTGCTGCTGCCAGCGGTCGTTGATGAGGTTGGCCGCGACCGTGTAGAGGAACGGCCGGGGCTGCTCGACGGTGTGCCAGCGGCCGAGCAGCCGGGCGAAGGCCTCCTGCGCCAGCTCCTCCCCACGTCGGCGTCGCCGACCAGCGCCGAGCACCAGGCGGCGAGCCGGGCGTACTCGACGAACAGCTGCTGCACCGCGCTCATGCGACAGGCTCACCCGGCCGTCCCCGTCGTCATGCCCTTGAGACTGCCGGACCGCCCGGATCGCTCACGCCACCTGGAGCAGTCCGCGCGAGGGGTTGTGACCTCCCCCACAAGGACTACCCGGACGGGTAGGCGACGACCACCGGATCGGGCCGATAGAGAGGGTGCCGGGCACGGATGCCCGGCAGTGGTCGCACACACCTCTCACGGACGGGAACTGCCATGTCTCTGCGCGTCAACACCAACGTCGCCGCCATGAACGCCTACCGCAACCTCACCACCACCGAGGCGGGCCAGAGCAAGTCGCCTCGAGAAGCTCTCCTCGGGCTCTGCGCATCAACCGGGCCGCCGACGACGCCGCCGGCCCCGTCAACAGCGAGTCCCTGCGGACGCCAGGTGAACGGCCTCAAGGTCGCCACCCGCAACGCCCAGGACGGCATCTCGGTCACGCAGACCGCAGAAGGCGCCCTGAACGAGGTCACCACCATCCTGCAGCGCATGCGTGACCTGTCCGTCCAGCGCGCCAACACCGGCAGCAACTCCGGCACCGCCGAGTCCGCCATCGACGCCGAGTACAGCGCGCTGACCTCGGAGATCGAGCGCATCGGCACCAGCACGAAGTTCAACGGCAACACCCTGCTCGACGGCGGCTTCACTCCAAGGCCTTCCAGGTCGGCAGCGCCGCAGCGGCGAGACCGTCGACGCTCGACCCTGGACGCCGACGGCACCAACCTCGGCTCGCCCGACGCGGTCTGCGGCGCCGAGGCCGACCAGCATCCAGACCGTCGACGACGCCATCTCGGCCGTCTCCACCGCCCGCGGCTCGCTCGGTGCGTTCCAGAACCGCATGGAGCACACCATCGCCAACCTCGGCGTGGCGGTGGAGAACCTGTCCGGGTCGGAGTCGCCGCATCCGCGACACCGACTGGCCATGGAGATGACCGCTTCAGCACGAGCCAGATCCTGTCCCAGGCCGGCACCGCGATGCTCGCCCAGGCCAACCAGAGCAGCCAGGGCGTGCTGTCCCTGCTCCGCTAGTCGCTCCTGAACGCCGGACGCCCGGGCGCAGCTGCTGCTGGCCCGGGCGTCCGCGTTGCGGCGGGGGCTCAGGTCCGCGCGCCGACGACGCGGTAGTGGTAGTCGGCGTCGCCGAGCATCGCGTCGATGGCGACCAGCCGCTTGAGGTAGTGGCCGATCGCCAGCTCGTCGGTGGTGCCGATGCCGCCGTGGGTCTGCACGGCCGCCTCGCCGACGCTGCGGCCGAGGGTGCCGACCTGCGCCTTGAGCACCGAGATGTCGCGGGGCGTCGCCCGGCCGGCCTCGACCAGCGCCGGCCGTGTACAGGAGGCTGGCGCGCGCCTTGGTGTGCGCGATCTTCATGTCGGCGAGGCGGTGCGCGACCACCTGGAAGCTGGCGATCGGCACGCCGAACTGCTGCCGCGTCGTGGCGAACTCGCTCGTCCGCCGCAGCAGCGCACCCATCGCCCCGACCGCCTCGGCGGCCAGGCAACGACGGTCGCGTCGCGCAGGGCGGCGGTGAGCGCGGCGTACGCGTCGGTGCTCAGGCACGCGTCGGCCGCGACCTCGACGGAGTCGAAGGCGACGTGGGCGGCGCTGCGGCCGTCGACGGTGCGGAACGGCGTCAGCCGCACCCCGGGCGACGCCGGGTCGACCAGCAGCAGTGCGAGCCCGTCGCGGGAGCCGGGCTCGCCGTCGACCCGCGCCGTGACCACCAGGACGTCGGCCTGCGCGGCGCCGAGCACCAGCCGCTTCTCGCCGTCGAGCTGGTAGCTGTCGCCGGACCCGCTTGGCGCGCAGTCGCGACCTGCGCCGGGTCGGGCGTGCCGCTGCCCTCCTCGTGGGCGAGGGCGCCGAGCGCCTCCCCCGCCATGATGCGCGTCGAGCCACTCCCGGGCGGCCGGGTGCCCGGGAGCGGACGCCAGCGCGCCGCCCGGCCAGCAGGACCGACGACAGGTAGGGCTCGACCAGCAGGTGCTCGCCGAACGGCTCGCCGATCGCGACGAGGTCGACGACCGACCCGCCGAGCGCCGCCGAGCTCCTCCGCGAACGGCAGGGCCAGCAGCCCGAGGTCGGCGAAGTGCTGCCAGACCTCGGCCGAGTACGGCCGGTCGCGCCGGAGCAGCTCCTGCCGGGCGGCGAAGGTGCCGTGCCGCTGGAGGTAGCGCGCGACGCTGTCGCGCAGCATCGTCTGCTCGTCGGTGAAGGTGAAGTCCATCGTCGTCCCCCTGCTCAGCGGGCCGCGACGGTGCGGGCGATGAGGTCGCGCTGCACCTCGTTGGTGCCCGCGTAGATCGAGGCCGCCCGGCTGTTCAGGTAGTAGGGCAGGGCGACCAGGTCGAAGTCGTCGCTGCAGCGGCTCGGCACCGGAGCCGACGTGCAGGGCGTCCAGCTGCAGCGGCAGCGCCTGCAGCCCGCTGACACCCTCGCCATCATCGTGGTCAGCCGCTGCGTCAGCTCCGAGCTCATCGTCTTGTTCAGCGAGGGGAACGCCGGGTCGTCGGCGATCGGGTGGCCGCTGACCGCCAGCTTCTCGACGTGCTCGCACCGACGCCACGTCGGCCTCCAGCTCGCCGAGCTCGCGCTGGAACACCGGGTCGTCCGCGAGCCGCCCGCCGAACGGCGAGGGCCGCGCCGCGGCGGCCTCGCGGATCGCGTCGACGAAGCGGTAGAGCGACGGGCTGCACGTCGAGCCGCCGCGCTCGTGGGTGAGCAGGTGCTTGGCGACCGTCCAGCCGTCGTTCTCCGCGCCGACCCGGCCGGACTGCGGCACCCGGACGTCGTCGAAGAACACCTCGCACTGCTCCGGGACGCCGTCGAGCCCGACGATCGGCCGGATCTCGCATGCCCGGCAGGTCGAGGTCCTCGAGCAGCAGGAACGTGATGCCCTGCTGCTTGCGGCCGGTCGCAGCTGGTGCGCACCAGCAGGAACATCCGGTTGGCCCGGTGGGCCAGCGTCGTCCAGATCTTGCTGCCGTTGAGGACGTAGTCGTCGCCGTCCGGCACGGCGCTGCAGGTCAGCGACGGCGAGGTCGGAGCCGGCGCCCGGCTCGGAGTAGCCCTGCGTCCAGTAGTCGTCGCCGGCCAGGATGCCGGGCAGGTGGCGCTGCTTCTGCTCCTCCGTGCCGAGGTCGATGAGCAGCGGGCCGATCATCTTCAGGCCGTTCGGCAGCAGCGGCGGCAGGTCGCGCTCGGCAGTGCTCCTCGGCGAAGACGTAGCGCTGCTCGACCGACCAGCCGGTGCCGCCGTGCTCGACCGGCCAGGCCGGCGCGGCCCAGCCCTTCGCGTGCAGGATCCTGTGCCAGGCCATCGCCTCGTCGAACGGGGAGAAGACGCTGGTCAGCTTGCGGCCGGCCTCGCGGATGGCGTCGGTCGGCGCGGTGTCGAGGAACGCCGCGACCTCCGCGCGGAAGGCCTCCAGCTCGGGTCCGGTGCTCAGGTCCACGGCGTGCTACTTCTTCCGGTTGCTGAAGGCGGCGATCCGCTCGCGCATGTCGGGGCCGACGCCCTCGCTCTCCATGACCTCCCACTGCAGGCCGGCGTCGAGCGGGTCGTTGTCGGTGGCGTCGAGCAGCCGCTTGAAGGCCGCGTGGGAGAACGCCGAGTTGGCGGTGATGCGCTGCGCCAGCGCCTCGATCTCGGCGTCGAAGCGCGTCGGCCGGCACGGAGTACTCGGCCAGACCGATGCGCACCGCCTCCGCTGCGTCGATCATGTCGGCGGTGAACATCAGCCGCTTGGCGGTGGCGAGCCCGACCCGCCGCGGCAGGCGCTGGCTCATGCCCCAGACCGGCGTCAGCGCCCACTTGGCGTGGGTGTCGCCGAAGCGCGCGTCGTCGGCGGCGAGGATGAAGTCGGCGGCCAGCGCGACCTCGAGGGCGCCGGTGTAGCAGTGGCCGTGCACGGCGGCGACGACCGGCTGCGGCAGCTTCTCCAGCATGCGCAGCGTCTCGCTGTGCCACCCGCGCGACGGCACGTCCTCGCCGGAGGCGATGTCGGCCAGGTCGTGCCCGGCCGAGAAGCACCTGCCGGCGCCGCGCAGCACGACGCAGCGCGAGCTCGGGTCGCTGCGCAGGTCGGTGACGTGGCCGCGCAGCTCGCGGAACAGGTCGACGGTCAGGGCGTTCAGCTTGTCCGGCCGGTTGAGCGTCAGCAGCGTCCAGCCGTCCCGGTCGTCGCGGATCACGAGCTCTGGCACAGGCACTCCCTCGTCGAGGCGACCGGACGCTCGATCGGCGGCGTCGACCCTGAACGTAGCGGGACCCGGCCTCCGGCGCTGCTAGCGGGGGACGAGCAGCAGCAGCGGCAGCACGACGCTGGTGCCGAGCGCTCCGAGCCCGATGCCGAGCCCGGCGAAGGCGCCCTGCTGCTCGCCCTCCTGCAGTGCGCGGGCCGTGCCGATGCCGTGGCCCGCCACGCCCATCGCGAAGCCACGGGCCGCCGGGTCGCGGACGCGGAGCAGGTCGAGCAGCGGTGGCCCGGCCACGGCGACCCCGATGCCGGTGAGGATGACCAGCGCGGCGGTGAGGCCGGGCGAGCCGCCGGCGTCGTCGGCCAGCGCGATGGCCACCGGGGTCGTGGCGGACTTCGGGGCGAGCGAGAGCACCAGCACCTCCGGGGCGCCGAGCAGCCGGGGCACGGCGAGCGCGGTCGCGACCGCCCCGACGACACCGACGGCGAGCCCCGCCAGCAGCGGCAGCAGCGCCGACCGCACCCGGGCCCGCTGTCGGAACAGCGGCACCGCCAGCGCGACGGTCGCCGGCCCGAGCAGGACGTGCAGCGGCTGCGCGGCGGCGAAGTAGTCGTCGTAGTCGGTGCCGGTGAGCAGCAGCGTCCCGCCGACGAGCACGACCGCCAGCAGCACGGGGTTGAGCAGCGCCGGCCGGCCGAGCCGGGCAGCCAGGCCGAGGGCGAGCCGGTAGGCCGCCAGCGTCCCGGCCAGCGCGAGCGCCGTGCTCACACCCGCCGCCGCAGCAGGCGATCGACGACGACGCCGGTCCCGACGACGCCGACCACGAGGGGGATGACGAGGCCGGCGACGACGGGCACGGCCTCGTCCTGCAGCAGGGACAGGTAGGTGATGACACCGGCCCCTGCCGGCACGAACAGCAGCGCCAGGTGGCGCAGCAGCAGGTCGGCGGCGGGCCCGCTGCGCGGGTCGTCCGGGTCGCCGCGTCGGCCCTGCACGGCGAGCAGCCCGAGCAGCAGCACGAGACCGAGGACCGGGCCGGGCAGCGGCAGGTCCGCGACCCGGGCGAGCACCTCCCCGGCCGCCCAGCAGAGCAGGACGTCGAGCAGGCCGGTCAGGGAGCGATCGTCAGGACGCACACCGTCCATGCAAGCGCACGGTCATGCGAGCGGGTCGTACGTGTGGTCGAGCACCTGCTCACGCACCCGGAACTTCTGGATCTTCCCGGAGCCGGTGAGCGGCCACTCCTGCGCGACGTGCCACTCGGCCGGTGTCTTGTGCGGCGCGAGCGTGCCGCGGCAGAAGGCCCGCAGCTCCTCGACCGTGGGCAGGTCGGCGGGGTCGGCCGGCCGCACGACCGCGGCGACGCGCTCCCCGTACGCCTCGTCCGGGACGCCGACGACGGCGACGTCCGCGACCTTCGGGTGGGTGAAGAGCAGCTGCTCCAGCTCGGCCGGGTAGATGTTCTCGCCGCCCCGGATGATCATGTCCTTCAGCCGGCCGGTGATGCGGACGTAGCCGCGCTCGTCCATCGAGCCGAGGTCGCCGGTGTGCAGCCAGCCGTCCGCGTCGACGGTCTCGGCGGTGCGCTCGGGCATCCGGAAGTACTCCGAGCATCTGCTGGTAGCCGCGGGCGCAGATCTCGCCCTGCTCGCCGACCGGCAGCACGTCGCCGCTCGACCGGGTCGACGACCTGCACCTCGACGTTCCACAGCGGCCGGCCGACGGTCTCCGCCTTGTCCTCGAGGGTGTCGTCGGGGCTGGTCTGCGTCACGACCGGGCTCAGCTCGGTCTGCCCGAACACCGTGGAGAACCGGCAGCCGTACGCCTGCTCGACCCGGCGCACCAGCTCGGGCGGCACGGACGCGCCGCCGGACACGACGATCTCGACCGGACCGAAGTCGGTCGCCGGGAAGTCCGGGTGCTCGAGCAGCGCGAGCAGCATCGTCGGCACGCCGGTGACGGCCTGCGGCCGGTGGGTCTGCACGGCGGCGAGCATCAGCGCCGGGTCGAACAGCTGCAGCAGGACGTAGCGTCGCGCGCCGGTGCGCTGCGCCGAGCACGCCCATGGCGCAGCCGGCGGTGTGGAACAGCGGCATGGCGCTCACGAACGCCGTGCGCTCGGCCAGCTGGCCACGCACGCCGTAGTAGCGCGCGTTCGTCACCAGGCCCCGGTGGTGCAGCAGCGCGCCCTTCGGGAAGCCGGTGGTGCCGGAGGTGTACTGGATCTGCGCCGGGTCACCCGGCGCGACCGCGGGCAGCTCCGTCGCAGGGGCCGGCGCGTCGCGGACCAGGCGCTGCCAGTCGTCGAAGCAGAGCCGCTCGCGCAAGCCCGGCAGCCCGTCCGCCGCCTCCTGCGCGACCGCGGCCATGTCGGTGCCGCGGAACGCCCCCGCGTGCACGAGGCCGGCCGCCTCCGACTGCTCCAGGACGTAGCGCAGCTCGCTCGCGCGCAGCGCCGGGTTGGCGGTCACCAGCACCAGTCCGGCCATCGCCAGCGCCGTACTGCAGGACGACCCACTCGGGCACGTTCGGCGCCCAGACGACGACCCGCTCCCCCGGCGCGTAGCGCTGCAGCAGCCAGGACGCGCACGCCTCGGACTCCGCCAGCAGCTCGCGCGTAGGTCCAGGTGCGGTCGTTGCGGTCGGCACCGGTGAGCAGGCTGCCCGGCGGGGCGACCTCGACCAGCGCGACCACGTCGCCCGCGTCGGCAGCGGCAGCGCGCAGCAGGTCGCCCGGCGGTCAGCTCGAGCACCGGCTCGGAGGTGTCGGCCGGGACGTACGACGTCGTGAGGCTCATGCGCCCGGCTCCGGCAGCGGGCCGCCCCCGTCGGGGATGAGCCGGCCCGAGTCGCGCCAGGCGACCGCGTCGTGGAACCCGTCGCGCTCGGCGAACTCCTTGAACCACCGGCCCTCCGGCGAGTGCCGGGTGATGCCGTCGAAGAAGGTCGCCAGCGTCTGCGTGCCGGACAGGCCCATGTTGTCGTAGGCCTGGTTGACCATCAGCTTCTGCATCACGAGCTGGTTGGTCGGGACGCCGGCCATGCGGTCGGCGAGCTCCTCGACCCGGGCGTCGAGCTCGGCCTCGGGCACCGCCTCCAGCGCGAGCCCCCACTCGGCGGCGGTGGTGCCGTCGAGGGTGTCGCCGGTCAGCAGCATCCGCTTGGCCCGCTGCGCGCCGAGGCGGTAGACCCACATCGCCGTCGTCGGGCAGCCCCACACACGTGCCGGCGGGTAGCCGATGCGCGCGTCGTCGGCCATGACCAGCAGGTCGCAGGAGAGCGCGATGTCGCTGCCGCCGGCGATGGCGTGGCCGCGCACCTTGCAGATGGTCGGCTTGAGCGAGCGCCACAGCGTGAAGAAGTCGTCGGTGTTGCGCTTCATCTGCCGGTAGTCGCGGACCGGGTCCCAGACCTCGCCCTGCGCCCACCGCTCGGCGCCGCCGTCGCCCTCGGCGAAGTGCTTGAGGTCGTAGCCCGCGCAGAACGACCGGCCCGCTCCGGTCAGCACGATGACGCGCACCGCGTCGTCGTCGTTGGCCCGCTCGACCGCGGCACGGATCTCGCCGGGCATCACGTCGTCGATGGCGTTCAGCCGCTCGGGCCGGTTCAGCGTCAGGTACGCCTTGCGGTCGCGCACCTCGTAGGCCAGCGTCGCGTAGTCGGTCACGGCGCGAACGTAGGGCCGCCCGCGCTGATCCGTCGACAGGATGCTGAGGCAGATGACCGTCCGCTACGGCTCGCTCGGCGGGCACACCCACCGCTTCGCCGACCTCGCCACCCTGCTCGGCCGGGCGAGCCCGCTGCGGTCCGGCGACGTCCTGGCCGGCACGGCCGCGTCCTCGGCCGCCGAGCGGGTCGCCGCGCAGGCGGTGCTGGCCGACCTGCCGCTGACGGCGTTCCTGGAGGAGCTGGTCGTCCCGTACGAGACCGACGAGGTGACCCGGCTCATCGTGGACGGCCACGACGCGGCGGCCTTCGCGCCGGTGGCCGGGCTGACCGTCGGCGCGCTGCGGGACCGGCTGCTCGACCCGGCCGAGGACCTCGCGTCCCTCACCGCCGGGCTGACGCCGGAGATGGTCGCGGCCGTCAGCAAGCTGATGGGCGTGGGCGACCTGCTGGCCGTCTCCCGACGGGCCCGCGTGGTCACGTCGTTCCGGTCGACGATCGGGCTGCCCGGCACCCTGGCCACCCGGCTGCAGCCGAACTCCCCGACCGACGACCCGGTCGGCATCGCCGCGAGCATCGTCGACGGGCTGCTCCACGGCTGCGGCGACGCGGTCATCGGCATCAACCCGGCGACCGACAGCCCGCGGCAGACCCGGGCGCTGCTCGAGCTCGTCGACGGCATCCGCGAGCGCTACGCCATCCCGACGCAGAGCTGCGTGCTGGCGCACGTCACCACGACGCTCGCGCTGCTCGAGCAGGGCGCGCCGGTCGACCTCGTCTTCCAGTCGGTCGCCGGCACGCAGGCCGCCAACGACGGCTTCGGCGTCACGCTCGAGCTGCTGCGCGAGGCGCAGGAGGGCGCACTCGCGCTCGGTCGCGGCAGCCCGCACGTCCTCTACTTCGAGACCGGCCAGGGCAGCGCGCTGTCGGCCGGCGCGCACCTCGGCACCGGCGGTACGCCGGTCGACCAGCAGACGTTGGAGGCTCGGGCGTACGCGGTGTGCCGCGCGTTCGACCCGCTGCTCGTGAACACCGTCGTCGGCTTCATCGGCCCCGAGTACCTCTACGACGGCAAGCAGATCACCCGCGCCGGCCTGGAGGACCACTTCTGCGGCAAGCTGCTCGGCCTGCCGATGGGCGTCGACGTCTGCTGGACCAACCACGCCGAGGCCGACTCCGACGACGCCGACACCCTGCTCACGCTGCTGGCGGCCGGCGGCTGCGGCTTCGTCATCACGGCGCCCGGCGGCGACGACGTGATGCTCCACTACCAGACCCTCAGCTGGCAGGACGTGCTCTCCGCGCGGTCGCTGCTGGGCCTGCAGCCGGCGCCGGAGTTCGCCGCCTGGCTGGAGCAGATGGACCTGGTCGGCAGCGACGGCCGGGTGCGCGAGCTCGGCTCGCCGGCGGCCCTCGCCCTCGTGCGCGGCGCGTTGTGACCGACCCGCTGGCACCGCTGCGCCTCGCCACCTCCGCGCGGGTGGCCCTCGGCCGGGCCGGTGACGCGCTGCCGACCGCCCGGCTGCTCGAGCTGCGCGCCGCCCGCGCCGCGGCCCGCGACGCGGTGCACGCCCCGCTGCAGGAGCTCGACCTGCCTGGCGCCCTGCACGTCCGGTCGGCCGCGCCGGACCGGGCGACGTACCTGCAGCGGCCCGACCTCGGGCGCCGGCTGGCCGACGGCACCGCGCTGCCCCGGGGCGACCACGACGTCGTCTTCGTGGTCGCCGACGGGCTGTCGGCGCTGGCGGTGCAGCGGCACGCCGTGCCGGTGCTGCGGGCCTTGCGCGAGCCGCCTCGACGGGTGGGACGTCGGCCCCGTCGTGGTCGCGACGAACGCCCGGGTGGCCCTCGGCGACGAGGTCGTCGAAGGCGGTCGGCGCCCGCGCGGTGGTCGTCCTCGTCGGCGAGCGCCCGGGCATGAGCTCCACCGACAGCCTCGGCCTCTACCTCACCTGGGGCCCGCGGCCCGGGCAGACCCGGGACGCCGAGCGCAACTGCGTCTCCAACGTCCGGCCGCCGCACGGCACGGCGTACGACGTCGCCGCCGACACGCTGGTGCTGCTGCTGACCGAGGCCCGCCGGCTGGGGCTGAGCGGCGTGCGGCTCAAGGCCGACCCGGCGCTGCCCGCAGCAGGCCGAGCCGTCGCCACAGCGGAGCCGTCCACCGGGTGACCACCTCGGCCTCGGTCAGGAAGTCCAGGACCTTCTCGGCCATCCACAGCAGCGTCTCGGCGCGGTGCGGGTTGGCGCGGGCCTGGCGTACGGCCTCCTCGCGGTCCAGGCCGACCGCCTCGTACACGCGCGGGTCGAGGAAGGCGTGCACGACGAAGCCGGCGGTCACCGCGGTGGCGACCCGGTGGAAGGCCATCCCGACGCCGCCCGCCCGCGGGACCTGCCGGGTGACCGCGGCCCGCGCGTAGGAGACGTGCCGCGCCTCCTCGGTGACGTGGATGCGCGCGACCTGCACGGCGAGCGGGAGCAGCCCGTCGGTGACGAGCATCTCGCGCTGCAGCCGGTCCAGGGTCTCCTCGGCGACGAGGACGCTGGCGAACATCGACGGCCCGGCAGCGACCGTCTTCCACAGCCGGCCGAGGGCGTGCACCGCGGGCGACGGGCGGTAGCGCGCGCCGGGGGCGAGCGCCTCCGCGGCCCGGGCGAACATCACCGAGTGGCGGCACTCGTCACCGACCTCGGTGAGGGCGTACTGCGCGTGCGGCCGGTGCGGGTCCTGGTCGTAGGAGTGGCGCAGCAGCGCCTGCATGAGGCAGAGCTCGAACCACAGCCCGACGCTCGAGATGCTGGCGAGCTCGTGCCAGGACAGCTGCACCCGCTGCTCCGGCGTCATCTGCTCCCACAGCGGCGTGCCGAACAGCGACACCCGCTCCAGCGGCATCGCGGGCAGCGTCCGGTCGAGCGGCGCGTCCCAGTCGACGTCGACGGCCGGGTCGTACGACAGGCGCTCGGACGAGCGGAGCAGGCGGGTGGCGACGGCGTCCTTGGGAGCCAGTGCGGTGGTCATGAGGACCTCCCGGAAGTAGGTAGGACGGAACGTAACAGGTACACGGCGTCCTGCCTACCTGCCGCACTAGGCTCGGACCGTGGCGGACGCGGGCGTGGACGGGCGCACCGCCCGCTGGGCCGGGCACCGCGAGCAGCGCCGGGAGGCCTTCGTCGACGCGGCCATCGCCGTCATCGACCGGGAGGGACCGGGAGCCACGGTCGACCGGATCGGCGCCGAGCTGGGGCTGACCCGGCAGGCGGTCTACCGCCAGTTCAGCGACCGGCGCGACCTCGACCGGGCGATCGCCGCGCGGGCGGCCGCTCTGGTCGTGGGCGAGCTGCTCCCCCACCTCGACGGCGTGGCCGACCTCGACACGGCCATCGCCGACGGCCTGCACGCCTACCTGGACTTCGTGCGCGAGCACCTGTCGCTCTACCGCTTCGTGCGCAGCCACGACGCCGAGGTCGCGGCCGACAGCGCGGTGCGCCACGTGAAGGAGACCGTCGGCGGCCGGGTGGCCACGCTGGCCGAGGACGTGCTGGTCGGGCTGGACCTGCCGCCGGACCTCGCCGGGACCTTCGCCACCGGGGTGGTCGGCCTCGTCGACGCGGTGGTCGGGCGCTGGCTGGACGAGCCGCGCGGCCTGTCGCAGGAGCAGCTGGTGCAGCAGCTCACGACGATCATCGGCGGGACGGTCCGGGCGGTCACCGGCTAGTCCCGGACGTCCCGCGGGACTAGGCACGACCATCCGAGTCGGTCCTGGTGCGGCGCCGGGCGCGCCCCGATGCTGGGAGGGCCCCCACTGCCCCGGAGACGCTGATGACCCGCAACACCCTGCCCCGCGCCGCGACCTTCCGGCTGCCGACGGCCGACCAGCCGTCGCTCGAGGTGGGCTGCGGCCGCTGCGAGGCCCGGGTGCAGTTCGCGCTCTCCCACAGCGGGATGGACGACGGTCGCCGCTTCCTGCGCGAGCACGCCGGCTGCCTGGCCGACCCCCGCTGCTGACCGCGTCCGGGTCCCGAGCGCGCGCTCGCTCCGCCACCTGATCAGGGTGCGTGACGGAGGTCACGACCGGCGGTTACGGTGCCCGACGTGTCAGCGACCGTCGAGACCTCAGCCCCCCCGTCCATCGCACAGATCCACGCCGCGCTCACCGCTCCCGGTGCTCCGTTCGAGATCGGCGAGGCCGTCGTGCGCGGCGTCCCGCTCAAGGTCGTGGACCGCGACGCCCCCGCACCTGCCGGCCGTGCTCGAGGCCAGCCGGGCCCACGGCGACAAGGACCTGCTCGTCTACGACGGGCCGGACGGGCTGGAGCGGACCACGTTCGAGCAGCACTACCGGCAGTGCGCGACGCTCGCCCACCGCCTGCGCGACCAGTACGGCGTGCAGACCGGCGACCGGGTCGCCATCGCGATGCGCAACTTCCCCGAGTGGGCGCTCGCCTTCTGGGGGGCCGCCGCCGCCGGCGCGGTGGTCGTCCCGCTGAACGCCTGGGGCACCGGCCCGGAGCTCGAGTACGCCCTGTCCGACTCGGGCGCCAAGGTGCTCATCGCCGACGACCAGCGCCTGCAGCGGCTGGCCGAGCACCTGCCGAACCTCGACCTCACGGCCACCTTCGTCGTGCGCGCGGAGCACCCCGGTGCGCTGCCCTTCGCCGACCTGGTCTCCGACCCGGCCGACGACGTGGTCGTCCCGGCCATCGACCTGCAGCCCGACGACTACGCGACGATCTTCTACACGAGCGGCACCACCGGCCGGCCCAAGGGCGTGCTCGGCACCCACCGCAACATCTGCACCAACCTGGTGAGCCTGACCTTCGCCGGCATCCGGGGCGGGCTGCGCAACGGCCTGTCGATCGAGGAGATCATGGAGGCCAGCGCCGCCCGGCAGAACGCCTACCTGCTGTCGGTGCCGTTCTTCCACGCCACCGGCTGCCACTCGGTCCTGGTCGCCAGCACCGCCATCGGCAACAAGATCACGATCATGCACAAGTGGAACGCCGAGCGCGCCCTCCAGCTCATCGAGCAGGAGAAGATCACGACCTTCGGCGGCGTCCCGTCGATGGTGCTGCAGGTGCTCGACAGCCCCGACTTCGAGAAGACCGACATCTCCAGCGTGGTGAGCATCGGGTACGGCGGGGCGCCCGCGCCGCCCGAGCTGGTGCGCCGGATCGAGACGATGTTCCCGGGGCGCAGCCCCTCGAACGGCTACGGCCTGACCGAGACGTCGTCGGTCACGTCGATGAACGCCGGCGCCGACTACTTCCGCCACCCCGACTCGGTCGGCATCCCGGTGCCGGTCTGCGACGTCCGCGTCGTCGACCCGCTCGGCGAGGAGCTGCCGACCGGCGAGGCCGGCGAGCTGGAGATCCGCGGGCCGAACGTCGTCGTGGGCTACTGGAACAACCCGCAGGCGACGGCCGACTCCTTCTCCGAGGGCTGGCTGCGCTCCGGCGACATCGCCAAGCTCGACGAGGAGGGCTTCATCTACCTCGTCGACCGGGCCAAGGACCTCATCATCCGCGGCGGCGAGAACATCGGCTCCGCCGAGGTCGAGGGCGCGCTGCACGAGCACCCGGCCGTGAGCGACGCCGCCGTCTTCGGCTGGCCGCACCCGGTCCTCGGCGAGGAGGTGGCCGCCGTCGTGACCCTGCGGTCGACCGACGGCAGCGTGCCGACCGAGCAGGAGCTGCGCGACCACGTCGCGCAGCGGCTGGCCGCGTTCAAGGTGCCGAGCCGCATCTACATCCGCGAGGAGGAGCTCCCCCGCAACCCGGCCGGCAAGATCCTCAAGCGCAACCTCCGCACCGAGCTGCTCGCCGAGGCGGAGGGCTCGTGACGACGACGACGGCCCCTCACATCGACCTCCTCGACACGGACGCCTTCGCCGGCAGCCAGCCGCACGAGCAGTTCCGCTGGCTGCGCGAGAACGAGCCGGTGCACCGCCACCCCGACCCCCACGGGCCGGACTTCTGGGTCGTGACCCGGCACGCCGACGTCATCGCCGTGGAGGAGGACCACGAGACGTTCTCCTCCGAGCCGACGATCATGATCGCCGACCCGAGCGAGGAGCTCGGCATGGGCGACCACAAGATGATGATCTTGGCCGACCCGCCGCTGCACACGAGCTACCGCCGGCTGGTGCACAAGGAGTTCACGCCCAAGGCGGCCCAGGCGCTGAACGCCCGCATCAGCGAGCTCGCCAGCGACCATCGTCGACCGGGTGGCCGCCCGCGGCGAGTGCGACCTCGTCGCCGACGTCGCCGGCGAGCTGCCGTCGTACGTCATCGCCGAGCTGCTCGGCATCCCGCTGGAGGACGGTCGGCGGCTCTACGAGCTCACCGAGGTCATCCACGCCGACCCGACGAAGGTTCCCGAGGGCGCGGGCACGCAGGCGGTGCTGGAGATGTTCGGCTACGCCTCGCAGGTCGCGGCGCAGAAGCGCGCCGAGCCGGGCGACGACCTGGCCAGCCGGCTCGCTGCACGCCGAGGTCGACGGGCAGCAGCTCGACGACATGGACTTCGCCTCTTCTTCCTGCTGCTCGTCGACGCCGGCGGCGACACGACCCGCAACCTGGTGGCCGGCGGCATCCAGGCGCTGTTCGAGCACCCGGAGGAGCGTCGCCGCGCTGCAGGCCGACCTCGACGGCCTGCTCGCCCGCGCGATCGAGGAGATGCTGCGCTGGGTCAGCCCGGTCGTCTACATGCGCCGCACGCGCGACCGCGCGACACCGTGCTCGGCGGCGCGACATCAAGGCCGGCGAGAAGGTCGTCATCTACTACGGCTCGGCCAACCGCGACCCGAGGTCTTCGACGACGCGGAGCGCTTCCGCCTCGACCCGCGCGCCGAACGACCACCTCGCCTTCGGCGGCGGCCCGCACTCCTGCCTCGGCGCGCACATCGCCCGGGTGGAGATCGCCGCCATGCTGCGCGAGATCCTCACCCGGCTGCCCGACCTCGAGCCGGCCGGCCCGCCGACGTGGCAGGACTCCGTGTTCATCTTCGGGCCGCGCACCATGCCCGTGCGGTTCACACCGACGCGCTGACCTAGCCTCTCGGGGCGTGGCGAGCACCTTCGACGTCCGGAGCAGCGACGGCACCGTCCTGCGCGGCTGGCGCAACGACGGCACCGGGACCCCGGTCGTGCTGGCCAACGGCCTGGGCACCGTGCCGTCGGCGTGGCCGGGACTGGTCGCCCAGCGACTACGACGTCGTGACCTGGCACCACCGCGGCACGTTCGGCTCGCAGCGCCCGGCCGACCCGACGCGCATCCGGGTCGAGGACCACGTCGAGGACCTGCGGGCGCTGATGGACACCGTCGGGCTGGAGCGCGCGCTCGTCGCGTCGCTGGTCGGTCGGGGTCAACGTCGCCTTCGCCTTCGCCGAGCAGCACCCGGAGCGGGTCGCCGGGCTGCTGGCGGTGGCCGGCGTCCCCGGCGGCACGTTCCACGCGATGGGCGCGCCGCTGCGGGTCCCGCGCCGACTGCGCCACCCGCTGGCCACCGCGCTCACCCGCGGCGGCCGGCTGGTCGGGCCGGGGCTCACCCGGCTGGCGCCGCACGTGCCGGTCGGCGGAGCGGCTGGCCTGGGTCCTGTCGCACTCCGGCTTCATGCTGCCCGGCGCCGACCCGCAGGCGCTCGTCCCGATGCTGCGGGAGTTCCTCGCGCAGGACTGGCGCTGGTACGGCGAGCTCGCCCTCGCCGCGTCCGAGCACGAGCCGATGGACCTGTCGTTCGTGCGCTGCCCGACCGTCCTGCTGGCCGGTCGGCACGACGTGCTGACCAGCGTCCAGGACGTGCTCGACGCGGCCGGCCCGCATCGCCGACGCCGACGTGCGGGTCGTGCCGGGCAGCCACTTCCTCACCCTCGAGCACCCGGAGGTCGTGCAGGACGCGCTGGACGGGCTCGCCGCCCGGGTCGCCGCCGCGGACCCCGTGAGCACCCACCCCGACGGCTCGCCCGGCGCGGTCTCCGTCGTCTTCGCCGCAGCCGGCGTCGTCTCGGCCGCCGGCTTCTCGCGCGTGCCGTCGCTGCGCGACCAGGTCAGCGCCACCCCGGCGCAGCTGTCGCCTGGCGCTCGTCTGCGTCGGCATCGGCTCGCTGCTGTGCATGCCTGCGACCGGCCGGCTGACCGAGCGGTTCTCCTCGGCGGCGGTGCTGCGGGTCTCCGGCGCGGTCTGCCTGCTCGGCTGGGCGCTGGCGGCGTTCGCCCCGTCCGTGCCCGTGCTGGCCGCCTGCCTGCTGCTGACCGGCATGGGCACCGGCGTCTGGGACGTCGCGATGAACATCCAGGGCCACACCGTCGAGCAGCGCCAGCGCCGGGTGCTGATGCCCGGCTGGCACGCCGCCTTCTCCTTCGGCGCGGTCGGCGGCGCGCTGCTCGGCGCCGCCTTCGCCCGGCTCGACCTGTCGGTCGAGGTGCAGTTCCCGGTGCTGTCGGTCGTCGCCCTGGCCGTCGTGCTGTGGTGCTCGCGGCAGTTCGTGGACGACGTCCCCGAGCCGGCGGCCGCCCCGGCGACCGGCGAGCTGGGCGCCACCGCGACGCGCCACGACGCCCGCCCGGACGCGGCATCACCCGGGTCGAGCTGCTGATCGGGCTGATGGTCCTGGCCACCGCGCTCGGCGAGGGCGCCGCCAACGACTGGCTCGGCCTCACCCTCGTCGACGAGCGCGGCGTGCCGGAGGCCTTCGGCGCGCTGACCCTGGCGGCGTTCAACCTGACCATCGGCTTCGCCCGGATCGCCGGCGGCCGGCTCATCGAGCTCGGTCGGGCGCCAGGTCGTCCTGCAGGCCAGCGGGGCGGTCGCCACGGCCGGCGTGCTGCTGCTCTGCCTGGTCGACTCCCCCGTCGCCGCCGCCGTGGGCGCAGCCTGCTGGGGGCTGGGGCTCGCCGTGGTCTTCCCGAGCGGCATGAGCGCCGCGGGCGAGATCCCCGGCCGCGGCGCGCGGGCCATCTCGGTGGTCTCGACGATCGGCTACACCGGCTTCCTGCTGGGTGCGCCGATGATCGGCCAGCTCACCCGGGTGCTGCCCCTGGACCGCGCGCTGCTGGTCGTCGCGGCTGCCGGTGTGGTGATCGTCCTGGCCGCGCCCGCTGCCCGGGAGCGGCGCCCGGTGCCGGCCTGACGGC
This sequence comes from uncultured Actinomycetota bacterium, assembly GCA_963762795.1. Lineage (GTDB taxonomy): Bacteria > Actinomycetota > Actinomycetes > Mycobacteriales > SCTD01 > RYN-170. The sequence continues at coordinate 18,473 of CAVXMC010000009.1, read as the reverse complement.
GCACCACCCGCGCAGCGTGTTCGATGGAGGCATGACGGCGCCGCTCCCCACCCCCTCGCTCGGCCCGGCCGCCCGTACGGCAGCGCTCGAGCGGCTGGCCGGCACCGACCTGGACGTGCTGGTGGTCGGCGGTGGCGTCGTCGGCGCCGGGGCGGCGCTCGACGCCGCGACCCGCGGGCTGTCGGTCGGCCTGGTCGAGGCCCGCGACTGGGCCAGCGGCACCTCGAGCCGGTCGAGCAAGCTGGTGCACGGCGGACTGCGCTACCTCGAGATGCTCGACTTCCGGCTCGTCGCCGAGGCCCTGCGCGAGCGCTCGCTGCTGCTCAACCGGCTGGCCCCGCACCTCGTCCGCCCGGTCGCGTTCCTCTACCCGCTGACCGGTCGCGGCTGGGAGCGCCCCTACGTCGGCGCCGGCATCGCGCTGTACGACGGGATCGCCGCCGCGCTCGGCCGGGGCGAGCGGCTCCCGCGGCACCGGCACCTGTCGCGACGCGGCGCCCGTACGCTCGCGCCCGCGCTGTCCAAGAGCGCGCTCGTCGGCGCGGTGCAGTACTGGGACGCCCAGGTCGACGACGCCCGCCACACCATGTCGCATCGTGCGCACCGCGGCCTTCTACGGCGCCGCCTGCGCCAACCGGGTCCGCGTCACGGCGCTGCTGCGCGAGGGCGAGCGGGTCACCGGCGCGCGGGTGCGCGACCTCGAGTCGGGGCTCGAGCTCGACGTGCGCGCCAAGCAGGTCGTCAACGCCACCGGCGTCTGGACCGACGACACGCAGGCGCTGGCCGCACTCGCGCGGCCAGTTCCACGTACGCGCGAGCAAGGGCGTGCACCTGCTCGTGCCGCGCGACCGGATCGCCTCGTCGCACCGGGCTGATCCTGCGCACCGCGACCAGCGTGCTGTTCGTCATCCCGTGGGGCCGGCACTGGATCATCGGCACCACCGACACCGACTGGTCGCTGGACAAGAGCCACCCGGCGGTCAGCGCGCGCGACGTGGAGTACCTGCTCACCGAGCTCAACAAGGTGCTCGCCTCGCCGCTGGTGCCCGAGGACGTCGTCGGCGTCTACGCCGGGCTGCGACCGCTGCTGGCCGGCGAGTCCGACCAGACCAGCAAGCTGTCGCGCGAGCACCTCGTCGGCCACCCGGTGCCGGGGCTGGTCGTCGTCGCCGGCGGGAAGTACACGACCTACCGCGTCATGGCCAAGGACGCCGTCGACGAGGCGGTGCGCGCGATGGACGGCGTGCAGGCCGAGTGCGTCACCGAGGACGTGCCGCTGGTCGGCGCCGACGGCTGGCCCGCGCTGTGGAACCGCCGGCACGCGATCGCGGAGGAGAGCGGGCTGCACGTCGCTCGCATCGAGCACCTGCTGCACCGCTACGGCTCCCTGACCCACGACGTGCTGGCCCTGATCGCCGCCGACCCGTCGCTGGCGCAGCCGCTGCCCAGCTCCGACGACTACCTGCGCGCGGAGGTGGTCTACGCGGCCGCGCACGAGGGCGCGCTGCACCTCGACGACGTGCTGGCCCGCCGGACCCGCATCTCCATCGAGTCGTGGGACCGCGGCGTCGACGCGGCGCCGGTGGTCGCGGACCTGATGGGCGACGTCCTCGGCTGGAGCCCGGAGCAGCGCCAGCGCGAGATCGAGCACTACCTGGCGCGGGTGTCGGCCGAGCGCGACGCGCAGGCGCAGCCCAACGACCTCACCGCCGACGCCGCCCGGCTCGGCGCACCCGACATCGTCCCGGTGGCCTGACGTGGAGCTCGTCCCGATCGGCACGGTGACCTCCAGCCGCACCGAGCCGCTCGACGACGACTGGGACGCCGTGACCTCGTCGGTCACCCTCGACGCGGCGCAGTTCTCCCCGGACGCGCTGCGCGGGCTCGAGGACTTCTCGCACGTCGAGGTCGTCTACGTCTTCGACCGGGTCGACCCGGCCGCGGTGCAGACCGCCGCCCGGCACCCGCGCGGCAACCCCGACTGGCCCGAGGTCGGCATCTTCGCCCAGCGCGCCAAGGGCCGGCCCAACCGGCTGGGCGTCACCGTCTGCCGCCTGCTCGCCGTCGAGGGGCTGACCCTGCGGCTCGAGGGGCTGGACGCCGTCGACGGCAGCCCTGTGGTCGACGTGAAGCCCTACCTGGCGGAGTTCGGCCCGCGCGGCGAGGTGCGCCAGCCGGCCTGGTCGCGCGAGCTCATGGCCGGCTACTGGGGCTGAGGTGGACACCCGCGCCGCGCTGCTCGCCCAGCGGGCCGACCTGGAGCGGCAGGTGGCCGCGATGACCGGTGACCTCACCTCGGTCATGGCCGCGTCGGAGGACTCGAACGCCGACGACGAGCACGACCCCGAGGGCCAGACCATCGCCTTCGAGCGCCAGCAGCTGGCCGCGCTGCTCGCCCAGGCACGCTCCCGGCTGGCCGACGTCGACCGGGCGCTGGCCTCGCTGGGCGAGGGGTCGTACGGCGTGTGCGAGCGCTGCGGCGACCCGATCGGCGCGGAGCGGCTCGAGGCCCGCCCGTCCGCGCGGACCTGCATCCACTGCGCCCGCTGATCGACGACGTCCCCAGGGCTCCGGTACGCCGAGACGCCGCGCAGGCGTACGCGGACCCCGGGGAAGTGCGGCGGAACGCGACGGAGGCCGCCCCCTCGTGGGGACGGCCTCCGGGTGGTGCGGGGGAGCTAGACGCGCGAGCGCGTGCCGGCGTGCTTGCGACCGGTGACGGCGTTGAAGACCAGCAGCGCGACGATGGCGCCGATGATCGAGCCGATCAGGCCGCTGGGGCGCAGGAAGTCGCCGTCGCCCCGGGTGAAGAGCGACACGAGCAGGCCACCGACGAACGAGCCGACGATGCCGAGCAGGATGGTGGCCGGGATGCTCATCGAGTCACGGCCGGGGACCAGGGCGCGCGCGATGAAGCCGGCGATCGCGCCGATGATGATCATCCCGATGATGGTACCGATCATGGCTACTCCTCCGCTTGTGGGACCGGTGCGGTCCCGTTCGGCCACGGTGTGCCCTCACGGATCACGGTCCACGCGCCCTGTCACCGGATTGTCACCCCGAGGCCTGACGCGGACGCGGCGTTTCTTCGCCAAACGTCCCTCCGGGCCGGAAGGCGGGTGACACGCTGCGACCCCCGGGCGGTGCCGCGCGGGCGAGGAGGACCTGTGACGTCGTTGCCCGGGTGGAGCCGTCCTGTCGCGGCCGCCGCTGCCTGCCTGCTGCTGCCCCTGGGCCTGTCCTCGCCGGCGTCCGCGCACGAGCCCGCGACGCGGTGGGTGGTGACCTCGCAGGGCCCGACCGGGCCGGTGTTCACCAGCGTCAGCGCCGTCGGCAGCGCGGCCGCGCAGCAGCAGGTGCGCGGCGCGTCCGCCGCCGAGCGCGACGTGCGGGTCCTGGCCACCGACGTCCCGAAGGCGCGGCAGTGGGCGCTCAACCGGGTGCAGTTCGACAAGGCCTGGGCGGTCAGCCGCGGTGCCGGCGTGGTCGTCGGCGTCATCGACAGCGGTGTCGACGCGAGCCACCCCGACCTCGCCGGCCGGGTGCTGCGCGGCGCGACCTTCCTGGGCGCCGGCTACGAGCACCACCAGGGCCAGACCGACGTCGCCGGTCACGGCACCCACGTCGCCGGGATCGTCGCGGCGAGCCCCGCCTCGCCGACCGGGGTCTCCGGCGGCGCTCCCGCCGCGACGGTCCTGCCCGTGCGGGTCCTCGACGAGGACGGCGCGGGCTGGGGCAGCGACGTCGCCACCGGCATCGTGTGGGCGGTCGACCACGGCGCCAAGGTGCTCAACCTGTCCTTCGGCTCCACCACCCCGTCCGCGGCGCTGCAGGCAGCGGTCGCGCACGCGCGCAAGAAGGGCGTCGTCCTCGTGGCGGCGTCCGGCAACGACGGCGCCGACGGGCCGATCAGCTACCCCGCCGCCTACCCGGGCGTGCTCGCCGTCGGGGCGATCGACCCCGGCGACGTCGCGGTGCCGTTCTCGACGACCAACCCCTACGTCGGCATCTCCGCCCCCGGCGAGAGCGTCCTGTCGACCGTGCCGCGCGTGGTCGACCCCAGCCGGCTGGCCGAGCGCAGCGGCACGAGCATGGCCACGCCGTACGTCGCGGCCGCCGCCGCCCTGGTGGTCGCCGCGCAGCCGGCGCTGACCGGCGCCGAGGTCGTGGCCCGGCTGCAGGAGACCGCCCAGGACCTCGGCCCCGCGGGGCGCGACGACGCGTACGGCTCCGGGCTCGTCGACCCGGCCCGCGCCGTCGGGCAGGCCACCGCTGCGCTGCCGCCCCGGCTGCCGGCGCCGACCGACCTGGCCTTCTCCGAGCTCACGGACGGCACGACGCAGCTGTCCTGGTCGGCGGTGCCGGACGCCGCCAGCTACGCCGTGACGCTGTTCGGCCTGCCGCTGAACCTCGACACCGAGGAGGGCGGCGACCCGGTCTACGGGCTGCACGGCACCACCGCGCACTTCCCGGTCTTCCCCCGCGGCGTGCCGATCCCGCTGCAGGTGGTGGCGGTCGACCGGCTCGGGCTGTGGAGCGCTCCGTCGACCGCGTTCAAGGCCGTCGTCGAGGTGCCGCTGGTCCCGACGCCCGCGCGGTTCACCGGGTCCTCGCCGGCGAGCCGCACGATCCGGCTGGCCTGGTCGCCGGTGCGGCTGAAGGGCCTGGCGGGCTACGGGATCATCCGCAACGGCGAGCAGTACGACCTCGTCGACCCGGAGGAGACCACCTACGTCGACTCGGTGGCGACCCGGGACACCGACGCCCCGGTCGACGGCCGCCGCTACAGCTACCGCGTCGTCGCCCTGACCGAGGACGGCCTCAGCGACCCGACCCCGGCGGTCGACCTGCGGTCGTTCACGCGCTGGAGCACCAGCGCCCCCGACGTCGTCGCGCGCACCGTCGGCAAGGCCGCCGTCGTGCGCTGGTCCGGCCCGGTCGCCGGGCAGACCGGCTGGCGCGTCTACGTCGACGGCCGCCTGTCGCAGATCCTGCCCGTCACGACCCGCTCGACCGCGGTGACCCGCCCGGGCGGGCACACCGTGACCGTCGTGCGGATGCGACGGGCCAGCGACCAGGGACCCGGCCGCACGGTGCGGATCGTCGTCCCCTCCTAGACCTCGTAGGTCCCGCCCGGCCGGCCGTTGCGGTCGGCGAGCAGGCCGGCCACGGTCGCGACGGCGATCTCGCCCGGCGACCGGGAGCCGATGTCCAGGCCGATCGGCCGGTGCACGCGCGCGATGTCGGCGTCGGGCAGGCCGCGCTCGCGCAGCGCCTGCACGTGCGGGGCGGTGTGGCGCGGGCTGCCCATCACGCCGACCCACCGCGACGTGCCGGCGAGCACGTCGGCCAGCACGTCGCCGAGCTCGGGCCGGTCGTGGTCGGTCACGACGACGTCGGTGTGCTCGTCCGCACCGGTCTCGGCCGCGGTGCGCACGACGGTCACGCCGTCCAGCGACTGCGCCGGGTCGGGGTCGAGCACGACGACGTCGTAGCCGACGTGGGCCGCCAGGTGGGCCAGCTGCACGGCCACCGGCGACACGAAGACGCAGACGAGCCGGCGGTCGCCGGTCGGCGCCGGCACCTCGCCGTGCGCCATCGCGCACGCGATGTCGGTGTGCGCGTGCGTGCTCAGAGCCACGCCTCCTGCACGTCCAGCGTCGTCCGGTCCAGCGACGCCAGCAGGTCCAGCTGCGGTCCCGTCCTGGGCAGCTCGTAGCGGAAGAAGAACCGCCCGGCGGCGCGCTTGCCGTCGTAGAAGTCGCCCGTACGACCGTCAGCGGCGAGCAGCTGCTCGAGCCAGAGCCAGGCGACCACGACGTGGCCGACGGCCTCGAGGTAGACGGAGGAGTTGGCCAGCGCGACCTCGGGGTCGCCGGTCGCCCACAGCTGGCCGGTCACCTCGACGACCCGGTCGATGCTCGCCTGCAGCTGCGCGCCGAGGTCGGCCAGCTCGCCGGTCGCCCTGGCGGCGGTGGCGCTGACGGTCGTGTGCAGCAGCGCGAGCCCGGCGCCGCCGTGCAGCACGACCTTGCGGCCGAGCAGGTCCAGGCCCTGGATGCCGTGGGTGCCCTCGTGGATCGGGTTCAGCCGGTTGTCGCGGTAGTGCTGCTCGACGTCGTACTCGCGGGTGTAGCCGTAGCCGCCGTGCACCTGGATCGCGAGGCTGTTGGCCTCCAGGCACCACTGCGACGGCCAGGACTTGGCGATCGGCGTCAGCGTGTCGAGCAGCAGGTGGGCCTGCTCGCGCTCCTCCTGCGTCTCCGCGGTGCGCTCGTCGTCGAGCAGCCGGTTGCAGTACAGGACCAGCGCCAGCGCGCCCTCGACGTAGCTCTTCTGCGCCAGCAGCATCCGCCGCACGTCGGCGTGCTCGATGATCGGCACCTGCGGCGCGGTCGGGTCCTTGTGCCCGGCCGGACGGCCCTGCGGGCGCTCCTTGGCGTACTGCAGGCTCTTGAGGTAGCCGGTGTAGCCCAGCGCCATCGCGCCCGAGCCGACGCCGATGCGCGCCTCGTTCATCATGTGGAACATGTACGGCAGGCCGCGGTGCGCCTCGCCGACCAGGAAGCCGACCGCGCCGGGCTGCCCGCCAGGCGTGTGCACGCCCTCGCCGAAGTTGAGCAGCGTGTTCGTGGTGCCCCGGTAGCCCATCTTGTGGTTGAGGCCGGCCAGCACGACGTCGTTGCGCTCGCCCGTCTCGACCACGACCTTGGGCACGATGAACAGGCTGATGCCCTTCACGCCGGGCGGGCTGCCGGGGATCTTCGCCAGCACCAGGTGGACGATGTTCTCGCTCAGCTCGTGCTCGCCGGCGGAGATCCACATCTTGTTGCCGAACAGCCGGTAGGTGCCGTCGTCCTGCGGCACCGCCTTCGTCGTGACGTCGGCCAGCGAGCTGCCGGCCTGCGGCTCGGACAGGCACATCGTGCCGAAGAACCGGCCCTCGACCATCGGGCGGACGTAGGTGTCGACCTGCTCCGGCGTGCCGTGCGTCAGCAGCAGGTTGGCGTTGCCGATGGTGAGGAACGGGTAGCTCGAGCTGCCGACGTTGGCCGCCTGGAAGAAGGCGAAGCAGGCGCCCGAGACGACACCCGGCAGCTGCATGCCGCCGACCGCCTCGTCCATGCTGCTGGCGACCAGACCGGTCTGGGCGAAGACCTCGAGCGCCTTCTTCACCTCCGGGATGAGGTGCACGCGCTCGCCGTCGAAGGTCGGCTCGTTCTCGTCGGCCTTCTTGTTGTGCGGCGCGAAGTCGCGCGTCGCGACCTGCTCGGCGAGGTCCAGGACCGCGTCGAAGGTGTCGCGCGAGTGCTCGGCGTAGCGCTCCCGCTTGGTCAGCAGCTCGACGTCGAGCCACTCGTAGAGCAGGAACTCGAGGTCGCGGCGCGACAGCAGCAGGGACGGCATGAGCACTCCAGGGGGTCGACGCGCGGCCCTCCCAGGGTAGGGCTAGGCCCGGTCGCTCGCCCCCGGGCCGGCCAGCTCGAGGCCCTGGCTGAGCAGCTCCAGCACGGTCGACAGGTCGGCGTCGGCGGGCAGCGACGCGGCCTGCACGCGCGGCACCGGGACGGGCTCGTAGCGCTCGGCGACCGGCAGGAACGCGGCCCGGGGCTCCTCGGCGACGGCGAGCGGCACGGCCGGCGCGGGCGCCGGGAACGTCGGGGCCGCGAAGACGGGCGCAGGCGCCTGCTCGGGGATCTCGAGGGCGGCGAGGGCCACGGTCTCGAGCGGCGCGGCGGCGAAGGCCGGCTCCTGCACGGGCGGCGTGAACACGGGGGCGGCGTGCACCGGCGCCTCGGGCACGGGCTCCGGCTCCAGCTCCGGCTCGGTCACCTCGTCGACCGGCTCCTGCTCCACCTGCTCCACCTCGAGAGCCGCGGGCTCCTCGAGCTCCGGCTCGTGCCACACCGGCGCCTGCTGGGCCGCCTTGACGAAGGAGGGCAGCTCGACCGCGTCCTCGGCGGGGAGCACGACCTCGGGGTCCTGCCGCTCGTCGCGCGGGACGAGCTGCCACTGGCCGCAGATGCGACAGGTCAGCGTCAGCACCCGCTCCGGCGTGCCGGCGCGGCGGGCCCGCAGGCCGAACACGCCGCGCTCGGTGAGCGCCAGCGGGCGCACCTCGTCACAGGGACCGCAGTAGCCGTCCCAGCTGCTGAGCAGCCTCACCTCGGACATGCCTGCCTCCTCGTCGCCGACGTCTGGGGACAGGTGTCGACACCCGGACGGCGCGACGTGATGGCCCGTTCGGGCTATGTCGGGCCGGCCGGGCTCAGCCCCCGGAGGTCCAGGCGTCGGCCTCGGCGCCGGGCGGGCGCGGGTCGTCGGCCGAGGCCAGCCAGCCCTCGGGCAGCGTCGGGGCCTTCGGCCCGTGGGTGTGGCCGCGCGGAGCCCCCTCGAGCTCGGGCGGCAGCACGGCGTCGCGGTCGAGCTCGTCGAGCAGCCCGTCGAGCTCGGCCAGCGAGCCGGCCATCGCCATCGCGCGGCGGCGCTGGCCGCCGGCCGGGTAGCCGGTGAGGTACCAGCCGACGTGCTTGCGGAAGTCGCGCACCCCGAACGACTCGTCCTCGAACGCCTCGACGAGCAGCCGCGCATGCCGGCGCATCACGTCGGTCACCTCGCCGAGGGTCGGCGCGGCCTGCACCGGGCGGCCGGCGAAGGCGTCGACGAGGTCGCGGAACAGCCACGGCCGGCCGAGGCAGCCGCGGCCGACGACGACGCCGTCGCAGCCGGTCTCGGCCTGCATCCGGACGGCGTCCTGGCCGGTCCAGACGTCACCGTTGCCGAGCACCGGCACGCCGGGCAGCGCCTGCTTCAGCTCGGCGATGGCCGGCCAGTCGGCGGACCCGGAGTAGAGCTGCTCGGCGGTGCGCGCGTGCAGCGCGACGGCGGCCGCTCCCTCGTCGGCCGCGGCCCGGCCGGCGTCGAGGAAGGTCAACGTCTGGTCGTCGATGCCCTTGCGCATCTTCACCGTCACCGGCACCGACCCGGCGGCCTGCACCGCGGCGCGCACGATGCTGGCCAGCAGCTTCGTGTGCACCGGCAGCGCCGCTCCCCCGCCGTGGCGGGTGACCTTCGGCGAGGGACAGCCCATGTTGAGGTCGACGTGGCTGACGCCGTCCTCCTCGACGACGCGGCGCACGGCCTCGCCGACGTAGTGCGGGTTCACGCCGTAGAGCTGCAGGCTGCGGATGTCCTCGTCGGCGCCGAACGACGCCTTGCGCAGGGTGTTGGCGTTGGCCTCGACCAGGGCGCGCGCGGAGACCATCTCGCTGACGTAGAGGCCGGCGCCGTACTCCCGGCACAGCGAGCGGAACGCCGCGTTGGTGACCCCCGCCATCGGCGCGAGGACCACCGGCGGGTCGATGGCCAGGGGGCCGATCTTCAGGGTCGCCACAGGTCCGTGATCCTCACTCCGAGCCGGCCCAGCAGCTCCCGCAGCAGCGGGAGGGACAGGCCGATGACGGTGCCGGGGTCGCCGTCGATCCCGGTGACGAAGGGCGACGAGCGCCCGTCGAGGGTGAACGCGCCGGCGACGGCGAGCGGCTCGCCGCTGCGGACGTACGCCGCGACCTCGTCGTCGTCGGGGGTGCCGAAGCGGACGACGGTGGTCGCGACGGCGTCGGCCGTACGCCCGGTGGCGGTGTCGACGACGCAGTGCCCGGTCGCCAGGACCCCGTCGCGGCCGCGCATGCGCTGCCAGCGGCGGAACGCCTCGTCGGCGTCGGCCGGCTTGCCGAGCACGTCACCGTCGAGGACCAGCATGGAGTCGCAGCCGACGACGAGGGCGCCGTCCGGGACGTCTCCGCCGGCCACGGTCGCCGCCTTGGCGACGGCCAGGGCGCGGACGAGCTCGAGCGGCTCGTCGTGGGTGATGGCGTCCTCGTCCACGCCGCTGACGACGACCGACGGGTCGAGCCCGGCGTCGCGCAGCAGGCGCAGGCGGGCCGGCGAGGCGGACGCCAGCACGAGCGGACGGGTCATCGCCGCAGCGCCACGCCGTCCAGCCGCACCGTCGGACGGCCGGGGGTGCCGACGACCCGCAGCTCGAGCACGTGGTTGCGGATGCCGCCGGCGAGCAGGCCGGAGCGCCACAGCACGACCCGCGCCTGCGTGCCGGACGCACGGGTGTCGACGCGCGCGCGTCGGGTGCCGTCGAGGTAGACGTCGACCTGGCCGCAGATCGCGCAGCGGTCACCGACGACGCTGATCTCGCTGCCCTCGGCCGACAGCCGGACGCTGCGGCCGGCGCCGGTCGCGACGCGCAGGGTGCTGAGGTAGCGCCCGGACGCGGAGATCGCCGACCAGCCGGTGCTGTAGCGCAGGCCGGTCGCGCGCTCGTCGTAGGTCACGGTGGCCGGGACGGCGGTCGACAGCGGGCCGGTGTCGCCGAGGTCGTCGGTCGCGATGACCCGGAAGTAGAACGTCTGGCCGGGCCGCACCGTCGTGGGTCGGTTGCCCGCGCCGAAGACCGCGGAGCTCGCCGTCGTGCCGTCGAGCCAGGTCCGCCACGGGCCGCTGACCCAGCCGGCGGAGGTGCGGCTGCGCGTCATCCACTGGACCTTGTAGCTGCGCCCGCCGGCCCAGCTGACGCGGAACGGCAGACCGGCCGTGGTGGAGGTGGTGACCGCCGGCGCCGAGACGCGACCCGCCGGCTCGGGGTGGTCGACGGAGAACGTGTAGGTGCCGTTCTGGCCACCGTCCTCGGTCAGCACGAAGCCGATCAGGTAGCGGCCGGTGGTCGGCGCGACGTAGGTCTCCTGCCCCTCGGACAGGTCGACCTCCTCGTCCGGCTCCTGGTAGGAGGACGGGACGGAGCCGCCCGCGCCGGGCAGCCAGATGAACATCGGGGCGCCGCCGGTCGAGTCGCCGCGGATCGTGAACTGCTGACCGGCGCGTACGCCGACCGACACCAGCAGGGCGCTCTGGCCGCCGGCGCCGAGGGTGGCCCGCAGGACCTCCCGGCTCGGCGACGGGCGACCGCGCTCGCCCTCGAGCGGCGACAGGGTCGCGAACGGGACGCTGTCGAGCGTCTCGGCGGGCGGCGTCGCGCTCGAGCCGGTGGTGGCCGTCGGGGTCGCGGTCGACCAGCTGCCGACGACGCCGACCTGGCTCGGCGGGGTGAAGGCCCAGCGCTGGCTGTAGAGGCTGCCGCCGGCGACGGCCACGCTGCCGGTGCCGCCGGCGGACAGGGAGCCCGCCGACGTGCTGAGGGCGGCGGCGCCCGGTGTGCCGCTGCTGGGGACGTAGCGCCGGGTCGTGATGATGCGGCTCGACGTCGGGTCGACGTAGGCGCCGTCGTCGACGAAGACCGTGCTGTACGGGTGGGTGCCGTCGGCCAGCTCCGCGGCGGTGCGGGCGTCGGCGCGGCCGCTGCCGTTGCCCGCCGGGCGGTCGGGCTCGGTCAGCGCCGGCTCGGCGCTGGCCTTCAGCGCCGCGGCGGCGGCCTGGCCGCGCACGTCGCGACCGGCGGCGAGACCGGCCACGATGCCGGCGACCTGCGGGGTGGCCTCGCTGGTGCCGCTGACCCGGCCGAGCAGCGGCGAGGACGTGGTCGGCGTGTAGCGGTAGGTCAGCACGTCGACGCCGGGCGCCAGCACGTCCACGTCGGCGGCGTTGGAGAAGGCGGCCCGGCGGTAGCTGCCGTCGTTGCCGCGCTCGCTGGCGCCGACCGACAGCACCAGCGGGGCGGCCGCTGGGAAGGAGGGCCGGGCGCCGCCGTCGTTGCCGCTCGCCGCGACGAACAGCACCTGCGGGGCGCGCCGCGCGGCGTAGGACAGCGCCTCCTGCTCGGCCTGCGAGCGGAACGGGCCGCCGAGGCTCATGTTGGCGACCGCGATGTTGATGCCCGAGGCGGCGTCGTCGGCGACCTGGCGGATGGCGGCGGCGAGGCCGTCAGAGCCGCCACCGCCATCGCTGCCGAGGACCTTGTAGCTGCGGATGGTGGCCGCCGAGGCGGTGCCGACCATGCCCTGACCGTCGGCGGCCGCGGCCGCGAGCGCCGCGACACCGGTGCCGTGGCCGTTGCCGTCGACGGTGCCGCCGCTGCGGCGGGCACCGCTGGTGAAGTCGCCGGCGTCGACGACGCGGCCGGCCAGGTCGGGGTTGCTGGCGTCGACCCCGGTGTCGAGGACGGCGATGGAGGTGCCGCGCCCGTCGGACGCGGGGACGAGCGCCTGGGCCGCCTCGATGCCGAGCTCGGCCCGCTCGGGGGTGCTGGCGTCGGCGAAGGCCGTACGCCGGACGACCGGCTCGACGTAGCGCACGCCCGGCTGCTCGCGCAGGCGCTGCTCCTCGGCCTCGTCGGCCACCGAGACGACCTCGGCGGAGAGCGCCGGGAGGGCGCGCAGGGCGTCGGCCCCGGCGTCGGCGACGGCGTCCTGGCGGTCGGCCGCGGAGGTCCCGGTGTCGAAGACGGCGAGCACGACGCTGCCGTCGAGCCCGTCGACGGTGGCGACGGGGACGGTGTCCTGGGCGGACGCGGAGCCGGCGGGGGCGCCCGCGAGCAGGACCAGCGCGGCGAGCAGGGGCGCGCCGAGGCGAGCGAGCGGGGGCATGGACTTCCTTCAAGGACGGCAGGGCGCACGCCTGCGGCAGCGACTCCCCCTACAACGGCGGGAGGCGTCCCGCCGTTACCAGAAGGTACTGCCCGGAACGCCCTTGAAAGGGCCGACGACGTCGGCCGTGACCCATCCGCCGTAGAAGCCGCCGGCCTGCGGCTGCACGGTCTCGCCGTCGACCGTGCAGGCGTCCATCGCCGCCGGGTAGACCGCCACGGCGTCGCGGAGCGCAGCGAACGCCGGGGTCGGCGCCGGGTAGGTCCAGGCCGCCGACTCGGCCCGCCGGTCGCCGCCGACGACGGTCAGGTAGTCGGCGGCGCCCTTCCACTCGCACACCGAGCTGCCCGGCGCCGGCTCCAGGGACCCGGGCCGCCAGTCCTCGCGCGGCAGGTACCAGGTCGGCGGGTGGCTCGTCTCCAGCACCCGCCAGGCCCGCGACGTGCGGCAGACCTCGACGCCCCCGAGGACGACGGCCACCAGGCGCGAGGACTGCTCGAGCCGGGGCGGCCGCGGGTAGTCCCAGACCGACTCCTGGCCGGGTCCGGGCGCCTCCGGCTCGGGTCTCACCGCCGCTTGCGGGGCTTCGCGACCGGGCGCGCCCTGCCGACAGGCCGGGCCTTGACGACGACGGCGGCGCGGCGACGCGCCTTCCGACGGCGGCTCAGCCACAGCAGGACCAGCACGCCGAGGGCGCCGCCGGCGACGTACTCGGGCCGGACCGCCGACGCCGGCGCCGGCTCCCAACCCGGCGAGCCGGGGGCGATGGACGTCGTCGCGACCGCCGGCTGACCGGTCGCCTTGCCGCGGGCGCTCGCCACGGCCTCCTTGGCGGTGGTCGAGGCCTCGGCCGCCTTCTCCTTCGCCGTGGCGATCGCGTGCTGCGTGACCTCGGTCGCCCGGGCCTTGGTGCGGTCGGCGACCCGCTTCGGGCTCACCTTGTCGGCGATGGCGTCCATCGTCTCGGCGAGGTCCTCGCGGGTGCGCTCGATCTCCCGCGCGAGCACCTCGGGGTCCTGGCTGCCGGACAGCTCCCGGGCGGCCCCCTTGGACTGCTTGACCGGCTCGCTGCCGCTCGTACTCGCCACGCTGCTGTCTCCCTCGGATCGGTCGTCGGCTGGTGCCTGCCCGCACGGACGCGGAGGGAACCGCCGCGATCTTCCCCTAGCGTCGCAGCATGACGGGAACGCGGCTCCGGGCCGTCGCCGTCCTCCTCGCGCTGCTGGCCGCCGGCTGCGACGAGGGCGGACCCGCCCCGCGCACCGGTCCCCTGCAGGTCGTCACCACCGTGGCGCCGATCACGAGCATCGCGTCCGAGGTGGGCGGTGATCGCGTACGGGTGGTCGGCACCGCGCCGGAGAGCGGCGCCACGTCCGTGCCGGCGACCACGCGGCTGCTGTCCCAGGCCGACCTCGTGCTGGCCAACGGCCTCGCCGTGGACGACCCGACGGTCGCCCTGGCCCGTGCCTTCACCCCGACGACCTCGCGCGTCGTCCAGCTCGGCGCCGCCGCCCTGCGCGACGCGGGCCGGCCGCTGCGCCCCGCGCCCGACGACGTGCGGTTGTGGACCGACCCGGTCTGGGCGGCGAAGTACGCCGACCTCGTGCGGGACGCCCTCGTCGCGCAGGACCCGGGGGGCACGTCCACCTACGTCGCCAACCACCGCGACTTCGTCCGCCGCGCGACCGAGCTGGCCGTGGCGCTCAGGCACGACGAGGCGGCTCTGCCTCCGGCCCGCCGGCTCCTGATGACGTCCCGCGGCGGCTACCGGCAGCTCGCCCGGGCCCACCACTGGACCGTCCTCGATGCGGCGCCGCTGCCCGGCGAGGCCCGCGCGGCCACGGTCGCCCGGCTCGTCGCGCTGGTCCGTGCCCGCGGGGTGGCGGCGGTCTTCCCCCTGCCGGACGACGACCTGCTCGCCGAGGTGGGGACCACCGCCGGGGTCCGCCTCGACACCTCGCTGCGCGACGTCGACCTGCCGGGGGGCCCGGGCGACCCCGAGCACTCCTGGCTGGGGCTCATGCGGGCCGACTACCGCGCGATGCTCCGCGGCTTCGGCGCCCCGACCCCGGCCCTGGACGCCCTGGTGGTCGACGACCCGACACCGGACACGGCGGACTACCCGCAGTAGGTCCGTACGGCAGGATCTGCGCCGTGACCCGACTCGCGCCTGGGGACCCCGCGCCCGACTTCACGCTGCCCGACGCTGACGGCAAGCCCGTCGCCCTCACCAGCCTGCGTGGCCGCAAGGCCGTCGTCTACTTCTACCCGGCCGCCTCGACGCCCGGCTGCACCACGCAGGCCTGCGACTTCCGCGACGAGCTGACCGAGTTCGAGGGCGCCGGCTTCGCCGTCGTCGGCGTCTCCCCCGACCCGCCGGCCGAGCTGGCCCGCTTCCGCGACGCCGAGGGCCTGACCTTCCCGCTGCTGTCGGACCCCGCGAAGGAGGTCCTGACGGCCTGGGGCGCGTACGGCGAGAAGCAGCTGTACGGCAAGACCGTCGTCGGCGTCATCCGCTCCACCGTCGTCCTCGACGAGGAGGGCACGGTGCTGCAGGCGTCGTACGGCGTGCGCGCCAAGGGCCACGTCGCCAAGCTCAAGCGCGAGCTGGGGCTGTAGCCCCGGCTCCCACCCCGCCGGGGCTCTCCTCAGGCGCTCCCCGGGAGTCCTGCGCGGCAGATAGCCTGCGAACAGGCGCGAGTGGCGGAACGGCAGACGCAGCGGCTTTAGGTGCCGCCGCCTTCGGGCGTGGGGGTTCGAGTCCCCCCTCGCGCACAGCGGTCCTGCCGGCCTCCGGCGGCGACGCACGACGGAGGCAGCCACGTCGCAGCTGGTCCTCCTCCCGTATCTCCCCCGGCGGCGTGGCCCGGCGCCGCCTCGTCGGGACGGCAGGATGACGGCGTGACGGACGCAGCAGCCCTGGACCTCTCGACGGCGCTGGCGGCCCGGACGGTCGTGCTCGACGGGGGGTTGGCGACACAGCTCGAGGCCGTGGGTCACGACGTCTCCTCCTCGCTCTGGTCCGCCCGGCTGCTCCGAGACGACCCTGCCGCCGTGGTGGCTGCGCACGCCGCCTTCTTCGCTGCCGGCGCGCAGGTCGCCACGACCGCGAGCTACCAGGCCAGCCGGGAGGGCTTCGCGGCCGCCGGAGTCGCTGCCGAGGAGGCCGACGGGCTGCTGCGGCTGTCCTTGGCGCTCGCGCGTCGGGCCCAGCAGGAGGCGGGGGTCGAGGACCGCTCGTGGGTGGCGGCGTCCGTCGGACCGTACGGCGCTGTCCTGGCCGACGGCTCCGAGTACACCGGCGCCTACGCCGGGCCTGGCCGCATGAGCTCGATCGAGCTCGGGGCGCTTCCACCGCCCACGTCTGGAGGTCCTCGCGGACGCCGGTCCGGACGTGCTGGCGTGCGAGACGCTCCCGGCCCTGGCGGAGGTCGAGGCCCTCGTCCGGGCATTGCCCGGTCTGGGCGTGCCGGCCTGGCTGTCGCTCACGACGGTCGTCGACGCCGAGGGGGTGGTGCGTACCCGGTTGGGCGAGCCGGCCGCCGAGGCCTTCGCCATGGCGCGGGACAGCGACGAGGTGCTGGCCGTCGGGGTGAACTGCCTGGACCCCGCAGACGTGCTGCCCGCCGTGCGCGAGGCAGCGCGGGTGTCGGGCAAGCCCGTCGTCGTCTACCCCAACAGCGGCGAGACGTGGGACGCCGGCTCCCGGTCCTGGCACGGGAGCGCCGACCTGCGGCTGGAGGACGTCAGCGCGTGGGTCGGCGCCGGCGCGCGCCTCGTGGGCGGCTGCTGCCGGGTGCTGCCGGCCCAGGTGCGGCGGGTGGCGGAGCTGCTGCGCCCGTCATCAGGGGAGCACTGAGGCCAAGGACGTCCGTGCGTCCAGCGGGTCCGCGATGACCTCGCCGGCCCGGTGGCGGCGGAGGGGACGCGTGGACGGGCGGACGGGGGCGGCCACCTCCAGGCGGCGCCCGGCTCGGAAGCCAGAGCGCTGAGCGGGTCGGTCATGCCAGGAAGGCAGGTCCCGCGGTCTCCGTCCTGGCACGGTGGCGGGGTGCGCATCGCGACCTGGAACGTCAACTCCGTGAAGACCCGGCTGCCCCGCCTGCTCCCGTGGCTGGCCGACCGGGCGCCGGACGTGCTGCTGCTGCAGGAGACCAAGAGCACCGACGAGGCGTGGCCGGGCGAGACGTTCAGCGCCCTGGGCTACGACAGCGCGCACCTCGGGACGGGTCGCTGGAACGGGGTGGCGGTGCTGTCCCGCGTCGGGCTCGACCACCTGACGCTGGGGCTGCCGGGCCAGCCGGCGTTCGAGGGCGTCGTGGAGCCCCGGGCGATCGGCGTCAGCTGCGCCGGCGTGCGGCTGTGGTCGCTGTACGTGCCGAACGGGCGCCGGGCCGGCAGCCCGCACTACGCGTACAAGCTCGCCTTCCTGGACGCGGTGCGGGCCCACGCCGCGCAGGAGGCGGAGGCGCTGGCCGACGCTCCGCTGGGTCTGCTCGGGGACGTCAACGTCGCGCCGACGGACGCCGACGTGTGGGACCCGGCGGTCTTCGACGGCGGGACGCACGTGTCGGTGGCCGAGCGAGCCGCCCTGGAGGCACTGCGGACGGGCGTCGGCTGGGAGGGGCTCACCGACCTGCTGCCCCGGGCCTCGGCCGACCCCGACGACGCGCGGCACCCGTGGACGTTCTGGGAGATGCGCATGCTGGGCTTCCAGAAGCGCCGCGGCATGCGTCTCGACCTGGCGCTGGTCAACCCGGCGCTGGCGGCGCGGGTCACCGATGCCTGGGTCGACCGCGATGCGCGGCGGGGCGAGGCGCCGTCCGACCACGCGCCGCTCGTGCTCGACCTCGACTGACCGGGCGCGCTCGAGATCAGTCCTCGCTGACCCGGACGAGGACCTTGCCGACCGTGCCCTGCTCGACGGCGTCGTGCGCGGCGGCGGTCTGCTCGAGCGGGAACCACGTCAGCGGCAGCCCGGCGTCCTCGCCGACCGGCAGCGCGCCGTCGCGCAGGGCGGCGGTGATGTCCTCGGCGGCGTGGCGCAGGGGCTCGGCGCCGACCGTGTAGAGCAGCAGGCCCTGCCAGCGGACGTTCTTGGCGAAGCTCGCGACGATCGGGGCGGTGAAGTCGGGGCCGCCGTCGTTGGCGTAGTAGCCGACGCTGCCGTGGTTCGCGAGCACCTCGACGTCGAGGGCGGCGTTCTTGCCCGGGGAGACCTCGACGACGTGGTCGACGCCGTCCGGGGCGACCGCGAGGATGTCGGCGGCGAGCGTGTCGGAGGGGTAGCGCACGACGTGGTGAGCGCCGGCGGCGCGCGCGAGCGCCTCCTTGGCCTCGCTGCTGACCGAGGCGATGACGGTGGCGCCGGCCCAGACGGCGAGCTGGACCGCGGCGTGACCGACGGCCCCGGCGCCGCCCTGCACCAGGACGGTGCGGCCGGCGAGCGCGCCCGGCGACAGGCGGGTCGGCCCGTGCTCGTGGACGGTCAGCGCGCGGTGGGCCGTCATCGCCGGGACGCCGAGGCTGGCGCCGACCTCGAAGGAGACGCCGTCGGGCAGCGGCACGACCCGGTCGGCCGGCAGGACGGTGAGCTCCTGGGCGGTGCCGGTCGGGCGCTCGTGGGCGGCGAGGTGCACCCAGACGCGGTCGCCGACGGCGAGCCCGGTCACCGACGAGCCGACGGCGTCGACGACGCCGGCGCCGTCCTGGTCCGGCACGTTCTCCGGGAACGGCAGCGGCCCGTACCCGCCCGTCCGCGCCTTCCAGTCGGTCGGGTTCACCCCGGACACGACGACGCGCACGCGCACCTCGTCCGGGCCGGGGTCAGCGGCCGGACGGTCGACGAGCTGCAGGACGGAGGAGTCGCCGGCGGAGGAGTAGGTGATGGCCTTCATGCCTCGCACAAGCCGGCCGCCC
>CAVXMC010000008.1:0-625590 GCA_963762795.1 uncultured Actinomycetota bacterium | reverse complement strand
ACGCCGCAGACCCGCGGATGCGGGCCCGGTAGACGACCCCGGCCCGGCCGTGAGATCAACGGGTTGCCACAGGCCACCGGCAGTACCGCCAGGCCACCAGCAGCCGCTGGGGACGCGCATGCTGCTCACTATCGACCAGGCCGCCGAACGCCTCGGCACCACCACCCGCTTCATCCGCCGGCTCCGGACCGAACGACGCATCGCCGTCGTCAAGCTCGGCAAACACATCCGCATCGACCGCAACGACCTCGAGGCCTTCATCACCGCCAGCCGGCAGGAAGCCAACGGGCGCGCCTGCTGATCTCGTCGAGTCGCGTCTGCACCCCGACCGTTCCTAGGCAAAGCGCACCGGGGCGGGTGCAAGCACCGCGTAGCCGGACCTGGTCCCTAGTCAGCACCCTGAGCAAAAACCTGGTGATCATGTCGGGGTCACTGCACCTGCAGGCGCGTGAGTTGGGTCTTGCTCTGCTCGAGCTCGATCTCGAAGACCTCGGGGATCTTGGCGACGAACTGCTTGTGGACGGTCTTGCCCGGGATGGTGTCGACCATGAGGTCGTAGCCGTGGATGTGGACCTCGTCGGCGACGTCGGCTGTGACCGCGACGTCGACCGCCGCTCCTAGTTTGACCTGGGCTCGGCCAGTGTCGCCGGTGACCTTGCCGCCGCTGACGTTCAGCGTGATGGTCTGGATGTTGCTGGCCGGGCTCGCTGCAGCGGTGGTCGCGGGGCTCGGTGTGGCGCTGGCGGCCTCCGGCGTTGGCAGGGCGGTGCTGGTGGCCTCGGCGGGTGCCGTGGCGTTTGCCCCGCTGGCGCCTGTCGTTCATCGCTGCACGCCGTCAGCGTCAGCACGATCGCGAGGGCAGGAAGGGCAAGGGCGACGATGCGATTCACGGCCGGTCTCCAAGGTCTGTGCGCTTGCGCGGTTCGGCGGGGAACCGCTGAGTGGGGTGGGGTTCGACGTCGTGCTTCACGTCGGCCGTGTGCTGAAGGCCGACATGCGGCGCAGGCACCGCGGGTCAGCGCCGCTACCGGGGTGCCGGTCGGGAAGTCCTGAGTCCACGGCGCCGCTGCTGGCGGGCCTTGGGCACCCCGAACCCGGTGCCCGGGCGTGCGCTCGGGCTGCACGTCGAGATAGCGGGATCGGCCGCCGGGTCGAGCGGGCGTCATGCGGTGCGTCCGCGCAGGAGGGCGCCGACGCCGGTGAGCAGCGCCAGACCGCTGACCACGAGGCGCGGCGATGGACAGGCCGTTGCTGCTCCCGCCGTCGTCGTCGCTGGCAGTGGCGACGGCGGCGACGGGCTGCGCGCGGCGGCGGGTGCCGCCGTGCTCCCCCTGCTGCTGGCGGCCGCCAGCACGAGGGTCGGCGCGGGGTGCTCGGGCTCGGTGCCGTCGGCCGCCGGCTCCTCGATCCAGCGGACCACCTCGCCGTCGGCGTAGGTCTGCAGCGCCTTGAAGGCGAGCTTCTCGGTCTCGGGCAGCGGCCCGGCGCTGACGTCGAACTCGTCGAACTCGCGTCGGCGATGCCCGCGGTGCCGGGGGCTGCGGTCCAGATGATGCGCTGGACCACCGCGGTGACCGGCTCGCCGAAGGCCTCGAACGGCTTCGGGCGGCGCGCCCTTGACCAGACTCGCGGTCCAGCCGGCGTGCGGCTTGACCCGGACGCTAGGCGATCGGGGTGTCGACCGGGAAGGCGATCTCGATCTTCGTCGTCGCCACGTCCTTCTCGGTCGGGACGCGGAAGGTGAGCTTGGTGAAGCCCCCCTGGGTGGCGCCGGGACCCTGGACGGTCACGTGGGCCGACGCGGGCCGGCGAGGGCCAGCAGCGAGCAGCGGGAGCCCGCGGCGGGGACGAGCAGACGACGGGTGCAGCACGGGAGTTCCTCTCGGGTGGGTGACGGGGTGGCGTCGGGGTCCGGCTCGGGCAGCGGTCAGCGGACCGGGACGGTGAAGGTGGTCGTGACGTCGATGTCGCTGGTGCGGGTGGACGAGCTCCAGCCGCCAGCTGCCCGCTGTCGGGCAGCGGCACGGTGAGCTGCTCGTAGTGCCCGAGGCTCTTGCGCGGCACCTGGACCGGGACGGTCTCGCCCGGTCGTCGGAGAGCAGACGGGCGGGACCTCGGGGACGTCCACGGCGAGTCCGCCGGCGGCCGTGTAGTAGACGTGCATCTGCGTTGATGCCGGCCCGGGCGGGCTCGACGTCGACCTGGACGCGCAGCGGTCCGTCGACCGCCTTCGTCTGGCCGAGACAGCGGGGCGTAGGCCACCCGCGCCGGCGTCGTCTCGACCAGCACGGCGGTCACCGCGAGCACCACCACGGCGGTGCCGGCCTCGGCAGGACGCCGGTGCGCAGCCGGCCCAGGGGGGCGGGATGGGTCCGCCGGGGCGCTCCGGACGGTGCTGGCCTGCACCATCGGCGCCGGGTAGCGGCGGCGGACGAAGCCGGCGCCCGCGCGCCCCGAGGCCGACATGAGCGCCACCAGGGCCGTCTTGGCCAGCAGCAGCCGCCCGTAAGCCGTACCGGCAGGGCCACGACGTCGCGGACCTCGCGCCAGGACGCGAACAGCCCGGTGAGCGACCAGGACCGCCACGCTCGCGGCGGCCCAGCGCGACCAGCGCGGGAGCACCGCGGCGAGGACGGCGTCGTCGGCCCGCGGGCAGCACGCACCGCGAGCAGCACCGACCAGGCCGCCGATCCAGGCCGCGACGGCGGCCAGGTGCAGACGCGTCCAGCGGCAGGGCGAGCGCGCGGAAGTCCCCGGCGCCGGCGTGGCCGACCGCGGACGTGCTGAGCAGCAGCCCGGCGCAGGCGGGAACCGCGACCGCGCCAGGCCGCCGTGCGCGAGGCGCGCCGCAGGCCGAGCAGGAGCACCGCCAGCGGCAGCAGCAGCGCCAGCCGCGCCAGGCTCGCCGTGCCGAACCTGCTGCCGGCGACCTCCCGGAGCAGCGCCGCTGCGAGCGCCGAGGTCAGGGGCAGCGCCGGCCGCGTAGGGGCCCTGCAGCAGCAGTCCGGCGGCGCTGCCGACGGCCAGGCCGCCCAGCCGCTCCACAGCAGCCGGCCGACCCGCCGCGTCGGCGGCCGTCGTGCCACAGCGCGAGGACGAAGGCCGCGACCGCCGACCAGCAGCACCAGCCCGGCGTAGAGGACGCCGCGGGACACCGGAGCAGGTGCGCCCGCGCGCCGCCCGGCGTCCTGCGCGCCGGCGGTCGCCGCGACCGGCTGGCGAGCTCCGACGCTGAAGGTGGTGACGCCGCTGACCGGGTGGCTGTCCTCGCTGACGACGCGCCACAGCACCGCGTACGTGCCCGTGCGGCAGCCTCGGGCTCCAGCGGCGCGACGACCTCGGTGCCGCCGGCCCGCGGGTGTGACCTCCCGCGGTCGACGCGCGCGCCGTCCGGCGCCAGGACGCGGACGGCGCCGAGGCCGTGCCGACCGGCTCGCTGAAGGTCAGCACGACCTGGCCCGGGTCGTACTCGAGCACGGCGCCGTCGTGCGGGTCGGTGTGGACCAGCGCGGCGTGCGCCCAGCGCCGGCGCCGCGGTGCCCGAGCACGCGCCGCACAGCGACGCAGCAGCGTCGACCAGGCCGGCGGCGGCGCGCCGTCTCGGCGCCCGGCGGCGGAGCCGGCTCACGCGACCCGTCGCAGCGCGGCCGCCGGTCGAGCCCGGCGACGGTACGCCGTGCGGGGCGGCGGAGCCGCACCAGCAGCAGCGTCTCGACAAGCGGCGAGCAGGTGCGGCAGCTCGGCGCAGCGCGCGTCGTCTCGCCGGCCGACAGGTCCAGCAGCGCTCGTGGCGGCCGAGCCCGAGCGGCCAGCGCCGCGACGACGGGGAGCATCCCGGCCGCCCGCCAGGGCCGCCAGGCCGCCGCCAGCACCCCGACGGCGAGGGCGACGTCGGTGGCGCCCAGCTCGCGGGCTCGTGCACGCCGTCGTGCCCGTGGCCGCCCGCGAGCGGTGGGCAGGCTGACGAGGACGTGCAGCACGGCCACCGCCACCAGCGCCGACCCGCGCCCGTCGGCGTCGGAAGCTCGCCGGAGCCGGCCGCGCGAGGCGCCCTGCACGGCGTGGTGAGGTCGTGCGCCGGTGGCGCCATCCGCAGCGCGGAGCGGCCGGCCGGCATCCGCCGCGGCGCCCGACCAGGTCCGGCAAGCCCGGCGCAGCCGGCGAGATGCGCGTCGACGTCGACCGCGGGCATGCCGGGGTCCTCGCCGTCGAGCCCGGCCGACAGCGCCTGGCGTACCTGCTCGCACCTCATGGTGTCCAGGTCGTCCGGGACGGCGCTGCAGTTCCCGGGTTCGGCAGGAATCCTGTCCCCCGACGCCGAACCTGGCAGCATGAGCCCCGTGGACGAGCTGGCGGGGTGGGCGCAGGCCGCCCGCGACGGTGACCCCGTGGCCGTCGCCGCGCTCGTGCGGGCCACCCAGCGCGACGTGCACCGCCTGTGCGCCCACCTGGTCGACGCCGCCTCGGCCGACGACTTCGCGCAGGACACCTACGTGCGGGCCCTCGGGGCGCTTGCGGGCTATCGAGGCGCGCGCGCCGTTCCGGGCCTGGCTGCTCAGCATCGCCCGGCGCACCTGCGCCGATGCGCTGCGGTCATCGGACCCGGCGGCGGACGCTGGTGAGCCGACTGCGCGGCGGGCTGACAGAAACCGTGCCGGACCGCACCGGTGACGTCGCGCCGCCGACCTGCTGTCGCGGCTCGAGACCGGACGGCGCGAGGCGTTCGTCCTCACCCAGGTGCTCGGCCTGTCCTACGCGGAGGCCGCGCAGGTCTGCGAGGTGCCCGTGGGCACCATCCGCAGCCGGGTCGCGCGTGCCCGCGCCGACCTCCTGCACGAGGTCACCCGACTGCAGGCATAGTCGACCCACAGGTAGGCCTAGCGACTGCGCGGGTCGGGGCGGATGCGTGCTGTTGGGGCTCGGCAGACCCAGCAAGTGGCCGGACGCTCTCGACCGGCGCCTGGGTCGCGCACCGCCTGCGGCCGGACTACCGCTGCGGCGGTGCGCGGGAGGGTGCGCCGAGCAGTGCTCCAGGACGACCGGCGTCGGCCGTAACGGTCCTGAGCCCTCTCGCGCGAGTCCGCTTGATCTGGCCACAATCTGGCCCGAATGGACTTGCTGGGCTGGTCCATATGCCCTCTGACCTGCGAAGACGTGTGTGCCCCCGGCAGGATTCGAACCTGCGCTTCTACCTCCGGAGGGTAGCGCTCTATCCCCTGAGCTACGGGGGCTCGGGGCGGCGGCGACGCTACCAGGGACGACCTCTCCGACGGGACCGGGCGGCCCCCGCTAGCCTGCGCCGATGTCCTCCCTCGGCCGTGTCCTCGTGGTGGACGACGACGACGTCATCCGCCAGCTCATCACCGTCAACCTCGAGCTCGAGGGCTTCGAGGTGAGCACGGCCGTCGACGGCCAGGACTGCCTCGACAAGGTCAAGGACGTCGCGCCGTCCGTCATCACCCTCGACATCATGATGCCGAGGCTCGACGGCTGGGAGGCGGCCGGCCGGCTGCGCGCCGACCCGGAGACGGCCGGCATCAAGGTGGTCCTGCTGTCGGCCCGCGCCCAGGAGGCCGACCTCCAGCGGGGCAGCCGCATCGGCGTCGACGCCTACCTGACCAAGCCGTTCGACCCGGACGAGCTCATCGCCACGGTCCGCCGCCTCGCCGGCCTTCCCGAGGCGTAGCCCCGTACGGCAGAGCGCCGGGCCCCTCGCGGGACCCGGCGCTCTCGTGCGTGCGGGGGACTAGCCGGCGGAGGCCGCCGGCGCGGGAGCGGCCGGCGCGGCCGGCGCGCCGGGGGTGGTGCCGGTGGTGCTGTTGCCCTGCGCGCAGGTGGCGCCCTTCTCGGGCGTCTGCGGTCCGTCGGCGTAGCCCTGGATGAACTTCTCGACCGTGCCCCTGTTGACGGTGTCCATCGACAGGCGGCGCCCCCAGGCGGAGAGGTCGACCGGCTTGGCCTGGCCCGGGAACGGGCTCATGAGGACGTAGGACTTGCCCTCGGCGAGGTCCTTGAGCGTCGCGACCTGGTCCTTCGGGAGGTCGGGCTTGTAGGTGATCCAGACCGCGCCGTGCTCGAGGGAGTGGACGGCGTTCTCGTTCGGGATCGCGGCGTCGTAGACGGTGCAGACCTGCGGGGTGCCGTTGTGGTCGCCGCCGTTCGGCGGGTTCTGCGCGTACTTCACCGGGCCGTCGACGTGGTTGCGGGTCAGCGTCTTGGCGTCCGCGATCGCCAGCCCGTCGAAGGAGCCGTCGAGCTTGTCCAGCGGGTCGGTGAAGCCGTCGCCCTGGTTGGCGACGGCGAAGCCGAGGATCCCGATCAGGGCGAGACCGAGGACGATGGAGCCGACGATCAGGCCCCAGGGGCGCGACTGCTTGATCTGGACCTGCACCGGCTTGCCGCGCTGGCGGGACCGGCTGGAGCCGGCGGGCTGGGCGGGGCGCTGTGCCATCACGGGGAAGACCGTCCTGTCGGGGCGAGGGCTGCTCGCGGTCCGACGAGCGGCACGCGCGAGAGGTTCCGGACCGCGGTGGCTGCTCGCTCGAGCGCCTCCGCAGGCGCGCCTAGACTACGGGGGTGACCCCTCTGGAGCTCGGTGCCGCGGTGCGCGACGCGGTCGCGGCGGCGGTCCAGGACGGCGAGCTGGACGTGCCGGTGCCCGAGACCGTCGCGGTGGAGCGGCCCAAGGCCCCGCCGCACAAGGACAAGAGCCGCCCGGCGCCGCAGGCCCGCGGCGACTACGCGACGAGCATCGCGCTGCGCCTGGCCAAGCCCGCCGGCAAGCCCCCGGTCGAGGTCGCCGAGGTCCTCGCCCGCCGGCTGCGGGCGCTGCCCGACCTGTCCGAGGTCGAGGTGGCCAACGGCTTCCTCAACCTGTTCCTCGCCGAGGCGGCGCTGGGCCGGGTGGCGGTCGACGTGGTCGCGGCCGGGGCGTCGTACGGCAGCAACGACGCGGCGGCGGGCCAGGCCGTGAACCTGGAGTTCGTCAGCGCCAACCCGACCGGGCCGATCCACATCGGCGGTGTGCGGTGGGCGGCCGTGGGCGACGCGCTCGCCCGGCTGCTCGAGGCCAGCGGCGCCAAGGTCACCCGCGAGTACTACTTCAACGACCACGGCGCCCAGATCGACCGCTTCGCCCGCTCGCTGCTGGCCGCGGCGACCGGGCAGCCGGCGCCCGAGGACGGCTACGGCGGCGACTACATCGGCGAGATCGCGACCGCCGTGCTGGCCGAGGTCCCCGACGCGCTCGAGCAGGCCGACCCGCAGGAGGTCTTCCGCCGGGTCGGCGTGCAGCGGATGTTCGAGGAGATCAAGGCGTCGCTGCACGACTTCGGCGTCGACTTCGACGTCTTCTTCCACGAGAACGCGCTGCACGAGTCCGGCGCGGTCCAGCGCGCGGTCGACCGGCTGCAGGCCGCCGGGCAGATGTACGACAAGGACGGCGCGCTCTGGCTGCGCACGACCGACTTCGGTGACGACAAGGACCGCGTCGTCATCAAGAGCGACGGCGAGCCGGCCTACATCTCCGGCGACCTCGCCTACTACCTCGACAAGCGCGAGCGCGGCTTCGACCGCTGCATCATCATGCTCGGCGCCGACCACTCGGGCTACGTCGGCCGGCTGATGGCGATGTGCGCGGCCTTCGGTGACCAGCCCGGGCGTCAACCTCGAGGTCCTCATCGGCCAGCTGGTCAACCTGCTGCGCGACGGCGAGCCGCTGCGCATGAGCAAGCGGGCCGGCACCGTCGTCACGCTCGAGGACCTCGTCGACGCGGTCGGGGTCGACGCCGGCCGCTACGCGCTGGTGCGCTCCAGCACCGACAGCTCGATCGACATCGACCTCGACCTGTGGTCGCGCAAGACCTCGGACAACCCGGTCTTCTACGTGCAGTACGCCGCGACCCGCGCCGCCTCCGTGCTGCGCAACGCGCGCGACCTCGGGATCTCCTCGGACGGCGCCGACGCCTCGCTGCTGACCCACCCGCGCGAGTCCGAGCTGCTGCTCGCGCTCGCCGAGTTCCCGCGCGTGGTGGCGACCGCTGCCGAGCTGCGCGAGCCGCACCGCGTCGCGCGCTACCTCGAGGAGAAGGTCGCCAAGTCCGCCCAGCGGTTCTGGGACGACTGCAACGTGCTGCCCAAGGGCGACGAGCCCGTGTCGGAGCTGGCCGCCCCGCGGCTGCTGCTGTGGCGCGCCACCCGCACGGTGCTGGAGAACGGCCTCGGCCTGCTCGGCGTCTCGGCCCCGGAGCGCATGTGAGCGGCAGCTGCGTCCGGTGCCGGGCGACGGAGGAGCCTGCGCGCCGGGTGCTGCGAGAGCGAGCGGGGGTGTCACGGTGACGGTCACCGAGCAGCAGACCGACCTGCACCCCGCGATCTGGCCCGCGGGCGCCGCCCGCTCGGCCGAGGGCGTGCTGGAGCTCGGCGGGCTCGACGTGCGCGACCTCGCCGCGGAGTTCGGCACGCCGGCGTTCGTGCTCGACGAGGACGACTTCCGGGCCCGCTGCCGGGCCTGGCGCGAGGCGTTCGGCGGCGGCACCGTCTACTACGCCGCCAAGGCGTTCCTGTGCACCGCCGTCGCCCGCTGGGTCGACGAGGAGGGCCTGTCCCTCGACGTCTGCACCGGCGGCGAGCTGGCCGTCGCGCTGCGCGCCGGGTTCCCGACCGAGCGCCTGCTCTTCCACGGCAACAACAAGTCGGTCGGCGAGCTGGAGCGGGCCGTCGAGGTCGGCGTCGCCCGCATCGTCGTCGACTCGTTCGCGGAGCTGGCCCGCCTGGCCGCCGTGGCCGACCGGGCCGGCGTCCGCCAGCGGGTCTACCTGCGCATCACGCCGGGCGTCGAGGCCCACACCCACGAGTTCATCTCGACCGGGCAGGAGGACTCGAAGTTCGGGTTCTCGCTGTCGTCCGGCGCGGCTGCGGAGGCCGTGCGCCGGGTGCTGTCGCTGCCCTCGCTCGAGCTGGTCGGCCTGCACTGCCACATCGGCTCGCACATCTTCGACGACCGCGGCTTCGCCCTCGCTGCCCAGCGCATGGTCGGGCTGCTGGCCGAGGTCCGCGAGGAGCACGGCGTCGAGCTGCCCGAGCTCGACCTCGGCGGCGGGCAGGGCATCGCCTACACCGACGGCGACGACCCGATGCCGGTGGAGCAGCACGCCGCGGAGCTGACCGACATCGTCCGCCGGGCCTGCGTCGCCGCGGGGCTCGCCGAGCCGCGCCTGGCCGTCGAGCCGGGTCGCGCGATCGCCGGCCCCACCACCGTCACGCTCTACGAGGTCGGCACCGTCAAGGAGCTGCCCGGGGTCCGTACGTGGGTCAGCGTCGACGGCGGCATGAGCGACAACGTCCGCACCGCCCTCTACGACGCCCGCTACACCGCGGTGCTGGCCAGCCGGGCCTCGGACGCCGAGCTGCGCCCGGTCACCGTCTGCGGCAAGCACTGCGAGAGCGGCGACGTCGTCGTGGCCGAGGTCGACCTGCCCGCCGACCTGGTGCCCGGCGACCTGCTCGCCGTCCCGGCCAGCGGGGCCTACCACCGCTCCATGGCCAGCAACTACAACCACGTCGCCCGCCCGCCCGTCGTCGCGGTCTCGAGCGGTACGGCCCGGGTGGTCGTCCGCCGCGAGACCGAGGACGACCTGCTCCGCCTGGACGTCCCGTGACCTCCGTCCCGCGCCGGCTCGCCGCCGTCTTCCTCGTCGCGCTCCTCGGCGTGCTCGCCCTGCTCGGCGCCGTCGCCTGGCAGCTCGGCGGGGCGCTGGCGCTCGCGGTCTACGCCGTCGCGGTCGTCGGCCTGCTCGCGGTGCTGGCCTCGCGGGCCCGCGCCCTGGCGGCGGAGCAGCGGGCCGGCACCGGCCACACCTGCACGTGCTGCACCGCCAGCCAGCACGACCCGGTCCGGGTGGTCTGAGTGGACCGCCAGCCCCTGCGCGTCGCCCTGCTGGGCTGCGGCACCGTCGGCAGCGAGGTCGTCCGGCTGCTGCACGCCTCGGCTGCCGACTTCGCCGCCCGCGTCGGCGCGCCGCTCGAGATCGCCGGCATCGCGGTCCGCCGGCTCGGCCGCGCGCGCGACCTGCCGGTCGCCGACGAGCTGTTCACCACCGACGCGGCCGCGCTGGTCGCCCGCGACGACGTCGACATCGTCATCGAGGTGATCGGCGGCATCGAGCCGGCCCGCACCCTGATCCTGTCGGCGCTGTCGTCGGGCAAGAGCGTCGTCACGGCCAACAAGGCCCTGCTGGCCGAGGACGGCGCCACGCTGCACCTCGCCGCCGAGCAGGGCGGCGCCGACCTCTACTACGAGGCCAGCGTCGCGGGCGCCATCCCGCTGCTGCGCCCGCTGCGCGACTCGCTCGCCGGCGACAACGTCAGCCGCGTCATGGGGATCGTCAACGGCACCACCAACTTCGTCCTGACCCGGATGGACGAGACCGGTGCCGGCTTCGCCGAGGCGCTCGACGAGGCCACCGCCCTGGGCTACGCCGAGGCCGACCCCAGCGCCGACGTCGACGGCTTCGACGCCGCCGCGAAGGCCGCGATCCTCGCCGGCCTGGCCTTCCACACCCGGGTCACCGCCGCCGACGTCTACCGCGAGGGCATCACCGAGGTCACCGCGGCCGACGTCGCGAGCGCCAAGGCGATGGGCTGCGTGGTCAAGCTGCTGGCCATCGCCGAGCGCGACGGCGACGCCGTCTCGGTGCGCGTGCACCCGGCGATGATCCCGCGCACCCACCCGCTCGGGACGGTGCGCGAGGCCTACAACGCCGTCTTCGTCGAGGCGTCCGCCGCTGGTCAGCTGATGTTCTACGGCCGCGGCGCCGGGGGTGCCCCGACCGCCAGCGCGGTCCTCGGCGACCTCGTCGCTGTCGGCCGCAACGCGCTGACCGGGGCCCGCGGTTCGGGCGAGTCCTCGTACGCCGACCTGCGGGTGCGCCCCGTCGGCGAGGCGGTCACCCGCTACCACATCAGCCTCGACGTCGCCGACAAGGCCGGCGTCCTGGCAGCTGTCGCGAACGCCTTCGCCCGGCACGACGTGTCCATCCGGACCGTCCGCCAGGAGGGGCACGGCAGCGACGCCAGCCTGGTCGTCGTGACGCACACGGCGACCGACGCCGCCCTGCAGGCCACCGTCGAGGAGCTCCGGCAGCTCGACAGCGTGCGTGCGGTGGCGTCGGTGATGCGAGTGGAAGGACAGCCATGACGACCGTCTCGGTGGCAGCGAGGGCCGGCTGGCGCGGGCTCATCGAGGAGTACCGCGACCGCCTGCCCGTCTCCGGCGACACGCCCGTCGTGACGCTGCGCGAAGGCGCGACGCCGCTCG
Organism: uncultured Actinomycetota bacterium; assembly: GCA_963762795.1. GTDB lineage: Bacteria > Actinomycetota > Actinomycetes > Mycobacteriales > SCTD01 > RYN-170. Next base: position 614,273 of record CAVXMC010000008.1, on the reverse strand, counting down.
TCCCGGCGCCGGTGCTGTCCGAGCTCACCGGCTGCGACGTCCACCTCAAGGTCGAGGGCGCCAACCCCACCGGGTCCTTCAAGGACCGCGGCATGACGATGGCGATCAGCAAGGCGCTGGAGGAGGGCTCGAAGGCGGTCATCTGCGCCTCGACCGGCAACACCAGCGCCTCGGCCGCCGCCTACGCCGCGCGCGGCGGCATGACCTGCGCCGTCCTCGTGCCGAACGGCAAGATCGCCATGGGCAAGCTGGCCCAGGCGCTCGTGCACGGCGCCCGCCTGCTGCAGGTCGAGGGCAACTTCGACGACTGCCTCGACCTGTGCCGCGAGCTCTCCGACGACTACCCGGTGTCGCTGGTCAACTCGGTCAACCCGTTCCGCATCGAGGGCCAGAAGACGGCCGCCTTCGAGGTCTGCGACGTCCTCGGCGGGGCGCCCGACGTGCACTGCCTGCCGGTCGGCAACGCCGGCAACATCACGGCGTACTGGAAGGGCTACGGCGAGTACGCCGCCGACGGCACCACCTCCTCGCGCCCCCGGATGCTCGGCTTCCAGGCGGCCGGCTCCGCGCCGATCGTGACGGGAGCGCCGGTCAAGAGCCCGCAGACGATCGCGACGGCCATCCGCATCGGCAACCCGGCGTCGTGGCAGCAGGCGCTCGCCGCCCGCGACGAGTCCGGCGGCGACATCGCCGCGGTCACCGACCGGCAGATCCTGTCCGCCTACCGGCTGCTCGCCCAGCGCGAGGCCGTCTTCGTCGAGCCGGCCTCGGCCGCCTCCGTCGCCGGCCTGCTCCAGGCCCGGGCCGCCGGGCTCGTGTCGGCGGGGGAGCGGGTCGTCTGCACCGTCACCGGCAACGGCCTCAAGGACCCCGAGTGGGCCATCAGCGGCGCGCCGAAGCCGGTCGTCGTCGCGGCGACCGCCGAGGCGGCGGCCACCGCGCTCGGTCTCGCGTGATGCGGCGTCTGGTCTGAGGCCCTACCTCGACCTGCTCCGGCGGGAGCCCGACTTCCGCCGGGTCTACCTCGCCCAGCTGGTCGCGCTCGGCGGCGACTGGTTCGCCATCATCCCGCTCCTGGTGCTGCTGCCGCGACTGACCGGCACCGGCCTGTGGGGCGCCCTCGTCCTGACCGCCGACACCCTGGTCTTCGCGCTCGCCAGCCCGTACGCCGGGACGCTCGTCGACCGGCTCGACCGCCGCCGGGTGGTGGTCGTCGCCAACACCTGCGCCGGGCTCGCGGCGCTGCTGCTCCTGCTCGTGCGGTCCGAGGCGACCGCCTGGATCGCCCTGGTGGCCATCGGGCTGGTGGCGGCGGCGAAGGCGTTCTCCCAGCCGGCCGGCGCGGCGGCGCTGCCCAACCTGGTCAGCCGCGAGGACCTGCCGCTGGCCAGCATCCTCAACGGCGCGTCCTGGGGGACGATGCTGGCTGTCGGCGCCGGCCTCGGCGGCCTGGTGTCCGGCACGCTCGGCCCGGAGGTCTGCTTCGTCGCCGACGCGGTGCTGCTCCTGCTCGGTGCGTGGCTGGTGTCGAGGACGAACCGGCCGTTCTCCGAGCCGGGCGCTGTGGTGCGCGAGCGCCGGCCCGTGCGCGAGGACGTCGGCGAAGCCCTCGGCTACGCCCGCCGCGAGCACCGCGTCCTCGCGCTGCTGACCTGCAAGGCCGGCCCGGCGTTCGGCAACGGGGCGCTGTCGCTGTTCCCGCTGTTCGGCGCGGCCGCCTTCGGCCTGGGCCCGCTGGGCATCGGCCTCATGTACAGCGCGCGCGGTCTCGGCGCCCTGCTCGGCCCGCTGCTGCTGCGCCGCGTCGGCACCGAGGTCTCCCGGCTGCGCGGCGTGCTGGCCGCGTCGATGGCCGTCTTCGGCGTCGGCTACCTCGCGCTCGCCGTCACGCCGTGGTTCCTGCTGGTCCTGCTCCTGCTGACCGTCGCGCACGCCGGCGGCGGGGCCAACTGGATCCTGTCGACGTACGGCCTGCAGGCCACCGTCCCCGACGCCCTGCGCGGCCGGGTGTTCAGCGCCGACTACACGCTCGCCACCCTGATCATCGCCGGCAGCCAGGTGGTCTTCGGGCTGCTCAGCGACCACGTCGCGGCCCGCGACCTGCTCGCCGCCAGCGGCGCCGTCGTGCTGCTGTACGCCGGCCTGTGGTGGCTGGCGACCCGCAGCCTCGACCGCTCCGTCCCCCAGGAGAGCTGATGCCCTTCCCCTCGGTCCGGGTGCGCGTGCCCGCGACCAGCGCCAACCTCGGTCCCGGCTTCGACTCCGCCGGCCTCGCCCTCACCCTGTACGACGACGTCACCGTGGCCGTCACCGACGGCGGGCTCTCCGTCGAGGTGCAGGGCGAGGGCGCGCACGACCTGCCCCGTGACGAGCAGCACCTGCTGGTGCAGTCGCTGCGCACCGTCTTCGACCGGCTCGGCGGGCAGCCCGCCGGCCTGGCGGTCACCTGCACCAACCGCATCCCGCAGGCCCGCGGCCTCGGCTCCTCCTCCGCCGCCATCTGCGCCGCGCTGGTCGCTGCCCGGGCGCTGGTGCCCGGAGCGGAGCTGTCCGACGACGACCTGCTGGCCCTGGCCACCGAGCTGGAGGGCCACCCCGACAACGTCGCGGCCTGCCTGCGCGGCGGAGCGACCTTCGCCTGGACCGAGGACGACGGCGCCGTGGGCGTCGTCCGGGTCGAGCCGTCGGCCGGGCTGTCCCCGGTCGCGTTCGTGCCCACCGACCGCGCGTCGACCAAGGCGGTGCGCGGGCTGCTGCCGGCGTCGGTGCCGTTCGGGGACGCCGCCGCCAACGCCGGCCGGGCGGCGCTCCTGCCGCTGGCGCTCACCACCGCGCCGGAGCTGCTGCTCGCGGCCACCCGTGACCGGTTGCACCAGCAGTACCGCGCCCCCGCCATGCCCGCCAGCGCCGCCCTCGTCGACGCCCTCCGGGCCGGCGGGACCGCCGCGATCGTCAGCGGTGCCGGGCCGACGGTGCTCGCGCTGGTCGGCTCCGCGGACGTCGACGCGGCGGTGGCCGCGGCGCCCGACGGCTGGGAGGTGCTGCCCCTGCGGGTGGACACCGCCGGCGCGCGGGTGGTCCGCGACTGAGCGCTCCGGGCCGCTCGTGGACGGCAGTGCTGAGTGCGGCGGCCGGCCACGGTGCGTCACCCGTACGGGTGGACCGGACACGCCGGGAATCCCGCTTGCACCCGTTCTGTTGCTGTAGCCGAGCGCACATGACTACTGTGTGCGTTGCGCCGGTGGACCTGCGGTCGACCGGTCGACCCCCCGGTGCGACGTCCAGCCTGATGCGACCCCGGTCGCGCCGCTCCGGTCCCTCCGGCCCGTCCCGCCACCTCGTGGCGCGTGACCCGGACGAGGGCCGCTGAGCCGGGCCGCTGACGCACCCCACAGAGCCCCTCGCGTGCGTCCTGCACGACGAGGCCCGCCGACCCTCCACGGGCCGGCGCACACCCGCCTCACCCGCAGAGCCGGTGAGGCGGCCCATCAGGAGGACCCTCCTTGACCGACACCACCGACCTGCTCCAGGACAGCGGCGACGCCGCCGCTGCCCCGCAGGACTCCGGCGACCTGCCGGCCGCCCCGCGCACCCGGCGCCGGGCCACCTCCACCGGGGGCGGACTCGCCGCCCTCGTGCTCCCCGAGCTGAAGACGCTCGCCGCCCAGCTGGGGATCAGCGGCGTCGCCGGGCTGCGCAAGAGCCAGCTGATCGAGGCCATCCAGGAGCGCCAGGCCAGCGGTGGCGGCGCCTCCGCGCCGGCCGCGACCGCCCGGCCGCGACCGCCTCGCGCCGCGACCGCCTCGGCGGAGACCGCCGATGCGTCTGCCGCCTCCGACGCGCCCGCTGCCTCCGCGCCGACCGGCCGCGCCCCCCGCCGGGCCGCCCGCCCCGTCTCCACCCCGGCTGCCGAGCCCGAGTGAGCCGACCGGGCCCGCTGCCGAGCCGGTGACCACCCAGGACGACGACCGCGCCGAGGCCGTCGCCGGCCGCGACGACGCGTCCGCCCGTACGGAGGACGACGGCGACGACGAGGGCGAGCGCCCGCGCGTCGACCGCGCCCGCGAGCGCTTCCTCGAGCGCGAGGCCCGCCGGGCCGAGCGGGCGGCGCAGGCCGGCGAGGGCGGCGCGCCCGCCGACGCCGACCGCGAGCCGCGCGACGGCCAGCCCCGCGAGGCCCGCACCCGCGACCGCGCGGACCGGCCCGAGCGCACCGACCGGCCGGACCGCGCGGTCCGCCCGGAGCGGGCCGACCGCGACGACCGCCCGGACCGCGACCGCACCGACCGCACCGACCGCGACCGCCAGCCCCGCCCCGACCGGGACCGTGACGACCGCCCCCAGGGCACCGGCCCGCGCGGCGACGACGAGGGCGAGTTCGGCGAGGGCGGCCGCCGGGGTCGCTTCCGGGAGCGTGGGCGTGGCCGCAACCGCAGCCGCGACCGCTTCCCGGGCGCCGGCGACGAGCCGGTGATCAGCGACGACGACGTCCTCATCCCGGTCGGCGGGATCCTGGACATCCTCGACAACTACGGCTTCGTGCGGACCACCGGCTACCTGACCGGCCCGTCCGACGTCTACGTCTCCCTGCAGCAGGTCCGCAAGTACGGCCTGCGCCGCGGCGACGCCGTCACCGGCGCGGTCCGGCAGCAGCGCGAGGGCGACCGCAAGGACAAGTACAACGCCCTCGTACGCCTGGACTCCGTCAACGGGCTGGACCCGGCGGAGGCGCACAAGCGGCCCGACTTCACCAAGCTCACACCGCTCTACCCGCAGGACCGCCTGCGGCTGGAGACCGACCCGAGCGTCCTGACGACCCGCGTCATCGACCTGGTGATGCCGGTCGGCAAGGGCCAGCGCGCGCTGATCGTCAGCCCCCCGAAGGCCGGCAAGACGATGGTCATGCAGGCCATCGCCAACGCGATCACGACCAACAACCCCGAGTGCCACCTGATGGTCGTGCTGGTCGACGAGCGGCCCGAAGAGGTCACCGACATGCAGCGCTCGGTGAAGGGCGAGGTCATCGCCTCGACCTTCGACCGGCCGCCGCAGGACCACATCACGGTCGCCGAGCTGTCGATCGAGCGGGCCAAGCGGCTCGTCGAGCTGGGTCACGACGTCGTCGTCCTGCTCGACTCGATCACCCGGCTCGGTCGCGCCTACAACCTGGGCGCACCTGCCAGCGGTCGCATCCTGACCGGTGGCGTCGACTCGGCGGCGCTCTACCCGCCGAAGCGCTTCCTCGGGGCCGCCCGCAACATCGAGAACGGCGGCTCGCTCACCATCTTCGCCACGGCGCTGGTCGAGACCGGCTCGGCGATGGACACGGTGATCTTCGAGGAGTTCAAGGGCACCGGCAACGCCGAGCTCAAGCTCGACCGGCGCCTCGCGGACAAGCGCATCTTCCCGGCCATCGACGTCGACGCCTCCGGCACGCGCAAGGAGGAGATCCTGCTCGCACCCGAGGAGCTGCGGATCGTCCTGCAGCTGCGCCGCGTGCTGCACGCGCTCGACACCAGCGCCAGCCTCGAGCTGCTGCTGGACAAGATGAAGGCGACGCGCACCAACGTCGAGTTCCTCATGCAGATCCAGAAGACGACCGTCAGCGGCGACTGAGCGTCGCGCTCGTCGCGGAAGACGCGCGCTCCCGCTCGCGTTGAACCCGCTGTGCGCCGCTCTGGCACACTGGTCCCTGACCGAGCACCGGTTCCCTGGGCGCGACCCAGACCCGGCGGCTCCCCGACCGAGAGGCACGACATGAAGGCCGACATCCACCCCACGTACGTGGACACCCAGGTCTCCTGCACCTGCGGCAACACGTTCACCACGCGCAGCACGGCCGGCGGCGAGATCCGCTCCGAGGTCTGCGCGGCCTGCCACCCGTTCTACACGGGCAAGCAGAAGATCCTCGACACCGGCGGCCGCGTCGCCCGCTTCGAGCAGCGCTTCGGCAAGCGCGCCAAGTAGCGCCCCTGCGGCGCCCGTCCCGGACACCGGGGCGGGCGCCGCTGCCGTGTCCGGAGCCTGTACGGAGGAGCACCTGTGGCTGACCCGCTCGACGACCTGATCGGTGAGCACGCCGACCTCGAGGCGCGCCTGGCCGACCCGGCGGTGCACGCCGACCAGGCGGTCGCGCGCGAGCTGGGCCGCCGCTACGCCGAGATCGGCCCCGTGGTCGCGGCTGCGCACGAGCGCGACGCCCTGCGCGGCGACCTGGCCGTGGCCAGGGAGATGGGCCCGGAGATGGCCGACGAGGCCGCCGAGCTGGCCGGGCAGATCGACGCCCTGGACGCGCGCATCCGCGAGCTGATGATCCCCAAGGACCCGGCCGACGCCAAGGACGTGATCCTCGAGGTCAAGGGCGGCGAGGGCGGCGACGAGGCAGCGCTGTTCGCGGGCGACCTGGTGCGCATGTACACCCGCTACGCCGAGCGGCAGGGCTGGAAGACCGAGCTGGTCAGCGCCACCGAGGGCGAGCTGGGCGGCTACAAGGACATCCAGCTGGCCGTGAAGTCCCGTGACCCGGCCAACCCGGTCTACGGCCGGCTGAAGTACGAGGGCGGCGTCCACCGCGTGCAGCGCGTCCCCGTGACCGAGAGCCAGGGGCGCATCCACACCTCCGCGGCCGGCGTCCTCGTGCTGCCCGAGGCCGAGGAGGTGGACGTGGAGATCAACCAGAACGACCTGCGGATCGACGTCTACCGCTCCAGCGGCCCGGGCGGCCAGAGCGTCAACACGACCGACTCGGCCGTGCGGATCACCCACGTGCCGACCGGCGTCACCGTCAGCATGCAGAACGAGAAGAGCCAGCTGCAGAACCGCGAGGCCGGCATGCGGGTGCTGCGCAGCCGGCTGCTGGCGCTGGCCCTCGAGGAGCAGGCGGCCAAGGACAGCGCCGCCCGCGGCTCGCAGATCCGCACGATGGACCGCAGTGAGAAGGTCCGCACCTACAACTTCCCGGACAACCGGATAGCCGACCACCGCAGCGGATACAAGGCCAACAACCTCAACCAGGTCCTCGACGGCGACCTCGACCCGGTGATCCAGTCCCTGGTCGACGCCGGCAACGAGGCCGCCCTCAAGGGAGACGACGGGCCATGACCTCGCTTCGCACCGCCCTGCGCGCCGCCACCGACCAGCTGACCAGCGCCGGCGTCGACAGCCCGGAGCACGACGCCCGCGCCCTGGCCGTGCACGCCCTCGGCCTCACCCGCCCGAGCGACCTGCTGCTCGTCGACTCCCTGGACGACGACACCCGCACGGCGTTCGAGGACCTGGTCGCCCGCCGGGCCAGCCGCGTGCCGCTCCAGCACCTGACCGGCAGCGTCGGCTTCCGCCACATCGAGCTCGAGGTCGGGCCGGGCGTCTTCGTCCCGCGGCCGGAGACGGAGTCGGTCGTCCAGTGGGCCGTCGACGCGCTCCGGGGCGCCGAGTCCCCGCTCCTCGTCGACCTCTGCACCGGCTCGGGCACCATCGCGTTCGCCCTGGCCAACGAGGTGCCCGGCGCGCGCGTGCACGCCGTCGAGCGCGACGCCGACGCCCTGGCCTGGACCCGTCGCAACGCCGCCAACCGCGTCAAGGCCGGCGACCCGGAGGTGCAGCTGCACCTGGGCAGCGCGGAGGACGCCCTGCCCGAGCTCGACGGGCAGGTCGACCTGGTCGCCAGCAACCCGCCCTACGTCGCCACGACCGAGGCGCACATCCCCGACCCGGAGGTCCTGGACCACGACCCCGGCATCGCGCTGTGGGCGGGCGAGGACGGCCTGGACGTCATCCGGCTGGTCGAGCAGGCCGCCCGCCGGCTCCTCAAGCCCGGCGGCCTGATCGTGGTCGAGCACTCCGACCGCCAGGGCGAGACCGCGCCCGCGTTCTTCGAGGGTGTCGGGCGGCTGGACCGAGGTCGCCGACCACAAGGACCTGGCCGGCCGCGACCGGTTCGTCACCGCCCGCTGGAGCGGCGCGTGAGCACGACGTACGACGTACGGGAGGGGCGCGACGCGACCGTCGGCGTGTCCGCCGCGGTCGACGCCCTGCAGCGCGGTGACCTCGTCGTGCTGCCCACCGACACGGTCTACGGCATCGCCGCCGACGCCTTCTCCCCGGACGCGGTGGCGCGGCTGCTGCAGGCCAAGGGCCGCGGCCGCGACATGCCGGTGCCCGTCCTCGTCGGTGCCTGGCGCACCCTCGACGGCCTGTGCGACGACGTGCCGCGCGACGCCCGCACGCTGGTCGAGGCCTTCTGGCCCGGCCCGCTGACCGTCGTCGTGCGGGCCGCGTCGAGCCTGGCCTGGGACCTGGGGGAGACCCGCGGCACCGTCGCGGTGCGCATGCCGCTGCAGCCGGTCGCGCTCGCGGTGCTGGAGAAGACCGGCCCGCTGGCCGTCAGCAGCGCCAACCGCAGCGGCCTGCCGCCGGCCACCGACGTCGAGCACGCCCAGCAGCAGCTCGGCACCGTCGTGGCGGCCTACCTCGACGGCGGGCCGAGCAGTGCCGCCGTCCCGAGCACCATCGTCGACCTGACCGGGGAGCGGCCGCAGGTGCTGCGCGCCGGTGCGCTCGAGGTCGCCCGCCTGCAGGAGCTGCTGCCCGACCTCGAGGTGAGTCCGTGAGCTTCCGCGTCCTGCACGTCTGCACCGGCAACATCTGCCGCTCGCCGATGGCCGAGCGGCTCATGGCAGACGGGCTGCAGGCTCGCCTCGGCGAGCAGGCCGCCGGCTTCGTGGTCGAGTCGGCCGGCACCTGGGGCCACACCGGCTCGCCGATGGAGCCGTACGCGCTGTCGACGCTCGCGTCGTACGACGTCGACGGGTCGGCCTTCCGGGCCCGCGAGCTGGTCGCCGAGCACGTCGTCGCGGCCGACCTGGTGCTGGCCGCCACCCGCGAGCACCGCGCCGCGGCCGTCGTCCTGCAGCCGCGGGCGGCCGCCCGCACGTTCACGCTGCGGGAGTTCGCCCGGCTCGCGGCCGCGGTCGACCCGACCGCGCTGCCCGACGGCGACCCGGCCGAGCGCGCCCGCGCGCTGGTCAAGGCCGCCGCCGGCAAGCGCGGGCTGGTGCCGCCGGAGACGCCCGCCGACGACGACCTCGCCGACCCCTACCACGCTCCCGAGAGCGCCTTCGCCGCCTGCGCCGCGCTGATCCAGGAGGCGCTGCGCGCGCCGCTGGAGCTGCTGGGGGGCACCGCCCCCGTACGCTGAGCCGCATGACGTACTACGGCCCGGACTACGCCAGCCTGCAGCAGCAGGACCCCGAGATCGCCGGGGTCCTGGTCGACGAGCTGACCCGGCTGCGCAGCGGCCTGCAGCTCATCGCCAGCGAGAACTTCACCTCGCCGGCGGTGCTCGCCGCGCTCGGCAGCACGCTGTCCAACAAGTACGCCGAGGGCTACCCGGGCCGGCGCTACTACGGCGGCTGCGAGGTCGTCGACGTCGCCGAGACGATCGGCATCCAGCGCGCCAAGGACCTGTTCGGCGCCGAGCACGCCAACCTGCAGCCGCACAGCGGCGCGAGCGCGAACATCGCCGTCTACGGCGCGTTCCTCAAGCCCGGCGACACGGTGCTGGCGATGTCGCTGCCGCACGGCGGCCACCTCACGCACGGCTCGAAGGTGTCCTTCAGCGGCAAGTGGTTCAACGCCGTCCACTACGGCGTCGCCAAGGACACCGAGGACATCGACTACGACCAGATGCGCGACCTGGCCCGCGAGCACAAGCCGAAGATGATCATCGCCGGCGGCTCCGCCATCCCGCGCACCATCGACTTCGCCGCCTTCCGCGCGGTCGCCGACGAGGTGGGCGCGGTCTTCATGGTCGACGCCGCCCACTTCATCGGCCTGGTCGCCGGCAAGGCGATCCCCAGCCCGGTGCCGTACGCCGACGTCGTCACCTTCACGACCCACAAGGTGCTCCGCGGCCCGCGCGGCGGCGCCCTGGTCTGCAAGGCCGAGCACGCCGCGGCGCTCGACAAGGCCGTCTTCCCGATGATGCAGGGCGGCCCGCTCATGCAGGCCGTCGCCGCCAAGGCCGTCAACTTCCGCGAGTGCGCGACGCCGGAGTACGCCGCGTACGCCCGGCAGGTCATCGCCAACGCGCAGGCGCTGACCGAGGCGCTGGCGGCCGAGGGCATGCGCCCGGTCACCGGCGGCACCGACACCCACCTCGCCCTGCTCGACCTGCAGGGCATCGGCGTCAGCGGCAAGGACGCCGAGGAGCGCTGCGGCCGGGCCGGCATCGTGCTGAACAAGAACGCCATCCCGTACGACCCGCAGCCGCCGTCGGTCGCCTCCGGCATCCGCGTGGGCAGCCCGAGCGTCACGACGCAGGGCATGGTCGAGGGCGACATGAAGGAGATCGCGTCGCTGATCGCCCGCGCCGTCCGGGACGAGGACGGCTCCGCCGCCGACGACGTGCGCCAGGGCGTGCAGGCCCTCGTCGACGCGCACCCGGCCTACCCGCACTAGACCCCGGTGCGGGAGTACCTGCTCGTCCTGCTGGTCGCCGCGGCGGTCACCTACCTGCTGACCCCCGTCGCGCGGGTCTTCGCGCTGAAGGTCGGCGCGATGACGGCGGTCCGCGACCGCGACGTGCACGACACGCCGACGCCGCGCCTCGGCGGCCTGGCGATGTACGCCGGCGTGGCGGCCGCCTTCCTGGTCGCGCACGCGCTGCCGGCGCTGCAGTCGGTGTTCACCTACTCCGACGTGCTGGCGGTGCTCGCCGGCGGCGGCGTCATCGTGCTGCTCGGGATCGCCGACGACATCTGGGGCCTGGACGCGCTGACCAAGCTGGCCGGCCAGGTGGTCGCGGCCGGCGTGATGGTGCTGCTCGGCCTGCAGATGCTGACCCTGACGCTGCCCGGGCTCGGGGCGTTCGCGCTCGGGGCGGAGGGCGTGCCGCTGACGATCCTGCTCGCGCTGCTGACCATCAACGCCATCAACTTCGTCGACGGCCTGGACGGCCTGGCCGCCGGCGTCGGCGCGATCGCCGCGCTGGCCTTCTTCGCCTTCTCCTACGCGCTGTCGAGCGGCTCGGTCACCGAGGGCATCTCCCAGCAGCGCATCAGCTCGCCGACCCTGATCGCCGTGGTGCTGGCCGGCGTGTGCCTGGGCTTCCTGCCGCACAACTTCAACCCGGCGCGCATCTTCATGGGCGACACCGGCGCGATGCTGATCGGCCTGATGCTGGCCGCGTCGGTGACCAGCCTGACCGGCCAGTTCAGCTACGGCAACCTGCCGGCCGAGGCCAACTTCGCGGTCCTGCTGCCGCTGCTGCTCCCCGTCGCGGTGCTCGCCGTCCCGCTGGTCGACCTGCTGCTGGCCGTGGTCCGCCGCACCCGGGCCGGCCGCTCGCCGTTCTCGCCGGACAAGGCGCACCTGCACCACCGGCTGCTGGAGATCGGCCACAGCCACCGGCGGGCGGTGCTGATCATGTACTTCTGGACCGCGCTGCTCGCGTTCGGGGGCGTGGCCGTCTCGGTGAGCGACGGGCCGCTGCCGGTGCTCGGCTCGGTCGCCGCGCTCGCCATGGTCGCCCTCATCGCCTCCAGCGTCCCGAGGCTGCGGGCCCGTGCCTCCCGCGACTAGGGGCCGCCGGCTGGTCGGCGCCCCGCTGCTCACGCTGCTGGCCGGCGCGGTCTGCGCGGTCGTGGCGGGGGTGCAGCTCGGCGACCGCGGCGTGGTCTCTGCGCTGATCGGCACGGCGGTGGTGGTGCTGTTCTTCTGGTCCGGCGTGCTGCCGATCCTGCTGTCGCGCGGGCAGGAGGACAAGGCCGCCCTCGGGCTCGCCGTCCTGCTCGTCAACTACACGCTGCGCCTGGCCCTCGCCCTGCTCATGCTGCGCATCGCCGACAGCGAGGACCTGGTGGACGGCACGGCGATCGGGCTGAGCATCATCGTGTGCACGGTCGTCTGGACCGGCACGCAGGTGGCCCTGCTCAGCCGGTCCGAGGGCACCTAGTACTGTGGCGCCCGTGGCCGACGATCATGCTGCTCGTCGCCCGGAGGAGACACCAGGTGCCGCCCACCGCAAGGGGGAGCAGGACGCCTGGGGGGCCTTCGGACTGATCACCTCGGGCGTGCTGTTCTGGGGCCTGGTCGGTGGCCTCGTCGGCGCCTGGCTCGACAGCTCGCTGCCCGTCATGGTCGGCCTGCTGCTCGGCATGGGCGGTGGGCTGTACCTCGTCTGGTTTCGCTACGGTAGGGCCGGATGACGGCCCGCGCACCACGTATCGCGCCGTGCTCGGCTCGTAGGGAAGGGACACCGTGACCAGCTCGTCACTCGCCAGCTCCGTGGCTCCGGAGGGCTTCCAGAGCCCTGGGCCGCGCGACTTCGAGTTCCCGGGGCTGTTCGGTGAGGGCTCCTTCTTCACCAAGCCCATGCTCATCATCGTGCTCGGCACGCTCGCCGTGGCGGTGTTCTTCTACCTCGCCAGCCGCCGCGCCCAGCGGGTGCCGGGCAAGCTGCAGTTCGCCGGCGAGTCGGCGTACGGCTTCGTGCGCAACTCGATCGCGATCGACTCCATCGGCAAGGAGGGGATCAAGTACGTCCCCTACCTGGCCACCCTGTTCTTCTTCATCGCCGTGCTGAACATCTCCGGCATCATCCCGGTGCTGCAGTTCCCGGCGACCTCGCGGATCGCGATCCCGCTGTTCCTCGCGGTGATCTCCTGCGTCATCTTCAACTACATCGGCATCCAGCGCGTGGGCGCCGGGCGCTACTTCAAGGAGATGATGTTCCCGGCCGGGATCCCGTGGCCGGTCTACATCCTCCTGGCGCCGATCGAGTTCTTCTCCACCGTCATCGTCCGGCCGGTCACGCTCTGCCTGCGACTCACGTTCAACATGTTCGCCGGGCACCTCGTGCTGCTGCTGTTCGTCCTCGGTGGCGAGTACCTCGTCTTCGACAAGGGCGGTGTCGTCGGCATCGCCGCCGGCTCGGTCTCGCTGCTGGGCAGCATCGTCCTCACGTTCTTCGAGGGCTTCGTGCAGATCCTGCAGGCCTTCGTCTTCACCCTGCTGTCCGCGCTCTACATCGGCGGAGCGCTCGCCGACGAGCACTGAGCTCCCACTGACTTCGGGGCCCGGGTCGACGACCCGGGCTCCGGTGCACCACCAGCCGCACCATCCCGCGCACGCTCTTCGGAAGGAAACACCATGGACGGCAATGTCAACATGGTCGGGTACGGCCTCGCGGCCATCGGCCCGGGCATCGGCATCGGCCTGATCTTCGCCGCGTACATCAGCGGCGTGGCGCGTCAGCCGGAGGCGCGCGGCGTGCTCCAGAGCATCGCCATCCTGGGCTTCGCGCTCGCTGAGGCACTTGCCATCATCGGCATCGGCCTCGCGTTCGCGCTCTGACGATGGCTGAACCTCGGCCACCGACCTGGTCCTCCAGCTCGCCGCTGAGGAGGAGCCCAGCCCGCTCCTGCCTCACCTGTCCGAGCTGATCGTCGGCCTGGTCGCGTTCACCCTGCTCTTCCTCTTCCTGCGGGCGAAGGTCTTCCCGGTCTTCGAGAAGACCTTCCACGACCGCACGGAGTCGATCGAGGGTGCGATCGCCCAGGCCGCGCAGGACCGGGCCGAGGCGCAGCAGCTGAAGCAGCAGTACGAGCAGCAGCTGGCCGAGGCACGTGACGAGGCGGGCCGCATCCGCACCGAGGCGCAGGCGCAGCGCGCCGAGATCGTCGAGGCGGCGCGGTCCGAGGGTGCTGCCGAGCGGCAGCGCATCATCGAGGCCGGTGCCGCGCAGATCGCGTCCGAGCGCCAGCAGGCGCTGGCCGAGCTGCGTCGCGAGGTCGGGGCGCTCGCCGTCGACCTGGCGAGCCGCATCGTCGGCGAGTCCCTCGAGGACGACGTCCGTCGCCGCGGCACGGTCGACCGCTACCTCGACGAGCTCGAGGGCACGTCGGCCCGTACGGCGACCACCTGATGGACGGCACCAGCCGCACGTCCCTGCGGACGGCGCTCGAGAGCTTCGAGGCGCAGGTCGCCTCGCTGCCCGACGGCGCCGGCTCGAACGAGGTGAGCGAGGGCCTGTACGCCGTCGCCGCCCTGCTCGACCGCGAGCCGTCGCTCCGGCGGGCCTTCACCGACCCGGCGTCCTCCCCGGACGCCCGGCGGGGGCTGGCCGACAACCTGCTCGGCGGCCAGCTCTCCGCGCTGCCGCTCAGCACGTTCCGCGAGCTGGTGGCGCTGCCGTGGTCGGGCCCGACCGACCTGCGCCAGGCCGTCGAGACGATCGCCGCCAACGCCGCGCTCAACGCGGCCGAGGGCGACGGCGTGCTCGACGACGTGGAGGACGAGCTCTTCCGCTTCGCCCGGCTGCTGGAGCGGGAGCTCGACCTGCGGGCCGCGCTGACCGACCCGGGCCTGCCGGCCGACCGCAAGAGCGCGCTCGTGCACTCGCTGCTCGACGGCAAGGCGCGGCCGGCGACGGTCCGCCTCGTCGAGATCGCGGTCACCCGCCCGCGCGGCCGGTCGCTGGAGACCGCGCTCGAGGAGCTGTCCCGGCTGGCTGCGGCCCGCCGTCAGCGCCTGGTGGCCTCCGTGCGCGTCGCCGCACCGCTCGACGCGACGCAGGAGCAGCGCCTGTCGCGGTCGCTCGCACGCATCTACGGCCGCGAGGTCGCGCTGCAGATCGACGTCGACCCCTCGGTGCTCGGCGGCGTGCAGGTGCGCGTCGGCGACGAGGTGCTCGACGGCACGGTGGCGCGCCAGCTCGCAGACCGTGCGCCGCCGGCTCGCCGGCTAGTACGCCCCATACTGAGAAGACCCACGGACAAGAGAGCAGGGATCGCGCAGATGACGGAGCTCAGCATCCGGCCGGAGGACGTCCGGTCGGCCATCGAGCAGTACGTCACGTCGTACACGGCGGAGACGACCCGCGAGGAGGTCGGCGTCGTCACGGAGGTCGGCGACGGCATCGCGCGCGTGGAGGGCCTCTACTCCACGATGGCCAACGAGCTGCTCGAGTTCGAGGGCGGCGCCCTCGGCCTCGCGCTCAACCTCGACATGCGCGAGGTGGGCTGCGTCATCCTGGGCGACCCGGCCGCCATCGAGGAGGGCCAGGCGGTCCGCCGCACCGGCGACATCCTCTCGGTGCCGGTCGGCGACGGCTTCCTCGGCCGCGTCGTCAACCCGCTGGGCGAGCCGATCGACGGCAAGGGCGAGATCGTCGCCGAGACCCGCCGCATCCTGGAGCTCCAGGCCCCGACCGTGGTCCAGCGCCAGCCCGTCGGCGAGCCGCTGCAGACCGGCATCAAGGCGGTCGACGCCATGACCGCCATCGGCCGCGGCCAGCGCCAGCTGATCATCGGCGACCGCCAGACCGGCAAGACCGCGGTGGCGCTCGACGCGATCATCAACCAGCGCGACAACTGGAAGAGCGGCGACCCCAAGCGCCAGGTCAAGTGCATCTACGTCGCCATCGGCCAGAAGGGCTCGACGATCGCGGAGATCGTCGGTCGCCTCGAGGAGTCCGGCGCCCTGGAGTACACGACCGTCGTCGCGGCGCCCGCGTCGCAGCCGGCCGGCATCAAGTACCTCGCGCCCTACACCGGCAGCTCGATCGGCCAGCACTGGATGTACCAGGGCCAGCACGTCCTCATCGTCTTCGACGACCTGTCCAAGCAGGCCGACGCCTACCGCGCCATCTCGCTGCTGCTGCGCCGCCCGCCGGGCCGCGAGGCCTACCCGGGTGACGTCTTCTACCTGCACTCCCGCCTGCTGGAGCGCTGCGCGAAGCTCTCCGACGAGCTCGGCGGCGGCTCGATGACCGGCCTGCCGCTCATCGAGACCAAGGGCAACGACGTCTCGGCGTTCATCCCGACCAACGTCATCTCGATCACCGACGGCCAGATCTTCCTCGAGACGGACCTGTTCAACTCCGGTGTCCGTCCGGCCATCAACGTCGGCATCTCGGTCTCCCGCGTCGGTGGCTCCGCGCAGATCAAGGCGATGAAGGCGGTCTCCGGCCGCCTGCGCCTGGACCTCGCGCAGTACCGCGAGCTGGAGGCGTTCGCTGCCTTCGGCTCCGACCTCGACAAGGCGTCCAAGCAGCAGCTCGAGCGCGGTGCCCGCCTGGTCGAGCTGCTCAAGCAGGGGCAGTACTCCCCGTTCCCGGTCGAGCGGCAGGTGCTCTCGATCTGGGCCGGCACCAACGGCCACCTCGACGACATCCCGGTGTCGGACGTCCGCCGCTTCGAGTCCGAGTTCCTCGACTTCGTCGGCCGCAGCCACAGCGCCATCTACGACGCGATCGTCCAGACCGGCAAGCTCGGCGACGACACGGTCGGCCAGATGGAGAAGGCCGTCGCGGAGTTCAAGCAGCAGTTCCGGACCAGCGACGGCGGCTCCCCGGTCGGCCGCGAGGCCGACGCCGAGGCGCTCGAGGGCGAGGGCCAGGAGAAGATCACCCGGCACAAGCCCCCGGCGCAGGGCAGCGCCAAGGTCTCCAGCTAGCGATGGGTGCTCAGCTCCGCGTCTACCGCCGCCGCATCCGGTCGGTGCAGTCGACCAAGAAGATCACCCGTGCGATGGAGCTCATCGCCGCCTCGCGCATCGTCAAGGCGCAGCAGCGGGTCACGGCGGCCCAGCCGTACGCCCGCCAGATCACCCGCGTGATCTCCGCGCTGGCGTCGCAGTCGACCATCGACCACCCGCTGGTCACCGAGAAGGACAACCCGACCCGCGCCGCGGTCCTGGTCATCACCAGCGACCGCGGCCTGGCCGGCGGCTACAACGCCAACGCGCTCAAGGAGGCCCGCTCCCTGGAGGAGACCCTCCGGCGCGAGGGCAAGGAGGCCGTGACCTACGCGGTCGGCCGCAAGGCGGTCGGCTACTACCGCTTCCGCGGCCGCGAGATCGCGCAGTCCTGGACCGGCTTCTCCGAGCAGCCGACCTACGAGGACGCCAAGGAGGTCGCCGACACCCTGATCGACGCCTTCGTCCGGGCGACCGCCGACGGTGGCGTCGACGAGATCCACGTCGTCTACACCGAGTACGTCTCCGCGCTCACCCAGCGGCCGGTCGCCAACCGCGTCCTGCCGCTGGTCATCGAGGAGACCGACGAGGCCCCGCCCGAGGGCGCGCTGCCGCTGTACGAGTTCGAGCCGAGCCCCGAGGCGCTGCTCGACACCCTGCTGCCGCGCTACGTCGAGACCCGGGTCTACGCCGCGCTGCTCGAGTCGGCGGCGTCGGAGTCGGCCTCGCGCCGGCGCGCCATGAAGGCCGCGACCGACAACGCCGACGAGCTCATCAAGTCGCTCACGCGCGCGGCCAACTCGGCCCGCCAGGCCGAGATCACCCAGGAGATCAGCGAGATCGTGGGCGGCGCCGCCGCCCTGACCGACGCATGACCCTGCTCCCGCTCCAGAAGACCTGCATCCCGACCCGGAGGCCCCGCACATGACCGTCACCGTCCAGAACCCGTCCGGGCGCGAGTCGACCGGCGGCACCGGCCGGGTCGCCCGCGTCATCGGTCCCGTCGTCGACGTGGAGTTCCCGCCCGACGAGATGCCCGAGATCTACAACGCCCTCCACGTCGAGCGCCAGCTCGGTGGCGAGACCGCCACGCTGACGCTCGAGGCGGCGCAGCACATCGGCGACAACATGGTGCGCGCCATCTCCATGCAGCCGACCGACGGCCTCACCCGCGGCGCCCCCGTGCGCGACACCGGCGCGGCCATCTCGGTCCCCGTCGGCGACGCCACCAAGGGCCACGTGTTCAACGCCCTCGGCCAGCCGATGGACGTCCCGAGCATCGACGCCGACACCTACTGGCCGATCCACCGTCCCTCCCCGGCGTTCGACACGCTGGAGAGCAAGACGGAGATGTTCACCACCGGCATCAAGGTCATCGACCTGCTGGCGCCCTACGTCTCCGGCGGCAAGATCGGCCTGTTCGGCGGTGCCGGCGTCGGCAAGACGGTGCTCATCCAGGAGATGATCCGCCGCGTCGCCAAGGAGTTCGGTGGTGTGTCGGTGTTCGCCGGTGTCGGCGAGCGCACCCGCGAGGGCAACGACCTGTTCGGTGAGATGACCGAGTCCGGCGTCATCGACGACACCGCGCTGGTCTTCGGCCAGATGGACGAGCCGCCGGGCACCCGCCTGCGCGTCGCCCTGTCCGCGCTGACGATGGCGGAGTACTTCCGCGACGTGCAGAAGCAGGACGTGCTGCTGTTCATCGACAACATCTTCCGCTTCACGCAGGCCGGCTCCGAGGTCTCCACGCTGCTCGGCCGCATGCCGTCGGCCGTCGGCTACCAGCCGACCCTGGCGGACGAGATGGGCGTGCTCCAGGAGCGCATCACCTCGACCCGCGGCCACTCGATCACCTCGCTGCAGGCGATCTACGTCCCCGCCGACGACATCACCGACCCGGCGCCGCACACGACGTTCACCCACCTGGACGCCACCACGGTGCTCAGCCGCTCGATCTCCGAGCTCGGCATCTACCCGGCCGTCGACCCGCTCGACTCGACGAGCCGCATCCTGGACCCGCGCTTCATCGGCGACGAGCACTACACCGTCGCCCGCGAGGTGCAGCGCATCCTGCAGCGCTACAAGGACCTGCAGGACATCATCGCCATCCTCGGCATCGACGAGCTCTCCGAGGACGACAAGGTCCTGGTCAACCGGGCCCGCCGCATCCAGCGCTTCCTGTCCCAGCCGTTCTTCGTCGCGGAGGCCTTCACCGGCCAGCCCGGCAAGTTCGTCCCGCTCGACGAGACGATCGCCTCCTTCAAGGCGCTCATCGCCGGCGAGTACGACCACATCCCGGAGCAGGCGTTCTTCCTGTGCGGTGGCGTCGAGGACGTCGAGGCCAACGCCAAGAAGCTCGGCAGCTAGCACGCAGTACGGCCTGCGGGCCGGGCCCCGTCGCCGGGGCCCGGCCCGCTCGCCGTACCGGGCCCCCGATACAGTGGGCCCACCCCCGCACGCACGCTGCCGCACCTCACCCGGTCGGCACATCACTACGGAGGCATGGTGGCAGAGCTCCACGTCGAGCTGGTCTCGGTCGAGCGCGAGGTCTGGAGCGGCGAGGCGACCGAGGTCATCGCCCGCACCACGGAGGGCGAGCTCGGCATCCTGCCCGGCCACACGCCGCTGCTCGGCCAGCTGGTCGACGGCGGCACCGTGCGGATCCTGCAGAGCGGTGGCGAGGTCGTCGCCGCCGTGCACGGCGGGTTCCTCTCGGTCACCGACGAGGGCGTCACGGTCCTCGCCGAGGTCGCCGAGATGGGCAGCGACGTCGACGCCGGCCGCGCCCGCGCGGCCCTCGACCGGGCCCGCAGCGAGGGCGACACCGCCGCCGAGCGGCGGGCCGAGAGCCGGCTGCGCGCCGCCGGCCAGTAGCCCCGCCGATCGAGCCGGAGCGCCCTCGTGGACCTGGAGCGGGTGCTCGAGCTGGCGCTGGTGCTGCTCGTCCTGGCGCCGCTGACGCTGATCGCGCGGCGCCGGGTCCTGCAGCGCCGCTACGGCACCATCGACCTGAGCCTGCGGCTGCGCCGGGGCACGCACGGCCGCGGCTGGGTGCTGGGCATCGGCCGCTTCGAGGGCGACGACCTGCAGTGGTACCGCGTGTTCTCCCTCGCCCCGCGACCCCGCCGGACGCTGTCGCGGCGTGACCTCGAGGTGCGCTCACGCCGGGAGCCGCGCGGGCCCGAGTCGCTGGCGCTGCTCAAGGGCGCCGTCGTCATGGAGTGCCGCTCCGGCGCCGGCCCGGTCGAGCTGGCGATGGAGGGCGGCGCGGTGACCGGCTTCCTGGCCTGGCTCGAGGCCCGCCCGCCCGGCGCCACCCTCCCGGGCTGACCCTGCTCCTCGCGGTGGGCCACGTCTGGTGCCGCTGGCGAGGGCAATGCGCGGGGGCGGTGCCGCGGTCGGCCCAGGTCCGGAAGAGCGCACAGATGACCGGTTCTCCGGACGCGTGCTTCCCGGAGCACCGCACCGGGGCCGGAGCGGCGCGGCAGCGGCGCCGGGCACCGTCAGCGCTCGCCGCTCGACCTGCGCCGGCCAGCACTGCGTACGCCCTGATCCAGGCGGCTCCGGTGCGCTCAGGGCGACACCGGGAGCGCCTGGATCAGTCGCCGGGGAGGCCTCCGAGGCGGTCAGCGCTCGCCGCCCGGCTTCCAGAGCACGTCGCCGCCGGGGTTGGCCACCCGGGCCAGGATGAACAGCAGGTCCGAGAGCCGGTTGAGGTAGAGCGCCGCCTCGGCGTTGGTCGTCTCGGGCTGCTCCTCGAGCAGCGCCCAGACCCCGCGCTCGGCCCGCCGCACGACGGTGCGCGAGACGTGCAGCAGCGCCGCGCCGGGGGTGCCGCCCGGGAGGATGAAGCTGTTGAGCTTCTCCAGCCGCTCGTTCCACGTGTCGCAGGCGGCCTCGAGCCGGGCGGTGTAGTCGGGGGTGACCCGCAGCGGCGGGTACTCCGGGTCGGGCGTCACCGGCGTGCACAGGTCGGCGCCGACGTCGAAGAGCTCGTTCTGCACCCGCAGCAGCAGGGCGGCGAGGTCGGGCTCGAGGCCGCCGAGGGCGAGGGCCACACCGAGCGAGGAGTTGGCCTCGTCGACGTCGGCGTACGCGGCCAGGCGCGGGTCGGTCTTGCGGACCCGGCTCATGTCGCCGAGGGCGGTGGTGCCGTCGTCGCCGGTACGGGTGTAGATGCGGGTGAGGTGGACGGCCATGAGCCCGACCCTAGGTCAGGGCCGGGCTCATGGCCGGTCGGCGGTCAGCCGCAGGAGGTGGCGCCGCAGAGCAGGTCGAAGACGTCCAGCGTGGCCAGCTCGCGGCCGTCGCCGTCCAGCAGCCGCACCCGGTCGGTCCCGGCGCGCTCGGCGCTGTCGGGCCGGCCGAAGACGACCACCCCGTCGAGCGCCGGGTCGTCGCTGCCGACCGGTGCGAAGGCGGCCGTGGCCGACGGCGCGTAGAGGACCTGGCCGGTGCCCGGGCGCGGCACGACCACCAGGGAGCCGCCGCCGGGGGACGTGCCGGACAGGAACATCGCCGCGGCGGCGGAGCTGTCCGACAGCGGCCGGTAGAGCTGCGGCTCGACGTCGTCCGGGCTGCTCAGTCTGACCGCGAAGGTGTCCGCCGACGAGGCTCCCGCCCGCCAGAACTGCCCCAGCAGGTAGCCCCGGCCGGTGCCGCGGCTGCCGGTGAACAGCACCTTCTCCTGCACCTCGCCGACGGGGACCTCCCGAGCCGTCGCGTACGCGCTGCGCGCCGTCAGCACCAGCTGCGGGTCGACCGGGCCGCCCCGGACCGGCCAGTCCACGACGTTGTCGGGAGCGGCGGCCGGCTCCGGTGCGAGGTCGGGCACCGACGTCCCGAACACCAGGTCACCGGCCCTGCCCGTGACCTCGTCGTCCGGCCGGTCACCAGGCAAGGGCCCGGTGGCCACGCCCGGGGCCAGGACCGCGAGCGGCACGGGCTGCGTCTGCGACGCCGTCCGGTCGTCCTCGCGGTAGGCGAGGTCCGTCGCCTCGGGCGCCGCCACGACGAGCAGGCGCGCCGTCTCGTCCCCGGGCAGCGGCGCCACCAGCAGGAGCGTCTCCCCGGTCAGCGGCTGGTCGACGGCGACCTGCCAGCCCGCCTCGGAGCCGGTGAGCACGCCCCAGCGGTCGCTCGTCCCGCGGGCGAGCACGACGACCTCGGGCTGCCCCGACGGCTCCCAGACCTGCCCGAACAGCGGCACCACGGAGGTCGTGCCGGGGTGGCTGTCGGACCAGGCGCGGGTGAGGCCGTCGCGGTCCGCGATCACCGCGCGGTCGCCCCGGTAGGGCCAGGGGTCGGCGAGGTCGAGCGCGGCCGGGTAGGCGGAGGGCGTCGCCGCTGGGGTCGGCGCGGCCGACGTCGCGACCTCGCCGGGCTTCCGGCCGGGGCCGTCCGGGCCCAGCAGGCTCCCGGCGCCGACGACGGCGAGCACGGCGAGCGCGGTGGAGGTCACCGCGGCCGCAGCCCGGCGGCGGCGGATGCCGCGGGCGCGGCGCTCGATGCCGGCGAGCGGGTCGGGGGCGGGGTCCAGGCTGCGAGCGCGCCGGCTGAGGGCCTCGCGCAGCTCCTCGTCGAGGGTCATCGCACAGCTCCGGGGTTGAGGTCGAGCGTGGGCAGGTCGCCGCGCGGGTCGTCGCGCAGGCCACCCTCAGCGCCGTCGTCGCGCAGCTTCGCGAGGGCGCGGGAGGTCGTGCTCTTGACGGTGCCGACGGAGACGCCGAGCACCGCGGCCGTCTCGGCCTCGGAGAGGTCCTCGTAGTAGCGCAGGACCACCGCGGCCCGTTGCCGCTTGGGCAGGCGGGCCAGCGCGGTCCAGAGCGCGTCGTGCAGGTCGAGGTCGGCGGTCAGGTCGCGGCCGCCACCCCGGTCCGGCAGGTCAGCCGTGGGTCTCTCGTCCACCTTGCGGCGGCGCCAGAAGGACGTCTGCGTGTTGACCATCACCCGGCGCACGTAGGCGTCGACCGCCTCGCGCTCGCGGATCCGCCCCCAGGCCAGGTAGGTCTTGGCCAGCGCGGTCTGCAGCAGGTCCTCCGCGTCGGCCTTGCTGCCGGTCAGCAGGTAGGCGGTGCGCAGCAGGGCCGGCGACCGCGCCACGACGTACTCCCGGAACGCCTCACGTCCAGGTCCGTCCACGATCTCCCCCTCGAGTGGTGTCGTACGGGGGGAGAGACGCCGGCTCGGCCCGCAGGGTTGCCTCCCTAGACTGACCGGTGTGGAGCGCTTCGTGGTCGAGGGCGGTGCCCGGCTCGCCGGCGAGGTGCAGGTGACCGGCGCGAAGAACAGCGTGCTGAAGCTGATGGCGGCCACGCTTCTCGCCGAGGGCACCACGACGCTGACGGCCGTTCCCGACATCCTGGACGTCTCGATCATGAGCGAGGTGCTCCGGCGCCTGGGCTGCACCGTCGAGCGCGGCGAGGGCACCGTCGCGATCACCGTGCCGGAGACGCCGGGCCACGAGGCCGACTACGACCTCGTACGCCGGATGCGCGCCTCGATCGCGGTGCTCGGCCCGCTGGTGGCGCGCTGCGGCGAGGCGAAGGTCGCCCTGCCCGGCGGCGACGCCATCGGCTCGCGCGGCCTCGACTTCCACATCGCCGGGCTGACCAAGCTCGGCGCCACGGTCGAGAGCGAGCACGGCTACCTCATCGCGCGGGCGCCGCGGCTGACCGGGGCGCCGGTGTGGCTGGACTTCCCGAGCGTCGGCGCGACCGAGAACCTCCTCATGGCCGGCGTGCTGGCCAAGGGCACGACGACGATCGACAACGCGGCGCGCGAGCCCGAGATCGTCGACCTGTGCCAGTTCCTCGTGCAGATGGGCGCGCAGATCGGCGGCATCGGCACCTCGACGCTCGAGGTCGAGGGCGTCGAGCGGCTCGCGCCGGTGGCCAGCCACGCGACCGTGCCCGACCGGATCGTGGCGGGGACCTACGCCGTGGCCGCGGTCATGACGCAGGGCGATGTGCTGGTCACGGGCGGCCAGGCCGCCCACCTGGAGATCGCCCTCGACAAGCTGGTCAGCGCCGGCGCGAGCGTCGACGTGCAGCCGGACGGCTTCCGGGTCCGCATGGACCGGCGGCCGGTCTCGGTCGACGTCGTGACGCTGCCCTACCCGGGCTTCCCGACCGACCTGCAGCCGATGGTGCTCGCGCTCAACGCGGTGGCCGACGGCACGGCGATGATCACCGAGAACGTCTTCGAGGCGCGCTGGATGTTCGTCAACGAGCTGTCCCGGCTCGGCGCCGACGTCCGCACCGACGGGCACCACGCGGTCGTACGCGGCCGGGAGCGGCTGTCCGGCGCGCCCGTGCGGGCCCACGACATCCGGGCCGGCGCGGCGCTGGTGCTGGCCGGCCTCTGCGCCGAGGGCACCACCGAGGTCGGCGACGTGCACCACGTGGACCGCGGCTACCAGGGCTTCCTGGAGTCGCTCACCCGGCTCGGGGCCGTCGTGCGCCGCGAGACGGTCGCCGACGAGCCCTTCTGACTAGCGGCTGACGAGGCTGCTGGCGCGGGTGGCGTCGGCGCGGAAGACCAGCACGGCCAGCCCGCCGCTCGGGGCGGCCGCGATGGTGCCGCGGATGCCGGCGTCGCGGAGCACGTCGCGCAGCAGGTCGGCGTCCTCCTGGGTGCGGACCACGGCGACCGGCACGAGCAGGCCGTAGTCGCCGGCCGCCTGCGCCCGGGCGCGGGCCTCGGCGTTGCGGCGGTCCCGGGTGCTGGTCGAGAACACCCAGCGGCACATCAGCACGATCAGCGCGAGCGCGACCGCGGCCACCAGCGGGCCGAGCAGGTAGTGGTAGCTCGAGACGATCACACCGGGCCTTCCGTTCGCCGTGCCCCCAGTGTGACAGCCCCGGCCGCGGCGCGCCTCCTCGAGAGCAGGGGCCCGGCATGGGATCAAGGTCGGGACCGCGCAGGCAACCGATCCGCCCTCCCGAGCGTCTACCGGGGTGGGGGACCGGTCCGGACGGCCGGTGACGACCTCACGGCAGGGCAGGAGTCGGGCATGACCGTGGCAGCAGGGATGACGGTGGCGGGCGACAGGACGACGCCCGTGCCCACCGCAGCGGACGGGTGCGTCGTCGACGTGCGCGACCCGGGCGTCCTCGTGCGGCTCACCGGCCGCCTCGACGTCGCGGCGGCCGCCGACGTGCGGCTGGCGCTGTTCGAGCAGGTCCAGCTGGGTCGCGGCGAGCTGGTGCTCGACGTCGCCGGCCTGGAGGCCCTGGACGCCACCGGGCTCGGGCTGCTCGTCGGGGCGCACCGCCACGCCGGGCGCGCCGGGCGGGTGCTCGTGCTGCGCGACGTCCCGGCCGGGGTGGCCCGCCTGCTGCACCTCACGCGGCTCGACCGGGTGCTGCGCCAGACCCGTACGCGCCTGTCCGCCTGAGGCGCAGGTCACCCGGCCTGCCGGGAGTCGGACGTGTCGTCCCGGTTACGCTTCGCTCGACCGCGAGCGAGGGGCAGATCCATGACCGAGCAGACCCAGTCCATCGGCGCCGAGGTGCCCGGGGCGGATGTCCCGACCGAGGCGCCGGCGGCCCGCGCCCAGCGCGACAAGCCCTGGGTGATGCGGACGTACGCGGGACATCCTCCAGCGCCAGGGAGTCGAACGAGCTCTACCGCAACAACCTGAGCAAGGGGCAGACCGGCCTGTCGGTCGCCTTCGACCTGCCGACGCAGACCGGCTACGACCCCGACGACGAGCTGGCCCGCGGCGAGGTCGGCAAGGTCGGCGTCCCGGTCAGCCACCTCGGCGACATGCGGCAGCTCTTCGACGGCATCCCGCTCGACACCATGAACACCTCGATGACCATCAACGCCACCGCCATGTGGCTGCTGGCGCTCTACCAGGTCGCCGCCGAGGAGCAGGGCGCGCCGGCCTCGTCGCTGTCGGGCACGACGCAGAACGACATCATCAAGGAGTACCTGTCGCGCGGGACGTACGTCTTCCCGCCCGGCCCGTCCCTGCGGCTGATCACCGACATGGTGGCCTACACGGTCACCGAGATCCCCAAGTGGAACCCGATCAACATCTGCAGCTACCACCTGCAGGAGGCCGGGGCGACGCCGGTCCAGGAGATCTCGTACGCCCTGTGCACCGCGATCGCCGTCCTCGACGCGGTGAAGGCCTCCGGCCAGGTGCCGGACGAGCGGTTCGGCGAGGTCTGCGCCCGCATCTCCTTCTTCGTCAACGCGGGTGTCCGCTTCGTGGAGGAGATGTGCAAGATGCGCGCCTTCACCCAGCTGTGGGACGAGCTCCTGTCCAGTCGCTACGGGGTCAAGGACGCCAAGCACCGGCGCTTCCGCTACGGCGTGCAGGTCAACTCGCTCGGGCTGACCGAGGCGCAGCCGGAGAACAACGTCCAGCGCATCGTGCTCGAGATGCTCGCGGTCACGCTCTCCAAGGACGCCCGCGCCCGCGCCGTGCAGCTGCCCGCGTGGAACGAGGCGCTCGGCCTGCCCCGCCCGTGGGACCAGCAGTGGTCGCTGCGGCTGCAGCAGGTGCTGGCCTTCGAGACCGACCTGCTCGAGTACGACGACCTGTTCACCGGCTCCGTGGTCGTCGAGGGCAAGGTCGCCGCGCTGGTCGCCGAGGTCCGCCAGGAGGTCGACAAGGTCCAGGCGATGGGCGGCGCGGTCGCGGCGGTCGAGACCGGCTACATGAAGAGCGCGCTGGTCGCCTCGCACGCCGAGCGCCGCCGCCGCATCGAGGCCGGCGAGGACGTCGTCGTCGGCGTCAACAGGTTCACGACCACCGAGCCCAACCCGCTGCTCGCCGACATCGACGCCGCGATCATGGTCGTCGAGCCGGAGGTCGAGGAGCGCGCCATCGCGGCGCTCCAGGAGTGGAAGGCCGGCCGCGACGCCGCGGCGGTCGACGAGTCGCTGCGCGCGCTGCGCGACGCGGCCAAGACCGACGTCAACCTCATGGCCGCCACGCTCGACTGCGCCCGCGCCGGCGTCACCACCGGCGAGTGGGCGGGGGCGCTGCGCGAGGTCTACGGCGAGTACCGCGCGCCCACCGGCGTCTCCGGCGCCGTCTCCGGGGCGGGCGTCGCCGGCTCCGAGATCGCCGCGGTCCGCGAGCTGGTCCGGCAGACCGGCGAGGAGATGGGCGTCCGCCTGCGCTTCCTCGTCGGCAAGCCCGGCCTCGACGGCCACTCCAACGGCGCGGAGCAGATCGCCGTACGCGCCCGCGACTGCGGCTTCGAGGTCGTCTACCAGGGCATCCGCCTGACGGCCGGCCAGATCGTGGCCGCCGCGGTCGAGGAGGACGTCCACGTCATCGGGCTGTCGATCCTGTCCGGCTCGCACATGGAGGCCGTCCCGGCCGTGCTGCGCGGTCTGCAGGACGCCGGCATCGGCGACGTCCCGGTCGTCGTCGGCGGCATCGTGCCGGACGGGGACGCCGCGCGGCTGCGTGCGCAGGGCGTCGCCCGGGTGTTCACGCCCAAGGACTTCGAGCTCACCCAGATCATGCGCGAGGTGGTGGCGGTGGTCCGCGAGGCCAACGGCCTCGCCCCG
The DNA here is from genome assembly GCA_963762795.1 of uncultured Actinomycetota bacterium. Taxonomy (GTDB): domain Bacteria; phylum Actinomycetota; class Actinomycetes; order Mycobacteriales; family SCTD01; genus RYN-170. The sequence goes on along the minus strand of CAVXMC010000008.1, from coordinate 587,261 downwards.
CTCAGCTAGCGGGACGAGGGTCTCGACCTACCGGCGGCGGCGCCGCGGCGGGTGCTCGCGCCGCGGAGCCGGCCGCCGGTGGAGGTGAGCGCCTTGCCGACGCGCGGGTTGCGGCCGCCGAGGCGCACGCCGACGAGCTGGAGCAGCCGGCCGACCAGCGGCACGACGACGGCGAGGACGAGCCACTGGCGCAGGCGGGCGGAGAAGAAGGCGAAGATCACGCGCGGAGCGTTCCCGCGCGGAGGGCCGGCTACGCCAGCACGCGAGGCCGGCCGAACCGCACCGGCACGCCCGGCGACCACATGACGTGGTCCGGCGGCGCCGGTGACGGGCAGGCCGGCGTCGGCGCAGAGGGTGTCGCTCAGCGTCAGCAGCGTCGCCGCGTGCACCTGCCAGGGCGGGTGCTCGACCGGGGCCCAGGCGGTGCGGCCGCCGTACCAGTCGGAGTAGAGGCCCCACCGTGCCGTGAGGAACGTCGTCAGCTCGTCCGGCACGACCGGCGGGCCGATCCGCACCCGGACGAGCCCGCCCGCGCCCCGCCGCCCCGGCCCGCGGCGGCTCGTCTCGTAGGACACCGTGGACGGCCCGTGCCGGACCGTCATCCGGGCCCAGTGGTAGGGCAGGTGGTAGCCGACCCGCGCGGTCACCACGGGCAGCAGCCGCGACGCCTCCAGCGAGCGGAAGACGACACCGCGCCGGCCGTCTGCGTCCACGACGTAGAGCCGGACGTTCACCTCCGGGAAGGGCCGCAGCGGCGGCGTCCACGGCACCCGCACGCCGGCCATGACGAAGGGCACGAGCCCGACGTACGTCCTGCCGTCCAGCAGGTCGGGCTCGGTGCCGCGCGGCAGCAGCGGGGCGACCACGGCCGGGTCGACCGCCCAGTGCAGCATCGTCAGGTCGCGCCAGTGCTGGGCGAAGACCGCGCGCCGCACCGGGTGCAGCGGCGTCGGGGACAGCGGCTCGACGGGCACGCCGTCAGCCTGTCCCGGTCAGCGGCCGACGGCCACCCGGAGGCTGCCGGAGCGGTCGGCCGTGCGCGGTCCGACGCCGGCGACCGTCACGACCGCGCCGGGGCGCAGGCCGCTGAACGACAGGCTGCTCGCGCCGTCCGAGGTGACCTTCACCGAGACCGCCGACGCGTCCGCCAGCCCGGCCCGGCGGGCGTCGACCCGCAGCGACGACACGCCGGTCAGCTGCAGCTCCAGGGCCGGCGAGCGCTTCGCGTAGCCGGTGCGCTGCCAGGTCTGGTCGGTGACCATGGCCGGCGACGGGTCGCCGGGGACGTCCGCGCTCTGCGCCTTGTGCACGGTGACGAGCGGCTCGGACAGCGCCGCCGAGTGGGCGACGACGTGGGCCAGCGTGCCGGGGGCGGAGGAGCGCGCGGCCAGGTCGCGCAGCCAGTAGGCGCCGGTGGTGCCGATGCCCAGCTCGGGCCGCGACAGGTTCGGGTACCACGTGTAGTCGACGCGGGCCGCCGCCTGCTCGCGGGTCGTGCGGCCCAGCTGACGGGTCGGGACCTCGAAGGCGTCCTTGCTGGCGTACGGGATGTGGCCCTCGCCCGGGTAGTACTCGGCGTGGTAGCGGTAGCCGCGGCTGTCGAAGGCGTCGACCTGCTCGAGGATCGACGTGAACGGCACCAGCTCGTCGAGCACGCCGCTGGCGATGACGTAGGGCACGTGCTTGGCGTTGCCGACGAGCGGCTTGGTGTCGCCGTCGGTGGTGCAGCGGCCCTCGTTGGCCGGGGTGCGGACGTCACCGCTCACGCGGATGCCGCAGGTCGGCGGACCGGCCAGCGAGAGCGCCTTGGCGAACAGGTCGGGGTAGGACAGGCCGAGCTTGTACGACCCGTAGCCGCCCATCGAGTAGCCGCTGATGACCGTGCGCTCGGGGTCGAGCGTGTAGGTGTGCGCCAGCCGGTTCCAGACCTCCCAGAAGTCGACCTCGGCCTCGTTGAAGTACCACATGTCCGGGCCCCGCCCGAGCGTCGTCGCGCAGATCGACTGCCGGTCCTCGCAGGTCTGCTGCACCTGCATCGGGTCGAGCGCGCCGTACTGGTTGTGCTGCACCGACAGGCTGTGCAGCATCCAGGTCAGCGGCATCGCCGTGCCGGGGCGGTAGGTGGTCGGGACGTAGACGCCGTACGGCTGGACCCGGCCGAGGTAGTTCGGCTGCAGGTCGCCGGTGCCGCCGGGGGCGTTCTCGACGACGCCCTCGCCGAGGTCCAGGGCGCTGACGAACCAGCGGTTGGACCAGCCGGTGACCAGCGGCTCGGGCGTCGCCCGCTTGGCCGCCAGCTCGCTCCAGCGGATGTCCAGCGCGAACGCCGAGACGTCCTGCTGCGCGAGCGCCTCGGCCTGGTGGTCCTCCATCCAGTAGTTGCCCATGTCGGCCGAGCGCGCTGCGGCGGTCGTGCCGACGCGGTTGGACAGCGTCCCCTGCTTGTACTGCTGCGGCTCGCTGTCGACCGAGCGGTAGGACACGTTGTAGACGCGGGTCTGGTCGGCGCGGGCGCCGGTGGCGGGGGCGAAGCCGTCGCCGGCCTCGTTCGCGAGACCTGCGGCGAGGCGGACCCGCCACGTGCCGGCGACGGGCAGCGTGGCGCGCGGGACCTTGACCACGAAGGACTTCGCCGCCCGGTCGACGGTCAGGCCGCGTGAGACGTCGGTGCGCGTGCCGGTGCGGCCGTCGACGAGCCAGGCGCCGCGGCTGCTGACGACCAGCGCCCGGTCGAGGCCCGGGGAGCGGACGCCCGCGTCGGCCGGCCACTCCCGCACGCCGTCCTGGGTGGAGGCGTTGGTGTCCAGGGCCCAGACCGCGATCGGCACCTTCGGGTCGGCCAGCGTGTTCCAGTCGACCCGCCAGTAGGACGCGCCGGCGTCCAGGCCGACCGCGTTGCGGAAGACGTCGGCGCCGTTCTTCTTCGCCGGTCCGTCGGGGTAGGTGAAGCCGCCGTCGGTCGGCGCGAGGCTCGCGATCGCCGCGTCCTGGGCCGCCACCGGGGTGGTCAGCGCGCCGTGGTCGTCGTACAGGAAGTCCGACCAGTACGACGCGCCGCCGCCGAGGCGGCCGGTGCCGCTGGTGCGGGGGAACGCCTCGGCGAACGGCCAGCCCTTCGCGACGGGCAGCGCGGGCTCGGGCGTACGCGCCGCGGCGGGCACGCCGTCCGGCAGCCCGGCCACGGTCTCGAGGCGCGGCGGCGCGGCGGCCTTCGCGGAGGGACCGGCGGCCGTGGCGGCGCCTGCGGCGAGCAGGCCGGCGCACAGCGCGGTCGCGAGGACAGGACGCAGGGAGACTCGGGTGCGCATCACGGCAGACGGTTTCGACACACACCGTGCAGGTTCCTGCCGGCCGTACCCTGCGACCGTGCGCCTCGTCATCGCCCGCTGCTCCGTCGACTACGTCGGGCGCCTCACCGCCCACCTGCCGCTGGCCACCCGCCTGCTGCTCGTGAAGGCGGACGGGAGCGTCTCGGTGCACGCCGACGACCGCGCCTACAAGCCGCTGATGTGGATGAGCCCGCCGTGCACGCTGCAGGTCGAGGACGACGTCTGGACGCTCACCGCCAAGGGCGAGCAGCTGGTCATCTCCATCGACGAGGTGCTGTCGGACGTCAGCCACGACCTCGGCACCGACCCGGGCCTGCAGAAGGACGGCGTCGAGAAGCACCTGCAGGAGCTGCTGGCCGACCGCTGCGACGTGCTGGGCGAGGGCTGGACGCTGGTGCGGCGGGAGTACCCCACCGACATCGGCCCGGTCGACCTGCTCTGCCGCGACGCGACCGGCGCCCACGTGCTGGTCGAGATCAAGCGGCACGCCGAGATCGACGGCGTGGAGCAGCTGAGCCGCTACCTGCAGCGGGTGTCGACGGTGCTCGGCGACGTCAAGGGCGTGCTGGCCGCGCAGACCTTCAAGCCGCAGGCCAAGGTGCTCGCGGCCGACCGCGGCATCACCTGCGTGCAGCTGGACTACGACCACCTGCGAGGGCTGGAGTCGAGCACCCCGACGCTGTTCTGAGCACGCCTGCTGTACTTGCCGGTAACACGAGGAGGAGCACTGTGGCTCGCACGTTCAGCAAGGTCGGCGTCATCGGACTCGGCACCATGGGGGCCGGCATCGCCGAGGTCCTCGCCCGTTCGGGCATCGAGGTCGTCGGCGTCGAGCAGGCGCAGGACCAGGCCGACCGCGGCCGCGCCCGCATCGAGGCCTCCACCGCCCGCGCCGTCAAGCGCGGCAAGCTCGAGGAGTCGGCCGCCGCCGAGGTCCTCGGCCGCATCTCCACCGGCACCGACCTGTCCTCGGTCGCCGACTGCGAGCTGGTCGTCGAGGCCGTCCCGGAGAGCCTGGACATCAAGAAGGCGCTGTTCGCCGAGCTCGACAAGCTGCTGCCTGCCGACGCGGTGCTCGCCACCAACACCTCCGCCCTGTCGGTGACCGACCTGGCCACCTCGACCGACCGCCCGTCGCGGGTCGTCGGCCTGCACTGGTTCAACCCCGCGCCGGTCATGGACCTCGTCGAGGTCGTCCGCACGGTCGTCACCGACCCGTCGGTCGTCGAGGACGTCGAGGCGCTCATCGCGACCGTCGGCAAGAGCGACGTGACGGTCGGCGACCGGGCCGGCTTCATCGCCAACGCCCTGCTGTTCGGCTACCTCAACAACGCCGTGCGCATGTACGAGGCGCGCTACGCCTCCCGCGAGGACATCGATGCCGCCATGCGCTTCGGCTGCGGCCACCCGATGGGCCCGCTGGCGCTGCTCGACCTCATCGGCCTGGACTCCGCCTACGCGATCCTCGAGACGATGTACCGCCAGTCGCGCGACCACCGCCACGCGCCGGCGCCGCTGCTCAAGCAGTACGTCACCGCCGGGCTGCTCGGGCGCAAGAGCGGCCGGGGCATCTACACCTACGCCGGTCCGGGTTCGCCCGAGGTCGTCGCCGACGCCGACACCCCGACGGGGGCCGCTGTGGACGCGGCCGCCCGTACGGTCACGAAGATCGGCGTCATCGGCACCGGCACGATGGCCACCGGCATCATCGAGGTCTGCGCGAAGAGCGGCTACGACGTCGTCTTCCGGGCCCGCGGCGAGGACAAGGTCGCGGCGGTCCGCAAGAAGGTCGAGGGCTCGCTGGACAAGGCCGTGCAGCGCGGCAAGCTGACCGAGGAGCTGCGCGGCGAGACCCTGGCCCGCGTCACCGGCACGACCGAGCTCGACGACCTGGCCGACTGCGACCTGGTCATCGAGGCCGTCGTGGAGGACCTCGCGGTCAAGAAGGCGCTGTTCGGGGCTCTGGACGACGTCATGAAGCCGGGCGCCGTGCTCGCCACCACGACCTCCTCGCTGCCGGTCATCGAGTGCGCCACCGCGACCTCGCGCCCGCAGGACGTCATCGGCATGCACTGGTTCAACCCGGCCGCCGTCATGCGCCTGGTCGAGGTCGTCCCGACCGTGACCACCGCGCCGGACGTCGTCGCGACCGTCCTCGAGGTCTGCGGCAAGACCAAGAAGCACCCCGTGCTCTGCGGCGACCGCGCCGGCTTCATCGTCAACGCGCTGCTCTTCCCCTACCTCAACGACGCGGTCAAGATGCTCGAGGCGCACTACGCGACCATCGACGACATCGACCTGGCGATGACGCTGGGCTGCGGGCACCCGATGGGCCCGTTCGCGCTCATGGACGTCGTCGGCCTGGACGTCACGCTGGCCATCCAGCGGACGCTGTTCCTGGAGTTCCGCGAGCCGGGCGACGCGCCCGCGCCGATGCTCGAGCACCTCGTGCGGGCCGGCTACCTGGGTCGCAAGACCGGCCGCGGCTTCCGCGACTACAGCAAGAAGTAGCCCGTGGCAGGCGGGTCGCGGCGCGCGGCGATGCGCGCCGCGGCCCGGGACCGGCTGCGCTCGGGCGACGACGAGTCGATCCCGCGCGCGCCGGCGGGGGAGTCGGTCGAGGACGGGCACGTCGTACGCCGGGTCGCCGGCTCGGCCCCCGGCCGGGCCTACCGCTGCCCCGGCTGCGACCACGAGCTCGACGGCGGGACGCCCCACGTCGTGGCCTGGCCGGAGGGGCGCTCGGACGACCGGCGGCACTGGCACACCGCCTGCTGGTCGGCCCGCGGCCGCCGCGGGGTGAAGGTGCACCGCAGCAAGAACGCCCCGCGCTACGGCTGAACGCGTACAGGTCCCGCCCGGGCGTGCCGATGTCGGCACGGAGCCCGCAGCGGCTAGCGTCGCGGGCGTGGAGATCCGCGCCAACACCGTCCTGCCGGCCGAGCGCCGCCCCGTCACGCTGCACACCGCGGACGGCCTGCGCCTCGTCGGCGAGCTGGCCCTGCCGCTGGACCGGCCGCCGGTCGCGACGCTGATCTGCCTGCACCCGCTGCCCACGCAGGGCGGGATGATGGACAGCCACCTGCTGAAGAAGGCCGCCTGGCGGCTCCCCTCGCTGGCCGGGATCGCCGTCCTGCGCTTCAACACCCGCGGCACCAGCAGCGAGCAGGGTACCAGCGAGGGCGCCTTCGACGCGGGGCAGTCCGAGCGGCTGGACGTCGCCGCGGCGCTGGACCTCGCCGAGTCCGAGGACCTGCCGCACCTGTGGCTGATGGGCTGGTCGTTCGGGACCGACCTCGCGCTGATGTACGGCTGCGACCCGAGTGTGCGAGGGCGCCCTGCTCATCAGCCCCCCGCTGCGCTTCTCCGCACCCACCGACCTGGATGCCTGGGCCGCCTCGGGCAAGCGGCTGGTCGCGATCGTCCCCGAGCACGACGACTACCTGCAGCCGCCCGAGGCGGCGGAGCGCTTCGCGGTCGTCCCGCAGTGCCAGGTCGTCGGCGTCCCGGACGCCAAGCACCTGTTCGTGGGGCACACCGAGGAGGTGCTCGACGAGGTGGTGCGCGCCGTCGCGCCGGAGAGCTGGCCGCTGCCGCGCGACGTGGGAGGGCTAGACGTTGTCCTGACGCGGTCCGACGACCTCCTGCAGGACCAGCTGGACCGCCGCCGCGCTGGGGATGGCCAGCAGCGCGCCGAGCACGCCGAGCAGCGATGCCGCCGATGAGCACGGCGACGACGGTGGCGGCGGGGGAGACGTCGACCGACCGCTTCATGATCCGCGGGTAGAGCAGGTAGTTCTCGAGCTGCTGGTAGACGAGGTAGAAGACCGCGCAGACCAGCCCGGCGGTGGTCGAGGTGAAGAACGCCACCGTGCAGACCACGGCCGCGCCGATGGTCGCGCCGATGAGCGGCACCAGCCCGGTGATGGCGATGACGACGGCCAGCGCGAGCGGGTAGTCGACCCCCAGGATCATCAGCAGCACGAAGGTCGTCGCCCCGGAGATGCCGGCGATGGTGGCTGCTCCGGCGACGTAGCTGCCGACCCGCGACAGGATCTCGTCGGTGATGAGCCCGACCCGGGCCCGGCGGCTGCGCGGCACGAGGCGGTAGGCGTTGGCCTTGATGGTGGGCAGGCTGGACAGGAAGTACAGCGTCAGGATCAGCACGGTCAGGCTGCTGAAGAACGCGCTGAAGACGACCTTGCCGGCGCCCGACCACCCCGCCGGCGACCGACGTCGCGACCGCCTCCGGCTCGTCGAGGTAGCTCTGCGCGCGGTCGAGCAGCTGGTAGCGCTGGTCCAGCTCAGCGACCCGCGGGTTGTCCTGCAGCTGGCTGATGTAGTCCGGCGCCTGGTCGATGAACTGCTGCCCCTGGTCCAGCACCGGCGGGATCACCGCCCAGCCGACGCCGGTGAAGAACAGCAGCGCCAGCAGCAGCACGAGCCCGACGGCCCGCCCACGGACGAGGCCGCGCCGCTCCAGCGCCTGCACCGCCGGGTCCAGGCCGATCGCGAGGAACGCCGACACCAGCAGCAGGATGAGCACGGAGCGGACCGCGACGACGGCCTGCACCAACCCGTACGCCGCGGCGACGCCCAGCGCGGCGGTGAAGGCGGTGCGGAAGGGCGAGCGGCTGCTGAGCGGCCGGCCCGGGACGCCGTACGGCTGCTCCGCGCTGGCCTGGGCCTCGATCCGGCGGATCGCCGTGTCGAGCAGCGGGTCGTCCGGGGCGACGACCTGCGCGGCCTCGACCGCGGCGGTGCCGGCCTCGCACGGCGCCCTCGCGGGCCCGGTCCGCACCTGCCTGGGCGCTCTCGGCCCGCGCGGCGCTGTCCTGGGCGACCTCCGCCGCCGCCCGGGTCTGACCGGTGACCTCACCCAGGCGCTCGTCGACGACCTCCTCGACGGCGTCGTCGACCTGCTCCTCGACCCGCTCGGCGACGGCGTCCTCGACGCGGGCGGCGACGGTCTCCTCGACCGCGTCTGAGCGGGCCTCGCCCGGCCCGGACCCCGGGTCGGGGTCCCGGCTCACGCCCCGCCGGGCCCGGGGGGCGGCGAGACGGGACGCAGCGGCGCCGAGCCGTGCACCTGCGTCGGCGCGTCGAGCGGCGGTCCGGGCTGCTGGCGGGGCGCGCGCGGCTGCTCGGGCGCCGGCGGCACGACACCGGAGATGGTGTCGCGCAGCTGCTGGAGCTGGGCGCTGATCGCGTCGCGCTGGCGGGTCAGCTCGCGGACCTGGCGCTGGGCGTCCTGGACCATCGCCTGCTGCTCGCGGCGGCCCTGCTCGTGGATGCCGGCGACGTCCTGGCCGGCCTGCTTGCGCTGCGCCTCCGCGGCGGCGTTCGCCTCACCGACGACGCGCTGGGAGTGCTGCTCGGCCTGGGCGACGAGCCGGTCGGCCTGCTGGCGGGCCGACGCGCTGAGCGCCTCCGCGTCGCGCTGCGCCTTGGAGCGGACCGCCTCGGCGTCCTTCTGGGCCTGCAGCCGGGTCTGCTCGGCGGCCGCCGCGGCGCCGGCGATCGCCTGCTCCTTGGCCTGCAGCGACTGCGCGTGCTGCTGCTGCTCGCGCGTGATCGCGGCGCGGGCAGACGCGACCAGCTCGTTGGCGTGGGTGGTCGCCTTGGCCCGGATCTCGGCGGCCTCCTGCTCGGCGAGGGCGAGCATCTGGGCCAGCCGCTGGCCGATCCGGCTGGCCGGCTCGGGCGTGCCGGCCAGCCGCTCCGTGGCCTCGGTCAGCTGGCTGCGCAGGGCTCGCCACGTCGCGCTCGAGAGCGCTGATGCGCTCCGAGTCCTCCTGGTGGCGGACGTCGGAGTCGTGGATGACCGCCTCGACCCGGACGACGTAGTCGTCGACCTGACGGCGGTCGTAGCCACGCGCGCCGAAGCCGACGACCGTGAAGCCGTCGGCCTCGGGCTCGTCCGTCGACAGGGGCAGCAGGTCATCCGGTCCGGTCATGGCCCTGTCCTACCACCGCAGCGCGCCCTGTAGACGCAGGCGCGTGCGGCGGTGGACGTGATGCGTCAGACGTTGCGGAACCGGTTGATCGCCGTCAGGTGCTTGGCCCGGAACTCCTCGGCCTCGGGCGCCACGCCCAGGCCCTCCTCGGGGGACAGGCACAGCACGCCGACCTTGCCCTGGTGCAGGTTCTTGTGCACGTCGTACGCCGCCTGGCCGGTGTCCTCGAGGCTGTACGTCTTCGACAGCGTCGGGTGGATCCTGCCCTTCGCGATGAGGCGGTTGGCCTCCCACGACTCGCGGTAGTTGGCGAAGTGCGACGAGATGATGCGCTTGAGGTTCATCCACAGGTAGCGGTTGTCGTACTGGTGCATGTAGCCGCTGGTGGACGCGCAGGTGGTGATGACACCGCCCTTGCGGGTGACGTAGACCGAGGCGCCGAAGGTCTCGCGGCCCGGGTGCTCGAAGACGATGTCGATGTCCTCGCCGCCGGTCAGGGAGCGGATCTTCTTGCCGAAGCGCTGCCACTCCTTCGGGTCCTGGTTGTTCTCGTCCTTCCAGAACTGGTAGCCCTCGGCGCTGCGGTCGATGACGTGCTCCGCGCCCATGCGGTAGCAGATCTCGGCCTTCTCCGGGCTGCTGACGACGCAGATCGGCGTGCCGCCGCCGTTGAGGACGTACTGGGTGGCGTACGACCCGAGGCCGCCGCTCGCGCCCCAGATGAGGACGTTGTCGCCCTGCTTCATCTGGCCGGCGTTCTTGCTCACGAGCTGGCGGTAGGCGGTGGAGTTGACCAGGCCCGGGACGGCGGCCTCCTCCCAGGTGAGGTGCGCCGGCTTCGGCATCAGCTGGTTGGCCTTGACCAGGGCCAGCTCGGCGAGCCCCCCGAAGTTGGTCTCGAAGCCCCAGATGCGCTGCTGCGGGTCCATCATCGAGTCGTCGTGGCCCTGGTGGTCCTCGAGCTCGACCGACAGGCAGTGGGCGACGACGACGTCGCCGGCCTTCCACTTGGTCACGCCGGGGCCGACGGCCAGCACGACGCCGGACAGGTCGGAGCCCACCACGTGGTACGGCAGGTCGTGGCGCTTGGTGAGGTCGGAGAGCTTGCCGTACCGCTCGAGGAAGCCGAAGGTCGAGACGGGCTCGAAGATCGACGTCCAGACGGTGTTGAAGTTCACCGACGACGCCATGACGGCCACGATGGCCTCGCCCGGGCCGAGCTCGGGGGTGGCGACCTCGTCGACGTGCAGGCTCTTGCGCGGGTCCTTGTCGCGCGTCTCGACGCCCTCGAACATCGTCTGCTCGTCCTTGCGGACGACGACGCCGCGGTAGCTCTCCGGCACCGTGAGGCCTGCGACGGCGGCGGTGTCGCCGGAGGTGATGGCCTGGAGGATCTCCTGCACGGGTGCGCCTCTCGTGTGTCTCGGGGATTGCGCGGGAGCCTACCGACGGGTAGGAACGCGTCCGCTACCGGTCCGCCCGCCCGCAGCACTTCTTGTACTTCGCCCCGCGGCCGCACCAGCACGGGTCGTTGCGCCCCGGCGGCCAGCTCAGGCCGTGGCCGTCGCGCACGCGCTCGAGGCCGTGCAGGTAGCGCATGTCCTCGTCGTCCGGGCCGCGTCCCCACCGCGCCGCCGTCGCGAGCAGCGCGGGGACGTCGATCGGGGCCAGGACCTTCGGCAGGCCCAGGTCGCTCTCCCGCAGCGCCCGTTCGAGGACCGCGAACTGCCCCTCCACCGTGTCGGCGCCCGCGAGCGGTGCGGTCGTCGCGTCCCAGTCGGCCTCGGTCACGAAGACGACGATCTCCCGGTCAGGCTCGCCGGGCTCGAGCTCCAGCGCCCAGTCGAGCTCGTCCTCGTCCAGGAGGCGGGGCGCGCCGGCGACCCAGGCCCTGCGGTCGAGCTCGTCCGCGGGCAGGCCGAGGGCCTCACGGCAACGGCGCCGGCCGTGCAGCAGCATCGCCGCGTCGGCGGGCGAGTGCGTCACGGCCCGGCTGTAGCCCGCGGCGAACACCCCCATCGCCTGCAGGTGGCGGCCTGCGGCCTCGAGCGACTCGCCGAGGAACTCGTCGACGTGCACGTGACGGTCCGGCTCGCTCAGGAGCGCGTCGAGGTACGGCTTGGCCTCGTCCGGCCGGCCGAGCTCGAGGAGCGCGCTCACCAGGTAGCACCGGGCATCGGCCGGCACCCCTCCGCCGTCCGCGACGGCTCGCCGGCACAGCTCCAGTCGTCGTTCCTCGTCCCCCGCGAAGCCGTACTGGTCCCCGGCGGCGACCAGCAGCGTCGCCCTGGTCACGGGCGAGTCCTCCGTCGCGGCGTCGGCCCAGGCCGTCAGGACCTCGGCCGTGCGGACGTGCTCGCCCGTCTCGGAGGCCTGGAACGTGATGGCGTCCAGGTCGTCATCGGTGATGCGCACGAGGGCGACCGTACGGCGGCGGTCGGCTCGGGCCACCGGCGGATCGTCCGCGCTGGGAGGTGGATGATCTTCTGTGCTCCTGGCTCGGGCGGCCAGACGGAGAGCGGCTCGGACACGGCTCCGGCGAGCCAGGTCGCAGCACGGCGGTGGTCATCGCTGCGAGGGCAAGGACCCACCAAGACCGCCTCTGACCTGCGCGTACGTCTTGCCAGACACGTCAGCAAGGCGTAGCATCGAACACATGTTCGAAGCACTGGATGGACCCGAGGTCGGGGACCTCTGCGTCCCTGGCGTGCCGCGTCCGGCGGTGCCGGCCGGCCCTCCGGCCGAGCTGACGCAGCTGCGGGAAGCCGACGACGCGGTCCTGGCCATGGACCTGTCGGCGCTGCCGGCGGCGGTGCTGCTGGCGCACGCCCGCGGCATGCTGGCCGAGTCGCAGCGGGTGCACGCCGCCACGCTGGCGGCGATCTCCGAGCTCGACCGGCGCGAGCTGTACGCGCTGGACGGTGCGGGGTCGGCCAGGGGCTGGCTGGCGCAGCAGCCCACCGGCCGGCCGGGTCTGGCTGCTGAGGCCGACCGGTTGTCGCGCCGGCCGCTGCTGCGCGCCGCCGTCGCGGCCGGGGACATCGCGGCGGCGACCGCGGACACCGTCGCGAGCGCGCTGGACCGGCTTCCGGACACGGTCGAGGAGGACCAGCTGCTGGGGGTGCTGCGCTACGGCGTGCCCGCGCTGCTGGCCGACCGGGGCGTCGACCCTGGGGTGCTCGGCGCACTGGCGGACGAGGCGCTGGGTGCGGTCGGGCTGGACCCGGCGCAGCGGCTCGAGCCGGCGTGCGTGCTGCTGGTCCGGCACCTGCCGCCCACCACGCTGGCGCACGAGCTGCGGATGCTCCTCGACGCGCTGCTGCCCGAGGAGCTGGCCGAGCAGACCCGGCAGGCCTGGCTGGCGCAGGCGCTGCACATCCGGACGCTGCGCGGGCTCGGGGCGGAGATCCGCATCCGGGTCGACGACGCCCTGGCGCAGCTGACCGAGGACGCGCTCATGGCCCGGCTTCCCGACGACGCGACCGCACGGGCGATCCTGGCCGCCCTGGACGACGGCACCGGCCTGTCCGACCTGCTCGCCGGCCCCATCGCCGCGCACCGCACCCGCAAGCGCCGAACGGATGCCGATGCCGACGCCGCCGACGCCGTCTTCGACGGCGACGGCGACGACAGCCCGGACGCAGGTGCCCCAGGAGCGGTGGTTGCCGGCGCGACCGCTGACCCGAGCCGCCGACGCCGAGCCGACGCCGCCGACGCCGCCGACGCCGACCCGGACCCGTTCGGGACCGTCGGCCCCGGCCGCCGGCTCGAGCCGGCCCCGGCGTTCACCGACCCACCGGTCGAGGGCACCCCGCGGCTGAACCTCAGCCAGAAGCTCGTCGCGGCGTTCGCCACCCTGCTGGCCGATCTGACCGCGGTGCGGCCCGGCAGCGGCACCCCGCAGCCGGTGGGCCTGACCGTCGTCACCACCCTCGACGCCCTGAACGGCCTGCCGGGAGCGCTGCCCGCGCAGCTCGACACCCGACGGGGCTCGACCCCGCTCAGCCTCGAGGCCGTGCACCGGCTGGGCTGCGGCGCCGTCCTGACCGCCGTGGTCCTCGACGCCGCGGGCAGCCCCGTCGGCGCCTCAGGTGAGCACCGCCACGCGACCCCACGCGAACGACGAGCTCTGAGAGCGAGGTGGGGCAGCCGGTGCGCCGTCAACGGCTGCACCCACGCCGGCGCCACTCCTCATCACGTCGAGCCCTGGTGGAAGACCCACCGCACCCGCCTGGACGATCTGGCCCCGATCTGCGAGCACCACCACCACGACGTCCACGACGGCCACCGCACCCTGCGCCTGCGCGACGGACGGCTGATCGATGACCAGGGCTGGGCCGACCAGCTGCCGCTCGCGGTCTGACCTGCCCAGAGCAGGTGCTCAGCCGCGGCCCCGCAGGGAGACCTGCGCACGCACTGCTCCGTCTGGCAAGGACGAGCACGCGAAGCCGTGCTGCCGGAGGACCGCGAGGGCCGCGGCGTTGCTGGCGGTGGTCTGCGCGCACACCGCCACCGCGCCGAGTGCAGTGGCGTGCTCGAGCAGGGCGGCCAACGCCGATCGGCCGACGCCGGTGCCGCGAGCCCGGCGGGTCAGCCACAGCCCCACGTCCAGCACGTCGTCCTGCGCGACACGTGCGAGACGTGCGCCGCCGACCACCCGCCCGTCCGCGAGCACAGCCCAGGTGGCCTCGCCGGCCTCGGAGTCCAGCCCGGCGCGACGGTCGAGGTGGAAGGCCCTGAGCCAGGCCATTCGCTCCGGGGTCCAGACGTCGCCCGGCGTCAGGGGTGGAGTGACGTCACCTGCCGCGGCGTCCGACGTCGCAGCCACGACCAGCCGCTCCAGCACCACGTCGTCGACGGCTGCGAGAGCGATGGCGCGGTCGTACGGCATGTCGGGGACGCTACGACCGTCAGGCGGGCCGTGGCCGACGGAACTCCGTCGGCCGCCGCACCCGCGACCGGCGCCGACCGGCGGGTGCGGCGAGATGGGGCCACTGACTCCCGGCCGCGCTGTCCGCCGTCGCGGTCGCCTGCTGGCTGGTCCTGGCCCGCCGGACGGTCCTCGCCCGGCGGAGGTGACGGACTAGCTCAGCCCGGCCAGCTCCCGGAAGGCGTTGGTCTTGGCGGCCACGGCCTGCGTGGTGGCGTGCATCTTCTCGTGCTGCGCGGGGGTCGCGGCGGCGCCGGAGCGGCAGAGCTCGCGGGCGGCGACGGCGAAGACGTCCTGGACGCCCTTCTTGACCAGCCACGAGGCGTCGACCTGCTTCGTCGTGGGCGTCGGGGCGGACTCGTCGAACCGCAGGATGTCGATGCCGGAGTGGTAGTCGACGGCCCAGACGACGTTGCTGCCCGGCATCCAGAAGGCCTCGGAGGTGGCGCCGCGCACCGGCTGGAAGAAGCCGACCTGGCGGATCCTGCCGGTCTTCGGGTCGACCTTCAGGAAGCGCGTGCCGTGCTCGTACCAGGCCGCCGTGACGAGCAGCGAGCCGTCCTTCGCGTCCTTCTGCGTGAACCAGTGGCCGGAGCAGCCCATCGCGTTGATCGGCCGGGTCGCCGTTGTCGTAGGTGCCGCTGACCGGGCGCAGGACGTCGAGCTGCCGCATCGGGACCCCGCGGTCGAAGCCCTGCATGCTCCAGGTCGAGAACGCGCCGGCGGTGCCGTCGCAGGTGCCGGTGAAGTTGGTCTCGCCGTTGCCGAGCAGGAGCTCGCCGGGCGTTGAGCTTGCCGGCCCTCTGCCGCCTTGCGTGCGCGGCTTGTACTGGTCGGCGTGCGGGCGGATGTTGTTGTGCTGGTAGCCGGTCTCCTTGGTGACCTCGCCGGTCGTGATCTTGCGGAGCTTCAGCGGGTTGCCCCCGACCTGCTCGAACACCACCAGCGGAGTGGTGTCGGAGATCCAGATGCCGGCCGCGTCCTCGTGCAGGTTGTGGCCGCCGCGCGGGACGCCCATGAGCGTGCCCCAGCTCTGCGCCGCCGGCAGCTCCTTGATGGCGGAGCGGTCGCGGACGTCGTAGGTCTGGCCCTCGGAGCCGTAGAGGTAGTTGCAGGGGTCGTCGGCGCAGACCACGGTGTGGGCGCCGCCCGGGACCAGCGAGTCGGTGATCCGCGGCAGCGCCGGGTTGCTCACGTCGACCGCGTGCAGGTAGAGCGTGCGCCTCGAACTCCGACAGGAAGGCCGTCTTGCCGTCCTTGCTGACGGCGATGTCCTCGTTCTCCCAGTTGTAGATCGGGAGGTGGCCCAGCAGCTCCGGCGCCTCGGGCTTCGTCGCGTCGTAGATGGACAGGCCGCCGGCGCCGCTGACGAAGGCGCGCAGCTGGCCGTCGACCCGGCGGGTCTCCATCGAGACGCCGACGCCGTCGAGCGGGATCGTCCCGACGTGGGTGACGTTCGCGCTCTTGAACGGCGTGGTCGCGCCGGTCGGCACGACCGGGGCAGCGGCAGCGCTGACGCCGGCCGCGCCGACGAGCGCGGCGGTGACGGACAGGGCGAGGACGGCCTTGCGCAAGGGGAGCTCCTCCGACGTGGTGGTGAAGCCCCTTTCGCCCTCGCCGGCCGAACTCCTGCTAGGAGTGGCCCATCCCGTCCGGACCCGGCTCGACCAGCTCGACCAGCACGCCGCCGGAGGACTTCGGGTGGACGAAGTTGACCCGGCTGCCGGCGGTGCCGTTCTTGGGCGCGTCGTAGAGCAGGCGCATGCCCTGGCTGCGCAGGTGCTCGCTGACCTCGTCGATGTCGTCGACCCGGTAGGCCATCTGCTGGATGCCGGGGCCGTTCTTGGCCAGGAACTTGCCGATGGTCGTGTCCGGCGACAGCGGCGACAGCAGCTGCAGGTAGGAGCCGGAGTCGCCGACCTCGAGCATGGCCTCGCGCACGCCCTGCTCCTCGTTGACCTCCGTGTGGACGCAGCGCATGCCGAACGCCTTCTCGTACATCTCGATGGCGGCGTCGAGGTCGGCGACGGCGATGCCGACGTGGTCGATGCGGGTGATCTGCACGGTGCGGGCTCCTTCAGGGCGGCGGGTTGCTGCTGGGTATCGTCGCAGGCACTCGATCCGCCCCCGATACCTGGAGGACCCCCGTGGCCGGAGCATCCAACAACGCGGCGAACCGCTCCGTGATCGTCGGCGGAGCCCGCACGCCCATCGGCAAGATGTCGGGCTCGCTCGCCGCCTTCACCGCCATGGACCTCGGCGGCTTCGCCATCGAGGCGGCGCTCGCCCGGGCCGGCGTCACCGGCGACGCGGTCGACTACGTGATCATGGGCCAGGTGCTGCAGGCCGGCCAGGGCCAGATCACCGCCCGCCAGGCCGCGGTCAAGGGCGGCATCCCGATGCAGGTCCCCGCGCTGACGATCAACAAGGTCTGCCTGTCCGGCCTCTCGGCCATCGCCATGGCCGACCAGCTGATCCGCGCCGGGGAGTACGACGTCGTCGTCGCCGGTGGCATGGAGTCGATGACGCAGGCGCCGTTCATGCTGCAGAAGGCCCGCTCGGGCTACCGCTACGGCAACGCCGAGCTGCTCGACGCGACCTACCACGACGGCCTGTTCGACGCCTTCGACCGCGTCCCGATGGGCGAGGCCACCGAGACGGCCAACGACAAGTACGGCTTCTCCCGCGAGGAGCAGGACGAGTACGCCGCCAAGTCGCACGAGCTGTCCGCCGCCGCGATCAAGGACGGCCGCTTCGCCGACGAGATCGTCGAGGTCAAGGTCCCGCAGCGCAAGGGCGACCCGCTGGTCATCAGCGAGGACGAGGGCGTGCGCCCGGGCACCACCGGCGAGTCGCTGGGCAAGCTCAAGCCGGCCTTCCGCAAGGACGGCACCATCACCGCGGGCAACGCCTCGCAGATCTCCGACGGCGCCGCCGCGGTCGTCGTGATGAGCCGCGCCAAGGCCGAGCAGCTCGGCGTCACCGACCGCATCCTGGCCGAGATCGGCGCCCACGGCGTCGTCGCCGGCCCGGACAACTCGCTGCAGCTGCAGCCGGCGAACGCGCTCAAGAAGGCCATCAGCCGCAGCGACGTCTCGCTCGAGGACCTCAAGGCGATCGAGATCAACGAGGCCTTCGCCGCGGTCGGCCTGGCCTCGCAGCGCGACCTCGGCCTCGGCAACGACGTCTTCAACCCGAACGGCGGCGCCATCGCCCTCGGCCACCCGATCGGCGCCTCCGGCGCGCGCCTCGCGCTGACCGTGATCCACGAGGTCATGCGCCGCGGCGGCGGCGTCGGCGCGGCCTCGCTCTGCGGTGGCGGCGGTCAGGGCGACGCGCTCCTCCTGCACGTCCCCGCGTGACCTCGGCGGCTCCGGCCCGGAACCGGCGGCCGCTCGACGTCCCCGACCTCGTCGCCCGCGCCGAGGCCGGTGAGGCGCGTGCCGTCGCCAGGCTGATCAGCCTGGTGGAGGACGCCTCGCCGGTCCTGCGCGAGGTGATGGCGCTGCTCGCCCCGCGGGCCGGCCATGCCCGCGTCGTCGGGCTGACCGGCTCGCCGGGCGTCGGCAAGAGCACCTCGACCAGCGCGCTGGTCGCGGCCTACCGCCGGCGCGGCATGAAGGTCGGCGTGCTGGCGGTCGACCCGTCCTCGCCGTTCTCCGGCGGCGCGCTGCTCGGCGACCGGGTCCGCATGCAGGACCACGCCACCGACGACGGCGTCTTCATCCGCTCGATGGCCAGCCGCGGCCACCTCGGCGGCCTGTCCTGGGCGACCCCGCAGGCGCTGCGCGTGCTCTCCGCGGCCGGCTGCGACGTCGTGCTGATCGAGACCGTCGGCGTCGGCCAGGCCGAGGTGGAGGTCGCCTCGCTGGCCGACACCACCCTGGTGCTGCTCGCGCCCGGCATGGGCGACGGCATCCAGGCGGCCAAGGCCGGCATCCTCGAGGTGGCCGACGTCTTCGTCGTCAACAAGGCCGACCGCGAGGGCGCCGACACCGTCGTCCGCGACATCCGCTACATGCTCAGCCTCGGCGACCGCCGCACCGACGACGGCTGGCGTCCGCCGATCCTCAAGACCGTCGCGGCCAAGGGCGAGGGCGCCGACGAGGTCGTCGAGGAGATCGAGCGGCACGGCGCGTGGCTGGCCGAGAAGGGCGAGCTCGACCGCCGCCGCCGGGCCCGCGCCGCCGACGAGGTCGAGGCGATCGCGCTGACCGTGCTGCGCGCGCGCATCGGTGACCTGCGCGGGGGCGAGGACCTCGACGCGCTGGCCGGCCGCGTCGTCGCCGGCGAGCTCGACCCGTACGCCGCCGCCGACGAGCTGGTGGCCGGGCTCACGGCGTGACCCCGGCCGAGCTGGGCCTGCAGCCGCACCCCGAGGGCGGCTCCTACCGCGAGACCTGGCGGGCCCCCGGCACGACCGCCACGCCGTACGGGGACCGCTCGCCGGCCACGTCGATCCTGTTCCTGCTCGAGCCCGGGCAGGCCTCGCGCTGGCACCGGGTGCGCTCGGCCGAGCTGTGGCTGTGGCAGGGCGGCGGGCCGCTGTCGCTGCGCCTCGGCGGCACGGGGGACCGCCCCGTGGAGGCCGGCACGGTCGTGCTCGGACCGGAGGGTGACCGACAGCACGTCGTGCAGCCGGGGGAGTGGCAGGCGGCGGAGCCCGCGGCGGGCGAGGCTGTGCTCTCCGGCTGCGTCGTCGTGCCGGGGTTCGACTTCGCCGACTTCGAGCTGGAGAGCCCGTGACCCTGCCCACCGGTGTGCGCGCGCTGCGCGTCGCCGCCGCCCTCGAGGGCGTGTCCTTCGTCCTGCTGCTGGTCTGCTCGGTGCTCAAGCGCACCACCGACACCGACCTCGTGCCGGTGATGGGGCCGGTCCACGGCGTGCTGTTCCTCGCCGTGGTGCTGCTGGTCCTCGGCGAGCTGTCCTGGCTGCGCTGGCGGGCCTGGTTCGTCGCTGGTCATGCTCACCGTCGGCTCGCCCGGCGCCCACTTCGCCGTGCAGGCGACCGTGGACCAGCGTCGCGGGGAGCGCGTGCCGGCCTAGCTCGCCGTTCCGGTTGCGCCGGTCGCCCGGGGGGTGTTGGTTGCCGGTGTGACCTGCGCCACAGCGCCGGTCATGGTGGTCCGCCGGCTGGCCGGCCGCCGCACCGGCGAGGAGGAGCACCAGTGGCCCGGGTGAGCATGAAGGTCGACGGCGTCGTCTACGAGGACCACGTCGAGCCACGGACCCTGCTGGTCCACCACCTGCGCGAGAAGCTCGGTCGGGTCGGGACGCCGATCGGCTGCGACACCAGCAACTGCGGGGCGTGCATCCTGCACGTCGACGGCGAGAGCGTGAAGTCCTGCTCGGTGCTGGCGGTGCAGGCCGACGGCAGCGACATCACGACCATCCAGGGCCTGGACGGCGGGGAGGGCACCGACGGCGCCTGGCACCCGGTGCAGAAGGCGTTCCAGGAGCACCACGGCCTGCAGTGCGGCTACTGCACCCCGGGCATGGTGATGGCCGCGGTCGACCTGCTGCGCAACAACCCGAGCCCGACCGAGGAGGAGGTGCGGCACGGCCTGGAGGGCAACCTCTGCCGCTGCACCGGCTACGTCAACATCGTCAAGGCGGTGATGTCCGCCGCCTCCGAGATGCGCGGCGAGGGCGCCCACCGCGGCTCGTTCCAGGACGCGGTCGAGCCGGCGGGGGCGACGGCATGACCGAGCAGATCGACGCCGGCTTCATCGCCGAGCAGGTCCACGAGCACCCCGAGGCCGTGCACAAGCCGTACGCCGGGGGTGAGCTCGGCCGCGGCCGCCGCCGCAAGGAGGACGCCAAGCTCCTCACCGGCCAGACCAACTGGACCGACAACATCACGCTGCCGGGCCTGCTGCACATGTCGGTCCTGCGCAGCCCGATGGCGCACGCGCAAGGTCGTCTCCGTCGACGTCTCGGCGGCGCTCGAGATGCCCGGCGTGATCGCCGCCTACAGCGGCCGCGACCTCGCCGACGTCCAGGGCGCGCTGCCCTGCGCGTGGCCGGTCACGCCCGACATGGTGCACCCCGACCACTACCCGCTCGCCGTCGACGAGGTCCGCTACGTCGGCGACGGCGTGGCGGTGGTCATCGCCCGCGACCGCTACGCCGCGGCCGACGCGCTCGAGGCGATCGCGGTCGAGTACGAGCAGCTGCCCGCGGTCGTCGACATGGAGGCGGCGCTCGCCGAGGGCTCGCCGCTGGTGCACAGCGACAAGGGCACCAACGCCTGCTTCACCTGGCCGTTCGCCGGCGGCGCCGACTACGCCGAGACGGTCGCCGCCCACCCGGACGCCGTCGTCGTGAAGCGCCGCTTCAAGCAGCAGCGGCTGCTGCCGACGCCGATGGAGCCGCGCTCGGTGGTCGTCGCGCCGATCGCCGCGGCCGACGAGTACACCGTCTACTCCGCCACCCAGATCCCGCACATCCTGCGCGTGATGCTCGCGCTGGTCACCGGCATCGGCGAGCACAAGATCCGGGTCATCGCCCCGGACGTCGGCGGCGGCTTCGGCTGCAAGCTCAACGTCTACGCCGAGGAGGTGCTGGCGCTCGTCGTCGCCCGCAAGCTCGGCCGCCCGATCAAGTGGACCGAGTCGCGCAGCGAGCACTACCAGGCCACCATCCACGGCCGCGACCAGATCCAGGACATCGAGATCGCGTCGACCCCCGACGGCACGCTGCTCGGCCTCAAGGTCGAGCTGCTCGCCGACATGGGCGCGTACCTGCAGCTGGTCACGCCGGGCGTGCCGATCCTCGGGGCGTTCATGTTCCCGGCGATCTACAAGATGGACGCCTACTCCTTCAGCTGCACCGGGGTGTTCACGACCAAGACGCCGACCGACGCCTACCGCGGCGCGGGCCGCCCCGAGGCGACCTTCGCGATCGAGCGGATCATGGACGAGCTCGCCGCGGAGCTCGGTCGCGACCCGATGGACCTGCGCAAGCAGAACTGGATCAAGCACGAGGAGTTCCCGTACGAGATGGTCGCGGGGCTCACCTACGACAGCGGCAACTACGAGGCCGCGACCGAGCTGGCCGAGCAGATGTTCGACATGGACGGCGCTGCGGGCCGAGCAGGCCGAGCGGCGGGCGCGCCAGGACCCGGTCCAGCTCGGCATCGGCATCTCGACCTTCACCGAGATGTGCGGCCTGGCGCCGTCGCGGGTGCTCGGCTCGCTGTCGTACGGCGCCGGTGGCTGGGAGGCGGCCTCGATCCGGATGCTGCCCACCGGCAAGGTCGAGGTGACCAGCGGTGCGACGCCGCACGGCCAGGGCCACCACACCGCCTGGAGCCAGATCGTCGCGGACGCCCTCGGCGTGCCGTTCGAGGACGTCGAGGTCATCACCGGCGACACCGACTCGACGCCGCAAGGGCATGGACACCTACGGGTCGCGGTCGCTGGTCGTCGGCGGCGTGGCGATCCACAAGGCCACCGGCAAGGTGATCGAGAAGGCCAAGCGGGTCGCCGCGCACCTGCTCGAGGCGGCCGAGGGCGACGTGCGAGTTCGACGGCGGGACGTTCAGCGTGGCCGGCTCGCCGGAGGCGTCGCTGACCATCCAGGAGGTCGCCCTGGCGACCTTCGCGGCGCACAACCTGCCCGACGGCATGGAGCCGACGCTCGACAGCGACTGCGTCTACGACCCGGAGAACTTCAGCTACCCGCACGGCACCCACCTGTGCGCGGTCGAGATCGACACCGAGACCGGGTTCACCAAGATCCGCAAGTACGTCTGCGTCGACGACGTCGGCAAGATCGTCAACCCGGTCATCGTCCAGGGCCAGGTCCACGGCGGGCTCGCCCAGGGCATCGCGCAGGCGCTGTACGAGGAGGCCGTGCTACGACGCGGAGGGCAACCTCATCACCGGCTCGATGGTCGACTACCTGGTGCCGAGCGCGGCGGACCTGCCGCACTTCGAGACGGGCCGCACCGAGACCCCGTCGACCAGCAACCCGCTCGGGGTGAAGGGCGTCGGCGAGGCCGGCACCATCGCCTCGACGCCGGCCGTGGTCAACGCGGTCGTCGACGCGCTGCGGCCGTGGGGCGTCACCGACATCGCGATGCCCTGCACGCCGGAACGCGTCTGGCGGGCGATCCACGACGACGGCACCCTGCGCGTCCCGTCCGGCACGGTCGTCGTACGGCGGGGCGCAGACCGCGGCGACCTCCGGAGGCGCGCAGTGATCCCCGCCCAGTTCGAGTACGTCGCCCCCGGCAGCGTCTCCGAGGCGGTCGCCGCCCTCGGCGAGGCCGGCGAGGACGGCAAGATCCTCGCCGGCGGGCAGAGCCTGATCCCGGTGCTGCGGCTGCGGCTGGCGTTCCCCTCGACCCTGGTCGACCTGCGCAAGGTCGAGGAGCTGCGGGGCGTCCGCGACGACGGGGACGCCCTGGTCATCGGCGCGATGACCCGGCACGACGACGTCATCAAGGACCCGCTGGTGCGCCAGCACGCCGCGCTGGTCGCCTCGGCGACGGCGACGGTGGCCGACCCCGCGGTGCGCCACCGCGGCACCTTCGGCGGCGCGCTCGCCCACGCCGACCCGGCCGGCGACCTGGCCGCGGTCGCCCTCGCGCTGGACGCGACGTTCGTGGTCGAGGGCCCCGGTGGCCGGCGCAGCGTGCCGGCGTCGGAGTTCTTCCTCGACTACCTCGAGACGGCGATCCAGCCGGACGAGCTGCTGGTCGAGGTCCGCGTGCCCAAGCTCGAGGGGCAGTGGGGCGTCCACTACGAGAAGTTCAACCGGGTCGCCCAGGCCTGGGCGATCGTCGGTGTGGCCGCGGCCGTCCGCAGGGACAACGGCTCCATCGCGGAGGCCCGGATCGGGCTGACCAACATGGGTTCCACCCCCGTACGCGCCTCGGCCACCGAGGCCGCCCTCGCCGGCGCCTCCGCGGACGCCGGCTCGGTGAAGGCCGCCGCCGCGTCCGCCGCCGAGGGCACCACGCCCCCGAGCGACCTGAACGGGGCGGCCGACTACCGGGCGCACCTCGCCCGCGTCCTGACGGCCCGGGCCGTCAGCCGCGCGGCGGGCCTGACAGGCTGACCGCATGACGAGTCGGCGGGGTCTGCTCCCCGAGGGAGTGTCCGACCCCGCCGCACTCGCGGCCGCCCTCACCGGGGTGGGCTACCTGCCCGACACCGGGACGGCGACGGCGGCCTACCTGGCGCTCGCGCTGCCGCGGCCGCTGTTCCTCGAGGGCGAGGCCGGCGTCGGCAAGACCTCGCTCGCCGTCGCGCTGGCCGAGCTGCTCGGGACGCCGCTGCTGCGCCTGCAGTGCTACGAGGGCATCGACGCCAGCCAGGCGCTGTACGACTGGGACTTCCCCCGCCAGCTGCTCCACCTGCGGGCGGCCGAGGCGGCCGGCGCGGCCGGCGGTGTCGACCAGCTCGAGCACGAGGTCTACGACCGGCGCTTCCTGCTGGCCCGCCCGCTGCTCGCCGCGCTCGAGACCTCGCCCAGCGTGCTGCTGGTCGACGAGGTCGACCGGGCCGACGACGAGTTCGAGGCGTTCCTGCTCGAGGTGCTGTCGGACTTCACCGTCACGGTGCCCGAGCTCGGCACCATCCGCGCCGAGGTGCCGCCGGTCGTCGTCGTCACCTCCAACCGCACCCGCGAGGTGCACGACGCGCTCAAGCGGCGCTGCCTCTACCACTGGGTCGAGCACCCGGAGTTCGAGCGCGAGGTCGCGGTCGTACGCGCCCGGGTGCCCGAGGCGTCCGAGGAGCTGGCCCGCTCGGTCGCCACCGCGGTCGGCGCCCTGCGCGGCGAGGACCTGCTCAAGCCGCCCGGTGTCGCCGAGTCGATCGACTGGACCCAGGCGCTGCTGGCCCTCGGCGCCGAGCGGCTGGACGCCGACGTCGCGACGGCGACGCTCGGGGCGGTGCTGAAGTACCGCGAGGACCAGGACCGCGCCCGCAAGACCATCGGCTCGCTGCTGGACCAGGCGCTCGGTGGCTGACCCGTACGACGCCACCGACAGCGTCGTGGGGCTCGGCCGCACGCTCCGGCACGCCGGGGTCGCGGCGTCGGCCGACCGGGTCCAGGCGGCCGTACGCGCGGTGGAGTCCCTCGACCCGCTGCGGCGCGAGGACGTCTACTGGGCCTGCCGGCTCACCCTCTGCGGCGGCCCGGAGGACCTCGACCGCTTCGACCGGGTCTTCGACGCGTGGTTCGGCGACCGGCCGCGCAGCGCGGTGCGCACCCAGCGGGTGAGCCGCACGGTCGGGCACGTGCTCGCCGACCCCGACGGCCCGCCCGCCCCCGAGGACGACGGCGAGCTGCCGCAGACGCAGGCCACCGCGACGGCCAGCACGGTCGAGCAGCTGCGCGAGCGCAACCTGGGGTCGATGACGCCGCAGGAGCGGGCGCAGCTGCGACGGCTGCTCGCCGGCGATGCGCCTGCCGGGGGAGCCCCGCAGCTCCCGCCGCCGCCGTCCGGCCGCCCGCGGGGGCGTCGACGCCGGCCGTACCCTCCGCGCCGTCATGCGGGCCGGCGGCGAGCCGGCCCGGCTGCACCACCGGCGCACCCGCACCCGGCCCCGGCGCGTCGTCCTGCTGGTCGACGTCAGCGGGTCGATGGAGAGCTACGCCGACGCGCTGCTCCGCTTCGCGCACGCCGCCTCCCGGCGGGGTGCGCCGACCGAGGTGTTCGCGCTCGGGACCCGGCTCACGCGGCTGACCCGGGAGCTGTCGCTGCGCGACCCCGACGCGGCGATGCGCGCGGTCAACGACGCGCTGCCCGACGCCGGCGGCGGCACCCGGCTGGGGGTGCTCGTCAAGGAGTTCCTCGACCGCTGGGGGCAGCGCGGCACCGCCCGCGGCGCGGTCGTCGTCGTGCTCTCCGACGGCTGGGAGCGGGGTGACGCCTCGCTGCTCGGCGACCAGGTCGCCCGCCTGCAGCGGCTGGCCCACCGGGTGGTCTGGAGCAACCCCCGCAAGGCCGCCCCGGGCTTCGCTCCGGTCGCCGCCGGTATGGCCGCGGCCCTGCCCCACGTTGACGACTTCGTCGAGGGACACTCGCTCGCGGCGCTCGAGCACCTCGCGCTGGTCGTCCGTGGGCGTGTCAGGGAGGAGCCGGTCCGTGCGTGACATCGCCGAGCAGCTGCAGGCCTGGGTCCGGGCGGGGACGCCCTTCGGGCTGGCCACCGTGGTGGGCGCCTCCGGCAGCTCGCCGCGCCCGCCCGGCGCCGCGATGGCCGTCGGCAGCGACGGCGAGGCGGTCGGCAGCATCTCCGGGGGCTGCGTCGAGGGTGCCGTCTACACGACCGCGGAGCAGGTCCTGGTCGACGGCGCCCCGGTGGTCGAGCGCTACGGCTACAGCGACGACGAGGCCTTCGCGGTGGGCCTGACCTGCGGCGGCGTGCTCGACGTGCTGGTCCAGCCCGGCGACCCGGCGCTGCTCGGCCCGCTGCTCGACCGGGTGCTCGCGGACCAGCCCGTCGCCCTGGCCACGGTCGTCAAGGGCCCGGCGGAGCTCGGGGCGTGCATCGTCATCACCCCGGACGACGTGCACGGCACGCTCGGCACCGAGGGCCTGGACGTCGCCGTCGTCGACGACGCCCGCGGCATGCTCGCCGCCGGCACCACCGGCACCCGCCACTACGGCCCCCGCGGGGAGCGCCGGGTCGACGACGTCTCGGTCTTCGTCAGCTCGTTCACCCCGCCGCCGCGGATGCTGGTCTTCGGCGCGACCGACTTCGCCGGCGCGGTGAGCCGCATCGGGGCGTTCCTCGGCTACCGCGTCACCGTCTGCGACGCCCGGCCCGTCTTCGCCACCGCGCGCCGCTTCCCCGAGGCGCACGAGGTGGTCTGCCAGTGGCCGCACACCTACCTGGCGGGCACCGAGGTCGACGAGCGCACGGTCATCACCGTGCTGACCCACGACCCGAAGTTCGACGTGCCGCTGCTCGAGGTCGCGCTGCGGACGCCGGCGGCCTACGTCGGCGCCATGGGGAGCCGCCGCACCCACGACGAGCGCCTGGTCAAGCTGCGCGCGACCGGCCTCACCGACGACGAGCTGGCCCGCCTGCACTCGCCCATCGGGCTCGACGTCGGAGCCCGTACGCCCGAGGAGACCGCCGTCTCCATCGCCGCCGAGCTGACCCAGGTGCGGTGGGGCGGCTCCGGTCGCCCCCTCGGCGCGACCGACGGCCCCATCCACCGCGACGCCGCCCCCGCCCTCGCGTGAGCACCGCCGGGCTGCTGCTGGCCGCCGGGGCCGGCCGCCGCATGGGCGGCACCAAGGGGCTCGTCGAGGTCGACGGCGAGCCGCTGCTGACCCGCGCGGTGCGGCTGCTCCGCGACGGCGGGTGCGACGAGGTCGTCGTCGTGCTGGGCGCGCAGGCCGCCGAGGTCGAGCCGCTGGTCGCGGCCGCCGGGCGCCCGCAGCGTGCTCGCCGACGGCTGGGAGACGGGCATGGGCGCCTCGTTGCGCAGCGGCCTGGCCGCCCTCACCTCGACGCCGCACGACGCCTGCGTGGTGGCGCTCGTCGACCAGCCGCTGGTCGGCGCCTCGGCCGTGACCCGGCTGCGCGCCGCCGCGGCACGCGGAGCGCTCGCCGCGGTCGCGACGTACGCCGGTGCCCCGCGCAACCCGGTCCTGCTCGCGCGCCCGGTCTGGGCCGACGTGGCGGCCACCGCGGAGGGCGACGCGGGAGCCCGTACGTGGCTGCGGGATCATCCAGAGCTGGTGGAGCAGGTGCCCTGTGACGGGACCGGCTCGCCGTACGACGTGGACACCCCGGCCGACCTGGCGCAGCTGCCAGCGGCCACGACGATGGAGGACAGCGCGTGAAGCTCGAGAACAGGTTCACGGTCCCGGTGCCGCGGGCGGACGCCTGGAAGGTGCTCATGGACGTCGAGCGCGTCGCGCCCTGCATGCCCGGCGCCACCCTGACCTCCCGGGACGGCGACGAGTTCACCGGCACCGTCAAGGTGAAGGTCGGCCCGATCAACCTCACCTACGGCGGCCAGGCGAAGTTCGTCTCGCTCGACGAGGAGAACGGCATCGCCGTCATCGAGGGCAGCGGCAAGGAGACCCGGGGCACGGGTACGGCCAAGGCGCTGATCACCTGCCGCCTCATCGACAAGGGCCAGACGACCGATGTCGAGGTCGAGACGGACCTCGCCGTGACCGGCAAGCCGGCGCAGTTCGGTCGCGGCGTGCTGGCCGACGTCAGCGCCAAGCTCGTCGACCGGTTCGCCGCCTCCCTGTCCGAGGAGATCGCCGCCGGCGACTTCGACGAGGACCTGTCCGCTCCCGTGGGCGGCGGCGCTGCCCCGGCTGCGTCGTCCGGGGTCTCGGGGCCCTCGCCGACGTCGACCACCGATGTCGACACTGCCGCGCTGTTCGAGACCGGTCCGGTCGGCTCCTCGGCCCCCGGCCGCTGGCTCCGACACCGGGTCGGCGGCCGCCGCTCCGTCCGCCGCTGCCCCCTCCGCGCCCCGCCCGCCGCGGCCGGTCCGCGAGGCCGAGGCGATCGACCTGCTCGACACCGCCGGGATGCCGGTCCTCAAGCGCGTCGCCCCGGGCCTCGCCGTCCTGGTCGTCCTGCTCTGGCTGCTCCGCCGCCTGCGCAGCTAGTCCCCGCTGCTCGTCGCTACCTCCGCTGCCCGCCCCACGCGGGCAGCGGACATAGCGACGGACCAAGGACACGCACGGCTGGGGACGCCGCGTGTCTGCCCGGGAGCAGCGCCGATGATCTGCGGTTCCTGGGGGTCCTGGCCCCACAAGAGCGCTGACGATCATGGCCCGTGCGGACGCGGGCGGGCCCGAGCGGGCGGCGCGGACCTGCGGGCGCTACGGGCGGGCGACGACGGCGCGGGTGCTGGGGAAGGCCAGCTCGGGCAGCTCGTCCGGGCCGAAGAACGCGGCGTCGGTCGCGTCGTCGCCCGCGGCCAGCGCGCCGCCGACGACGACCGCCTCGAAGGCGAGGAAGAACGAGGCGCCGCCGCCGCCGGAGCCGGCTCCTGGCCAGACGTCGATGACGGCGCCGACCTCGACGACCAGGCCGGTCTCCTCGAGGGCCTCGCGGGCGGCGGCGGCGCGGGGGTCCTCGTCCGCGTCGACGAAGCCGGCCGGCAGCGACCACTTGCCCTTCTCGGGCTGCACCCCGCGGCGCACGAGCAGGGTGCGGCCGGAGGCGTCGCGGACCGCCACGCCGACGCCGACCTTGGGGTCGCGGAAGTGCGTGCGCCCGCAGCCGGTGCACACCGGGTGCGGCCGCTCAGGACCCAGCACGCCGCCGCAGGCCGTGCAGTGGCGCGCCTCCACCCGTCAGCCGCCGAGGAAGGACATCTCGGCCTTGGGAGCGCCGAGGGGCAGTGAGCCGCGCAGCTCGGAGTAGCGGTCGTCGCGGGCGCGCCAGCGGCCGGACACCGCCTCGCGCAGCTGCTCGTCGTCGGCGCCGGCCCGCAGGACCGAGCGCAGGTCGTGGCCGCTCGAGGCGAACAGGCAGGTGTAGAGCTCGCCGACCGCGGTGAGCCGAGCCCGCGTGCAGTCGGTGCAGAAGGGCTTGGTGACCGAGGTGATGAGCCCGAGCTCGCCGCGCCCGTCGAGGTAGCGGTAGGACTCGGCGACGTCGCCGGGGGAGACCCGCCCGACCGGCTCCAGCGGGTGCGCGGCCGCGACCCGGGTGAGCACCTCGGCGGCCGGAACCACCTGGTCGGGGAGCCAGCCGTTGGTGCTGCCGACGTCCATGTACTCGATGACGCGCAGCACGTGGCCGCCCTCGCGGGCGTACTCGACCAGGTCCAGGAGGCCGTCGTCGTTCACGCCCCGCCGCAGGACGGTGTTGAGCTTGACCGGCCCGAGCCCGACGTCGCGGGCAGCAGCGATGCCGTCGAGCACGGCCAGCAGCTGAGATCCGGGTGTCGGCCATCTGCTGGAAGACGTCGGGGTCGAGGCTGTCCAGGCTGACGGTGACCCGGCGCAGCCCGGCCGTGCGCAGCGCGTCGGCCTGGGCGGCCAGCAGCGAGCCGTTGGTGGTCAGCGCGATGTCGGCGACGCCCGGGGTCGCGGCGACCAGCCCGACCAGCACCGCGAGGTCGCGGCGCAGCAGCGGCTCGCCCCCGGTCAGGCGCACCTTGGTCACGCCCAGCGAGGCGAAGGCGGCCACCACGCGGGTGATCTCGTCGTACGTCAGGAGCTCGGACCGCGGCAGGAACGCGTGCCCCGGGCCGAACAGCTCGCGCGGCATGCAGTAGGGGCAGCGGAAGTTGCAGCGGTCCGTGACCGAGATGCGCAGGTCGCGCAGGGGCCGGCCGAGCCGGTCGCGCACGTCGCTGCCCATGCAGCGATCCTAGGCGTGTGATCGGGGGTTAACCTCCTCACACGTCGACCAGCTGGGAGCGCCACGTGGACCCGAAGGACATCGCCGCAGGCCAGGAGCGCTGGCAGCAGCGCTACGAGAAGGCCCCGAAGCGTGACGCCGACTTCACGACGCTGTCCGGCGTCGAGGTCGCGCCGGTCTACGGGCCCAAGCCCGGCGAGAGCTACGACGGCTTCGACCGCATCGGCTGGCCCGGCGAGTTCCCCTTCACCCGCGGCCTGCACTCGACCGGCAACCGCGGTCGGCTCTGGACGGTGCGGCAGTTCGCCGGCTTCGGCAGCGCCCAGCAGACCAACGAGCGCTACAAGATGATCCTGGCCGGCGGCGGCGGCGGCCTCTCCGTCGCCTTCGACATGCCGACCCTCATGGGACGCGACTCCGACGACCCGCGCGCGCTCGGCGAGGTCGGCCACTGCGGCGTCGCGATCGACAGCGCCGCCGACATGGACATCCTGTTCTCCGACATCCCGCTCGGCGACGTCACGACGTCGATGACGATCAGCGGGCCGGCCGTGCCGGTGTTCTGCATGTACCTCGTCGCTGCGGAGCGCCAGGGCGTCGACACGTCGGTCCTGAACGGGACCCTGCAGACCGACATCTTCAAGGAGTACATCGCGCAGAAGGAGTGGCTCTTCCCGCCCGAGCCCCACCTGCGGCTCATCGGCGACCTCATGGAGCACTGCGCCGAGCACATCCCGGCCTACAAGCCGATCAGCGTCTCCGGCTACCACATCCGCGAGGCCGGCAGCACGGCTGCGCAGGAGCTCGCCTTCACGCTGGCGGACGGCTTCGCGTACGTCGAGCTCGGCCTGTCCCGTGGCCTGGACGTCGACGTGTTCGCCCCTGGGCTGTCGTTCTTCTTCGACGCGCACATCGACTTCTTCGAGGAGATCGCCAAGTTCCGCGCCGCCCGCCGGATCTGGGCGAAGTGGCTGCGCGACGTCTACGGCGCGAAGACCGAGAAGGCGCAGTGGCTGCGCTTCCACACCCAGACCGCCGGCGTCTCGCTGACGGCGCAGCAGCCTGACAACAACATCGTGCGTACGGCGATCGAGGCTCTCGCCGCCGTGCTGGGCGGCACCAACTCGCTGCACACCAACGCCCTGGACGAGGTCCTCGCCCTGCCCAGCGAGCGGGCGGCGCAGATCGCGCTGCGCACCCAGCTCGTGATCGGCGAGGAGACCGGCGTCGCGAACGTCGCCGACCCGCTGGGCGGCTCCTGGTACGTCGAGCAGCTCACCGACGAGATGGAGCGCCAGGCCAACGAGATCTTCTCCAAGATCCGGGACATGGGCACCGACGGCACCATGACCAGCGGCATCCTGCGGGGCATCGAGGAGGGCTGGTTCATGGCGGAGATCGCCGAGGCGGCCTTCCAGTACCAGGTCGCGCTGGAGAAGGGCGACAAGAAGGTCGTCGGCGTCAACGTGCACACCGGCGGCGTCGACGACCCGCTGGAGATCCTGCGCGTGTCGCACGAGGTCGAGAGCGAGCAGGTCCGCGTGCTGGCCGACCGCAAGGGCTCGCGTGACGAGGCCGAGGTGCAGCGCCTGCTCGGGGTGCTCGTCGAGACCGCGCGCGGCGAGGGCAACACGATCCCGCCGATGCTCGAGGCGATCCGTGCCGAGGCCACCCTCGGCGAGGTCTGCGGCGCGCTGCGCGACCTGTGGGGCAGCTACACCGAGCCGCCGCAGTTCTGACCCGCCTCAGCCGGTCAGGACGAGCCTGGAGGGCGACGCGGCGTCGCTTCCAGGACAGCCACGTGTCGTTGCAGGCGCTTGACGGGCTGCCAGCGAGAGGTCCAGCTGCAGCCGGTCGCCGGTCGCGAACGAGTGTGCCGCCGTGGCCGAGGGTCCCGGTCACGAGCCGGGTGGTTCCCGTCGTCACGACGATGGTGCCGCTCCCCAGCAGAGTCGTCCCGTTGACACGGAGGGTGGCCGTGATCGTGCACGAGGCGCCATTGGTGTTGGAGACGTAGGCGTTGAGCGTGCTGGTTCCGCTGGTCAGCGACTGGCCGCTGCTGAAGGCGTCCGTGCAGAAGGCGAAGCCGCCGTCCGAACGGCGCCGCTTGACCGAGTGCCGCCCACCAGGCCGTCGATCGAGACGAGCGCGGCGCTGTACTCGTAGCCGGGCTCGTAGTTGTTCAGCCCGCAGTCGCCCGGCTTGTTCTGGTAGCCCCAGGCGACGCCCTCGTCGCGGTCGTTGACGTCCACGACGCCGTTGGTCTCGTGGTAGACGTAGCCGCTGTTCTGGTACTGGCTGTAGTCGTGCGGCGCGTGCGCCGAGCCGGTCATCTCCCACAGCCGGAAGCAGCCCGCTGTCCGGCGGCACCGTGGTCGCCTTGACCTCGCTCTGGCTGTTCAGCCACAGGATCGGCTTGACCGGTCGCGGCGTACGCCGGCCGGGCCGCTGATCTCGGGCATGAAGCCCGTCGAAGACCGCCTGCCTTCTCGGCCGCAGTCGTTGATGTAGTCGTGCAGCGCGGCTGCCCGGACTGCGAGGCGCCGATGGCGATGCCGCCGGCGTGACGCGCGGCCGCAGGTCGCCGAGCACGACGCGGTCCAGGACGGCCTCGGCGGCCTGCGAGAAGATGTCGAAGGAGTAGTCGTCGCCGGGGTGCGACAGCGAGCCGTAGCGCACCGGGTCGTACTGCTTGAGCGCGATCGGGCGCCTCGATGGCCAGCCGCTGGGCGGCCACGGCGACGTAGGCGAAGCCGCGGGTCATGAGCGTGGTGTGCATCGGCAGCCAGCCGACGTCGGTGTCGTCGGGCACGGTGACGTTGGTCCAGTCCAGGACGACCGACCGTTGAAGCGCCTTCGGGTCGCGACGGCCGGCGCACCAGGATCCGGGTCTTGTACGGCGCCGTGGTCGCCGTGTCGCGTCGCGCGCGGTGCCCTGGAAGAAGAACTCCTGCTCGACGTAGCCGTTCGTCAGCGGAGAAGCGGCGTGGCCGGTTGTAGGCGCCACCGCGGACGCCGTGGCTGACCGGGCCGGTGACGATCGGGTTCGCCACCCTCGGCTGTCCCGGTCCATGCGCGCTATCGCCGACGGCCCCGCCGATCGCCGAGCCGCGCCGGCGGCGGCAGCCGTGCCGACGACGGTGCGGCCCGGCTCGGCGTGCACTGCTCCTCCGGGGGGGCAAGGTGATCGTCATGCGGCTCCTGTCCGATGGGCTGTCACCCGCTGGATCCCGTCTGCGCCGTCCGCGAGGGACCGGTCTGCCCTGGCACGGCGATCAACGGTCGCAGGATGGTGCTCGCCGCATCACCCGTCCGGGTCTCGTCCGCTCAGCCGCCAGGGGCGGCGCGGGAAGGCGTCGAGGCCGGCCTGCGGTTGGATGCAGGCATGCAGCGACGTCCCACTGACCTGAACATCGCGGGCGCGGTCGACCTGTCGGCGCTGCGCGCTCCGGCGCCGCGCCCGGCCGCCCCGGCCCCGGCCGCCGGCGCTGCGCCCGACGACGCCGCGTCGTACGTCTTCGACGTCACCGAGGCGACCTTCGAGCGCGACGTGCTGCAGCGCTCGATGCAGGTCCCGGTCCTCGTCGACTTCTGGGCCGACTGGTGCGGGCCGTGCAAGCAGCTCAGCCCGGTGCTCGAGCGGCTGGCCCAGGCCGACGGCGGGTCCTGGGTGCTGGCGAAGGTCGACGTCGACGCCAACCAGGCGATCTCCGGCCAGCTCGGCATCCAGTCGATCCCGACGGTGCTCCTCGCGCTCGGCGGCCGGCTCATCCAGGGCTTCACCGGCGCGCTGCCCGAGCGCGACGTCCGCGCCTTCCTCGACCAGGTCCTGGCCGCCGCGCAGCAGGCCGGCCTGCCCGGTCCCGGCGCCGCGCCGGGGGCTCCCGGCGAGCCGGCCGGCCCGCCGCCCGAGCCCGAGCTGCTCGCCGCCGAGGACGCCCTGGCCAACGACGACCTGGCCGGCGCCGAGGCCGCCTACGACGCGCTGCTGGCCCGCAAGCCCGGCGACCCGATCGCCGTCGGCGGTCGCGCCTGGGTCGGCCTCATCCGGCGTACGGAGGGGCTCGACCCGCAGGCGGTGCTGGCCCAGGCCGCTGCCGACCCGGCCGACGTGGCCGCGCAGCTGTCGGCCGCCGACCTCGAGGTGCTCGCCGACCGCGTCGACGAGGCGGTCAGCCGGCTCGTCGCGCTGGTCCGCCGCACCGCCGCGGAGGAGCGCGACCAGGTCCGCACGCACCTCGTGGGGCTGTTCAGCGTGCTGGACCCGGAGGACCCGCGCGTCGTCGCCGGCCGCCGGTCCCTCGCCAACGCGCTCTTCTAGTCGACCAGCGCGCTGTAGACCAGCTGCCGCAGCTCCCCGCGCACGGGGTAGGTGCTCGACGGCATCAGCTGGGTGAAGAACTGCGCGGTGATCTGCTCGCGCGGGTCCACCCAGAACGCGGTGCTCGCGAGGCCACCCCAGGTCATCTCGCCGGCGGTCGCGTGCACCTTCAGCGCGACCGGGTCCTCGAGGACGCCGAAGCCGAGCCCGAAGCCGATGCCGTCGTACGCCGTCTCGGCGAACTGGCCGCGGCCGAGCTCGCTGAGCAGTCCGCCGCCGGGCAGGTGGTTCCTGCCCATGTAGGCGACGGTGCGTGACCCGAGCAGGCGCACGCCGTCGAGCTCGCCGCCGCGCACGAGCATCTGCGTGAAGCGGGCGTAGTCGGCGGCCGTCGAGATGAGCCCGCCGCCGCCGGAGAGCATCTTCGGCTCGGCCAGGGCGCTCTTGCCGAAGGCGTCGTAGCGCACCGCGGCCCCGGTCTCCGGGTGGCGGACGTAGAGCGCGGCCAGGCGGTCGGCCGCGCCGGGCTGCACCCACCAGGAGGTGTCGTCCATGCCGAGCGGGCCGAGGACGCGCGAGGCGAAGGCCTGGTCCAGCGACTGGCCCGTCAGCACCTCGATGACCCGCCCGAGGACGTCGGTCGCGACCGAGTAGTTCCAGGCCGTGCCGGGCTCGAAGGCGAGCGGCAGGGACGCCCAGAGCCGGCAGGCGTCGGCCAGGTCGAGGTCGGGGTTGAACTCCGCGCCGGCGTTGCGGTACATCTCGTCGACCGGGCCCGAGTGCAGGAAGCCGTAGGTCAGGCCGGCGGTGTGGCTGAGCAGGTGCCACATGCGGATCGGCTCGGTGGCGGGCCGGACCTGCGGGACGGCCGGGGTGCCGCCCTTCCAGACCTGCATGTCGGCGAACTCCGGCAGGAACCGCGACACCGGGTCGTTGAGGGAGAACAGCCCCTCCTCGAAGAGCTGCATCGCGACGACCGAGGTGATCGGCTTGGTCATCGAGTAGATGCGCCACAGCGTGTCGTGCTCGACCGGCAGGCCCGCCTCCTGGTCGCGCCGGCCGTACACCGAGGAGTGCGCGACCTTGCCGTGGCGGGTCACGACGACCTGCCAGCCGGCGAGCCGGCCGTCGTCGACGTACTTCGCCAGGTGGGTGTCGATGCGCTCGAGGCGGGCGGCGTCGAAGCCCACCTCCGCCGGGTCGGTGTCGACCTTCACCACGGGGACCTCCACTGCGACGGGGGTCACAACGTAGGCGACCCGCCTGACCGGAGGGTCAGACGGGTCGCCGGGAGCGGGGTGAGGGCTAGGACGCGGGGCCGTCGCTCGCCAGCCAGACGGTGCCGAGCGGCGGGACGCGCAGCAGGGCGGAGGCGGGCTGCCCGTGCCAGCCCTCGTCCGAGGCCTCGACCGCGCCGCCGTTGCCGACGCCGCTGCCGTAGTAGCCCTCGGCGTCGGAGTTGAGCACCTCGCGCCAGGTCCCGGCCCACGGCAGGCCCAGGCGGTAGCCCTCGTGCGGGTGGCCGGCGAAGTTGCTGATGCAGGCCACCGCCGAGCCGTCCTCGCCGAAGCGCAGGAAGGAGAACACGTTGCCGCTGGAGTCGTTGGCGTCGATCCAGGCGAAGCCGGCCTGCTCGTGGTCGAGGGTCCACAGCGCCGGGGTGGCCTTGTAGACCTCGTTGAGCTCCTTGACCAGCAGCGCGACACCGCGGTGGTCGGGCAGGTCGAGCAGCCACCAGTCGAGCGAGCGCTGCTCGCTCCACTCCGACTCCTGGGCGAACTCGCTGCCCATGAACAGCAGCTGCTTGCCAGGGTGGGCCCACATGAAGGACAGGTACGCCCGCACGTTGGCCAGCTGCTGCCAGCGGTCACCCGGCATCTTGCGCAGCAGGGAGCCCTTGCCGTGCACGACCTCGTCGTGGCTGATCGGCAGCACGTAGTTCTCGGAGTAGGCGTAGACCATCGAGAACGTCATCTGGTGGTGGTGGTAGCCGCGGTGCACCGGCTCGCGCGCCGCGTAGTCGAGCGAGTCGTGCATCCAGCCCATGTTCCACTTGAAGCCGAAGCCGAGGCCGCCCAGGTGCGTCGGTCGCGAGACGCCCGGCCAGGCCGTCGACTCCTCGGCGATCG
The DNA here is from genome assembly GCA_963762795.1 of uncultured Actinomycetota bacterium. GTDB lineage: Bacteria > Actinomycetota > Actinomycetes > Mycobacteriales > SCTD01 > RYN-170. The sequence goes on along the minus strand of CAVXMC010000008.1, from coordinate 551,281 downwards.
TCATGATGCCGGGGACGCGCTTGTAGACGACGGCGTTCATCTCCTGCAGGAACGCCACCGCGTCGAGGTTCTCGCGGCCGCCGTACTGGTTCGGCAGCCACTCGCCCTCCTTGCGCGAGTAGTCGAGGTAGAGCATCGAGGCGACCGCGTCGACGCGCAGGCCGTCGATGTGCAGCTCCTCCAGCCAGTACAGCGCGTTGGCGACGAGGAAGTTCTTGACCTCGGGGCGGCCGAAGTCGAAGACGTACGTGCCCCAGTCCATCTGCTCGCCGCGGCGCGGGTCGGCGTGCTCGTAGAGCGGGGTGCCGTCGAAGCGGGCCAGCGCCCACTCGTCCTTCGGGAAGTGCGCGGGCACCCAGTCGACGATGACGCCGATGCCGGCCTGGTGCAGCCGGTCGACGAAGTAGCGGAACTCGTCGGGGGAGCCGAACCGCGAGGTCGGCGCGAAGTAGGACGTGACCTGGTAGCCCCACGACCCGCCGAACGGGTGCTCGGCGACCGGCAGCAGCTCGACGTGCGTGTAGCCGAGCCAGGTGACGTACTCCGCCAGCTGGTCGGCCAGCTCGACGTAGGACAGCCCCTGGCGCCAGGAGCCCAGGTGCACCTCGTAGACGCTCATGGGGCGGGCGTGCGGCGCGGACGTCGCCCGCTGCGCCAGCCAGTCGCCGTCGTCCCAGGTGTACGCCGACTCCTCGACGATGCTCGCCGTCAGCGGCGGCACCTCCGTGGCGCGGGCCATCGGGTCGGCCTTCTCGCGCCAGACCGCGTCGGCGCCGAGCACGGCGTACTTGTAGTGGGTGCCGGCGCCGATGTCGGGGACGAAGAGCTCCCAGACGCCGCTGGAGCCCAGCGAGCGCATCGTGTGGCCGCGGCCGTCCCAGCCGTTGAAGTCGCCGATGACGCGCACGCCGCGGGCCGACGGCGCCCAGACGGCGAACGAGACGCCGGTGATCTCGCCGCGCACCGACGCGTAGCGGCGCACGTGGGCGCCGAGGACCTGCCAGAGGTTCTCGTGGCGGCCCTCGCCGATGAGGTGCAGGTCCACCTCGCCGAGCGTCGGGAGGTAGCGGTAGGGGTCGTCGGAGGGGTAGACCTCGCCGTGGTAGGTCACGTCGAGGCGGTAGTCGGGGACCTGCTGCACGCGCAGCGTCGCCTCCCAGACGCCGGCCACGACGTGCTGCATCTCGGTGCGGACGTCGTCCACGACGACCACGACGCGCTCGGCGTCAGGGCGCAGCGCGCGCACCACGACGCCGCCCGGCACCGGGTGCGCGCCGAGCAGCCCGTGCGGGTCGTGGTGCGCGCCGCCGGCGAGCCGCTCGAGCTCCTCGGTGGGCGGCCCGGCGACGCCGAGCGACAGCGCGCCGGCAGGCGCGGCGGCGGCCGGCTCGAGGCCGACGGCCTCGGCGGCGGGTGCGGTCGAGAGCGTGTCCGGCTGCGTGTCGCCGGCGTTGGTCGCGACCTCGTCCTCGGACGACCCCGTCGAGGACGCCGCGGCGACCGCGGCGCCGGCGGCGACGACGGCGCCGGCGGCCGCAGCGGCCTTGGTGGCCCGCTTGCGCGGGGCCTTCGCCGGCGGGGGGACCTCGTCGGTCGTGCTGTCGGGGGTCACGGCGTCGACCGCCGCGGCCGCCTTCTTCGCCACCTTGCGGACGGCCTTCTTGACCGGGCTGTCGCCGCCGGCGGTGTCGGCCGGCTGCGGCGCGGTCGGCGTCGTGTCGGCGCCGTGGTCGGCCGGGGTGGCGAGGTCGTCGGGGGCGACGACCGGCGCGAGCGCCTCGGCGGCGACCTCCGGGCTGACGGCCTTCTTGCGCGGTGCGCGCTTCTTGGGGGGCGGGGGAGTCGTCATGCGGCACCTCCGGCGGGAGCGACGAGGCGCTCGATGGAGGACAGGGGGATGGCCAGCCAGGTCGGCCTGTTGCGTGCCTCGTACACCACTTCGTAGACCGCCTTGTCGAGCTCGAAGGCCCGCAGCAGCACCGACGCGTCTCGTGGGTCGGTGCCGGCAGCGCGGGCGTAACCGTCGCAGAACGCCTCTCGGTTGCGCTCTGCCCACTCCGTCGCGCGGTACGCCAGGTGCGGCTCGGACCCGGCGCCCGAGCCGGCCCGCTCGGCCAGCAGGTGCCGGGCGGCGTAGTCGAAGGAGCGGAGCATCCCGGCGACGTCGCGCAGCGGGCTCATGAGCGCGGTGCGCTCGGCCAGCGGGCGGGCCGGCTCGCCCTCGAAGTCGAGCAGCACCCAGCCGTCCTGCGTGCGGAGCACCTGGCCGAGGTGGTAGTCGCCGTGCACGCGCTGCACGGCGACCGGCTCGGTGAGCGCGGTGACCTGGTCGTAGGCCGTGCGCAGCGCCTCGGCGAAGGGGGCGAGCTCCGGCACGACCGCGAGCGCCGCCTCGAGCCGCTCGTGCAGCTGGCGACCGGTGGCCTGCGACTCCTCGGGCCCGGCCGTCGAGGACGGCAGGACCTGGGCCAGGACGGCGTGCACCTCGGCGGTCGTCGCCCCGAGCCGCTCGGCCTCGCTGGCGAAGTCGCCGCCGACCTCGTCGGCGTGCAGGTCGCCCTCGGCGAACAGGTCGCGCACGCTGGCGGTGGCCATCGCCCAGCCCTCGGCGGAGCCCTTGAGGAAGACCTGCGCCATCGCCAGCGTGGTCGTCTCGCCGTCGACCTCGCCCTCGATCCAGCCGAGCGGGGCGGCGACGGCGGTGCTGCCGCCCTCGGCCAGCGCGCGGGTCAGCTCGAGGTCGGGGTTGGTGCCTGGCTGCACCCGGCGGAAGAGCTTGAGGATGAGCTCGTCGCCGTAGACGACCGAGGTGTTGCTCTGCTCGGCGCCCATGACCCGGCTGGTGCGGTCGGTGTCGATCGGCGCGGTGGAGCGGAAGCGCACGCCGCCGGCCTCGCCGTTCTCGGCCAGCAGCTCGAGCAGCCGGTGCGTCGCCTCGGGGTCGTGCACCGCGTCGTAGACGCTGCGGCCGTCGACCTCGCCGATGACCGCGTGCTCGAGCCGGTGGGGGAGGTCGCCGCCGCGCTGGCCGACCAGCAGCTGGTAGCGCTCGGTGCTGCCGTCCTCGCCGTGCACCGCGAGCAGCAGGTAGCGCACGTCGGCCTCGGTGCCCAGCGGCTCGTCGCGCTCGAGGTCGACCGAGCTGATGGCGACGCCCTTGCCGGCGTACCAGCGCTGGCCGGGCAGCCAGTCGCGCAGGAGGTCCTGGAGGCTCACAGTGATGTCTCCTTCGCTCGCTCCGCAACGACCCGGCACGCCCACTCGTGCCTCGCGGGGCACCGGGCCGATGCTGCGCTCACAGGCTGTCCTCCGGCCGGATCGCGAACCACAGGAAGCCGTGGCCCGGCAGGGACAGCAGGTAGGGCAGCTCGCCGATGCGCGGGAAGCGCACGAGACCGGTCAGCTCCACCGGGACCGAGCCCTCGAAGCGCGACAGGTCCAGCTCGACCGGCTGCGGGAAGCGCGACAGGTTGTTGACGCAGAAGACCTTGTCGTCGCCGAACTCGCGGACGAAGGCCAGCACCGACGGGTTGCTCGCGCCGAGCTCCTCGTAGGTGCCCATGCCGAAGACCGGGTGCTGGCGGCGGACCGCGAGCATGCGGCGGGTCCAGTTGAGCAGGGAGGACGTCGAGCGCATCTGCGCCTCGACGTTGAGCCCCTGGTAGCCGTAGACCGGGTCGAGGATCGTCGGCAGGTAGAGCTTCTGCGGGTCAGCGGTGGAGAAGCCGGCGTTGCGGTCGGCGTTCCACTGCATCGGCGTGCGCACGCCGTCGCGGTCACCGAGGTAGATGTTGTCGCCCATGCCGATCTCGTCGCCGTAGTACAGGACCGGCGACCCGGGCAGCGACAGCAGCAGCCCGGTGAACAGCTCGATCTGGTCGCGGGAGTTCTCCAGCAGGGGGGCCAGCCGCCGCGCGATGCCGACGTTGGACTTCATGCGCGGGTCCTTGGCGTACTCCGCGTACATGTAGTCGCGCTCCTCGTCGGTGACCATCTCCAGGGTCAGCTCGTCGTGGTTGCGCAGGAAGATGCCCCACTGGCAGTTCTTCGGGATCGCCGGCGTGGTGGCCAGGATCTCCGAGATCGGGTAGCGCGACTCGCGGCGCACCGCCATGAACAGGCGCGGCATCAGCGGGAAGTGGAACGCCATCTGGCACTCGTCGCCGGTCTCCGGGTCGCCGAAGTACTCGACGACGTCGGCCGGCCACTGGTTGGCCTCGGCGAGCAGGACGCGGTCGGGGTAGAGCGCGTCGACCTCCTTGCGTACCCGCTTGAGGTAGTCGTGGGTCTTCGGGTGGTTCTCGCCGTTGTGGCCCTCCTCCTCGAACAGGTAGGGGACCGCGTCGAGCCGGAAGCCGTCGATGCCGAGGTCGAGCCAGAACTTCAGGACGTCGATCATCGCTTCCTGCACGGCCGGGTTCTCGTAGTTGAGGTCCGGCTGGTGGCTGAAGAAGCGGTGCCAGTAGTACTGCTTGCGGACCGGGTCCCAGGTCCAGTTCGACGTCTCGGTGTCGACGAAGATGATGCGCGCCTCGGAGTACGGCTCGTCCGTGTCGTTCCAGACGTAGTAGTCGCCGAAGGGACCGTCCGGGTCACTGCGCGAGGCCTGGAACCACGGGTGCTGGTCGCTCGAGTGGTTCATGACCAGGTCGGCGATGATGCGCATGCCGCGCTTGTGCGCCTCGTCGACCAGCTGCACGAAGTCACCGAGGTCGCCGAACTCCGGCAGCACCTTCATGAAGTCGCTGATGTCGTAGCCGCCGTCGCGCAGCGGCGACTCGTAGATGGGCAGCAGCCACACGCAGTCGACACCGAGCCACTGCAGGTAGTCCAGCTTGCCGGTCAGGCCGCGGATGTCGCCGGTGCCGTCGCCGTCGCTGTCGGCGAAGCCCCGGATGAGCACCTCGTAGAACACGGCCCGCTTGAACCACAGCGGGTCGTTGCTCGCCTCGAGGCTGACGAGCTCGCCGTGCTCGAAGCCGCCTGCGGGCGTGGACGGGGCGGTCACGGGATGCTCCTGCGGACGGTGAAGACGTGGGCGGGCTCGAAGAACGGGTCGAGGCGGACGTAGTTGCGCTCGCCCCACTCGTAGGTGGCGCCGGTCACCGCGTCGGTGACCGTGATGCGGTCGGACCAGTCGAGGCCGAGGGCCGGCAGGTCGACGCGGACGGTCGCCTCGCGGGCGCCGTGCGGGTCGAGGTTGACGACGACCAGGACGAGGTCGTCGCCGGTCTGCTTGGTCCAGGCCATGACGTCCGGGGAGTCCACCTCGTGGAACACCGTGTTGCGCAGCCAGTGCGTCGCCGGGTGGTCGCGGCGGAACTGGTTGAGCATCGTGAGGTAGGGCGCGAGCGTCTTCTCCGGCTGCGACCAGTCGCGCGGCCGGTAGGAGTACTTCTCGGACTCGGCGTACTCCTCGCTGCCCGGCTTCACGGCGACGTGCTCGTACAGCTCGAAGCCGGCGTAGACGCCGTAGGTCGGCGACAGCAGCGCGGCCAGCACGGCCCGGATCTTGAAGACCGGCGGGCCGCCGTACTGCAGCGACGCGTGCAGGATGTCGGGCGTGTTGACGAAGAAGTTCGGCCGCATGTAGTCGGACGCGTCGATGAGCTGCTGGACGTACTCCTGCAGCTCGGTCTTGCCGGTGCGCCAGGTGAAGTAGGTGTAGCTCTGGCTGAAGCCGATGCGCCCGAGCTCGTGCATGACCGCCGGCCGGGTGAACGCCTCGGCCAGCCAGAGCACGTCGGGGTCGGTCTTCTTCACCTCGGCGATGAGCCACTCCCAGAACGCGAGCGGCTTGGTGTGGGGGTTGTCGACGCGGAAGATGCGCACGCCGTGGCTGGTCCAGTGGCGGACGACCCGCAGGACCTCGGCGTAGATGCCCTCGGGGTCGTTGTCGAAGTTGACCGGGTAGATGTCCTGGTACTTCTTCGGCGGGTTCTCGGCGTAGGCGATGGAGCCGTCGGCCCGGGTGGTGAACCACTCGGGGTGCGCGGCGACCCACGGGTGGTCCGGCGCGCACTGCAGCGCCAGGTCGAGGGCGATCTCCATGCCGAGGCCGCGGGCCCGGGCGACGAAGGCGTCGAAGTCCTCGATCGTGCCGAGGTCGGGGTGGACGGCGTCGTGCCCGCCCTCCGCGGAGCCGATGGCCCAGGGGGACCCGGGGTCGTGCTCGCCGATCTCGTCGGGGTTGCCGCCGGGGAACTGCGGCGTGTTCGGGCCCTTGCGGTTGACCCGGCCGACCGGGTGGACCGGCGGCAGGTAGACGACGTCGAAGCCCATGTCCGCGACGGCCGGCAGGCGCTCGGCCGCGGTGCGGAAGGTGCCCGACCGCATGATCCCGTCGGCGTCCGGGGCAGCGCCCTCGCTGCGCGGGAAGAACTCGTACCAGGAGCCGAAGAGCGCGCGCTGGCGGTCGACCCACACCTCGCGGGTCTCGCTGGGCGTGACCAGCCGGCGGATCGGCGTCTGCTCGAGCCGGGCCACCAGGTCCGGCGCCAGCGCGCAGCGCGAGGCGCTCCTGCGGGTCGCGGGAGGTGTCGCGCAGCGCCGTGACCAGCGACGTCAGCTCCGTGCGGGCGGCCTTGGCGCCCTTGCTGGGCAGCGCCGCCGCGAGCTGCTCGTGCAGCCGGGCGCCCTCCTCGAGCATCAGCTCGACGTCGACGCCGGCGTCCACCTTGAGCGGTGCGTCGTGCCACCAGGTGCCCAGCGGGTCGTCCCAGCCCTCGACGCGGAAGGTCCACAGCCCCTCGGCGTCGAGCGGCAGCACGGCGTGCCACTCGTCCGGCTCGGGCGGCTTGGGCACCATCCGCAGGAACGGCGCCGCCGTCCCGTCCGGTCTGGTGACCACCACGTCGCAGCCGACGGCGTCGTGCCCCTCGCGGAACACCACCGCCTCGACCGTGAGCTCCTCGCCCAGCACCGCGCGCGCGGGGTACTGCCCGCACGACACGGAGGGCCTGACACCTGTGACTGCTATGCGACCGACCATCGCGCCGACCGTACCCAGGCGGTCGAGAGCCGAACGTCCCCGCACCGGTCGTTGTGGATCTTCTGGTGACCAGGGTGTTGCAGAGCGTGGCAATCCGCCGTGGACCCTCTAGGGTCGCCCGGGTGAGAGCTCTCCGCCGGTTCACCGTCCGCCTCGCGCTGCCTGCGCCGCTCGCCCCCCTCGGGGAGCTCGTCAACAACCTGCGCTGGTCCTGGCACCACCCGTCCCTGGACCTGTTCGCCTCCGTCGACCCCGAGGTCTGGCAGGCCGTCCGGCAGGACCCGGTCCGGTTGCTGGGAGAGGTCGCACCGGAGCGGCTGGCCGCGCTCGCCGAGGACCAGGACTTCCTCGGCCGGCTGCGCGCCGCCCACGCCGACCTGCAGACCTACCTGACCGAGCCGAAGTGGTACCAGGGGCTGCAGGACGCGCCCGCGTCCATCGCCTACTTCTCCCCGGAGTTCGGCATCACCGAGGTGCTGCCGCAGTACTCCGGCGGCCTCGGCATCCTGGCCGGTGACCACCTCAAGGCGGCCAGCGACCTCGGCGTGCCGATCCTCGGCGTCGGGCTGCTCTACCGCGCCGGCTACTTCAAGCAGTCGCTCAACGCCGAGGGCTGGCAGCAGGAGCGCTACCCCCCGCTCGACCCGCACGGCCTGCCGCTGTCGCTGGTGACGAACGCCGACGGCAGCCCGGTCGAGGTCAGCGTCGGCATGCCGGAGGGCCGCACCCTCTGGGCGCACGTCTGGCGCGCGCAGGTCGGCCGCGTCCCGCTGCTCCTGCTCGACAGCGACATCGAGCAGAACGACGCCGGCATGCGCGAGGTCACCGACCGCCTCTACGGCGGCGGCACCGACCACCGCCTGCACCAGGAGATGCTGCTCGGCATCGGCGGCGTGCGCGCGATCCGCGCGTTCACGGCGCTCACCGGCGACCCGGCTCCCGAGGTGTTCCACACCAACGAGGGCCACGCCGGCTTCCTCGGCCTGGAGCGCGTGCGCGAGCTGGTCGCGCAGGGCCTGCACTACGACGAGGCCCGCGAGGCGGTGCGCGCCGGCACCGTCTTCACCACCCACACGCCGGTCCCGGCCGGCATCGACCGCTTCCCGCGCGACCTGATCGCCCGCTACTTCGGCGGCGACAACGCCGTCGAGGGCGTGCCGGTCGACCGCATCCTCGAGCTCGGCGCCGAGGACGACCCGAACGTCTTCAACATGGCCCACATGGGCCTGCGGATGGCGCAGCGCCGCAACGGCGTCGCGAAGCTGCACGGCATCGTCAGCCGCGACATGTTCTCCGGCCTGTGGCCGGGCTTCGACGCCAGCGAGGTGCCGATCAGCTCGGTCACCAACGGCGTGCACGCCCCGACCTGGGTCGCCCGCGAGGTCTTCGAGCTGGCCGAGCGCGAGCTGGGCCGCACGCTCATCACCGAGGCGCAGGGCTGGGAGGGCATCAGCTCGGTCGCCGACACGGCGATCTGGGGCACCCGCCGCGTCCTGCGCGAGCGGCTCGTGCACGAGGTCCGCCGCCGGCTGCGCGAGTCGTGGCTGCAGCGCGGTGCCACCGACGCCGAGCTCGGCTGGACGTCCAGCGTCTTCGACCCCGACGTGCTGACCATCGGCTTCGCCCGCCGCGTCCCGTCGTACAAGCGCCTGACGCTGATGATGCGCGACCCCGAGCGGCTCAAGACGCTGCTGCTCGACCCGGAGCGGCCGATCCAGCTGGTCATCGCCGGCAAGGCCCACCCGGCCGACGACGGCGGCAAGGAGCTGGTGCAGCAGATCGTCCGCTTCACCGACTCGGCCGACGTGCGCCACCGCATCGTCTTCCTGCCCGACTACGACATCGGCATGGCCCGCTACCTGTACGGCGGCTGCGACGTCTGGCTGAACAACCCGCTGCGCCCGCTCGAGGCCTGCGGCACGTCCGGCATGAAGTCGGCGCTGAACGGCGGCCTGAACCTGTCGATCCTCGACGGGTGGTGGGACGAGATGTACGACGGCGAGAACGGCTGGGCCATCCCGACCGCCGACGGCGTCGAGGACCCGCACCGCCGCGACGACCTCGAGGCGACCGCGTTCTACGAGCTGGTCGAGAAGCAGGTCCGCACCCGCTTCTACGACCGCGACGACAACGGCGTCCCGCAGCGGTGGATCGACATGGTCCGCCACACGCTGCAGACCACCGGGCCGAAGGTGCTCGCCAGCCGCATGGTCCGCGACTACGTGCACGAGCTGTACGCCCCGGCCGCGCAGGCGTCGCGGTCCCTGCAGGGCAGCGGCTTCGCGCCGGCCAAGGAGCTGGCCGGCTGGCGCGCCCAGGTGTCCTCGGCCTGGCCGGGCGTCCAGGTCGTGCACGTCGAGGCGACCGGCGGGGGTGACACGCCGGAGGTCGGCGCGAGCCTGGACCTGCGGGCCTCCATCGACCTCGGCGGCCTCGAGCCCGCGCAGGTCGCGGTGTCGGTCGCCTACGGCCGCGTCGACGAGGCCGACGAGCTGCGCAACCCGGCCGTGCGCCCGCTGCAGCTGGTGGAGCAGGGCGAGGACGGGCTCTGGCGCTTCCAGGGCGCGGTGACGCTGGAGCGCCCCGGCGCCTTCGGCTACACCGTCCGCGTGCAGCCCCACCACGCGCTGCTGCCGGGCGACGCCGACCTCGGGCTGCTCACGACCGCCTGACCGCACGCAGGACGACGAGCGAGCGGCCGGCCACCGGCAGCTCGCTCGTCACGGTCGTCCCGTCGCGCGCGTCGCCGGCGGTGTCCAGCACCACCTCGTACGCGCTGGCCCAGGGCGCGCCGGGCAGGACCGCGGTCACGTCCTGCGCGTCCGGGTGCAGCAGCACGAGGAAGGAGTCGTCGACGACGCGCTCGCCCCGCGGGGCCGGGGGTGCGGATGCCGCGCCCGTCGACGTACATCCCGAGGCTCGTCGCTCCGGCCCACTGCGCGTCGGTCAGCTCCTCGCCGTCCAGCCCGAACCAGCCGACGTCCTTCACGCCGTCCTCGTCCACGGCGAAGCCGGAGAAGAACGCCGACTGGTGCAGCACCGGGTGCGCCCGGCGCAGCGCGACCAGTCGCGAGACGAAGCGGCACAGCGCGACGGCGTCGTCGTCGACGTCCCACGGCATCCAGGACAGCGCGTTGTCCTGGCAGTAGGCGTTGTTGTTGCCGCCCTGCGTGCGGCGCACCTCGTCGCCCATCGACAGCATCGGGACGCCGGTCGACAGCAGCAGCGTCGCGAGCAGGTTGCGCGCCTGCCGCAGGCGCAGCGCGTTGACCGCCGGGTCGTCGGTCTCGCCCTCGACGCCGCAGTTCCACGACCGGTTGTGGGAGTCGCCGTCGCGGTTCTGCTCGCCGTTCGCCTCGTTGTGCTTGCTGTCGTACGACGTGAGGTCGCGCAGCGTGAAGCCGTCGTGGGCGGTGACGAAGTTGACCGACGACCAGGGCTGGCGGCCCTGGTGCTGGAAGAGGTCGGAGGACCCGGACAGCCGGGAGGCGAGCTCGCGCACCCCGTGCCCCTGACCGCGCCAGACGTCGCGCGCGGTGTCGCGGAAGCGGTCGTTCCACTCCGCCCAGGGCGCGGGGAAGCGGCCGACCTGGTAGCCACCCGGACCGACGTCCCACGGCTCGGCGATGAGCTTCACGCCCGACAGCACCGGGTCCTGGTGGACCATCGCCAGGAAGCGTGGCGTTCGCCGTGACGTCGTCGGTGTCGCGCAGCAGCGCGGGGGCGAGGTCGAAGCGGAAGCCGTCGACGTGCATCTCGGTGACCCAGTAGCGCAGCGAGTCCATGACGGTGGCGAGCACCCGCCGGCGACCGCACGTCGAAGGTGCTGCCGCAGCCGGTGACGTCGCGGTAGCGCGCCGGGTCGTGCGGGTCGAGCCGGTAGTGCTCGGCGTTGTCGATGCCGCGCCAGGACAGCGTCGGGCCGAGCTCGTCGCCCTCGCCGGTGTGGTTGTAGACGACGTCGAGCAGCACCTCGAGGCCGGCGGCGTGCAGGTCCTTGACCATCTGCTTGAACTCGACGACCTGCTGCCCGCGCGACCCGCTCGCGCTGTAGCCGGCGTGCGGCGCGAAGAAGCCGACCGTGTTGTAGCCCCAGTGGTTGGTCAGCCCGCGGCGCAGCAGGTGCGGCTCGGAGACGTAGTGGTGCACCGGCAGCAGCTCGACCGCGGTGACGCCGAGACCGAGCAGGTGCTCCAGCGACGCCGGGTGCGCGAGGCCGGCGTAGGTCCCGCGCAGCTCCGCCGGGACACCGGGGTGGAGCTTGGTGAAGCCCTTCACGTGCAGCTCGTAGACGACCGTCTCGGGCCACGGCGTCGCCGGCGGGGCGTCGTCGCCCCAGTCGAAGCGCCCCGTCCACGACGACCGCCTTCGGCACGTACGGCGCGCTGTCGCGGTGGTCCTGGCCGTCACCCGGCACGTCGCCGAACGCGGCGTCGTGCAGCACCAGCCCGCCCTCGACGGCACGCGCGTACGGGTCGAGCAGCAGCTTGGCCGGGTTGTGCCGCTGCCCGCGCGCCGGCTCGTACGGCCCGTCGACCCGGAAGCCGTAGCGGGTGCCGGGACCCGCGCCCGGGACGCGGCCGTGCCAGACCTGCGAGGTCGCAGCTGAGCGGCAGCCGGGTCTCGCCGCCGTCGTCGTCGAGCAGGCAGAGGTCGACCGCCTCCGCGGTGCCGCTCCACAGCGCGACGTCGAGCGCCTCGCCGTCCCAGGTGGCGCCGAGGGGGGTGGGGCGGCCGGGCAGCACCCGGGGGTCAGGGGGGTCACGGCCGACACTCTGCCGGTCAGGCGCGGCCGGCGGGCAGCAGGTCGGCCAGGGTGCGGCCCGGCGGCAGGACCACCGCGGGCACCCCGGCCCTGCGCTCGAGCATCGCGTGCACGACCAGCGCGTTGCGCAGCAGCGCGGCGAACTCCGCCGGCTCGCTGAGCAGCCAGCCGTGCGAGCCGTGCACGACCTCGGCCGGCAGCGAGCTGACCAGGTCGCCGAGCGCGCCCGGCGCGATGATGCGGTCGTCGTCGCCCCACACGAACAGCACCGGCACGCCGCGCGCGATGAGCTCCTGCGCCTGACCGGCCAGCGACGCGGTGAGGGCGAGGTGCGCGGTCAGCGCCATGGTCACGGGCTTGCGCAGCAGGTTGGGCACCAGCTCGCGCAGCAGCTGCGGCGCGCTGCGCACCAGCTCGCGGGGCGAGGTGTCGCCGACCGCGGTGGCGGCCCAGCGCAGCCACGACGCGTCGACCATGCCGCGCCGCCGGCTGGGCGCCCCGCCGACCGAGTTCACGAGCGTCAGCGAGCGCACCCGGTCCGGGCGGTCCGCCGCCAGCTGCAGCGCCACCCCGCCGCCGAACGAGTGGCCGGCGACGAACACCGGCTCGTCGACCCCGAGGACGTCGAGCAGCCGGCCGACGCGGGAGGCGTACGCCGGGAGGTCGATGCCGGTGAGCGGCGGGCCGTCGCTGCCGCCGAAGCCGGGCAGGCACGGCGCGATGACGCGCACCCCCGCGGCGGTGAGGCGGGTGATGCCGTCCAGGTAGGCCCGCGGCGACAGGCCCCAGCCGTGCAGGAACAGCAGCGGGGGAGCGTCGCGGGGCCCGGCCTCCAGCAGGCGGACCACGGCGCCGTCCACGTCGACGTCGCGCCAGGTCGGGGCTGCGGTGACGGCCATGAGGGCTCCTGCGTCGGGGGTGCCCTGTGCATCGGCACGCCCGCGCCGGTCTGGAGTGCCGGACTAGGGTCCGGCGCACCAGCAGAGCGATCCAGGAGGACTGACGTGGGCGAGTTCGCGCGGCTCGAGGTCGAGGGTGCGGTCGGGACGATCCGGCTGGACCGGCCGAAGATGAACGCGCTCGACGCGCAGATGCAGGAGGAGATCCGCGAGCTGGCCGAGCAGGCCACCGCCGACCCCGCCGTCCGCGCCGTCGTGCTCTACGGCGGCGAGCGGGTCTTCGCCGCCGGCGCGGACATCAAGGAGATGGCCGCCATGTCCTACGTCGACATGCTCGGCCGCGCGCGCCGCCTGCAGGACTGCTTCCGCGCCGTGGCGCAGATCCCCAAGCCGGTCATCGCCGCGATCACCGGCTACGCCCTCGGCGGCGGCTGCGAGCTGTCGATGTGCGCCGACTTCCGGGTCGTCGCCGACGACGCGAAGATGGGCCAGCCGGAGATCCTGCTCGGCATCATCCCGGGCGCCGGCGGCACCCAGCGGCTGACGCGCCTGGTCGGCCCGGCGAAGGCCAAGGACATCATCTTCACCGGCCGGTTCGTCGACGCCGCCGAGGCGCTGGCGATCGGCCTGGCCGACCGGGTGGTGCCGAAGGCCGACGTCTACACGACGGCGGTCGAGATGGCCGCAGGCGTACGCGAACGGCCCGGCGGTCGCGCTGCGCGCGGCCAAGCAGGCGGTCGACGACGGCATCGAGCTCGACCTCGACAGCGCGCTGCGGCTCGAGAGCCAGCTCTTCGCCTCGCTGTTCGCCACCGAGGACCGCGCCGCCGGCATGGAGAGCTTCATCGCCAACGGCCCCGGCAAGGCGGTGTTCACCGGGCGGTAGTCCAGGGTGTCCGACGTCCCTGGCACAGCCCTCTCCACCGGGCGCTGAGCGCTTCGTCACAGCGGTGCTTGCTGCAGTTTGCGGGCTGGCTACCCCCGGGTAACGTCGCGCGTCACGGGGGCGGAGGTCGGGCTCGGGTTGCACCCCGATACGGTGCCCCTCACCCTCGAACACAGAGCGCGCGGGTCCTCCCGCGCCCGAGGCTGACGGAGGTCGGCGCCCGAGCATGAACATCGTCGTACTGGTGAAGCAGGTGCCTGACACCTGGGCCGAGCGCAAGCTCGACGCATCCGACAAGACGCTCGACCGCGCGTCGGTCGACGTCGTGATGAACGAGATCGACGAGTACGCCGTGGAGGAGGCCCTGCGGATCCAGGCCGACCAGGGCGGCGAGGTGACCATCGTGTCGATGGCTCCGGACCGCGGCGTCGAGACCATCCGCAAGGCCCTCTCGATGGGCGCCGACAAGGCCGTCCACCTGTCCGACCCGGCGCTGCACGGGTCCGACGCGGTGCAGACGTCGTACGCCCTGTCGAAGGTGCTCGGCACCCTCGAGTACGACCTGGTCATCGCCGGCTCCGAGGCCACCGACAGCCGCATGGCGATCATGACGCCGCTGCTGGCCGAGCGCCTGGGCCAGCCGCAGCTGTCCGGCGCGCGCAAGGTCACCGTCGACGGCGGCACCGTCCGCATCGAGCGGCAGACCGACAACGGCTACGACGTCGTCGAGGCGCCCACGCCCGCGATCGTCAGCGTCGTCGAGAAGATCAACGAGCCGCGCTACCCCTCGTTCAAGGGGATCATGGCGGCCAAGAAGAAGCCGCTCACGAGCCTGACGCTGGCCGACGCCGGCATCGAGGCCGAGCAGGTCGGCCTGGCCAGCGCCCCGTCGCAGGTCGTCGAGTTCAGCAACAAGCCGCCGCGCCAGGCGGGCCAGATCGTCAAGGACGAGGGTGACGGCGGCACGAAGATCGCCGAGTACCTCGCGTCGCAGAAGCTCGTCTGAGAGGTATCGACCACATGTCTGAGGTCCTGGTCCTCGTCGACCACGTCGAGGGTGCTCCCAAGAAGGTCAGCTACGAGCTGCTGACGCTCGCCCGTGAGCTCGGCACGCCGTCCGCGGTCGTGCTCGGCAAGGGCGCGAGCGCCGCTGCCGAGAAGCTCGCCGCCTACGGCGCCGAGAAGGTCTACGTCTGCGAGGCCGAGGAGATCGACGGCTTCCTGACCGGCCCGAAGGCCGCCGTGCTGGCGCAGCTCATCACCGACAAGGCCCCGTCGGCCGTGCTCGTCCCGAGCAACGCCGAGGGCAAGGAGGTCGCCGCCCGCACGGCGATCAAGACCGGCGGCGGTCTGCTGACCGACGCGGTCGGCGTCACCGCCGAGCTGGTCGCCGAGCAGCCGATCTTCGGCGGCAGCGTCGCGGTCAAGTCCAAGGTCGCCACCGGCGTCCCGATCATCGCGGTCCGCGCCAACTCGACGGCCCCCGTCGAGCAGGCCGGCGCCGGCACCGTCGAGCAGGTCACCGCGACCTTCTCGGCCGGCGACACCGCCGCCAAGGTCGTCGACCGGGTCATCGAGAGCAAGGGCGGTCGCCCGGCCCTCGCCGACGCCTCCGTCGTCGTCTCCGGCGGTCGCGGCATGGGCGGCGCGGAGAACTTCTCCATCGTCGAGGCCCTCGCCGACTCGCTCGGTGCGGCCGTCGGCGCCTCGCGCGCCGCGACCGACGCCGGCTGGTACCCGCACCAGAACCAGGTCGGCCAGACCGGCCAGACCGTCTCGCCGCAGCTCTACATCGCGGTGGGCATCTCCGGCGCCATCCAGCACCGCGCCGGCATGCAGACCAGCAAGACGATCGTCGCGGTCAACAAGGACCCCGAGGCCCCGATCTTCGAGCTGGCCGACTTCGGCCTCGTCGGTGACCTGTTCACCGTCGTGCCGCAGCTCACCGAGGAGATCGGCAAGCGCAAGGGCTAGGTCCCTCCCGCACGTCCGGCCGGCCCGGTCCCCGTCACGGGGGCCGGGCCGTCCTGCGTGTCAGGGCAGGGCGTACGTGACGCCGGTCAGCTCCTCCGAGACGTCCCAGAGCAGCTGGCCGGCCACCTCGTCCTGGGCCTGCTCGCTGCGGCCGACCCGGCGCGGGTGGCCGCGGGTCTCGCCGAGCCCGCGCGGGCCGAAGTAGTCGTCGCCCTGCACGTCGGGCATGGTCGCGGCGTAGAGCTGCGGCCAGGCGCCCTGCTTGTCGGACTGCGCGAAGAGCAGGTTGCTGACCTTCATGCCGACCTCGAGCAGCAGGCTCTTCTGCCCGGTCTGCAGGTTGGTGGCGGCGTAGCCCGGGTGGGCCGAGGCCACCACCAGCGGCGTCCCGACGGAGCGGCGGTGCAGCTCGTGCGCGAAGAGCAGGTTGGCCAGCTTGCTCTGCCCGTACGCGCCCCAGCGGGTGTACTTCTGCTCGCCCATGAGGTCGGCGAAGACCATCCGCCCGTTGCGGTGGGCCTGGCTCGACACGACGACGACCCGCGGCGCGGGCGCCTTGAGCAGCAGCGGCAGCAGCCGGCCGGTCAGCGCGAAGTGGCCGAGGTGGTTGGTGCCGAGCTGCTTCTCGAAGCCGTCCTCGGTGAGCTCGCGCGGGATGGCCATGACGCCGGCGTTGTCGACGAGCAGGTCCAGGCTGGGCAGCCGGCTGCTGACGTCGTTCGCGGCGGCCTGGACCGAGGCGAGCGAGGCCAGGTCGAGGCGGACGAGCTCGGCGGCCGCGCCGGGCACGTCGCCGTGCAGCCGGGCCAGCGCCGCCTCGCCGCGCCGCGGGTCGCGGCAGGCCATCAGCACCCGCGCGCCGCGGCGGGCGAGGGCCAGGCTCGTCTCGTAGCCGAGCCCGGAGTTGGCGCCCGTCACGAGGGCCGTGCGGCCGGTCTGGTCGGGCACGTCGGCGTCTGTCCATCTCTCCATGGGGTCAGCCTTCCCTAGAGTGGCGCCCCATGACCTGGGACCGGCTCGGCGCTGCGCAGCTCTCCTCGCGCCAGGAGGCCGCCGTACGCGCCCAGGTGGTCGGCGCGGTCGGCCCGTACTCCCCGTGGTGGCGCGAGCGGCTGGCCGCTCTCGGGCGTACGCCGGACGCGGTCGCGAGCGTCGCCGGCCTGCGCGCGCTGCCCGCCGCGGGCGAGCGCGACGTGTGCCCCGACGGCGACCCGGCCGGCGCCGCGGCGCTCGTCCTGCAGGCCGGCGAGCGCGACTGGGCGCTGCACGCGTCCGGGCCGCGGCTGCGCGGCGGGCTGCTGCGGCGGCTGGTCGCGCCCCGCGGCTACCGCGCCGTCGTCGAGGCCGACACCCGGCCCACGACCTTCGTCACCGCCGGGCTGGCGCTGCGCTTCCCGGTGGCCAGCACCCGCGGCGACCTCGACCTGGTGGCCCGCGCGGGTGCCCGGCTCTGGCAGGTGCTCGGGCTCAGCCGCGGCGACGTCCTCGTCGCCGGCACTCGCCCGGGCCCGGACGCGCTGCCCTGCAGGCCCTCGAGCTGGCGGCCCTCGGCGCCGGTGCGCCGGCCGCCTTCCCCGGCGACGACCCGGACGAGCTGGCCGAGGCCCTGCGGCTGCTCCCGGCGACCGTCCTCGCGCTGCCGTCGGAGCCGCGCCGCCGCCCTGCTCGACGAGGTCGTCGACGCGGGCGCACCGCTGGCCGCCGTGCGCACCGTGCTGCTCGTCGGTGCGCCGTCGGAGGCCGAGCGCGCCGCCGTCGACGAGGCGCTGGCCGCGGCCGGGGTGCGGTCGGTGCGGGTGCTCGCGGTGCACGCGCCCGACGCGCACCGGCTGCTGTGGGCGGAGTGCGCAGCGGGCAGCGGCTTCCACACCAGCCCTGACCTCGAGCTGGTGCAGCTGGTCGACCCCGAGACCGGCGGCGACCCGACCGGCAGCGGGTCGCGCGAGGTGGTGCTGACCCAGCTCGGCTTCCGCGGCACCGCCCTGCTGCGCTGGCGCACCGGCGACGTGGCCGACGCGGTCGCCGACGGGCCCTGCCCGGGGTGCGGCCGCACCGTGCCCCGGGTGGTCGGGCTGCGGCGGCGCGCGCTCGTGCCGGTGCTCGACCTGCGCGACGGGTCGTACGCCGTGGACCTGCGCGCCGTCGCCGGCGCCCTGCTGGGCCGGCCGGACGTGGCCGACTGGCGGGTCGAGGTGCGCCGGGGCGTGCCCGAGCAGCTGCTCGTCCACGTCGTCCCCGCCGCCGGGCGCGAGGCCGCGGACGTCGCCGTCGGGGTCGCCCGCGACGTGCGCGCGGTGGCCGGGATGCTGCCGAGCCAGGTGGTGCTCGGCGCGGCCGGCGGCCTGCCGTCCGGCCCGGGCCCCTCGCGGAGGGTGCTCGACCGGGGCGCGGGGCTACTCTCGTAGGCGTGGCCTACCTCGACCATGCGGCCTCGACACCGCTGCTGCCGGAGTCGCTGGCGGCGGTGACCGCGGCCCTGTCCGCGACCGGCAACGCGTCGTCGCTGCACGGTGCCGGCCGGCGTGCCCGCCGCACCGTCGAGGAGTCCCGCGAGGCGCTGGCCAGCGCGCTCGGCGCGCGCCCGTCCGAGCTGGTCCTGACCGGCGGCGGCACCGAGAGCGACAACCTCGCCGTCAAGGGCATCTACTGGGCCCGCGCAGCCGCCGACCCGCGGCGCCGGCGCATCCTCGCCTCCGCGGTCGAGCACCACGCCGTGCTCGACGCGGTCGAGTGGCTGGTGGCCCACGAGGGCGCGCAGGTCACCTGGCTCGAGGTCGATGCGGCCGGCCGGGTCGCCCCTGAGGTGCTCGAGGACGCGCTCGGCGACGACGTGGCGCTGGTCAGCGTCATGTGGGCCAACAACGAGGTGGGCACCGTCCAACCCGTGCGCCGGCTGGCCGAGGTCGCCCACGCCCACGGCGTGCCGATCCACAGCGACGCCGTCCAGGCCGTGGGCCAGCTGCCGGTGGACTTCGCCGCCAGCGGGGTCGACGCGATGACGATCACCGGCCACAAGTTCGGCGGGCCGCTCGGCGCCGGCGCGCTGCTCCTCGGGCGCGACGTCGCCTGCACCCCCGTCCTGCACGGCGGCGGCCAGGAGCGCGACGTCCGCTCCGGCACGGCCGACGTCCCCGCCATCGCCGGGCTCGCCGCCGCGGCCACCGTCGCGGTCGCGCGCCAGCCCGAGACCGCCGCCCGGCTGGCCGCCCTGCGCGACGACCTGGTCGCCCGCGTGTGCGCCGCCGTCCCCGACGCGGTCCTCAACGGCTCGCGCGAGGACCGGCTGCCCGGCAACGCGCACTTCTCCTTCCCGGGCTGCGAGGGCGACTCGCTGCTGCTGCTCCTGGACGCCCGCGGGGTGGAGGTGTCGACCGGCTCGGCCTGCTCCGCCGGCGTCGCCCGTCCGTCGCACGTCCTGGTCGCCATGGGCGCCGACGAGGACCGCGCCCGCGGCTCCCTGCGCTTCTCGCTGGGCCACACCTCGACGCCGGCCGACGTCGACGCGCTGCTCGACGCGCTCCCCACGGTGGTCGAGCGGGCCCGTCGC
Organism: uncultured Actinomycetota bacterium; assembly: GCA_963762795.1. Classification (GTDB taxonomy): domain Bacteria; phylum Actinomycetota; class Actinomycetes; order Mycobacteriales; family SCTD01; genus RYN-170. The sequence goes on along the minus strand of CAVXMC010000008.1, from coordinate 532,219 downwards.
GTCCCCGTGCGATGAGGCTGCTCGCCGCCGTCTCCGGCGGGGTCGACTCGGCGGTCGCCGCCGCCCTCGCGGTCGAGGCGGGTCACGAGGTCACCGCCGTCCACCTCGCGCTGTCGTCGGCGCCCGCCACGCTCCGCACCGGGTCGCGCGGATGCTGCTCGGTGGAGGACTCGCGCGACGCCGGGCGGGTCGCCGACGTGCTCGGCATCCCGTACTACGTCTGGGACCTGGCCGCCCGCTTCCGCGAGGACGTCGTCGACGACTTCGTCGCGGAGTACGCCGCCGGGCGCACCCCCAACCCCTGCCTGCGCTGCAACGAGAAGGTCAAGTTCTCCGCTGTCCTCGACCGCGCGCTGGCGCTCGGCTTCGACGGCGTCGTCACCGGCCACCACGCCCGCCTGGCCGGCGGCGTGCTGCGGCGCTCGGTCGACCTGGCCAAGGACCAGTCGTACGTCCTCGCCGTCCTGACCCCTGCCCAGCTGGCGCACACGGTGCTGCCGCTCGGGTCCTTCTCCAAGGTGGACGTGCGCGCGATGGCAGCCGCCCGCGGGCTCGGGCGTCGCCGACAAGCCCGACTCGCACGACATCTGCTTCATCGCCGACGGCGACACCGCCGGCTTCCTGCGGGACCGCCTCGGCTCCCAGCCCGGTCCCGTGGTCGACGCGCTGACCGGTGCGGTCGTGGGGTCGCACGACGGGGCGTACGGCTTCACCGTCGGCCAGCGCCGTGGCCTCGCCCTGACCGTGCCGGCGGGGGACGGGCGCCCGCGCTACGTCCTGTCCGTGCAGCCGGTGTCGCGGACGGTCACGGTCGGGCCGGTCGAGGCGCTCGACACGCTGACGCTGACCGCGTCGCGTCCGGTGTGGACCGTCGCGCCGGTCGACCTGCCGCTGCGCTGCCTGGTGCAGCTGCGGGCGCACGGGTCGCCGGTGGGCGCGCTGGTGACCGCTGTCCCGGACGGGTGGTCGCTGGCGCTGGACGAGCCCGTCCGCGGGGTGGCGCCCGGACAGGCCGCGGTGCTCTACGACGGCGACCGCGTGCTCGGCAGCGCGACGGTGGCATGACCGCGCGCCGACGGGTCGTCCCCGTCCCGGACGGGCCCGTGCTGGTCGAGGGCCCGGTCGAGGTCGAGATGCCGGACGGCTCGACGGTCGTCTCCGACCGCCCCGTCGTCGCGCTGTGCACCTGCGGTCGCAGCGCGCGGCTGCCCTTCTGCGACACCAGCCACCGCGTCCGCCCTCCGTCGTGACTGCTGCTCCGAGATGGTCCGGCGCACGGCTGAGCAGCGGGAGCGCACGGTGACCAGCACGACCAGGGCGACGGCCGGTCCCGCCGGGCTGAGCGGCCTCGAGAAGGCGCACGCTGCCGGCCTCGTCGTCCTGCGGGTCGTGCTTCCTCTCGTGGGCTTCTGGGTCGCCACCGCGCTGGTAGGGCTCGCCGACTACGAGAACGGTCTGGAGCGGGCGGTCGCCCTCGGCGTCGGAGCCGTCGCACTGGCCGTCCTGCCGTCCGTCAGCTGGCCGTCCCGCCGGGCGATGGGCGTAGCGCTGTGCGTCCTTGCGCTGTGCTTGGGCGGCTACCGCGTGCACCAGGCGCTGGACGCCGTGGACGAGCACCGGGTGCCCACCATCGACATCGGGACGACCACCATCGCCGCCGTCGAGCTGCTGGAGCAGGGACAGAGCCCCTACACGGCGCGCATCGACGCGTTCGGCGACCAGGTGCGGCCTGGCGGTGTGGGCCTGGACCACTTCGCCGGCTACAAGTACGGGCCTGTCATGACCCTTGCCTACGGGCCGGGAGTGCGGTCGAGCGGTCCGAGCGGCTACTTCGTGACCAGCCTCGTTGCGCTGCTGCTGCTCGCCGGAGCCGTGGCCTGGTGGGCCGGCAACGCAGGCGGTCCTCCAGCGGCTGCCGGCGCTGCGGCGCTGGCGCTGTCCGTCGCGTTCACCGACAACGAGCTGTTCCGTGGCGGCGTCAACGACGTCGTGCCCATGGCCCTCGTGGTCGGGGCGTTCGCGGCGCGGAGTCGCGGTCAGGCAGCGGCGGCAGGTGTGCTGCTCGGCCTCAGCTTCGGGGCGAAGGTGTTCCCCGCCGCGCTGCTGGCGTTGCCGTTGCTGCTCGCGGTGCGCACCAAGCGGCCGACGTTCGTGCTGAGCGCGGTCGTCGTGTCGCTGGCGGCCTACCTGCCCCCCTTGCTGAAGGACCCTCGGGAGGTCGTGTCGAACCTCCTGCTGTTCAACCTCGACCGGCCGGGCGACCGCACGGGCCTGCTGGACGGCATCCCTGAGCACCTGCGTGGTGCGGCGAAGGCCCTGCTCGTCGTCGGGATCGTGCTCACCGTGCTGGCTGTCGCCCGGCTGGTGCCCGCGGCGGCGGACCGCCGTGCGGCACAGGCGCTGCTCGCCTCGCTCAGCGCCGTGGCGATGGCGCTGTTCTACGGGCAGAGCCCGGTGCTGCACCGCAACTGGCTGTTCTGGATCGCACCGTTCTTCGCGGTGGCGATCGCGCTCAAGGCGTGGGGATCGGACCGGGACCCGGACGTCGGAGAGCCCGGCGTGAGCGCGTCGTCCTAGACCTCGCGCAGCAGCGACGAGCGGCCGGCGGCCCAGGCGGCCATCAGCGCGTCGGCGAAGCGCTCCTCGAGCAGCAGCCCGGCCTGGATCCCCAGCACCACGTCGGCGGCCAGCTCCGGCTCGCGGGCCAGCAGGTCGCGCAGCAGCCCGGCCCGCAGCACCTGCTCGTGCACCGCGTCGGCCTCGACGTGCTCGTCGTAGAACGCCCCGCTGACGCCGAGCCGCTCGCAGGCCTGGGCCAGCCGGCGGGAGCCGGGGGAGGAGGTCACCTCGATCATCGCGAACTGGCCGACCGCGGCGCCGCGCAGCGCCCGGTGCAGCCCGAGCAGCGACATCAGGTTGACCGGTGCGAGCGTCGTCGCAGGGGCCGCGTCCAGGTAGGCGCCGTAGGCGTCGTCGAGCTCCAGCGAGACCATCATGTCGGCGAACACCCGGGCGTGCATGCGGGTGCCGGAGCCGGCGCCGTACTCGTCGTGCTGCACGGCGACCATCGACGCCTTCGCCTGGCCCTCCAGGCGCGGCACCACCCACGACTGCGGGTCGGCCTCCTTGAGGTGGTAGATCGAGCGGTGCGTGACGTACTCGCGCAGGTGCCGCCGCTCGCCCTCACGGCGCAGGAACCACGACGGGCCGGTGCCGCGCACCTCGGCCTCGAGCAGCGGCGCCAGCACCGCGTCCACGTCGTCCCCGCCGGCGACGTCCGCGCGCAGCGCGGCCAGGAAGGGCTCCTCGAGCACGGCCCGGAAGCGGAGCAGGTCGGGGTCCCACTCCAGCGCGTCGTCGACGCCCTCGACCGCCCGGTAGTGCAGCTCGTAGCAGAGGTGCAGGGCCAGCTGCAGGTCCTCGCCGTACGGGTCGGCGCCCGCAGCGGACGACGGCAGGCCGGCGGTCGGGGCGGCGCCGCGCAGGGCCTCGAGCAGGGCCCGCGACAGCGGCCCGCGAGCAGGCGGCAACGGGCAGACGGACCGGACGGGAGCAGCGGCGACGGTCACGGGGAGGAGTCTGCCCGCCAGGTCAGTGCACGACCCCCCGGAGCACGACGGCCGTCGGGGCGTTGACGACTGCGAGCTCCTCGCGCGGGTCGGCGGCGTAGGCCACCAGGTCGGCCTGCGCGCCCTCCTCGAGCCCGGGCCGGCCGAGCCAGGTGCGGGCGCCCCAGCAGGCGGCGTCCAGGGCCGCGACCGCCGGCAGGCCGGCCTTCGCCAGCTCGAGCACCTCGTCGCCGACCCGGCCGTGCCGGATCGCCCCGCCGGCGTCGGTACCGGCGTAGAGGGTCACGCCCGCCTCGTACGCGCTGCGGACCACGTCGTAGCGCCGGTCGTAGAGGTCGCGCATGTGCGCGGCGTAGGTGTCGAACTTGCCGTCGGCGCTGGCCGCGATGCCGGGGAAGGTCTCCAGGTTGACCAGCGTCGGGACGACCGGCACGCCGCGCTCGGCGAACAGGCCGATCGTGTCGTCGGTCAGCCCGCTGCCGTGCTCGATGCAGTCGATGCCCGCCTCGACCAGCTCGCGCAGCGACTGCTCGCCGAAGCAGTGCGCCGTCACGCGGGCCCCGCCGGCGTGGGCCGCGGCGATGGCCTCGGCGGCGGCCTCGACCGGCCAGCAGGGGGCCAGGTCACCGGTACCGCGGTCGATCCAGTCGCCGACGATCTTGATCCAGCCGTCGCCGCGGGGTAGCTGCCGACCGACCTCGGCGGCGAGGTCCGGCGGCTCGACCTCGATCCCCAGGTCGCGGATGTAGCGGCGGGTGCGGGCGATGTGGCGCCCGGCCCGCAGGATGACCGGCAGGTCGTCCTCGTCGTCCATCCAGCGGGTGTCCGCCGGGGACCCGGCGTCGCGCAGCAGCAGCGCACCTGCGGCGCGGTCCGTGCGCGCCTGCTCGGCGGCGCCCTCGGCGTCGATCTGCGCCCCGCCGTGGCCCAGGCCCACGTGGCAGTGCGCGTCGACGAGACCGGGCAGGAACCAGCCCTCGAGCTCGTCGAAGGTCCAGTCGCCGGTGGGCCGGGTGAACGTCAGACGGCCGTCGAGGACCCAGGCCTCGTCGCGCACCTCCTCCGGGCCGATCAGCAGTCGTCCGCGCAGGTGCAGGCCGGTCCCAGGGGTCACGCGCCCGATCGTGGCACGGGGGTCCTGTCGCACCCTCCGGTTAGGGTCGCTGCCATGGCTGCGAGCGACGACGTCCACCTGCCCGACCTCGAGGTCATCCAGCAGTTCAGCCTCGCGGTGCGGGGTGCGACCGCTCCGCGCGAGGCCGTCGTCGCCGCCCTGCGGGCCGACCTCGCGCGCCTGACCGGCGAGGAGCCCGGCTCGGCCGCCGCCGCCATCAAGGGCGCGGCGAAGGCCCCGGCGAAGGCCCCGGCGAAGGCCCCGGCGAAGGCCCCGGCCAAGACTCCGGCCCGCCGCGCCGACGCGCCGCCGCCGGTGCAGCGCGCGCGCCCGGTGACCGAGGCCGCCGAACCGGCCCCCGCCGCCTCGGTCGAGGGGGAGGCTGCGCCTGCCGACGCCCCCACCGCGCGTGCCGCGCGCCGCAGGGCGTGACGGCGGCCTGGGTCCCCGTGCCGGGCACCGCCACCGGCGTCGGCAGCCTGCCGGGCGACGACCCGGCCGAGGCCGCCCGGATGGTGCTCGACCTCCTGCCCGACCTGCCGGCGCTGCCCGAGCTCCCGGGGCGGGGCGCGCCCGCCGACCTGATCGGCCGCGGCGGCGCCCTGCTCGTCGACCTGCCCGTGGACCTGCAGCCGACCGGCTGGCGCCTGGTCGACCGCGGCTCGCGCGACGGCACCCGCGCCCGCGACCTGGTCGCCCGTGACCTCGACGCCTTCGAGGATGCGGTCGCCGGGCGAGCCGCTGGCCCGGCTCAAGGTGCAGGCACCCGGCCCGTGGACCCTCGCCGCCGGCCTCGAGCTGACCCGGGGCGAGCGGGCGCTGTCCGACCACGGCGCCGTCGTCGACCTGACCGCGAGCCTCGCCGAGGGCCTGCGGCTGCAGCTGGCCGACCTCGGCCGGCGCTTCCCCGGCGTCGAGCTCGTGCTGCAGCTCGACGAGCCGTCGCTGCCCGCCGTGCTGGCCGGTCGCATCCCGACGCCCAGCGGGTTCGGCAGCTACCGCTCGCCGAGCGCGCAGACCGCTCTCGACCGGCTGTCCGAGGTCGTCGAGGCCAGCGACCGGACCGTCGTGCACTGCTGCGCCCCGCGCCCGCCGGTCGAGCTGTTCCGCCGCGCCGGCGCGGTCGGCCTGTCGGTCGACCTGCTGGTCGAGCAGGCCGAGCAGCCCCTCGGCGAGGCGGTCGAGGCCGGCCTGGTGCTGCTGCTCGGCTGCCTGCCGTCGACCGGCTCGACCGTCCCGACCGTCGACCGGGTGCTCGCGCCGGTGCGCGGACTGTGGCGGCGCCTCGGCCTCGACCCCGAGCTGCTGCCGGCCGCCGTCGTCCTGACCCCGTCCTGCGGGCTGGCCGGGGCCACCCCCGGGTACGCCCGGGCCGCCCTGGGCCGCGCCACCGAGGCGGCCCGCGCCCTCGCCGAGGAGCCCCTGTGACCGAGCCCGACCGGACCGCCGAGCCCGAGCCGGAGGCCGTCGTCGCCGACGTCGTCCCCGCCGAGCCGGCGCCCGACGACGTCCGCGCCCGCCACGCCGAGCTGTCCCGCACCCTCGACGAGCACGCCTTCCGCTACTACGTGCTGGACCAGCCGAGCGTCGCCGACGCGGAGTACGACCGGCTCATGGGCGAGCTCCGCACCCTCGAGGACGCCCACCCCGACCTCGTGACGCCGGACAGCCCGACCCAGAAGGTCATGGGCACCTACTCCACCGACTTCACGCCGGTCGAGCACCTCGAGCGCCTCATGAGCCTCGGCAACGTCTTCGACCCCGACGAGCTGCGGGCCTGGGCCGCCCGCGTGGCCAAGGAGGCGCCGGCCGCGCGCTGGCTCTGCGAGCTGAAGATCGACGGCCTGGCCGTGGCGCTGGTCTACCGCGACGGACGCCTGGTGCGGGCCGCCACCCGGGGCGACGGGCGCACCGGCGAGGACATCACCGCCAACGTCCGTACGCTCCGCCAGGTCCCGGACCGGCTCGTCGGCGAGGGGGTGCCGCCGCTGCTCGAGGTGCGCGGCGAGGTCTTCCTCGCCACCGAGGACTTCACCGCCCTCAACGAGCGGCTGGTCGCCGAGGGCCGGCCGCCGTTCGCCAACCCGCGCAACGCCGCCGCCGGCAGCCTGCGGCAGAAGGACCCGCGCATCACCGCGAGCCGTCCGCTGTCGCTCACGCTGCACGGCATCGGCGCCCGCGAGGGGTGGGAGCCGCCGACCCAGTCCGACGCCTACCGGCAGCTCGCCGAGTGGGGGCTGCCGGTGTCCCGCCGGTTCGAGGTGTTCGACGACCTCGACGGCGCGCTCGGCTACATCGACCACTGGGGCGAGCACCGCCACGACGTCGAGCACGACATCGACGGCGTCGTGGTGAAGGTCGACCAGGTGCCGCTGCAGCGGCGGCTCGGCTCGACCAGCAGCGCGCCGCGCTGGGCGATCGCCCACAAGTACCCGCCCGAGGAGGCGATCACCGAGCTGGTCGGCATCGTCGTCAGCGTCGGTCGCACCGGTCGGGCGACGCCGTTCGCGCAGCTCGAGCCGGTGCAGGTGGGCGGGGTCGTGGTCCGCAACGCAACGCTGCACAACGCCGACGAGGTCCACCGCAAGGACGTCCGCGTCGGCGACCGGGTCGTCGTGCGCCGCGCCGGCGACGTGATCCCCGAGGTGGTCGCGCCGGTCGACCCGCAGCGCGAGGGCCGCGGCGGGCCGTACGTCATGCCGACCCACTGCCCGGAGTGCGGCACCGAGCTGCGGCAGATGCGCGAGGGCGACAAGGACCTGCGCTGCCCCAACGCGCGCTCCTGCCCGGCGCAGCTGCGCGAGCGGGTCTTCGCCATGGCCAGCCGGTCGGCGCTGGACATCGAGGGGCTCGGGTACGAGGCCGCCCGCAGCCTGACCGAGCAGGGGCTCGTGCAGGACGAGGGCGACGTGCTGCTGCTCGACGAGGAGACGCTGCTGCGCAGCGACTTCTACACGACCAAGAGCGGCGCGCTGTCGGCCGCCGCGCGCCAGCTGCTGACCAGCCTCGAGCAGGCACGGACCCGTCCGCTGTGGCGCTGGCTGGTCGCCATGTCCATCCGCCACGTCGGCGCGCCGACCGCCCGCGACCTCGCCCGCCACTTCCGGTCGATGGACCGCATCGAGGCGGCGTCGGTCGACGAGCTGGCCGCGGTCGAGGGCGTCGGGCCGGTCGTCGCGCAGGCGGTCGCCGACTGGTTCGCGGTCGACTGGCACTGCGGCGTCGTGGAGAAGTGGCGCCGGGCCGGCGCGGTGCTCGCCGACGAGGCCGTCGACGAGGCGCCGCGCCCGCTGGAGGGCGTCAGCGTCGTCGTCACCGGGACGCTGGAGTCGTGGAGCCGTGACGGCGCCGCCGAGGCGGTGCAGGAGCGCGGCGGCAAGGTCAGCAGCAGCGTCAGCAAGAAGACCAGCTTCGTCGTGGTCGGCGCCGACCCGGGGGCCAGCAAGTACGAGAAGGCGGTCAAGCTCGGCCTGCCGCGGCTCGACGACGACGGCTTCACGGTCCTGCTGGAGCAGGGTCCGGAGGCGGCGCAGGCCGTCGCGGTGACTGGCGGCGACGAGGACTAGCGGCGGGCGGGCGACCGCGCGACGGTGGCCGTGATCCCGGCCAGGTGCGCCAGCCGGGCCACCTCGCCGTCGCGCCAGCGCGGCCCGCCGGCGCGCCCGACCAGCACCACGAGGTCAGGGCGGCCCACCGGCGCCGCGGCCAGCTCGGTGCCGAGGTCGCGCCAGCGCTCGGGCACCCAGGCGGCGTTCGCCGGCAGGCGCTGCGCGGTGTCCAACGGCAGCCACGGCAGCTGCAGCCCGTCGGTGTCCGGCGCGCCGGGGCTCTCGCGGACGACCCGCGCACCGTCCGGCGCGGCCTCCACCAGCACGGCCCAGCCGGCCCGGAAGACGCCGGGCACGGAGTCGACGAGCAGGGCCAGCCCGTCCTGCGGGGCCGCCGCGAGCTCGTCGACCAGCTCCAGGTCGCGGTGCAGGTCGTCGGCCCCGAGGTAGGGGCGCAGCGACTCGACGACCACGCCCGGCACCGACTGGGCGCTGGTGATGAGCACGTCGGCCAGCCCGCCCGGCGGCAGCTGGACGAGCAGGTCGTCGACGGCGCCCTCGGGCCCGCGCTCCACGACGTCGAGGCTGACGATGTCGCCGCCGACGCCGCCGATGGCGGTCGCGACGGCGCCGAGCATGCCGGGGCGGTCCGGCAGCACCACGCGCAGGAGGTAGGGCACGGGCCAAGCCTGCCTCACCGATGTTGCCCGCAGGTTGCGGGCAGTCGCTCCTACTAGGCTCGGAGGGTCCTCCGCACGCCTGACCGCCCTCGCACAGGGAGCCGCATGTCCCAGATCACCCGCGAGGAAGTGGCGCACCTCGCCCGGCTCTCGCGGCTCGCCCTCGACGACGCCGAGCTCGACGGCCTGGCCGCCCAGCTCGACGTGATCCTCGGCGCGGTGGCGGCCATCCGCGAGGTCACGGACGCCGCGGACGTGAAGCCGACCACGCACGCCGTGCCGCTGGAGAACGTCACGCGGCCCGACGTCGTGCGCCCGAGCCTGCCGCGCGACGCCGTCCTGGCCGGCGCGCCCAAGGCCGAGGACGGCCGCTTCCGCGTCCCGCAGATCCTGGCCGACGAGGCATGACCGGCCCAGCACCGACCTCACGCGCAAGACCGCCGCCGAGCTCGCCGGAGCCATCGCGAGCAAGGAGGTCAGCGCCGTCGAGGTGGCGCAGGCCCACCTGGACCGCATCGCCGCCGTCGACGACCGGGTGCACGCCTTCCTGCACGTCGACGCCGAGGGCGCGCTCGCGCAGGCCGCTCGCGTCGACGCAGGGGAGCTGACCGGCCCGCTGGCCGGCGTGCCGCTCGCGCTCAAGGACGTGCTCTGCCAGGAGGGCATCCCGACCACGGTCGGCTCCAAGATCCTGGAGGGCTGGCGCCCGCCGTACGACGCCACGGTCACGGCCCGCCTCAAGGCGGCCGGCGTGGTGCTGCTCGGCAAGACCAACATGGACGAGTTCGCGATGGGCTCCTCCACCGAGCACAGCGCCTACGGCCCGACCCACAACCCGTGGGACCTCGACCGCATCCCGGGCGGCTCCGGCGGCGGGAGCGCGGCGGCGGTCGCGGCGTACGAGGCGCCGCTCGCGATCGGCACCGACACCGGCGGCTCGATCCGCCAGCCGGCCAGCGTCACCGGCACGGTCGGCGTCAAGCCGACGTACGGCGGGGTGTCCCGCTTCGGGCTCGTCGCCTTCTCCAGCAGCCTGGACCAGGCCGGCCCGTGCGCGCGCACCGTGCTCGACGCCGCGCTGCTCCACGAGGTCATCGCCGGCCACGACCCGGCCGACTCGACGTCGATCCCGCTGCCCGTCCCGCCCGTCGTCGAGGCGGCGAGGAAGCGCGACATCACCGGCCTGCGCATCGGCGTGGTGAAGGAGCTGGCCGGGGAGGGCTACGAGCCCGGCGTCGAGGCGCGCTTCGCCGAGGCGGTCGAGCTGCTCACCTCGCTCGGCGCCACCGTCACCGAGGTCAGCTGCCCGCACTTCGTCTACGCGCTGCCCGCCTACTACCTGATCGCGCCGTCCGAGGCGAGCAGCAACCTGGCCCGCTTCGACAGCGTCCGATTCGGGTTGCGCGCCGGCGACGACGGCGTCAACAGCCTCGAGGACGTCATGTCGCTCACCCGCGAGCAGGGCTTCGGGCCCGAGGTGAAGCGCCGCATCATGCTCGGCACCTACGCGCTGTCCAGCGGCTACTACGACGCCTACTACGGCCAGGCGCAGAAGGTCCGCACCCTCATCACGCAGGACTTCACCCGCGCGTTCGAGCAGGTCGACGTGCTGGTCTCGCCGGCCTCGCCCGGGGTCGCCTTCCGCCTCGGCGACAAGCTCGACGACCCGCTGGCGATGTACCGCCAGGACCTCGCGACCATCCCGTCCAACCTGTACGGCGGTCCCGCGATGTCCCTGCCCTGCGGCCTGTCCGACGGGCTCCCGGTCGGCCTGCAGGTCATGGCGCCGACGATGCGCGACGACCTGCTCTACCAGGTGGGCGGTGCCTTCGAGGCCGCCCTGCCCGCCCCCGTACCGTCCCTGAGCTGGGAGAGCTGACGTGCCCCTGTCCGGTGTGAGCGTCGAGCGGTTCATCAAGGCCCCCGCGTCGGCGGTCTTCGCCCTGCTGGCCGACCCGTCGCGGCACCGCGACATCGACGGCTCCGGCACCGTGCGCGAGGCGTTCGAGTCGCCCGGCGCGGGTCGGCCTCGGCGACACCTTCGGCATGCAGATGAAGGCCGGCGGCAGCTACACGATGGTCAACACCGTGGTCGAGTTCGAGGACGGCCGGCGCATCGCCTGGCAGGCGCGTCCGACGTACGGCTGGGCGAAGAAGGCGATCGGCGGCCGGATCTGGCGCTACGAGCTCGAGCCGCGGGACGGCGGGACGCTGGTCCGCGAGTCCTGGGACATCTCCGAGGAGCAGGTGCCCCTGCTCGTCTGGCCGCTGCGCGGGCTGACCCGCATCAGCATGACCCGCACCCTGAAGCGCATCGAGGAGCTCGTCGCATGACCGTCCCCTACCTGGAGGCGCTGCAGGAGTTCGAGCCGGTCATCGGCCTCGAGACCCACGTCGAGCTCGGCACCAACAGCAAGATGTTCTGCGGCTGCGCGGCGGAGTTCGGCGCCGAGCCCAACACCCGTACCTGCCCGGTCTGCCTCGGCCTGCCCGGCGCGCTGCCGGTGGTCAACGAGAAGGCCATCGAGTCGACGGTGCGGATCGGCCTGGCGCTGCACTGCACGATCGCGACCTGGTGCCGCTTCGCCCGCAAGAACTACTTCTACCCGGACATGCCGAAGAACTTCCAGACGTCGCAGTACGACGAGCCGCTCTGCGTCGACGGCTACCTCGACGTCGAGGTCGACGGCGAGACCGTGCGGGTCGAGATCGAGCGGGTGCACCTCGAGGAGGACACCGGCAAGACGCTGCACGTCGGCGGCGCGACCGGTCGCATCTCCGGCGCCACGCACTCACTGGTCGACTACAACCGCGCCGGGATCCCGCTCGTCGAGATCGTCACCCGGCCGGTCACCGGCACGGGGGAGCGGGCGGCCGCCGTCGCCAAGGCGTACGTCGCCGAGCTCCGCGACCTGCTCCGCGGCCTGGACGTGTCGGACGTGCGCATGGAGCAGGGCTCGATGCGCTGCGACGTGAACACCTCGCTGTCGCGTCCGGGGGAGCCGTGGGGCACCCGCACCGAGACCAAGAACGTCAACTCGCTCCGCTCCGTCGAGCGGGCCGTCCGCAGCGAGGTCGAGCGGCAGGCCGCCGTCCTGCGCGGTGGCGGCCGCATCGTGCAGGAGACGCGGCACTTCTCCGAGGCCACCGGCACCACGTCGCCGGGGCGGTCCAAGGAGGAGGCGACCGACTACCGCTACTTCCCGGAGCCCGACCTCGTGCCGGTGGCGCCGGACCCGGCCTGGGTGGCGTCGCTCAAGGCCGCGCTGCCGGAGCCGCCGTCGGTGCGCCGGCGCGCGCTGGTGGCGCAGCTCGGGCTGTCGCAGAACGACTCGCAGGCGATGGTCAACGCCGGCGTGCTCGACCTCGTGCTGGCGACCGTCGAGGCCGGTGCGCCGGCGGCCGAGGCCCGCAACTGGTGGCTCGGCCACCTCGCCCAGGCCGCCAACACCGCCGGCGTGACGCCGGAGGAGCTGGCCGATCACGCCCGCCGCGGTGGCCTCCGTCGTGGCGCTGGTCGCCTCCGGGTCGCTCACCGCGGGGCTCGCGCGTCAGGTCGTCGACGGCGTGCTGGCCGGCGAGGGCACGCCGGACGAGGTCGTCGCGGCCCGCGGGCTCGCCGTCGTGTCCGACGAGGGCGCGCTGGGGACCGCGGTCGACGACGCCATCGCGGCCCAGCCCGACGTGGCCGACAAGGTCCGAGCCGGCAAGCTGCCCGCGGTCGGCGCCCTGGTGGGCGCGGTCATGAAGGCGACGCGCGGCCAGGCCGACGCGGCCGTCGTCCGCAAGCTGCTGCTCGAGCGCCTCGGCGTCGCGGAGTAGCTGCCGGGCGTCCGCCCCGGGCCACGTCCGCACACGTCGTGATCCACATCGGCAGGTCCTGAGCGTGCGCGGGGCGCCGCCGCGATCACGATGTGTGCGTTCGTGACTCACCCGGCCGGCCCGCGCCCCTTTGCCGCCGCCCGCGCCGGCCGCGGCTCGCCGCGCCCCGGCCGCCCTTGCCGCGCCGCCCGCCCTTGCCGCGCCGCCCGCCGCCGGCCGCCCCATGCCGCGGCGCCTGCGCGCCGCGGCGCGCCGCCCCGCCGGCGCCGCCCCGCTCGCGCCGGCGCCTGCCCGGGGCATGTGTCTTTCCCGGCGCTATGCGTCAGGGCGCATGTTCTGTCCCGGATCATGCGCCACAGCGCATAGGGCTCCAGAAGGGACACGTCCCTCCCGGAAGGGCAGAGCGTCGCGGGAGGCTCCCGGCCTCACGTCGCGCACCGGCCGCAGCGCCCCGGCCGAGCCGGCCGCCGTGCACTCGCCGCAGAGCGCAGGTCCAGCCAGGTGCGGCGCGGGCGGGGTCAGCCGGCGCGGCGGGCCTTGGACCAGCCGCGCAGCGGGGTGGGCGCGGGGGGCTCGTCCGAGGCCTCCGACGCGGCCACCGGGAGGGTCGGCGCCGCAGTGACGGCCGCCGGCGGCTCGGCCGCCGGCTCCTCGACCGCCTCGGCGGAGAGCATCGCCTGCGTCCGCTGCTCCTTCAGCGCCAGCCGGTGCAGGCGGCGCGCCTGCAGGATGGTGTTGAGCTCAGCGCCGATCAGCAGGCCCGCGCAGAGCAGGTAGAACCAGGTCATCAGGATGAGACCGCCACCGAGCGCGCCGAAGATGGGCGAGCGCGTGACGATGACCTCGAGGTAGATGTTGAGCCCGAGGGACGCGGCCAGCCAGAGCAACGCCGCCAGCAGCGCGCCGGGCAGGCCGTCGCGCCACCGGGGCCGGCGAGCGGGCGCCAGGTGGTACATCGTGGTCGCCCACAGCACCAGCAGCAGGAACGCGACGGGGAACCGCGCCCACTGCAGCACCGTGTTGTAGACGTCGTCGAGCCCGATCTCGATGAGGTAGTCGATCGGCCGCCCGAACAGCGGTCCGACCACCAGCAGCGTCACCGCGATGGCTCCGGTGATGACGGTGCCCGTCCCGAGCAGCAGCCCGAGCCAGCGACGGCGCCACCAGCCGCGGGTCTCCGGCACGTCGTACGCGATGTTGACGGTGTTGATGACCGTGGAGAACGCGGTCGACAGCGAGATCAGGGCCAGCGCGGTGGCCAGGGTCAGCGCGTTGCCGCTGCTCTCGAACAGGTCCTGCACGGTGTTGACGACCGGTGCGGCGGTCTCGGTGAGCAGCCGGTCGAGGAAGTCGAGGACGGCGTCCTCGACCCGCGTCGCCGTGCCCTCACCGACGAAGGTGCCGAGCTGGCCGAGGACGGCCGCGGCGGCCAGCATCGCGGGGAACAGCGACAGGACCGAGAAGAACGCGGTCTCCGCCGAGAGGCCGAGCAGCCGGTCGCGGTCGGCCTTGCGGATGACGTCGAGGACGGTGCGCCCGAACCAGTGCAGGGGCGTGCGCGGTCGCGGCCGTCTCGCCTCCGCCGCCGTCGCGGCCGCACGTGCCTCGGTGCTGCGCCGGCTCACGACCCCCGTCGGGATCGGGCCGGGCACCGGCGGTTGCTCGAGGGGCACGGACACGTCGCACAGTCTCCCCTGTCGCGCGGCCGGGGAACGCGCGGCGCGCTCAGGCCGCTCGCTCAGGCAGGTGGCAGCCGCAGCACGCGGTCGTCGTCGTCGGACGGCTCGCCGCGCCCGTCGCGGTTCGAGGTGGTCACCCACAGCGCGCCGTCGGGGGCGCGGACGGCGGTGCGCAGCCGGCCGTACTCGCCCTCGTACAGCGCCTCGGGCTCGCCCGTGCCGCCGCTGCCGTCGAGCGGTACGCGCCAGAGCCGCTGCCCGCGCAGCGCCGCGACGTAGAGCGCGTCCCCGACGACGGCGACGCCGCTCGGGCTCGCCTCGTCGGTCGACCACACGACCGCGGGAGCGGCGAAGCGGCCGCCGCCGGTGCCCGCGCCCTCGACCTCGGGCCAGCCGCCGTCGTCGCCGGGGCGCACCTGGTTGACCTCGTCGAAGCGGTTCTGCCCGAACTCGGTGGCCCACAGCCGCCCCGCGCTGTCGAAGGCCAGTCCCTGCACGTTGCGGTGGCCGGTGGAGAACACGAGGGACGCCGCGCCCTGGACCGGCTCGCCGTCGGCGGTCGCGCGCAGGACCTTGCCGCCGAGCGAGCCCGGGTCCTGGGCGAGCGAGGTGTCGCCGGTGTCGCCGGTGCCGACGTACAGCGTCCCGTCCGGCCCGAACGCGAGCCGCCCGCCGTTGTGGATCGAGCCCTTCGGGATGCCGGTGATGACCGGCTCGGGCGCCGCTCCGCCGTCGAGCCGGAAGCGCACGACGCGGTTGTCGGACTCGGCGGTCAGGTAGGCGTAGACCAGGCCGTCGCGGGCGTACGCGGGGCTGACGGCGAGACCGAGCAGGCCGCCCTCGCCGCGCGGGCGCACACCGGGGACGGTGCGCACCTCGACCGGCTGGCCGCCCGCGGCCGGGATGCGCAGCACGCGGGCGGTGTCCCGCTCGCCGACCAGCGCGTCGCCGTCCGGCAGGAACGCCAGGCCCCACGGCACCTCCAACCCGGTAGCGACGACGGCCGGGCGGCCGAGTCCGGTGGCGGGCACGGGGGAGGAGGGCGCGGCCGAGGACGGCGCGGCCGAGGACGGCGCGGCCGAGGACGACGGCGACGCGGCGGCGCGCGGCTCCTCCGGGTCCTCGGCGCAGCCCGACAGCAGCAGGCCGAGGGTGACGGCGGTGGTCAGCAGCGGTCCGGCCGGTGGGCGCGTCCGTGGACGAGGAGCGCCCGCGGGCCGGGTGCGGGGTCGAGGCAGGGCCATGTCCGGACAACGCCGGCGGCGGGCCGGCCGTGCCCTCAGCCCGAGGTGGAGCGCGTCACGCCGGAGACGCGCTCGGCCGCGGCCACGAGCTCCCGGACCTGCCGTCGCGGCAGCGCGGTGAGGGCCACCCGTCGCTCCCCGCTCAGCAGGCGCACCGGCCCGCGCGGCGGGACGTCGAAGCCGTCGACGGCCGGCCAGGCGAAGCGCTGCGTGCCGAGGCCGTTGCAGACCTGCACCCCGGCCGGCGTGACGACGACCTTCGCGCGGAGCACCCAGACCGCGCAGGCGACGGGGACCAGCAGGACGACGTTGAGCCAGCGCGCGGTGGCTGCGAGCGGGAGCGCGCCGATCAGCACGATCAGGACCGGCGCCAGCGCGATCTTCTCCGGCCCGAACCGCACCCGCTCGCCGTCAGCCACGGGGAGATGCTCCCACGTAGCATCGGCTCACCGCCTGATCGCTCCCGGCCCGACCGGCCGGCCCGCTGCCAGCAACTCCTCGAGGAACCCGTGAGCACGAACAAGCCCCGCAGCAACGACGTCACCGAGGGCGACCGCCGAGCCCCGGCCCGCGCCATGCTCCGCGCCGTCGGCCTGACCGACGACGACGTCGACAAGGTCCAGATCGGCGTCGCGTCGTCCTGGAACGAGATCACGCCCTGCAACCTCTCGCTGGACCGGCTGGCCAAGGCCGCCAAGGTCGGCGTGAAGGAGGCCGGCGGCTTCCCGATGGAGTTCGGGACGATCTCGGTGTCGGACGGCATCTCGATGGGCCACGAGGGCATGCGGGCGTCGCTCGTGAGCCGGGAGATCATCGCGGACTCCGTCGAGACCGTCGTCTTCGCCGAGCGCCTGGACGGCACCGTGACGCTGGCCGGCTGCGACAAGTCGCTGCCCGGCATGCTCATGGCGGCCGCCCGGCTCGACCTCGCCAGCGTCTTCGTCTACGCCGGCTCCACGCTGCCCGGCAAGCTCAAGGGGCTGGACGGCGAGGACCGCGACCTCACCATCATCGACGTGTTCGAGGCCGTCGGCGCCTGCGCCCGCGGGCTCATCACGAAGGGCGAGCTGACCGCGATCGAGAAGGCCGCCTGCCCGGGCGAGGGCGCCTGCGGCGGCATGTACACCGCCAACACCATGGCCGCCGCCGCCGAGGCGCTCGGCATGGCGCTGCCCGGCTCCGCCGCCCCGCCGGCCGTCGACAAGCGTCGCGACGACATCGCCGTCCGCTCCGGCCGCGCGGTCGTGAACCTCATCGAGAAGGGCATCACGGCCCGCCAGATCATGACGAAGGAGGCGTTCGAGAACGCCATCACCGTCGTCATGGCGCTCGGCGGCTCCACCAACGCCGTGCTGCACCTGCTGGCCATCGCGCACGAGGCGCGGGTCGAGCTGACGCTCGACGACTTCAACCGGATCGGCGACAAGGTCCCGCACCTGGCCGACGTGAAGCCGTTCGGCCGCTACGTCATGACCGACATCGACCGCATCGGCGGCGTCCCGGTGGTCATGAAGGCGCTGCTCGACGCGGGCCTGCTGCACGGCGACGTCCTCACCTGCACCGGCAGGACGATGGCCGAGAACCTCGCCGAGATGGACATCGCGCCGCTCGACGGCGAGGTCATCCGCGCGCTGAGCAACCCGATGCACAAGACCGGCGGCCTGACCATCCTGCGCGGCTCGCTCGCGCCCGACGGCGCGGTCGTGAAGAGCGCCGGCTTCGACGGCGACGTCTTCGAGGGGCCGGCGCAGGTCTTCGACGGCGAGCAGGGCGTCATGGACGCGCTCGAGGCCGGCCAGCTGAACAAGGGCTCGGTCGTCGTGATCCGCTACGAGGGGCCGAAGGGCGGCCCGGGCATGCGCGAGATGCTCATGGTCACCGGGGCCATCAAGGGCGCCGGCCTCGGCAAGGACCTGCTGCTGCTCACCGACGGCCGCTTCTCCGGCGGCACGACCGGCCTGTGCGTCGGCCACATCGCCCCCGAGGCGACCGACGGCGGGCCGATCGCGCTGGTGGCCGACGGCGACACGGTCCGGCTGGACCTGGCCAACCGGACGCTGGACCTGGT
Source organism: uncultured Actinomycetota bacterium (assembly GCA_963762795.1). GTDB lineage: Bacteria > Actinomycetota > Actinomycetes > Mycobacteriales > SCTD01 > RYN-170. The sequence continues at coordinate 514,495 of CAVXMC010000008.1, read as the reverse complement.
CGTCGACAGCGCGGAGCTGGAGCGCCGCCGGGCCGGGTGGAAGCCGCTCGAGCCGCGCTACACGACCGGCGTCCTCGGCAAGTACGCCAAGCTCGTCGGCTCCGCCGCCCAGGGCGCCATCACCGGCTGACCTCGGTACGGTCGTCCCACATCGTGGGACGACCGTCCCATCTTGCTTGACACCACCGGCGTACGGGGGCACTCTGAGCGGGTGCTCAGCCTCCTCGTAGTTCCCTAGCGCGTCCGCCGACCGGCGAACGCGCTCACCCTTCGTGCCCCGGGCACGAGGGGTTCTTTTTTGCCCTGACAGCCCCGCACCAGAGAGAAGCCTCAGATGTCCGAGAGCCCGTCCGGCACCTCGCTCACCGGAGCGGAGTCGCTCGTCCGCTCGCTCGAGAGCGTCGGGGCCGAGGTCGTCTTCGGCATCCCCGGCGGCGCGATCCTGCCGGCGTACGACCCGCTCTTCGACAGCGTGAAGCTGCGCCACATCCTGGTGCGCCACGAGCAGGGCGGCGGGCACGCGGCCGAGGGCTACGCGCAGGCGACCGGCAAGGTCGGCGTCTGCATGGCCACCAGCGGCCCGGGCGCGACGAACCTCGTGACGCCGATCGCCGACGCCTACATGGACTCGGTGCCGATCGTCGCCATCACCGGCCAGGTGCCGAGCGCGAGCATCGGGACCGACGCGTTCCAGGAGGCCGACATCGTCGGCATCACGATGCCGATCACCAAGCACAACTTCCTGGTGCAGCACGTCGACGACATCCCGCGGACCATCGCCGAGGCGTTCCACCTGGCCGCGACCGGCCGGCCGGGCCCGGTGCTGGTCGACATCCCCAAGGACATCCTGCAGGGGCGGGGCGCGTTCGCCTGGCCGCCGACCCTGGACCTGCCGGGCTACCACCCGACGACGCGCCCGCACGCCAAGCAGGTGCGCGAGGCCGCCCGCATGATCACGTCGGCGAAGCGCCCGGTGCTGTACGTCGGCGGCGGCGTGCTCAAGGCCCGGGCCGCGGCCGAGCTGCGGGTGCTCGCCGAGCTGACCGGCATCCCGGTCGTCACCACCCTGATGGCCCGCGGGGCGTTCCCCGACAGCCACGTGCAGCACCTCGGGCATGCCCGGCATGCACGGCAGCGTCGCTGCGGTCACCGCGCTGCAGAAGAGCGACCTGCTGATCTGCCTCGGCGCCCGCTTCGACGACCGCGTCACCGGCAAGCTGTCCAGCTTCGCGCCCGGTGCGGCCGTCATCCACGCCGACATCGACCCGGCCGAGATCGGCAAGAACCGCACCGCCGACGTGCCGATCGTCGGCGACTGCCGCGAGACCATCGCCGACCTCATCCCCGCGGTGCAGGACCTGTTCGCCGCCGGTCAGCGGGCCGACCTCACCGCCTGGTGGAAGCAGCTCGACGGCTACCGCGAGACCTACCCCCTCGGCTTCGAGGAGCCGACCGACGGGTCGCTGGCCCCGCAGCACGTCATCAAGCGGCTCGGCGAGATCGTCGGCCCCGACGCCATCTACGCCAGCGGCGTGGGGCAGCACCAGATGTGGGCCAGCCAGTTCATCTCGTACGAGAACCCCTACACGTGGCTGAACTCCGGCGGCGCCGGGACCATGGGCTACGCCGTGCCGGCGGCCATGGGCGCGAAGGTCGGCCGCCCCGACGCGACGGTGTGGGCGATCGACGGCGACGGCTGCTTCCAGATGACCAACCAGGAGCTGGTCACCTGCGCCATCGAGGGCATCCCCATCAAGGTCGCCATCATCAACAACGGCAACCTCGGCATGGTGCGCCAGTGGCAGACCCTGTTCTACGAGGGCCGCTACTCCAACACCAACCTGCAGAGCAAGCGCATCCCGGACTTCGTGAAGCTCGCGGACGCCATGGGCTGCGTGGGCCTGCGCTGCGACAGCAAGAGCGACGTCGACGCGACGATCGAGAAGGCGATGGCCGTCGACGACGCCCCCGTCGTCATCGACTTCGTGGTCGGCCAGGACGCGATGGTGTGGCCGATGGTGCCCGCCGGGACCAGCAACGACGAGATCCTCGCGGCGCGCGACACCCGCCCCGTGTGGGGAGAGGACGACGTCTGATGGCGGACAGCCCGCGCACCACGAGGCACACCCTGTCGGTCCTGGTCGAGAACAAGCCGGGTGTGCTCGCCCGCGTCTCGGCGCTGTTCAGCCGGCGCGGCTTCAACATCGAGTCGCTCGCCGTCGGCCCGACCGAGCACCCGACGGTCAGCCGCATGACCATCGTCGTGACGGTCGAGGACCTGCCGCTCGAGCAGGTCACCAAGCAGCTCAACAAGCTGGTCAACGTGCTGAAGATCGTCGAGCTCGAGCCGGAGGGCAGCGTGCAGCGCGAGCTGCTGCTGGTGAAGGTGAAGGCCGACCTGACGACCCGCTCGCACGTGCTGGAGACCGTCCAGCTCTTCCGCGCCAAGGTGGTCGACGTGGCCACCGACGCGGTCACCGTCGAGGCGACCGGCACCAAGGACAAGCTCGACGCGCTCGTGCGCGTGCTCGAGCCGTTCGGCATCCGCGAGCTCGTGCAGTCCGGCATGGTCGCCGTCGGCCGCGGCTCGCGCTCCATGACCGGCTCGGAGCCCCGGCTCCGCGCGGTCGGCTCCTAGTCCACCCCCAACCCCAACAAGCAGAGAGGTCCTTCCTGTGGCCGAGATCTTCTACGACGACGACGCCGACCTGAGCCTGATCCAGGGCCGCAAGGTGGCCGTCCTCGGCTACGGCAGCCAGGGCCACGCCCACGCGCTGTCCCTGCGCGACAGCGGCGTCGACGTCCGCGTCGGCCTGCCCGAGGGCAGCAAGAGCCGGGCCAAGGCCGAGCAGGACGGGCTGCGCGTCGTCACGCCGGCCGAGGCGTCCGCCGAGGCCGACGTCATCATGGTCCTGGCGCCCGACACCGTGCAGCGGAAGCTGTACGAGGCCGACGTCGCCCCGAACCTCAAGGACGGCGACGCGCTGTTCTTCGGCCACGGGCTCAACATCCGCTTCGGCCTCATCACCCCGCCGGCCGGCGTCGACGTCGCCATGGTCGCCCCCAAGGGCCCCGGCCACCTCGTACGCCGTCAGTTCGTCGACGGCCGCGGCGTGCCGTGCCTGATCGCCGTCGAGCAGGACGCGACCGGCGGCGCGCAGGCGCTCGCCCTGTCCTGGGCCAAGGGCATCGGCGGCACCCGCGCGGGCGTCATCAAGACGACCTTCACCGAGGAGACCGAGACCGACCTGTTCGGCGAGCAGGCCGTCCTGTGCGGTGGCGCCTCGGCGCTCGTGCAGACCGGCTTCGAGGTCCTCATCGAGGCCGGCTACCAGCCGGAGATCGCCTACTTCGAGTGCCTCCACGAGCTCAAGCTCATCGTCGACCTCATGTACGAGGGCGGCATCGGCAAGATGCGCTGGTCGATCTCCGACACGGCCGAGTTCGGCGACTACGTCACCGGCCCGCGCATCATCACCGCCGAGACCAAGGCCGAGATGAAGCGCGTGCTGGCCGAGATCCAGGACGGCACCTTCACCAAGCGCCTCATCAGCGACGACGAGGCCGGCGGCCCGGAGCTCGCGGCGTTCCGCAAGCAGGGCACCGAGCACCCGATCGAGGTCGTCGGCGCCAAGCTGCGCCCGATGATGGCGTGGATCGACGACGCGGGCGAGTGACCCGCTGACGCGAGGCCGGGGTCCTGACGGGCCCCGGCCTCCGTCGTGCCAGGAACACTTCGCCGGGTCGCGCGGGTTGCTGCCTGGTGTGACCCTGCCTCTTGCTGTGCTGGACTTCGTCGGGATCGAGTACGGGGAGAGCGCGCACTCCGCGCTCGAGGGTGCTGTCGGCATCGCCCGCGCCGTCGAGGCGGCCGGCTACCGGCGCTACTGGGTCTCCGAGCACCACAACATGCACAGCCTGGCGTGCAGCGCGCCGGAGGTGCTGACGGCGCACGTCGCCGCCAAGACCGAGACGATCCGCGTCGGCGCGGCCGGGATCATGCTGCCGAACCACGCGCCGTTCAAGGTCGCCGAGGTCTTCCGCACGCTGCTCGCCATGCACCCCGGCCGGATCGACCTCGCCCTCGGCCGCGCTCCCGGCACCGACCCGCTGACCGCGCACGTGCTGCGCCGCGGCATCCGCAACGACCCCGGCGCGGAGTTCCCCGGCCAGGTCGCCGAGCTGCTCGCCTTCCTCGGCGACGGCTTCCCGGACGACCACCCGTACGCCCCGCTCGTCGCCGCCCCGGTCGTCGACGAGAAGCCGCAGCTGTTCATGCTGGGCAGCAGCCCGTACGGCCCCCGGTTCGCCGCCGTGAACGGGCTGTCCGCGGTGTTCGCGCACCACATGAGCCCGGACCTCGCGGTGCCGCTGCTGCAGGAGTACCGCCGCGACTTCACCCCGCGGCTGCCGGGCGACGAGCCGCACTCGGCGATCTCCGTGCTGGCCTTCGCCAGCGACGACGAGGACGCGGTGCTCGAGTTCCGCGCCGGCTGGGCGCTGACCATGCAGAACCTGTCGCGCGGCATCCGCGAGCCGCTGCGTCCCGAGCAGGTGCGCGCGCTGGCGTCGTCCGACGACTTCCGCCGCTCCGTGCACGACGACGGCCGCATGGTCACCGGTGAGGCCAAGCTGGTCGTCGAGCGGCTGGCCGAGCTCAAGGAGCAGGCGCAGACCGACGAGGTCGTCGTCGTCACGCCGGTGCTGGACCGAGCCCGCCGCACGGCGTCGTTCCAGGAGCTGGCGGTCGCCTGGGCTGACGCGGCCTGAGGGCTCCTACCTGTCGAAGAAGCCTGTCAGCCGGGTGATGCGGCCGTCGCCGTCGAGCTGGCAGACGTCGAAGCCGGTCATCACCGTCGCGCCGTCGGGGCCGCGCATGGCCCACGGGAAGTGCGCGCTGTCGTGGTGGCGGGCCGCCTCCGCCGTCACCTCGATGCGCGACCCGGGCATCGCGTCCTGGGTCTGGCCGATGTGGTCCGCGAGCGCCTGGCGGCCCTCGACGTAGGCCAGCGGGTCGCAGTAGACCGCGTCCGTCGCCCAGGCCCGCTCGAGCAGCGCGAGCCGCCGGGCGGGGTCGGGCTCGACCCAGGCCTCGCCGTACGCGCCGATGCCGTCGCTGTCGTTCATGTCTGCTCCTGTCACGTCTGCTCCTGTCGGGGGACGACCGTGCCGCGCAGGCCGGCCAGGGGGTCGGGGGCGCCGTCGAGCGTGCCGCTGCTGTGCACCACCGCGCAGCGCAGGAAGCCGGACCGGGCCACCAGGCCGTGCTCCTCCTGCCGGCGCACGGTCGCGCTGTGCTGCGGCCGGTGGTAGGCCCAGGTCACCGCATCGCGCAGCGTCTCCCAGGCGGAGAAGGTGAGGACGGCGCCGTCCTCGGGGGCCTGCACGAGGGCCGCGCGGTGGCCCGGGGCCTGCCGGACGTCCTCGCCCAGGGCGACGAAGCGCTCGAAGAACTCCCCGGCGCGCCCGGGGTCGGGGCCGAGGCCGGCCAGCGTGATGACAGCGCTCGCGCCGGCCACCTTGCCCGCGGCCGGCGCGGCGGAGAACGGCTGGGCGCCGCCGGACAGCGCCGCGTCGCCGCGGTAGGACGCGACCTCGAGCGCCACGTGCCAGACCTCCGCCCCGACCGCTGCCGGGTCCGGGGCTGCGGCGACGGCCGCCGCCTCGTCCGGCCAGGTGGCCAGCACCGACCACCAGCGCCCGTCGAACGACGGCATCGTGGCCCGGCCGGCCGCCGACTGGCCGGCCTGGGCGAAGCAGGCGTCCGTGGGGAGCCACGGCGGGGTCGAGGTGGGTTCGTGCGACCGCAGCGCGGTCCAGGTCAGGTGCACGGTGTCCTCCATGTGAACGCCGTCAACATGACAGGCCATGTGAACGGTGTCAACACCTGTGGCACGGTGTTGCCGTGACCGGCCGGGACAGCTACCACCACGGCGACCTGCGTACGGCGCTGGTCGACGCCGGCGTGGCGGCCGCACGCGCGGGCGGTCCCGACGCGGTCCGGCTGAACCGGCTGGCCGCCGAGGTGGGGGTGTCGGCGTCCGCGGCCTACCGGCACTTCCCCGACGGGCTCGAGGACCTGCTCGCGGCGGTCGGCGACGTGGCGCGGGCCGGTCTCGCCGAGCGGCTCACCACGCGGATCGCCTCCGTCTCGGACACCGGGGATCCCGGCGGGGTGGCGATGGCGCGCTTCCGGGCGTCAGGCCGGGCGTACGTGGAGTACGTGACCGAGGAGCCGGGCCTCTTCCAGGTGGCCTGCCGGCACGACCGCGGGCGCGTCGCCGGCGCGGACCCCCACGCGCTGCTCGAGCAGTGCCTCGACGAGCTGGTCCGCACCGGCAGGCTGCCGGCCGACCGCCGTCCCTGGGCCTCGACGGCGGCCTGGGCGACGGTGCACGGCCTGGCGCTCCTGCTGACCGAGGGCCCGCTGCGGCGCCTGCCGGCGTCCCAGCGCGAGGAGGCGGTCGAGCGGGCGCTGGAGATGGTGGCGCGGGGTCTGTGAGCTGGGGCCCGGCCGCTCGGCCTGTGCGGGCTCTAGCCTTGCTGGACATGAGCGCCGAGGACACGACCCCCGACCTGCTGCCGATGCTGCGGCTGATCGCCTTCGGCTCGGCCTTCCTCGCAGGCACCGTCGCCGTCCTGCTCATCGCGCTGGACGAGCCGCGCGGTGCGGTGGCCCTCGGCTGCTTCGCGGCGCTCAACCTGGTGCTGGCGCTCGTGGCGCCGTTGTTCGGTGGCGGCTCTGGGCGGTCGGGGTCGCGGGAGGGCTGAGTCGGGGGCGGGCGGCCGGCGTTCGGCCTGTGCCGCTGCGGGCTGGTCCCGAGCGCTCCGGGCTGCTGAGCCCGGCGCCTCCACGGATGCCCCCCAGGACCAACTCGCGCCGGCCTTCGACGTCGTCCACAGATCGCAGATGCGGCTTGACGGGGCCCTGCTTCCGCGCCCGACGCAGATTGCCGCGCACCGCCTCTGACCTGCGGCGATGCCTTGCCAGACGCGCGTCGAACGGCGTACGTGTCGAACACATGTTCGAAGTCATCGGAACGGCCCGTCCGATGCGGACTTCTGCGTGCCGGGGGTGCCGCGTCCGGTGGTGCCAGCCGCGCCACCGGCAGAGCTGCTGAGCCTGCGGGCGGCCGTCGACGGGGTCCTCGGGCTGGACCTGACCGGCCTGCCCGCCGCGGTGGCGCTGGCGCACACCCGCGCCGTGCTGGTCGAAGCGCAGCGGGTGCACGCCGCTGCGCTGTCGGCGGTCGCGGAGCTGGAGGAGCGGCAGCTGTACGCGCTGGACGGTGCCGGATCGACCCGGTCCTGGCTGGCCCAGCAACCGGCCGGCCGGACCGGGCTGGCGGGGGAGGCCTCGCGGCTGGGACGCCGGCCGCTGCTGAGGGCGGCGGTCGAAGCGGGCTCGGTGGGCGCGTCGACCGCGGACCAGGTCGCGTCGGCGTTGGAGAAGCTGCCCGGGCAGGTGCCGGAGGACCAGCTGGTCGGGGTGCTGCGCTACGCGTTGCCGGCATTGCTGGTCGACAGGGGAGTCGACCCGCAGCTGCTCGCGTCGCTGGCGGACGAGGCGCTGAGTGCGGTCGGCATGAGTCCGGCCGACCGGCTCGAGCCGGCGTGCGTGCTGCTGGCCCAGCACCTGCCGCCGACCACGCTCGCCGCCGAGCTGCGGATGCTGATGGACGCGCTGCTGCCGGAGCAGCTCGCGGACGAGATCCGGGCGGCCTGGCTCGAGCAGCGGGTCCACATCACCAAGCGCCGTGGACTGGGCTACGACTTCCGCATCCGGGTCGACGACACCCTGGGCCCGCTGGTCGAGAGCGCGCTGCTGTCGCGGTTGCCCAAGGACGACGCCTCAGCACTGGCCGTGCTGTCCGCCCTGGCCGACGGCGCCGACCTGCCCGCGAGCATCCACGCCGGCCGCGCCGCCCGTGGGACAGCCGAGGACGAGACCGAGACCAGGACCGAGACCGGGACGGACGTCGATGCGGACGCCACCGCCGCCGAGGCCGGCGCCGAGCCGCTCGGCCCGCCGGTGGGGAAGCGCGGCGGTCCCGCCGGAACGGCGCGGGACCTGCTCGGGACGGCCGGTCCCGGTCAGCCCCTCGTGCCGGCGCCGGCCTGGACCGACCCGCCGGTGGAGGGCACGCCGATCCTGACCCGGGACCAGAAGCTCGTCGTGGCGCTCGCCACGCTGATCGCCGACCTGTCGGCCGTCGCCCCGGGCACCGGCCGCCGGCAGCCGGTGTCGCTCCTGGTCGTCACCACCCTGGACGCGCTGCACGGCGCGCCCGGCGCCCTCCCGGCGCAGCTGGACACCCCGCACGGGTCGGTGCCCCTGAGCGCCCCGGCGGTCCAGCGGCTCGGCTGCGGCGCGACCGCTCCGTGCGGTCCTGCTCGATGCGGCCGGGAACCCGGTCGGAGCGTCCGGAGAGCACCGCCATGCCACCCGACGAGAGCGACGGGTCCTGCGGGCCCGGTGGGGGAGTCGCTGCGCCGTCAACGGCTGCACCCGACCCGGCGTCACCCCGCACCACGTCGAGCCCTGGTGGAAGACCCACCGCACCCGGCTCGCCGACCTCGTCCCGATCTGCGAGCACCACCACCACGACGTCCACGACGGCCAGCGCACGGTGCGGCTGCGCGACGGCCGACTCATCGACGACCAGGGCTGGGCCGACCAGCTCCCCCTCGCCGTCTGACCGGCCCCTGAGCGAGCCCGGGGGCGAACCGTCAGCCGACGGTCTCGCCCTGGTACGCCGGGGTCAGCGCGGTCCAGCGGTCCTTCCAGGCGGGGGACGGCGCCTCCGACGACCAGCCGTCCGGATGCACGGGCGCGCCGGACACGAGCGAGCGGCCGAGGTCCTCGAGGTGGACCTGCCAGCCGGCGCCGTGGAAGTGCAGCTCGCCGAGCGGCAGGCCGCGCTCCTCGACGACCAGTCGGGTCCGGGAGCCCTCTGCGGTGAGCCAGGCCTCGATGACGGTCTCCTCGTCGGTCCCGGCCTGCATCGTGAGCAGGAGGTGGTGCGGGGCGTCGCAGACGTCGATCCGCCCCGGACCGGACCAGGTGCTGGTGAAGACGGCCTGGACCGTCCCGCCCACGCGCAGGTCACCGGAGACCTGGGCGACCCAGCGCGCGAGGCGCTCGGGCGTCGTGCAGGCCTCCCACAGGTCGTCGATGTCGGTGTCGTAGACGTCCTCGACCCGGACGACGCCGCGCGTCTCGTCCAGTGGCCGCAGGGTGCTGGTGAGCCTCACGTCCGTGCCTTCTTCCCTCGGGCGATCTCGGTGTGCAGGGCGTCGAGCCGGCCCTGCCAGAGGACGCGGTAGTCCTCCAGCCAGGCGTCGACCTGGACGAGCGGGTCGGTGCGCAGGCTGTAGATCCGTCGCTGCGCGTCCTGCCGCACGTCGACCAGACCGGCCTCCCGGAGCACCCGGAGGTGCCGGGACACGCCGGGCCGGGCGATGGGCAGCGCGTCGGCCAGCTCGCCGGCCGTCGCGGGGTGGTCGCGCAGGATCTCCAGCACGGTCCGTCGACTCGGGTCGGCGAGCGCCTGCAAGACCGCGTCCATGCCGGGACCGTAACCGATCGGCTACGTAACCGCAAAGTTACGCAGAAGCGCGCTCGCTAGTGTCCGCGGCGTGACCTCCGCCACTCCCCGTCCGATCGTCCTGCTGGCCGAGGAGCTGGCCCCGTCGGTCGTCGCCGCGCTCGGGGACGAGGTCGAGGTCCGCGAGGTCGACGGCACCGACCGACCGGCGCTGCTCGCAGCCCTGGAGGACGCCGCCGCGATCGTGGTGCGCAGCGCGACGCAGGTCGACGACGAGGCGCTCAAGGCGGCGCCGAAGCTGCAGGTGGTGGCCCGCGCCGGGATCGGCCTCGACAACGTCGACGTGCCGGCGGCGACCGCCCGGGGCGTCCTCGTCGTCAACGCCCCGCTGTCCAACGTCGTCAGCGCGGCCGAGCAGGCGGTGACGCTGCTGCTGGCGACCGCCCGCCACACCGCCGCGGCGAGCAGCGCCCTCAAGGCCGGCCGGTGGGAGCGCAGCCGCTGGACCGGCGTGGAGGTGGCCGACAAGACCGTCGGCGTCGTCGGGCTCGGTCGCATCGGCGTGCTCTTCGCCCAGCGGATGGCGGCGTTCGGGACGCGACTGCTGGCGTACGACCCGTACGTCCAGCCGGCCCGTGCGGCGCAGCTCGGCGTGACGCTGGTCGACCTCGACGAGCTGCTGCGGGAGAGCGACTTCATCTCGATCCACCTGCCCAAGACCCCCGAGACCACCGGGCTGATCGGCGCGCGGGAGCTGGCGCTGTGCAAGCCCGAGGTGCGCATCATCAACGCCGCGCGGGGCGGCCTGGTCGACGAGCAGGCGCTGGCGGACGCGCTCAGGGACGGCCGCGTCGCCGGCGCGGGGCTCGACGTGTTCGTCACCGAGCCGTGCACCGACAGCCCGCTGTTCGGCTTCGACAACGTCGTCGTGACGCCGCACCTCGGCGCCTCGACGGTGGAGGCGCAGGACAAGGCCGGCATCGCCGTGGCGCGGTCCGTACGGCTGGCGCTGCGCGGCGACTTCGTCCCCGATGCGGTCAACGTGAGCGGCGGCGGCGTCGTGGTCGAGGAGGTGCGGCCGTACCTGCTGCTGGTCGAGCAGCTCGGTCGGGTCTTCACCGCGCTGGCGGGCGGGATGGTGCGCAGCCTGTCGGTGGAGGTGCGCGGCGAGATCACCGCGTCACGACGTGCAGGTGCTGCAGCTGGCCGCGCTCAAGGGCGTCTTCACCGGTGCGGTCGAGGAGCAGGTGACCTTCGTCAACGCGCCGGCCCTCGCGGCCGAGCGCGGGCTCGAGGTCCAGCTGGTGACCGAGGCCGACAGTCCCGACCACCGCAGCCTGGTGACGCTGCGCGGCGCGCGCGCCGACGGCAGCCCGGTGTCGGTGTCGGGCACGGTGACCGGGCCGCGGCAGGTCGAGCGGCTGACCGAGATCGACGGCTTCGACCTCGAGCTCGTCCCGCGCCAGCACCTGGTGCTGCTGCGCTACGCCGACCGGCCCGGCGTCGTCGGGACCGTCGGTGCCACCCTCGGCGAGGCCGACGTCAACATCGCGGGCGCCCAGGTGGCCCGCGCGACCCAGGGAGGACCCGCGCTCATGGCGCTCACCATCGACAGTGCTGCACCGCCCGAGCTGCTGGAGCGCATCGCCGCCGCCATCGGCGCCGACACCGTCTGCGCCGTGGACCTGACGGCATGACGACCTTCACGTCGTACGACGGGACCAAGCTCTTCTACGCCGAGGTCGGCGAGGGCCCGAAGCTGCTCTGCCTGCCCGGTGGCCCCGGCCGGGCGGCGGCCTACCTGGAGGACCTCGGCGGCCTCAGCGCGACCCGCACGCTGGTGCTGCTGGACGGTCGCGCGACCGGCCACTCCGAGGTGCCGGCCGACCCGTCGAGCCTGCGGTTCGACAAGCTGGCCGACGACGTCGAGGCGCTCCGCAGCCACCTCGGCCTGGAGACCGCCGACGTGCTCGGCCACTCGGCCGGCTGCCTCGTCGCGCAGGCGTGGGCGTCGGCCCACCCGGACCGCGTGGGCAGGCTGGTCCTCGTCACGCCGACCAGCCGGCTGCAGGGCGGCGACCGCAGCGACGTCGCAGCCATCCGCGAGGCCCGGTCGGGCGAGCCCTGGTACGCCGACGCCGCCGAGGCGCAGGAGGCCTTGGCGACCGCGCCGCCCGCGCAGCAGCAGTCCCTCGTACGCGCCACCCGGCCGTTCTTCTACGGCCGCTGGGACGAGCGCACCCAGGCCCACGCCGCGACCGCCGACCGGCAGAGCAGCAAGCGGGCCGAGCTCGGCTTCGGCGCCGGCATCGAGCAGGTCGACACCGCTGCGCTGCTGGCCGGGCTGCAGCAGGTGACCGCCCCGGTGCTCGTCGTCGGGGCGGAGCGCGACGCCCTCACCGGCGTCGACGCGGTGCACCTGGTCGCCGGGTCGTTCCCCACCGCGCAGGAGGTCGTGCTGCCGCGGGCGGGCCACTTCCCGTGGGTCGACGAGCCGGACGCGTTCCGGGACGCCGTCGCCCCCTTCCTCGACGCGGGTTAGGCTGCACCCGTGATGACGCTGAGCCTGCTGCTTAGGTGCCGCGACGGGGCCTTCTCCTAGGCCGGCTCCCCGTCGCGGGCTCTCGTGCTGGCCGCACACCTGCCACTCCCGGAGAGACCCGACATGAGCAGCCGCCCCACCCCTGTCACGCCCCGCCCGATGCCCTTCGCGCGCTACGCGCCGTTCCCGCCGGTCGGCCTGGCCGACCGCACCTGGCCCGAGCGCGTGGTCGAGCGCGCACCGATGTGGTGCAGCGTCGACCTGCGCGACGGCAACCAGGCCCTGATCGACCCGATGGACGCCGAGCGCAAGCTGCGGATGTTCCGCCTGCTGGTCGACATGGGCTACAAGGAGATCGAGGTCGGCTTCCCGGCCGCGAGCTCCACCGACTTCGACTTCGTGCGCCAGCTGGTCGAGGAGGACCTGGTCCCCGAGGACGTCACGATCCAGGTCCTCACCCAGGCCCGCGAGGAGCTGATCGAGCGCACCGTGCAGTCGCTGGTCGGCTTCGGCGGCACCGCGCTGATCCACCTCTACAACTCCACCAGCACCCTGCAGCGCCGCGTCGTGTTCGGCCTGGACCGCGACGGCGTCAAGGAGATCGCGGTGCAGGGCGCGCAGTGGTGCGCCAAGTACGCCGAGCAGCTGCTCGAGGGCACCGACGTGCGCTGGCAGTACAGCCCGGAGTCCTTCACCGGCACCGAGCTGGACTACGCGCTCGAGGTCTGCGAGGCGGTCATGGACGTCTGGCAGCCGACGCCGGAGCGCCCGGTCGTGCTGAACCTGCCGGCCACCGTGGAGATGTCCACGCCGAACGTCTACGCCGACCAGGTCGAGTGGTTCTGCCGGAACCTCGGCGCCCGCCGCGAGAGCGTCGTGCTGTCGCTGCACCCGCACAACGACCGGGGTACGGCGGTCGCCGCCGCGGAGCTCGGCGTGCTGGCCGGCGCCGACCGCGTCGAGGGGTGCCTGTTCGGCAACGGCGAGCGCACCGGCAACGTCTGCCTGGTGACGCTGGCGCTCAACCTGTTCAGCCAGGGCATCGACAGCCGGATCGACATCAGCGACATCGACGAGGTGCGACGCACGGTCGAGCACTGCAACCAGCTGCCGGTGCACCCGCGCCACCCGTACGGCGGCGACCTCGTCTACACCGCCTTCTCCGGCTCGCACCAGGACGCCATCAAGAAGGGCCTGGAGGCGATGGACCGCGACGCGGCCGCTGCCGGCGTCGCCGTGGCGGACTTCCGCTGGGAGGTCCCCTACCTGCCGATCGACCCGCACGACGTGGGGCGCTCCTACGAGGCGGTCATCCGCGTCAACAGCCAGTCGGGCAAGGGCGGCGTGGCGTACGTGCTGCGCAACGAGCACCACCTGGACCTGCCGCGGCGCATGCAGATCGAGTTCTCCCGGGTGGTGCAGGAGGTCGCCGACGGCGAGGGCGGCGAGATCAGCGGCGCCCGCATCTGGTCGCTCTACCAGGACACCTACCTGGAGCGCACCGCCCCGCTCGTCCTGGTGAGCCAGCGCATCACCAGCGGCGAGACCGACCGCATCGAGGCCGTCGTCGAGCACCAGGGGGTGCGCCGCACGGTCAGCGGCGAGGGCAACGGGCCGATCGCGGCCTTCGTGCACGCGCTGGCCGAGCTGGACCTCGACGTGCGGGTCCTCGACTACGCCGAGCACGCGACCGGCGCGGGCGAGGAGGCGCAGGCCGCCTCCTACCTCGAGGTGGCGGTCAACGGCCGCGTGCTCTGGGGCTGCGGCATCCACCCGAGCATCGTGACCAGCTCGCTGCGCGCGGTCGTCAGCGCGGTCAACCGGGCGAGCGACCCGCAGTAGGCGTCTGGCTGGGCCGGCGCACCGCGAGGGTGAGTGCGCCGGCCACCACCAGGGCCAGCAGGTTCACGCCCAGCTGGGCGGCGGCCCCGCCGCACTCCGACCAGCGGCCGGCCGCCGCGGCGACCCCGACGTCCGCCGCGGCCGGCACGGTCGTCACCGACACCGCGACACCGACCAGGGCGGCGCTCTTGGCCGACGTCATCGACACCACCCCGGCCACCCCGGCCAGCAACGCGACCAGCAGGGCGTAGCCGTCCGGCCGGCTCACGAAGCTGGTCAGCGGCCGGCGCTCGCCGAGGTAGGTCTCCGGGAAGCCGGCGGTGACCCGGACGACGACGGCCAGCAGCAGCGCCGCGAGGATCGCCACCGGGAAGCCGACCAGCAGCGCCTGCAGGCTGCGCCGGGCCAGCGGCCAGCGGCGCTCGACCGTGGCGACGGTCAGCCCGGCGACCGGCCCGAACTCCGGCCCGACCACCATCGCGCCGACGATGAGCACCGCGGAGTCGAGCATCACGCCGACGGCCGCGATGAGGGTCGCGACCACCAGCAGCAGCAGGAACGACGTCGACAGCGCCGCCTCCTCGCTGGTGCGGGCCTCGACCTCCTCCCAGACCACCGCGTCGACGCCGAGCCCGGGGACCGCCTCCTCCGCGGCGTCCGCGTGGTCGGACACGGTGGTGTCGACCGCCTCGAGGGTGTAGGCGCAGTCGTCGCCGCCGGGCACCGACTGCAGGGCGGCGAGGACGTCGCTGACCGCCTCGCGGACGACGTCGGCCATGACCACGTCGCCCGGCGGCTCGACCGCCGCACCGGCGAGGACCACCAGGTGCGTGGCGCCCGGCTGCGCCTTCAGCTCGGCGACGAGGGCGCTGGTCAGCGCGGGCGGGCAGATGAGGCGCAGCGACAGCACGGGCACAGCGTCGCAGTCCCACATGCTGGGACGACCGTCTCACGCTGTAGGGTGCGGGCCATGAGCACTCGCCTCGCGGTCATCGGCGGAGACGGCATCGGCCCGGAGGTGACGGCGGTCGCGCTCGAGGTCCTGCAGGCAGTGCTGCCGGACGTCGAGCCGCACGCCGTACGACCTGGGGGCCGCGGCCTACCGCCGCACCGGGCGAGGCGCTGCCCGACAGCGTGCTCGAGGAGCTCAAGGGCTACGACGCGATCCTGCTCGGCGCCATCGGCGACCCGTCCGTGCCGCCGGGCGTGCTCGAGCGCGGGCTGCTGCTGCGGCTGCGCTTCGCGCTCGACCACCACGTCAACCTGCGCCCGGTGAAGCTCTTCGCCGGCGTGACGCAGCCCGCTCGGCGACGTGCCGATCGACATGGTCGTCGTGCGCGAGGGCACCGAGGGCCCGTACGTCGGCAACGGCGGCTCGATGCGCACCGGCACGCCGCACGAGGTGGCGACCGAGGTCAGCCTCAACACGGCGTACGGCGTGGAGCGGGTCGTCCGCGACGCCTTCGCCCGCGCGCAGGCCCGCCGCAAGCACCTGACCCTGGTGCACAAGACCAACGTGCTGGTGCACGCCGGCGGGCTCTGGAAGCGCGTCACCGACCAGGTCGCGACCGAGTTCCCGGACGTCGAGGTGGCCTACCAGCACGTCGACGCGGCGTCGATGTTCTTCGTGACCGACCCGGGCCGCTTCGACGTCGTCGTGACCGACAACCTCTTCGGCGACATCCTCACCGACATCGGCGCGGCCATCGGCGGCGGCATCGGGCTGGCGGCCAGCGGCAACCTCGACGTCTCCCGGGCCAACCCGAGCATGTTCGAGCCCGTGCACGGCAGCGCCCCGGACATCGCCGGCCAGGGCAAGGCCGACCCGACGGCGGCGGTGCTGTCGGTCGCGATGCTGCTCGAGCACCTCGGCCACGCCGAGCTGGCCGCCCGGGTCGACCGACGCGGTGGCGGCCGACCTCGCGACGACGCCCGGGCAGCGCTCCACGGCCGAGGTCGGCGACGCCCTGCTGGCGCCGCATCGGCTGAGTACCCTGCAGGGCAGTCACGAGAGGGAGTGCGCGGTGGAGTTCGAGGTGCAGCCCACGGGGACGCCGGTCGACGCGGAGGCCCGGGCCGACGTCCTGGCCGCCCCCGCCTTCGGCCGCGTCTTCACCGACCACATGGTCAGCGCGCAGTGGACGCGGGAGCAGGGCTGGCACGACGCGCGCCTGGTCCCGTACGCCCCGATCCAGGTCGACCCGGCCTCCGTGGTCCTGCACTACGGCCAGGAGGTCTTCGAGGGGCTGAAGGCCTACCGCCAGCCCGACGGCGGCGTCGCGCTGTTCCGGCCCGAGCGCAACGCCCGCCGCATGGCCCTGTCCTGCCGCCGGCTCGCGCTGCCCGAGCTGCCGGAGGAGACCTTCGTCGCCGCCTGCGAGCTGCTGGTCCGCACCGACGCCGGCGTGGGTGCCGGACGGCGAGGGCGCCTCGCTCTACCTGCGGCCGTTCATGTTCGCCGACGAGGTCGGCCTCGGCGTCCGCCCGAGCGAGTCGGCCCGCTTCCTGCTCATCGCCTCGCCGGCCGGCAACTACTTCTCCGGCCCGCTGCGCCCGGTCTCGCTCTGGCTGTCGCAGGAGTACGTCCGCGCGGCGCCCGGCGGCACCGGCGCGGCCAAGACCGGCGGCAACTACGCCGCGTCGCTCGTGGCGCAGCAGGAGGCCATCGAGAACGGCTGCGACCAGGTGGTGTTCCTCGACGCGGTCGAGCACCGCTGGGTCGAGGAGCTCGGCGGCATGAACCTGTTCCTCGTGCTGGACGACGGCACGCTCGTCACGCCGTCGCTGACCGGCACCATCCTCGAGGGCATCACCCGCGACTCGGTCATCACGCTGGCGCGCGAGATGGGCCACGAGGTCGAGGAGCGCAAGGTCGACGTCGACGAGTGGCGCAAGGGCGCCGTCGACGGCCGGGTCGTCGAGGTCTTCGCCTGCGGCACCGCGGCGGTCATCACCCCCGTCGGCGCGCTGCGCTGGCCGGGTGGCGAGGCGGTCGCCGGCCGACGGCCAGCCCGGCCCGGTGACGACGAAGCTGCGCAACGCGCTGCTCGACCTGCAGTACGGCCGCACCGCGGACACGCACGGCTGGGTCCGCCGGGTCGTCTAGGCCCTGGCGCGCACCCCCTGCGCGGGCCTACGGTCGCGGCCCCGGCCCTGAGGAGGCACCCGTGCCCGTGCTCGTCCGCGACGCGATGACCGCGGCGGTGCTCACCATCGGCCCCGCCCACACCCTGCGCCAGGCCGCCAAGCTGATGGCGGAGCGCCACGTCGGCGCCGCGCTCGTCATCGACCCCGACTCCGACGGGCCGGGCATCCTCACCGAGCGCGACGTCCTCGAGGCGGTCGCCGCCGGCCAGGACCCGGAGACCGAGCTGGTCGCCGACCACCTCACCCCCGACGCGGTGTCGGCCGAGCCGGACTGGCCGCTGGACAAGGCCGCCGCCGCGATGGTGAGCGGCGGGTTCCGCCACCTGGTCGTCTGCGACGGCCCCGACGTGGTCGGCGTCCTGTCGGTGCGCGACGTGGTCAAGGTCTGGAGCAGCGCGCCGGCGACGTGACCGGCGGCTAGGGTCCGCGCGTGCCCGAGGTGACCGACGACGCGCTGGTCTTCCGGCTGCCCGACCCCGAGCAGCGCTACGCCGCCGTGCGGCTGCAGCAGGACGTCCGGCTGCCCGGCGAGCTGCTCGGCTTCACGCGCGACGGCGACGACTGGGTGCTGACGGTGCCTCGCCCGCAGGTCGACCGCATGGAGTACGCCTTCGAGGTCACCCACGCGGGCGGCGGCAGCGAGCACCTGTGCGACCCCACCAACGCCAAGCGGGTCGGCGGCGCCTTCGGCGACAAGTCGGTGCTCGAGATGCCGGAGTACGCCGCGCCGGCCTGGCTGCAGGCCGACCCGCCGCGGGGGCCGCGCCGGGAGGTCTCGCTGCCGAGCCGCGCCCTGCCGCA
The DNA here is from genome assembly GCA_963762795.1 of uncultured Actinomycetota bacterium. Lineage (GTDB taxonomy): Bacteria > Actinomycetota > Actinomycetes > Mycobacteriales > SCTD01 > RYN-170. The sequence continues at coordinate 496,615 of CAVXMC010000008.1, read as the reverse complement.
GGACGTCCCCGCGGTGCTCTGGTCCTCCGCCGGCAGCGACGACACCGCGGCGCTGCCGCTGCTGGTGGTCCATGACGGTCCGGAGTACGACGAGCTCGCCTCGCTGACGCTGTTCCTCGACGCGATGGTCGCCGACGGCCGGCTGCCCGCGATGCGCGCCGCGCTGCTCGCGCCGGTCGACCGCAACGAGACCTACTCGGCGTCACCGGCGTACGGCCGCGCGCTGGCCCTCGGGCTGGTCCCGGCGCTGCACCGCGAGGTGCCGACCACGGTGACGATGGGCATGGGCGCGAGCCTCGGCGGCCTCGCGATGCTGCAGGCCCAGCGCGCGCACCCCGGCGTCCTCGCCGGCCTCTACCTGCAGTCGAGCAGCTTCTTCGCGCGCCACCTCGACGGCCAGGAGAGCGGCTTCGAGCGCTTCAGCCGCATCGCCGCCTTCGTCGACGGCGTGACCAGGGCGGCGTCGCACCCGGACCCCGTCCCCGTCGTCATGACCTGCGGGCTGATCGAGGAGAACGACGACAACAACCGGCTCGTGCGGCGCGCGCTGGGGGCGCAGGGCTACGACACCCGGCTGGTCGAGAACCGCGACGTGCACACCTACACCGGCTGGCGCGACACCTTCGACCCGAACCTCGTCGACCTGGTCCACCGGGTGGTCCCATGAGGACCGTCGAGCTGCACTCGCCCGAGCTGGGCTGGTCACCCCGCGTCGTCGTCCACGGGTCGTACGGCCGGCCGGTCCTCGCCTTCCCCAGCAGCGAGGGCCGGGCCGAGGACTGGCAGACGCACGGCATGGTCGACGCGCTGCGCCCGCTGCTCGACGCGGGGCGGGTCAAGCTCTACTGCCTCGACTCCTGGGACGGCGGCTCCTGGTACCGCGAGGACCTGCCGCTCGAGGAGCGGGCCCGCCGGCACGAGGCGTACGAGCGGTGGGTGGTCGAGGGCGCGGTGCCGTTCGTCGACGCCGACTGCGGCGGCCGGCAGGAGATGGTCGTGACCGGCTGCAGCTTCGGCGCCTACCACGCGGTCAACATCGCGCTGCGGCGCGCCGACCTGTTCCCGCTGGCCATCGGGCTGTCCGGCGTCTACGACCTGTCCGTGCTCGGCTGGGGCGAGCGCGGGACCAGCTTCCACCTCAACACCCCGCTGTGGTCGCTGGCCGCGGCCGAGGGGGCGCACCTGGACTGGCTGCGACGCGCGGCTGTCGCTGCTGCTCGTCGCCGGCCAGGGCAGGTGGGAGGACACCACCGGCGCCCTCGACAGCACCCGTGCGCTCGGCGCGCTCGCGGCCGAGAAGGGGCTGCGCGTCGAGACCGACCTGTGGGGTCACGACGTGCCGCACGACTGGCCCTCGTGGCAGATGCAGCTCGCCTACCACCTGCCCCGCTTCGTCTAGAGGAGTCGACGTGACCGATCGCCGCCACACCCTCGGCCTGCTGCTCGGCACGGAGGAGGACTGGCCGCGCGCGTTCGAGGCGCTGGTGCGCAAGGCGCCCCCGGTCACGCGCGCCGGCACCACGCACACGTGGGACGTGGAGCGCATCACCATCGAGCCGTTCGACCTGCGCCAGCCGAGCCGCTACGACCTGGTGGTCGACCGCCTGGCGTACTGGTACTACGTGCCCCGGGAGTGGCTGAAGAAGGTCGCGCTCATGGACCGCACCTACCTGCTCAACAACCCGTTCACGTTCCAGTCGATGGAGAAGCACGCGGCCTACTGCGCGATGATCCGGCTCGGGCTGCACGTGCCGGAGACCTGGCTGGTGCCGCAGAAGCAGCCGCCGGACAACCCGCGCTTCCCCTACACGGCCGAGCGCTACAACCGGCCGTTCGACCTGGACGCCGTCGCCGAGCAGGTCGGCTACCCGCTCTACATGAAGCCGTACGACGGCGGCGCCTGGGTCGGCGTCTCGCGCATCCAGGACCGGGACGACCTGCACCGCGCGTACGACGAGTCGGGCCAGCGGCTGATGCACCTGCAGGCCAGCGTCGAGGGCTTCGACGTCTTCGCGCGGTCGCTGTCCATCGGGGCCGAGACGATGGTCATGCGCTTCTCGCCGGACAAGCCGATGCACGACCGCTACTCCGTCGAGCACGACTTCCTGACGCCCGAGGCGGGGGAGGAGGTCGTGACGATCGGCAAGATCGTCAACGCGTTCTTCCGCTGGGAGTTCAACTCCTGCGAGACCCTCGTGCGCGGCGGCACGGTCCACCCGATCGACTACGCCAACGCCTGCCCCGACGTCGCCATCACGTCGCTGCACTACTACTTCCCGTGGGCCATGACGGCGCTGGTGCGCTGGTCGCTGTTCTGCACGGCGACCGGCCGGGCGCCCCGCACCGACCTCGACACGGCGCGCTGGTTCGAGGTCGCCGACAGCGGTGCGTCGTACGAGGAGAAGCTCGCGCTCTACCGCGGGCTGGCCGACGACTACTTCGAGACCGACCGCTACCGGGAGTTCGTGGCGGAGCACCTCGGCTGGCTGGACGAGGTGGCCCACGACTGGTTCACCTCGGCCGAGTTCGACCGGGTGCTGGTCGAGACCGTGGGGGCGACGTTCCCCGAGCACGAGCGGGAGCACTTCACCGCCCACTACCGGGGCCTGGTGGCCGCCTGGGCCGCCGACGCGGCGAAGGCCTGAGCCGTGGCCTCAGGTCCGGCGCCGGACGACCGATGGGGACCGGTGGCACTGCCCTCGCACACGGTGGAGCGCCCCGAGCCGGGGGTCGCCGCGCTGCGACGGCTGCACGTGCTGTCCCAGGGCGTCAGCGGCGACCTGGACCTCGACCGGACGCTGAGGTCGATCTGCCGCGGGGTGGTCGACGGGCTGGGCTTCGGCGTCGCCGTCGTCAACCTGGTCCTGCCGGACGGCGACCTCGAGGTCGTCGCCTGCGCCGGTGACGAGGACGCGGCGGCCGCCCTGCTCGGCCAGCGCGGGAAGCGCGCCGACTGGGACGAGTACCTCGCGGCCTGCCGGCCGGCCGGGGAGCTCCTGTTCGACTACCGGCTGCGCGAGGACGTCGAGGAGGTCCCTACCTGGCTGCCCGGCGGCGCGGCCCGTACCGAGGGCGAGGGGGAGGCCTGGGACCCCCGCGACGCCCTGCTGGCGCTGCTGCGCACGCCGCGGTCGGGGCTGCTCGGCGTCCTCAGCGTCGACCTGCCGGAGGACGGCTGCCGGCCGGGCCCCGCCCACCTCGAGCTGCTCGAGCGCTACGCCGCGCAGGCCTCCGATCGCCCTGGAGAACGCCTCCCTGCACACCCGGCTGGTGGCAGCAGAGCGCCGAGTCAGCGACAGCCGACCTGCTGCGCCTGGCCGCGCTCGTCGACCACGCGCCGGTCGCCATCGTGGAGCAGGACATCCGCGGCAACGTGAAGCGCTGGAACGCCGTCGCCGAGGACCTGTTCGGCTGGACGGCCGAGGAGGTGCTCGGCCGGCCGCTGCCGGTGCTCGACGCGGAGGAGGTCGCTGATCCGTTACGCGGAGCTGCGGCAGGAGGACCCGACCCGGCGGCGCGAGACGGTGCGCCCGCGCAAGGACGGCAGCCTGGTCGACGTGCAGCTCTCGGCCTCGCTGCTCCACGACGACGAGGGTCGGCTGTTCGGCGCCATCGCGGTCTACGTCGACATCACCGAGCGCAAGGCGATGGAGCGCGAGCTGCGCCGGGCGGCGTACACCGACCCGCTGACCGGGCTGGCCAACCGCACGCTGTTCGCCGAGCGGCTGGAGGCCGCGGCCGCCGCCGGGAACGCCACCGTGCTGCTGCTGGACCTGGACGGCTTCAAGGGGGTCAACGACACCCTCGGGCACGCCGTCGGCGACCGGGTGCTCGTGGAGGTGGCCGAGCGCACGACGGCCGCGACCCGGCCCGGCGACCTGGTGGCCCGCCTCGGCGGCGACGAGTTCGTGGTGCTGCTCGACCCGGCGACGCCCGAGGACGGCGCCGAGCAGCTGGCCGCCCGGCTGGTCGAGGTGCTGGGGCAGCCGTTCGACCTGGGAGCGCGGACCGCCTCGCTCGGTGCCAGCATCGGCCTGGCGCGGCTGGCCGAGGCCGGCAGCGCGGACGAGCTGCTGCGCGACGCCGACGTCGCGATGTACGCCGCCAAGGCCCGTGGCAAGGCCCGCTACGAGGTGTTCGAGCCGCGGCTGCGCGCCGCGCTGCTGGAGCGGACCGAGCTCACCTCCGACCTGCGCCAGGCCCTCGCCGACGGCGAGCTGTTCCTGCGCTACCACCCCGTGGTCGACGTGCCGACCCGCCGGGTGCTCGGCTTCGAGGCGCTGGTGCGCTGGCAGCACCCGGTCCGCGGCGAGCTGCCTCCGGCGGCGTTCCTGCCGCTGGCGGAGGAGGCCGGGCTGGTGGAGGTGCTGGGCGAGCAGGTGCTGCGGCAGGCCTGCGCCGCCCTGCGCACCTGGCAGCTCGAGGTGACCGACGGAGGGCACGCCCGGGTCGGGGTCAACCTGTCGCCGCTGCAGCTGCGGCCGTCGATCGTCGAGACCGTGCGCTCGGTCCTGGCCGAGAGCGGGCTGTCGCCCGAGGCGCTCGTCCTCGAGCTCACCGAGGACGTCGTGCTCGAGGACGTCGACGCGGCGGTGGCCGTGCTGCGCGACCTGCGCGCCCTCGGCGTCACCCTCGCCATCGACGACTTCGGCGCCGGCTACTCCTCGCTCGGCTACCTCAAGCAGCTGCCCGTGCAGATCGTGAAGATCGACCGTGCGCTGGTCGCCGGCGTGGAGACCGACCCGTCCGCCCGGGCCCTGCTCGACGCGGTCGTCAGCCTCATCGCGCGGCTCGGCATGACGGCCGTCGCCGAGGGCGTCGAGACCGCTCGAGCAGTGGCAGCTGCTGGAGCAGCTCGGCTGCCCGATCGTCCAGGGCTTCCTCTCGCCCAGCCGCTGCGCGCGCGTCGACGCGGCCGTGCTGCTCGCCGTCGGCGTGCCGAGCAGCGTCGTCCCGCGGGCCTGACTGGCAGAGTGGGCGGGTGCCGCCCTGCCTGTCCCGCCGCCGACCGGCGACGCCTTCCACGTCTACGACACGACGCTGCGCGACGGCACCCAGCGGGAGGGCATGTCGCTGTCGGTGCCCGACAAGCTGGCCGTCGCCCGGCACCTGGACGACCTCGGTGTCGGCTTCATCGAGGGCGGCTGGCCGGGCGCGAACCCCAAGGACGCCGAGTTCTTCCGCCGGGCGCGCACGGAGCTGACCCTGCAGACCGCGCAGCTCGCGGCGTTCGGGTCGACCCGGCGCCCCGGCGGTGACGTCGCCGCCGACCTGGCGCACCTGCGCGACTCCGGCGCCGGGATCGCCACCCTGGTCGCCAAGTCCGACGTGCGCCACGTCGAGCGGGCGCTGCGCACGACCCGCGAGGAGAACCTCGCGATGGTCCGCGACTCGGTCAGCCACCTGCGCGGTGAGGGCATGCGCGTCTTCCTCGACGCGGAGCACTTCTTCGACGGCTGGGCGGCCGACCCGGCGTACGCCCTGGAGGTCCTGCGCGTCGCCGCCGAGGCGGGCGCCGACGTGGCGGTGCTGTGCGACACCAACGGCGGCATGCTGCCGTCGCGGCTGGCCGAGGTCGTCGCGGAGGTCGTCTCGCACGGCCTGCGCATCGGCATCCACGCCCACAACGACACCGCCTGCGCGGTCGCCAACTCCCTGTCGGCCATCGACGCCGGGGCGACCCACGTGCAGGGCACCGCCAACGGCTACGGGGAGCGCAGCGGCAACGCCGACCTGTTCAGCGTCGTCGCCGCGCTCGAGGACAAGCTCGGCCGCCAGGTGCTGCCGCAGGGGCGGCTGGCCGAGCTGGGCCGGGTCGCGCACGCGGTCGCCGAGGTGGCCAACATCGCCCCCGACCCGCACCAGCCGTGGGTCGGGGCGAGCGCGTTCGCGCACAAGGCCGGGCTGCACGTCAGCGCCATCAAGGCCGACCCCGACCTCTACCAGCACACCGACCCGTCGGTCGTCGGCAACGACATGCGGCTGCTCGTCAGCGAGCTGGCCGGTCGCGCCACCATCGAGCTGAAGGGCCGGGCCGTCGGGCTCGAGCCGGACGGCGCGACGATCGGCCGGGTGCTCGACCGGGTCAAGGACCTGGAGTCCGCCGGCTGGTCGTTCGAGGCCGCCGAGGCCAGCTTCGAGCTGCTGCTGCGCGAGGAGATGGGGGAGCGGCCGCGGTTCTTCGACCTCGAGTCCTGGCGGGTCATCGTCGAGCACCGCGGCGGGGACGTCGTCAGCGAGGCGACGGTGAAGCTGCACGCCGACGGCCGGCGCATCGTCGCGACGGGCGAGGGCAACGGCCCGGTCAACGCGCTCGACAACGCGCTGCGGCTCGGCCTGCAGGAGCTCTACCCGGGGCTCGCGGCGCTCGAGCTGGTCGACTACAAGGTGCGCATCGTCGCCGGGGCGCACGGCACCGGCGCGGTCACGCGCGTGCTGGTCGAGACCTCCGACGGCGTCACCGAGTGGAGCACCGTCGGGGTCCACGAGAACGTCATCGCGGCGTCGTGGCAGGCTCTGGAGGACGCCTACACGACGGGCCTGCTGCGAGCGGGACGTCCGGCGCCGTCGGTCCTGACCCCACTGCACACGGAGCCCTCGTGATCCTCGTGACCGGAGCCACCGGCAACGTCGGCGGTGCCCTCCTCGGCCAGCTCTGCTCGGCGGGCACCCCGGTGCGCGCGCTGGTCCGCAGCGACGAGCGCGGCGACACCCTGCGCGGCTACGACTGCGAGATCGCCGTCGGCTCCTACGAGGACCCGTCCTCGCTGCACAGCGCGCTGCACGACGTCGACCGGGTCTTCCTCGTCGCCCCCGGCCGGCGAGTGCCTGGCCGACCTGGAGATCGCCGCGCTCGAGGCCGTACGCGCCAGCAAGCCCGACGCGCACGTCGTCCTGCTGGCCGCCGCCGGCGTCGACGGTCCGGAGTGCTCCGCGGGTCGCTTCCTCGCCGAGCACCGCCGCGTCGCTCGACCACCTGCGCAGACAGCGGGCTGCCGCACACGGTGCTCGCGCCCGGCTCCTTCATGCAGAACCTGCTGGCGCCAGGCCGGCTCGCGTCCAGGAGCGCGGCGTGCTCGCCGCGCCGGCCGGCACAGCCGCGCTCAGCCACGTCGACGTCCGCGACGTCGCCGCCGTCGCGGCCCACGTGCTGACGAGCGACGGCCACGAGGGCGCCGTCCTACACCGATCACCGGGCCCGAGGCCCTGACCTACGAGCAGGTCGCGGCGCAGCTCGGCGAGGTGCTCGGCCGCGAGGTCCGCTACGTCGACGTGCCGCCGGAGGACGTCCGCGCCAGCGCATGCTCGGCCGCGGCCTGCCGGAGTGGGTCGCCGACGGGCTGCTCGAGCTGAACGACGCCTACCGCGGCCGGCCACGGCGGCACGGTCACGCGACGAGGTCGAGAAGGCCACCGGCCGGCCGGCGCGCTCGCTGCAGCAGTTCCTCACGGAGCACGCCGCCGCGTTCCGGTGATCCTCCGCCGGTAGCCTCGGGCAGGTCCCCACCCTGCTCCTCGGAAGGCTCTCCCGCGTGCGCATCGCCCGCTTCTCCCGGTCCGGCGAGATCGCCTACGGGCTGGTCGAGGGCTCGGGCGAGGACGTCGCCGAGCTCTCGCTCGCGGTCCTGGCCGGTCACCCGCTGCTCAACCCGGTCCCCACCGGCGAGGTCGTCCCGCTGCAGACCGTGCGGCTGCTCGCGCCGACCCAGCCCATCAACGTCGTCTGCATCGGCAAGAACTACGCCGACCACGTCGCGGAGATGAAGGACCTGACCGGCGCCCCCGCGTCCTCCGAGGTGCCGACGGTCTTCCTCAAGCCGGCGACCTCGGTCGTCGGGCCGGGCGACCCCGTACGCCTGCCCGCCGGCGCGGGCCGGGTCGACTACGAGGCCGAGCTGGCCGTGGTCATCGGCAAGCCGGCCCGCGACCTCACCCGCGGCAACGCCCTCGACCACGTCTGGGGCTACACCGCCGCCAACGACGTGACGGCGCGCGACCAGCAGAAGTCCGACGGGCAGTGGACCCGCGGGAAGGGCCACGACACGTTCTGCCCGCTGGGGCCGTGGATCGAGACCGAGCTGTCGCCGTTCGACCTGGGCGTGCAGTGCAGCGTCGACGGGTCGCTGCGCCAGGACGGCCGGACCTCGGACCTCATCCACGACGTGCCCGCGGTGCTGGCGTTCATCACGTCCTTCATGACGCTGCTGCCCGGCGACGTCGTGCTGACCGGCACGCCCGCCGGGGTCGGCCCGCTGTCGCACGGCTCGACCGTCGACGTGCGCGTGCAGGGCGTCGGCACGCTGACGCAACCCGGTCGTGAACAGGTGACGGTCAGGGTCCGCGTCGCCCCGTCGCCGACGGGCGACCCGCACGTCGGCACGGCGTACATGTCGCTGTTCAACCTCGCCTTCGCGCGCCAGCAGGGCGGGCAGTTCCTGCTCCGCGTCGAGGACACCGACCGGGCGCGGTTCCAGGCCGACAGCGAGCAGCAGGTCTACGACACCCTGCGCTGGCTCGGGCTCGAGTGGGACGAGGGCCCGGACAAGGGCGGCCCGTACGCGCCGTACCGCCAGTCCGAGCGGCTCGGCACCTACCGCCCGTACGTCGACCAGCTGCTCGAGAGCGGCCACGCGTACCTGTGCTGGTGCAGCGGCGAGCGGCTCACGGCGATGCGCGAGGACCAGCAGAAGCGCAAGGTGCCGACCGGCTACGACCGGCTCTGCGTCGGCAAGACGGCGGAGGAACGCGCTGCCCTGCCGGGCTTCTCGCCCTCGCCGGTGGTGCGCATGCTCGTGCCCGCGGACCCGCCGCTGCACTTCGCCGACCTCGTCCGCGGCGAGGTGTCGGCGCCCCGTCCCGACGACCAGGTGCTGCTCAAGGCCGACGGCTTCCCGACCTACCACCTCGCCGTCGTCGTCGACGACCACCTGATGGGCATCACGCACGTGGTGCGCGGCGAGGAGTGGATCTCCTCGACGCCCAAGCACCTGCTGCTGTTCGACTGGCTCGGCTGGGAGCGGCCGCAGTTCGCCCACATGCCGCTGCTGCGCAACACCGACAAGAGCAAGATCAGCAAGCGGAAGAACCCGGCGGCGCGGCTGACCTGGTTCGTCGAGCAGGGCTACCTGCCGGAGGCGCTGCTGAACTTCCTGGGGCTGCTCGGCTACTCGCTGCCCGACGCTCCCGACGGTCAGCCGCAGGAGGTCTTCTCGTTCGCGGAGATGTCCGCGTCGTTCGACTGGGGCCGGGTCAACACCGTCGGCCCGGTGTTCGACCTGGACAAGCTGGCGTGGCTCAACGGGCACTACCTGCGCGAGCTGCCCGAGGCCGACCTGGTGCAGCGGCTGCTCCCGCACCTGGCCACCGCGGGGCTGGTCTCGACGCCTCCCTCGCCCTCGCAGCTCGCCGCGGTCGAGGGGCTGGTGCCGCTCATCCAGACCCGCATCGCGCTGCTGTCGGAGGCGGCCGACCTGTGCCGCTTCCTGCTCGTCGAGGAAGGCGCCTTCACGGTCGACCCGGCCGCGGCGGCCAAGGCGCTGGACGCCTCCGCCGGCGAGGTGCTCCTGGCGGCCGCGTCCGCGCTCTCGTCGGTCGAGGACTGGTCGACCGAGCCGGTGCAGGCGGCGATGGACGCCGCCCTGCTCGAGGACGGCCTCGGCCTGAAGCGCAAGAAGGCCTACGCGCCCGTCCGCGTCGCCGTGACCGGCTCGAACATCTCGCCACCGCTGCCTGAGTCGATGGCGCTGCTCGGCAAGGAGCGCACGCTGCGCCGGCTCCGCGCGGCCGCCGAGGGGCTTTGAGAGCCGGGCCGCGCGTCCGCTAGAGTTCCTACGCCGCTCTGCGGGGCGGCGCCATGGGGTATGGGGTAATTGGCAGCCCGACGGTTTCTGGTTCCGTTAGTCTTGGTTCGAGTCCAGGTACCCCAGCGCAGGCCGGGCGCAGCCCGGGCGTACGATGTCCAGCAAGTCCGGCCCCCGTCGTCTAGCGGCCTAGGACGCCGCCCTCTCACGGCGGTAGCGTGGGTTCGAATCCCTTCGGGGGTACGCATCATCAAGCTGGCCGAGTCACGATCCGTGACTGGCCGCTTCTGCGTCTCCCGACCTCGTGGTCAGCAGGTCGGGGCGTAGAGCGCCAGCAGGGCGACCGCGCACGCCACCTTGTCCGTCGACGCGCTGGCCCTTCGGCTGGGCCGTCGACCAGAGCTCGAGGTTCTCGGGCCGGTTGTCGAGCCGGTCGCCGTTGCGGTGGTGCACCGTCTCCTCGTCGAGGCAGCGGACGCCCGAGCACCTGCGCCATGACCAGCCGGTGCTCGATCTCCTGCGGCGCGGCCCGCAGGCACCAGGTGCGCAGCTCCTCGGGGACCCGACGGACCAGTAGCCGTGGCTGACGCTGCCACCGCCCGGCGTGGTCCTGCGCCGAGGTCGTCCGCGTCAGCGGATCGCCGTACAGCCGCTGACCCGGCGGGCGTGGGCTGCGGCACCAGCCCGGCTGACACCGCGCCGTCACCGGCAGCCCTCGGCGTGCTGGCACTGGTCGCGCGCGTCGACCGGGTCAGCGGGACGTCGGCGCGCACGTCCCCCGTGCGGCTCCAGCGCAGGTAGTGCCCGTGGCACCAGCCACGCGTCACCGCCCGGCGGTCGCAGCCCTCGACCGCGCAGCCCGCGACCGACCGGTCCGGCTGGACCTCGCCGTGCCGCAGCTGCTGCTTGTCGTGCCGTCCGCACAACCCGCGTGCGTACGTCGTCCGCCCGCACTCCTGCACCGAGCACATCCGCGCGTCCCGTCGTCAGCGACCCTCGCGACGAGTGTCCCGCGCAGGTCCGACAGTCCTGGGTGCGCTACTTCGCGACGGCGAGGCGGCGGACGGGGGCCTCGTCGAGGGGGCTCCCGCCGAGGTAGGGGTCGTCGAGCAGGGCGAGCAGCTCGAGGCTGACGAACTTCACGGGGGCCGCGACCAGGGCGTCCAGGGCGGCCTGCTTGTCGGCGCGGCGCGCGGCCAGGTCGACGACGGGAGCGAGCTCGGTCACGCGGTCCTCCGGAGGCTGGGGGCTGCCTCGATCGTCGTCGCCGGGGGCGCGGACCACCATGGCTCATACCGACCCTGTGTCCGCCTTGTCCGGACTAGCCCTTCTGGGCCGGGTCCGAACGGGTGTCAGGCCCGCGCAGCCGGCTGCAGGGCCCGGGACAGCTCGGCCGCGGCCGCGCGCACGGCCTCGGCGTGCAGGCGGCCGGGGGAGCGCGTGAGCCGCTCGAGCGGGCCGCTGACGCAGACCGCGGCGACGACGGCGCCGTCGGCGCGCGTGCACCGGCGCGGAGACCGAGGCGACGCCCTGCTCGCGCTCGGCGACCGAGTGCGCCCAGCCGCGCCGGCGCACCTCGGCCAGCACCCGCTCGCCGAAGGCCGCCTCGAGCACGACCGGGTCGCGGGGCGTCCACGCCAGCAGGACCTGCGCCGCGGAGCCGGCCGTCATCGGCAGGACGCGTGCCCACCGGGACGGTGTCGCGCAGCCCGCTCCCGCGCTCGGCGGCGGCGACGCACACGCGGCGGTCGCCGGCGCGGCGGTAGAGCTGCGCGCTCTCGCCGGTGGTGTCGCGCAGCCGGGCGAGGACGGGCCCGGCCCGGTCGAGCAGCGGGTCGCCCGCGCCGTCGCCGGCCAGCTCGCCGAGCCGCGGGCCGAGCGCCCAGCGGCCCTCCCGGTCGCGCACCAGCAGGCGGTGCACCTCCAGGGCGACGGCGAGCCGGTGGGCGGTCGCGCGGGACAGGCCGGTGCGCTGGGTCAGCGCGGCGAGGGACGTCGCGCCGTCCTGCACCGCGTCGAGGACGAGAACGGCCTTGTCAAGGACGCCGACTCCGCTACTGTGTTCCACGAAGTGATACTGCCATCTCACAGTTTGGGACGCAACGCCATGGGGCGCACGCTCGCCGAGAAGGTCTGGTCCGACCACGTCGTCCGGGAGGCGGAGGGCGAGCCCGACCTCGTCTACATCGACCTGCACCTCGTGCACGAGGTGACCAGCCCGCAGGCCTTCGACGGCCTGCGCCTCGCCGGCCGCCCGCTGCGGCGCCCCGACCTGACGCTCGCGACCGAGGACCACAACGTCCCGACCGACCTGCTGCAGGGGCCGATCAAGGACGAGGTCTCGCGCATCCAGGTCGAGACGCTGCGCAAGAACTGCGCGGAGTTCGGCGTCCGGCTGCACCCGATGGGCGACGCCGGCCAGGGCATCGTGCACGTCATCGGCCCGCAGCTCGGCGTCACCCAGCCCGGCATGACGATCGTCTGCGGCGACAGCCACACCAGCACCCACGGCGCGTTCGGGGCGCTGGCGTTCGGCATCGGCACCAGCGAGGTCGAGCACGTCCTGGCCACGCAGACGCTGCCGCTCGTCCGCCCGAAGACGATGGCGGTCGAGGTCGTCGGCGAGCTGCAGCCCGGCGTCACCAGCAAGGACCTCGTCCTCGCGCTCATCGCGCAGGTCGGCACCGGCGGCGGCCAGGGCCACGTCGTGGAGTACCGCGGCGAGGCCATCCGCGCGCTGTCCATGGAGGGCCGCATGACGGTCTGCAACATGAGCATCGAGTGGGGCGCCCGCGCCGGCATGATCGCGCCGGACGAGAAGACCTACGCCTACCTCGAGGGTCGCGACAGCGCCCCGAAGGGCGCCGACTGGGACGCCGCCGTCGCCTACTGGGAGACGCTGCGCACCGACGACGACGCCGTCTTCGACAAGGTGGTCGTGCTCGACGCCTCCGCCGTCACGCCGTTCGTCACCTGGGGCACCAACCCCGGCCAGGGCGTCGCCCTCGGCGACGTCGTCCCCGACCCGCAGGCGCTGCCGGCCGGCAACGAGCGCGACGCGGCCGAGCGCGCGCTGACCTACATGGGCCTGACCGCCGGCACCCCGCTGCGCGACGTCGCCGTCGACACCGTCTTCCTCGGCTCCTGCACCAACGGCCGCATGGAGGACCTGCGCGCCGCGGCCGCGGTGGTGAAGGGCCGCACGGTCGCGCCGGGCGTACGCGCGATGGTCGTCCCCGGCTCCATGCTGGTGAAGCTGCAGGCCGAGCAGGAGGGCCTGGACAAGGTCTTCACCGAGGCCGGGTGGGACTGGCGCAACGCCGGCTGCTCGATGTGCCTGGGCATGAACCCCGACACCCTCGCCCCGGGCGAGCGCAGCGCCTCGACGTCGAACCGCAACTTCGAGGGACGGCAGGGCCGCGGCGGCCGTACGCACCTCGTCAGCCCCGAGGTCGCCGCCGCGACCGCCGTCGTCGGCCGCCTGGCCGCCCCCGCCGACCTGCAGGAGGTCTGACCGTGGACGCCTTCACGACCCACACCGGCACGGCCGCGCCGCTGCGCCGCAGCGACGTCGACACCGACCAGATCATCCCGAGCGACTGGCTCAAGCGGGTCGAGCGGACCGGCTTCGGCGCCGGCCTGTTCAGCGAGTGGCGCGAGGACCCGGCCTTCGTCCTCAACCAGCCCGAGCGCGCCGGGGCGTCGATCCTCGTGGCCGGCGAGAACTTCGGTACGGGGTCGAGCCGCGAGCACGCCGTCTGGGCGCTGCAGGACTTCGGGTTCCGGGCGGTCATCAGCTCGCGCTTCGCCGACATCTTCCGCAGCAACGCGCTCAAGGGCGGCCTGCTCCCGGTGCAGCTGCCGGGCGCGGTCGTCGACGCCCTGATGGAGCTGGTCGAGCAGGACCCGACCGCGCAGATCACCGTCGACCTCGGCGCCCGCGAGGTGCGGGGCGGGGCGACGACGGCGTCCTTCGAGCTCGACGACTTCACCCGCTGGCGGCTGATGGAGGGCCTCGACGACATCGGCCTGACGCTGCGGCACGAGGCCGACATCACGGCGTACGAGGCGACGCGCCCCGCGTTCAAGCCGACCACCGCGCTTGCCTGACGTCGACCCGGCCGTCCTGGCCGAGCGGCTGCGGGAGGCGCACAAGCGGGTCCGGACGCTCGACCTGCCGCAGGAGGACAAGGCCCGCGCGGCCCGCCGCCTCATCGCCCTGACCGACGCCTCCAAGCACGACATCGACCGGGCCTCGGCCCGGCTGGACGCCTTCCTCGCCGACCTCGACGCCGGACGGGTCACGCCCGAAGAGGGGTGAACCTGGCGCGACACGGGCGCAGGTGGTGGGAAAGATCGCCGCCCGGCCCTACCGTCTCGCGCCAGAGCACCGTGCTCGAGCGGTCCGAGGGAGTCCTGCGATGAACAAGGCCGAGCTGATCGACGCCGTCACCGAGCGGGTGGGTGGCGACAAGCGCGCCGCCGGTGCTGCCGTCGAGGCGGTGCTGGACTCGATCACCCGGGCCGTCGCGAAGGGCGAGAAGGTCGCGCTCAGCGGGTTCGGCGTCTTCGAGAAGGTCGACCGGGCCGCCCGCACCGCCCGCAACCCCGGGACCGGGGCGGTCGTCAAGGTGAAGAAGACGTCGGTGCCGAAGTTCCGCCCGGGCACCGGCTTCAAGGAGGTCGTCAGCGGCGCCAAGAAGCTGCCTGCGCTGCCGAAGACCCCCGCCGCCGCAGGCAAGGTCGCCCGCGCCGCGGTCGGCGCACCGGTGGCCGCCGCCCGCAAGGTCACGTCGGTGGCTGCCGGCGCCGTCTCGTCCGCGGCCACCGCACCCGCGCGCGCGGCGCGCGCCGCGACCGGGAAGGCGGCAGCCCCGACGGTGCCCACGGGGGCCCGCGTGGCCAAGCCGGCCGCGGCCTCCGCCAAGACCCACGGCGCCCAGAAGGCGCCGGCCCGCGCCCTGCAGGCCTCGCCCGTCGGCGCCCGCTCGGCGGCCGGCCGCGGCCCCGGCACCACGAAGACCCAGGGCGCCACGAAGACCACCGGCGCGTCGGTGAAGGCGGCCGACGCAGGCGCGGCGCCCGAGGCTCCCGGCCAAGGCGGCGAAGGCCGACCAAGGCCGCGGCGAAGGCGCCGGCGAAGGCGGCGGCCAAGGCGACCAAGGCGCCCGCCAAGGCGCGCGCACGCGAAGGCCCCGGCCAAGACCGCGACCAAGGCGCAGCCAAGGCACCCGCCAAGGCGACCAAGGCACCGGCGAAGACGGCCGCCAAGGCCCCGGCCGCCAAGCGCACCCCGGCGAAGAAGTCCGCCGGCAGCTGAGCCCGCTCGCTGATCCGGGACACAGCCTGATCCACCGAGCCGGGTCAGACGGCCGCGCGCACGCTCAGCGCCGCGAGGAGACGATCAGGCTGTGTCCCGCGTCAGCAGGCGAGCCCGGTCGGGAGCCCCGTCAGGGCGCGTCGTCCAGGCGCTCGGCCGACAGCAGGGCGCCGTCGCCGACGGTGAGCAGCCACGCACCGCCCTTGCGCGTGCGGACGTCGGCGCAGCGCGCCGACGCCGAGCGCCGACAGCACCGCGGGCAGCGCGAGGCCCTGGCTGCACGCGACCAGCGGCCGCGCCGGGTCGGCCCGGGCCAGCAGCCGCGCCGCCGCCTCGTCCGGCGCGGCGGGCACGGCGGCGTCGCCGAGCAGCGGGTCGACGTCGACCGTCAGCCCGAGCCGCGCCGCGAGCGGTGCCAGGGTCGCGGTGCAGCGCAGCGGCGGCGCGGACACCAGCTGCGCCGGGCCCCACAGGGCCAGCAGGTCGGCCAGCGCGTCGGCCTGAGCCTGCCCGGCGGCGTCCAGCGGGCGCGCGTCGTCCGGGCCGTCCAGGACCCCCGGCGGCCGGCCCGGCCGTGCCGCACGAGCAGCAGGACCGCGGCGCCGGCCGGTGCGCCGACGAGGCCGTCCAGCACGGCGGTGTCGCGCCCGGCGGTCAGCAGCGCGCGCGCGGACGCGACGGGGAGCCAGCGCAGCGCGTCGACCTCCGGCCCGGGGACGAACGCCCCGCCGGTCGCCTCGGCCGCCCACCACCGCACCGTCTTGGGCGTCGGCACGCCGTCGACCAGCACGTCGTACGCGCTGCTGCCGAGCCCGCGCCCGAGCCGCGCGGTGTGCCCGGTCTCCTCGAGCGTCTCCCGCGCCGCGGCGGCCGCCGGGTGCTCCCCGGGCTCGAGCTTGCCCTTGGGCAGCGACCAGTCGTCGTAGCGGGGACGGTGCACGACCGCGACGAGCGGGCCGTCCGGCCCGGGCCGCCACAGCGCGGTGCCTGCCGCGCGGACGGGCTCAGGCACCGCTGACGGTGTCGGGCGGACGGCGGGCCAGCTCGCGCTGCAGGTCGCGCTGCGGCAGCCCGGGGCCGGGGGAGCAGGCCCAGCTGCCGTCGGCGCCGAGCAGCCACGAGGTCGTGTCGGGCGCGAACGCGAGGTCGAGCAGCCCGGTCAGCTGGGCCTGCACGAGCGGGTCCTTGATGCGCACCAGCGTCTCGACCCGGCGGTCCAGGTTGCGGTGCATGAGGTCGGCGCTGCCCAGCCAGACCTCGGTCCGGTCGCCGACGCCGAACGCCATGACCCGGGAGTGCTCGAGGAACTGCCCGACGATGCTGCGCACCTGGACCGTCTCCGACAGCCCCGGCACGCCGGGGCGCAGCGTGCAGATGCCGCGGACGAGCAGCTCGACCGGCACCCCGGCCCGGCTGGCCCGGTAGAGCGCGTCGATGAGCAGCTCGTCGACCACGCTGTTGGCCTTGATGCGGATGCGCGACGGCTCGCCGGCCCGGGCCCGCGCGGCCTCCGCGTCGATCCGCTCCACCAGCCCGCGCCGCACGCCGTGGGGGGCGACCATCAGCGTCGCGTACTCGGTCTGGCGGCTGTAGCCGGTCAGCGTGTTGAACAGGTCGGTGAGGTCGGCCCCGACCTCGGGGTCGGCGGTGAGCAGGCCGAGGTCCTCGTACGTCCGAGCGGTCTTGGGGTTGTAGTTGCCGGTGCCGATGTGGGCGTAGCGGCGCAGCCGCCCCGTCTCCTGCCGCACCACCAGGCAGGTCTTGCAGTGGGTCTTGAGCCCGAGCAGGCCGTAGACGACGTGGCAGCCGGCCCGCTCCAGCGCGCGCGCCCACTTGATGTTGGCCTGCTCGTCGAACCGCGCGGTGATCTCCACCAGCACGACCACCTGCTTGCCGGCCTCGGCGGCGTCGATCAGCGCGTCGACGATCGGGCTGTCGCCGGAGGTCCGGTAGAGCGTCTGCTTGATCGCCAGCACGGCCGGGTCGGCCGCGGCCTGCTCGACGAAGCGCTGCACGGACGTGGCGAAGGAGTCGTAGGGGTGGTGCACCAGCACGTCGCCCTCGCGCAGCGCCGCGAAGACGTCGGCGGCCTGCTCGCCCTCGGCGAGGCGCGGGTGGGTCGAGGGCAGGAACGGCGGGTCCTTGAGCTCGGGCCGGTCCACGGCGTACAGCTGCCACAGCGACGCGAGGTCCAGCAGGCCCGGCACCTGCACGACGTCGTCGGGCGTGATCTCCAGCTCGCGCACCAGCAGGTCGAGCACGTGCGGGTCCATGTCGTCGCCGACCTCGAGGCGCACGGCGGGGCCGAACCGGCGGCGGGCCAGCTCGCGCTCGAGCGCCTGCAGCAGGTCCTCGTCGCGGTCCTCCTCGACCTCCACGTCGGCGTTGCGGGTGATGCGGAAGGCGTGGTGCGCCGTGACCTCGAGCCCCGGGAACAGCTGCTGGAGGTGCGCGCCGATCAGCTCCTCGAGCGGCAGGTAGGTCGTCGCGCTGTCACCCGCCTCGACCGGCACGAACCGCCCCACGTTGTTCGGCACCTTCACCCGGGCGAAGTGCTCGGTGCCGTCGGTCGGGTCGCGCACCAGGACGGCGAGGTTCAGGGACAGGCCGCTGATGTACGGGAACGGGTGGCCCGGGTCGACCGCCAGCGGCGTGAGGACCGGGAAGACCTTGTCGCTGAAGTAGGTGTGCAGGCCGCGCCGCTGCGTGTCGTCGAGCTCGCGCCACAGCACGATGCGCACGCCGCGCTCGGCCAGCGCCGGGCGTACGGAGGCGACGAAGCAGCGGGCGTGCCGGCCCGCCAGCGCCGACGTGCGCTCGGCGATGAGGGCCAGCTGCTCGCGGGTGCTCAGGCCGTCGCTGCTGCGCACGCCGAGGCCGGTGCTCTGCCGGCGCTTCAGGCCGGCGACGCGGACCATGTAGAACTCGTCGAGGTTGCCGGCGAAGATGGCCAGGAACTTGGCCCGCTCCAGCAGCGGCGCGCTCTCGTCCTCCGCGAGGGCGAGCACCCGGGCGTTGAAGTCGAGCCAGGAGAGCTCCCGGTTGAGGAACCGGTCGGTCGGCAGGCCGTCCTCGGTGTCGCACGGGTCGACGGTGGGAGCGGCGACCGGCTCCAGCGTGGTGTCGTCGGCAGCCTCGAGCGGGGCGCTCACGTCGGTGCTCATGGCTGCATCGTGCCCCTCTCAGGTGAACGGCAGGGGCAGCGCGGACAGGGTCAGCGCGGTGACCCGCTCGCCGGCCAGCCGCAGGTGCACCCGCTGACCGGACCGCAGCCGCAGCAGCGCCGGGTCGACGGCGTCGCCGGGGAACGGCAGCCGGGTGCCGTCGTCCAGCAGGACCGTCCCGTCGCCGGTCTGCGGGTCCCACGTCGCCACCGTCGCCTGGGGCGGCACCCGGGTCGCGGCCAGCGCGGCGACGGCCGCCAGGGTGTGCGACCCGACGCCGACGGCGAGCGCCCGCTCGAGGTCGTCGGGGGTGTCGACGTCGAGCCGCAGCCCCTGCGCGGCGGCCAGCACGGTCGCGCCGTCGGCGAGGTGGCGGGACAGCGAGCCGGGGCCGTACGACGGCGCGAGCTCCGCCCCGGGCCCGGCGGCCAGCAGCGTCGTGCCCGTGCCGGCGTGGTCGCCCACCACGCCGCGGCTCCCGTCGGCGACCCCGCGCAGGGCCGCGTCGAGGTCGGCCGGCCGCAGCGCCGGCAGGTCGCCCGACAGCGCCGCCACCCCGCAGCCCGGGTCGTCGGCCCGCAGCAGGTCCGCGCCGTGGGCCAGCGCCGGGTTGAGGCCGGCGTCCGGGTCGTCCGGGGCGGTCTCGGCACCGAGCGACGCCAGCAGCGACCCGGCCCGCTCGTCGTCGGTCACGACCAGCACCCGCGTCACCGCGGTGCAGGCCAGGGCCGCCGTCACCACGTCGGCGGCGAACGCCAGCGCGAGCTCCTGGCGGGCCTCGTCGCCGTACGGGCGCAGGCGGGTCTTGGCCAGCGCCAGCCGCTTCACCGGCACGACGAGACCCCAGCGGCGGGCGGGAGCGGCGGGGTGCACCCCGCCACGGTGCCACCCGCCGGGGGGCTCCTCGACAGCGGAGGTCGGGGCACGACAGGATCAGGGCAGGTCCGACGAGTCAGGAGCGTGTGGTGGAGCAGGTCCGGCGGCGCGTCCCGCTGCGAGAGCTGGGCTTCTGGTACGGCCTGGCCGCCTGCGTCCTCAAGCCGCTGTGCTGGTCGTTCACCCGGCCGGTGTGGCGCGGGACCGAGCACGTGCCGGCGACCGGCGGCCTGATCCTGGCTGCCAACCACATCTCGCACGCCGACCCGATCGTGCTGGCCGACTTCGTCGTCTACGGCACCGGGCGCATCGCGCGGTTCATGGCCAAGAGCACGCTGTTCACGCAGAGGCCGCTGGTCGGCTCGGTCATGCGCGGTGCCAAGCAGATCCCGGTGCACCGGCACACGGCCGACGCCTCGCTGGCGCTGCGCGACGCGGTGGCCGCCCTGCAGGCCGGCGAGTGCATCGTCATCTACCCGGAGGGCACCGTCACCCGCGACCCGGGCAAGTGGCCGATGCGGGCCAAGACCGGCGTCGCGCGGCTCGCGCTGCTGTCCGGCGCCCCGGTCGTCCCGCTGGCGCAGTGGGGCTCGGAGCGGATCCTGGACTCCTACCGCAGCAGGGGCCTGCACCTGCTGCCCCGCACCCGGGTCGAGCTGGTGGCGGGCCCGCCGGTCGACCTGTCGGCGTACGCCGGCAGGCCGCTGACCGCCGAGGTGCTGCGCGGCGCCACCGACGAGGTGATGCGCCGCATCACCGCGATGGTCGAGGAGCTGCGCGGCGAGCGGGCGCCGGCCGAGGTGTTCGACCACCGCCCGCTGCGCTCGGCCGACCGAGCGGAAGTCCGCGTGACCCGCGCGGCCGTCCTCGGCACCGGGTCGTGGGGGACCGCCTTCGGCAAGGTGCTCGCCGACGCCGGCACCGACGTCGTGCTGTGGGCCCGGCGCGAGGAGCTGGCGGCCGCGGTCCGCGAGCGGCACGAGAACCCCGACTACCTGCCCGGCATCGCGCTCCCGGGCAACCTCACCGCCACCTCCGACATGCTCGAAGCGGTGCGCGACGCCGACTTCGTGGTGCTCGCGGTCCCCAGCCAGAGCCTGCGCGACAACCTGGCGCAGGTGGCCGGGTCGCTGGCTCCGCACGCCGTCCTCGTCAGCCTCATGAAGGGCGTCGAGCTCGGCACCACCAAGCGCATGAGCGAGGTCATCGCCGAGGTCGCCGACGTGCCGGCGGACCGGGTGGCCGTCGTGAGCGGGCCCAACCTGGCCAAGGAGATCGCGTCCGGCCAGCCGGCGCGCCACGGTCGTCGCGTGCACCGACGGCACGGCGGCGGGGCGGCTGCAGGTCGCCTGCTCGACCGGCTACTTCCGGCCCTACACCAACGTCGACGTCGTCGGCTGCGAGCTCGGCGGCGCGGTCAAGAACGTCATCGCGCTGGCCACCGGCATGGCCGAGGGCATGGGCTTCGGCGACAACACCAAGGCCTCGCTGATCACCCGCGGGCTGGCCGAGACGGCCCGGCTCGGGGTGGCGCTGGGCGCCGACCCGCTGACCTTCTCCGGGCTCGCCGGCCTCGGCGACCTGGTCGCGACCTGCAGCTCGCCGCTCTCGCGCAACCGGACCTTCGGCGAGCGCCTCGGCCGCGGCGAGAAGCTCGAGGAGATCCTCGCCCGCAAGCAGCAGACCGCCGAGGGCGTGAAGAGCTGCCGCTCGGTCCTCGACCTGGCCCGCAAGCACGACGTCGACATGCCGATCACCGAGCAGGTCGTCGCGGTCTGCCACGAGGGCATGTCGCCGTGGGACATGGTGAAGAAGTTCATGGAGCGGGAGAGCAAGAGCGAGTGACCGGCGAGCACACCCGCGCCGTCCACCTGCCGCCCCCGCCGGTCCCGGCGCAGGCGCCGCTGGGCCTGCCGGTCTACCGGACGTCGACCTTCGCGTTCTCCTCCGCGCAGGAGTGCGCCGACGTCTTCGCCGACCCGCGGTCCGGGCTACTCCTACAGCCGCACCGACAACCCCTCCGCCGACGCCTTCGCGCGGTCGGTCGCGGCGCTCGAGGGCGCCGGTGTCGACGGCGAGGTCGTCGGGCAGCCGTTCTCCTCCGGCATGGCCGCGATCAGCTGCACGCTGCTCGCCCTGACGCAGGCGGGCAGCCGGGTGGTCGCCCCGCAGCAGGTGTACGGCGGGACGTACGCGCTGCTGACCGCCCAGCTCGCGCGGTTCGGGGTGACGACGGAGTTCGTGGACACCGGCGACCTGGCCGCCGTGCGGGCGGCGCTGGCCACCCCGGCCGCGGTGCTCTGGGGCGAGACGCTCTCCAACCCGACGATGGCGGTGGCCGACCTGCCGGCGCTGTCGGCGCTGGCCCGCGAGGCGGGTGTGCCCTTCGCCGTCGACTCGACCTTCGCGTCGCCGGCCGTCGTCCGGCCGCTCGAGCACGGCGTCGACCTGGTGGTGCACTCCGCGACGAAGTACCTCGGCGGGCACAGCGACGCGACCGGCGGTGTCGTCGTCGGCCGGCCGGAGCTGGTCGACCGGGTCCGGCGCGTCCGCGTCGACACCGGCGGCTCGCTCGCCCCCGACGAGGCCGTCCTGCTCCACCGGGGGCTCGACACCCTGCCGCTGCGGGTCGACCGGCAGTGCCGCACCGCGCTCGCGGTCGCCACCGCGCTGGAGCGCCACCCCGCGGTCCAGCGGGTCGACCACCCGGGCCTTCGCTCGGCGCCGGACCACGCGCTCGCCGCCCGGCTGTTCGACCCGGGCCGGTTCGGCGCCGTCGTCACCGTGACGCCGAGGGGCGGCCGGGCCGGCGGCATGGCGCTGGTCGACGCCCTGCAGCTCTTCGTCCTGGCGACCTCGCTCGGCGGCACCGTCTCCAAGGCCGTGCACGTCGCGTCGACCAGCCACCGCATGCTCTCGCCGGAGGCTCTCGAGCAGGCGCGCATCGGCGCGGGGTCCGTACGCCTGTCGATCGGTCTCGAGGACCCCGAGGACCTGGTCGCCGACCTCGTGCAGGCGCTCGACCGGCTCTGAGGTGTGCGTCCTCGCCGTCCGGGTGAAGGTGAGGGCATGGAGTCCTTCGACGTCGTCGTCCTCGGTGCCGGGTCCGCCGGGGAGAGCATCGCCAGCTCGCTCGCGGAGGCCGGCCGGTCCGTCGCCCTCGTCGAGTCGCTGCGGGTCGGTGGCGAGTGCCCCTACGTCGCCTGCATGCCCAGCAAGTCCCTGCTGCGCAGCGCCGAGGCGCGCGCCCAGGCCCGGCGGCTGCCACCGCTCGGCGGGGCCTCGTCGCGCCCGACCCTGGACGACGACGCGCTGGCCTACCGCGCGGCGGTGCAACGGCGCGACGAGGTCGCCGAGCACCGCGACGACAGCGGCGCCGCGCAGGAGGCCGCCGACGCCGGTGTGACCGTCGTGCGGGGGCGCGGGCGGGTGACGCGGCCGGGCGTGCTGGACGTCGAGGGGCGCGAGCTGGCCTGGACCGACCTGGTCGTCGCGACGGGGTCCTCGCCCACGGTCCCGCCGCTGCCCGGCCTCGACCGGGTGCCGACCTGGACGAGCGACGAGGCCCTGTCGGCGCAGGACCGCCCGGCCAGCCTGCTGGTGCTCGGCGGCGGCGCGGTCGGCTGCGAGCTGTCGCAGGTGCACGCCCGCTTCGGGGTCGACGTCGTCCTGGTCGACCCGGGCCCGCACCTGCTCGGCAAGGAGGAGCCCAGCGTCGCCGACCTGCTCGCCGACGTGCTGCGCGAGGACGGGGTGTCGGTCCGGCTCGGCGTCGAGGCGGAGCGCTTCGAGCTGACCGCCGACGGGCTGGCGAAGGCGCACCTGTCCGACGGGAGCAGCGTCGAGGTCGAGCGGGTGCTGCTGGCGACCGGCCGCGCGCCGTCCACCGACGACCTCGGGCTCGACGTCCTCGGCATCGAGCCGGCCGACGACGGCTCGCTCGCCACCGACGACCACTGCCGGGTCGAGGGCCAGCAGCACGTCTGGGCGGCCGGCGACGTCACCGGCATCGCGCCCTACACGCACGCCGCCAACTACCAGGCCAAGGTCGTGAGCGACAACCTGCTCGGCAAGGACCGGACCGCCGACTACCGCGCCGTCCCGCGGGCCGTCTACACCGAGCCGGCGGTGGCCAGCGTCGGCATGGACGAGGCGACCGCCCGCGAGCAGGGCGTCGACGCCGTCACGGCGGTGATGGACCTCGCCGAGGTCGCCCGCACCTCCACCGAGGGCTCCGGCGCGGGCCGCCTGGTGCTCACCGCCGACCGGTCCGCGGGGGTCCTCATCGGCGCGGCCGCGATCGGCCCGCGGGCCGACGAGTGGCTGTCGGAGGCGACGCTGGCCATCCGGGCCAGGGTGCCCCTCGCCGTGCTCGCCGACGTCATCCACGCCTTCCCGACCTTCGGCGAGGCGTACGAGCCGCCCCTGGCCGAGCTGGCGAGCAGGGTGTGACCGCACCGCCGATCGCGGCGCACCGGCTGCTCGGCGACGGCTCCTCCACCGCGCTGCTCCGGCCGGCCGGCGAGGTCGACTGGTGGTGCGCTCCCGAGCTGGACGACCCGCCGCTGCTCTGGTCGCTGCTCGACCCCGACGGCGCGGCCGCCCGCTGGTGCGGCGTGCGCCTCGCGGGCAGCGCGGGCCGGGCCGCCGGGCCCGTGCTCAGCACCGTGCTGCAGTCGCCGGCCGGCCGGCTCGAGTGCCGCGACGGCCTGCACTGCGCCGGCGACCGCGGCAGCTCGCTGGTCCGCCTGGTGCGCGCCCTCGACGCCGACCTCGACCTGGAGCACGAGCTGGCCCTCGGCGGCTTCGACCAGGACTGGGGCACCTGGGACGGGGCGCGGACCCGGGTCGCCGGGCGCGAGGTGCGGGTGCTCGGCGGCACCAGCCGGGCGGACGGCCGCTGGCTGCGGACCCGGGTGCAGGCGCCCGCAGGGCGAGTGGGCCGCCCTGGTGGTGACCCTCGACCCGGAGCGCACCGGCGCGCCGGCCGACCTCGCTGGCCGACCTCGACGCCGCGCTCGAGGAGGACGACGCGCTGCTCGCCACGGCGCGCCTCCCGGCGCACGGCCGCAAGCGCTGCGCGGACGCCCTGCGGGTCCTGCGGCTGTGCACGTACGCGCGTACGGGTGCGGTGGTCGCCGCCCCGACGACCTCCCTGCCGGAGGCGCCGGGGCACGACCGGCAGTTCGACTACCGCTACACCTGGCTGCGCGACGCCTCGCTCGCCGTCTCGGTCGCCGCCCTGCTCGGCCGCCGCGACATGGCCGAGGACTACCTGCGCTTCGTGCTGCGGCAGACCCGGGAGCGCCGCATGCCGTCCGGGCCCATGACCGACGTCCGCGGGCGAGGAGGTGCCCGAGGAGCGCGAGGTCGCGGGCGTCGCCGGGCTGGGGCGGCAGCCGGCCCGTGCGGGTCGGCAACGCCGCCCGCGACCAGCTGCAGTACGACGCGCTCGGGCTGCTGGTCGAGGCGGTCTCGCTGTACCTGCAGGAGGGCGGCCGCTGCACCGACGAGGTCTGGGAGCTGGTCCGCGGCGTCGCGGACCAGCTGTCCGCCGACGGGCTGGAGCGGCGGACGTCCGGGATCTGGGAGCTGCGCGAGCCGGTCGACCTGGTGTCGGCCGACATCGGCATCTGGCTGGCGCTGGACCGGGCGGTCTGGATCGCCCGCGGCTGGCGGCCGACCCACCGCCGCACGCACTGGAAGCGGGCCCGCCGCGCCGCCCGTGACCGGGTCGTCGCCGCGCTGCAGGACGACGGCGGGCTGCCGCAGGCCTACGGCGGGCCGCGGGACGCCGACGCCAGCGCCCTCATGGCGGTCGTGTTCCGCATGTTCGACCGGCGCGACCCGCGGGCGTCCCGGCTCGTCGACGCGACCCTCGCCCGGCTCGACGCCGCGCCGTTCCTCTACCGCTACGAGCCCGGCGGCGACGACGGCTTCTCGGGCGTCGAGGGCGCGTTCCTGCCGGCCAGCTGGTGGGTCGTGTCGGCGCTCGCCGCCTGCGGCCGGCTGGAGGAGGCGCAGGCCCGCGCCGACGCGCTCGACCGCGCGCTGCCCGCGCTGCTGCCGGAGGAGATGGACCCGGAGAGCCGGCAGGGGCTCGGCAACGCGCCGCTGGTCTGGTCGCACATGGAGGCCGCCCGGGCGATGCACCTGCTCGACAGCGCCCGCCGGCGGCAGCGGTACGGCGCGGTCGGCCTGGCCGGGTGGAGGGCGTACAGGTGGGTACGCGCCCGGACATGAGCGCCGTGCCTCGCAGGACAGGTGGCCCTGGTGACCGGCGGCGGCACCGGGATCGGTGCGGAGGTCTGCGCCCGGCTCGCCCGCGACGGCGCGGCGGTCGCGGTGAACGGCCGGTCCGCCGACGAGGTGGCCGAGGTGGTGGAGCGGTGCCGGGCGCTCGGCGTGCCGGCCGCCGCCGTCCTCGGCGACGTGTCGCAGCCCGAGGACGTCGCCCGGGTCGTGCGGGAGACCGTCGACCAGCTCGGCCGGATCACCATCGCGGTCAACAACGCCGGCTTCCAGGTCGAGACGCCGTTCCTCGAGCTCGACCTCGACACCTGGCGCAGCCAGCTCGCGGTCGACCTCGACGGCGCGTTCCTCGTCGCCCACGCGGCCGCGACGCAGATGGCCGGCCACGGCGGCGGGACCATCGTCAACATCACGAGCGTCCACGAGCACCAGCCCCGGCCGGGCTTCGCGGCCTACTGCGTCGCCAAGGCCGGCCTCGGCATGCTGACCAAGGTCATGGCCCGGGAGCTCGCGCCGCAGGGGATCCGGGTGGTCTCGGTCGCACCCGGCGCCATCGAGACGGCCATGCAGGGCGAGCAGTCCGACGCCGACCGGCGCGAGCAGGAGGCCGGCATCCCGGCCGGCCGGCTCGCCCAGCCGAGCGAGGTCGCCGCGCTGGTCGGCTGGCTGGTCTCGCCGGAGGCGGCGTACGTCTCGGGCACCAGCGTGGTGATCGACGGCGCACTGGAGACCCAGGTGTCGCTGTCCTAGCGGCTCCCGCGCTGGCCCTAGCCTTGACCTGCCATGAGCCGCACCCGGGTCGCCGTCGTCTTCGGCGGACGCAGCACCGAGCACGCCATCTCCTGCGTCTCGGCCGGCAGCGTCCTCGCGGCCCTCGACCGCGACCGCTACGACGTCGTCCCGGTCGGCATCACCACCGAGGGCCGCTGGGTGCTCGTGCCGGACGACCCGGCCCGGCTGGCGATCAGCGGCACCGAGCTGCCGTCGGTCAAGGACGGCCCCGCCGTGGCGCTGCCGGGCGACCCGACGGTCGGGCTCATCCCGCTCGAGCCCGGCGGCGCGCTGCTCGGGGCGGTCGACGTGGTCTTCCCGGTCCTGCACGGGCCGTACGGCGAGGACGGCACCGTCCAGGGGCTGCTCGAGATGGCCGGCGTCCCCTACGTCGGCTCCGGGGTGCTGGCCAGCGCCGCGTGCATGGACAAGGGCGTCGCCAAGCAGCTGCTCGCGGCTGCCGGGCTCGCCGTCGCGCCCGCGGTGACCGTGCGGGCGGGGGAGTGGCGGGCCGACCCGGGCGCCGTGCGCGACGCGGTCCGCGACCTCGGGCTGCCGGTCTTCGTGAAGCCGGCCCGCGGCGGGTCGAGCATCGGCATCAGCAAGGTCAGCGCGCTGGAGCAGCTCGGCGATGCCGTCGAGGACGCGCTGCGCAGCGACAGCAAGGTGCTCGTCGAGGCGGCGGTCGTCGGTCGCGAGGTCGAGTGCGGCGTGCTCGACGGCCCGCAGGGACCGGACACCAGCGTGCCGGCCGAGGTGCGGGTGACCGGCGACTACGAGTTCTACGACTTCGAGGCGAAGTACCTCGACGCCGCCACCGAGCTGACCTGCCCGGCCGACCTTCCTGAGGACGTGACGCTCGCGCTGCAGGACGCGGCCCGCCGGGCGTACGTCGCGCTCGGCTGCGAGGGCCTGGCCCGGGTCGACTTCTTCGTCGGCGCGGACGGCGCCCTGCACGGTCAACGAGGTCAACACGATGCCCGGCTTCACGCCGACCTCGATGTTCCCGCTGATGTGGGCGGCCTCCGGGGTCGACTACCCCGCGCTGGTCGACCGCCTGCTGCAGAGCGCGCTGCGCCGGGGCACCGGCCCGCACTAGCCCCCGGGTGCGGGGGAGGGCGCCGGCAGG
The DNA here is from genome assembly GCA_963762795.1 of uncultured Actinomycetota bacterium. Lineage (GTDB taxonomy): Bacteria > Actinomycetota > Actinomycetes > Mycobacteriales > SCTD01 > RYN-170. Next base: position 469,304 of record CAVXMC010000008.1, on the reverse strand, counting down.
CTGTCGAGGAGCGGGTCGAGCAGCGCGGTCAGCACCTGCCCGTCGTACGCGTCCGGCACGTTGACCGCGACGGTGACGGCCCGGTCGCTGGTCGTCCAGCGCGTGCCGGGGCCGTAGTCGCGGGTGGTGAAGCCGACGAAGGCGTCCCGGTCCGGCGGGCCGATCTCGGTCGGCGGCTCGGCGCGCAGCGGCCGGTCGACGCCGCACTCGAGCGTCACGGCCGGCTCGCCCCAGGCGGCGGTGCGCGTCGGGTCGCCGGTCACCGGGCGCCGGTCGACACCCGGGTCGAGCGACTCCGGCACCGCGGCGAGCAGCTTCGCGCAGGCCGAGCACGACCAGCGGCGCGGTGGCGCTGGGCTCCGGGACGGGGACCGGGCCGGTCGGCGCGGGCGCCGGCTCGCCGGAGGAGGTGCAGGCCGCCAGCGCGAGGCAGAGCGGCAGGAGGAGCGCCCTCAGAGGTGGACCACGGGGCAGGTCAGGGTCCGGGTGATGCCGTCCACGGACTGGATCCGGGCCACGACCAGCTTGCCGAGCTCGTCGACCGAGCGGGCCTCGGCCCGGACGATCACGTCGTAGGGCCCGGTCACGTCCTCCGCCTGCGTCACCCCGTCGATCTTGGCGATGGCGGCGGCGACGGCGGCGGCCTTGCCGACCTCGGTCTGGATGAGGATGTAGGCCTGGACCACGACGTCGGGGACCTCTCGATCGGGGAGCGGGGAGCAGATCAGTGGCGGACGCTACCGCAAGCGACGTGGGCGAGCGCGGCTTGATCACCGCGATCACGGCCCGGCTCGGGACGGGTCCGCAGGTGCTGCTCGGGCCCGGTGACGACGCGGCCGTGGTCGCCGCGCCGGACGGGCGGGTGGTCGCCACCACCGACGCCGCGGTCGAGGGCGTGCACTTCCGGCGCGACTGGTCGACCGCCTACGACGTCGGCCGCAAGACCGCGGCCGCCAACCTCGCCGACGTCATGGCGATGGGCGGCACGGCGACCGCCCTGCTCGTCGCCCTGGTCGCCCCGGCCGACCTCCCGGTCGACTGGGTGCTGGGCCTCGCGGACGGGCTGCGCGACGAGGCGGCGCTGGTCGGGGCGGTCCTGGTCGGCGGCGACACCGTCCGCGGCCCGTCGGTCGTGGTGTCGGTGACGGCGCTCGGCGACCTCGCCGGACGCCGCCCGGTGACGCGCGCCGGCGCCCGGCCGGACGACGTCGTCGTGGTCAGCGGCGGCCTCGGCGCCTCGTCCGCCGGCCTCCGGCAGCTGCTCGCCGGCCGCCTGAGCGGCCCGCTGACGGAGGCGCACCGCCGGCCGCGCCCCCCGTACGCCCTGGGGCCCGCCCTCGCCGACCTCGGCGCCACCGCCATGTGCGACGTCAGCGACGGGCTGGTCTCCGAGCTCGGCCACCTGACCCGGGCCAGCGGCGTCGCGGTCGAGCTCGACCCGGCCGCCGTGCCGGCCGCCGAGGGGGCGACGCCGGACGACGCGCTGCACGGCGGCGAGGACCACGCGCTGCTGGCGACCGTGCCGCTCGGCCGGCTGGCCGAGGCCGAGGCGCTGGGCCTGACCGGGATCGGCCGGGTCCGTCCCGGTGCCGGGGTGCGCGACCTGGACGGGCAGGTGCTCGAGCCGGTCGGCTGGCAGCACTACTGACGCGCGGGGACCTCGACCACCTGCAGGTCGCTGGCCACCACGACGTCCGGGTGCTCGTCGGCGGCCTCCGCCTCGTGCTCGGCCAGGTCGGCGTAGCGCTGCGAGAAGTGCGTCAGCACCAGCCGCCGCACGCCCGCCTCCCGGGCCAGCCGGGCGGCCTGCCGCGCGGTGAGGTGCTTGTGCTCCTCGGCGAGGTCGGCGTCGCGGTGCAGGAACGTCGCCTCGGCGACCAGCAGGTCGGCGCCCTCGGCCAGGGCGGCGGCCCCGTCGCAGAGCGCGGTGTCCATGACGACGGCGACCCGCTGGCCCCGGCGCGGCACGCTGACGTCCTCCAGCCGCGCGCCGCGGACGGTCTCGCCCCGCTGCAGCGCGGCCACCTCGGGCCCGGCGATCCCGAGCGCGGCCAGCCGCTCGGGGAGCACCCGTCGCCCGTCCGCCTCGACCAGCCGGTAGCCCACCGTCGGCACCCGGTGCCGCAGCGGGGCGGCCTCGAGCGTCCAGGCGCCGTCGGTGGCCAGCACCGTCGGGCGCGTCGTCCGCGGCCGGCTGCCAGTCGACCTCGAGCCCGCCGCCCGCCAGCGCGAAGCCGGTCAGCAGCCCGAGGCGGTCGCGCGCGCTGGCCGGGGCGTGCAGGGGGACGGTCCCGCGGCGACCGTCGAGCACCATCCGCTGCAGCACGCCGGGCAGGCCGAGGCAGTGGTCGCCGTGGGCGTGCGTGACGCAGACCCGGTCGACGCTGCTGGACGGCGTGCCGGCGTGCACCATCTGCCGCTGGGTGCCCTCGCCCGGGTCGACGAGGACGCCGAGCCGGTCGAGCCGCAGCAGCACGGCGACGTGGTTGCGGGCCCGGGTCGGCGCCTGGCTGGCCGTGCCGAGGACGACGACCGAGCGCGCCCCCACGCCTACCAGTCGTCCTCGGCCGCGTCCTCCGCGTCGCGCTTCGCCGTGCGCTCGCGCGCCGTCTGCAGCGCGTTGGCCGCCTCCTGCTCCGAGCCGTACGGACCCATGCGGTCCTCGCCCTTGCAGTCGGTGCCCTTCTCGGCGCGCATGTGCTTCAAGCAGAACCACCAGTCCATGACCGGACCGTACCACCCGGTGCGACGATCGGCGCCCCGTCCCCGACACGAAGGAGCAGTGTGGCCGTCTACGCCCTGGGGGACCGCGTCCCCGACGTCTCGACCGAGGCGTACGTCCACCCCGACGCCACCGTCGTCGGCGACGTGCGGATCGGCCCCGGCGCCACGATCTGGCCCGGCGCGGTGCTGCGCGGCGACTACGGGACGATCACCGTCGGCGCCCGTACGTCCGTGCAGGACGGCACGGTCGTGCACGCGACCGCGACCAAGGCGACCACGATCGGCGCCGACTGCGTCGTCGGCCACCTCGCGCACCTGGAGGGCTGCACCATCGAGGACGGCTGCCTCGTCGGCTCCGGCTCGGTGGTGCTGCACGACGTCGTCGTCCGCACCGGCGCCCTGGTCGGCGCCGGCGCGGTGGTCAGCAACCGCACCGAGGTGCCGTCCCGCGCGATGGCGCTCGGCATCCCGGCGACGATGCGGCTGGACGCCGTCCCGGAGGGCGCCTTCACGGCGGCCGTCGCGATGTACGTCGCCAACGGCGAGCGCTACCGCCGCGAGCTGCGCCGGCTGGACTGACCCCCGGACAGCAGGAGGGCCCGGCACCTCGCGGTGCCGGGCCCTCCTGGTGCTGCGGGACTAGATCGGGCGGACCTGGTCCGCCTGCGGGCCCTTCTGGCCCTGGGTGATCTCGAACTCCACGCGCTGACCCTCGTCGAGGGAGCGGTAGCCGTCGGACTGGATCGCGCTGTAGTGGACGAAGACGTCCGCGCCGCCGCCGTCGACGGCGATGAAGCCGAAGCCCTTCTCAGCGTTGAACCACTTGACTGCACCCTGTGCCATGTTCGTTGATCTTTCTCTTGCTGGACGGTCCCGCGCTCCGCGGGGCCGAGTCGTGCGGCCCCAACGTGCGAGCCCGCGATCGTTCACGCGGGCGGTGACGCCGAGCTAGAACAAGCGACTGGCGCGCAGAGTACACATCGCGCGCACGCCTGGACAGGCTTCCTGTGGGAAACCCGGGGTGCTGCGCGGACGAGCGAGGAGCGGGACTAGGCCCGGACGACCTTGCCGGCCTTGAGGCAGGAGGTGCAGACGCCGAGCTTCTTCGGGGTCTTGCCGGCCTTGCCGATCAGGGCGTGCACCGTCTGGATGTTGGGGTTCCAGCGGCGACGGGTCCGGCGGTGGGAGTGGCTGACGGACATGCCGAAGCCAGGTCCCTTGCCACAGACGTCGCAGGTCGCAGCCACGGTGTTCACTCCATCGTCAGGTCGGTCAGCAGGTCGGTCAGCAGGTCCCGGCCGCTCTCGGAGCGGTCCCGGCACCGCCGGGGGACTGGACGACACTAGCAGTCGTGCGGCGCGCGAGACCTCGCGAGATAGCCTCGCCCGTTCCCGACCGGGACCGCGAAGGAGGGGCCGCGTGCTGCAGGTGCTGGACGCGGACGCCGTGCGCGCCTGGTGCACCGCCGCGCTCACGGCCCTCGAGGCGGCCCGCAGCGAGATCGACGACCTCAACGTCTACCCGGTCCCCGACGGCGACACCGGGACCAACCTCGTGCTGACGATGCAGGCCGTCGCCGAGGCGGTGGCCGCCGCGCCGGCCGACCTGCCCGCCACGGTGGCGGCGCTGTCCCGCGGCGGCCTGATGGGGGCCCGCGGCAACTCCGGCGTGATCCTGTCGCAGCTGCTGCGCGGGTTCGGCGAGGCGCTGCTGGAGGGCGACGGCGGGGGCGCGACCGTCGCCCGCGGCATGGCGCTCGCGTCGCAGCTGGCCGACGCGGCCGTGGCGGCGCCCGTCGAGGGCACCATCCTCACCGTCGCGCGCGAGGCCGCCCGCGGGGCCGCGGAGGCCGGCGACGCGTCGCTGACCGACGTCGTGGCGGCCGCCCGCACGGCTGCCGAGCAGGCGCTGGCCCGCACCCCCGAGCAGCTGCCGGCGCTGCAGGCCGCGGGCGTGGTCGACGCGGGCGGTCGCGGGCTGTGCGTCCTGCTCGAGGCGCTGCAGGCCGTCGTCACCGGCGTCGCGGTGCACGCCACCCCGGCGCCGGTCGTCCCGCGCGACCGCTCCGGGCTCGCGGCCGCGCGGGAGGACGGGAGCGAGGAGTTCGCGTACGAGGTGCAGTACCTCCTGCGCGACAGCAGCGACGCGGCCGTCGAGCAGCTCAAGGGGTCGCTCGCGGCGCTGGGCGACTCCCTCGTCGTCATCGGCGTGGAGGACCTCTACAACGTGCACGTGCACGTCAACGACGTCGGTGCGGCGCTCGAGGCGGGGGTGGCCGCCGGCACGCCGTTCCGCGTCACGGTGACGCGCTTCGAGGACCAGGTCGACAGCGAGGAGCCGCTGCCGGTCATGAACGAGCGGCCGGCGACCCGCGCTGTCGTCGCGGTGGCCGCCGGCAAGGGCCTGACCGCGCTGTTCGAGGCGGCCGGTGCCACCGTCGTCGACGGTGGGCCGACGGCCAACCCGTCGACGGCAGAGGTGCTCGAGGCGGTCCGCCGTACGGGAGCCCGCGAGGTCGTGCTGCTCCCCAACGACGGCAACGTCGAGGCGGTGGCGCGGGCGGCGGCCGACGAGGCCGGCCGGGAGGGCCTGTCGGTCGTGGTGGTGCCGACCCGGTCGGCGGTGCAGGGCCTGGCCGCCCTCGCCGTCGCGGAGGAGTCGTCGCCGCTGGAGGACGCCCTCGCGGCCATGACCGCCGCGGCCGCCGCGACGAGGTACGGCGAGGTCACCACCGCCGTCCGCGAGGCGACGACCTCGGCCGGCATCTGCCTGCCCGGGGACGCCCTGGGCCTGCTCGCGGGCACGGTCGTCGTCGTCGGCGCGGAGGTCGAGTGGGCCGCGCGGCGGCTGCTCGACCAGGCCCTGGCCGACGGCGGCGACCTCGTGACGCTGGTCCTCGGCGCGACGGCCGCCGACGGCCTCGGCGACCGGCTCACCGCCCACCTGGCCGGCGCCCACCCTGGCGTCGAGGTGGTCGTCTACGACGGCGGCCAGCCGCACCACCCGGTCCTGCTCGGGGTGGAGTGATGGACCTCTCGACGCCGCTGCTGAAGGCGGTGGGGGACAGGACCGCCAAGCCGCTGGCGGCCACCCTCGACCTGCACACCGTCGGCGACCTGCTGCGCCACTACCCGCGCCGCTACGCCGAGCGCGGCAAGCTCACCGGCTTCGACGAGCTGGTCGTCGGCGAGCACGCCACCGTCTTCGCCGAGGTCACCCGGGTCTCCGGCCGGCGGCTGAAGCCCAAGCTGCACAAGACCGACGTGACCGTCAGCGACGGCCAGGGCCGCAGCATGACGATGGCCGTCTTCAACCGGCCGTGGGCCGAGAAGCGAGCTGCGCGAGGGCCGGCGGGCGTTCTTCGCCGGCAAGGTGGAGGTGTTCAACCGCAAGGTGCAGCTCGCCAACCCCGAGTGGCAGCTCGTCGACGACGACCTCGGCGAGGTCGCCGCCGACTTCGCCGGGGCGCTGGTGCCGATCTACCCGGCGACCGCGAAGGTCTCGACGTTCGTCCTGCAGCGGTGCGTGCGCACGGTGCTCGACGTGGTCGACGTCGGCGCCGACCCGCTGCCGCCGGAGGTGCGCGAGCCGCGGGCGCTGCCCGGGCTGCTCGAGGCGCTGCGCGGCATCCACGCCCCGGGCGGCTGGCCCGACGTCACGCGCGCGACGTCGCGGCTGAAGTGGGACGAGGCCTTCGTCCTGCAGGTCGTCCTCGCCCAGCGCCGGGCCGCGGTGCGGTCCGCTCCGGCCGTGCCGCGCGTCCCCCGTACGGACGGGGTGCTCGCCGCGTTCGACGCCGCCCTGCCCTTCGAGCTGACCCAGGGCCAGCGCGACGTGGGCGAGGTGCTGGCGCAGGAGCTCGCCCGCGACCACCCCATGAACCGGCTGCTGCAGGGCGAGGTCGGCTCCGGCAAGACGCTGGTCGCGCTGCGGGCCGCCCTCGCGGTCGTCGACGCCGGCGGTCAGGCCGCCCTGCTGGCGCCGACGGAGGTGCTGGCCCAGCAGCACGCCCGGTCCCTGCGCGACCTGCTCGGGCCGCTGGCCGGGGCGGGGGAGCTGGGCGCCGCCGAGCAGGCCACCCGCATCGCGCTGCTCACCGGCTCCCTCGGCGCGGCTGCCCGGCGGGCCGCCCTCGCCGAGGCGGCCTCCGGCGACGCGGGCATCGTGGTCGGCACCCACGCGCTGCTGTCCGAGGGCGTCGCCTTCGCCGACCTCGGGCTGGTCATCGTCGACGAGCAGCACCGCTTCGGCGTCGAGCAGCGCGACGCGCTGCGGGCCAAGGGCAGCGCGCCGCCGCACGTCCTCGTCATGACGGCGACGCCGATCCCGCGCACCGTGGCGATGACCGTCTACGGCGACCTCGAGGTCTCCACGCTGTCCGAGCTGCCGAAGGGCCGCTCGCCGATCGCGACCAACGTCGTGCCGCTGGCCGACCAGCCGACCTGGATCGCCCGGGTGTGGCAGCGGGTGCGCGAGGCGGCGGCCGAGGGGCGCCAGGCGTTCGTGGTCTGCCCGCGCATCGGCGGCGACGACGCCGACGACGGCCCCGACGCGGAGGGCCGCCCGCCCGCGGCCGCCGTCGCCGACGTCACGCCGACGCTGGCCGGGGGCGAGCTGGCCGGGCTGCGCGTCGACATGCTGCACGGCCGCATGCCGCCCGAGGCCAAGGAGGCGGTCATGGGCCGCTTCTCCCGCGGCGAGCTCGACGTCCTGGTCGCGACCACCGTGGTCGAGGTCGGCGTCGACGTCCCCAACGCCACCGTGATGGTCGTGCTCGACGCCGACCGGTTCGGCGTCTCCCAGCTGCACCAGCTGCGCGGGCGCATCGGCCGCGGCGGCCACGCCGGTCGCTGCCTGCTCGTCACGGGCGCCGAGCGCGAGACGCCGGCCCGCGAGCGCCTCGAGGCGGTCGCCGCGACCACCGACGGCTTCGTGCTGTCGCAGCTCGACCTCGAGCAGCGCCGGGAGGGCGACGTCCTCGGCGCCTCCCAGTCGGGCAAGCGCTCCAGCCTGCGGATGCTCCAGCTGCTGCGCGACGAGGACGTCATCCTCGCCGCCCGGGAGGCCGCGGTCGAGGTCGTCGCGGACGACCCCGACCTGCAGCGCCACCCCGCCCTGGCCGGGGCCGTGGCGAGCCTGGTCGACGACGACCGCGCCGACTACCTCGAGAAGGCCTGACGCCCGCACCGCGCTGTCACCACCCGGACGGGTGACAGGGACGGGCGGCGCTCAGGTCTGCCCGTGACGTCCCGACGTCTTCTCCATGAGACGAGCAGACCGCTGGCGCCTGGCCGAGCTGACGCCCCGTACCGTCCTCGCATCCGCCCTGCGGGTGACGGGCCGCGCGGTGCACCGGGCGCTCCCCGGCGACCTGCTCGACCTCACCGACGAGGGCCTCATCGCGGTCGACCGGGCCGGTCGCTGCGTGCTCGCCAACGACGCCGCCGCGCGGGCCCTCGGCACCAGCCGCGGCATCCTGCTGGGCAGCGACATCCACGCGCAGCACCACAACCGGCCGGTCGACGAGCCGCGCGAGGCCTGCGAGCTCTGCCAGCCCCTCGCCACCGGCCGCGGCACCCGCGGGACCGTCGAGCTGCTCCGCGCCGACGGCGCCGGCATCACGGTGGGCTTCGTCAGCTCGACGATGGACCACCGCGGCGAGCTCGTCGGCGTCCTGCGCTTCGAGGACACCACCGAGCGGCGCCGGGCGCAGGAGGCCCTGCAGCAGCTGGAGGGCAAGTTCCGCGCCGTCACCGAGTCGGCGAACGACGCCATCGTGTCGGCCGACGCCCGCGGGCTGATCATCGGCTGGAACCGCGGCGGCCACAACATCTTCGGGTACGAGGAGCAGGAGGTCCTGGGCCGTCCGCTGACCATCCTCATGCCCGAGCGCTACCGGGACGCCCACGAGCAGGGCATGGGCCGCTTCCTGCTCACCGGCGAGCCGCGCGCGATCGGCGCGACGGTCGAGGTGCACGGCGAGCGCAAGGACGGGACCGAGTTCCCGGTCGAGCTCTCCCTGTCGCACTGGGCCGAGGGCGACCGGCAGTTCTTCACCGGCATCCTGCGCGACATCACCGAGCGCAAGCGCAGCGAGGCCGCGCTGGCGCGGGAGGCCGGCTTCGTGCAGCTGCTGCAGCAGGTCAGCGTGGCGTCCAACGAGAGCACGAGCAGCCGCGCCGCCCTCGAGCGGGGCGCGGCCCTGATCTGCGAGCACACCGGCTGGGCCGTCGGCCACGTCTACTCCGTCGAGGCCGACGACGTCCTGGTGTCCACGCACACCTGGGTGACCCGCGACGAGGACGACAGCCGCCTGGAGCGCTTCCGGGTCGCCACGCAGGCCACCAACCTGGCGCGGGGCGAGGGCCTGCCCGGCCGCGTGCTGGCGAGCGGCCGGCCGTGCTGGATCACCGACGTCACCGAGGACGACAACTTCCCCCGCCTCTCGGCGGCCCGTGCGTCCGGGCTGCGGGCGGCCTTCGCCTTCCCGGTGGCCGCCGGCACCACGGTCACGGCCGTCATGGAGTTCTTCACCGACGAGGCGCTGGCCGCCGACGACGCGCTCTGCGACGTGATGGCGCAGATCGGCCACCAGCTCGGCCGGGTGCTCGAGCGCGAGCAGGCGCAGCAGCAGCTGGCCCACCACGCGATGCACGACCCCCTGACGGGGCTGCCCAACCGGACGCTGCTCCTGGACCGCCTCGACCTCGCGCTCGCGCAGCGCGACCGGCGCCGGCTGGCCGTGCTCTTCGTCGACCTCGACCGCTTCAAGCTGGTGAACGACAGCCTGGGCCACGACGCCGGCGACAGCCTGCTGTGCGCGTTCGCCGTACGGCTCCGGGCCCTGCTGCGACCCGGCGACACCATCGCCCGCTTCGGCGGTGACGAGTTCGTCGTCCTCGCCGAGTCGGTGACCGACGAGCAGGACGCCGAGGGGCTGGCCGAGCGCATCGCGAGCGCCCTCGGCGAGCCGTTCGACGTCGCCGGCCAGGAGGTGTTCGTCACCGCGAGCATCGGCATCACCGTCTCGGGCGCGGAGGACGACACCTGCCACACGCTGCTGCGCGACGCCGACGCCGCCATGTACCGCGCGAAGGACGACGGCCGGGCCCGCTACGAGGTCTTCGACCAGGTCCTGCGGGCCGGTGTCGTCCGCCGCCTGGAGATGGCCAACGACCTCCACCGCGCCATCGAGCGCGACCAGCTGGTCCTGCACTTCCAGCCGCAGATCGACCTGCAGTCCCACGTCGTCGTCGGCGTGGAGGCGCTGGTGCGCTGGCAGCACCCCGAGCGCGGGCTCATCCCGCCGATGGACTTCATCCCGCTCGCCGAGGAGACCGGCATCATCAACGACGTCGGGCGCTGGGTGCTGCGCGCAGCCTGCGAGCAGGGGCGTCGCTGGCACGACCAGCAGCTCCAGTCCGTGCCGCTCACCATGAGCGTCAACCTCTCCGGCCGCCAGCTCCTGCAGCCCGGGCTCGTCGAGGAGGTGGCCGCGGCCCTGCGCGACACGGGCTTCGCGCCGTCGCGCCTCGTCCTCGAGATCACCGAGACGGTCCTCATGCAGGACACGGCGCAGACGCTGGCGACCCTGCAGGAGCTGAAGGCGCTCGGGGTCCGCCTGGCCATCGACGACTTCGGCACCGGCTACTCCTCGCTCACCTACCTGCAGAGGTTCCCGATCGACGTGCTGAAGATCGACAAGTCCTTCATCGACGGGCTCGGCGGCGCGAACGTCGAGGAGTCCGCCGTGGCCCGCACGATCGTGGCCCTCGCCAAGACGCTCCAGCTCGAGACCGTCGCGGAGGGCGTCGAGCGCAGCGAGCACGTCCGCGAGCTCGAGGCGCTGGAGTGCGACATCGCCCAGGGCTACTTCTTCGCCAGGCCGCTCGACGCGGCGACCCTGGAGGCGCTCATGCGCAGCACCGGGGACGACCTCGCCGACGCCGCGGCGCTGGCGGGAGCGCGGGCCGAGCTGCTCGCCGTCGTGCCGCAGCAGCGCGCCGCGTCCGAGCTGCCGGCCTGCGCGTTCGCCGTCGGCGCCGTCGGGAGCGTCGTCATGAGCGACTCCGGCCGTCCCCAGGGACGTCACGCCATCGCCGGCTCCATGGGCGAGCACGAGCTGCAGACCCGGTTCGCCACGAACCGCCGGGCGCAGGGCTTCTACGACCACCAGGTCCTGGACCACGTGAACGACCACATGCAGGAGTTCCTCGGCCGCATGGAGATGGCGTTCATCGCCACCGCCGACGGCGACGGGGAGACCGACTGCTCGTTCCGCGCAGGGCCGCCCGGCTTCGTCTGCGTGCTGGACACCAAGACGCTGGTCTACCCGGAGTACCGCGGCAACGGCGTCATGGCCAGCCTGGGCAACATCACCGAGAACGGCCACATCGGCCTGCTGTTCATCGACTTCTGCGGCGACGCCATCGGCCTGCACGTCAACGGCCGGGCCTCCGTGCTGGAGAACGGCGAGCTGTTCGAGCGGGGGAACCTGCCGCCGAGCGTCGTCAGCGGGCTGTTCGCCTCCGGCGGCCAGCGCCCCGAGCGCTGGGTGCTCGTCGACGTCGTCGAGGCCTACATCCACTGCTCCAAGCACATCCCGCAGCTGATGAAGCGCTCGGACGCCCCGCCGGAGTGGGGCACCGACGACGTCACCAAGAAGGGCGGCGACTACTTCAAGGCCAAGGTGAGCAGGCGGGAGGCGGCCGAGGGCCGCGCACCGTCCGCGCCCGTCCGCCAGCCGGCCCCGGCCGTGAACCTCGTCCCGACCCAGCGCCGCGCGGCGGCGCCGCCGGAGCCCGAGGTGCCGGCGCCGCCGGCCGTCCGCCCGGCCTTCGTCCCGTGACGGCCCGCTGATGCCGCGCAGTGCCGCCGAGGCGGTGCAGGACAACGGTCAGAGCTCGGTCGTCAAGGCCGGTGCCTCGCTCGACCCGTGGCGCTTCGGTGTCGCCTCGGCCCTCGCGGGCGCGTACGTCGGCATCGCCGTCGTGCTGCTGCTCAGCGTCTCGGCGCCCTTCGCCGCAGCCGGCTCGCCGGCCACCCGCCTCGTGCAGGCGGCGGTCTTCGGCGTGGCGCTGACGCTCGTCGTCTTCGCCGGCGGCGAGCTGTTCACCGGCAACGTGATGACGATGGCGCACGGCCGGCTGGAGCGGCGGGTCGGCGGCCGGCACGTCGTCCTGGTCTGCCTGCTGTCGCTGCTCGGCAACGCGGCCGGGTCGGTCGTCCTGGCGTGGCTGGTCCACGCCGGCGGCACCCTCGCCTCCGGCGCCACCGCCGACCGGCCCGCTCCTGGGCTCGCCCTGCTCGCGTCGGTCGTGAGGTCCAAGCAGGCCGCCAGCGGGAGCCAGCTGTTCTGGCGCGCCGTCCTGTGCAACGCCCTCGTGTGCCTCGCGGTCTGGATGGCGACCCGGGCGTCCAGCGACGGCGCGAAGCTGCTCGTCCTCTGGTGGGGCCTGCTGGCCTTCATCGGCTCCGGCTTCGAGCACTCCGTGGCCAACATGACGACGTTCTCCCTCGCTGCCCTGTCCGGGGTCGCCCCGTGGTCCGCCCTCGCCGGCAACCTGGTGTGGACCGTCCCGGGCAACGTGGTCGGTGGGCTCCTCGTCGCGCTGGCCTGCCGGGCGCAGGCCGCCCGGCCGGCGGCTCCGGTCCGGACCGCGCTGGCTCGCGCTGCCTGCCAGCGAGGCGCAAGCCCCCGCCCTCACGGCCTCCGCGGCGCCGCCGGTGCCGAGCCAGGCGACGGCTCCGGCGCGTCGCTCGTACGACGCCCCGGCGCGCTCGACCGGCTGACCTCACCCCGGCGCGCATGGGCGACACTGCCTGCGTGACCCGCATCATCGCCGGCGAGGCGCGTGGCCGGCGGTTGCTGGTGCCCGACGGGACGGGCACCCGGCCGACCAGCGACCGGGCGCGCGAGGGGCTGTTCTCCAGCCTGCAGTCGCTGCTCGACGTCGAGGGCGCCGACGTGCTCGACCTCTACGCCGGCTCCGGCGCGCTGGGGCTCGAGGCGCTGTCGCGCGGTGCGCGCACGGCCACCCTCGTCGAGGACGACCCGGCCGCGCTGAGCGCCCTGCACGGCAACGTCGCGACGCTCGGGCTGCCCGGCGCGGACGTGGTCGCGGCCCGGGTGGAGCACCACCTCGCAGGCGCGCCGAGGGCGTACGACATCGTGCTGCTCGACCCGCCGTACGAGGTGGACGTCGACCCGGTGCTCGCGGCGCTCCTGCCGTGGCTCGCCGACGACGCCGTCGTGGCGGTCGAACGCCGGACCCGGGGACCCGCCCCGACCTGGCCGGAAGGGGTGCAGGCAGTGCGCAGCAGGAAGTACGGAGAGGCCACGCTCTGGTACGGATCGCGATCGTGAGGAGGGCCGTCTGCCCCGGGTCCTTCGACCCGGTGACCCTGGGCCACCTCGACATCGTCGGCCGCGCCAGCGCCATCTACGACGAGGTCACCGTCGCCGTCCTGGTCAACAAGAAGAAGTCGTCGCTGTTCACCGTCGAGGAGCGGATCGAGATCCTGCGCGAGGTGACCGCGCACTACGGCAACGTGGTCGTCGACAGCTTCCACGGCCTGCTCGTCGACTACTGCAAGACCAAGCAGATCCCGGTCATCGTCAAGGGCCTGCGGGCCATCAGCGACTTCGACTACGAGCTGCAGATGGCGCAGATGAACCACGGGCTGGCCGGCGTCGAGACGATGTTCATGACGACCAACCCGCTCTACTCGTTCCTGTCCAGCAGCCTGGTCAAGGAGGTCGCGACCTACGGCGGCGACGTCTCCGGCCTCGTCCCCGACCACGTGCTGACCGTCCTGCTCGAGCGGCTCGCCCGCAACGCCGGCTGAGCCGTGGACGGCGTCCGCGACAAGCTCGACGAGATCGTGCGCATGGTCGAGCAGGCCCGGACCATGCCCATGTCCTCGTCGGCGATGCTGCACCGCGGCGAGCTGCTGTCCCACCTCGAGGAGCTGCGCGGCCTGCTGCCGCGGGCGCTGGACCAGGCCCGCGAGGTGCTCGGCGAGCGGGAGGCCGTCGTCGAGCACGGCCGCCGCGAGGCCGAGCGGCTCGTCGAGGAGGGTCGGCAGGAGCGCGACCGCCTCGTGCAGGACACCGAGGTCTGGCGGCACGCCGACGCCGAGTCGGCGCGCATGCTGGAGGAGGCCCGCGAGCAGGTGACGTCGATGCGGGTCGAGGTCGAGGACTACGTCGACGCCAAGCTGGCGAACTTCGAGATCGTCCTGCACAAGACGCTGGCGGCGGTCGAGCGGGGCCGGGCCAAGCTGGCCGGGCACTCCGAGCTCGACGACCTGGTCTCGGCCGACGACGAGCTGCCCGAGCCCGGCTTCCCACGCTGACGAGTCCCCGGCCGCGCCTCCGGGTAGGCTTGTCGACGGCCGTACGCCGGCCCTGCCGCAGAGGGACCCTCTCGCGGCTCCACCGTGCCCAGCAGCGACGCATGAAGACCGGGAGCAAGCAGAGCCGCCTCGACCCCCACCAGCCCCTGGTGCTCGACACGCGCGAGCTCGGGCGACGGCCGGGGTCGATGCGCGAGCTCCGCTACACCGCCCCGGCCCCGGCCGGGCTCGGGCTGGTCGACCTGATCGGCGTCCCGCAGGGCGACGAGATCGAGCTCGACCTGCGCCTCGAGAGCGTCATGGAGGGCGTGCTGGTCAGCGGCACCGTCACCGCGCCGCTCACCGGCGAGTGCGGGCGCTGCCTCGAGCCCATCACCGACGAGGTCGTGGTCGACCTGCAGGAGCTCTACGCCTACCCGGCGAGCACCAGCGAGGACACCACCGACGAGGACGAGCTGTCGCGCATGGACGGCGACCTGCTCGACCTCGAGCCGGCCCTGCGCGACGCCGTCGTGCTGGCGCTGCCGCTCACCCCGCTGTGCGACGAGGACTGCGCCGGGCTCTGCGCCACCTGCGGCGAGCGCCTCGACGACCTGCCCGAGGACCACGGCCACGAGGTCGTCGACGCGCGGTGGGAGGCCCTCTCGGGCCTGCTGCCGCAGACCGCCCCCCAGGACAGCACCACCCGCTAGACCGCCCCGCCAGACCAGCACCACCGACCCACAGGAGAAGCAGCGATGGCCGTCCCGAAGCGCAAGATGTCGCGCAGCAACACCCGCTCGCGCCGTGCGCAGTGGAAGACCGCTGTGCCGGTCCTGACCAAGTGCGACCGCGGCCACACCACCCGCCCGCACACCGTGTGCCCCGAGTGCGGTCGCTACGACGGCCGCACCGTCCTCGCGGTCTGACCCACCCCCTCCTCGCTCGTCCGTGACGCGCGTCGCCCTCGACCTGCTCGGGGGCGACCGCGCGCCCGAGCAGGTGGTCGACGGCGCCCTGCTCGCGGTCAGCGAGCAGCCCGGCGTCGACGTCGTCCTCGTCGGCCCGCCCGACGTCGCCGAGCGGCTGCTGGCCGAGCGCGGTGCGGCCGGCCGGCTCGAGGTCGTCCCGGCCAGCCAGGTCGTCGGCATGGACGAGGACCCGGCCCGCGGCGTCCGCGCCAAGCGCGACGCCACCGTCCGCGTCGCCTGCCGGCTCGTCCGTGACGGCGCGGCCGACGCGGTCGTCTCCGTCGGCTCCACCGGCGCGGCCCTCGCCGCCGCCGTCTTCACCCTGGGCCGGCTGCGCGGCATGTCGCGGCCGGCCCTCGGCCTGCTCATCCCCGCGAAGGCCGGCCCGCTCGTGCTGCTCGACGCCGGGGCCACCGTCGAGGCGACGCCCGAGCTGCTCGGCCAGTTCGCCCTCGCCGGCGCCGCCTTCGCCAGCGTCCGGCTCGGCCTGCCGCGGCCCCGCGTGGGGCTGCTGACCAACGGCGAGGAGCCCGGCAAGGGCGACCAGCTGCGCAAGGACGCCTTCGCGGTCCTGTCCGCGCTGCCCGTCGACTTCGTCGGCAACGTCGAGGGGCGCGACGTCCCCTTCGGCGGCCGGGCCGACGTGGTCGTCACCGACGGCTTCACCGGCAACGTGCTGGTCAAGGGGCTCGAGGGCGCTGCCGCGATGCTGTCCGAGGTGCTGCGCGAGGCCTTCGCCGCCACCCCGGAGCGGGCGGCCGCCGCGACCGCGCTGGGGCCGGCGATCGACGAGGCGACCGCCCACATGCAGCCGGAGGTGCTGGGCGGGGGCATGCTGCTGGGTGTGGACGGTGTGGTGGTGGTCGGGCACGGCGCGAGCTCGCCGCGCGCGGTCGCCGCGTGCGTCGGCGTCGCCGCGCAGGCGGCCCGCGAGGGTGTGGTCCCGAGCCTGGCCGCGGCCCTGGCCGACCTGCGGCAGGGCGCCCCGTGACCGCCGACGAGGTGCTGGCCGTCGTGCAGCAGGCCGTCGCCACCGTGCTGGAGCGCGACCCCGCCTCGGTCAGCCGCGAGACGCGCTTCCGGGAGGACCTCGAGGCCGACTCGCTCGCGCTGGTCGAGATCGTCGAGATCGTCGAGGAGACGCTGGCGCCGCGCGCCCGGGCCGACTTCCACATCGAGGACGAGGACCTCGACGGCCTCGCGACCGTCGGCGAGGCCGTCGACTACGCGGTGGCCCGCCTGTGACCGCCGACCCGACCACCGACCCGACCACCCAGCAGCCGTACGTCCTGCTCGAGGGCGCGCTCGGCACCGAGCTGCCGCTCGAGCTGCTGACCCGGGCGCTGACGCACCGCTCCTACGCGTACGAGCACGGCGGGCTGCCCACCAACGAGCGGCTGGAGTTCCTCGGCGACGCCGTGCTCGGCCTGGTCGTGACCGACGCGCTCTACCGCCGCCACCCCGACCTGCCCGAGGGCCAGCTGGCCAAGCTGCGGGCCAGCGTCGTCAACACCCGCGCGCTCGCCGACGTCGCCCGGACGCTGGGGCTCGGCCAGTGGCTGCGCCTCGGCAAGGGCGAGGAGGTCACCGGCGGCCGGGAGAAGGCCTCGATCCTCGCCGACACCATGGAGGCGCTGATCGGCGCCGTCTACCTCGAGCGCGGCGTCGAGGGCGCGACCCGGCTGGTGCTGGCGCTGTTCGACCCGCTGATGGCGTCGGCGGCGACCGGCGGGGCGTCGCTGGACTGGAAGACCGCGCTGCAGGAGCTGTCCGCGGCGCGCGGGCTCGGCGTCCCGGAGTACGTCATCACCGACACCGGCCCCGACCACGCCAAGCTCTTCGCGGCCGAGGTGCGCCTGACCGGGACCGCCTACGGCACCGGCGCCGGACGCAGCAAGAAGGAGGCCGAGCAGGAGGCCGCCTGCACGGCCTGGACCGCCCTGCAGCCCGACGCCTGACCGTGCCGGAGCTCCCCGAGGTCGAGGTGGTCCGGCGCGGCCTCGAGCAGGGCGTCGTGTCGCGCACGGTCGCCACCGTCGAGGTGCACCACCCGCGCGCCGTGCGCCGCCACGAGGCCGGCGAGGCCGACTTCCGCGGCCTGCTCGAGGGCCGCACCGTCACCTCGGCGCAGCGTCGCGGGAAGTACCTCTGGCTGCCGCTGGACTCCGGGGACGCCCTCACCGGGCACCTCGGCATGAGCGGCCAGCTGCTCGTCGTCCCGCCGGACAAGCCCGACGAGACGCACCTGCGGATCCGGTTCGCCTTCACCGACGGCGGCCGGGAGCTGCGCTTCGTCGACCAGCGGACCTTCGGCGGCCTCGCCGTCGTCGCCGGCGGCGCCGAGCTGCCCTCGACGATCCGCCACATCGCCCGCGACCCGCTCGACCCGGCCTTCGACGACGAGGGCTTCGTGGCCGCCCTGCGCGACGAAGCGGACCGGCGTGAAGCGCGCGCTGCTCGACCAGACGCTGGTCTCCGGCATCGGCAACATCTACGCCGACGAGTCGCTGTGGCGCGCCCGGCTGCACGGCGCGCGGCCGACCGAGCTGGTCACCCGGCCGAAGGCGCGCGAGCTGCTGGCCCACGTGCGCGACGTGCTGGGGGAGTCGCTGGCCCAGGGCGGCACCAGCTTCGACGCCCTCTACGTCTCCACCGAGGGGGTCAGCGGGCTGTTCGAGCGCTCGCTGAACGCCTACGGGCGCGAGGGCGAGCCGTGCCCGCGCTGCGGTGCGCCGATCCGGCGCGAGGCCTTCATGAACCGCTCGTCCTACAGCTGTCCGCGCTGCCAGCCACGCCCGAGGGCGGGGCGCTGGTGAGCAGCTCCTCGCGCACGCCCTCGGGCCAGCTGCCGTCGGCCTGACGCGGCGACCACGGCTCGGTGCGCACCCACTGCGACCCGCAGCCGGTGCAGGCGAACAGCGGCAGCCCGTCGTACGACGCCCTCGTCCGGCGCCAGTCGCACAGCGTCAGGCAGGGCGAGACGGCGAGCGCCACCTACTCGTTGCCGGTGCGGTCGCTGTCGGCGGCCTTGCTCGTCTGGTTGGTGCTCGGCGCGACGCCCTGCTCGCCGCCGGTCGGGCCGGGCAGCGGGACCGTCAGCGGCGGCGTCTCGAGGCCCTGGTCGCTGGGCAGCGGGCCGGGGGTGCGCGGCACCAGCTGCTGCTCGGTCTGCGGCTGGTCGTCCGGCCGGTTCTCGTTGATGTTGTCGCCGCCCTCGCTGCAGCCCGAGAGCAGGAGCACGAGCGCGGCGGCCCCTGCGGCGACCAGGGCGTGGGGACGGTGCACGGTGCGGGCTCCTCGGGTCGGGGGGTCGGTCGGTCCTGCCAGGCGGATACCCCGGTGGCGCCGGCTCATCCGTGTGACACTCGCCGCCCGCGGGCCCGGCCAGCACCCCTTGACCCGGCAGCGCCGCGCGCACACCTGCGCGCCCCGACACGTGACGCGATCGTGACCTGAGCCTTGACCGCTCACCCGCCACCTGTCACCATGAGGCCTGCACGCGCGAGGTCTCCCGGGCCCGTAGAGGGTCACGAGGACCCCCGTGCTGGAGACCCCTCAACGTGGAGGACGACAACCATGGCCAAGGCCCTGTTCGGGCACGTCGGCATCGGCAACGACCTGCGACTCGTCGCAGAGGTGCGCCGCCTGCGCGGCCGCGTCGCGGAGCTGGAGGCCGAGCTCGCTCGCCTGCAGACCCACGAGACCGTCACCGACGACGACCTGCGCCTGCTCACGCTCGACGAGCAGCTCAGCGAGACGCAGCCGGCCTTCAGCTAGACCGCACCGCTCCGACGAGGGGCCGCTCCGCGAACGCGCGGGGCGGCCCCTCGTCGCTGTGTCGTGACCCGTCCGGTGCGACCGCGGCCGGTAGGGTCGGTGCTGCCTTCCCCGGCCCCCGTCCCGGCCTGCTCCCCGGGCCCCGTCGAACGGCTGCCGTGCACCTCAAGAGCCTGACCCTCAAGGGCTTCAAGTCCTTCGCGTCGCCGACGACGCTGCGGTTCGAGCCGGGCATCACCTGCGTGGTGGGCCCCAACGGCTCGGGCAAGAGCAACGTCGTCGACGCCATGGCCTGGGTGCTGGGGGAGCAGGGCGCCAAGGCGCTGCGCGGCGGGAAGATGGAGGACGTCATCTTCGCCGGCACGCCCGGCAAGCCGCCGCTCGGCCGGGCCGAGGTCACGCTCACCATCGACAACACCGACGGCGCGCTGCCGATCGAGTACGCCGAGGTGACGATCAGCCGCCTGATGTTCCGCGACGGGGCGTCGGAGTACGCCATCAACGGCTCGAAGTGCCGGCTGGTCGACGTCCAGGAGCTGATGAGCGACAGCGGCATCGGCCGCGAGCTGCACGTCGTCGTCGGCCAGGGCCAGCTCGACGCGGTGCTGTCCGCGCGGCCCGAGGACCGGCGGGCCTTCATCGAGGAGGCGGCCGGCGTCCTCAAGCACAAGAAGCGCAAGGAGAAGGCGCTCCGCAAGCTCGAGGCGATGCAGGCCAACCTCACCCGGCTGCAGGACCTCACCGTCGAGCTGCGCCGCCAGCTCAAGCCGCTCGGGCGCCAGGCCGAGGTGGCCCGCCGCGCCCAGCAGGTGCAGGCCGACCTGCGCGACGCCCGGCTGCGGCTGCTCGCCGACGACCTGCTCGCCCTGCGCGCCGCGCTCGAGGCCGAGGTCCGTGACGAGGCCGCCCTGCGTGAGCGGCGCGGCGTGGTCGAGGCGCAGCTCGCGGAGGCCAAGGCCCGGGAGGCCGAGCTCGAGGCGGCCGCCGCGGAGCAGGCGCCGCGGCTGACCCGGGCGCAGGAGACGTGGTACCGGCTGTCCGCCCTCGAGGAGCGCCTGCGCGGCACCGCCACCCTGGCCGGCGAGCGGCGCCGGCACCTCACCGCGCAGCTGCCGGAGGAGGCCCGCCCCGGTCGCGACCCCGACGCCCTGGAGCGCGAGGCGCTGGCCGTGCGCGAGCAGGAGCGCGAGCTGGCCGAGCAGCGCGCCGCCGACGCCGAGCGGCTGCAGGACGCCGTCACCCGGCGCACCGACCTGGAGGCCGCCCTCGCCAGCGAGGAGCGCGCCCTGGTCGCCGCGGCCCGTGCGGTCGCCGACCGGCGCGAGGGGCTGGCCCGCCTCACCGGCCAGGTCGGCGCGCTGCGCTCGCGGTCCTCGGCCGCCGAGGCCGAGCTCGGCCGGCTGGCCGGCGCGGTCGCGGAGTCGCGCCGCCGGCGCGAGCAGGCCGCCGCCGAGCTGGAGGCGCTGCAGGAGCAGGCCGGCGGGCTGGAGGAGGGCGAGCTCGACCTCGACGAGCGGCACGAGACCGCCACCGCCGCCCTCGAGCAGGCCCGCGAGCGGCTCACCGCGCTGCAGGCGCAGGAGCGCGAGGCCGAGCGCGACCGCTCCACCTGGGCCGCCCGCCGCGACGCCCTCGCGATGTCCCTGGTCCGCGACGGCTCGACCGCCCTCGACGACGCCCCCGGCGTGCTGGGCACCGTCGCCGCCCTGGTCACGGTCGAGGCGGGCGCCGAGGCCGCGGTCGCTGCCGCCCTCGGGGCTGCGGCCGACGCCGTCGCGGTGGCGTCACCGGACGCCGCGGTCGACGCCCTCGCGCTGCTCAAGCAGAGCGACGCCGGCCGCGCCGGGATGCTCGTCGGCGGCGCCGCCCCCGACCCCGACGACCGGCGCCCCGACCTGCCCGCCGGTGCCCGCTGGGCGCTCGACCTCGTGCAGGCCCCCGCCGCGCTGCAGCCCGCGCTGTCCCGGCTGCTGCACCGCGTCGCGGTCGTCGCCGACCTCGCCGCCGCCCGGGCGCTGGTCGGGCAGCACCCCGACGTCCGCGCGGTCACCGCGGAGGGCGACCTGCTCGGCGCCGACTGGGCCAGCGGCGGGTCGGCGAGCGCGCCGAGCCTGCTCGAGGTGCAGGCCGCCGTCGACGAGGCCGCCGCCCGCCACGAGGAGGCCGCGCAGCGCTTCGAGCGGCTGCACTTCGAGGTCGCCGGGGCGCAGGCCCGGGTCGCCGAGGCCTCGACCGAGGTCGAGGCGGCCCTCGCCGTCCTGCACGAGAGCGACGCCCGGATGGCCGCGCTCGCCGAGCAGCTCGGGCTGCTCGTCAACGCGGCCCGGGCCGCGGAGGCCGAGGAGGGCCGGCTGCAGCAGGCCCGGGTGCGCGCCGAGGAGGCCCGCGACCGCGACCTGTCCGGCCTCGCCGAGCTCGAGGAGCGGCTGGCCCTGGCCGAGGCCACCCCGGTCGACGCCGAGCCCGAGCCCGAGGTCCGCGACCGGCTGGCCGTCCAGGCCACCGAGGCCCGGGCCGCCGAGGTCGAGGCCCGCCTCGCGGTGCGCACCGGCGAGGAGCGGGCCCGGGCGCTGGGCGGCCGGGCCGAGGGGCTGGAGCGGGCCGCCCGGCAGGAGCGGGCCGCCCGCGAGCGGCTCGTCGCCCTGCGCAGCCAGCGGGCCCGCGGCGCCGTCGTCGCCGAGGCCGTCGTGGCCGGGGCCACCGCCGCGCTGGCGAAGATCACCGGCTCGCTGGCCGCCGCGGCCCAGGAGCGCGAGCAGGCGCAGGCCGCCCGTACCGTCACCGAGGGCGAGCTGCTGGCCCTGCGCGCCCGGGTGCGCGAGCTCGGCGCCGAGCTGGAGCGGCTCACCGACGTCGTGCACCGCGACGAGGTCGCCCGGGCCGAGCAGCGGCTGCGCATCGAGGCGCTCGAGCAGCGCGCCGTCGACGAGTGGGGCGTCCCGCTCGAGCAGCTCTTCGCCGAGTACGGCCCGGAGGTCGCCGTCCCGGTCGAGGACGGCGAGCCGGTGGCGTACGACCGGGCTGCGCAGGAGAAGCGGGCCGCGGCCGCCGACCGGGCCCTCGCCCTGCTGGGCCGGGTCAACCCGCTGGCGCTGGAGGAGTACGCCGCGCTCGAGGAGCGGTCGGCCTTCCTCACCACCCAGCTGGAGGACCTCAAGGCGACCCGGCGCGACCTGCTGACGGTCGTGAAGGAGGTCGACGACCGCATCCACGACGTCTTCGCGCAGGCCTTCGAGGACACCGCGCGCGAGTTCGTGCACGTCTTCGCCACGCTGTTCCCCGGCGGCGAGGGCAAGCTCGTGCTGACCGAGCCGACCGACATGCTCGTCACCGGCATCGAGGTGATGGCGCGCCCGGCGGGCAAGAAGGTCAGCCGGCTGTCGCTGCTGTCCGGCGGCGAGCGCTCGCTGACCGCGATCGCGCTGCTGGTCGCGATCTTCCGGGCCCGCCCCTCGCCCTTCTACGTCATGGACGAGGTCGAGGCGGCGCTCGACGACCGCAACCTCGGCCGCCTGCTGGTGCTGCTCGAGGGGCTGCGGGAGAGCTCGCAGCTCATCGTCATCACCCACCAGAAGCGGACGATGGAGATCGCCGACGCGCTGTACGGCGTGACGATGCGCGGCGACGGCGTCTCGGCCGTCGTCAGCCAGCGCCTGCGGGAGCGAGAGACCGCATGAGGGCCGCTCCGCACTCGCGGAGCAGCTGGTCGAGCAGCGTCCGGCCCGCGTCGGTCGCCGTGACGGTCAGGTAGGTCTTCGGCCCGTCGCCGAGCGTGGCGTACGCCGCGAAGCTGAACGCCCGCTTGTTCTCGATCAGCGCGTGCGCGTCGCAGCGGCTCGCCACGATGCGCACCGGCAGCTCGACCTCGCCGTCGCCGCCCAGGCGCACCGGCGGAGCGGCGGTCAGGTTGAAGACGATGTTCGACTCGAGGTTCGTCACCGTGACGGGCTCGGACCCGGTGCGGCGACGGACGACCAGCACGGCGACGGCCGCCGAGCCGTCCCGCCGCCACCGGTCGAACCGGATGTCGGCGGCCTGCGACAGCTGCACCACCGCGCACTCCAGCCGGCGGATCCGCAGCAGCTGCGGGTCGGCGCTGACGTCGACGGTCCGGTCGCCCTCCGGCGTCCCCACCACGACGGTGGCCGGAGGAGCGTCGCCCTCGCACTGCGCCTGGCCGTACGCCACCGGGAACTTCACCTGGCGGCCCGGCCGGACGAGGTCGTCGCGCGGGGTGGGCGGGACCTCGGCGAAGCCGCCGCCCCGGACCTGCAGGCGCTGGACCCGGACCTCCCGGTCGCTGCCCAGCAGGACCTGCACGCGGTGCAGGTTCTCGGCGTTGCGCGACTGCTCGATGGTCGCCGTCAGCCGCGGGGCCGGGGCGGCCGCCGGGGCGGGGGAGCTGCACCCGGCCAGCAGCGCCAGCGGGAGGAGCAGGGCGGGGAGGCGCACGCGGCGATGATGCCGCCCGGCCGGGCTGCTCCGCCGCTGGTAGACAGGATCCGTGCTGGAGCTCCTCGGACTGATCCTCGCCGTCCTCGTCGTCAGCGTCGTGACCGTCGTCGCGCTGGTGCGCGGACGGGTCTCCCGCAGCACCCGCTCGCTGCCGCCGCGGCCGCAGCCGGGCGTCGACTACCGGCCCGGCACCGGCGACGACGCGGAGGTCCCGCGCGACACCCCCAAGCGCACGATCGACGTCGTCGCGCTGCCCGACGACGCGCAGGTCCTGCCCGCGGACGTCGCCACGGTCGACCCGCAGACGCCGTCGCTCGACGTCCCGGAGCCGACCGCAGGGCGGCTCGTACGGCTGCGCGCCCGGCTGTCGCGCTCGCAGACGACGCTGGGCCGCGGGCTGTTCGCGCTGCTCACCCGGGACGTCCTCGACGAGGACACCTGGGAGGAGGTCGAGGACACGCTGCTGACCGCCGACATGGGCGTCGCCGCGACGACCGAGCTGGTCGGCCGCCTGCGCACCCGGGTCCGCGTCGACGGCGCGCGCACGCAGGCCGAGCTGCGGACGATGCTCCGCGAGGAGCTGGTCACCGCCATCGGTGCCGACACCGACCGCACGCTCCACACGCTGCCGCACGCCGACGGCCGACCTGCTGTCGTGCTGGTCGTCGGCGTCAACGGCACCGGCAAGACCACCACCTGCGGCAAGCTCGCCCGCGTCCTGGTGGCCGACGGCCGCAGCGTCGTGCTCGGCGCGGCCGACACCTTCCGCGCCGCAGCGGCTGACCAGCTGGCCACCTGGGGCGAGCGCGTGGGCGCCGACGTCGTCCGCGGTCCGGAGGGCGGCGACCCGGCCAGCGTCGCCTTCGACGCGGTGAAGCAGGGCATCGAGAGCAAGGTCGACACGGTCCTCATCGACACCGCCGGTCGGCTGCACACCAAGACCGGCCTGATGGACGAGCTCGGCAAGGTCAAGCGCGTCGTCGAGAAGCACGGCCCCGTCGACGAGACGCTGCTCGTGCTGGACGCCACCACGGGCCAGAACGGCGTCGTGCAGGCGCGCGTCTTCACCCAGGTCGTCGACGTCACGGGCATCGTGCTGACCAAGCTCGACGGCACCGCGAAGGGCGGCATCGTCATCGCGGTGCAGCGCGAGCTGGGCATCCCGGTCAAGCTCATCGGCCTGGGCGAGGGCCCGGACGACCTCGCGCCGTTCGAGGCCGAGGCGTTCGCCGACGCGCTGCTCGGCGACGAGGCCGCGCTGTAGGTGTGACCCGGGTCACGCCCGGACAGGACCTCGGGCAGCACCCGCCCCAGGAGGACCGACGTGACCGTGACCGACCGCGCCAGCAGGACCACGCGACGCAGCGGTGACGGCGGCGCCGCAGCCGTCGGCTCGGGGCTCGACGTCATGCTCACCGAGGCGAGCGGCGGCTCCGTCCGGCGCTGGCTGCCCGGCACGGCCGGTCTGCGGCTGCTCGCCAAGCTGGCGACCCAGCCCGGCCCGCTGCTGCAGCACGGCGGCGAGCTGGTCAGCGAGCTCGGCAAGGTCGCCCTCGGCCGCTCGGAGGTGGTGCCGGCCAAGAGCGACCGGCGCTTCACCGACCCCGCCTGGGCGACCAACCCGGTGCTGCACCGGATCTGCCAGGCCTACCTGGCGACCAGCGACACCACCGACCGGCTGCTCGGCGACCTCGACCTCGACTGGCGCGACGCCAAGCGGGTCCGCTTCCTGGCCGAGAACCTCGTCGACGCGCTCGCCCCCAGCAACAACCCGCTGCTCAACCCGTCGGCGCTGAAGGCGGCTTCATCGACACCGGCGGCCGCAACTTCGTGCTCGGCGGCGGGCAGCTGGTCAAGGACGTCGCGCGCCGGCGCACGCCCGAGATGGTCGACGAGTCGGCGTTCACGGTCGGCAAGGACCTCGCGCTCACCCCCGGCGCGGTGGTGTTCCGCACGCCGCTGGTCGAGCTGCTGCAGTACCGCCCGCAGACCGAGACGGTGCACGAGGTGCCGCTCATGGTCGTGCCGCCGATGATCAACAAGTACTACGTCACCGACCTGGCCCCGGGCCGCAGCATGGTCGAGCACTACGTGCAGCACGGCCAGCAGGTCTTCGCGATGTCGTGGCGCAACCCGACGAAGCAGAACGCCGCCTGGGGGCTGGACGAGTACGCCGGCGCGGTCCTCGAGTGCCTCGACGCGGTCGAGCGCATCACCGGCAGCGACCGCACCCACGTGCTGGGCGTCTGCGCCGGCGGCATCACCGCCAGCGTCGCCCTGTCGCACCTGGCGGCCACGGGCGAGCTCGGCCGGGTGGCCGGCCTGACCCTCGGGGTCACCGTGCTGGACCAGCAGCGGGCCGGCACCCTCGGCGCGTTCGTCGACCGTGAGGGCGCGGCGCAGGCCGTCGCCGAGTCGGGCCGCAAGGGCTACCTCGACGGCCAGGCCCTGGCCGGCGTCTTCGCCTGGCTGCGCCCCAACGACCTGGTCTGGAACTACTGGGTCAACAACTACCTGCTCGGCAAGCGGCCGCCGGCCTTCGACGTCCTGTTCTGGAACGCCGACACCACGCGCATGCCGGCGGCGCTGCACCGCGACTTCCTCGAGATGAGCGTCGACAACGCGCTGGTCACGCCCGGCAAGGCGCGCGTGCTCGGCTCACCGGTGGACCTGCAGCAGGTCGACGTCGACAGCTACGTCGTCGCCGGCGTCGCCGACCACATCTGCCCCTGGCAGAACTGCTACCGCAGCACCGAGCTGCTGGGCGGCACCTCGCGCTTCGTGCTCTCGACGAGCGGCCACATCGCGGCGCTGGTCAACCCGCCGACCAACGCCAAGGCCAGCTTCTGGGTCAACGACTCCTGCCCGCAGGACCCGGAGGAGTGGCGCCGCACGGCGCACACCGTCCCGGGCACCTGGTGGACCGACCACGTCGCGTGGCTGGCCGAGCGCTCCGGCGGGGAGAAGCCGGCGCCGACCGCACTGGGCGGCGGGGGACTGCGCCCGCTGTCGCACGCGCCGGGGACGTACGTCCTGCAGAAGTAGGTCAGGCGGCCGGCACCGTGCGGACGAGGTCCGCGCGGTCGGCGAGCACGAGCCCCAGCACGCGGTAGGCCTTGCGGTTGAACGCCAGGCCGATGTGGCTGCCGGTCACCTCGACGTTGCGGGCGTAGGGCGCGAGGCAGGCGCGCCAGCGCACGACGCCGTCTCCCTTGGAGAAGATCGAGGTGAACGGCACGTCCTCCGGGAACGGCGCGTCGTAGTCGCGGACGAACGAGCAGGCGCAGGTCTCGGTGAGGCAGCCGCTGCGGGCCGCCTTGCGGCTGGTCACCTGCAGGACGGCGCGCACGCCGGCGACCGCGGCCTTGGTGACCACGGAGATGTCGAAGGGGTGGTCGAGCCCCGACCCGAGGCTCACCACCTGCGACACCAGGTCGGGCCGCCGGTGGGCCAGCGCCTTGGCGAAGTGGCCGCCGCGGCTGTGGCCGACCAGCGCGGCCTTGCGGCCGTTCTGGCGCACGATGCTCTCGAGCCGTCGCTCCAGGCGGAGCAGCGAGCGGTCCGAGCAGTCGACGTTGAGCACGATCCCCGAGCCGTACGGCCGGTGGCCCATGCGCCCGAGCCACTGCGCCATGACGGTGAGCGAGCTGTCGCCGGCCAGGAACCCGGGGATCAGCATCACCGGGCCGCCGTCGCCCCGCGGGACGCCCGCGCCGTACCAGACCGGCGACACGGTCAGCCGGACCAGCTCGGCCTGCCAGCGCATCTCCGCCAGGTGGTGGCCCCACCAGCGCTCCGCGTCCGGCTGCAGGCGCCCGCCGGGGTCGAACGACGAGCCGGTGATGGCGTCGGGGAGCGGGAAGTCCGGGACCGGGACGTCCACGAGCAGGCCGTCGACCAGCCCCTCGGGGAACGACTCGTCAGCAGGCGGTGTGGCAGAGGTCACGCGACCAGGGTAGGCGGCGCACCGGCCTGCGACGTTCACGGCTGCGAAACACGACGCCCGAACCCGTAACGGCGGCGGAACAACCGCTGCACCGCGCGTGAAACACAGCGCACCGAACCTCCCTGCAGTGCCCGTCACGGGTCTCGTCTGCGAGGGAGAAGCATGGAAACGGTCGTCAACGGCGCCAACACGGGCTGGGTCCTGATCAGCGCCGCACTGGTGCTCCTCATGACACCAGGCCTGGCGTTCTTCTACGGCGGCATGAGCCGCAGCAAGAGCGTCCTCAACATGCTGATGATGAGCTTCACGGCCATGGGCATCGTCAGCGTGCTGTGGGTCCTCTACGGCTACGCCATCGCCTTCGGCTCCAGCAACGGCGGCCTGTTCGGCTGGACGTCGGGCCTGGTCGGCCTGGACGACCTGGTCCGCAACGTCACGGTCGACTCCGCCGAGGGCGGGGTGGTCAACACCTTCGGGCTGCCGGACCTCGCCTTCTCGGGCTTCCAGATGATGTTCGCCATCATCACGGTCGCCCTCATCAGCGGTGCGGTCGCGGACCGCATGAAGTTCGGCGCCTGGGTCGCGTTCACCGCGATCTGGTCGACCGTCGTCTACTTCCCCGTCGCCCACTGGGTCTTCGCCTTCGGCGTGGCCGAGGACGGCGGCGAGGGCGCCGGCGCGTCGGGCGGGCTCTTCGCCGCCAACAGCGGCGGCTGGATCGTCAACCGCCTCGGCGCGCTCGACTTCGCCGGTGGCACCGCGGTCCACATCAACGCCGGTGCCGCGGCGCTCGCCCTGGTGCTCGTCCTCGGCAAGCGCAAGGGCTTCGCCAAGGAGCCGATGCGGCCGCACAACCTGCCGTTCGTGATGCTCGGCTCGGGCCTGCTGTGGTTCGGCTGGTTCGGCTTCAACGCCGGCTCGGCGCTCGCCGCCAACGGCCTCGCGTCGCTCGCCTTCGTCAACACCCAGGTCGCCACCGGCGCCGCCCTCATCGCCTGGATCGGCACCGAGCGCCTGCGCGACGGCCACGCCACCACCCTCGGCGCCGCCTCCGGCGCCGTGGCCGGCCTGGTCGCCATCACCCCCGCCGCCGGCGCGGTCAACCCGCTCGGCGCCATCCTCATCGGCCTCGTCGCCGGTGGCGCCTGCTGCATCGCGGTCACGTTCAAGCACCGCCTCGGCTACGACGACGCGCTCGACGTCGTCGGCGTGCACCTCGTCGGCGGCCTCGTCGGCACGCTCATGATCGGTGTCGTCGCGGACGGCGAGTTCGCCGCCGGCTACGAGAGCGTCCTGGGCGGCGGCAGCTTCACGCTGCTCGGCAAGCAGGCGCTCGCGGCGGCCGCGGTCCTCGCGTACAGCTTCGTCCTCACCTTCGTCATCGCGCTCCTGATCAAGGCCACCATCGGCCTGCGCGTCAGCGACGAGGAGGAGGTCACCGGCATCGACCAGACCGTCCACGCCGAGTCGGCGTACGAGCTGGGCGCCTCCCTCGGCGGCGGCGGCGGGGTCGGCGGCGCGCTCGGCAGCCCGCTGGCGACCACCACCCGGGTCCCCTCGTGAGGCTGATCACCGCGGTCGTCAAGCCGTTCAAGCTGGACGACGTCAAGACCGCGCTCGAGGTGTTCGGCGTGCAGGGCATGACGGTCAGCGAGGTCCAGGGCTTCGGCCGGCAGCGCGGCCACACCGAGGTCTACCGCGGTGCGGAGTACACCGTGTCGTTCGTGCCCAAGGTGCGGGTCGAGGTGCTCGTGGACGACGCCGACGCGCTGGACGTCATCGAGGTCATGGCCAAGGCGGCGCACACGGGGAGCATCGGAGACGGCAAGGTGTGGGCCACGCCGGTCGACGAGGTCGTCCGGGTCCGCACCGGAGAGAGAGGGGTCGAGGCCCTGTGAGGCTCGTCACCGCTGTGATCAAGCCGTTCAAGCTCGACGACGTGAAGACGGCGCTGGAGCAGATCGGCGTGCAGGGCATGACCGTCAGCGAGGTGCAGGGCTTCGGCCGCCAGCGCGGCCACACCGAGGTCTACCGCGGCGCGGAGTACACCGTGTCGTTCGTGCCGAAGGTGCGCATCGAGGTGCTGGTCGACGACGCCGACGCCGGCCGCGTGGTCGACGCGGTCGTGGCGGCCGCGAGCAGCGGCTCCATCGGCGACGGCAAGGTCTGGACCGTCCCGGTCGACGAGGTCGTCCGGGTGCGCACGGGGGAGCGTGGCGCAGAGGCGCTGTGACGTACGTGGACGGGGCCGGGGCGATCGTCGCCCCGGCCCTGTTCACGTCCCGGAAACACCGGCGGAACGCCGGGGGAACACCGCTGCAGCACGGTCGCCGGATGTCCTCGCCCGACCCCGGTGACACCGCCTTCGTCCTCGCCTGCACCGGTCTGGTGCTGCTCATGACCCCGGGGCTGGCGTTCTTCTACGCCGGCATGGTCCGGGCCAAGAACTCGCTGGCGATGCTGATGCAGAACTACGTCTGCATCGCCCTCGTCAGCGTCACGTGGGTGACCGTCGGCTACTCCCTCGCGTTCGGCGAGGACGTCGGCGGCGGCCTGCTCGGCGGGCTGGGCCTGGCCGGCTTCTCGGGGGCCGCCGACGCCGTGCCGGGCCTGCCCGCGCTCCCGGTGCCGCCGCTGCTGTTCGGCACCTTCCAGATGATGTTCGCGATCCTCACCGTCGCCCTGATCAGCGGCGCGCTCGCCGACCGGGTGCGCTTCGGCGCCTTCGTGGTGTTCAGCTCGCTGTGGTCGGTCGTCGTGTACGCGCCGCTCGCCCACTGGGTGTTCAGCCCGTCCGGCTGGCTGGCCCGGTTCGGCGTCCTCGACTTCGCCGGCGGCCTCGTCGTCGAGGTCAACTGCGGGGCGGCCGGCCTCGCCGTGGCGCTGGTGGTCGGCCACCGGGCCGGCTGGCCGCGCGAGGCGATGCCGCCGCACTCGCTGCCGCTCACGCTGCTCGGCGCGGGCCTGCTGTGGTTCGGCTGGTTCGGCTTCAACGCCGGCTCGGGGCTGCGCGCCGACGGCCTGGCGGTGCAGGCGCTGCTCAACACCCACCTCGCCGGCGTCGGCGGGCTGCTCGCCTGGATCCTCGTGGAGCGGCTGCGCACCGGCACCGCCACCACGCTGGGCGCCGCCTCCGGGGCGATCGCCGGCCTCGTCGCGATCACGCCGGCCTGCGGCTTCCTGTCGACCTTCCCGTCGCTGGTCCTCGGCGCGCTGGCCGCCGTGGCGTCGATCTACGCGGTGCAGCTCAAGCACCGGCTCGGCTACGACGACGCGCTCGACGTCGTCGGCGTGCACTTCGTCGGGGGAGTGGTCGGCAC
Source organism: uncultured Actinomycetota bacterium (assembly GCA_963762795.1). GTDB lineage: Bacteria > Actinomycetota > Actinomycetes > Mycobacteriales > SCTD01 > RYN-170. Next base: position 438,774 of record CAVXMC010000008.1, on the reverse strand, counting down.
GCTGTTCCTCGGCCTGGCGGCCACCTCCGCGGTCAACAGCGGCGTCACCTCCGAGGGCCTGCTGTACGGCGGCGGCGCCGGCCAGCTGGGCCGGCAGGCGGTCGGGGTGCTCGCCGCGGCGGCGTTCTCCTTCACCGCCACCTGGCTGCTCGCGAAGGCGGTCGACCGGGTGCTGCCGCTGCGCGTCACCCCGGAGCAGGAGCAGGTCGGCCTGGACCAGACGCTGCACGCGGAGTCGGCGTACGACCTCGGCTCGGTCCGCACGCTGGGACGCCTGGGATGACGCCTGGGATGAGCCTGAAGGAGCGGCGCGCCGAGGTGCTGGGCCGCCCGGGACTGGGCGGCGCGGCGCTGCGCGCGGCGCTGGTGGAGGTGTACGACGCGTCGCTCGCCGACCTGCTCGGCGACCCTGGCGCGGGCGTCGCGCTGGTCGCCGTCGGCGGTCTCGGTCGTCGTGAGCCCGCGCCCGCGAGCGATCTCGACCTGGTGCTGCTGCACGACGGCCGCGCCGGTGTCGGCGAGCTGGCCGACCGGGTCTGGTACCCGGTCTGGGACAGCGGCATCGGCCTGGACCACTCGGTGCGCACCGTGGAGGAGGCCGTCGCCGTGGCCCGCGCGGACCTCAAGGCGGCGCTCGGCCTGCTCGACGCACGGCACGTCGCGGGCGACCAGGCCGCCACCGCCGCGCTGCTGCAGGCGACCCGAGCGGCCTGGCGCGCGGGTGCGGCCAAGCGGCTGCCCGAGCTGCGCGCCATGGTCGAGGAGCGGGCGCGCGCCTCCGGCGAGGTCGCCTTCCTGCTCGAGCCCGACCTCAAGGAGGCCCGCGGCGGGCTGCGGGACGTGCACGCGCTGCAGGCCCTGGCGCTCGCGCAGGTCGCCGACGTCCCCTCGCGGGAGGTGCTGTCGGCGTACGCCGTGCTGCTCGACGTCCGCGACGCCCTGCACCGGCGGGCCGGTGCGCAGGGCCGGCGCAGCGTCGACCGGCTGCTGCTGCAGGAGCAGGACGCCGTGGCCGCCGCGCTCGGCCTCGAGGACGCCGACGCGCTGATGCTGCAGGTGTCGACCGCCGCGCGGACGATCGCCTTCGCCGCCGACACCACCTGGCGCCGGGTCCTGCGGGCCGCGCCGCGCCGCCGGCTGCTCGGCCGCCGGCCCTCCCCGACCGCGCGCCGGCCGCTCGCCGACGACGTCGTCGAGCAGGACGGCGAGGTGGTGCTGGCGCTCGAGGCCGACCCCGCCTCCGACCCCGAGCTGGTCCTGCGGGTGGCCGCCGCCGCCGCGCACGCCGGGCTGCCGATCGCCCCGACCACGCTGGACCGGCTGGTCGAGCAGGGACCGCCTCTGCCCGAGCCCTGGCCGCCGACGGCCCTGGACGCCTTCGTCGGGCTGCTCGGCGCCGGCCCCGGGGCCGTGCCGGTGCTCGAGGCGCTCGACCAGTCCGGCCTGCTGGTGCGCCTGCTCCCGGAGTGGGCGGCGGTGCGCAGCAAGCCGCAGCGCAACAGCTACCACCGCTTCACGGTCGACCGGCACCTCGTCGAGGCCGCCGCGGCGGCGGCCGCCCTGACCCGCCGGGTCGCCCGCCCCGACCTGCTCCTGCTCGGCGCGCTGCTGCACGACATCGGCAAGGGCTACCCGGGCGACCACACCGACGTCGGCGTCGAGCTCCTCGCCGTCATCGGGAGCCGGCTGGGGCTGCCTCCCGCGGACGTCGACGTGCTCGTCGCGATGGTCCGCCACCACCTGCTGCTGCCCGACGTCGCGACCCGGCGCGACCTGTCCGACCCGGTGACCGCCCGCTCGGTCGCGGAGGCCGTCGGGTCGCGGCAGGTGCTCGAGCTGCTGCACGCGCTGACGATCGCCGACTCGGCCGCGACCGGTCCCGCCGCCTGGAGCTCGTGGAAGGCGATGCTCGTCGAGGAGCTGGTGCAGCGCACCGCCCTGCTGCTCGACGGCAGCCCCCCGCCCGAGCCCGCCGCGCTCGCCGACTGGCAGGAGGCCCTCGTCGGGACCGGCGGGGTGGCCCTCGCCTCGCACGGCGACGAGGTCACGATCGTCGCCCCCGACCGGCCGGGCCTGCTGTCGCTGTGCGCCGGGGTGCTCGCTCTGCACCGGCTCGACGTGCGCTCGGCGTCGGCGTTCCCGCGCGAGGGCGAGGCGGTCTCGGTCTTCCGGGTCGCGCCGCGCTTCGGCGACCTGCCCGACTGGGCCCCGGTCCGCGACGACCTGCGCGCGGCGCTCGACGGCACCTTGCCCGTGCGCGAGCGGCTGCAGGCCCGGGAGCTCGCCTACCCCCGGCGCGACCCGCTGCCGGCCGCGCCGCCGCAGGTCGAGCTGGTCGACGACGCCTCCGACAGCGCCACGGTGGTCGAGGTCCGGGCGCCCGACTCGGTCGGTGTCCTGCACCGCATCACCGGCGCGCTCGACGCCTGCGGCCTCGACATCCGGACCGCCCACGTCTCGACCCTGGGCGCCGAGGTCGTCGACGCCTTCTACGTCGCCGCGCCGGGCGGTGGCCCGCTCGTCGACCCGGCGCAGCGCGCGCGGGTGCAGCAGCTGGTGCTGGCGGCGCTGCCGGGGGCGTGAGCGGCGGCCTGTGCGGCCGGGGCGTGAGCGGCCGCACGCCTGCGCCACCGCCCCGCGTACGCGAATAGACTGGGGCCATCGCTCGCCGACGCGGATCCCCGCGGTCCCGGCAACCGCCACCCGATCCTGAGGCCCGATGTTCGACACCCTGTCCGACCGGCTCGACAAGGTCTTCACGTCCCTGCGCGGCAAGGGCCGGCTGTCCGACGCCGACATCGACGCGACCGCCCGCGAGATCCGCATCGCGCTGCTCGAGGCCGACGTGGCGCTGCCCGTCGTCAAGGCCTTCATCGCGGCGGTCAAGGAGCGCGCCCGCGGGGCGGAGGTGTCCGGCGCGCTGAACCCGGCGCAGCAGGTCGTCAAGATCGTCAACGAGGAGCTCATCGGCATCCTCGGCGGCGAGACCCGGCTGGTCCGCTACGCCAAGACCGCCCCGACCGTGATCATGCTCGCCGGCCTGCAGGGCGCCGGCAAGACCACGCTGGCCGGCAAGCTCGGCATGTGGCTGAAGGGCCAGGGCCACGCCCCGCTGCTCGTCGCCTGCGACCTCCAGCGCCCCAACGCCGTCCAGCAGCTCCAGGTCGTCGGCGGCCAGGCCGGCGTCGACGTCTACGCCCCCGAGCCCGGCAGCGGCGTCGGCGACCCGGTGGCGGTGGCGCGGCAGTCGCTCGAGCACGCACGGCGCATGAACTACGACGTCGTCGTCGTCGACACCGCCGGCCGCCTCGGCATCGACACCGAGCTCATGCAGCAGGCCGCCGACATCCGCAGCGCGGTGCAGCCGGACGAGGTCCTGTTCGTCGTCGACGCGATGATCGGCCAGGACGCCGTCGTCACGGCGCAGGCCTTCCAGGAGGGCGTCGGCTTCACCGGCGTCGTCCTCACCAAGCTCGACGGCGACGCTCGCGGTGGCGCGGCGCTCTCGGTGCGCCACCTCACCGGCGAGCCGATCCTGTTCGCGAGCACCGGCGAGAAGCTCAAGGACTTCGACGTCTTCCACCCCGAGCGGATGGCCTCGCGCATCCTCGGCATGGGCGACGTCCTCAGCCTCATCGAGTCGGCCGAGAAGCACTTCGACCAGGCGTCGGCCGAGCGCATGGCCGGCAAGATGCAGTCCGGCGAGGACTTCGACCTCGAGGACTTCCTCGAGCAGATGATGCAGGTCAAGAAGATGGGCTCGATCTCGAGCCTGCTCGGCATGCTCCCCGGCATGGGCCAGATGAAGGAGGCCATCGCCGAGGTCAAGGACTCCGACATCGACCGGATCGCCGCGATCATCCGCTCGATGACCCCGCAGGAGCGGCGCACGCCCAAGATGCTCAACGGCTCGCGCCGCCTGCGCATCGCCAAGGGCTCCGGCGTCACGGTCACCGAGGTCAACAGCCTGGTCGACCGCTTCTTCGAGGCGCAGAAGATGATGAAGCAGATGGGCGCGATGGGCATGCCCGGCATGGGCCGCAAGGCCAAGCGCGCGCAGGGCGGCAAGAAGGGCAAGAAGGGCCCGGGTCGCGCCGGCGGCGGGCCGTCCCGCGCGGGTGCGGCGACCCAGGGCGGCGGTGCGCTGCCGCAGGGGCTCCCGCAGGGCCTGCCCCGCGGCTTCCCGCAGCTGCCGCCCGGGGCGCCCAACCCGCTCGGGCTGCCCGGCGGTGCGCCGAAGAACGGCCCCGACCCCCTCGGCCTCCGCCGCCCCAGGTAGCCGCGGGACCCCACCCCGCCCGGCCCGGGCCATGATCGTCCGCGGCCCCGCGGCCCGCGGCCCCGAGGCACCAGAGGGCGCTCCCGCCCCGGCTCAGTCCGGCAGAGGGTGGGCGTCGAAGAAGGCCCAGCCGCGCCAGGTGGCGTCGTAGCCGCCGCGCTCCGGGGTCGGCCAGCCGTGGCCGTACCCCTTGAGGACGACGCCCTTGGTCTCCTTGCTGGTGAACACGCCGCCGACCTCCCAGGTCGGCGCGAGCGAGGTGCGCAGGTAGCTGCTCCACGGCGTGCCGGCCACCGGGACCGTGCCGTCGGCGGCGCCGTGCACCGCGAGCACCGGCACGGTCGGGCGCTTGCCGCAGGGCTTGGTCAGCGTGCCGCTGACGCCGAGGACCGAGGCGACCCGCTCAGGGTGGGCGCAGGCGTAGCGGTAGGCCATCATCGCGCCGTTGCTGAAGCCGGCGAGGTGGACCCGGCGGTGGTGGACCGGCACGAGCGCCTCGACGACGTCGATCGCGCGGTCGAGGTAGGCGACGTCGTTGCGGTCGGCGGTGGACGCGCGGCCGCAGCAGACGCCGGCGTTCCAGGAGGCCTCCGCGCCGACCGCCCAGGCGATCACGACGCCGCGTTCCTCCGAGATCGACGCCCAGCCCTGGTCGGCCTCGGCGGCGGTGACGGTCTGGTTGAGCCCGTGCAGGACGACGACCAGCGGTGCGGGGCGACGGGCGGTGGACGGGACGTGCACGCGGACGCGCCGGAGCATCCCGCCCTGCTCCCAGTCCAGCTCGCCGCTGAAGCCGGCGCCGACCGGCAGCGTGGCGGGGACGGCGCCCGCGACCAGGCGGACCACCGAGCCGGTGCCGGGCGCCTCCGCGGGGGCGTCGCCGGCGAGGGCGCGGGTCGGCACGGACGCCACGGCGCCGAGGGCGACCAGCAGCAGCGTCAGGAGGAAGCGGCGCAGCACCCTGTCCTGTCGGCAGGGCGGGACGCTCGGGGAGGGCACGGGGCGCATCCTGCCCGACCCGGCACCCCGGCGTCCGGGGGACCACGCCCGCAGACACCCGCGGGCGACGTCTGGCAGACTGTGGGGCGAGCCACCGCAGGGCGACGGCCCTCTACCCGTCCCCCGCGGCCATCAGGTGCAGCCGGCGTGCAACCCCACGCGCGGTCCCGGCCGCCCACCCCCATCACGCGACCGGAGCAACAGAGACCGTGGCAGTCAAGATCAAGCTCATGCGCCTGGGCAAGATGCGCGCGCCGTACTACCGCATCGTCGTCGCCGACGCGCGCACCAAGCGCGAGGGCCGTGTCATCGAGACGATCGGCAAGTACCACCCCAAGGAGGACCCCTCCGTCATCCAGGTCGACGGCGACCGGGCTGCCTACTGGCTGGGTGTCGGCGCGCAGCCGACCGAGCCGGTCGAGCGCCTGCTCAAGGTCACCGGCGACTGGCAGCGCTTCAAGGGCGAGCCGGCCCCGCCGGCGATGCTGGTGGCCGAGCCCAAGGCCGACAAGCGCACCGCGTTCGAGGCCGCTGCCCGCGAGGGCATGGAGGCCACCGGTGCGGCGACCACGCCGAAGGCCAAGAAGTCGGTCAAGAACGACGCGCCGGCCCCGTCCGGTGCCGCCGAGGTCAGCGCGCCGGCCGACGCGCCTGCCGCCGACGCTCCGGCTGACGCTCCCGCCGCGAGCGAGTAGTGCTCGAGGCCGCACTCGAGCACCTGGTCCGGGGCATCGTCGACAACCCTGACGACGTGACCGTGGACATGGTCAGCAACCGGCGTGGGCGCACCCTCGAGGTCCGCGTCAACCCCGAGGACCTCGGCAAGGTGATCGGCCGCGCCGGCCGTACGGCCAAGGCGCTGCGCACCGTCGTCGCCGCCCTCGGCGGCAAGGGCGTGCGCGTCGACGTGGTCGACACCGACGAGGTGCGCTAGTCCCGTGGCCCCTCCGGCCCGTCGTCCGGTCGCCGGCTCCCGCAGCCGGCGACCGGGCCGGGCGGCGGAGCCGGTCCCCGCAACACCGCCCGCCCCGCCGGTCGCCTCCGAGCTGCTGGTCGTCGGGCGCATCGGCAAGCCGCAGGGCCTGCGCGGCGAGGTGACCGTCGAGGTCCGCACCGACGAGCCCGAGGCGCGCTTCGCCCCCGGCGCGACGCTGCTCGCCGACCCCGAGGAGCGTGGTCCGCTCACCGTGGAGTCCGCCCGGGACCAGAACGGCCGGCTGGTGGTCCTGTTCGAGGGCGTCCCTGACCGCACCGCCGCGGAGGCGCTGCGCGGGACCCTGCTGCTCGTCGACGCGGCCACCCTGCCGGTCCCCGACGACCCCGACGTCTTCCTCGACGTGCAGCTCCAGGGCCTGGTCGCCGAGCTGACCGACGGCACCCGCGTCGGCACGGTCATCGAGGTCCTGCACCTGCCGCAGGGCGACGTGCTCGCCGTACGCCGCGACGACGGCCCGCACGAGGTCCTCGTGCCCTTCGTCGCCGCGATGGTCCCCGTGGTCGACGTGGCCGGTGGCCGGGTCGTGCTCGACCCGCCCGAGGGGCTGCTCGACCTCACGGAGCCGTAGGTGCTCGTCGACGTCCTACGCTCTTCCCGGACTACCTCGCGCCGCTCAGCGTCAGCCTGATCGGCAAGGCGCGCGAGCGCGGCCTGCTCGAGGTCCGCACGACCGACCCGCGCACCTTCACCTCGGACGTGCACCGGACCGTCGACGACAGCCCGTACGGCGGCGGGCCCGGCATGGTCATGAAGCCCGAGCCCTGGGGGCAGGCGCTCGACGCGGTCGTCGCCTCCGGGGGCCCTGCCCCGCTGCCGCGCCTGGTCGTGCCCAGCCCGGCGGGGCGGCCGTTCACCCAGGCGCTCGCCGCCGAGCTGGCGCAGGAGCCCTGGCTGGCCTTCGCCTGCGGGCGCTACGAGGGGATCGACGCCCGCTTCGTCGAGGACGCGCGCCGGCGGATGGTCGTCGACGAGGTCTCGCTCGGCGACTACGTGCTGGCCGGTGGCGAGGTCGCCGTGCTGGTCGTCGTCGAGGCGGTCGGCCGGCTGCTTCCCGGCGTGCTCGGCAACCGCCGCTCCCACGAGGAGGACTCCTTCAGCGACGGACTGCTCGAGGCCGGCGCCTACACCCGCCCGCCCGTCTGGCGCGAGCTCGAGGTGCCCCCGGTGCTGCTGTCCGGCGACCACGCGGTCATCGCCCGCTGGCGTCGCGATGAGGCGCTGCGCCGTACGGCGGCCCTGCGGCCCGAGCTGCTCGACGCCCTGGCCGACCGGCTCGACGCCCGCGACCGCGCGGTGCTCGCCGCTGCGGGGTTCGACCGCCCGGACCGGTCTGTGGCAGAGTAGAGGGCTGCCGCAGCGTGCCCGTGCGCGCCGGCACCGAACGACCACTCGACCCGCCCGACCCACCACCTGCCTCAGGGCTGCGCTCGCGCGCGCCCGGCAGCACGAGGAAGCGACCCGCAACCATGCACACCCTCGACGAGCTCGACGCCCAGCAGCTGCGCACGGACGTCCCCGAGTTCCGCCCCGGCGACACGCTCGACGTCGGCGTCCGGGTCGTCGAGGGCAACCGCTCCCGCGTGCAGCGCTTCCAGGGTGTCGTCATCCGTCGTCAGGGTGGTGGCGTGCGCGAGACCTTCACGGTCCGCAAGGTCAGCTTCGGCGTCGGCGTGGAGCGCACCTTCCCGGTGCACACCCCGGTGATCGAGGACATCAAGGTCGTCACCCGTGGTGACGTCCGCCGCGCGAAGCTCTACTACCTGCGCGAGCTCCGCGGCAAGAAGGCCAAGATCAAGGAGAAGCGGGACAACGTGCCGGTCAAGGCGAAGGGCCCGGCCACCACGCTCGCCGCCGCCTCCGCTCCCGCCGTCACCGTCGACGCCCCCTCGGCCTAGCCCTGTCCGTGCCGCCCGCCGGGCCGGCACGTCGGTCCGGCTGCGCCCGTTAGGCTTCCCGTGATGAGCGACGACGAGCGCCCTGGCGCCACCACCGAGGCGCCGTACGACGGCTCTCCCAGCGCCTCCGCGCAGGACCGCTCGACCCCGGTCGACCACGGCCCTGGCTTGTCCGGGCCGGGTCTGCCCGGTGGCGACGGCCCTGGCGGGTCCGGCAACGGCGGCCCGGGAGGCCCCGGGGTCCCGGTCCCGGCCGGCGCCACCCCGGCCGGCGGCCGGTCGAGGAAGAGCGGCGGCTCGTTCTTCCGCGAGCTGCCGTTCCTGGTCCTCGTGGCGTTCGTGCTCGCGCTGCTGATCAAGGCCTTCCTGGTCCAGGCGTTCTACATCCCGTCGGGCTCGATGCAGCAGACGCTCGAGCTCCAGGACCGGGTGCTGGTCAACAAGCTCGTCTACCGCTTCCGCGACATCCACCGCGGCGAGATCGTGGTCTTCAACGGCCTCGACTCCTTCAGCCCTGAGGTGTCCGCGCCCCCGCCGGCCAACGGCGTGCAGAAGGTGCTCCGCTCGATCAGCGCCGCCGTGGGCCTCGGCGCGCCGGGCGAGAAGGACTTCATCAAGCGCGTCATCGGCGTGCCGGGCGACCGCGTCGCCTGCTGCGCCGACGGCCACGTCACGGTGCAGCCCGGCGGGAGCGGCCCGCCCGTCGTGCTCGACGAGCCGTACGTCTACGAGGACGACCAGATGCCCTTCTGCGAGGCCGGCACCGGCCCGCAGGTCTGCCCGACCGGCGCGCCCGGCGTGCTCGTGCCGGACGGCCGGCTCTGGGTCCTCGGCGACCACCGCGGTGCCTCGAGCGACTCGCGCTTCCACATCGACGACGAGAACAAGGGCACCGTGCCGGCCGACAAGGTCATCGGGCGCGCCTTCGTCATCGTCTGGCCGCTCGACCGGGCCGCCGTCCTGCGCGTGCCGGGCACCTTCGACGGCCCGCTCGCCGGTCCGACGGCCATGGCGGTCGCGGGCACGCCCTACCTCGCCGGGCTCGGGCTGGCCCTGCCGCTGGGCGCGCTGCGCCGCCGTCGGCGCCGGCGTCGGGCCGCCGCGTAGGTGCGGGTCTCCGCCAAGCTGTTCCTGCTCGACCAGGACGGGCGCCTGCTGCTGCTCAGCTGCACCGACCCTGACCGTCCGCACATCACCTGGCTGGAGCTGCCCGGGGGCGGCGTCGAGCCGGGGGAGGACCCGGTGACCGCGACGGTCCGGGAGGTCCGCGAGGAGACCGGCATCGTGCTGGACCCGTCGCGGGTCGGTCCGCTGCAGTGGACCCAGCGGGCCGCCTTCCGCTGGCTCGGCCAGGACCACGAGGCCGACCACGAGGGACGGCTGGCCAGGCTCGACGCGCCGCCGGAGACGGTGGCGCTCGCCCTGACCGAGGCCGAGGTCGGGACGCTGCTCGCGCAGCGGTGGTGGACGGCCGAGGAGCTCGCGGCGTACGACGGGCGCACGTTCCCGCGCTCGCTCGTCGCGCTGCTGCCGCGGCTGGTGGCGGGGGAGCGGGTCGACGAGGCGTACGACGACTGGGAGGCCGGGTGGGACCCCGCCTAGGCTCGACGGGGTGACCGCGACCCCGCCCGTCGAGCGCCTGGCGGCCCGGGTGCTGCTCGTCGACGAGGACGACCGCGTGCTGCTGTTCCGCGGCTTCGACCCGGGCCACGAGGAGCGCGGCACCTGGTGGTTCACCCCGGGTGGCGGGCTCGACCCGGGGGAGACCTCGCTGCAGGCAGCGGTGCGCGAGCTGCGGGAGGAGACCGGCCTGGAGGTCGCCGCCGAAGCGCTCGGTGACGTGCTGCACGTCGACGTCGACACCTTCGAGCTCGGCGGGACGACGTACCGCCAGACCGGCGAGTTCTTCCTCGCCCGGGTCGGCCGCCACGCGGTCGACACCAGCGGCTTCTCGCGCTTCGAGCAGGAGTTCGTCCTCGAGCACCGCTGGTGGACCCCGGCGGAGCTGCGCGCCACGTCGGACACCGTCTACCCGCCCGGTCTCGTCGACCTGCTGGCGCGCGCGGCCAGGGGCGCCTGGTGCTGACCGCGACCCGGCCCGTGGTGCGGGCGGAGAACGGGCTCTGGGCCTTCGAGCGGGTGCTGCAGCGCTGCGGCTTCGACCACGTCGCCGGGGCCGACGAGGCCGGGCGGGGCGCCTGCGCCGGGCCGCTGGTGGTCGCCGCGGTGGTGCTGCCGCAGGGGCGCCGCGGCGAGGTGCCCGGGCTCGCCGACTCCAAGCTGCTCACGGCGGCCGCGCGGGACGCGGCGTACGACGAGGTGCTGCGCCGGGCGCTCGCCTGGTCGGTCGTGGTCGTGCCGCCGCAGGAGGTCGACCGCTGCGGGCTGCACGTCATGAACCTGCGGGCGATGAGGCAGGCGGTCGCCCGGCTCGACCCCTGCCCGTCCTACGTCCTCACCGACGGCTTCCCGGTGCCCGGGCTGCCGGCCCCGGGGCTCGCGGTCTGGAAGGGCGACCGGGTCGCCGCCTGCGTGGCCGCGGCCTCCGTGGTCGCCAAGGTGACCAGGGACCGGATCATGGTCGAGCTGCACCGGGAGTTCCCGGAGTACGACTTCGCCCGGCACAAGGGCTACGCGACGCCGGAGCACAGCGCCGCCCTGTCGCAGCACGGCCCGTGCCCCGAGCACCGCTTCTCGTACGTCAACGTCCGGGCGGCCGCTTCGCCGGAGGTCGACGTGACCATGGTCCAGGATGGTGCGATGGAGTCGCCGGTGGAGGTCGTCGCATGAGCGCTGAGGACCTCGAGAAGTACGAGACCGAGATGGAGCTCCAGCTCTACCGGGAGTACCGCGACATCGTCCGCCAGTTCGACTACGTGGTCGAGACCGAGCGGCGGTTCTACCTGGCCAACTCCGTCGACGTGCAGCCCCGCACCTCCGACGGCGAGGTGTGGTTCGAGCTGACGCTCGGCGACGCCTGGGTGTGGGACATGTACCGCCCGGCCCGGTTCGTGAAGAGCGTGCGGGTGCTGACGTTCAAGGACGTCAACGTGGAGAAGCTCGAGAAGCCCGACCTCGAGCTGCCCGGCAACGCCTGAGCGGCCACGGCTAGGCCCCGCGCCGTCGGGGTAGGGGCGGTCCATGGACGTCACGGACCACTCCCACGGCAGCTCCGACCCCGCGGACGGCGGTGACGTGAGCTCCCCGCAGGACACCCGCGGTGAGGGGACCGTCTCGCTGGAGGACCGCACCGAGCCGGGCGGGCAGGGCTCGCCGGACACCAACCAGTCCAAGAGCGAGCCGATGCCCCCGACGCCGGGGCACGCCGACCCGGACAGCAGCAGCGGCCCGCACACCGAGCCGCCCTCCGTGCCGGACCTCGGGTCGATGAACGCCGGCGCGGCCAACTCCCAGGTCGCCCGGCCGAGCGGCGCCGGTCTCGCGGCGGCAGCGCGTACGGCGCGGCCACCGCCTCGCCGGAGGGCCCGTCCGCGGCCGACGGCGCGGCGCACCGCGCCCCCGGGCTGGTCGGCTCACCCGGCGCGGGGGAGTCGGTCGAGACCGACCTGGCCGCCGGCGCGGCGGCGATGGAGGCGAGCCGGGCGTCGGACGGGGTGTCCCTGGCGGGTGACTCGCAGGGCGTCGCCGTGCCCTCCGGCGAGCCGGCCCTCGGCACGTCGGAGCAGGAGACGGTGGTCCGCGGGGCCCGTACGCCGGAGAGCTGAGCCACCGGCTGAGGTGACCACGGCGCGGGCCGTCCCGGGAGCCCCTGTGGACGACCGCACCGCTCGTCCACAGGTGACGTCGCGCCGCTGACGACCGACCGCCACGGGCGGCAGCGTCGCCGGCGGAGGTGGTCGCCATGACCCGGCACGAGGACAGCACCAGGCTCGGTCGCTACGGCGAGGACCTGGCGGTCGAGCGGCTGCAGGCGGCTGGGCTCGAGGTCCTGGCGCGCAACTGGCGCTGCCGCGACGGCGAGATCGACGTCATCGCCCGCGAGCCCGGGGTGCTCGTCTTCGTCGAGGTGAAGACCCGCAGCGGCGCCGACTTCGGGAGCCCGGCCGAGGCGGTCACCGCCACCAAGGCCCGGCGCCTGCGCCGGCTGGCGCAGCAGTGGCTGGCCACGGAGCGCCCGCCCGGCGAGGCGGAGCTGCGCTTCGACGTCGTGTCCGTCGTGCGCCGCCGCGGCTGGGCCCCCGAGGTCACGCACCTGCGCGGGGCCTTCTGATGACCTTCGCCCGCGCCTGGTCGGTGGCCCTGGTCGGCGTCGACGCCCACCTCGTGGAGGTGGAGGCCGACCTCGCGCTCGGCCTGCCGGGCCTGACCGTCACCGGCCTGCCCGACGCCTCCCTGAGCGAGGCCCGCGACCGGGTGCGCGCCGCCGTGGTCAACAGCGGCGAGACCTGGCCGCAGCGGCGCATCACGCTCGGCCTGAGCCCGGCGTGGCTGCCCAAGCGGGGGAGCGGCTTCGACCTGGCCCTCGCGGCGGCCGTGCTGGCCGCCTCCGGCGCGGTGCCTCCCGACAGCCTGGCCGACCGGGTCCTGCTCGGGGAGCTCGGGCTCAACGGGGACGTGCGCGCCGTCCGGGGCGTCCTGCCCGGCGTCGATCGCCGCCCGCTCGCACGGGGTCCCGCGCGTCGTCGTGCCGGTGGCCAACCTGGCCGAGGCCCGGCTGCTGCCCGACGTCGACGCGGTGGGCGTCGCGACGCTGCGCGAGCTGCTCGCCCTGCTGCGCGGGGAGGAGCTGCTGCCCGAGCCCGCGGAGCCGGCGCCGCCGAGCGCGCCGGCAGCCTCCGCTGGACCTGCTCGACGTCGCGGGGCAGGTCGTCGGGCGGACCGCCGTCGAGGTCGCGGCCGCCGGCGGTCACCACCTGTTCCTGCATCGGCCCGCCGGGCAGCGGCAAGACGATGCTCGCGGAGCGGCTGCCCGGGATCCTGCCGCCGCTCGCGCGTGCCGCAGGCGCTGGAGGTCACCGCCGTCCACTCGGTCGCCGGCACGCTCCCGCCGGGCTCGCCCCTGGTCTCCCGCGCGCCGTTCCAGGACCCGCACCACACCTCCTCGGTGGCCGCGGTCGTCGGCGGTGGCAGCGGCATCGCGCGCCCCGGGGCGGCGAGCCTGGCGCACCACGGGGTGCTGTTCCTGGACGAGGCCCCGGAGTTCGCGTCCGGGGTGCTGGACGCGCTGCGGCAGCCGCTGGAGAGCGGTCAGCTGACGCTGCGCAGGGCCGGGGGCGTGGCGAGCTACCCGGCCCGCTTCCTGCTGGTGCTGGCCGCCAACCCCTGCCCGTGCGGTCGCCCCGGGTCCCGGTGCACCTGCCGGCCCGAGGCCCGGCGGCGCTACCTCACCCGGCTGTCCGGACCGCTGCTGGACCGGATCGACCTGCAGGTCGAGGTCCCTGGCATCACCCGGGCCGAGATCCTGGCCGAGGACGGGCAGGGCGAGCCGAGCGCGGACGTCGGCGCCCGGGTGGCCGCAGCGCGGGAGGCGGCCGCACTGCGCTTCGCCGGCACGCCGTGGCGGGTCAACGGCGAGGTCCCGGCCTACGAGCTGCGCCGTCGCTGGCCGCTGCCGCGCAGCGCCACCGTCGAGCTCGAGAACGCGCTCGACGCCGGGCAGGTGACCGCCCGCGGCTACGGCCGCGTGCTCCGGGTGGCGTGGACGCTGGCCGACCTGCAGGGCTGCTCCCGTCCCGGCGCAGCCGCAGGTCGACCAGGCGCTCGGCTACCGCTTGCGCGCCCTCGGCGGAGGTGGCGGCATGACCGCCCCGCTGGCGCTGGAGCCGGCGGCGGACGACCGGCTCGCCCGCCTCGCGCTGTCGCGCCTGGTCGAGCCGGGGTCCTGGCCGCTGTTCGAGGCGGTCCGCCAGGCCGGCGCGATGGCGGTCTGGGAGGCGCTGCGCCGCGGCCGACCGGTGCCGGGGCTCAGCCGCGGCCTGGTGGCGGCGGCCGCAGCCCGGGCGGCGGTGCACGAGCCGCTGGAGGACGCGCGGCGCCTGGCGGCCTGCGGCGGCCGGCTGGTCGTGCCGGGCGACGAGGAGTGGCCCGACGACCGGCTCGACTGGCCCGACGGGGTGCTCGAGGCCGCTCCGCCGCTGGCGCTGTTCGTGCGCGGCGCCGCGCAGCTGCGGCCACCGTCGCGCGGTCGGTGGCGGTCGTGGGCGCGCGCGCCGCCACGGCGTACGGCGTCGCGGTCGCCCGCGACCTCGCCTGCGGGCTGGCCGACCGGGGCGTCACGGTGGTGAGCGGAGGCGCGTTCGGCATCGACGCGGCCGCCCACGCCGGGCGCGCTGGCCAGCGCGCAGAGCCCGACGGTGGCGGTGCTCGCCTGCGGCGTCGACGTCCCCTACCCGCGCAGCAACGACGGCCTGCTCCGCCGGGTGGCCGAGCGCGGGCTGCTGGTGTCCGAGGTAGGGCCGGGCTGCCCGCCGACCCGGGTCCGCTTCCTCGTGCGCAACCGGCTCATCGCCGCGCTGTCGCTCGGCACGGTCGTGGTCGAGGCCGCCGTGCGCAGCGGCTCGCTGGCGACGGCGGCCCGGGCGGACGCGCTGTCGCGGGGCCGGATGGCGGTGCCGGGGTCGGTCCTCAGCCCGCTCTCGGCCGGCTGCCACGAGCAGCTGCGCACCGGGGCGACCTGCGTGACGAGCGCGGCGGAGGTGCTCGCTCACGTCGACGGCCCGGGCACGTCCGAGCCGCCGGCGCGACGCGGCCCGGCGCGACCGCGCGACGCGCTGTCCGCCACCGTGCAGTCCGTGCTCGACCAGATCCCGGTGCGCGGGGGCATCGGCGAGGCCGGGCTGGCCCGGGCGGCCGGCGTCTCGACGCTGGTCGTGCAGCAGGTGCTCCCGCCGCTCGCGGTCGCCGGCCTGGTGGAGCGGTCGACGCGCGGCTGGCGGCTCACCGCGCTCGGCGCGGAGCGGCCCGCTCCCGCGGTCCCGCCGCGCGGAGACGGGGTGATGGCTTGACCTGACGCCGTTGGTGACAGAGCGTGCCGCTATGACCACTCCCGTCGCGCCGCTGCCGCGTGCGCTGGCGGACGCGCTGGAGGCCTTCGCCGGCCACCTGCGCGACGAGCGGGACCGGTCCCCGCACACGGTCCGGGCGTACGTCGGCGACGTCGCGTCACTGCTGGCCCACGCCGCGCGGCTCGGCGCCACCGACCTCGCCGGGCTCGACCTCGGCGTCCTGCGGAGCTGGCTGGCCGCGCAGCGCACCGGCGGGGCGGCCCGCACGACGCTGGCCCGGCGGGGCTCGGCCGCCCGCGCCTTCACCGCCTGGGCCCACCGCACGGGCCGCCTCGACAGCGACCCGGGCGGGCTGCTGGCCACGCCCAAAGGACAGCGGCCGCTGCCGGAGGTGCTGCGTGCCGACGAGGCGGCGCGGCTGGTCGACGGCGCCGACGGCGACGCGGTCACCGACCTGCGCGACCGGCTCGTCCTCGAGCTGCTCTACGCCACGGGCGTCCGCGTCGGCGAGCTGTGCGGGCTCGACCTCGACGACGTCGACACCTCCCGTCGGCTGCTCCGCGTCCTCGGCAAGGGCCGCCGCGAGCGCTCCGTCCCGTACGGCCTGCCGGCGCAGCGCGCGCTCGACGCCTGGCTGTCCCGAGGGTCGCCCGGCCTGGGTGCAGCCGCACAGCGGCCCGGCGCTGCTGCTGGGGCGGCGCGGTGGCCGGGTCGACCAGCGCACCGTCCGCGGCCTGGTGCACACCCGGCTGGAGGCGGTCCCCGGCGCGCCGGAGATGGGCCCGCACGGGCTGCGGCACAGCGCCGCCACGCACCTGCTCGAGGGCGGCGCGGACCTGCGCAGCGTCCAGGAGCTGCTGGGTCACGCTACGCTCGCAACGACCCAGATCTACACGCATGTCAGCGTCGAACGACTGAGGAAGAGCTATGAGCTTGCGCACCCCCGAGCCTGAGAGCTCGGCCTCGGGCGCGGGCAGCCACCTCAGGGCGGTGCCGGCGGACGACGTCGCCACCAGCGACGCCCCTCCCGTGACTGCCGAGGCCGAGGCGCCCAAGGCGCCCGCCCGTCGCGGCCGCTTCGCCGGCGTGAGCGACGAGGAGCGCGCCGAGATCGAGTCGGCGATCGCCGAGCTGTGGCGGGAGTACAAGTCCTCCGGCGAGGAGCGCCTTCGCGAGCGACTGATCCTGCACTACTCGCCGCTGGTCAAGTACGTCGCCGGCCGCGTCGGCGTGGGCCTGCCGCCCAACATCGAGCAGGCCGACCTCGTCTCCTACGGCATCTTCGGCCTGATCGACGCGATCGAGAAGTTCGACATCGAGCGCGCCATCAAGTTCGAGACCTACGCGATCAGCCGGATCAAGGGCGCGATCATCGACGAGCTCCGCTCGATCGACTGGATCCCGCGTTCGGTGCGCTCCAAGGCCCGCGAGGTCGAGAAGGCCTACGCGCTGCTCGAGGCCAAGCTGCACCGCACGCCGACCGAGTCCGAGGTCGCCGACGAGCTGGGCATCTCGCTGGAGGACCTGCACCAGATCTTCGGCCAGGTCTCCTTCGTCAACGTCGTCGCGCTCGACGAGCTGCTCTCCGCCGGTGGCGAGAAGGGCGACTCGGTCACCCTGGGCGACACCCTCGAGGACACCAAGGCCGAGGACCCGGTCCAGGCGTTCGAGTCCGAGGAGACGAAGTACCTGCTCGCGAAGGCCATCAACACGCTGCCCGAGCGCGAGAAGATCGTCGTCACCCTCTACTACTACGAGGGGCTGACCCTCGCCGAGATCGGCCAGGTCCTCGGGGTCACCGAGAGCCGCATCTGCCAGATGCACACCAAGGCCGTCATGCAGCTCCGCGGGAAGCTCGCCGACCAGAAGGACTGACGGCCGGGCCCCGTCCGCGGCCGGTCTCGGCCGACCTTCCGGGCACTCCGGACAGAAGCCCCGCGCGCGCGGGCGGTACGGCCGCCGGGGTGGCACAGTCGCGCCGGGCGGACGCCCAGGCAGTCCCTGAACCGACTGGACGTGACGATGGCGCACACCCTCCCGGGGCCCGCTCGTGGCACCGCCGTGCGGAGCATGCCCGCCCCCCGGTACGGCGAGCCGCGCGGCGTGGAGGCCCTGGCCCGCGACGCCGAGCTGCGGGCGGCGCGCAACGCCGACGCGCTGCTGAAGTGGACGGCCCTGGCCGACCGCTACGAGCGGGACGCCGGCCACCCGCCGGGGGAGGCCGTCGTCGAGCGCCTGCTCCGGCTCCGGACCGCCGTCGACCTGGCCCGCCGCTCGCTCCTGGAGATCGCCGCGGCGCCCTGACCGCGGGCTGCCGGGGTCACGGTCGACGGCCCGCCGCCGCCGACGCTCTTCGTCGAGGTCGACGGCGGGCGCGCCGTGCGGACGTCGTGGAAGCGGGCTCCGGCGCGCCGTCGCTGCAGCGGGCTCCGGCGCGCGCGGCCGTCGACGGGGCTCCCGCGCGGGGCGGAGCCGTCGGGCGTGGGCTCGAGCGGACCAGCGCCAGTCCGGCCAGCAGCGCGACCAGGGCGAGCGAGGTGAGCGGCAAGTCGCTCCGGCGCAGCGAGAGGAGGGTGCTGCCCGGCTCGGGAGCGACGCGTGGGCCGCACCGCCGGGGCGTCCAGCGCGGCGCGCGGGACCGGGGCGCGGGCACCGTCGGCGGCCGTGGCGCGGTCTGCGCCAGGACGAGCGCGCGCCGCGGACCGCGCCTCCGGCGGAGTCCTCCGCGCCCCAGGTGCCCGCGTGCGGAGCCACCCCGCCCGCGGACCTCCCGCCCGCGGACCTCCCGCCCGTCGCCGCCACCCCGCCCGCGGGACGCCACACCTCCCACCGGCAGCAGCCGCACCGGACCACCCAGCAGCCGCACCGGGTCCAGGTAGTCCTCCCCGCGCCGCAGCCCCCAGTGCAGGCAGGACCCCGCCCCGCACGACGCGTGCGCCCCGGCGACGCGCCCCAGCAGCTGGCCCGCCGCCACCTGGTCGCCGACGGCGACGGCCGCGGCCACCGGCTCGTAGGTGGTGCGCAGCGCCCCGTGGACGACCACGACGACCCCGCGCCCGGCGAGCAGCCCGGCGTAGGAGACCCGCCCCGCGCCGGCGGCGCGGACAGCGGCACCCTGGGGCGCGGGCAGGTCGGCGCCGTAGTGCCCGGCCGACCAGCGCGTGGCCCCCGGGGCGAACGGCCGCCCCACCTCCCGCGCCCCGTCCAGCGGCCACACCCACGGTCCGGCGAGCCGCGCCGGCGGGCGCAGCCAGCACGACACGAGCAGGACCACCACCGCCACCGCTCCGCGCCCCGTCCTCCACGACCGACCCATCCCGCACCTCCGTCGGCGAGGACCATGGCCGTGCCGCGGCAGCAGCACGGCGCGCAGGAGGCCCGCCTGTGGACAGCGGCCGGCCTGGGGACGACGGACCGGGGCCGAGCGGGCGCCCGGCGTACACTCGTCGCAGCGGCGCCGCGAGGCGTCGACTTCGCGCGCCCGGGAACGGGCCGTCCCACCGGTCTCCCCTCGGGGAGCGGGGCGGTCCCCGCGGGCGCCAGGGCGAGGCGCCACCCGGCGCCGAGCGACAACCGGACGAGCACCGCAGCCGGGCCGCACGCGTGCGGGCCGGCCGTCGTGCGAGCACAGACAAGGCCACCCATGGCGGTCGTCACCATGCGCCAGCTCCTCGAGAGCGGCGCGCACTTCGGGCACCAGACCAAGCGCTGGAACCCGAAGATGAAGCGCTTCATCTTCACCGAGCGCAACGGCATCTACATCATCGACCTGACCCAGACCCTGGGCTACATCGACCGCGCCTACGACTTCGTCAAGGAGACGGTCGCCCACGGCGGGACGGTCATGTTCGTCGGCACCAAGCGCCAGGCGCAGGAGTCGATCGTCGAGCAGGCCGGTCGCGTGGGCATGCCCTACGTCACCGAGCGCTGGCTGGGCGGCATGCTCACCAACTTCTCGACCGTCTACGGCCGCCTGCAGCGCCTCAAGGAGCTCGAGCTCATCGAGCAGACCGGTGGCCAGACCGTGCTGACGAAGAAGGAGGCGCTGGTCCTCGACCGCGAGCGCAAGAAGCTCGAGCGCACCCTGGGCGGCATCCGCGAGATGACCCGCACCCCCAGCGCCGTCTGGGTCGTCGACACCAACAAGGAGCACCTCGCGGTCAACGAGGCGCGCAAGCTGGGCATCCCGGTCGTCGCGATCCTCGACACCAACTGCGACCCCGACGTCGTCGACTACAAGATCCCGGGCAACGACGACGCGATCCGCTCGATCGGCGTCCTCACCCGCGTGATCGCCGACGCGGTCGCCGAGGGCCTGATGGCCCGCGCCGGCTCCAACGCCGCGGCCGGCTCCGACGACAAGCCGTCCTACGACGCGCCGACCGGCCAGGTCGCCGGCGACGAGCCGCTGCCGGCGTGGGAGCAGGAGCTCCTGCAGGGCGGCGCTGCCGCGACCGCCGGTGTCGACACGGCTGCGGTCGAGGGTGCCGGTGCCGCCGAGGCGCCCGCGACCGACGCCCCCGCCCCCACCAGCCCGGCCGAGACGGTCAGCGGCGCGGCCGGTGCCGACTCCGGCGCCGTGACGCAGGCCCCGGCGATCGACCAGACCACCGACGCGCAGTAGCAGCGAGCGGCGGCCGGGTCCCCTCCGGGGGCCCGGCCGCGGCGCGCCGCCCCCAGACGAGACGAGACGAGAGAAGACATGGCTTCCATCACCGCCGCGGACATCAAGAAGCTCCGTGAGGCCACCGGCGCGGGCATGACCGACTGCAAGAACGCCCTCGTCGAGGCCGACGGGGACTACGACAAGGCCGTCGAGCAGCTCCGCATCAAGGGCCTCAAGGGCGTCGCCAAGCGCGAGGGCCGCGCCGCCTCCAACGGCCTGGTCATCGCCAAGCTCGAGGGCACCACCAAGGGCACCCTGCTCGAGCTCAACTGCGAGACCGACTTCGTGGCCAAGAGCCCGAAGTTCGGCGAGCTCGCGCAGACCGTCGTCGACGCCGCCTTCGGCAGCAACGACGCCGCGTCGCTGGCGAGCGTCCAGGTCGGCGGCAAGCCGCTGTCCGAGGTCCTCACCGACGCCAACGCCAGCCTGGGCGAGAAGATCGAGGTGCGTCGCGTGACGACCTTCGAGGCGCCCTACGTCGGCCTCTACCTGCACAAGACCAACCCCGACCTGCCGCCGCAGCTCGGCGTGCTGGTGGAGCTCTCGGCCGAGAACGCCGAGATCGCCAAGGACGTCGCCCAGCACATCGCCGCCTTCGCGCCGACCTACGTGACGCGCGAGGAGGTGCCCGAGGACGTCGTCGCCAAGGAGCGCGACATCGCCGAGGCCACCGCCCGCGAGGAGGGCAAGCCCGAGGCGGCGCTGCCGCGCATCGTCGAGGGTCGCGTCACCGGCTTCTTCAAGGACTCCGTCCTGCTGGAGCAGGCGTTCGCGAAGGACAACAAGAAGACCGTGGGCAAGGTGCTCGAGGAGGCCGGCGTGACGCTCACCGGCTTCGCCCGCTTCAAGGTCGGGCAGGCCTAGTCCAGTACGTTCCCCGCAGCCGTCGACAGGGAGGTCCCCACCACATGAGCGAGACCGTGGAGGGGGCCTCCCCGTCGTCGGGGCGGGCCTACGAGCGCGTCCTGCTGAAGCTGTCCGGCGAGGCGTTCGCCGGCGGCGGCGCCATGGGGGTCGACCCCAAGACGGTGCAGGCCATCGCCCGCCAGATCGCCGAGGTCGTCCGCACCGGCGTGCAGGTCGCCATCGTCATCGGCGGCGGCAACTACTTCCGCGGCGCCGAGCTGACCGAGCAGGGCATGGACCGGCCGCGCTCCGACTACATGGGCATGCTCGGCACCGTCATCAACTGCCTGGCGCTGCAGGACTTCCTGGAGAAGCAGGGCGTCGACACCCGCGTGCAGACCAGCATCGCCATGGGCCAGGTCGCCGAGCCGTACGTCCCCCGTCGGGCCGTCCGCCACCTGGAGAAGGGGCGGGTCGTCATCTTCGGCGCCGGGCTCGGGGCGCCGTTCTTCTCGACCGACACCGCGGCCGCCCAGCGGGCGCTGGAGATCGGCGCCGAGTGCGTGCTCATGGCCAAGCAGGTCGACGGCGTCTACGACGACGACCCGCGCAAGAACCCCGACGCGGTGAAGTTCGACGTGCTGTCCTACGAGGAGGTCCTCGAGCGGCGGCTCAAGGTCGCGGACGCGACCGCCATCAGCCTGTGCATGGACAACGGCCTGCCGATCGTCGTGTTCGACCTGCTCGCGGAGGGCAACATCGCCCGCGCCGTCCGCGGTGAGAAGATCGGCACCCTCGTGAACAACGGAGACGACCAGTGATCGACGACACCCTCCTCGACGCCGAGGAGAAGATGGAGAAGGCGGTCGCCGTCGCCAAGGACGACTTCGGCGGCATCCGCACCGGCCGGGCGACCCCGGCCATGTTCAACAAGATCGTCGTGGACTACTACGGCGCCATGACCCCGGTCATCCAGCTCGCGTCGCTGACCGTGCCGGAGCCGCGGATGGCGGTCGTCGCGCCCTACGACAAGGGCTCGCTCGGGCTGATCGAGACGGCGATCCGCAACAGCGACCTGGGCGTCAACCCGACCAACGACGGCACGATCATCCGCATCGTCTTCCCGCAGCTCACCGAGGAGCGGCGCCGCGACTTCATCAAGGTCGCCCGCAACAAGGCGGAGGACGCCAAGATCTCCATCCGCAACATCCGCCGCAAGGCCAAGGAGGAGCTCGACCGCCTGGTCAAGGACGGCGAGACGGGCGAGGACGAGGTCGTCCGGGCGGAGAAGGAGCTGGAGAAGACCACCGGGCAGTACGTCGCGTCCGTCGACGAGCTGCTCCGCCACAAGGAAGCCGAGCTGCTCGAGGTCTGATGGCCGCGATCGAGACCGCGCCGTCCTACGAGGGGGCGCCCGGCAAGCGCACCGGTGGCCGGGCCGGTCGCAACCTCCCGGCCGCGATCGCGGTCGGGGTGGTGCTCGGCCTGCTCATCACGGTCCCGCTGTTCTCGCCCGTTCCGCTGGGTGTTCATCGGCGTGCTCGTCGCCGCCGCGGTCGCTCGGGACGTACGAGATCGTCAAGGCGCTGCGCCAGCTCGGCGCCCGCCCGGTGCTGGTGCCGCTGCTCGTGGGTGGTGCGGGCATGCTCGTGCTGGCCTACCGCGACGGCGCCGACGCGCTCGTCCTCGGGCTGCTGATCACGGTGCTCGCCTGCCTCGTCTGGCGGCTGGCCGACCCGCCCGAGGGCTACCTGCGCGACCTGGCCGCGTCGGTGTTCACCGCGGCCTACGTGCCGTTCCTGGCCGGCTTCTGCGCCCTGCTCGCCGCCCCGCCGGACGGCCCGCGCCGGGTGACCGCCTTCATCGCCACCGTCGTGTGCAGCGACGTGGGCGGCTACACCGCGGGCGTGCTGTTCGGCAAGCACCCGATGGCGCCGTCGGTCTCGCCGAAGAAGTCCTGGGAGGGCTTCGCCGGCTCCTGCACGGCCTGCGCCGATCGGCGGCGCGATCTTCTTCGCCACGCTGCTCGACGCGAACCCGCTGCTGGGTGCGGCGTACGGCCTGGCGCTCACGGCCAGCGCCACCCTCGGCGACCTGGGGGAGTCGATGGTCAAGCGCGACATCGGCATCAAGGACATGGGCACGCTGCTCCCGGGCCACGGCGGCCTGATGGACCGGCTGGACTCGCTGCTGCCCAGCGCGCCGGTCGCCTGGCTGCTCCTCACCGCCTTCGTCCCGCTGCCGTAGCGCCTGTCTGCTCACCCGCACGGGTGCTCTGCTGCCCCGGCTCCGGGTCGAGACACTGTGCAGCGGCAGGACGCCGCTGGAGCTCAGCACGCCCAGGACGGGAGCACGACGTGGTGGTGGAACGGCGCCGGTCGACCGTGCCGCAGCCCCGCCGTGGGGGTGCAACACGGCGCTGCGGGGCTCGCCCGGACCAGGTCGACGTCGACCCGGCCGTGTTCGCCGCCTTCGCCGGCTTCGACACCGAGGCGCTGCTCGTCCTCGCCCAGCCCCTCGGCTCCCTGGTCGTCCGCTGGGCCAACCGCTCCTGCGCCGAGCTGCTCGGCTACGCCGAGCAGGAGCTGGCCGGGCTGCCGTTCGCCCGCCTGCAGCACAGCCCGTTCGCGCGCCGAGGCCGACGAGCCCGAGGACACCGCCGGGCTCGTCGACCCGGTCCGCACCACCCGGCGCAGCCTGGTGCTGGAGCGCCGGACGGCACCCGCCTGAGCTGGAGGCCACCGGCGTCCCGGTCGGCAGCCCGGACGAGGCCGGCTGGGTGCTGCGGCTCACGCCCAAGAACGAGGTGCACGAGGTCGCCGAGGAGCTGCAGGCGTCCTACGAGCGCTTCCAGGCCCTGGCCGACCAGGCGCCGATCGGCATCTTCTCCTCCGACGGCGGGCTGCGGCTGGGCTACGTCAACGACCGGTACTGCGCCATGCACGGCCTGTCCGAGGCGCAGCTGCTCGGCACCCAGTGGCTCGCCCACCTGCACGCCGACGACCTCGAGCCCGCGCTCGCGGCGTTCGGCCGGGTGCTCATGGGGGAGAGCGTCGAGCTGCCGCTGCGCCTGCTGCGCACCGACGGCGAGATGCGCGAGGTGCACGCCCGCGTCGTGCCGGTGCGCAGCTCCAACCGCGACGCCGGCTTCCTCGGCACCCTCGAGGACGTCACCGACCGCCGGGCCTGGGAGCGCCAGCTGGCGCACCGGGCGCTGCACGACCCGCTCACCGGCCTGCCGAACCGGCGCCAGCTGCTCGAGCAGGTCGTCCGAGCGCCTCGCCACGGCGAGGAGTCGCTCGCCGTGCTCTTCCTGGACCTCGACGACTTCAAGCTGGTCAACGACTCCCTCGGCCACGACGCCGGCGACCGCCTGCTGGTCGAGGTCGGCGAGCGGCTGCGCGGCGCCGTCCGCGAGGGCGACCTGGTGGCCCGCTTCGGCGGCGACGAGTTCGCCGTCCTGTGCCGCGCCGTCGAGCAACGAGGCGGAGGCCGCCGCCGGTCGCCGCCCGGCTCCTCGAGGCGCTGGGCCGGCCCGGTGCTGGTCGACGGCCGCGAGTGCTCGGTCGGCGGCAGCGTCGGCGTGGTCCTCTCCGGCGGCCCGACCGAGGCCGGCTCCGCCGAGGGGCTGCTCCGCGACGCCGACGTCGCGATGTACCAGGCCAAGAACAGCGGCAAGGGCACCTGGGCGCTGTTCGACGAGCGGGCCCGCGAGCAGGCGCAGGACCGGCTGGCGCTGGTCGAGCGACCTGCGGCACGCCCTGGTCGAGGGCGTCATCGCCGTCGCACTACCAGCCGATCGTCTCGGTCGGCCGGCCCGGCGACCCGCACGGCAGCACCGTCGGCGTCGAGGCGCTGGCCCGCTGGGACCACCCGACGCGGGGCAGCGTCCCGCCGCAGCGACTTCGTCGAGCTGGCCGAGCAGAACGGCCTGGTGGTGCGGCTCGGCAAGCACGTGCTCGAGACCGCGTGCCGGCAGCTGGTCGACTGGCCGACCGGCCCCGGCGTCGTCGCGCCGCGGTCGGTCTCCGTCAACGTCTCGCCGATCCAGCTGCGCCAGCCCGACTTCGCCGACGTGGTGCAGCGGGTGCTCTGGGAGACCGGCCTGCCCGGCGGCCGGCTGTGCCTGGAGCTCACCGAGACCGTCGTCATGCTCGACCCGGACGTCGCCGTGCGCACCTTCCTGAGCCTGCGCCGCCTCGGCGTGCGGATCTCCCTGGACGACTTCGGCACCGGCTACTCCTCGCTGGCGCTGCTGCGCGGCCTGCCGGTCGACCAGCTCAAGATCGACCGCTCGTTCCTCTCCGGGTACGAGGGGCCGGGCGCCGACCCGGTCGTCGCCACCATCGTGGCGCTGGCCACCTCCCTGGGCCTGGCCACCGTGGCCGAGGGCGTCGAGACCGAGGAGCAGCTCGAGCAGCTGCGGTCGCTCGGCTGCCCGTACGCCCAGGGCTACCTGTTCAGCCGTCCTGCCCCCGCGAGCCAGCTCGCCCGCCCGCGCCTGGAGGTCGCGTCGTGACCGCGTCCACCTGGACCCCTGCTCCCACCCTGGTCGAGCGTCTCGTGCAGGAGCTCGACCAGCTGCCCGCGTCCCGCGCTGCCGCGCTGCGCGTGGTGCAGGTCGTCGACGACCCGGACGCCGGCGCCGCCGACGTCGTCGAAGGCGGCCGGCATGGACCCGGCCCTGACCGCCCGGATCCTGCGCGTCGCCAACTCGGTCTACTACGGGCTGTCCGGCCGGGTCGGCACGCCGAGCTTCGCCATCACGGTCATCGGCTTCCAGACCGTCCGGTCCCTGGCCGCCGTCGCGGCCGCCGGCCTGACGAGCCCGGACGCCCTCCCGCCGGGCTTCTGGCAGCGCGCCACGGCGGTCGCCAGCGGCACCAGCCTGGTCGCCCCTCGGGTGCGCGCCGCCGCCCCCGAGGCGTTCTGCGCCGGGCTGCTGCACGACCTCGGCGACGCGCTGCTGCGCCAGCACGACCGCGCCCTGCACGACCGGGTGCTCGCCGGCATCGCCGCGCGCCCGGGCAAGTGGGCCCGCATGCGCGAGGAGCTGCGCGCCTACGGCGGCTCGCACGCCGACCTGTGCGCCCAGGTGCTCAGCGCCTGGCACTTCCCGGAGGAGCTGTGCGGGGCCATCGCCGGCCACCACGCCGACCCCTCGCGCAGCCACCCGCCGCTGCAGCGCGCGCTGATCGCCGGCCAGGTGCTGGCCGACCTCGCCCAGACCGGCGCTCGCCGACGATCGAGCAGCAGGAGGCGCTCAACGCCGCCTCGGTGCCCGCCCAGGACGTGATGGCCCTGGTCGAGGAGGTCGTCAGCGCCCGCGACGCCCTGAGCTCGGCCTTCTCCGCCTGACGGGAAGATCGCGCCTGCTCCGGGCGCTGCACTCCCCGTGACCGTCCTGCCCCTCGTCTTCGACGCGCCCAAGCGCGGCCTGCCGCCGCGCCACCTCGCCGACCTCGACGCGGGGGAGCGGCGTACGGCCGTGGTGGAGCTGGGCGAGAAGGCGTTCCGCGCCGACCAGCTCAGCCGGCACTACTTCGCCGGTCACTCGGCCGAGCAGATGACCGACCTCGGCGCGGCCGCCCGCGAGCGGCTGGCGCCGCTGCTGCCGGACCTGCTGACCAAGGTGCGCGACGTCGACTGCGACGGCGGCGCCACGGTCAAGAGCCTGTGGCGCGCCCACGACGGCACGCTCGTCGAGTCGGTGACCATGCGCTACCCCGAGCGCACGACCGTCTGCGTCAGCAGCCAGGCCGGCTGCGGCATGGCCTGCCCGTTCTGCGCCACCGGCCAGGCCGGCCTGACCCGCAACCTGTCGACCGGCGAGATCGTCGACCAGGTGGTCACCGCCCAGCGCGCCGAGGCGGCGCAGGGCGGCCGGGTCAGCAACGTCGTCTTCATGGGCATGGGCGAGCCGCTGGCCAACTACAACCGGGTCCTCGGCGCCGTCCGCCGGCTCACCGACCCGGCGCCGCAGGGCCTCGGCATGAGCCAGCGCAACATCGTCGTGTCGACCGTCGGCCTGGTGCCGGCGATCCGCAAGCTCACGCAGGAGGGCCTGCAGGTCACCCTCGCGCTGTCGCTGCACGCCCCGGACGACGAGCTGCGCAACACCCTCGTCCCGGTCAACACCCGCTGGCCGGTCCGCGAGGTCCTCGGCGCGGCCCTCGACTACACCCGTACGACCGGGCGCCGGCTCTCGATCGAGTACGCCCTGATCCGCGACGTCAACGACCAGCCGTGGCGGGCCGACCTGCTGGGCAAGCTGCTCAAGGGCAAGCTCGTGCACGTCAACCTCATCCCGCTGAACCCGACGCCGGGCTCGGAGTGGGACGCGAGCCCCAAGCCGGTCGAGCGCGAGTTCGTGCGCCGGCTGCGCGCGGCCGGCGTCGCGACGACGGTCCGCGACACCCGCGGCCAGGAGATCGCCGGCGCCTGCGGCCAGCTCGCCGCGCTGGAGTAGCCCGCTACAGCGTCGAGGCGGTCGCAGCCTCGCCACCTCGTGCACGGTGATGACCGGCGCGCCGGCCAGCAGGTCGGGGGCCTTGGCGAGCAGCTCGAGCACGTGCGGCTGCCCGAAGTGGGCGTCCAGCGACGCCCGGTCCTCCCAGGACTCGATCGACACGAAGGCGTTCTCGTCCTCGACGTCGGCGTAGAACGCCGTAGGACAGGCAGCCGGCGTCGCCGCGGCTGACCTGCGCGCCCTTCGCCAGCAGGGCGGCCAGCTCGGCGCGCTTCTCGGGCTTGCCGGGCAGGGTGGCGATGACGAGCAGCACAGGGACCTCCGGGGTCGTGGGAGCGCTGTCTACCGCAGCACCTGGGACACTGGCGAGGTGAGCCCTCGTGAGGTCGTGCTGCTCGGGTCGACCGGCTCCATCGGCACCCAGGCGATCGACGTGGTGCGGCGCAACCCCGACCGGCTCCGCGTCGTCGGGCTGGCGGCCGGCGGCGGCCGGGTCGACCTGCTGGCCGCGCAGGCGCTCGAGCTGCGGCGTCGACGTCGTCGCCGTGGCCCGGGCGACCGCGGCGCAGGACCTGCAGCTGGCCTTCTACGCCGAGGCGCAGCGGCGCGGCTACAGCTCCGGCGAGTTCCGCGTGCCGAAGGTCCTGGCCGGCCCGGACGCCGCCACCGAGCTCGCCGCCTGGCCCTGCGACGTCGTGCTCAACGGCATGACCGGCTCGATCGGCCTGGCGCCGACGCTGGCCGCGCTGGAGGCCGGCCGCACGCTGGCCCTGGCCAACAAGGAGTCGCTGGTCGCCGGCGGCCCGCTGGTCACGCCCGTACCGCGACCAGATCGTCCCCGTCGACTCCGAGCACTCGGCGCTGGCGCAGTGCCTGCGCGGCGGCCGCGCCGACGAGGTGCGCCGGCTGGTGCTCACCGCCAGCGGCGGGCCGTTCCGCGGGCGCTCGCGCGCGGAGCTGGCCGGCGTGACGCCGGAGCAGGCCCTGCAGCACCCGACCTGGGACATGGGCCCGGTGGTCACGATCAACTCCGCGACGCTGGTCAACAAGGGCCTGGAGCTCATCGAGGCGCACCTGCTGTTCGGCACGCCGTACGACGCCATCGACGTGGTCGTGCACCCGCAGTCGCTGGTGCACTCGATGGTGGAGTTCACCGACGGCTCGACGCTGGCGCAGGTCAGCCCGCCCGACATGCGGCTGCCCATCGCGCTGGGCCTCACCTGGCCCGACCGGGTGCCGGGCGCCGCGGCCGGGATGGACTGGTCGACCGCCGTCGACCTGGGAGTTCCTGCCGCTCGACGACGCCGCGTTCCCCGCGGTGCAGCTGGCCCGCGAGGCCGGCCGGCGCGGCGGTGCGACCCCGGCGGCGTTCAACGCGTCGAACGAGGTGTGCGTCGAGGCCTTCCTGGACGGGCGCCTCGACTTCCCGGCCATCGTCGACACGGTGGCGCAGGTCGTCGCCGAGACGCCGTTCAGGGAACGTCCGACCCTGTCCGAGGTGTTGGAGACTGAGGACGACGCGCGCAGACGCGCCCGAGAGCTCTGCACCGTCCGAACAGAGAGGTAGCCCGTGGTCCTGCTCGGCGCCCTGGCCTTCGTGGTCGCGCTGCTCGTCTCGGTCATGCTGCACGAGGCCGGCCACTTCTTCACCGCCCGTCGCTACGGCATGAAGGCGACGCAGTTCTTCGTCGGCTTCGGCCCGACCCTGTGGTCGCGCCAGCGCGGCGAGACCGAGTACGGCGTCAAGGCCATCCCGGCCGGTGGCTTCGTCAAGATCGTCGGCATGACCCCCCTCGAGGAGGTCCCGCCGGGCGACGAGGACCGCGCCTTCTACAAGCAGAAGCCCGGGCCAGCGCGCGGTCGTGCTGGCCGCGGGCTCGACCGTGCACTTCCTCATCGCGATCGCCCTCGTCTTCGGCGTGACCTTCGCCGTCGGGGTCGTCGACGACGAGGCGCCCGGTGCTCACCGCCCCGCAGTGCCTGCGTGCCTCCAGACGCTGCCGCAGACCGGCCAGGAGCGCCGGCCTGCGGCGCGACCGGCACGCAGCCGGCGCCCGCGCAGGCTGCCGGGCTGCGCGCCGACGACCGGGTCGTCTCGGTCGGCGGCACCCGCACGCCGACCTGGGAGGCCGTCGTCATCGCGGTCCGCTCCTCGCCGGGCCGGCCGGTCGACCTGGTCGTCGAGCGCGACGGCACGCAGCGCACGGTCTCCGTCACCCCGGTGCCGGTGCAGCGCCCGTCGCTGGAGGACCCGAAGACGGTCGAGACCGTCGGCGCGATCGGCGCCGGGCCACACGCTCGTCACCGAGCGGCTCGGCCCGGTCGACGCCGCGCAGGAGAGCGTCGACCGCCTGGGCCTGATCATCAAGGGCACCTGGGTCTCGCTCACCGAGAAGCTCGGGACGATCACCAAGCTCTACAGCGACGAGCGCGACCCGCAGGGCCTCGTCGGGGCGTACGGCGCCGGCCGGGTCAGCGGCGAGATCCTCGCGGCGGGCGCCCTGCCGCTGGACATCCGGATCAGCGACTTCCTGCTGCTCATGGCGGGTCTCAACCTGTTCGTCGGCGTCTTCAACCTGCTGCCGCTGCTCCCGCTCGACGGCGGCCACCTGGCCGTCCTCGGCTTCGAGCAGGCCCGCGACCGGCTGCGCCGGCTGCGCGGCTACCGCGGCGACCTGCAGCGCGTCGACCTCACCAAGCTGCTGCCGCTGACCTACGCGGTGGTGGTCGTCTTCATCGGCGCCACGCTGTTCATCCTCGGCGCCGACATCGTCAACCCCATCTCGCTGACAGGATCCTGATGACCTCTGTGCCCGTGTCCCTCGGCATGCCCGAGCTGCCGCCCGCCCGCCTCGCGGAGCGCCGGCAGACCCGCCAGCTCGACGTCGGGGGCGTCCTCGTCGGCGGCGGGGCGCCGATCAGCGTGCAGTCGATGACGACGACCGTCACGGCCGACGTCAACGCCACGCTGCAGCAGATCGCCGCGCTGACCGCGACCGGCTGCCAGATCGTCCGGGTCGCCGTGCCCGACCCGGTCGACGCCGAGGCGCTGCCCCGCGTCGTCAAGCAGTCGCAGATCCCGGTGATCGCCGACATCCACTTCCAGAGCAAGTACATCTTCGCGGCCATCGACGCCGGCTGCGCGGCCGTGCGCGTCAACCCGGGCAACATCCGCGAGTTCGACGGCAAGGTCGGCGAGGTGGCCCGGGCCGCCCGCGAGAGCGGGACCCCGATCCGGATCGGCGTCAACGCCGGCAGCCTCGACAAGCGGATCATGGCGAAGTACGGCAAGGCGACGCCGGAGGCGCTGGTCGAGTCGGCCCTGTGGGAGTGCTCGCTGTTCGAGGAGCACGACTTCCGCGACATCAAGATCTCGGTCAAGCACAACGACCCGGTCGTCATGGTGCAGGCCTACCGGCTGCTGTCGCAGCGCTGCGACTACCCGCTGCACCTCGGCGTCACCGAGGCCGGCCCGGCCTTCCAGGGGACGATCAAGTCGGCCGTCGCCTTCGGCGCGCTGCTGGCCGAGGGCATCGGCGACACGATCCGCGTCTCGCTGTCGGCGCCGCCGGTCGAGGAGGTCAAGGTCGGCCTGGCCATCCTGGAGTCGCTGAACCTGAAGACCCGGGGCCTCGAGATCGTGTCCTGCCCGTCCTGCGGCCGCGCCCAGGTCGACGTCTACACGCTCGCCGAGCAGGTGACCGCCGGTCTCGAGGGCCTCACGGTGCCGCTCCGCGTCGCGGTCATGGGCTGCGTCGTCAACGGCCCGGGCGAGGCCCGCGAGGCCGACCTCGGCGTCGCCTCCGGCAACGGCAAGGGCCAGATCTTCGTCAAGGGCGAGGTCATCAAGACCGTCCCCGAGGCGCAGATCGTCGAGACGCTGATCGAGGAGGCGCTGCGGCTCGCCGAGGCCTACAGCGGCCCGAGCGGCGAGCCCGCGGTGGGCGTGAGCTAGGAGACCTCCGGACGCTCTAGGCTCGGCCCGTGCTGAGGACGTCGGGGACCCGCGTCCTGGACGCGCGTGACCTCGACGAGGCGCTGGCGCTGCTGTCCCGCGACCCGGTCGCCGACTGCTTCGTCGCCTCGCGCATCGAGCAGGCGGGCCTGGACCCGTGGCGCCTCGGCGCCGAGGTCTGGGGCTTCGGCGAGCGCGGGCGCCTGGAGTCCCTCTGCTACTCCGGCGCCAACCTGGTCCCCGCGCAGGCCGGGCCCGACGCGGTCCGCGCCTTCGCCGACCGGGCCCGCCGGCAGGGCCGGCGCTGCTCGTCGCTCGTCGGCGGCAGCGACGCGGTCGACCAGCTCTGGTCGCTGCTGGAGCCCACCTGGGGACGGGCCCGCGACGTCCGGCGCGGCCAGCCGCTGATGGCGCTCGACGGGGCCGCCGGCGGTCGAGCCGGACCCGGCCGTGCGCCGGGTCCGCCCGGACGAGGTCGACGTCCTGCTGCCCGCCTGCGTCGCGATGTTCACCGAGGAGATCGGCGTCTCGCCGCTGCAGGGCGACGGCGGCGCGCTCTACCGCGCCCGGGTCGAGGAGCTGGTGCAGCAGCAGCGCGCCTACGCCCGGATCGAGGGCGGCGCGGTGCTGTTCAAGGCCGAGGTCGGGCGCCGCCACGTCGCAGGTCTGCCAGGTCCAGGGGGTCTGGGTCCACCCGGCCGTACGCGGTCGTGGCCTGTCCGTCAGCGGCGTCGCCGCGGTCGTCGAGCTGGCCCGGTCGCAGGTCGCCCCCGTCGTCAGCCTCTACGTCAACGAGTACAACGCGCCCGCGCGCCGGTCGTACGAGCGCGTCGGCTTCCAGACGGTGGGGACCTTCACCAGCGTCCTGTTCTAGTGCCTGGTTAGGTTGCCCCGCAGCACCGCCGACACGGAGGACCGCATGACCATGCAGATCAAGCCGGGGACCGCCTGGGCCGACGTCTACGCCCGGGCCCGCTCGGCGGCCCCCGAGGCCTTCGACGCCGACCGCATCCTCAACCTGGCCGGCGGCTCGTGGCAGAAGATCGGCACGCCGGGCGAGCACCAGTCGCCGGTCGACGGGTCGCAGGTCCAGGGCCCGCCGCGGGTGTCGCACGACGAGGCCGCGGCCGCCGTGGCGCACGCCGCGCAGGAGCACAAGGCCTGGGGCGCGGTCGACCTCGACGAGCGCAAGAGCCGGGTCGCCGCGGCCGTCGCCGAGATGCGCGAGCACCGCGACACCCTCGCCCTGCTGCTGGTCTGGGAGATCGGCAAGCCGTGGAAGCTGGCCTGCGCCGACGTCGACCGCGCGCTGGACGGCGTCGACTGGTACCTCGGCGAGATCGAGCGCCAGCTGGCCGGCCGCAGCCCGCTGCCCGGCCCGGTCAGCAACATCGCCTCCTGGAACTACCCGATGAGCGTGCAGGTCCACGCCGAGCTGGTGCAGTGCCTGGCCGGCAACGGCGTCGTGGCCAAGACCCCCTCGCAGGGCGGCTTCCACACCCTCACCCTCGCCCACGCGTTCATGAAGCGGGCCGGCCTGCCGGTCACCCTGCTGTCCGGCGTCGGCGCCCAGCTCGGCGACGTGCTCATCCGCTCCGAGGAGATCGGCTGCCTGGCCTTCGTCGGCGGTCGCGCCAACGGCCGCAAGGCCGCCACCTCGCTGGCCGACACGGGCAAGCGGCACTTCCTGGAGCAGGAGGGCCTCAACGCCTGGGGCATCTGGGACTTCTCCCAGTGGGACGACCTCGCCGCCCACCTGAAGAAGGGCTTCGAGTACGCCAAGCAGCGCTGCACCGCCTACCCGCGCTACGTCGTGCAGCGCGAGCTCATGCCGGCGTTCCTGGAGATGTACCTCCCGGTCGTGAAGAGCCTGCGCTTCGGCCACCCGCTCGCGGTCGAGAGCCCCGACGACGCGCTGCCCGAGCTCGAGTTCGGCCCGCTCATCTCCGCCACCAAGGCCGCCGACCTGCGCGCGCAGTACGACGAGGCGGTCACCGGCGGCGGCATCCCGATCTACCGCGGCTCGCTGGCCCAGGGCCGGTTCCTCGACGGCCAGGACACCAGCGCGTACGTCGCGCCGGCCACCCTGCTCGAGCCGCCGCCGTCGTGGTCGCTGCGCCACGCCGAGCCCTTCGGCCCGCTCGACTCGATCGTCGTGGTCGACAGCGAGGCCGAGCTGCTCGCCGCGATGAACGCCTCCAACGGCTCGCTGGTCGCCTCGGTGGCCACCGACGACGCCGACTTCGGCGCCCGCATCGCCGAGGAGCTGCAGTCCTTCAAGGTCGGCATCAACAAGCCGCGCAGCCGCGGGGACCGTGAGGAGGTCTTCGGCGGCAAGGGCGCGTCGTGGAAGGGCGCGTTCGTCGGCGGCGACCTGCTCGTGCAGGCCGTCACCGAGGGCGAGGGCCAGGTCTACGGCAACTTCCCGTCGTACTCGCTCTACCCCGAGAAGGTCTGACCCCAGGGTCCCAGCGTCAGCCCGGGTCGGGCGGGCGCTGCGACCGCGGCAGGCCGCGCACGACCAGCCGGTAGGACGCCAGCAGCAGCTCCTCGAGCTCGTCGTCGGGCAGCGTGCCGTCGAGCAGGACGCGCACCCAGTGCCGCTTGCTCAGGTACGGCGCGTCGCCCACCGCATCGGGGTAGGCCGCACGCAGCTCTGCGCCGTCCTCGGGCGTGACCTTGACAGCCACTGACGGCGGCTCCGCGCCAGGGAACGCGACGATCTTGCCCGGCTTCGGTCCGACCTTCGGCAGGACGTACGGGCCGAACGGCGTGTCCGGCCACGCCCCGGGCAGCGCCAGGCAGTGCGCGAGGACCTCGTCCGGCGTCATGGCCGCGCGCTCGCCAGGCCGTGCAGCAGCAGGTCCACCCGGCGGCCCTCGACCTCGACGGCGTCGCACAGCCCGCGCCCGACCTCCGCGACGTCGGCGACCGTGCGCGCGCCCTGCTCGCACAGCGCCCGGGCCAGCAGGCCCTTGGTCCACTTGTTGTCGTGGCTGACGACCGAGCGCTTGCCCGTCGGCCTCGCGCAGCACCCGCACCTCGACGGCACGCGGCGCCCGGGCCAGGGCGGCGTACGCCCCGGAGCGCAGGTCGACCACCAGCCCTCGGGTGGCGGCGAGCTCGGCCTCCAGGGCCGGCCGCCACAGCGGCGCGAGGCCGCCGAGGCCCGGCACCGTGGTGCCCGCGGACAGCCGGTAGGCCGGCACCCGGTCGCGCGGCCGCAGCAGCCCGAACAGCGCGCTGGCCACCACGAGCGAGGCGTCGGCCCGCCGCCGGCCGGCGGGGGACAGGCTCCGGTAGCCGAGGTTGTCGTAGACGACGCCGGTGTAGCGGTCCAGCGCCGGCAGCGTCGGGCTGCTGCGCAGGACGGCGTCCTTGTCGACCTCGCCCTGCTGGCCGGCCGAGCAGCCCGAGGGCGGTGCGCAGCCGGTCGGGCTCCGCGCGGGCCAGCCGCTCGAGCGCGTCGAGCAGCCGGCCGCGTACCGGGTTCAGGGACGGCCGGGACAGGCGGTCCAGGTCCAGCGGCGGGCCGGTCCCTCCGGGGGCCTTGCCCTCGGACGGTGGCAGCAGGACCAGCACCGCCGCAGGCTAGGTCAGCAGGGCAGGTACGGGTCCTCGGTGGTGCCGAAGGACTCGCTGCCGAGGACCACGTCGTTCCAGTACGTGACGCGAGCCTGGTGCATCGCGGTCCCGAACGCGCAGGTCAGCCCGTCCTTGGTGACCGTCGGCCGCTCGAGCTGCGACAGCGCCTTGCCGACCACGCCGTACTGCGGGTCGGGCGACAGCAGGCCCCAGCCGGTCTGGGTGAAGGCGGCGCCGTCGACGACGGGGACCGAGGTGCCGAGGTCGTCGAAGACCGCGGACTCGGGGTCGTAGTCGGCCGTGGTCGGGACGTACGCCGCCTCCTCGAGCGCGCGGCGCACCTGCCAGGGGGTCAGCGTGGTGCCGCCGCCGCTGACGATCAGGGAGCCGAGGCCGTCCTTGACCACAGGGCCGCCGACGTGGCCGGCCTTGCGGCGGGCCTCCAGCAGCACGGCCGACGCGGTGCCGGCGCTGCGCGGGGTCGCGAACGACGTGCCGCTCGCGCTCTGGGTGCCGCTCTCGCAGTCGGAGCAGTAGGGGAGCGTCTGGGTGAAGTCCGAGACGACGTCGACGAGGTTGCCCGACACCGCTTCGCGGCCGCCGCTGCTGCCCTCGTGGAAGCCGGCCACGCCGATGGACCACCAGGGGCCGGAGGTCCCGTCCGGCGGGGAGAGCGCCGGGGAGTTGTCGGACGCGCCGAAGTGCAGCTTGCCGCGCAGCACGGTGCCGCCGTACGACTCGGTCAGGTGGAACGGGAGCGGGGGGCTGCCGGGCGTGCCGTACGACGTGGTGACGACGTCCACGGCCGGGTGGGTGAAGGCCCACTGCTCGGACGGGGCGGTGGTCCCCTCGACGAGGACCACGACGGCGTCGGGGTTGGCGGCCAGCACGGCGGAGGAGGTGCCGACGCCGTGCTCGTCCCCGGTGTCCGCGAGGATCGGGGTCTTGCCCGCGGCGTCGTCGAAGGAGATGCCGATGACGTTGGTGCCCTTGAACCAGTAGGGCTTGCCCAGCTCGACGGCGTCCCACGTCGGCCTGTCGGCCGCGAGGTCCTTGGCGAAGTCGCCGGTGCGGGTCAGCTCGATCGTCTGCTCCGGGCCGATGCCGAACTCGGCCAGCACGTCGGGGGTGACGCTGCTCGGGCCGCTGCGACCGGCGTACGGACCGCCGCCGGCGTAGTACGCCGCGTGGTAGGGGTTGATCCCGCTGTCGACGTCGGCGACGACGACGCGCGGTGCGGCCGTCGTGGTCGGCTCCGCGAGGGCCTGCTGGGCCGAGGCGGGCGCGGCGAGGGCGCCGAGCGCGAGCGGGCCGGCGACGAGCAGGGCTGGTCAGGGGGAGCAGGACGCGGCGCACGGGACCTCCGGGGTAGCGGTGTCCCGCTCCCTTCGACGCGACGGTCGGGTCTCCTGCTGCCCGGAACGCAGATGCCCCCGTCGGAGGCCGCCGATAGGCTGGGCGCTCCGCCCGAACCCCCGAGGAGAGCCCGTGCTCCGCATGTCCACCCTGTTCCTGCGCACGCTGCGTGAGGACCCGGCGGACGCGGAGGTCCCGAGCCACCGACTGCTCGTGCGGGCCGGCTACGTCCGCCGCGTCGCGCCCGGCATCTACACCTGGCTGCCCCTCGGCGTGCGGGTGCTCGAGCGGGTGGCCCGCGTCGTGCGCCAGGAGATGGACCGCATGGGCGGCCAGGAGG
The DNA here is from genome assembly GCA_963762795.1 of uncultured Actinomycetota bacterium. GTDB lineage: Bacteria > Actinomycetota > Actinomycetes > Mycobacteriales > SCTD01 > RYN-170. The sequence goes on along the minus strand of CAVXMC010000008.1, from coordinate 402,422 downwards.
TGCTCTTCCCGGCCCTGCTGCCGCGTGAGCCGTACGAGAAGACCGGACGCTGGACCGAGTACGGCGACAACCTGTTCCGGCTCCAGGACCGCAAGGGCAACGACTACCTGCTCGGGCCCACCCACGAGGAGATGTTCACCACCCTGGTGAAGGGCGAGTACTCCTCCTACAAGGACCTGCCCGTCGTGCTCTACCAGGTGCAGACGAAGTACCGCGACGAGGCGCGCCCCCGCGCCGGCGTGCTGCGCGGGCGCGAGTTCGTCATGAAGGACAGCTACTCCTTCGACCTGGACGACGACGGCCTGCGGGCCAGCTACGCCGCCCACCGCGAGACCTACGTCCGCATCTTCGAGCGGCTCGGCATCGACTACCGGATCGTCGCCGCCGTCAGCGGGGCGATGGGCGGCAGCGCGTCGGAGGAGTTCCTCGCCGTCTCGCCGACCGGCGAGGACACCTTCGTCTCGTGCACGACCTGCGACTACGCCGCCAACACCGAGGCGGTCGAGGTCGGCGCCGGCGCGGCGCAGGACCCGGGCGACCACCCCGCCATGGAGGTGCTGGACACCCCCGACACCCCGACCATCGAGACGCTCGTGGCCGACCTGCGCGGCAAGGGCCACGACGTCGGTCCCGAGCGCACGCTGAAGAACGTCGTGGTCACGCTGCGCCACCCGGACGGGAGGACCGAGCCGCTCGTCGTCGGCGTGCCCGGCGACCGGGAGGTCGACGTCAAGCGGCTCGAGGCCAACGTCGCGCCGGCCGAGGTGCTGCCCTTCGAGGCGGCCGACTTCGCGGCGCAGCCCGTCTTCGTGAAGGGCTACATCGGGCCGCAGGTGCTCGCGGACGCCAAGATCCGCTACCTCGTCGACCCGCTCGTCGTGCCCGGCAGCGCCTGGGTGACCGGCGCCAACCAGCCCGGCAAGCACGCCGTCAACGTCGTCTCCGGCCGTGACTTCACCCCGGCCGGCACCGTCCCCGCCGCCGAGGTGCGCGACGGCGACCCCTGCCCCCGCTGCGGCTCGCCCCTGCGGATCGACCAGGGCATCGAGATCGGCCACATCTTCCAGCTCGGCCGCAAGTACGCCGACGCCTTCGGCCTGGACGTCCTCGGCAAGGAGGGCAAGCCGGTCCGCGTGACCATGGGCTCCTACGGCGTCGGTGTCAGCCGGGCCGTCGCGGTGGTCGCCGAGCAGCTGCACGACGAGAAGGGCCTGGTCTGGCCGCGCTCCATCTCGCCGGTCGACGTGCACGTCGTGCGGGTCGGCAAGTTCGACACCGAGGGCGTGGCGGAGCGGATCGCCGGCGAGCTCGAGCAGCAGGGCCTCGAGGTGCTGCTCGACGACCGCGGCGGCTCGCCGGGGGTGGCCTTCAAGGACGCCGAGCTGCTCGGCGTGCCGACGATCCTCGTCGTCGGCAAGGCGCTGGCCGACGGGCTGGTCGAGCTGCGCGACCGGGCGGCCGGGACCTCCCGCACCCTGCCCGTCGACGAGGCCGTCGCCGCCGTCCTGGCCGAGGTCCGCGGCTGACCCCCGCGGTCCGGCTGGTGGCGGCCGCGGCCGTCCCGCACGCCGTCCACCCCTACACCGTCCCCGACGGCGCGGTGTCCTACGGCGAGGCCGGCGCCGCGGCGCTCGGCGTCGAGCCCGAGCGCATGCTCAAGACGCTGCTGGCCGACCTCGACGGCGAGCTGGTCTGCGCGGTCGTCCCCGTCGCCGGCTCGCTCGACCTCAAGGCGCTGGCAGGGGCGCTCGGCGGCAAGAAGGCGGCCATGGCCGACCCGGCCCGGGCCGAGCGCTCCAGCGGCTACGTCGTCGGCGGCATCAGCCCGCTCGGGCAGAAGGCGAGGCTGCGCACCGTGGTCGACGAGACGGCCGAGCTGTTCGACACCGTCCACGTCTCGGCCGGACGCCGCGGGCTGTCGCTGGAGCTCGCGCCGGCCGACCTGGTCCGGCTGACCGGCGCCGTGGTCGCCGACGTCGCCCGCTGAGGGAGCGCGCCCTCCGGTCGCGACGGTCCAGCGCTGCTGGCCCCGGGCCCGACCCCGGCCGGCACGGCGAGGCCGTGCTGGGTGACACCCGGCCTCGCCCTTCGCGCCCCGGGGGACGGTGTCCTCTCGGAGCGACATGCGCTGGAGCGCATCTTCCGGGGCCGAATGTTCGCCCGGGGGCATGTGCCCGGGAAGAGGACCGTCGCCTCCGACGCCGAGCGAGCCGGACCGGGCGGCCGCGCTACAGCACCCCGGGGAGCGCCACCGTGACCGGGCGCACGCCGGCGGTCCGCCGCCACTGGGCCGCGCGCACCGCGACCTCCTGCAGCCCGGAGGAGCCGAGCGTGCGCAGGGCCAGGTCGTCGGTGCCGGCCACGAGATCGCGCCAGCGCACCGCCAGGCCCTCCTCGAGGCGCACGGCCAGCGCCAGCGCCGCGGCCCGGTCGGCGACCCGCACGTCGTACGCCGGCAGCGCCACCGGCGGGGCCGCGCCCCGCTCCCGCAGCCGGGCCGCCAGGCTGTCGCGCCGCGCGCGGTGGGCGTCGTACGCCGTCAGCGCGCCGGGGCGGGTGTCGTCGTCGAGGCGGCCGCCGAGCACCCCGTAGCCGTAGACCGCGGCGTGCTCGGCCGCGAGCAGGGCGGTGAGCAGGCGCACGTCGCTCACGCGAGCGCCACCAGGTGGCTGGCCTCGCTGGCGGCGAGCGTCGCGAGGACGGCGGCCAGGTCGCGCGAGGCGGTGGGCAGCGCGGCCAGGTGGGCGGTGCCGGTGGCCCGCTCGGCGGTGGCCAGCTGCGCAACGGTGCGCGCTGCGCTCGGTGCCGCCGCCGAGGAGCACGGGCGGAGCCGAGGGTGCGGCCGGCGCGCCGAGCGCCTCCAGGTGGGCCAGGTGCTCGGCCCGCAGCGCGGTCAGGCGCGCCGCCTCGGCCGGGACGGCGGCGAGCACCGCGTCGTACGCCGCGACGAGGGACTGCTCGCGCGCCACCGCGGCGGCCCGCAGCGCGACGTCGGGGTCGACCGGCGGCGGGGGAGCGGGCGGGGCCGCGTCGTCGGTGCAGGCGGCCAGCGGGACGGCGAGGGCGCCGAGCAGCACGGTGCGGCGGGAGGGGCGGGACATCGCCCCCACTCCACCACGGGGCAGCGGGGGTCAGGACAGGTGGCGGTGGTCGGCCAGGCCGCCGGCCAGCAGTGCCGCCGCGACCGGTGCGCCGGCGGCGACGTCGCGCAGCGCAGGACCGGCCGCCGGGTCGGCAGCCACGGCGGCCCCGACGGCGGCGAGCACCAGGTGCTCCTGCCGGGCGAGCTCGGGACCGACGAGCCCGGCCGGCAGTGCCGGCACGGCCTCGGCGAGGCGGGCGGTGAGCTCGCGGCGCGCGGCCTCCAGACCCGCGCGGGCCTGCACGCCTCGGGCCGCGTCGCCACCCCGGCCGGCGGCGGCGGCGTCGGACAGGGCCTCGGAGCCGGCGCGCAGCGCGGCGGCGAGGTCGCGGGCCAGGGTGCGCTCGCCGTCGGACAGCAGGTCCGCCAGCGCGACCGTGTCGGCCTCCAGGGCCGCCGTCGTCGGGTCGACCGGGTCCCGGGCGGCCTCGACGTGCAGGTAGGTCCGGGCGGTCAGCAGCCCGGTCAGGTGCGCCCGCAGCGTGGCGGCGGAGGTCTCGGTCGAGCCGAGCCCGGCCTGGGCCGCGACGGCGTTCGCGAGCAGGCCGGCGGCCTGCGCCGCACCGGAGTCGGCGGCGGCGCCGGGCGGGACCCCGGCGAGGGCCGGCGCGACCGCCGCGGTCAGCGCCGCGTCGAGCGGGGCGCCGGCCAGCCGCGGCACGCTGCGGCTCAGCGCGGCCAGCAGGGCCGTCCGGCCGGCCACCGCCTCCGCCTGGTCGCGGCCCGTCACCCCGCGGGCCTCGCGCCGCAGCGCCGACAGCACGTCGGCGCGCAGCCGGCCGGACCCGGCGCCGACCCGAGCGGCCACCTCGGTGGCCAGCTCCTCGGCACAGGCGTCCAGCGCGGCCCCGGCGCGACCGCCCTCGGTGACCTGGGCCGCCCGCAGCAGGTGGACGCGCTCGACGAGCAGGTAGGTCAGCCCGGCGCGCAGCTGGGCGCCCGGGGTGGTCGTCGCGGCGCTGCCGACCGTGCCGATGCCGGCGGTCGCCCCGCGCGCCGCCGGCCGGCCCGGGTCGGCCGCCGGGGCGCTCGCGCAGCCGGCCAGCCCGAGGACGAGCAGCGGGACCAGGAGCCGGGCCCGGCAGCGCCGCCACCCGGTCACGTCGCTGCACCCCCGCCCGCTGCGGGCGGCCGTCGCCCACCTCCCGTTCGCCCGCAGCGGCCGTCCGGATGGGCTCGCCCGCGCCGGCCGGGTCGGTAGCATCGACGACGTCGGCCGTACGACCGCCCGTCCGGGGCGGGTCGGGCCGACCCGACAACTGCAGACGGGGAGGTGGACGGTGAGTGCTTCCCGTGCGCGCCTGCTCACGCTGCTCGCGCCGGTGGTCGAGGCCACCGGGGCCGACCTGGAGGACCTCGCGGTGCAGGCCGCGGGCCGCCGCAGCGTGGTCCGGGTGGTCGTCGACCGCGACGGCGGCGTGAGCCTGGACGACGTGGCCGACGTGAGCAGGGCGCTGTCCGAGGCCCTGGACGACATCGACGCCCGCGAGCCGGCACTGCTCGGCGGCGCCTACGTCCTCGAGGTGAGCTCGCCCGGCGTCGACCGGCCGCTGACCGAGCCGCGCCACTGGCGCCGCAACGCCAGCCGCCTGGTCAAGGCGGTGCTGACCGACGGCGGCGAGGTGACCGGCCGGGTGCTGCGGGTCGAGGACGACACGACCGTCGTCCTGGACGTCGCCGGCGCCGAGCAGGCGCTGCCGCTGGCCGGGGTGGCCCGCGGGCTGGTCCAGGTCGAGTTCGGCCGCGCCACCGCCGAGGAGGAGGAGAGCCCGTGAAGATCGACATGGCCGCCCTGCGCGGCCTCGAGCGGGAGAAGGACATCTCCTTCGACCTGGTCGTGCAGGCCATCGAGACGGCGCTGCTCAAGGCCTACGAGCACACCGAGGGCGCCCAGCCGCACGCCCGCGTGGAGCTCGACCGCGGCAGCGGCGAGATCGCGGTGCTGGCGCAGGAGCTCGCCGAGGACGGCAGCGTCGCCCGGGAGTACGACGACACCCCCGAGGGGTTCGGCCGCATCGCGGCGATGACCGCCAAGCAGGTCATCCTCCAGCGGCTCCGCGAGGCCGAGAGCGACCTGTCCCACAACGAGTGGTCCGGTCGCGAGGGCGACATCGTGTCCGGGGTCGTGCAGCAGGCCGGCCAGCGCCCCGGCGCCCCCGCCAACCGCAACGTCATGGTGAAGCTGGGTGCGTCCGAGGACGCCCTCGAGGCGACGCTGCCGCCGAGCGAGCAGGTCCCCGGCGAGGTGTACGAGCACGGCAGCAGGCTCAAGTGCCGCATCGTCGCCGTGACCCGCGGGCCCCGCGGCGCCCAGATCACCGTCTCGCGCACGCACCCCGACCTGGTCCGCGGCCTGTTCGCGAACGAGGTGCCCGAGGTCGCCGACGGCTCCGTCGAGATCGTCGCGCTGGCGCGCGAGGCGGGACACCGTACGAAGATCGCCGTCCGCTCGCGCGTCCCGGGCCTCAACCCGAAGGGCGCCTGCATCGGCCCGGTCGGGAGCCGGGTCCGCGCGGTGACCTCGGAGCTGCACGGCGAGAAGATCGACATCGTCGACTGGGTCGAGGACCCGGCCCGCTTCGTGGCGAGCGCGCTGTCGCCGGCGACCGTGACCTCCGTCGAGGTCGTCGACGCGGTGCAGCGGTCGGCCCGGGTGGTCGTGCCCGACTTCCAGCTGTCGCTGGCCATCGGCAAGGAGGGGCAGAACGCCCGCCTGGCCGCCCGGCTGACCGGCTGGCGCATCGACATCCACAGCGACACCGAGGGCGCCGTCGACGGCGGCGGCTCGCGGCCACCTGCCCGTACGGGGCAGGGCGCCCCGCCGTCCGGACCGCGGTCGGCGGCCGGCGCCCGCCCGCCCGCCGGTCCGCCGGCCTCCTAGGCCCGCCGTGCGCGCCCCCGCCGCGCTAGACTCGATCACGGCTCGCCCTCCGGGCCCGGTCCGCACCTGTGTGGGGTGCCGGGGACGGGCGGCGAAGTCGGCTCTGCTGCGCGTGGTCGTGGCCGGGGGTGTCCTCACCCCCGACCCGTCCGGACGCCTGCCGGGGCGGGGAGCGAACGTGCACCCCGACCCCCGGTGCGTCGACCTCGCCGAGAAGCGGCGGGCGTTCCCCCGGGCCCTGCGCCTGGACGGTCCGCTCGACGTCCACCTCGTGCGGGAGTGCGTGGAGCAGGGCGAGCGTTGGACCCGTACGAGCACCGTCCCCGACGAGAGCAGGTCGAGAAGCCCCATGAGCCAGAGCTAGATGAGCACTCGATGAGCCACCACTCATGACCAGCACCACCCGCACGTCAGCGCGTCCGCCCATGCAGTAGCACCGCGGCCAGGGATCGACCCGGGCCAGACAGGAGTCCAGTGCCCGGCAAAGCCCGTGTCCACGAGCTCGCGAAAGAGCTCGGTCTCGACAGCAAGTCCGTCCTGTCCTGGTTGAAGGACAACGGAGAGTTCGTGAAGTCCGCCTCCTCCACGGTGGAGGCGCCCGTCGCGCGCAAGCTGCGCGAGGCGTTCCCGGCGGCGCCCCAGGCGGCCAAGCCCGCCGCGGCAGCCCCGGCTGCCCCCGCCGCGGCCCCCGCGCCGTCGGCTCCTGCCGCGCGTCCCAGCGCTCCGTCGCCGTCCGCGCCGGCTCCCGCTGCCCCGTCCGCACCGGCCCCGCTCGCGCCGGCCGCGTCCGCCGCGACGCCGGCCGCCCCGCCGCGCCCGGGTGCGCCCCTGCCCGGGCCGTCCCGCCCGGCGCCGAGCGCTCCCGCCGCCGGCCCGGCGCCGACCGCGCCCGCTCCGAGCCCCGCGCTCCCGGCCCGCCCGAGCCCCGCGCCCGGCCCGCGGGTCGGCAACAACCCGTTCAGCACCCCGGTCGACGGCCCCGGCACGCCGGCCCTGCCGCCGCGCCCGGGTGCCCCGCGTCCCGGTGCCCCGACGCCCGGCATGCCGCCGCGTCCGGGCAGCCCGGCCGCCGGTGGTCCCCGTCCCGCCGGCCCGACGCCCGGCATGCCCCCGCGTCCCGCGGCCGCGCGCCCCGGTCCCGGCGGCGCTCCGGGCGGTCCCCGTCCCGGCCCCGGCATGTTCCCGCCCCGTCCGGGCGGCCCGGCCGGCCCCGGTGGGCCCGGCGGTGCCCGTCCCGGTCCCGGCATGTTCCCGCCCCGTCCGGCCGGCGCGCGTCCCGGCATGCCCGGCGCCCGCCCCGGCGGCGCTCCCGGCGGTGCCCCCGGTCGTCCCGGTGGCGGTGGCGGCGGCTTCGCCGGCCGTCCCGGCGGCGGTGGCGCTCCCGGCGGCTTCGCCGGCCGTCCCGGTGGCCCGCGCGGCGGTGCCGGTCGCGGTGGCGCGACCCCCGGTGCGTTCGGCCGCGGTCCCGGTGGCCGTCCGACCCGTGGGCGCAAGAGCAAGAAGCAGCGTCGTCAGGAGTTCGACAACCTCGCCGCCCCGTCGATGGGCGGTGCGGTCGCCCGCGGCAACGGCGAGGTCGTGCGCCTCGCCCGTGGCTCGTCGCTGTCGGACTTCGCCGACCGCATCAACGCCAACCCCGGCTCGCTCGTGCAGGTGGTCTTCACCCAGCTCGGCGAGATGGTGACCGCGACCCAGTCGTGCACCGACGAGACGCTGCAGCTGCTGGGCGTCCAGCTCGGCTACGACGTCCAGATCGTCACGCCCGAGGAGGAGGACGCCGAGCTGCTCACGCGGTTCGACCTCACCTTCGGCGGTGACTACGACGACGAGTCCGAGCTCGCGCCCCGCCCGCCGGTCGTGACGATCATGGGTCACGTCGACCACGGCAAGACCCGCCTGCTCGACGCGATCCGCCAGACCGACGTCGTCAAGGGCGAGGCCGGTGGCATCACGCAGCACATCGGCGCCTACCAGGTGCACCACCCCGTCGAGGGCGGCGTCCGCGAGATCACCTTCATCGACACCCCGGGCCACGAGGCGTTCACCGCCATGCGCGCCCGCGGTGCCAAGGTGACCGACATCGCGGTGCTGGTCGTGGCGGCCGACGACGGCGTGAAGCCGCAGACCATCGAGGCCCTCAACCACGCCCAGGCGGCCGAGGTCCCGATCGTCGTCGCGGTCAACAAGGTCGACAAGGAGGGCGCCGACCCGGCCAAGGTCCGCGGTCAGCTCACCGAGTACGGCCTGGTCGCCGAGGAGTACGGCGGCTCGACGATGTTCGTCGACGTGTCGGCCAAGGCGGGCAGCGGTCTCGAGGAGCTCCTCGACGCCATCCTGCTCACCGCCGACGCGGCGCTCGAGCTGCTCGCCGACCCGCACGTCCCGGCGCAGGGCGTGGCCATCGAGGCCCGCCTCGACAAGGGCCGCGGCTCGGTCGCGACCGTCCTCGTCCAGCGCGGCACCCTGCGCGTCGGCGACTCGATCGTCGCCGGCGACGCCTTCGGCCGCGTCCGCGCCATGCTCAACGAGCGCGGCGAGAACGTCACCGAGGCGGGTCCGGCCCAGCCGGTCCAGGTGCTCGGCTTCACCAGCGTCCCCGGCGCCGGCGACAACTTCCTCGTCGTGTCCGAGGACCGCGTCGCCCGGCAGATCGCCGAGCAGCGGCAGGCGCGCGAGCGCAACGCCGCCCTCGCGCAGAGCCGTGGGCGTCCGACCCTCGAGTCGCTGTTCGACCGTCTCAAGGAGGGTGAGAAGACCCAGCTCAACCTCATCCTCAAGGGCGACGTGTCGGGCTCGGTCGAGGCGGTGGAGGACGCGCTGCTCAAGATCGAGGTCAGCGACGAGGTCTCGCTGCGGATCATCCACCGCGGCGTCGGCGCGATCACCGAGAACGACGTCACGCTGGCGTCGGCCTCCGATGCGGTCATCCTCGGCTTCAACGTCCGGCCGGAGGGCAACGCCCGCGACCTGGCGGTCAAGGAGCACGTGGACGTCCGCTACTACTCGGTCATCTACGCCGCCATCGAGGACGTCGAGGCTGCTCTCAAGGGCATGCTCAAGCCGGTCTACGAGGAGGTGCAGCTCGGCACCGCCGAGGTGCGCGAGGTCTTCCGCGTCCCGAAGATCGGCAACGTCGCCGGCTCGATCGTGCGCAGCGGGCTCATCCGCCGCAACACGAAGGCGCGCCTGCTGCGTGACGGCGTCGTCGTCGCCGACAACCTCACCGTCGAGTCGCTCCGTCGCTTCAAGGACGACGCGACCGAGGTCCGCGAGGGCTACGAGTGCGGTATCGGCCTGGGGTCGTTCAACGACATCAAGACCGAGGACGTCATCGAGACCTGGGAGATGAAGGAGATCCCGCGGGTCTAGGTCTGTCCGGCGGACCCGGCCCCTCGGGCCGGGTCCGCTGTCGCACGACGGGCGAGGAGCGGCGATGTGGGTCGGTGTGCTCGAGCTGGACCTGCTGCTCGGCGACGTCCACTCGCTGAAGCAGAAGCGCAGCGTGGTGCGGCCGGTGGTCGCCGAGATCAGGCGTCGCTTCGAGGTCAGCGCGGCCGAGGCCGGTCACCAGGACCTGCACCGGCGGGCGCTGGTCGGCGTCGCGGTGGTGTCCCGCGATCCGGGGCACTGCCGTGAGGTGCTCGACGCCTGCGAGAGGCTGGTCGCCGACCGCCCGGAGCTGGAGCTGCTCAGTGCCCACCAGCGTCTGGTCGGCCCGGACGACTGAGAGCACCGGGTGAAGCACGTCCGAACGCCGGGCGTGCCCACGAGGAGACAGGAAGACTGACGACATGGTCGACGTCGCGCGAGCCCGCAAGCTCGCCGTGCGCATCCGCGAGGTCGTGGCGTCCACGCTCGAGCTGCAGGTCAAGGACCCGCGCCTGGGCATGGTCACGATCACCGACGCCAAGGTGACGCCCGACCTGCGCGAGGCCACGCTCTACTACACGGTCTACGGCGACGAGCGGGCGCACAGCGAGAGCGCCGCCGCGCTGGAGAGCGCCAAGGGCGTGCTGCGCTCGGTGGTCGGCAAGCAGACCGGCGTGCGCTACACGCCGTCGCTGGCCTTCATCGCCGACTCCGTCCCGCAGGTGACCGGCCGGCTCGAGGAGCTGCTCGAGCAGGCCCGGCAGGCCGACGCGCGGGTGCACCAGATCGCCGAGACCGCCCGCCCGGCCGGCGACCCGGACCCCTACCGCGCGCCGCGCGTGCTGCCGGACGACGAGGACGAGTGACCGCCCTCTCCGAGGGCGACTGGCGGCGGGCCGTCGACCTGCTCGCCCGTGCCCGCAGCGTGGTGCTCGCCTGCCACGTCGCCCCCGACGGTGACGCGCTCGGCTCGATGCTCGCGCTCGGCCTCGGCCTGCGGGCGCGCGGCGTCGACGTCGTCGCCGCCTGGGGCGAGGACCCGCAGGTCGTCCCCGACGCGTACTCGTTCCTCCCGGGGCTCGAGCTGCTGACCCCCGTCGGCCAGGTCCCGCCCGTGCCGGAGCTGCTCGTCACCCTCGACACCAGCAGCCCTGACCGCCTCGGGGCGCTCGCCGACCGGCTCGACACGGCCGGCTGCGTGGTCGTCCTGGACCACCACACCAGCGGTCAGCCCTTCGGCGACGTCCGGCTGGTCGACGACGGCAGCGCAGCCACGGTCGTGCTCGTCGCCGAGCTGCTCGACCGGCTCGGCTGCCCCCTGGACCAGCAGCTGGCCACCTGCCTCTACACCGGCCTGGTCACCGACACCGGCTCGTTCAAGTACGCCGCGACGACCCCGGCCGTGCACGCGCTCGCCGGCCGCCTGCTGGCCACCGGCATCCGGCACGACCTCATCACGCGCGCCGTCTACGACACCAACCCCTACGGCTACCTGCAGGTCCTCGGCCGGGCCTGCGCGGACGCCCGGCTGGAGCAGGACGCCGTCCGCGGGCTCGGGCTGGTCTGGACCTCGCTGCCCGCCGCCCTGCTCGCCGACGCCGCCGTCACGCTGGCCGACGTCGAGGGGGTCATCGACGTGGTGCGCACCGCCCGCGAGGCCGAGGTCGCCGTCGTGCTCAAGCAGGAGCCGGACGGCCCGCTGCGGGTGTCCACCCGCAGCAAGGGCTCGGTCGACCTGGGCGCCGTCTGCGGGGCGCTGGGCGGGGGAGGGCACCGCTTCGCCGCGGGCTTCACCTCGTACGAGGACGTGGAGACGACCATGCAGGTGCTGCGCGCGGCGCTGGACGACGCCCCGCACCTGCCCGCGTGACCCGCCCGGCCCCCGCCCCCGACGGCCTGCTGGTCGTCGACAAGCCGGGCGGCTGGACCAGCCACGACGTCGTGGCACGCAGCCGGCGCCTGGCCCGCACCCGCAAGGTCGGCCACGCCGGCACGCTCGACCCGATGGCCACCGGCGTGCTGCTGCTGGGGCTCGGCCGGGCCACCCGGCTGCTCGGGCACCTGGCGCTGACGACCAAGGGCTACGACGCGACGGTCCGCCTCGGGGCGACGACCGTCACCGACGACGCCGAGGGCGAGGTGGTCCAGGTCCGCGACGCCTCCGCGGTCACGGACGAGGCGCTGCGCAGCGCGCTGGCGGCGCTCACCGGCGAGCTGGACCAGGTGCCCAGCGCGGTCTCGGCGGTCAAGGTCGACGGCGTCCGGTCGTACGCCCGGGTGCGGGCCGGCGAGGCGGTCGAGCTGGCGGCCCGCCGGGTCGTGGTGTCGCGCCTGGACCTGCTGGAGCGGCGCGGGGACGAGCTCGACGTCGCGGTGGAGTGCTCCTCCGGCACCTACGTGCGGGCGCTGGCCCGTGACCTGGGCGAGGCGCTGGGCGTCGGCGGCCACCTGACGGCGCTGCGGCGCACCCGGGTCGGACCGTTCGACCTGTCGGTCGCCCGGCCGCTGGAGCAGCTCGACGCCGGCCCGGAGGTCGTCGACGCCGCGGTCATCCCGCTCGACCGCGCGGTCGAGGCAGCGTTCCCGGTGCGGGCGCTCACGCCCGAGGAGGCGCAGGACCTGTCGCACGGCCGGCGGCTGGCCGCCACGGGCACGCCCGGCGCGGTCGGGGCCTTCGCCCCGGACGGGCGCTGCGTCGCGCTGGTGCAGGACGCCGGCGAGGTGGCGAAGGCGCTGGTGGTCTTCGCCCCGGCGGGGTCCTAGCTGACGCAGTGGGTCGGGTTGCCGACCTTGGACAGGCCGGTGCGGTCGCCGGCCTGGTAGGCGGCCACCGGGCTGCGGTAGCTGACGGTGTCGTCCATGGCCATCACCGGGTCGTCGACGTGGCCGAGGCCGACCGCGTGGCCGAGCTCGTGCAGCAGGACGCGGCCGCGGGTGACGCCGGCGCCGAAGCCCATCGCCAGCGGCTGGCCGGCGCGCACGACGACGTAGCCGGAGGTGATGCGGACCGGCTGCCCGGCGCCCCAGCTCGCGCTCCAGCCGCCGCGGCCGGTCTCGGTCGTGCGGACGTACGACGAGCCGCCGGACTGGCCGGCCGGGCGGGCCCAGGCGATGACGAGCGGCGCGGCCGCGCTCTGGCTGCGGCCCTGCGACGGCACGAAGGTGGTGGAGCCGAGGTAGCGGAAGCGCAGGCCGCTCGCGGCGGAGAGCCGGGCGACGGCGGCCTGCACGTCGCGCAGGCCCTCGCGGCCACCGAGGTAGGCGTTGACCTTGTAGCCGATCTCCTTGCACGGGTCCCAGCGGACCAGCTCGGTGCGCCCGCTCTGCGCGTTCCAGATCGTCTGGGTCGTGTACGACGCGCTGTTGCCGACGACCCCGGCCGCCGAGGCGGGCGCGGCGGTGCCGAGGCCGGCCAGACCCGCGGTCAGCGCCGTGGCGGCGGCGACGACCGCGGCGCGGCGGGATGCACGGGCGGGGCGGAGGGAGATCGACACGGCAGGACTCCAGGGTCGAGGACAGCGCAGCAGGGCGAGCGACGGGCTCGTCTGCTCATCACCAGAGGTCTCGGGGTGGGCCGGACGGCCCTGAAGACCCCGTGAGGGGGATGGCCCCGAACTAGCCCGAACGGGTGGTGCTCGGCTCGTCACGGGTGACTACCTGCTGTCGAACGGGTGCGCTTGGTGACTGCACTCTCGCCCATGCGGCCCTCCCCCGGACGGAGCGACGCGCCGACGCGTGGCAGGCTGGCGACGTGCAGCGCTGGCGCGGGGTCGAGAGCGCACCGTCCGGCTGGGGGCGGTGCGTGGTGACCGTCGGCGTCTTCGACGGGGTGCACCGCGGCCACCAGCTGATCATCGGCCGGGCCGTCGAGCGGGCCCGCGAGCTCGGCGTCCCGAGCGTGCTGCTCACCTTCGACCCGCACCCGAGCGAGGTCGTCCGGCCCGGCAGCCACCCGCCCGTGCTCACCAGCCAGCGCTACCGCGCGGAGCTGGTCGAAGCGCTCGGGGTCGACGTGGTGTGCGTGCAGCCGTTCACCCGCGAGTTCAGCCGGCTCACGCCCGACGAGTTCGTGCACGCGGTGCTGGTGGAGCACCTGCACGCCCGCGGGGTCGTCGTCGGCGCCAACTTCCGCTACGGCCACAAGGCCGCCGGCGACGTCGCGGCGCTCACCGACGCGGGCCGGCGCTTCGGCTTCTCGGTCGAGGGCGTCCCGCTGCAGGGCGCCGACGACACGACCTGGTCGTCGACCTACGTCCGCTCCTGCGTCGACGCGGGCGACATGGCGGCCGCAGCGGCGGCGCTCGGTCGCGACCACCGGGTCGAGGGCGTCGTCGTGCGCGGCGACCAGCGTGGCCGCGAGATCGGCTACCCGACCGCCAACCTCGAGCCGCAGCCGTGGGCCGCGGTGCCCGCCGACGGCATCTACGCCGGCCGCCTGGTCCGCCGCACCGGGGGCGCTGCCCGCGGCGATCAGCATCGGCACCAACCCCACGTTCTCCGGGGTCGAGCGGCGCGTCGAGGCGTACGTCCTGGACTTCTCCGGCGACCTGTACGGCGAGCACGTCGGCCTCGACTTCACCGCCCGGCTGCGCCCGACCCTGCGCTTCGACGGGGTCGAGCCGCTGGTCGAGCAGATGGGGCGCGACGTCGAGCGCACCCGTGAGGTCCTGGCCGACCGCGACGGGACCGTTCACCCGCCAGGGTGAGCGGGCCGGCCGCCGCGGGGCCGATCACCTGGGGCAGTGCCCATCCCGGAGGTCAGCGTGCCGAGCAACGAGAACGACGCCCCGAAGATCCTCGTCATCGACGACGACCCGTCCATCCGCCAGCTGCTCACCGACGTGCTGGAGGTCAGCGGCTTCGCCGTCGCCACCGCCGAGGACGGCTACGCCGGGCTGCGCGCGATCGAGGCCGAGCGCCCGGACTGCGTCGTGCTGGACGTGATGATGCCGGGCATGGACGGCCACGCCGTGCTGCAGCGCATCCGCGCGGCCGAGGACGGCGTCGACCTGCCCGTCGTCATGCTCACCGCCGCGGCCGACGACGCGCAGGCCTGGCAGGCCTGGACCGAGGGCGTCGACTACTTCCTGGCCAAGCCCTTCGAGGCCGACGAGCTGCTCCGCTACCTCGACTACCTGTTCACCGGGGACGTCCGCGCTCGCCGTGTAGGCTTGGCCCCAGCCGGTGAGACCGGTGTGTGTCTTCCTGCCCGGGTGACGAAGACCCTGGGCAGCACACGAACAAGACGGGGAGCCTCGTGGCGCTCGACACGGCCCAGAAGCAGTCGATCATGGCGGAGTACGCCACGGTCGCCAACGACACCGGCTCGCCGGAGGTGCAGGTGGCGATGCTCAGCAAGCGCATCGCAGACCTCACCGAGCACCTCAAGCAGCACAAGCACGACCACCACACGCGTCGTGGTCTGCTCGGGCTGGTCGGCCGCCGCCGGCGGCTGCTGAAGTACCTGGAGAAGACCGACATCGCGCGCTACCGCGCGCTCATCGAGCGCCTGGGTCTGCGCCGCTAGACCGCACGACGGGGGAGTGCCCACAGGGCGCTCCCCTTCGTCGTCCGGCGACCGTCGGGCGACGCAGCACGAGCCACCGCCGGGAGCAGCACCCCGGGCCCGGTCCTCGGGAGTGGCAGCCGGAGCACACGCCGTCCGGCCGCTTCCACTGACGGACCGGTCCTGAGGCCTCATCCCTCGGACGGTTCCGCAGTGAAGAGGAGTGCCTCCATGACGGAGGAGCAGGAGAGCAACATCTACGGCAGCGAGTTCGTCGACGCCGTCATCGAGAACCCCGGCGGCAAGCGCACGCTGCGCTTCGAGACCGGCCGGCTGGCCAAGCAGGCCGCCGGTGCCGTCACCATCTACCTGGGCGACACCATGGTGCTCAGCGCCACGACCGCCAGCAAGCGCCCGAAGGACAACCTCGACTTCTTCCCCCTGACGGTGGACGTCGAGGAGCGGATGTACGCCGCCGGCAAGATCCCCGGCTCGTTCTTCCGCCGCGAGGGCCGGCCCAGCGAGGACGCGATCCTCACCTGCCGCCTGACCGACCGCCCGCTGCGCCCGTCCTTCAAGAAGGGCCTGCGCAACGAGGTCCAGGTCGTCTCGACGGTCCTGTCCCTGGACCCCGAGCACCTGTACGACGTGCTCGCCATCAACTCGGCCGCCGCCTCCGTGCTGCTGTCCGGCCTGCCCTTCACCGGCCCGGTCGGCGCGACCCGCGTCGCCCGCACCCCGTCCGGCTGGGTCGCCTTCCCGAACCAGGCCGAGCTCGCCGAGGCGACCTTCGACATGGTCGTCGCGGGCCGCCTGCTCGAGGACGGCGACGTCGCGATCATGATGGTCGAGGCCGAGGCCACCCGCGAGGTCTTCGACGTCATCGCCGCCGGTGGCACCGCCCCGACCGAGGACGTCGTGGCCGAGGGCCTGGAGGCCGCCAAGGCCCCCATCGCCGCCATCTGCCGCGCCCAGAACGAGCTCAAGGCCAAGTCGCCGAAGGAGCCGCTGGAGTTCCCCGTCTTCCTCGACTACGACGACGACGTGCTCGCCGCCGTGACCGCGGCCGGCGAGGCCGACCTCACCGCCGCGATGCAGATCGCCGGCAAGCAGGAGCGCGAGGCCCAGACCGACGCCGTCAAGGCGAAGGTCCAGGAGTCGCTCGCCGCCTCCTTCGAGGGTCGCGAGAAGGAGGTCAGCGCCGCGTTCCGCTCGCTGACCAAGACCCTCGTGCGCCGCCGCATCGTCCAGGACAAGGTCCGCATCGACGGCCGAGGCCTCGAGGACATCCGCCAGCTCGCCGCCGAGGTCGAGGTCCTGCCCCGCGTCCACGGCTCGGCGCTGTTCGAGCGCGGCGAGACCCAGATCATGGGCGTCACCACGCTGAACATGCTGCGCATGGAGCAGATGGTCGACACGCTCAACCCCGAGAACCGCAAGCGCTACATGCACCACTACAACTTCCCGCCGTACTCCACCGGCGAGACCGGCCGCGTGGGCTCGCCCAAGCGCCGCGAGATCGGCCACGGGGCGCTCGCCGAGCGCGCGCTGCTCCCGGTGCTGCCGAGCCGCGAGGCCTTCCCGTACGCGATCCGCCAGGTCTCCGAGGCCCTCGGGTCCAACGGCTCGACCTCGATGGGCTCGGTCTGCGCGTCCACGATGTCGCTGCTCAACGCCGGTGTGCCGCTCAAGGCGCCGGTCGCGGGCATCGCGATGGGCCTGATCTTCGAGGGCGGCGAGTACGCCACGCTGACCGACATCCTCGGCGCCGAGGACGCGTTCGGCGACATGGACTTCAAGGTCGCCGGCACCCCGCAGTTCGTCACCGCGCTGCAGCTCGACACCAAGCTCGACGGCATCCCGTCGCAGGTCCTGGCCGCTGCGCTGCAGCAGGCCCGTACCGCCCGCCTCGCGATCCTCGAGGTCATGGGCGAGGCCATCGACGAGCCCGACGAGATGGCGCCGACCGCGCCGCGCGTGCTGTCGGTCAAGATCCCGGTCGACAAGATCGGCGAGGTCATCGGCCCGAAGGGCAAGATGATCAACCAGATCCAGGCGGACACCGGTGCGGACATCACCGTCGAGGACGACGGCACGATCTACATCGGCGCGATGGACGGCCCCTCTGCCGAGGCGGCCCTGGCGACGATCAACCAGATCGCCAACCCGACCATGCCGAAGGTCGGCGAGCGCTTCCTGGGCACCGTGGTGAAGACCGCGGCGTTCGGCGCCTTCGTCAGCCTGCTGCCGGGCAAGGACGGGCTCGTGCACATCAGCAAGCTCGGCAACGGCAAGCGCATCGGCAAGGTCGAGGACGTCGTCAACGTCGGCGACAAGCTGCAGGTCGAGATCACCGAGATCGACCAGCGCGGCAAGATCAGCCTCACCCCGGTGACGGCCGAGGACGCCGCGGCTCCGGCGGACGCCCCCGCCTAGTCGCACCCCGCACGTCCGACGGGCCCCGTACGCCACCGCGCGTACGGGGCCCGTCTGCGTGTCCACAGGTGCTGCTCCCGACCGGCATCCTGTCGGTGGGTCGCAGGAGGGTGAGGGTCCCCGTACCGGAGGAGTCCCGTGGACCACACCCACCTCGAGGCAGAGCTCGCCGACCTGGCCGAGCAGCTGACCGCTCCGCAGCCCGACGAGTGCCTGGACTGCTACCTCGACCGCATGCTCGACGCCCACGGGTGCACCGGCCACCGGTTCACCCGCCTATGGGCGCGCGCCCGCCCGCGCGGCAGCCAACCGGGGCTGCTGCGCTGGCTCCGGCAGCGCCATGGCTACTGCGACTGCGAGGTCGTGATCAACAGCCTGCACGAGGAGTGGTCGGCGTCCCGTCGGGACGGCATGCTGTGCGCGTCGGCCCTCGCCCGCCGGGAGGCGGAGCGCCAGGACGACGTCGAGCCGGATCCGGACGACCCGCCGCGTCCCGCTCCGCCGGTCGGCTGCAGCGGCGTCGGGTGATGCGCCCGCATGCCACGATGGTGCGGACGAGGGAGGTCAGCCGTGTCCGTGATGCCGCGTGACCACGACTGGACCGTCGCCGACCTCGCCGGTACGCCGGACGACGTGCCTGCGCTACGAGCTCGTCGACGGGGTCCTGCTGGTGAGCCCGGCGCCCAGCAACCGCCACCAGATCGTGGTGGGCGAGCTGCACGTCCTGCTCCGGGCCGCCTGCCCGCCGTTCGCCCGGGTGATGCTCGCGCCCACGGACTACCAGCCGACGGACCGGCGGTCCCTGCAGCCCGACCTCCTGGTCGCCCGGCGCGACGACGTCGGCGACCGCCCGATCAGCGCGCCGCTGCTGCTCGCCGTCGAGGTCCTGTCGCCGTCGACGCGGTCGGTCGACCTGCTGCTCAAGCACGGCGTCTACGCGGAGAGCGGGGTGCAGGCCTACTGGGTGGTCGACCCGCTCGTCCCGTCGGTGCGCGCGTGGACCCTGGTCGACGGCGCCTACGTCGAGGTGGGCCGGGCCGAGGGGGTCGAGGTCCTGGCGCTCGACGCGCCCTTCCCGGTGCGCGTCGTCCCGGCGGACCTGCTCGACGGCTAGTCGACCGTCCGTCGACCGTCCGTTGACCGTCCGTCGCCGTTGACCGTCCGTTCGACCGTCCGTCGACCGTCCGTCGACCGTCCGTCAACCGTCCGTCGACCGTCCGTCGACCGTCCGTCGACCTAGGCTGGAGCGTCCGTCCCGTCCTGGAGGTCGTCCTGCCCGCACGAGCCGCTGCCCCCGCACGCCCCGCCCGGGCCCCGCGCACGGCCATGCCGGACGGGAACGTGCGCCGCACCGTCCTGCCGGGCGGGCTGCGCGTCCTCACCGAGGCGGTGCCCGGCGCGCGGTCCGCGGCCTTCGGCATCTGGGTCGGCGTCGGCTCCCGGGACGAGACCCCGGCGCTCGCCGGCACGTCGCACTACCTCGAGCACCTGCTGTTCAAGGGCACGAAGCGGCGCGACGCGCTCGAGATCGCGGCGGTCATGGACGCGGTGGGCGGCGAGATGAACGCCTTCACCGCGAAGGAGTACACCTGCTACTACGCGCGGGTGCTCGACACCGACCTGCCGCTCGCGGTCGACGTCGTCTGCGACATGGTCACCTCCTCGGTGCTCGCCTCGGCGGACGTGGAGAGCGAGCGGGGCGTGATCCTCGAGGAGATCGCCATGCACGACGACGACCCCGGCGACGTCGTGCACGACGCGCTGGCGGCCGCGCTGTACGGCGACCACCCGCTCGGCCGGCCGGTCATCGGCTCGGTGGAGAGCATCGAGGGGCTGTCGCGCGCCTCGATCGCGGGCTACTACAAGCGGCGCTACGTCCCGACCAACATGGTCGTCGCGGCGGCGGGCGGGCTCGACCACGACACCGTCGTCGCGCTGGTGCAGGACGCCTTCGGCGACCGGCTGACCGGGTCGGCCGCGCCGGCGCCGCTGCGGCCCGCCTCCCGCGCGGTGCCCACGACCACGGGTGTCGTCAGCGAGCGCCGGCCGACCGAGCAGACCAACCTGGTGCTCGGCTGCGAGGGGCTGCGCCGCGGCGACCCGCGCCGGTTCTCGCTGCAGGTGCTCAACGCGGCGCTCGGCGGGGGCATGAGCAGCCGGCTGTTCCAGGAGGTCCGCGAGCAGCGCGGCCTGGCGTACTCGGTCTACAGCTACTCCTCGCACCTGGCCGACACCGGCGTGTTCGGCGTCTACGCCGGGTGCGCCCCGGGACGTACGCGGGACGTCCTCGACCTGTGCCGCGAGGTGCTCGACGAGGTCGCCGAGCGCGGGCTCACCGACGAGGAGGTCCGGCGGGCGCAGGGGCAGCTGCGCGGCTCGCTGGTGCTCGGGCTCGAGGACACCGGCAGCAAGATGAGCCGCATCGGCAAGAGCGAGCTCGTGCACGGCGAGCTGCTCACGGTCGACGAGCTGCTCGGCCGGATCGACGCGGTCACCCCCGACGACGTGCGCGAGGTGGCGCGCGACGTGCTGCGCCGGCCGCAGGCGCTCGCGCTGATCGGTCCCTTCGACGAGGAGGAGTTCGCGTGACGGTCCGGGTCGCGGTCCTCGGCGCCGCGGGGCGCGTCGGCTCGGAGGTCGTGCGCGCCGTCGAGGCCGCCGACGACCTGTCGCTGGCCGGCGCGTACGACGTCGGGGACGCGCTCGACCTGTCCGGCGCGGACGTCGCGGTCGACTTCACCCATCCCGACGCGGTCATGGACAACCTGCGCACCTGCGTCGAGGCGGGGGTGCACGCGGTCGTCGGCACCACCGGCTTCGACGAGGAGCGGCTCGACCGGCTGCGCGGCTGGCTCGACGGGACGCCCGTCGGCGTCCTCGTCGCCCCCAACTTCGGGATCGCGGCCGTGCTCATGATGCAGTTCGCCGCGCAGGCGGCCCGCTTCTTCGACTCGGTCGAGATCGTCGAGCTGCACCACCCGGGCAAGGCCGACGCGCCGTCCGGCACCGCCCGCAAGACCGCCCGGATGGTCGCCGAGGCCCGGGCCGGGATGCCGGCCATGCCGGACGCCACCTCTCAGGAGCTGGCCGGCGCGCGGGGTGCCTCGGTCGACGGGATCCGCGTGCACGCGGTCCGGCTGCAGGGGCTGGTGGCGCACCAGGAGGTGCATCCTCGGCGGCGAGGGCGAGTCGCTGACGCTGCGGCACGACACCTACGCCCGCTCCTCGTTCATGCCGGGGGTCCTGCTCGGGGTCCGCAGCATCGCCTCGCGTCCCGGGCTGACCGTGGGGCTCGAGCACCTGCTCGACCTGTGAGCGCGCGGCTCACCGCCCTCGGCATCAGCGCGGTCGTCGGGCTGCTCGGGCGTCTACATGGTCGTCCGCGCGATCGACCTGTTCCGCACCGGTGAGGCCTCCGGGATCGCCCTGGGCGTCGGCGTCCTGCTGCTGGTCCTGGTCGGCGGGCTGCTCGTGCTCGGCGAGGTCCGCTTCGGCGTCGCGTCGCAGCGCCTGGGGGAGCAGCTGGCCTCGGAGGGTGCGCTCGGCGAGCTCCCCGCCGACCTCGAGCGCACGCCCAGCGGTCGGATCACCCGGGACGCCGCGGACGCGCTGTTCGCCGTCCGCAAGGCCGAGGTCGAGGCGGCGCCGCAGGACTGGCGCGCCTGGTTCCGCCTCGCCGACGCCTACGGGCTGGCGCGCGACACCCCGCGGGGCCGCACCGCCATGCGCAAGGCCATCACGCTGGAGCGGCGGGAGCGGACGGGACGCTAGGCGGGGCAGCGCCTGCAGGTCGCGACGGCCGCTGCCGGTCGGGGCGGCCTCTGCTGGTCACCGTGCGTCCGTCCGCCGGGGCGAGTGCTGGTCGGCCACAGCGGGCGGGTCCGCCTGTGGCAGGTGAGCGGAGCGTGCACGGGCCCGAGGCGCTCCGGTGCGCCGTCGACCGCGCCAGCGCTCAGACGCTGACCAGGGGTCTCGGTGCTGGTGGCCGCCCAGACGGATTGACCCGTCGACGCTGCAGTCGGCTCAACCGGTCCGCTCGTTGCGGGCGGCCGTCGCTAGAAGGGCGCCGGGTAGAGCAGTTGGAGGAGCTCGGTCTCTGCGGCCGAGCTGGGGCGCGCCAGTCGCTCGGACCAGGTGCTGGCGGCGTAGAGGGACCGCAGGTCCGGGCGGGAGGTCTCGATCACCGCGACGGGGCTGGCGAGGGTCGGGACCGGCCGGCGGACCTCCCGCTCGACCGTGGTGGTCCTGGCGGGCGTCGCTGGCCGCGT
Source organism: uncultured Actinomycetota bacterium (assembly GCA_963762795.1). Taxonomy (GTDB): domain Bacteria; phylum Actinomycetota; class Actinomycetes; order Mycobacteriales; family SCTD01; genus RYN-170. Next base: position 380,820 of record CAVXMC010000008.1, on the reverse strand, counting down.
GGGCTCGCTGAGGCGGGCTCCGGGGCGGATCCGTGGCGGGACCGGTCGGGCGGGTGGGCGCCGGTAGGTCCGGCCGGACGGCGCTCGCCACGAGGTGCTGCCGTCGGCCTTCGGCGAGGGGGTCCAGCCGGCCTGCTTGGCCCGGTGGTGGTGGCGGGAGACGCGGGACAGGTTGGCGGCGTCGGTGCGGCCTCGTGGCCACGGCACGCGGTGCTCGTCGTCGCAGACCGTGGTCGAGCAGCACGGGAAGGTGCACGTGACGTCGCGCAGCGCGATGGTCCGGGCGAGGGCTGCGGAGGGCCGGTACTGCGGCTCCGACGCGACGGGCTCGTAGGCGGGCGACAGGACCATGTCGACGAGGCACTCCCGGACGGCTCGCGCCTGGCGCAGGGCAGCGTCCTCCGCCGCATCCACGCCGTCGGCGGCGGCGTCCGCGGCGGCGTCGGCGGCGGCGTCTGCGGCGGCGTCTGCGGCGCGTCCGGCGCGTCGACGCCGACGGCGTCCGCGGCGCTGCGCAGCACGTCGTCGCCGGTCGTGCCGAGAGGTGCTGCGCGGCCCGTCTGCGCTGACGGGCCGCACCGGCGGGGAGGTGGGTCGGACGTGCAGCGCGGAGGGACGTCGTCGGGGACCGGGCGGTGGACCGTCTCGTCCGCGGTGAGGACCTGACCGGTGCGGCTGTCGACGCAGACGCGGCGGAGCTCGGCCTCGGCGAGCAGCAGCCGACCGTGAGCGGCGCTGATCGGTCCGTAGCCGGCGAGGTCGCACGGTTCGTCGGACAGGCCGAGAGCGACCGCGACCGGGATGGTGATGAGCGCTTGGAAGCGCCGCCGGCGCCGCCGGTCGAGCGATGGCCCGTCCACGACGGGGCCGACCGGTCCGGCGGCGGGCTGGGCGCCCTCGATGTCTGTCGGCGTCGCGTGGGCAGCCGTGGGTGACGGCGCCGAGGGCGTTGCCGAGGTGGCGTCCTGGGCTCGTCGCCTCCAGGGCGGGGCGTCGCAGGAGCTGGCTCATGGCCCAGTCCGCGCGGCGGGCGTCCGCGGAGCGCCCGGCCGGGTCGACCCCCTGGGTGTGCTCGTCGGCGGCGGCGAGCACGGCCAGGGCCTGCTCAGCGGGGACGAGCAGCCGGATCCACGCCATGCCGTCTGCGTCGGGCTGCACGCTGAGCCGACGGGCGGCTCGGGCGGCGGTCCGGCGGCGCTCGGCAGCGTCGGGGTCCACGGCGAGGACGGCCCGGCGGACCCGGTCGCGGACCCGGCTGGGCGGCCGGTCGTCGAGGTCAGGAAGGACGGCGCTCTCGACGGTCGCGGCCTGGGCGGGCGTCAGGACAGCCAGCTCGTCGAGGACGACGCGGGCGTGCGGAACGCCGAGCCGACCGGCCTCGAGCGCCTCGCAGGTGCGCGGCAGGGCCGTCAGCATCAACGCCTCGTGGAGCGTGCGCCGAGCGGTGGTGCGGTCGACGCGCAGGCACGCCATCAGCTCGTCGGCCACGAACTCCGTGCGGCCGGCCTGGCGAGCCAGCGTCGCCGCGCGGGCGAGGGAGCGAGCCCGGGCGACGAAGGCGACCCCGGCGGCCACGTCGGCCTGGCGCACGGCCTGCCACGCCGCGTCCTCCTCCGAGGACGCGTCGAGCAGCAGGACCGGATCGCTCATGGGACGACCGTAGGCCCGACCACCGACAGTTTCCGCAGCCGCGGATCGGCCCTTGGACGGGACTGGATCCGGCAGTGGATCGACCTGGGACGGTCCTCGGAGCACTGCACGCTCGCGACCTCATGACGCGAGACGGGAACCGGCGCCTGGGCGCCCGGGAGCGATGGCGAAGCGGTGCCGTGACAGCCGAGGGGCCGGCCCGACGGCGCGATCGGAGGCGTGACGCCCGGCCCCATGGCGAGGGCGGAGCCGACGCGAGGGCGCAGCCGAGCGGGGGGGCGGGGCGCGAGGCGGGCGGGGCGGGGCGGGGCGAGGGGGGCGGCGAGGCGCGAGGACGAGGGCGGGGGCGGGGGCGAGCGCGGCGAGGGCGGGGCGAGGGTGAGGACGCGGGCGGGCAGGCGCGGGCGGGACGGGGCGAAGACGGACGAGGGCGGGGCGCGGGCCGGGAGCGGGGCGAGGACGCGGGCAGGCGAGGGCGGGCGGTGCGAGGGCGAGGACGCGGGGGGCAGGCGAGCGGGGCGGGGTGGGCGGGGCGCGGCAAGGCGAGGGTGATGGGCGGAGGCGGGCGCGGAGGCGGGCGCGGAGGCGGGCGCGGAGGCGGGCGCGGAGGCGGAGGCGGAGGCGCGGCGGTCGGCGCAGGTGCCGATCCCCTAGTGCGCCCACCGCCGGATCCCCAGCGCCACCCCGACGAGCAGGACGGCCGCCCCGAGCGGCAGCGCCAGCCCCGTCGCCGGCAGCCGGCGCACGTCCGGGGACGGACCGGCCGCGGCAGGTGCGGACGACGCCGCCGCGGCCGGCCGGGCCGCCGCCGCCGACGACCGCGGGGAGGCAGCGGTGGCAGAGGGAGCAGCAGCAGCAGCGGCAGGCCACACCCCGTTCGTCAGCCGCAGCGCGTAGAAGCCGGCGTTGCCGTCGGAGTACCAGACCTCGTTGCGCTCCCGCACGAAGCTGGGGCTCGAGAAGGCCGCGTTGGCACCGCCGCCCGGCGGCACCGGCGCGACGAAGTACGCGACCTCCTTGGGCGCCCGCGGGTCGCGGATGTCGAAGACGCGGAGCCCCGAGGCCAGGAAGGAGCAGGCGACGATCCCGGGGTCGACGCGGGAGGGGACGTTGCAGTAGTGCCCGGCGTACCCGCCCGTGGTGCTCGTCGCGCCGGGGTCGCCGGCGACCGCCGCGCGGTTGGCCGGCTGGTTGACGGCCAGGCGGATGTTGCTGATGACGCGCGGCTTCGTCTCGTCCGAGATGTCGATGATGCGGGCGGCGCCGACGCGCGGCCCGTTGCCGGCGATGGCCCCGCGCTCGTCGGTCGAGAACTCGTCCATCTCGACGAGGTAGGGCTTGCCGCCGATGGTCACCGGGATCGCGGCCTGGGGGATGGTCACCGAGCTCCAGGTCGTGGAGCCGAGCACCCGCACCTGGGGGACCGGCTGCCGCGACTGGATCTCGCTGACGTCGAGGACCTTCAGGCCGTTGACGTCCGAGGGCAGCCCGACCTCGTTGCGGGGGAAGCCCGCGGTCGCGGCGAGGTACGCCCGGTTGCCGTCGTCGCTGATCTGCAGCGCGTGGGTGTCGGCCTGGATCGTGGTCAGCGTCCGCGGGGCCGCCGGGTCGGTGAGGTCCACCGCGGTGAGCAGCCCGCCGCCGAGGGAGGCGGCGTAGAACGTCCGGCCGTCCGGCGCGAAGCCGCTCTCGTGACCCAGGATCCCGACCGGGAGCGAGGACTTCAGGACCGGCGTGCGGCAGTCCTGCGACGCGTCGTACACGTCGACCTGCCCGGGCCCGAAGATCGGGTTCCCGGCGACCGCGGCGACCAGGCCGCGGCGCTGGTTGACCAGCAGCGACTCGTGCGGGGTCTGCATCGCCGGGGTGGACAGCGTGGCCGTCTGGACCGGCTTGGCCGGGTCCGACATGTCGAGCACGGCGACCCCGGTCGGGCCGTTCACCAGGTTGGCCGCGTTGCTCGGGAACAGCAGCGTCGTGTCGTAGAAGGCGCACTCGTGGCCGGCCCGGTCGACGTACCGCTCGACCTTGTAGCCGCCGGACGGCCCGTGTGTGCCGACCACCTCGACGTTGCAGCGGTAGCCGTCCGCGACCGCACCGGCCGCCACGTCGGCCGCCGCCACCCGCCCCTGCATGCCGCGCTCGGGCACCGAGCCCGGACCGCAGACGGCCCGCGGCGCGGGCACCAGCGGCGGCTCGGCGGCCTGCGCCAGCCGGCTGACCTGCGGCGGTCCGGCGGCCTGCGCGCCGAGGCCGACGGTGGCCGTCCCGAGGACGAGGGCGAGCCCGACCAGCAGGAGGCCGGTGGTGGTGCGGCTGGGACGCGTCATGCAGTGGCTCCCGCGACGCCCCGGGTGCGCGCCACGGTGCCCGCACGCCGGAGGCCCGGCGGGTGAGCGCCGGGTGCCAGGGGCCTGCCCTCCGGGAAGGGATCCACTCCGCCCGTACGGCCTAGCCTGTGCGCCGTGGACCCCCTCCGCCGCAACAACGTCACCGTGTCGGGCGCCCCCGACGGCGCGCCGATGGTCTTCGCGCACGGCTTCGGCTGCGACCAGGGGATGTGGCGCCACGTCGCCCCGGCGTTCGAGGCGACGCACCGGGTCGTGCTCTTCGACCACGTCGGGGCCGGCGGGTCGGACCTCTCGGCCTACGACCCGGCCCGCTACAGCCGGCTCGAGGGCTACGCCGCCGACGTCGTCGAGCTGCTCGAGGCGCTCGCGCTGCCGCCGGTCGTCCTGGTCGCCCACTCGGTCAGCGCCATGATCGGGATGCTCGCCGCGGCCGAGCGGCCGGAGCTCTTCGACCGGCTGGTGCTGGTCGGCCCGAGCCCCCGCTACGTCGACGACGAGGGCTACCGCGGCGGCTTCTCGCAGGAGGAGATCGACGAGCTGCTCGACACGATGGACGGCAACTACCTCGGCTGGTCGCAGCACATCGCGCCGGTGGTCATGGGCACGCCGGACCGCCCGGAGCTCGGCGCGGAGCTGACGAGCAGCTTCTGCCGGTCCGACCCGGTCATCGCGCGCCGCTTCGCCCGTACGACGTTCCTGTCGGACAACCGGGCCGACCTGTCCCGGGTGCGCACCCCGTCGCTCGTCGTGCAGTGCCGGGACGACGCGATCGCGCCGACCGAGGTGGGGGAGTACGTCCACCGCCACCTGGCCGGCAGCGACCTCGTCCTGCTCGACGCCACCGGCCACTGCCCCAACCTCAGCGCTCCCGAGCGAGCTGGTGGCCGCCGTGCAGAGCTGGCTGCCGGCGGCGTGAGCACGGGCCGGGACTGGGACGACGCCCCCTGCGGCCTGCTGACCCTGCGCCTGGACGGCACCGTGCTGGCGGCGAACCGCACGTTCCTCGGCTGGCTCGGGCGCCCGGCCGAGGAGGTCGTGGAGCGCGTACGCCTCGCCGAGCTGCTCTCGGTCGGCGGCCGCATCTACTGGGAGACGCACCTGTCGCCCCTGCTGCACGTCGACCGCCGGCTGGACGAGGTCGCCGTCGAGCTGAAGGTCGCCGACGGCCGGCTGCCGGTGCTGGTGTCGGCCGTCGTGGCCGACCAGCTGGTCCGGGTGTCGGTCTCGAGCGCCCGCGAGCGGTCGCGGTACGAGCGGGAGCTGCTGGCTGCACGGACCGCCGCGGAGCGCTCCGCCGAGCAGGTGCGCGCCCTGCAGCGGGTCACCGCCGCCCTGTCGCAGGCCCTGGGCGTCCCCGGTGTCGCGGACGCCCTGCTGACCGCGGCGGTCGGCGTGCTGGGCGCGTCGGCGGCGAGCCTGTGGCTGGCCGACGCCACCGGCGCCCTGGTGCTGCACGGCGCGAGCGGCGAGCCGCCCGGCGCGGCGCCCGCGCTCCCGGGCGCGGAGGCCGCTGTCGACGACGGCCGCGTGGTGGTGCCCCTGCACGGCGCGGCGTCGCTGCAGGGCCTGCTGTCCGTGCTCGCCCGCGAGGGCGGCGGTGCCGACGCGCTCGACCTCGAGGTGCTGGCCCTCGTCGGACTGCAGGCCGGGCTGGCGCTGGACCGCGCGCAGCTGCACCAGCAGAGCGCGGAGGTCGCGCACGAGCTGCAGCACTCCCTGCTGGCGGTCGAGCCGCCGGTCGACCCGCGCTTCGCGGTCGCGACGGCGTACCGCCCCGGTGTGGAGCAGCTGGACGTCGGGGGCGACTGGTACGACGTGTTCCTCGTCGAGGAGGGGCTGCTCGCGGTCGTCGTGGGCGACGTGGTGGGGCGCGGCCTCGCCGCCGCCAGCGCGATGGGCCAGCTGCGCAGCGCGGTGCGCGCCGTGGCGGCCCCCGGGCTCGGGCCGGCCGGGCTGCTGTCCCGGCTCGACCGGTTCGTCGAGCAGGTCGAGGCGGCCGGCCTCGCCACGCTGGCGTACGCCGAGCTGGAGCTGGCGACCGGCCTGCTGACCTACGCCTGCGCGGGCCACCCGCCGCCGGTCCTGCTGCCCGCCGGCGGCGAGCCGGAGCTGCTCTGGGGCGGCCGCTCGACGCCGCTCGGGGCCTTCCTGCACCCCGAGCGCCGCAGCGAGGCGCAGCTGCGCCTGGGCCCCGAGGACCGGCTGCTGCTCTACACCGACGGGCTGGTCGAGCGCCGCGACCGCGCCCTCGACGACAGCCTCGAGGTCCTGCGCACCGCCGCGGTCGTGGTCGCGGACGCGCCGCTCACCGAGGCGGTGCGCACGCTCGTGGAGGTGCTGCTGCGCGACGAGCAGGGCCGCGACGACGTGTGCGTCCTGCTGCTCTCCTGGGGCGGGCAGCCCTTCGCCCGGCAGCTGGCGGCGGACCTGCGCGACCTGGCGTCCGTACGCCACGCCCTCGGCCGATGGCTCACCGCGCAGGGCGTCGGTGAGCTGGACCGGTGGGACCTGGTGCTCGCGACCTCGGAGGTCGTCGCCAACGCGGCGGAGCACGGCCTCGGCGGCCAGCCGAGCCGGTCCGTCGACGTCACTGCCCGGCTGGAGCAGCGCGCCGGCGCTCCCGACGAGGTGGTGCTCCAGGTCCGCGACGACGGCACCTGGCGCGAGCCGGTGCGCTCGGCGGAGCGCGGCCGTGGCCTGGGCATCGCGCGGCAGCTCGTCGACGACGTCGCCGTCGAGACCGGGACCGGCACCACGGTGGTCCTGCGCCGGCGCGTCGTGCGGGCGGCGCCGTGAGCGTCCAGCCGGTCGAGGACCGCAGCGACGGCGTACGCGTCCTGTGCGGCTCCGGCGACCTCGACGCCGTCACCGCGCCGCCCCTGCTGGCCGATCGCGGGATCGCTGGTCGAGGGCGCCCGGGGCGTGGTGCTGGACCTGCGCGCCGTCGGGTTCTTCGACAGCTCCGGCGTGCGGCTGGTCGACCGCCTGGCCCGCGAGTGCGCCCGGCGCGGGCTGCAGCTGCGGGTGGTCGCGCCGGCCGACGCGCCGGCCCGGCGGGTGCTCGAGCTGGTCGGCCTGGCCGGCGCGCTGGCCTGCGACACGGAGGACGAGGCGGTCGCGGCGGTCCTCCCCGGCGGCTGAGTCGGGCAGACTCGGTGCCGTCCGGGCAACCCTGGCGGTCCGCCGTGCGTCTGTGCCGGTGACCGACCCGCCCGATCGAGGAGCCCGCCGTGCCCCGCCGCCCCGTCCCCGCCGCTGCCCTCGCCGGCCTCGTCGCGCTCGCCCTCGGGCTCAGCGCGTGCAACGGCGACGCCGCGCCGCAGGCCGTCGCGGTGCAGGACCCGGCGCCGGCCTCGCCGTCCGCTCCAGGTCCCCCGAGGTCCCGGCCCCGGTCGCCTCGTCCCCGGCGGCTCCCTCGCCCCCGCCTCCACGTCGCCGACCGCGGAGCCCTCCCCGGCCAGGCCGTCGTACGACGTGGCCGCCGCCCAGCGCACGCTGGCCGACGGCGGCTACTACGCCGGCGCGGTCGACGGCCGTCCCGGGCCGGCGCTGCGCAGCGCGGTCATGGCGTTCCAGAAGGTCCAGGGCCTCGGCGCGGACGGCGTGGTCGGCCCCGCGACGCTGCGGGCGCTGGCCGCACCCCGCAAGCCCTCGCTGCGCGCGTCCAGCCCGGCCGACCGGGTCGAGGTCGACCTGACCCGTCAGGTGCTCTACGTGGTGAAGGGCGGCTCGGTGCAGCGCATCCTGCCGGTGAGCTCGGGCAACGGCGAGACGTACGCCCAGAAGAGCGGCCGCACCGCCAAGGCCCTGACGCCGGTCGGCTGGTACACCGTCCAGCGCCGCATCGTCGGCGTCCGCGAGGCCGACCTCGGCACGCTCTACGACCCGCAGTACTTCTACAAGGGCTGGGCCATCCACGGCTCCAACAGCGTCCCGGCCCGCCCCGCCAGCCACGGCTGCGTCCGCGTCACCCGCGCCGACGCGAAGTACCTCCTGTCCGCGCTGTCGGTCGGCACCCGGGTCTTCCTGTACGGCGGCACGCACACCTTCACCGCCGGCAGCGGCGACCCCGGCACCGACTCGCCCACCGGCGACACCGCGCAGGACGCCTCGCCGGAGCCGACGGCGACGGCCGCCCGCGCCGGCGCCCAGCCGGTCGCGGGTGCCGAGCGCGTCCCCGACCCGGTCCACGACGCCGTCCCGCTCGCCGTCCTCGCCGTCCCCGTCGCCGGTGCGGAGCACCGCACCGGCGAGCCGCACCCCGAGCCCGGCCGCCAGCCCCACCGCGGCGCCGTCGTCGTCGACGCCGTCGCCGTCGCCGGAGGCGTCGGTCAGCTAGTCGGCGCCGACGCGGTCGCGCAGCCAGGCGTTCAGCGGCCCGAAGGCCCGCCACCCCTCGACCACCCGGTCGCGGCAGGCCGGCAGGTGCATCCACTCCGCCGGGGCGTACGCCCGTGACGCCGTCAGCGACTTCAGGGTCAGCAGCTCGGCCCGCGGGTGCGTGTCGTCCCAGGGCTTGGGGATCCGCTTGAGCCGGTCGCCGCCGACCGCGAAGCCCTGCGCGGTCAGCGCGTCGAGCACCCGGACGAGCTCCGGCCCGGTGGCGTCGTCGGCGGCCGCCGCCCGCAGCCGGCGGGCCTGCGCGGTCGACGTCATGTGGTAGCCGCCGGCGAGCAGCAGCCCGTCCGCCGACAGCTGGACGTACAGCACCCCGTCGGCCGGCTCGCCGGTGACGACCGCCCCGGCGTGCGTCTTGTACGGCGTCTTGTCGTTGCTGAACCGCACGTCCCGGAACGGCCGGAAGAGCTTGCCCGCGCCGAACTCGGGCGCCAGCTCGGCCAGCAGGTCGGTGAACGGCGCCTTGACGCACTCCTCGTACGTCGCGCGGTGGTCGGTCCAGTACGCCTTGGTGTTGTCGGCCTCGAGCCCCTCGTAGAGGTCGAGCGCCTGCTCGGGGAAGCCGCGGAACGTCACGGCCGCACGTCCGCGTGCAGCCGGACCTGGCGCTGCACCCGCGGCCCGGTGTCGAGGCCCCGGGCGGCGCCGTCGCGCTCCCAGCCGGCGCCGGTCAGGAAGCCCAGCGTGGCGGCGTCGCGCTCCCATGCCCAGCAGACCGCGGTGTCGGTGCCGTCGGCCTGCCAGGCGTCCACGCTGGCGGCCAGCAGCCGGGAGGCGTGGCCGCGCCGGCCCCACCGCGGCTCGACCAGCAGGGCGGTCACCTCGACCGTGCCGGGCGGCGACTCGGGGTCCGGCGCGCTGCTGGCGAAGCCGACCAGCTCGTCGCGCTCCATCGCCACCAGCACCCGGTGGGCCGGCGACGGCGGCGCCTCGATCGCGTTCAGCCACACCGCCGCGACCTGCTCGAGCGGGGTGTCGAGCACCTCGGGCGGGAGCAGCTGCGCGTACGCCTGCCGCCACGTCTCGAGCTGCACCCGCGCCACCCGCTCGGCGTCCAGGGGTCGGGCCGGGCGCACGCTGACATCGGCCACCCCGCGAGCGTAGGCGCGAGGCGGCTGGGGAGGTTCCTGTCGGACCCTCGCGGCAGACTGCGGCGACGGGCGAGAGAGAGGCACGGCATGGCGATCACGACGACCAACCCGGCGACGGGCGAGGTCCTCAAGACCTTCGACGCGCTGACGGAGGCCGAGGTCGAGGACCGGCTGGCCCGCTCGGCGGCCGCGTTCCGCAGCTACCGGCTCACGTCCTACGCGGAGCGCGCCGGCTGGCTGCGCGCCGCCGCCGACGTGCTCGACGCCGACACCGACCAGGTCGCCGAGCTCATGACCACCGAGATGGGCAAGACGCTCAAGGCCGCCAAGGCCGAGATCGGCAAGTGCGCCGCCGGGCTGCGCTACTACGCCGAGCACGGGGCCGACCTGCTCGCCGACGAGCCGGTCGACGCCGACGCGGTCGGCGCGGTGCTGGCCTACGCGACCTACCAGCCGCTCGGGCCGGTGCTGGCGATCATGCCGTGGAACTTCCCGCTGTGGCAGGCCATGCGCTTCGCCGCGCCCGCCCTCATGGCCGGCAACACCGGCCTGCTCAAGCACGCCAGCAACGTGCCGCAGACGGCGCTCTACATGGAGGAGCTGTTCCGCAAGGCCGGCTTCCCCGACGACGTCTTCCAGACGCTGCTGATCGGCTCCGCGCAGATCGAGGCCGTGCTGCGCGACGACCGCGTCGTCGCCGCCACCCTCACCGGCTCGGGGCCGGCGGGGCAGTCGGTCGCCGCCATCGCCGGCGACGCGCTGAAGAAGACGGTGCTCGAGCTCGGCGGCAGCGACCCGTTCGTCGTCATGCCCTCGGCCGACCTGCAGCGCGCGGCCACGGTCGCGGCGACCGCGCGCTGCCAGAACAACGGCCAGAGCTGCATCGCGGCCAAGCGCTTCATCGTCCACGCCGACGTGGCGGAGGAGTTCGAGCGGCTGTTCGCCGAGGCGATGGCCGCGCTCACCGTCGGCGACCCGATGCAGGACGGCGTCGACGTCGGCCCGCTCGCCACCGAGCAGGGCCGCGCCGACGTCGAGGAGCTGGTCGCCGACGCGGTCGGCAAGGGCGCCCGCGTGCTGGTCGGCGGCACCCGGCCCGACGGCCCGGGGTGGTACTACCCGCCGACCCTGCTCGCCGACGTGACGCCGGAGATGCGGATGTACCGCGAGGAGGTCTTCGGCCCGGTCGCGCAGCTGCACCGGGTCGCCGACATCGACGAGGCCATCCGGGTCGCCAACGACACCGAGTTCGGCCTCGGGTCCAACGCCTGGACCGACGACCCGCAGGAGCAGCAGCGCTTCGTCCGCGACCTCGAGGCCGGGCAGGTCTTCCTCAACGGCATGGTCGCGTCGTTCCCGCCGCTGCCCTTCGGCGGGATCAAGAGCAGCGGCTACGGCCGGGAGCTGGCCGGTCACGGCATCCGGGAGTTCACCAACGTCAAGGCGGTGTGGGTCGGCCAGGGCGGGCCCGACACCTCGACCGAGCGCGTCGAGTGACGGGGGGTGCCGCCTCCCGAGCGCCTGTCGCTGCGCGCCGCCCGACGCGTGGCCCTGGCCGCCCAGGGCTTCGCCGACCGCCCGCCCACGGGTGCGCCCGACCGGCGGCACCTGCGGCGGGTGCTCGGGCGCACGCAGCTGCTGCAGGTCGACTCGGTCAACGTCTTCGAGCGGGCGCACTACCTGCCCGTCTACAGCCGCCTCGGCCCGTACGACAAGGCGCTGGTCGACGGTGCGGCCTTCCGGCACCGCGACCTGTTCGAGTACTGGGGGCACGAGGCCTCGCTGCTCCCCGTCGGGCTGCACCCGCTGCTGCGCTGGCGGATGGCCCGGGCCGCCGGCGGCGAGGAGGGCTGGGGCCGGGTCAGCCGGATGGTCCAGGAGCAGCCCGACTTCGTCGCCTCCGTGCTGCAGGCGGTCCGTGACCGCGGGCCGATCGGCGCGGGCGAGCTGCGCGAGGGAGCCCGCCGGCCCGGCGCCTGGTGGAGCTGGGACGAGACGAAGGTCGCGCTCGAGCACCTGTTCTGGGCCGGCGAGGTCACGACCCACAGCCGGCCCCGGTTCGAGCGGGTCTACGACCTGACGTCGCGCGTGCTGCCGGCTGCCGTCCTCGACCTGCCGACACCGTCCCGCGAGGACGCCCAGCGCGCGCTGGTCGAGCTGGCCGCCCGCGCCCACGGGGTCGCGACCGAGCGGGACCTGCGCGACTACTTCCGGCTGCGGCCGGCCGAGGCCGCGGTGGCGGTGCGCTCGCTGGTGGAGGCCGGCGAGCTGCTGCCGGTCGAGGTCGAGGGGTGGAAGGGGCCGGCCTACCTGCACCCGTCGGCGGCGTTCCCACGCCGGGTCGCCGCCTCCGCGCTGCTCTCGCCGTTCGACCCCCTGGTGTGGGAGCGGGCCCGCACCTCGCGCCTGTTCGGCTTCGACTACCGGATCGAGATCTACGTGCCCGCGGAGAAGCGCCGCTTCGGCTACTACGTGCTGCCCTTCCTGCACGAGGAGCGGATCCGCGCGCGGGTCGACCTCAAGGCCGACCGCAAGGCCGGGGTCCTGCGCGTGATGGCGGCCTGGGTGGAGCCGCAGGAGGACCCCGGGGAGGTGGCCTCGGCGCTCGCGGTCGAGCTCCGCCGGGCGGCGAGCTGGCAGGGGCTCGACGACGTGGTGGTCGAGCCGCGGGGCGACCTGGCCGCCGCGCTGACGGCTGTCGGCCCGTGACCGACCCGGCCGACCTCACGCTGGTCGAGCTGCTGCCGCTCCTGCGCGCCCGCCGCCTGTCGGCCCGCGAGCTGCTCGAGGCCTGCCTGCGCCGGGTCGACGCGCACGAGCCCGCGGTCAAGGCGTTCGTCGTCCTGACGCCCGAGCTCGCTGCGGACGCCGCCGCACGCGCCGACGCCGACCGGGCCGCCGGCCGACCGGTCGGTCCGCTGGCCGGGGTGCCGGTGGCGCTCAAGGACCTCTACCTGACCCGCGGCACGCCGACCACCGCCTCCAGCCGCGTGCTCGCCGGCCACGACCCCGGGATCGACGCCGCCGTGTGGGAGCGGCTGCGCGCGGCCGGCGCCGGGCTGCTGGGCAAGACGACGACCCACGAGTTCGCCTACGGCACGGCGTCCGCGCCGACCCGCAACCCGTGGGACCTGACCCGCAACCCCGGCGGCTCCTCCGGGGGCTCGGCCGCGGCGCTGGCGTCCCGGATGGTCCCGGTGGCCACCGGCAGCGACACCGGCGGCTCGCTGCGCATCCCGTCCGCCGCCTGCGGCACCAGCGCGCTGCGCCCGACCCACGGCCGCATCTCCGCGTACGGCGTGCTGCCCCTCGGCCCGTCCCTCGACACGACCGGGCCGATGGCGCGGCGCCTGCTCGACGTCGCGCTGCTGCTCCCGCTGCTCGCGGGGCACGACCCGCGCGACCCGTGCAGCCTGGACGCGCCGGTCCCCCCGTACGCCCAGGCGGCGCCGTCCCGCCTCGACGGCGTCCGGGTCGGGCTGCCGACCGGCCCGCCGTTCGACGAGGTCGACGAGCAGGTCGCCCGCGTCGTTCCGCCAGGGGCTCGAGGTGCTGCGTGGCCCGCGGCGCCGAGCTCGTCCCGGTGACGCCTCCGCCGCTGACGGCCACGGTCCTGGACCCGCGCCGCACCGCGTACGACGTCACGAACGGCGCCGAGGCGCTGCACGCCCACCGCGACCTGCTGCAGCACCGCGAGCTCTACACGCCGCAGGTGCTCGAGCGGCTGGCGCAGGGGGAGCGGACCACCGCGGTCGAGTACCTCGAGGCGCAGCGGCTGCGCCGGGAGTGGGCCGTGCAGTGGCGCGAGCTGTTCGCCGCGCACCGGCTGGCCGCGGTCGCCCACCCGACGCATCGACGGGCCGCCGCTGCCGGTCGACCCCGCCGGTCCCTCCGTCGGGCCGAGCATCCGGCTGTCCATCGCCTGGTCGCTGGCGCGCTTCCCGGCGCTCAGCGTGCCGGCCGGGCTCGACGACCGCGGGCTCCCGGTCGGGCTGTCGCTCGCCGCGCTGCCCGAGCGGGAGGGCGAGCTGGTCGGCTGGGGCGCCGTCGTCGACGAGGAGGTCGCGCTCTGGAAGCGGCTCCCCGCCGGCCTGGCTGTGCCAGGCTCCGCGCCATGACGCAGCGCTTCGAGTACAAGGTGACCGAGCTCCGCGAGGGCCTCGTCAAGGACCGCGTCTCGGGCGAGAAGCTCGAGGAGGTGCTCAACGAGCACGCCGCCGACGGCTGGCAGCTGCGCACCATCACCAAGGCGTCGGTCGCCGGGCGCATCGGCCCGGGCGGCGTCGACGGCATGATCATCACCTTCGAGCGCCCCTTCACCGGCTGAGCGCTGCCCGGGGCCGGGCCCGCGGCACCGCCGCGATCGGCAGCCTTTCAGCGGGCCCTGACCCACCGGAACCGCTGACGATCAAGGCGCGCGGGCCAGCGCGGTGGCAGGGCAGCGACCGCGGCGATCGCGGCGTCGCTCAGGAGCGGGGCCCGCGGGGCGAAGCGCTCGACCGTCTCCACGACCACCCGGTCGGCGTCGGCGAGCAGGGCGACCGCCGGCCCGTACGCCGCGCCGACGCCGGTCCAGACGAACACCGCCTCCTCGAACAGCGGGGCGAGCTGCCCGACCGCCGTGTCGTGGAAGCTGTCGCCGACGAAGACGGTGCGGCCAGGGACGACCCGGCCACCGGACGCGGTGGTGCGGCGCACCGGGACGGTCAGCCCCTCCACGCGGGTGGTGGGCAGCTCGCGGACGATCGTCACGACGGCGTCGCGGCCGGTCGCCAGCAGCGCCGCACGCAGCCGCGCCATCTGCCCCGCGGTCCACCGCGCGGTGCCGGTGTCCTGGCAGGCGACGGTCCAGTCCTGCGCGATGAACAGCCAGCCGCTCGAGCCGACGACGACCCGGCGGGCCTGCGCAGGCGTCACCGCCGCGGCCGCACCGGCGGAGACGAGCGCGGCGCACAGGGCCGCGGCGAGCAGGCGCCTCACCGGAACGGGCACGCGGGGAGCACGGTCCCGCAGCTGCGCTCCAGGCGTACGGCGAAGTTGAGCCCCTGCGTCGCGCGCAGGCCGAACGTGTTCACGCCGAGCACCTTGCCGGTCCGGTCCAGCAGCGGTCCGCCGGAGTTGCCCGGGTTGATGGCCGCGTCGGTCTGCACGACGTCGTCGTAGGTCTTGCTGATGATGCCGGTGGTCACGGTGCCTTCCAGGCCGTACGGGCTGCCGATGGCGATCACGGGGTTGCCCACCGCGGGGGCCGGCGCCTGCGGCAGCCGGGGCAGGAACGCGTCGACGTAGACGAGCGCGAGGTCGTTCGTCGCGTCCGAGGCGCCGAGCCGGGCGGCGAAGGTCTGGGTGCCGCGGGTGACCGACAGGACCGGGACCGGGGGAGCCGGGGTGCCGGGCGGCGGGGCGGGGGTCCCGGGCGCCGGCGGGAGGCAGTCCTGCACGACGTGGTGGTTGGTGAGCAGGGCCGTCACCGAGCCGGGCGGGACGGGCACCTCGATGGCGAAGCCGCTGCCCAGGCCGCTGCCGCAGTGCACCGTGACGATGCTCGGCTGGGTCCGGGCGACCAGGGCCGGGACGTCGACGGTGCTGTCGGCGAGCTGCGTGCGGGTCTGGGCGACCTGGTCCTTCGTCGCGGCGACGTCGCTGCGGGTGCTCGTGACCTCGGCAGCGAGCGCGGCGGTGCTGCGCTGGGCGGCGTCGAGCTGGGTGCGCAGGTCGGCCAGGGCGGCGTCCTGGGCGGTGACCCGGTCGCGCAGCGCGAGCTGGTCCTGGCGGAGCAGGCCGCCGCCGGCGGCGAGCCCGGCGAGGACGAGCACGAGCAGGACCCGCCCGAGGACGCGGCGCCCGCGCCCGGGCCGGTGGCGGGGGAGGACGGTCGGCTCGGCGCGCAGCGCGTCGGCCAGGAAGGTGTCGTCGACCTGCTCACCGCTCCAGCTCATGCCCACCTCCGCCCGCGAGTGTCGTCTGCCCGGACATGCTCGGCGACGCGGACGCGCCGCACGAGGGTTTCGGTGATCGGCGGCGCCGCGGCTATCGTGGCCGGGCCGCTCCTTCCCCGGTCCCGCGGCCCACCTCCGCAGTCGCCGCCCTGGAGAAGACGTGCCCGCGCTCGCCCCCCTGACGGTCCAGGTCATCGGCTACACGCACTTCGAGCCGCCGGCCGACGTGCCGTGGGAGACCGACGCCGACGGCGGCCAGGCACTGGCGGAGTTCGCCGGCCGGGCCTGCTACCAGTCGTGGAGCAAGCCCAACCCGGCGACCGCGACCAACAGCGGCTACCTGCGCCACATCCTCGAGGTCGGCCACCTGTCGGTGCTCGAGCACGGCAGCGTGACCTTCTACCTGACCGGCATCTCCCGGTCGCTGACCCACGAGCTGATCCGTCACCGGCACTTCTCCTACAGCCAGCTCTCCCAGCGCTACGTGCCCGAGCGCGACGCCGCGATGGTCGAGCCGGCCGTCATCGCCGAGGACCCCGAGCTGCACGCGCTGTTCCTCGAGGCGGGCGACGCGGCGCTCGCGTCGTACGAGCGGCTGCTCGAGGGGCTGGAGAAGAAGTTCGCCGACGTCGAGAACGTCACGTCGCGGCGCAAGCAGGCCCGCCAGGCCGCTCGCGCGGTGCTGCCGAACGCGACCGAGACCCGCATCGTCGTGACCGGCAACTACCGCGCGATGCGCCACTTCGTGGCCATGCGGGCCAGCGAGCACGCCGACGTGGAGATCCGCGAGCTGGCCATCGCCGTGCTGCGCGAGCTGCAGCGCGTCGCCCCGTCGGTCTTCGCCGACTTCGAGATCTCGACGCTGCCGGACGGCACCGAGGTCGCCGCGTCCCCGCTCGTCGGCGAGGGCTAGCACCACCTGTAGTCGATCAGTTGCACATAGTCACTTAGGACGAGGGCTCATCCCCGGAGCGGCCAGGACGATGGGCAGGGGACAGCACGTCGGCAGCAGACGAGAGGCCCGCTCATGAGCCCCCAGCCCCGCACCCGCACCGCCACCCGCGGCCTGGGTGCCACCCTCCGGGTGCCCGGCATGCCCGACGTGCTCCTGCCGGCGCTGCTCCGCTACAGCGCGCACGACCCGTGGGCCGTCCGCCTGGTCCTGCTCCTCGAGGAGTCCGGACCGGACACCCCGGAGAGCGTGGAGTGGGTGTTCTCCCGCGAGCTGCTGACCAGCGGCCTGGCCTCGCCGATCGGCGAGGGCGACGTGCGCGTACGGGTCGAGGGGCGCACTGCGGTCGTCGAGCTGGCCGGCCAGGCCGGTGTCCTGCTGCCCCTCGACGGGCTGGTCGAGTTCCTCGCCGACGCCTACGACGTGGTGCCCACCGGCGGCGAGTCGGCCGCGACCGACGCGGTCCTCGAGGCCGAGCTGGTCGCCCTGCTCCGCTGAGCCGAACGGGTCAAGTCACGCTCTGTGGTGAAGTCATACCCTCTGAGTGATGGCGCATCGCCCGGATCTGGGGGACATTGCACCCATGCCAGGTCTGCAGCGCCTCCCCGAGCCGGGTCTCGACGACCCCCGGGTGGTCCACCTCGGCCAGGCCGGCGGTGAGCGGGCGCTGCTCGTGGCCGAGCGCCAGGAGCACCTCGCGGTCCTCGACGCCCTCGACACCGGCCTGCTGATCGTCGACCGCGCGCTGCGCGTCCTGGTGTGCAACGCCGCCGTCGAGGGCTTCCTCGGGGGCCGCCCGACCGACCTGAGCGCCTCGGCCTTCGAGCGCTCCGGCTGGGAGGTGCTGCGCGAGGACGGGAGCCCCTGGCCCGAGGCCGAGCGGCCGCTGCAGCGGGCCGCGCTCGAGGCCGTGACGACCGACGTCGCGCTGATGGGCCTGCGCCGCCGGGAGACGACGCTGTGGCTGCGGGTCAGCGCCCGGCCGCTGCGCCGGCTGGGGCAGGACGAGCCGTACGGCGGGCTGTGCACCTTCACCGACGTCACCGCCGACCGGGAGCGGCGCAAGGCGCTGTCCGACAGCGAGGCGCAGTTCCGGCTGCTGGCCGAGTCGGCCACCGACCTGATCTGCCGGCGCACCGCGGACGGCCGGTGCGTGTACGTCTCGCCGTCGGTGCGCGAGGTGCTGGGGCTCGAGCCCGAGGACCTGCTCGGCACCGACCTGCTCGACACCGTGCACCCTGACGACCGGCGGGTCGCCGCGCGGATGGTGCGCCGGCTGCTGGAGACCGGGGAGCCGCAGTCGCTGCGCCACCGGGCCGAGCGCCCCGACGGCCGGTCGGTCTGGCTGGAGACGGTCGGCCGCGCGGTCACCGGGTCCGACGGCCAGCTCGAGGTGCACACCTCCAGCCGCGACGTGACGCAGCGGGTGGAGGCCGAGCGCCGGCTGGCCCGGATCGCGCTGGCCGACCCGCTGACCGGCCTGGCCAACCGCGCCTCGCTGCTGCAGCGGCTCGAGGACCTGCTCGACGGCGGTGTGCCGCTGGCCCTGCTGTTCCTCGACCTCGACCGGTTCAAGGTCGTCAACGACTCGCTCGGCCACAGCGTCGGCGACGAGATGCTGCGCACCGTGGCCGCCCGGCTGCGCGAGCTCTGCGGCGACGACGCTCTGGTGGCCCGGCTCGGCGGTGACGAGTTCGTCGTCGCGGCCGCCGACATCGACGAGGAGGGCGCGCTCGAGCTGGCCGAGCGGCTGCAGCGCGAGCTCCGGGCGCCGATGGCCCTCGCCGGCCACGCGCTGGTCACGACCGCGAGCATCGGCGTGGTCGTCGCCCCCGGCGGCAGCGACCTCGAGGCCGAGGTGCTGGTGCGCGACGCCGACGTCTCGATGTACCGCGCCAAGGCCCGCGGCCCGGCCACCACCGTGCTGTGGGACCAGCGCTTCGGCTCGGCCGCCACCGAGCGCCTGGAGATCGAGCGCGACCTGCGGGCCACCCTGGAC
The DNA here is from genome assembly GCA_963762795.1 of uncultured Actinomycetota bacterium. Classification (GTDB taxonomy): domain Bacteria; phylum Actinomycetota; class Actinomycetes; order Mycobacteriales; family SCTD01; genus RYN-170. Next base: position 362,440 of record CAVXMC010000008.1, on the reverse strand, counting down.
GGCCGGCCCGACGCGGGGCGGCTCGTCGTCCACTACCAGCCCCAGGTCGACCTGCTCAGCGGCACGATCGTCGGCGTCGAGGCGCTGGTGCGCTGGCAGCACCCCGAGCGCGGGCTGCTCCCGCCCGGCACCTTCCTCGACGTCGCCGACGACAGCGGCCTGGTCCTCGAGCTCGGCCGTCAGGTCCTCGCCACCTCCACCGCCGCGGTCGCCGGCTGGCGGCAGCTGCCCGGGGCCGGTGAGCTGGGCCTGTCGGTCAACGTCACCGCGCTCGAGCTCCAACGGCCCGAGGGCGTACGCGCGACGCTCGAGGTGCTGGACGCCCACGGCCTGCCGGCCGACGCGCTGACGGTCGAGGTCCTGGAGAGCGTGCTGCTCGACGCGGAGGGGGCGGTCGAGGCGTCGCTGGCGTCGTACGCCGCCCTCGGGGTGCGCCTCGCGCTCGACGACTTCGGCACCGGCTCGTCCTCGCTGCTGCACCTGCGGCAGGTGCCCGTCGCGACGGTGAAGGTCGACCGGTCCTTCGTCGCCGGCCTCGGCCGGTCGCGGCGCGACGAGGCGATCGTGCGGGCGGTGCGCTCGCTCACCGACGACCTGGGCATGCGCTGCGTCGCCGAGGGGGTCGAGGAGGAGCGGCAGCGGTCCTGGCTGGCCGGGCAGGGGATCGGCCTCGCGCAGGGCTTCCTGCTGCACCGGCCGCTGCCCGCCGAGCAGATCGCCGCGCTGCTCGCCGCGGCGGGTCGCGGCGGGGTGGCGGCGGGGCCCCGCGGGTAACCTGCGGGCATGCCACCGGTGGGTCGAGACGCTGCCGCGCCGTTCGGGCGGGTGCTGACCGCGATGGTCACGCCGTTCACCGCCGACGGCGACCTCGACCTCGACACCGCGCAGCGCCTGGCGACCCGGCTGGTCGACGAGGGCAACGACGGGCTGGTCCTCAACGGCACCACCGGCGAGGCGCCCACCACGCGCGGCACCGAGAAGGCCGCGCTGCTGCAGGCCGTCGTCGAGGCGGTCGGCGACCGGGCCCGGATCGTGGCCGGCGTCGGCAGCAACCACACCGACCACTCGGTGCAGATGGCCCAGGAGGCCGCGAAGGCCGGGGTCGACGGCATGCTGGTCGTGACGCCCTACTACAACAAGCCGCCGCAGGCGGGCGTCATCGCCCACGTGGAGAAGGTCGTCTCGGCGGTCCCCGACCTGCCGGTGATGCTCTACGACATCCCCGGCCGGGCCGGCATCGCGATGGAGACCGACACGATCTGCCGGCTCGCCGAGCTGCCGCAGGTCGTCGCCATGAAGGACGCCAAGCTCGACCTCGAGGCGTCCTCCACCGTGCTGTCCCGCACCGACCTGGCGTGGTACTCCGGCCAGGACGCCTACACGCTCCCCATGCTCGCGATGGGCGCGGTCGGCGTCGTCGGCACCAGCACGCACCTGACCGCCCGCGGCACCGCCGACATGATCGCCGCCTACCTGGCCGGCGACGTGGCGCGGGCCCGCGAGCTGCACTACCGGCTGCTGCCGGCCTACACCGGCATCTTCCGCACGCAGGGGACGATCCTGGTCAAGGCCGCCCTGCGGCTGACCGGGCTGGACGCCGGCCCCGTACGCCTGCCGCTCGTCGACGCGACGCCCGAGCAGGTCGAGGTGCTCCGCCAGGACCTCCTCGCCGCCGGCGTCCTCTCCGCCTAGACACCCGCTGAGCCCGAGAAGAGACGCATGAGCCACCCGCACCCCGAGCTCGGCCCGCCCCCGCCCCTCCCGCCGCACGGCCTGCGGGTCATCGCGCTGGGCGGCCTGGGCGAGATCGGCCGCAACATGACGGTCTTCGAGCACGCCGGCCGGCTGCTCATCGTCGACTGCGGCGTCCTGTTCCCGGAGGAGGAGCAGCCCGGCGTCGACCTGATCCTCCCGGACTTCAGCCACATCCGCGACCGCCTCGGCGACATCGAGGGCGTCGTCCTCACCCACGGCCACGAGGACCACCTCGGCGCCGTGCCGTACCTGCTGCGCGAGCGGCGCGACATCCCGATCATCGGCAGCCGGTTCACGCTGGCGCTGCTCGAGGCCAAGCTCAAGGAGCACCGCATCACGCCGGTGCTGCGCGAGGTGCGCGAGGAGCAGGTCGAGCGGTACGGCCCGTTCGGGCTCGAGTTCTTCGCCGTCAACCACTCGATCCCGGACGCGCTGGCCGTGGCCATCCGCACCGAGGCCGGCGTGGTCCTGCACACCGGCGACTTCAAGATGGACCAGCTGCCGCTGGACGGCCGCCTCACCGACCTCGGCGGCTTCGCCCGCCTCGGCCGCGAGGGCATCGACCTGCTGCTGTCGGACTCGACCAACGCCGAGCAGCCCGGCTTCGTCACCTCCGAGAGCGAGATCGGCCCGGTCATCGACGACGTCGTCCGGACCGCCAAGGGCCGGGTCGTCGTCGCCAGCTTCGCCAGCCACGTGCACCGCGTGCAGATGGTGCTCGACGCCGCCGAGCGGCACGGCCGCCACGTCGCGTTCGTCGGCCGCTCGATGGTCCGCAACATGGGCGTCGCCAAGGACCTGGGCTACCTCAACGTGCCGAAGGGCCTGCTCGTCGACCTGCGCGACGTCGAGCAGCTGCCCGACGACCGCATCTGCCTGGTCTCGACCGGCTCGCAGGGGGAGCCGCTGTCGGCGCTGTCCCGGATGGCCAACCGCAGCCACCACCAGATCAAGATCGTCCCGGACGACACCGTGCTGCTGGCCAGCTCGCTCATCCCGGGCAACGAGAACGCCGTCTACCGCGTGATCAACGGCCTGACCCGCTGGGGCGCGCGGGTCGTGCACAAGGGCGTCGCCAAGGTGCACGTCTCCGGCCACGCCTCCGCGGGCGAGCTGCTCTACCTGCTCAACGCCACCAAGCCGAGCAACCTCATGCCGGTGCACGGCGAGTGGCGCCACCTGCGCGCCCACGCCGAGCTCGGCATGCTCACCGGCGTCCCACGCGACCGGGTCGTGCTGGCCGAGGACGGCGTCGTCGTCGACCTGGTCGACGGCAAGGCGACGATCACCGGCGCGGTGCCCTGCGGCTACGTCTACGTCGACGGCAGCGAGGTCGGCGACATCAGCGAGACGACGCTCAAGGACCGCCGGGTCCTCGGCGAGGAGGGCTTCATCTCGGTCACCCTGGCCGTCGACTCGATGACCGGCAAGATCGCCGGCAGCCCGCAGATCTCGGCCCGCGGCTTCACCGACAGCCCCACGGCCTTCGACGGGGTGCTGCCGCTCATCGAGGACGAGCTCGACAGGGCCGCTGCGGAGGGCGTCACCGACGCCCGCCAGCTCGCCCAGGGCGTGCGCCGCGTCATCGGCCGCTGGGTCAGCGACACCTACCGGCGCCGGCCGATGATCATCCCGGTCGTCCTGGAGGTCTGACCCGGCGCGTGTCGCGCGGCGACTGCCGGGCTCCGTCGGACCCCGGCGGTACCGTCCGCACCATGGCCAGTCGTACGACCACCGCCGCCCGTCCCCGCCCCTCCGGCGGGCGTGGCCCGGCGTCCCGGCCTGCGCGCGGCGGCTCGACGCGCAAGCCGGCCGCGAAGGGCAAGCCGGCGCCGAAGAGGCCCAGCGCGCTCAGCAGCGTCGGGCACGCGGTCGGCGCCGGCCTGGGCCAGCTGCTCAAGGGGCTCGGGACGCTGCTCGGCACGCTCTGGCTGGCCGCGGCGCACGGGCTCGGCGGGGCGACCCGCGCGGCGACCGGCGGGGCCAAGGAGCTCGACCCGGCCCACCGCCGCGACGGCCTCGGGCTGCTGCTGCTCGCCGCGGCGCTGGTGGCCGCGGGCGGGGCCTGGTGGCACGCCGGGGGCGCGGGCGACGCCGTCGCCGGTGGCCTCGGCGCGCTGCTCGGCAAGGGCGCGCTGCTGCTGCCCGTGCTGCTGGCCGTCTGCGCGTGGCGGGTGCTGCGCCACCCGGTGAGCAAGGGCGGCCGCGGCCGCCTCGTCGTCGGCTGGGCCGCCCTCGGGCTCGGCCTGCTCGGCATCCTGCACGTCGTCGGCGGCGACACCCCCCGCGAGGACAAGGGCGGCCTGGCCGGCTTCCTGCTCGGCGACCCGCTGGCCACCGCGGTCACGCCCTGGCTGGCCGTGCCCGTCCTGCTGCTGCTGGCGGTCTTCGGGCTGCTGGTCATCACCGCGACGCCCGTCCACCAGGTGCCCGACGCGCTGAGAGCCCTGCGCGACAAGGTCCTGCGCCGCCAGGTCGCGTCCGGGCCGCCCCAGGAGGCCGAGGCCCCGCTCCCGCCGCTGCAGCGCAGCCGCCCGCGCCGCCGGGTCGGCGTCGCGCCGCAGGAGGAGCCCGAGGACATCTCGCCGGTGGTCCTCGATCATCCCGTCGAGGAGCCCGAGCCGGCTCCGCCCGCGCCGGTCCACGTCCCGGTGCCGAGCGGCAGCAAGCAGCTCGACATCGGCACCGTCGACTCCACCGGCTACGTCCTGCCGAGCCCGGAGATGCTCGGCGCCGGCACCCCGCCGCGCAAGCGCAGCGCCGCCAACGACGAGATCATCCGTGCGCTCAGCCAGGTGCTCGAGGACTTCCGCGTCGACGCCGAGGTGACCGGCTTCAGCCGCGGGCCGACAGTCACCCGCTACGAGATCGAGCTCGGCCCGGCCGTCAAGGTGGAGCGGATCAAGACGCTGCAGCGCAACATCGCGTACGCCGTGAAGAGCCCCGACGTCCGGATCATCGACGTGATCCCGGGCCGCAGCGCCATCGGCATCGAGATCCCCAACACCGACCGCGAGAACGTCAGCCTCGGCGACGTCCTGCGCGGCCCGGCGGCGCAGGCCGACACCCACCCGATGCTGGTCGGCCTGGGCAAGGACATCGAGGGCGGCTTCGTCTGCGCGAACATCGCCAAGACGCCGCACATCCTCATCGCGGGCGCCACCGGCGCCGGCAAGTCGGTCTGCATCAACGCGCTGCTGGTCAGCATCCTCACGCGCGCCACCCCGGACGAGGTCCGCATGGTGCTGGTCGACCCCAAGCGGGTCGAGCTGACGGCGTACGAGGGGATCCCGCACCTCATCACGCCGATCATCACCAACCCGAAGAAGGCCGCCGAGGCGCTGCAGTGGGTCGTCCGCGAGATGGACATGCGCTACGAGGACCTCGCCGCCAGCGGCTTCCGCCACGTCGACGACTTCAACCGGGCGGTCCGCGAGGGGCGGCTCACCGCGCCGGAGAACAGCGAGCGGGTCTACCAGCCCTACCCGTACCTCCTGGTGATCATCGACGAGCTCGCCGACCTGATGATGGTCGCGCCGCGCGACGTCGAGGACTCGATCGTCCGCATCACCCAGCTGGCCCGGGCTGCCGGCATCCACCTGGTCATCGCGACCCAGCGGCCGTCGGTCGACGTCGTCACCGGCCTGATCAAGGCCAACGTGCCGTCCCGGCTCGCCTTCGCGACGAGCTCCGGCACCGACTCCAAGGTCATCCTCGACCAGCCCGGTGCGGAGAAGCTGATCGGCAAGGGCGACAGCCTGTTCCTGCCGATGGGCGCGAGCAAGCCGCTGCGCGTGCAGGGTGCCTACGTCAGCGACGAGGAGGTCGCGGCGATCGTGGCCCACGTCAAGGAGCAGCGGCAGCCGGCGTTCCGCGAGGACATCACCGTCGTGGCGGAGAAGAAGGAGGTCGACGAGGAGATCGGCGACGACCTCGACCTGCTCTGCCAGGCCGTCGAGCTGGTCGTCAGCACGCAGTTCGGCTCCACGTCGATGCTGCAGCGCAAGCTCCGCGTCGGCTTCGCCAAGGCCGGCCGGCTCATGGACCTGATGGAGAGCCGCGACATCGTCGGGCCGTCCGAGGGCTCCAAGGCCCGGGACGTGCTGGTCACGCCGGACGAGCTGGACGGCACGCTGCTCCTGCTCCGTGGGTGAGCCGCACCTGGTCTGGGTGACCGCGCAGGACCCGCCGTACGACGGGATGGTCGCGCTCGTCCAGGCGGTCGCCGCGACCGGCGGCGCCGTCGGCTGGCTGGAGGTCCCGCCGGCCCAGGAGGTCCGCGACTGGCTCGACGGGGTGCTGGCCGACGGGACCCGCACCGTCGTGGCGCTCGACGAGGACGGCACCGTCCTCGGCAGCGGCTGCTGGAGCCGGCTGACCTACCCGGTGCTCGTCCACAACGCCGAGATCCGCAAGGTGATGGTCCACCCCGACACCCGCGGGCGGCGGATCGGCGAGGCGGTCACCCGGGCGCTCGTCGAGGACGCCCGGGCCGCCGGCGTCGAGGTGCTGACGCTGGACTGCCGCGGCAACAACCACGGGGCGCTGCGCCTGTACGCACGTCTCGGCTTCGTCACGACGGGCCGCCGGCCGGACTACATCGCGGTCGGCCGGGAGAGGTTCGACCAGGTGCTGCTGCACCTCGACCTGCGCTCCGGGGCGGGCGGGCTGCAGCGCCACGGAGGGCTCGGCGAGGGGCCGGGCTCCACCGGTCGGCCCAGTGCCACCGGGGCCGTCCGGCCCTAGACTGGGACTCGCACGGCGCGTCGTGATCCAGGAGGGAGACGCCCCAGGATGTCCGTCTCCTCCTCACCGCTGGGTGAGGCGCTCGTCACCGCCCGTGAGTCCGCCAGGATGACGGTGGAGCAGGTGAGCGCCGCCACCAACCTGCGTCCCGCGCTGCTCCGCGCCCTCGAGCAGGGCGACCTGCAGGCGTGCGGCGGGCCGGTCTACGCCCGCGGCCACGTGCGCAGCATCGCCAAGGTGCTCGGGGTCGACCCGGCCCCGCTGCTGGCGGCCCTCTCCGAGCAGGCGGGCGCCCCGGCGGCCCCCGCCGTGACGCCTGCCGCGGCTCCGCTGCGCGCCAACCGCGACCCGCTCATGGTCCCGGTCGCCCCTCGTCCGGAGCGGCGCGGTCCCCACTGGGGCCTGGCCGTCGCCGCCGCGCTCGGTGTCCTCGTCGTCCTGCTCGGGATCGGTGTCGTCAGCGACCCCGACCGCCCGACGGCCGAGACCGTCGACGAGCTGGCGGCGCCCGCGCCGGCCGCGTCGCCCGACGCCCAAGCCGCGGACCCCCACGCCGCTCGCGTCCGACGCGCAGGCCGCCGCCCCCCGCCCGACCGGCGCGGCGCTGCGGGTGCGCATCACCAGCGGCAGCTCGTGGATCAGCGTGAGCAACGCGGCCGGGACGCTGTTCGAGGGCGTCGTGTCGCAGGGGCAGCCGCCGCGCGACTTCGCCGACCCCAAGCAGCTCAAGCTGGTCGTCGGCAACGCCGCCGCGGTCAACGTGATCTGCAGCGGCAAGGACCTGGCCGCCGCCGGCGGGGCCGGCAAGGTGCGCAGGTTCACGTGCAGCGCGAGCGGTCTGGTGCCCGCCTAGACTTGCAGGGTGACTGCCCGCCGCTCCGTCTCCCTCGTCACGCTCGGCTGCGCCCGCAACGAGGTCGACTCCGAGGAGCTGGCCGGCCGGCTCGAGGCGGCCGGGTGGGACCTGGTCGACGACGCGGACGCCGCCGATGTCGCGGTCGTCAACACCTGCGGCTTCGTCGAGTCGGCGAAGAAGGACTCGATCGACACCCTGCTCGCCGCCTCCGACAGCGGCGCCAAGGTGGTCGCCGTCGGCTGCCTCGCGGAGCGCTACGGCACGCAGCTCGCCGACCAGCTGCCCGAGGCCGACGCGGTGCTCGGCTTCGACAGCTACGCCGACCTGTCGACCCACCTGCAGTCGGTGCTCGACGGCGTCGCGGTCCCCAGCCACACCCCGGGTGACCGCCGCAAGCTGCTGCCGCTGTCCCCGGTGGCCCGGCAGGAGCCGGCCGCGTCCCTCGACGTCGGCATCCCCGGGCACGCCGGCGGCCCGACCGTCCTGCGCAAGCGGCTCGAGGGCGGGCCGGTCGCCCCGCTCAAGCTCGCCAGCGGCTGCGACCGCCGCTGCTCGTTCTGCGCCATCCCGAGCTTCCGCGGCGCGTTCGTGTCCCGCCGCCCGTCCGACGTCGTCGCCGAGGCTCGCTGGCTGGCCGAGCACGGGGTGAAGGAGCTCGTGCTCGTCAGCGAGAACTCCACCTCGTACGGCAAGGACCTCGGCGACCTGCGGCTGCTGGAGTCGCTGCTGCCCGCCCTCGCCGACCTCGACGGGATCGAGCGGGTGCGGCTGTCCTACCTGCAGCCGGCCGAGATGCGCCCGTCGCTCGTCGAGGTGCTGGCGACCACCCCGGGCGTCGTGCCCGTACTTCGACATGTCGTTCCAGCACAGCTCCGCGACGGTGCTGCGCCGCATGCGCCGCTTCGGCGACACCGACCGCTTCCTCGACCTGCTGGCGCAGGTGCGGGCGGTCGCGCCCGAAGCGGGCGTGCGCAGCAACGTCATCGTCGGCTTCCCCGGCGAGACCGAGGCCGACGTCGCCGAGCTCGAGCGGTTCCTCATCGGCGCCCGGCTCGACGTCGTCGGCGTCTTCGGCTACTCCGACGAGGACGGCACCGAGGCCGAGGGGCTGCCCGACCACCTCCCGCAGGAGGTCGTCGACGAGCGCGTCGCCCGCCTGCAGTCGCTGGTGGAGGAGCTCACCAGCCAGCGCGCCGAGGAGCGCATCGGCACGACCGTCTCCGTCCTGGTCGAGCACCCGGACGGCGAGGGGCGCGCCGCCCACCAGGCCCCCGAGGTCGACGGCACGACGCTGGTGCCCGGTGGCCAGGTCGGCGAGATCGTCGAGGCGGTCGTGGTCGACAGTGAGGGCGTCGACCTGGTGGCGACGCCCGTACGGGTGCCCGCCCCCGCGTGAACGGGTCGCCCCCGACCCTCAACGTCGCGAACGCGCTGACCGTCCTGCGGCTGGCGCTCGTCCCGGTCTTCGCGGTCCTGCTCCTCGCCGACGACGACGGCTGGCAGCGCTGGGCGGCCACCGCGGTCTTCCTGGTGGCGTCCTGGACCGACCGGATCGACGGCCAGCTCGCGCGCAGCCGCGGCCTGGTGACGTCGTTCGGCAAGCTGGCCGACCCGATCGCCGACAAGGCGCTCACCGGCGCGGCCCTGATCGGGCTGTCCGTGCTCGACGAGCTGCCGTGGTGGGTCACCGCCGTCGTCCTCGTCCGTGAGGTCGGCATCACGGTGATGCGCTTCGTCGTCATCCGCCACGGCGTCATGCCGGCCAGCCGCGGCGGCAAGTGGAAGACGGCCCTGCAGGGGCTCGCGATCGCGCTCTACTGCCTGCCGGTCGACAGCCTCGGGACGGTCCGGGTCGTCGTCATGGCGCTGGCCGTCGCGCTCACCGTCGTCACCGGCGCCGACATCGTGGCCAGGGCCCTCGTGCTCCGGCAGACCAGCGAGAGGGCCGACATGAAGCGGGCACGCAGAGGAGTACGCGGATGAGGGGCGCCGTCCTGGCGGTCGGCGACGAGCTGCTGCTCGGCGACATCGTCAACACCAACGCCGCCTGGCTGGGCGAGCAGCTCGCCGCGGTCGGGGTCGAGGTGGTGCACTCCGCCGCCGTCGGGGACTCCGTGCCCCGGCTCGCCACCGCGCTGCGCCGCGCCCTCGAGGACGCCGACGTCGTCCTGCTCTCCGGCGGGCTGGGCCCGACCAGCGACGACCTGACCCGCGACGCGGTCGCCCTCGTGGCCGGTGTGCCGCTGGAGCGGTCGCCCGAGCTGGAGGCGCGCCTGCGCGAGCTCTACGCCTCCTTCGGCTACGTCATGCCCGAGTCCAACCTGCGGCAGGCCGACGTGCCGCGCGGCGCCACCCCCGTGCCCAACCCGGTCGGCACCGCTCCCGGGCTGCGGGTCGAGCTGGGGACGCAGCTGGTCTTCGCGCTCCCCGGCCCGCCGCACGAGCTGCGCGCCGTCGCCGAGCCGGTCTTCGCCGAGCTGGCCGTCCGGTCCGGCCGGCGGGTGCACACCCGCACCGTCCACTGCACGGGTACGGGGGAGTCCAACGTCGCGGAGGTCGTCGAGGCGGCGGTGACCGTGCCCGAGGGGGTGGCCCTCGCCTACCTCGCCGGCAGCGGCATCGTGCGCGTGCGCTTCACCGGGGAGGACGACGCCCTGCTGCGCCCGCTGGCCGACACGGCCGCCGCCGCGCTCGGCGACGTCGTCTGGGGCCGCGACGACGACACGCTCCCCGGCGTGGTGCAGGCCCTGCTCGGCTCCGCCGGCGCCACCGTCGGGGTGGCCGAGTCGCTGACCGGCGGGCTGCTCGGCGCGGCGCTCAGCGAGCTGCCGGGCTCCTCCGCCGGCTTCCGCGGCGGGCTGGTCGTCTACGCCACCGACCTCAAGGGCTCGCTCGCCGGGGTGCCCGCCGAGGTGCTGTCCGCGCACGGCGCGGTCTCGCCGGAGACCGCCGCGGCCCTCGCGGAGGGCGCCCGCACGCGGCTGGGTGCGACGTACGGCCTCGCGCTCACCGGCGTCGCCGGCCCCGACGAGCAGGAGGGCAAGCCGGTCGGCACCGTGCACGCCGCCGTCGCCGGGCCGCGGGGCGTGACCACCGCGTCGCGCCGCCTGCCCGGCGACCGTGAGCGGGTACGGGTCCTCGCTGTCGCCATGGGCCTGGACCTGCTGCGCCGGGCCCTGCTGGAGTAGGCACGACGCGCCGGGCGTTGCGCTAGGAGCGGACGTCGGCGTGGTGCCGGCGCGCAGGTGTGGTGCGTCGCCGGATCACGGGTACGGTGGCGCGCACGACAGCAGGGAGATCGGGAGGTGGTCGAGGTGGCGGTGCTGCGCACGCTGCTCGGCGACGCCCTGCGCGAGACGCGGCTGCGTCAGGAGCGCACCCTCCGCGAGGTCTCCGCCTCCGCCCGGGTCAGCCTGGGCTACCTGTCCGAGGTCGAGCGCGGGCAGAAGGAGGCCTCCTCCGAGCTGCTCGCCAGCATCTGCCGTGCCCTCGGCGTCCGGCTCTCCGACGTCCTGCGCGAGGTCAGCGAGACCCTCGCCGTCATCGAGCCCGAGCCCACGCCGGTGCTCGTGCCCGACCGCAACACGGTGGCCCTGCCGGTCACCACCCCGCGCGACGTCGTCGCCGCCGCCTGACGGCTCCGGATCCCCGCGGCGGCGCGTCGTCCCGCGCGTGCTCGTCCTGCCCCGCGGCGCCCGGGATGCCCGGGTGTGTCCACTTCTGATGATGGGCAGGACGACCCCGCACACGACGACGCCCCCACTCCTGCGTCTTGGGGTCGCAGGAGGGAGGGCGTCGGGGACCAGGATGCCACAGATCGCTACGAAGAGCGACACCCCTGTTGCACGGCGTGGCGTCCACGCTCAGGATCGTGGTCGCCCGGACCCGGGTGGCCCACCTGCGTATCGTGACCGGAGAGCGGTCGATCAGCGAGACCGGCCGCGGATCGAGGAGGGCGTGAGGTCTTGAACCCGTTCGTCAAGGGCTGGAGGTACCTCATGGCCGCGTTCGGCGCGAAGATCGATGAGCGTGCCGACCCCAAGGTCCAGATCCAGCAGGCCATCGAGGAGGCGCAGCGCCAGCACCAGGCGCTGACGCAGCAGGCCGCCGCGGTCATCGGCAACCAGCGCCAGCTCGAGATGAAGCTGGCCCGGCAGATGACCGAGGTCGAGAAGCTGCAGTCCTCGGCCCGCCAGGCCCTGGTCATCGCCGACCAGAAGCGGGCGGCCGGCGACGAGGCCGAGGCGGCGCGCTACGAGCAGACCGCGCAGGCCTTCGCCACCCAGCTGGTCTCGGCCGAGCAGGGCATGGAGGACCTCAAGACCCTGCACGACCAGGCGCTCGGCGCGGCCGAGCAGGCCAAGAAGGCCGTCGAGAACAACGCCATGACCGTGCAGAGCAAGCTGGCCGAGCGCACCCAGCTCCTGAGCCAGCTCGAGCAGGCCAAGATGCAGGAGCAGGTCTCCGCCAGCCTGTCCTCGATGTCGCGAGCTCACCGCGTCGGGCAACACGCCGTCGCTGGCCGACGTGCGCGACAAGATCGAGCAGCGGTACGCGCGCGCGCTGGGCTCGGCCGAGCTCGCCGGCAACAGCGTCGAGGGCCGCATGCTCGAGGTCCAGAAGTCGACGCTCGACATGGCCGGCGCCTCGCGCCTGGACCAGATCCGGGCCAGCCTCGGCGGCAACCAGCTCGGCTGCCGCGCCGGCGACCCCGTCGCTCGACAAGGGTGCCGCCACCGGCGACAGCACGCCGCAGGGCACGACGGGCAGCTAGTGGGCGACGGCCTGAGCGAGGGCCTCCCGACGGGCAAGGCGCTGGCCAAGCGCCTCCAGCGGGAGGCCGTGGCCCGGGCCCGGTCCGCCGACCAGGAGCAGCGGCGCCACAGCAAGGCGGTGGCCCGGCGCGAGCGGGTGCTCCGCCGGGCCCGCCAGGCCCTGCCGGTGCACGGCGTGCTGGTCCTCGGCTCGGCCGGCCTGGTCGCCGTCGGCGAGGGCCCGCTGTGGCTGGCGCTGACCGCCGTCAGCGGCACCTCGGTCGTCCGCGCGGTGCGCACGCTGCGCCGCCCGCCGCCGCTGCCCGCCGCGCCGCGGCAGCGCACGCCGGTGCCGCCGCCCCCGCCGCTGGGCAGCTCGGTGTGGCCGGAGCTGCGGCGGCTCGAGGCCGTGCGCCAGCAGATGGCACGGCTGGTCCCGCTCGTGACCGGCGCCGGCCGCGAGGCGGTCGAGGAGGCCTGGCACGCCGCGGGGGAGGCCGACCTCGCCCTGCGCTGGCAGGCCGCCCGGCTGGCCGCGGTCGAGCCGCACCGCGGCCGCGACCCCGACCTGCACCGCAGCCTGGAGGCCGGGGTGCGCCAGCAGGAGCAGCTGGTGGCCGCCGTCGCCGACCTGGTCGCCGCGAGCGCCGACCCGCTCGGCTCGGCCCGCCTGCAGGACGCGACCGACGCGCTGCACGGCCTGGCGTCGGCGCTGCGCGAGCTCCGCACGCCGAGCTGACAGACGCCGACCTGACGCGACGTCATCGCCTCGTTACCCGCTTCGTCCGGTCGGGAGGGGTCCCCGTTGCTAGCGTCGGCGACGTGCCCGCCCTCGCCGGACCGTTCCTGGCTGCCGCCGTGCTGCTGGTGGTCGCGGGTGCGGGCAAGCTGGTCGACCCGGCGCCGCTGGTGCGGGCGCTGCGCTCGCTCGGCCTGCCCGGTGGGCGGACCGCGGTGCGGCTCGGCGCGGCGGCCGAGGTCGTCGTCGGCCTGGCCGCGGTCGCGACCGGCAGCCGGCTCGCCGCCGCGGCGGTCGCCCTGTCGTACGCCGCCTTCACCGCGGTCGTCCTGCGCGGGCTGTCCCGCGGCGGGGTCCTCAGCTCCTGCGGCTGCTTCGGCAAGGCCGACACCCCGCCGACCCGCACCCACGCCGTCGTGACGGCGGCTGCCGCCGTGGGGGCCGTCGCCGTCGCGGTCCGGCCGTACGGCGCGCTGCCCGACCTGCTCGACGGCGCGCCCGGCGCCGGCGTCCCGCTGCTGCTCGCCAGCGCCGCCGTCGCCGCGACCGCCTACCTGGTGCTGGCCGTCCTGCCGCTGCTGTCCCGGAGCCCGGCCCGGTGACCGCCCTCGTCGTCGCGCTGACCGTCGCGGTGCTGCTGCTGGCGGTGCTGGTGGCCGGCCTGCTGCGCAGCCACGCCGAGATCCTGCGCGCCCTGCACGAGCTCGGCGCGGGGCTCGAGCTCGACCGGTCGGCCCCGCAGGGCGGCCCCGGCCCGGTGCCGGTCACGGTCGAGGGGGTCCGCACGCCGCGTACCGGCAGCGACGTCGAGGTCCCCGACGCCCTGACCGGCACGACCCTGGACGAGGAGGCGGTCGCCCTCCCGCTGCGCGGAGGCGACGTCCTGCTGGCGTTCCTGTCGTCGGGCTGCACGACCTGCCAGGCGTTCTGGTCGCGCCTTCGCCGAGGGCGTGACGCGACGTGCCGGGAGGAGCTCGGCTGGTCGTCGTCACCCGCGACCGCGACGAGGAGAGCGAGAGCGCGCTGCGGTCGCGGTCGACCGCTGCCGTGCCGCTGGTGCTGTCCAGCGCCGGCTGGGACGCCTTCGACGTGCCCGGGTCGCCGTACTTCGTGCTCGTCTCGGGCGGCCGGGTCGTCGGCGAGGGCTCCGGCGCCAGCTGGCCGCAGGTCGCCGACCTGCTCGGGCAGGCCCACCGGGACACGGCTGACGGGCCGCAGCGCCGCCGCGAGCGGCGCGACGACGCCGCCCTGCTCAGCGCCGGCATCGCCCCGGGCGACCCCTCGCTCTACGGAGAGCCGTGAACCTCCTCCTCGCCGTCGGCCTGCCGCTCGCCGCCGTCGCCGCCCTGCGCGCGACCTGGAGCCCTTGAGGTGAGTCGATGCTGACCAGCATCAGCCCGCTCGGTGAGCGGGCACGAGGACAGCGCTACGGCCTGACGGTGGCGGCCCACCTGCTGGGCGGGGCGCTCGGCGGCGCCACCACCGGTGCGGTGCTGGGCGCGGCGGGCAGCCTGCTCGGGCTGCCGTCCCGCGCTGCCCTGGCGCTGGCCGCCCTGGTCTGCCTGGCAGCGGCCGTCGCGGAGCGGCGGCCGGTCCACCTGGGCCGCCGCCAGGTCGACGAGGACTGGCTGGCGCGCTACCGCGGCTGGGTCTACGGCGGCGGCTACGGCTTCCAGCTCGGGCTCGGCGTGGTCACCGTCGTGACCAGCGCGGCCACCCCCGCGCTGCTCGCGCTCGCCCTGCTGACCGGTTCTGCGCCCGGCGGCCTCGCTGCTCGGTGCGGCCTTCGGCCTGGTGCGCGGCCTGCCGCTGCTGGCCCTGCGCGGCGTGCACAGCCCGGGCGACCTGCGCGACGCGGCCGCCCGTACCGAGCGGCTGGCCGCCCCGGCCGCCCGCGCCACCACTGCGGCCCTCGCCACCGCGGGGATCGTCCTGGCCCTGGGAGCCGCCGCATGAGGCTCACCGGCGCAGGCCTGACCGTCGACCTCCCGCCCGGGTGGGAGGTGCGCGTGCGCGCGCAGGACCCGAGCGGCCGGGCCGCCAGCCGCAACGCCCTCCTGCACGCCGCCACCGTCGCGCTGCCCGCCGACCGCGGTGACTTCGGCAGCGGCGTCTGGGAGCTGCTCGGCCCGGACGACGCGTTCGTCGCGCTGCTGGAGTACGACGAGGAGGACGCCGACGCGGTGCTCTTCGCCGCGACGGGGCTGCCCGTCGTGCGTCCGTCGGACTTCTCCCCGGCCGCGATGCAGCGCACCGTCGGCGCCTGCACCGGCGGCCAGTGGTTCTTCCGCCTGCGCGGCCGGCCCTTCTGCCTGTACGCCGTGCTCGGCAGCCACAGCCGTCGCGCCGCCGGCGCCGCCCGGGTGGCGGCCCTCCTGACAGACCCTCGCCGTGGAGGCCCGATGAGCACGCAGACCGCGCTGGCGGAGGTCGGCGCCTCGACCCTGACCCCGAGCTGGACCCAGCGGGCGGTCGACGTGGTGAGCGGGTGGATGTCGGCGCGCACGTCCCGCCGCGGGTTCCTGGTCCGCGCCGGGCTGGTCGGCACCGCGCTCGCCGCCGACCCCAAGGGCTACGTCCTGACGCCGGGCACCGCGTACGCCTCCGTCTGCGGCCCCGGCTCGACCTTCGGCTCCGGCTGGACCGTGTTCTGCGCGACCATCAACAACGGGGTCAACACCTGCCCGCCCGGCTCGGTGGCCGCCGGCTGGTGGAAGGCCGACGGCGCCTCCCTGTGCGGCGGCAAGGCCCGCTACATCGTCGACTGCAACGCGACCTGCTCGAAGTGCTCGACGCCCGGTTCGCGCGCCGGCATCTGCTCGAGCTCGTGCTGGTCGTGCTCGTGCACCCGCGGGCCGTCCGGCAGCTGCGACCAGCGCAAGAACTGCTGCAACGCCTTCCGCTACGGCCAGTGCCACACCGAGGTGCGCCAGGTCGGCGGCGGTGCAGTGCCGGGTCGTCTCCTGCACGCCGCCGTGGCGCTGGGAGAGGTGCTCGACGTCGCCGGCGACCGACAACCGCACCAGGGACCACAACAGCGACGCGCTGCCGGCCCGCTGGTCGGCGCTGACCGCGCGCCACGTGGCCCTGGGCGAGCAGCTGTCGCCGCTCGGCAACACGGTCTACGGCGAGTTCGCGGTGACCGGCGGGCGGGCGCAGCGCTACCAGAAGGGCCGCATCTCCTGGAGCCAGGGGACCGGCGCCCGCGAGACGGTCGGCCCGATCTCCACGCCGCTACGTCGCGCTGCGCGGCGAGGGCGGCGTGCTCGGCTTCCCGATCGCCTTCCCGCTCGTCGTCGGCGCCGACCGGCGCGGCCGGGCCAGCCGCTTCCAGCACGGCCGCATCTCCTGGCACCCCGAGACGGGCGCCTGGGAGACGCTCGGCAAGATCACGACGCGCTACGAGCAGGACCGCGCCGAGGCGGGCGAGCTGCGCTTCCCGGTCGCCGCGGAGGGCGTCTGGGGCTCCAGCCGGCGCGGCCGGTTCAGCCGCTTCCAGGGCGGGCGCATCACGTACGTCCCGGGCGTCGGCGTCTTCCTGATGCGCAAGCCGACGGCCGACCGGTACGCCGAGCTCGGCGCCGAGGACGGCGTGCTGGGCGGCCCGACCGCGGACGAGAAGACGGTGCCCTACAGCCGCGGCCACGCCACCCCGTACGCCCGCGGGCGCATCTCCTGGCACCCCGACACCGGCGCGTTCGAGACCCGCGGGGACATCGCGGTGGCGTACGTGGGCGCGGGCGGCGAGAAGGGGGTGCTCGGCTACCCGCTCGCGGGGGAGGAGCAGGTGCCCGGCGGCTCAGGGCGCTTCAGCCGCTTCCAGCAGGGCCGCATCTCCTCCTCGCCGGCCACCGGCGCGCACTGGACCCGCGGCCCGGTCGCGCAGCGCTACGTCGAGACCGGCGCCGAGCTCGGCCCGCTGGGCTTCCCGACCACCGACGAGACGTCGCCCTCCGCCGGGGTGCGCCGCAGCACCTTCCAGCGCGGCACGATCACCCACGACGAGGCCAGCGGGCAGACCACGGTCGAGCTCAGCGTGGTCCCCAGCGACAGCCCGAGCCCCAGCCCAGCCCCAGCCTGGTGAACCGGCCCTTCGACGGCTGACCCCTGACACGGCGAAGGGCCGCCCCGCGTCGTTGCGGAGCGGCCCCAGTCCTGGCGATCTGTGGAGCTGTGCGGGACTCAGTCGTCCCAGGGTCCGTCGTCGTTCACGGCGTGTTCCTCTCATCTGCCGGTGCGCGGGGCGCAGCGGCGGTGTGTGTGCCCGGACCGACGTCGGCGAAACGACGTGAGGATCGGGCGGGGACCGGAGGCTCTGTGGTGCGGAGCGCTGTCCGGGCAGCCGCGTTGCGGGCTGCTGCTCTGTCCAACGCCTCACTCATTGTCGGCGTTCCCGCCACGACCTTGAGGGTTGTCCGGGTGAACAGTACCCGTACGGGTCTACGGCCGGTACGACGTGCGCCCGAGCGGCCGCGTCCGGCGCGGCGTCCGCACCGGTGCCGGGGCCGGCCCGGGCTGGCAGCGCGGGCACCAGTAGGTGAGCCGGGCGTACGGCGCGGCGCCCTGCTCGGCCGAGGCGATGCGGGTGCCGCAGCGGCGGCAGGGCCGGCCGGTGCGCTCGAAGACCCAGTGGTCCTCGCCGGGGCGCAGCGAGCCGGTCGTCGACTGCTCCCAGCGGCCGCGGTTGGCGGTCATGAGCCGGCTGCCCAGCGCGACCAGCGCGGTCAGGTCGGGCACCTCGCGGACCGGCAGCCACGGGGTGAGCCCGCGCAGGAAGAGCACCTCGCAGCGGTAGAGGTTGCCGAGGCCGGCCAGGTTGCGCTGGTCCAGCAGCGCCATCCCGACCTCCCGCTCGGGCTCCGCGAGCAGGTTGGCCACCGCGACGGCGGGGTCCCAGTCGGGGCCGAGCGCGTCCGGCCCCAGGTGGCCGACGGCGCTGTCCTCGTCGGCGGTCTCCAGCAGCTCGACCACGGGCAGCCGGTAGCCCACGGCCTGCCACTCGGCGTTCTCCAGCACCGCGCGGACCTGCCACTCCGGGCCGCCGGTCCACCGGTCCCCCGGGCGGTAGAGGTGCCACGAGCCGTCCATGCGGAAGTGCGTGTGCAGGGTCAGCCCGCCCGCCAGGCGGGTGAGCAGGTGCTTGCCGCGCGGCACCACCTCGAGCACCTCGCGCCCGGACAGGTCGGCCGTCGCCAGCTGGGGCACCCGGAAGTCCGACCGGGTCAGCACCCTGCCGGCGAGGGCCTCGTGCAGCCGCTTGCCGGCCAGCCAGACGGTGTCGCCCTCAGGCACGGCGTCCCGTGCCGCGGGGCGCCGCGTAGCCCGGACGCCCCGACATGCGCTTGGTGCGCGAGCCGAAGGACTCCTCGTTGACGCCGCGGCGCAGCCCCGGCCGGGTCGGCCGCTCCTCCAGGCTCGGGAAGGGCCCGGGCTGGCAGGACGGGCACCACCAGGTCTCCCGGGCGTACGGCGCCCCGGTGCTGTCGCGGAACATCACCGGCGTGCCGCAGCGCCGGCAGGGCCGCTCGGCCCGGCCGTAGACCCAGTGCGTCTGGCCCCGCCGGGTGTCGCCCGTGGTGACCTGGCCGGGGTGCTCGAGGGAGTGCCGCATCATGCGCTGCGCCAGCCGGACGGTCGCCCGCAGGTCGACGTCGCGCACCGGCGTCCAGGGGGAGTGCCCGCGCAGGTAGCAGGTCTCGACCGCCCACAGGTTGCCGATGCCGGCGAGGTCCTTCTGGTCCAGCAGCGCCTCGACCAGCGGCCGGTCGGGGTCGGCGGACAGCCGTCGTACGGCCTCGTCCTCGTCCCAGCCCTCGCCGAGGAGGTCCGGCCCGAGGTGGCCGACGACGCGCGGCTCGTCCGCCGTGGCGAGCAGCTCGAGCACGGGCATGCGCAGGGCGTACGCCGTCGGCCCGTCGGTCGCCAGCACCAGCCGGACCTCGTCGTCGAGCTCGCGGGGCAGCCGCTTGCCCGGCCCGACCAGCTGCCAGGCGCCGTCCATCTCGAAGTGGGTGTGCAGGGTCAGGCCGCCGTCGAACCGGGTCAGCATGTGCTTGCCGTACGACAGGAACGCGGTGACGACCTGACCGGACAGGTCGGCCGTGGCGTGCTGCGGGACCCGGAAGTCGGAGGAGACGACGGTGCGCCCGACCAGCCCGTCGGCCATGCGCCGGGCGGCCTTCCAGACGCTGTCTCCCTCCGGCACCCCTCCATGGTGACGCAGGGAACACAACAGGACACCTCGGGGCAGCAGGAAGCCGGCGGACGAGCGTCGAAGTCCTCCTCACCTGTCCCACCACTGATCGAGGGTCTCCTTGCGCTCGCCACGGTCTCTCCTGCTCGCCACCGGCCTGCTGTCGGTCGGCGCCCTCGCCGCGGGCGTCCTGCCCGCCGCCAGCGCCGCGCCGGCCACGTCGGCCCACCTGCTGCGGCCGCTGGCCGGACCCGACTCGGGCACGTTCCCGGGCTCCGAGGTCCCGCTCGGCGACGTCGACAGCAGGGGCCCCGTCCTCGCGCCGCTGGCCTCCGCCACCCGCGCCGTCGCCGACCTCGGGAGCGGGGTGGAGGTGTCGTGGACGCAGTACGGCACGCCGCGGTCGCTCACCCGGCCCGGCGGCTTGCTGGCCACCGGGCTGACCGGCACGCCGGAGCAGGCCGCCCGCGCGCTTCCTGCGCTCGCGGCCCGGCCTGCTCGGCCTGTCGGTCGCCCAGGTCGACGGGCTCGAGCTGGTCGAGCGACGACCCCGCTGAGCGCCAGCACCGCCCACGCCGTGCTGTTCCGCCAGGTGCTCGGCGGCGTGCGCCTCGCCGAGGACGGCCTGGTCACGGTCGGCATCCGCGACGGCGCCGTCGCCAGCCTGACCTCTTCAGCGGTCGGCAGCGGCAGCCTCGGCACGCTCAACACCACGACGCCGGCGCTGTCCGCGGTGCAGGGCGTGCTCGCCGCCGCCCAGGACGCCGGCATCACCACCCTCGACGCTCGACGACCTGTCGGTGTCCTCCAAGACCGACGGCACGGGCTTCACCCAGGTCGTCGCCAAGGGCCTGGCCCAGGTGCAGCGCGCCCGGCTGCGGGCGCTGCCGACCACCGACAAGGGCACCCGCCTGGTGTGGGAGACCGCGGTGCAGGACGTCGCGGGCGGCCGGGCCACCGCGGCGGCATCGTTCGTCGACGCCGTCACTGGCGACGTGCTGCTCCGCCGCGACGCGGTCGACACCGCCGCGCAGGGCACCCGCGCGGTCGCCGGCATGCGCAGCGTCGGCTTCGCCGCCCAGGCTGCGCCCAGCGGCGGCCAGTTCTCCGGCACCTACACGAGCACGGCCTGCTCGGCGCCGATCCCGCTGACCGTCCCGGCGGGCACGCGCAGCATCGCGGTCGTCGCGGCCGCCACGCATCACGAGCAACGACATCACCATCAAGATCAACCGCGGCGCCACGTCCGATCGCGTCCGGCGACACGGCGGCGAGCCCCGAGGTCGCCACCGCGCTGCTCGAGGACCCGGCCAAGGACGGCGAGAAGTTCACCGCCCAGGTCTGCCCGTTCGACGCCAACCAGACGGCGCCGACCAGCTTCGTCGGCAGCTACGTGACCTCCGACCAGGGCGCTCCAACGGCGCCCGGCCTGCCGCAGCTCGGCCTGCCGAGCGGCGCGATCTCCGGCCCCTCGACGTTCAAGTACTTCCCGTCGAACCCGACCCTGCCGCGTGGCACCACGGCCTCCCCGGACGACCGCTCGACGGTCTGCGCGGGCGCCAAGGGCCAGACGACGAGCAAGGACCTGTCGGCCTGCGACATCTTCACCTACAACGACACCAGCCCCCTCCCGTACGACGTGGAGGCCACGACCGGGCTGCCGACCTTCACCACGATCGGCAACAACGCGGTCACCACCAACGCGCAGCTGTCGACGTCGCTGACCCCCGGGCCGCCGGTCCTGAGCCCGATCAGCCCGACCCGTGACTACGCGCCGGCGTTCAACGACACCTGGCACACCAGCGGCTGCGACCCGCTGGCCATCGTCGACCCGACCCGCCGGGCCGACGTCGACGCCTCGATCGTCAACCTGTTCACCGGTCACAACCGCATCCACGACTTCGCCTACCGGCTGGGCCTGACCGAGCCGCGCGGCGCGATGCAGGTCAACAACTTCGGCAAGGGCGGCGCCGAGGGCGACCCCGAGCTGGGCAACACCCAGAACGCCGCGGCCACCAACCCGGTCTTCGGCGTCACCAACCAGGCCACGACCCCTGCCGCCGGCCTGGGCCTGACCGGCCGCAACAACGCCAACCAGATCACGCTGCAGGACGGCGTGCCGGGCATCACCAACCAGTACCTGTTCCAGCCGATCCTCGGCTTCTACGGGCCCTGCACCGACGGTGACCTCGACGCCTCGATCTTCCTGCACGAGTACACCCACGCCATCAGCAACCGGCTCGTGGCCGGCCCCGAGACCGGCCTGTCCGGTCAGCAGGGCGGCTCGATGGGCGAGAGCTGGAGCGACCTGGTCGCCGTGGAGTACCTGCAGGCGTTCGACCTGGCCGGCAAGCGCGGCGAGGACCCGTACAGCGTCGGCGCCTACGCCACCGGCGACACGTTCGAGGGCATCCGCGACTACAACCTGCGACCGAGCAGCAACCCGCTGAACTACGCGGAGTTCGGCTTCGACAGCACCGGCCCGGAGGTCCACGCCGACGGCGAGATCTGGAACGCCATCCAGATGACCGTCCGCGAGGCGCTCATGAAGAAGTACGACGCGCAGTTCCCGTCCAGCAACAAGGTCCTGCAGGCCGCCTGCGCCCTCGGCCGCACCGCCGACGGCAAGCCGGCCCCGTCCTTCGACGGCTGCCCCGGCAACCGCCGCTGGGTGACCTACCTGTTCGACGCGATGATCCTGCAGGCCAACGGCGAGCCCAGCTTCGTGGACCAGAAGAACATGATGCTGGCGGCCGACATGCTGCGGACGAAGGGCGTCGACCAGCGCACCATGGCCAACGCGTTCGCCTCCCGCGGGCTCGGTGCCAAGAGCGCCTCGGCCACCTCCGACGACACCGACCCGACGCCGAGCTTCGCCAGCCCGACCGCGGCGGACAACGCCACGGTGACCTTCAAGCTGGTCGACGCCGCCACCGGCAAGCCGGTCAAGGGCGAGGTCTACACCGGCCACTACCAGGCCCGCGCCGTCCCGATCGCCAGCGTCGGTGGCGCGCGCTCCGCGAAGTCGCTCAAGGCGGTCAACACCACCCCGACCGCCCCGTTCGTCAGTGGCACCTACTCCTTCGTGGTCCGCGCCCCGGGCTACGGCCTGCAGCGCTTCACCGCGGCACTCACCCCGGGGACCAAGACGCAGACGTTCACGCTGAGCAAGAACGTCGCGTCCGCCACCAACGGCGCCAAGGCCGCCGGCGACGGCTACCGCCTCGCGCAGGTGATCGACGACGACGAGGCCACCAACGGCGGCTTCGACGGCACCGAGGCCGAGACCCCGGTCGCCGGGCGTGCGGTCACGGTCGACCTGGCCGGTGACCTCAACACGATCAGCAAGATCGCGGTCAGCGCGCTGCACCGCCCGGCCGATCCCGAGAGTCGAGGGCGACTTCGGCGGCGGCCGCCTGCTGGGCGTGCGCTCCTTCGACCTGCAGGCCAGCACCGACAAGGGCAAGACCTACACGACCGTCTACCGCAGCCCGGACGACTTCTTCCCGGCCGACCGGCCGCGGGCGGTCGCCCCGGACCTCAACCTGCGCACGGTCACGCTGCCCAAGGCGGTCAAGGCCGACCACCTCAAGCTGGTCGTCCGCGCCAACCAGTGCACCGGCGCCCCGGACTTCCGCGGCGAGCAGGAGAACGACCCGACCAGCGACTCCGACTGCCCGACCAGCGCCAACGCCTTCCAGGTGACGGTGACCGAGCTCCAGGCGTTCGGCGTCGCGGCGACCCGCGCCACGGCCCGCCCGGGTGCCGGCGCCGGCAACGGCGGCGGCGGCACGGCAGCCGGTCCCGGCACCGCCGGTGGCCGCCTGCCCGCGACCGGCGGCTCGTCCGCCCTCGCGGTGCTCGGCCTGGTGCTCGTCGGCGGCGCGGCCGTCGTCGTCCGCCGGCGGCGCGCGGAGGGGTAACCCTCCTCACACCTGAGCAGCACGGCGCGCCCTCCCGACACGGATCTTGCCCGAAGGCCGTGACGGGAGGGCGCGCTGCGTCGTACGGTCCGTGACCATGGACGGAACGGACTACCCGGCCGCGGTCGCGGCGCTCCGGCGACAGCTCGAGGCCCTGCCGGAGGGCGCGCCGGTCCGGCTGGGCAAGGCCACGTCCAACCTGTTCCGCCAGCGCGAGGCCTCGACGGCCCCGCGCCTGGACGTGTCCGCCTTCTCCGGCGTCCTCGAGGTCGACGTCGCCGGCCGCACCGCCGACGTGCTGGGCATGACGACGTACGAGCAGCTGGTCGACGCGACCCTGCCGTACGGCCTGATGCCGCTGGTCGTCCCGCAGCTCAAGACGATCACCCTCGGCGGCGCGGTGACCGGGCTCGGCATCGAGTCGCTCGAGCTTCCGCAACGGCGGCCCGCACGAGTCCGTGATCGAGATGGACGTCCTGACCGGCGACGGCCGGGTCCTCACCGTCCGGCCGGACAACGAGCACCGCGACCTGTTCTACGGCTTCCCGAACTCCTACGGGACGCTCGGCTACGCGCTGCGCCTGCGGATCGAGCTGGAGCCGGTGCGCCCGTACGTCGCTCTGCGCCACGTCCGGTGCGGCTCGGCGGCGGAGGCGGGTCAGGTGATGTCCCGCGAGGTGGCCGCCGGCGACGCCGACTTCGTGGACGGCACCTGGTTCGGTCCCGACGAGGTCTACGTGACGCTCGGGACCTGGGCCGACAGCGGCACGCCCAGCGACTACACCGGCATGGGCATCTACTACCGGTCGATCCAGGAGCGCGAGACCGACTGCCTGACCGTCCGCGACTACCTCTGGCGCTGGGACACCGACTGGTTCTGGTGCTCGCGCGCCTTCGAGGTCCAGCGCCCAGCCGTACGCCGCCTGATCCCCAAGCGCTACCTGCGCAGCGACGTCTACTGGAAGCTCGTCGGCTTCGAGAAGCGGCACGGCTGGAAGGCGGCCCTCGACCGCCGTCGCGGCCTGCCCGACCGCGGCGACGTCGTGCAGGACGTCGAGGTGCCGGTCGACCGGCTTTCCGACTTCCTCGAGGTCTTCGCCCGCGAGGTGCCGATGGCGCCGGTGTGGCTGTGCCCGCTCAAGCAGCGCGACCCGGACGCGCGCTGGGAGCTCTACCCTCTCGACCCCGGGGTGCTGTACATCAACCTGGGCTTCTGGGGGACGGTGCCGCTGTCGCCCGGGCAGGACCGCTGGCACCACGACCGTCTGGTCGAGGACCTGGTGGAGAGCGTCGGGGGGCACAAGTCCCTCTACTCGACGTCGCACTACGAGCGGGACCACTTCCACCGCCTCTACGGCGGCGACTACTACGACGTGCTGAAGAAGACCTACGACCCTCAGGGCCGGCTCCTCCAGCTCTACGACAAGGCGGTGAAGGCCAAGTGATCGCGCAGGCTCTCGCAGGGCTCCTCCCTGACAAGGTCCGGCTCCAGGCCTACGACGGGTCCTCCGCCGGCCCCGAGGACGCCCCTGTCGTCGTCGACGTGCTGAGCCGCAAGGCCATCGCGCACCTGGTCAGCGCACCGGGCGAGCTCGGCTTCGCCCGGGCGTACGTCTCCGGCGAGCTCGACCTGCGCACCCCCGGCACGGTGCCGACCGACCACCACCTGGTGCTCAAGACCGTCGCCGGCCCGTCCAAGGTCTCGCTGCTGACGCCCGCGCAGCGCTTCGACATCCTCAAGACGCTGGGGCGCGAGGCGCTGACCTGGGTCGAGCCGCCGCCGCAGGAGGTCGGCGCCCGCCGCTACCTGTCGGGCCTGCGCGCCCACGTCCCGGGGCGCGACGCCGCCGCGATCAGCCACCACTACGACGTGAGCAACCGCTTCTACGAGTGGGTGCTCGGCGCGTCGATGGCCTACACCTGCGCGGTCTACCCGACCGACGACGCCACGCTCGAGCAGGCGCAGTACGAGAAGTTCGACCTGGTCTGCCGCAAGCTCGACCTCAAGCCCGGCATGCGCCTGCTCGACGTCGGCTGCGGCTGGGGCGGCATGGTCCGGCACGCCGTCGAGCACTACGGCGTCACCGCGCTCGGCGTGACGCTGTCGCGCCAGCAGGCGGAGTACGGCCAGAAGATGCTCGCCGAGCAGGGGCTCGCCGACGTCGCCGAGATCCGCCACTGCGACTACCGCGACGTCACCGAGACCGGCTTCGACGCGGTCAGCTCCATCGGCCTCACCGAGCACATCGGGGTCAAGCAGATCCCGGCGTACGCGGTGCGGCTCGCCGCCCGGCTCAAGGACGGCGGCCGGCTGCTCAACCACTGCATCACCCGGCCCAACTCCGGCCTGCCGGCGATCGCCAAGCGCGGCTTCATCACCCGCTACGTCTTCCCGGACGGCGAGCTGCCCAGCGTGGCGCTGGTCGTCCGCGAGCTCGAGATGGCCGGCCTCGAGGTGCGCCACGAGGAGAACCTGCGCGAGCACTACGGCAAGACCTGCGACGCCTGGTGCGCCAACCTCGACGCGCACTGGGACGAGGCGGTCGCCGAGGTGGGCCTCGGCACGGCCCGCGTCTGGGCGCTCTACCTCGCCGGCTCGCAGCTGGGCTTCGAGCGCGGCGACATCCAGCTCCACCAGGTGCTGGCCGTCAAGAGCGCCGGTGGCGTGTCCGGGATGCCGCTGCGCCCGACCTGGTAGGCGCGGACGAGGGCGGGGCCGCCCGCTGGGTCGTCACCGCGCTGATCCGGGACACAGCCTGATCCACTCCTCGGCGAGCTGACCGTGGGATGCCCCGCCTGAGGGCTCCTGGCGATCAGGCTGTGTCCAGGATGGCGATCCGGCCCCCGGATCGCTGGTGCGGGCCGCCGCCGCGTGCCCGTCGGCGTCGGGCCCCGACTGAGCGCCGTGGCGCCCTCGGTCAGGGAGCGCCGACGGGGACCAGGGGGCTGTCGACCGGCTCCTCCTCGAGCCGGGCCAGCTCGCGGGTGGACCGGGGGAGCAGCGCCAGCCCCATCGCGAGGGTGCCCACCAGGCCCGCCGCCGACCAGCACCTCGCGGGCGCCGAGGGCACCGGCGACCGGTCCGGCCAGCAGGTAGCCGAGGGGCAGCAGCGCGAGCGAGCCCATCCAGTCCCAGGCCGAGACGCGGGACAGCAGGTGCGGCGGGATGCGCTGTGCGAGCGCCGTCTCCCACCACACCGCGAACAGGCCGAGGCCGAAGCCGGCCACCGTCATCGCGACGTAGGCGACCCAGCGCGAGGGGCCGACCGCGTAGACCGCGATGGCGCCGGGCCAGGCCAGGCTGGCCACGAGGCCGGCGTACATGCGGCCGGGCCGGGCGCCAGCGCGCGCCGAGCAGCGCCCCGCACGACGGTGCCGACGCCCCAGGCGGCGTTGGTCAGGCCGTAGACCGCGTCGCTGCCGTAGACGTCCTCGGCCACCGACGCGCCGAGCACGAAGAACGGCGCCAGCGCGACCAGCAGCGCGATGGAGAAGCCCAGGATGGTCGCCCACACCCAGGCGCGCTCGCGGACGGCCTGCCACCCCTCGCGCATCTCGACCAGGACGGTGCTGCGCTCACCGGTCTCACCCCGCGACCGGGTGCGCACCCGCCAGAGCAGCGCCGCCGACACCGCGAACGTCAGCGCGTCGAGGCCGAACGCCGCTGCTCCGCCGACGCCGAGCACCAGCGCGGTCGACAGCGCGGGGCTGGCGAACTGCGCGATCTCGCGGCTGAGCCCGGTCAGCGCCTGCGCCGCCTGGATGTCGTGCTCCGGGACCGTCTGCGGCACCAGCCCGGTGTAGGCGGGGCGGAAGAAGGACTCCGCCGTCCCGAACAGCACGCCGATCACGACCATGTGCCAGATCCGGACCGTGCCGGTCGCGATCAGCAGCGCCAGGTCGCTGTGCAGCACGCAGCGGACCAGGTCCGACACGACCATGACCGTCTGGCGCGGCAGCCGGTCGGCGACCACCCCGCCGACCAGCACGAACAGCACCAGCGGCAGTCGAGTAGGCCGCCAGGACCAGCGCCGACGTCGCCGGCGTCGCCGGTCAGCCGGGTGACGTAGAGGCCGATGGCCACGAGCACCAGCGCGTCGCCGAGCACGCTGGCGGTCTGGCTCAGCCACAGGAGCCGGAAGTCGCGCGAGCGCAGGACGGTGAACACGCTTCGACGGTACGGCCGCCGTCAGACGGTTTTCCGCGGCGCGACCGGGCCGCGGGAGAGACGCCGCGTTGCGCACGAGTTCACGGCCGCGACGGCCCCGCGCACGTGCGGCGAGCGGCCCCGCGCGACGTCGGCGTGCGGCGCACGACGGCACGGCAGCGTGCGGACCCCGGGCGCACGTCGGCGGTGCGGCGCCGCGGCACGGCAGCGAGCGGCGTCGGGGCTGGGCCCGACGTGGCGGTGCAGGCGCCGTGCCGGCGCGCGGCGGGCGCCAGCGCGCGCCGGTCGCTCAGGCCCGCAGGCGCAGGCCCCGCGGGGTCGGGCCGGAAGCCGGCGTTCTCCAGCGCCAGCCCGAGGGCCGAGGTGAGCGCCGGCTCGCCGTCGGCCTTCTCCACGGTCAGCTTGCCCAGGGCGCCGTCGCGGACGGCCAGCGCCAGCGCGTCGACCGCGGGCCCGAGGCAGGCGTCGTCGTCGGTGAACGAGAGCAGGCTCTTGCCGCCGCGCTCGACGTAGAGCACGAGCCGGCCGTCGACGAGGACGACCAGGGCGCCGGCCTTGCGGCCGGGCTTGTGCCCCTCGAGGGCCGGCCAGCCGAGCGCCGCGCCGTAGGGGTTGGCCGGGTCGGTGGCGGCCAGCACCACGGCACGGGCCTCGTCGCGGCGCCGCCGCTGGTCGCCGAAGCGGGCGTCCCACCCGCCGGGTACGGGGGTCGTCCACATCGGCTCGGCGTCGGGGGTGCGGGTGGCGGCCAGCGCGCGCATGCGGTCGACGGCCCCCGGGGCGGCGAACTGCGCCGCGCCGAGCCCCTCGACGAAGTAGCCGCGGCGGACCCGGCCGGCCTCCTCGAACGCCTTGAGCACCGTGTAGACGGCGGCGAACCCCCCGGGCGCCCGCTCGGCCATGACCGCGCCGCGGGTGACGACGCCGTGCCGGTCGAGCAGCGCCTCGGCCAGCGCGTGCGTGCGGCGCGTGGTGTCCGCGTCGCGCGCCGGGCAGCAGGGACCAGCGGCCGGCCACCGTCGGCGGTCCGGTGCGGGACGGCATGACCGGCCGCCCGTAGCGCGACCGCTGCCGGACCGGCGCCTTCTTCGTGCCGTGGGCGGTCTTGCCCGCGCCCAGCAGGGACCGCAGCGGCGACAGCGTGTCGTTGGTGATCAGCCCGGCCCAGACCAGGTCCCACAAGGCGGTCTGCAGGGCCGTGTCGTCGAGCGAGGCGACCCGGTCGGACAGCGAGCGGAAGAACAGCGCGGCGCCCCCGTCCAGCGCCTCCAGCACGCCGTCGTGCAGCGGCGTGCCGCTCCAGGCCGCAGACAGGCGGCAGCAGCAGGTCGGCGGTGTCGGCCAGCTGGAGCGAGACCCAGCCGTCGTTGCCGGGCAGCGAGCCGGCCCCGGCCCAGAGCACCTCGCCGGACGCGGTCAGCTCGTCGAGCAGCGCCGGGCTGTAGCCGGCGACCCGCGAGGGCAGCACCAGCGTCTCGAGCGCGGACGCCGGCACGGGTGCCCCCTGCAGCTGCTCGACCGCCCGCAGGAGCGCCTCGGCGCCGCGACCGCTGGCGACGCCGACGCCCTGCCACTGCGGCAGGAACCGGGCCAGCGCCTCGGGCGGGACCGGCTCGACCTCCTTGCGCAGCTTGGCCAGCGAACGGCGCCGGAGCATGCGCAGCACCTCGGCGTCGCACCACTCCAGCCCGGTGCCGCCGGGGCGGAACTCGCCGTGCACGACCCGCCCGGTCGCGGACAGCCGGGCGAGCGCCGCGTCGACGACCGCGACGCCGAGGCCGAAGCGACGGGCGACGGCGGCGGACAGGAAGGGCCCGTGCGTGCGGGCGTAGCGCGACACCAGGTCGCCGAGCGGGTCGCGGACCGGCTCGGTGAACGCCTCGGGCACGCCGACGGGCAGCGCTGTGCCCAGCGCGTCCTGCAGGCGGCCGGCGTCCTCGATCGCGGCCCAGCGCTCCTCACCGGCGACGCGCACGCGGATGGCCCGGCGCTGCTCCTCCAGCTCGACCAGCCAGGCCGGCGTGGCCCCGCGCTCGACCGCCTCCGCCGTGGTCAGGTCGCCGAGGCGGCGCAGCAGGTCGGCGACGCCCTCCACGTCCTTCGCCGCGACGCTCCTCGACGAGCAGCTGGACCTCGGCCTCGACCTCGGCCAGCGCGTCGGCGTCGATGAGCTCGCGCAGCTCGGCCTGCCCGAGCAGCTCGGCCAGCAGCGCGCTGTCGAGCGACAGCGCCTGGGCCCGCCGCTCGGCGAGGGGGGCGTCGCCCTCGTACATGAAGGCGCCGATGTAGCCGAACAGCAGCGACCGGGCGAACGGCGACGGCTGCTGCGTCTCGACCTCGACCAGCCGCACCGCCCGCGACTCGACGTCGCGCATGAGCTGCACCAGGCCCGGCACGTCGAAGACGTCCTGCAGGACCTCGCGCATCGTCTCGAGCACGATCGGGAAGCTGCCGTACTGCGAGGCCACCGACAGCAGCTGCGCCGACCGCTGGCGCTGCTGCCACAGCGGCGTGCGGCGGGTCGGGTTGCGGCGGGGGAGCAGCAGCGCGCGCGCCGCGCACTCGCGGAACCGCGAGGCGAACAGCGCCGACCCGCCGACCTCGGCCTGCACCGCCGGCTCGACGTCCTCGGGCGCGAAGACGGCGACGGCACCGCTCGGCGCCTCCTCGGTCTCGGGCAGCCGGAGCACGATGCCGTCGTCGGAGTGCATCGACTGCACGTCGATGCCGTAGGTCTCCCGCAGCCGCGCCGACAGCGCCAGCGCCCACGGCTGGTTGACCTGCGCGCCGAACGGCGAGTGGATCGCGAGCCGCCAGTCGCCGAGCTCGTCGCGGAAGCGCTCGACCAGGATCGTGCGGTCGTCGGGCAGCGTGCCGGTGGCCTCCCGCTGCTCGGCGAGGTAGGCGAGCAGGTTGTCGGAGGCGCTGGCGTCGAGCCCGGCCTCGGTGAGCCGGGCGCCGGCCTCCTCGGGCGACAGCGACGACACCTCGCGCAGGAAGGCGCCGAGCGCCCGGCCCAGCTCGACCGGCCGGCCCGGGGCGTCGCCGTGCCAGTACGGCATGCGCCCCGGCTGCCCCGGCGCCGGCGTCACGAGGACCCGGTCGTGGGTGATGTCCTCGATCCGCCAGGCGGACGACCCGAGCAGGAAGACGTCGCCGACCCGCGACTCGTAGACCATCTCCTCGTCGAGCTCGCCGACCCGGGACTGCTTCTCGCCGACGAGGAAGACGCCGAACATGCCGCGGTCGGGGATGGTGCCGCCGCTGGTGACGGCGAGCCGCTGGGCGCCGGGGCGGCCGGCCAGCACGCCCGCGACCCGGTCCCAGGTGATGCGGGGGCGGAGCTCGGCGAAGTCGTCGCTGGGGTAGCGGCCGGAGAGCATGTCGAGGGTCGCCTCGAGCGCGGACTGCGGCAGGGTCGCGAAGGGGGCGCTGCGGCGTACGAGGGCAGCGAGCTCCTCGACCTCCCACGACTCCATCGCGCACATCGCCACGACCTGCTGGGCGAGGACGTCGAGCGGGTTGCGCGGGTAGGTCGTCGCCTCGATGCCGCCGTCGACCATCCGCTCGGCGACGACCGCGCACTGCACCAGGTCGCCGCGGTACTTCGGCAGGATCACGCCCCGGCTGATCGCGCCGACCTGGTGGCCGGCGCGCCCGACCCGCTGCAGCCCCGACGCCACCGACGGCGGCGACTCGACCTGCACGACCAGGTCGACCGCGCCCATGTCGATCCCGAGCTCGAGGGAGCGAGGTGGCGACGACCGCGGGCAGGCGGCCGGACTTGAGCGCCTCCTCGATCTCGACCCGCTGCTCCCGCGAGACCGAGCCGTGGTGGGCGCGGGCGATGACGACGGCGCCCTCCCCGTCGGCGGGCGTGCCGTTGCCCCAGCCGGCCGGGGTGCCGACGCCGCCCTGGCCCGGGTGCTGGGCCGGCCCGCGCTGGAACGACGCCCCGAACGGCTTGACCCCCGCCGACCCGTCCGGCCGGTCGAGGTCGATCGGCTCGACCTCGGGCACGCCGTAGCGGCGCTCGGTGGCGATCTCGTTGAGCCGGGACGTCAGCCGCTCGCCGAGGCGGCGGGAGTTGACGAAGACGATGGTCGCCCGGTGGCTCTCGACCAGGTCGACGATGCGCTCCTCGACCGCGGGCCAGATCGAGGCCCGCGGCTCCGCGCCGGCCGCGCTGCCGCCGCGTACGGGTCCGGCCGACTCCCCGAGCTGCGACATGTCCTCGACCGGGACCACGACCTCGACCTCGATGGTCTTGGTCGAGGGCGGCTGCACCACGACGACCTCGCGGCTCCCGCCGAGGAACCGGGCGACCTCGTCGATCGGCCGCACGGTCGCGGACAGGCCGACGCGCTGCGCCGGCTTCTCGAGCAGCGCGTCGAGCCGCTCGAGCGACAGCGCGAGGTGGGCTCCGCGCTTGGTGCCGCTGACCGCGTGGACCTCGTCGATGATCACCGTCTCGACGCCGCGCAGCGACTCGCGGGCCGCGCTGGTCAGCACGAGGAACAGCGACTCCGGCGTGGTGATGAAGACGTCCGGCGGCACCTTGTTGAAGGCGCGGCGCTCGTCGGCGGGCGTGTCACCGGAGCGGATGCCGACGCGGATGTCGGGCACCGGCAGGTCGAGCCGCTGGGCGGCCTGCCGGATGCCGGTCAGCGGGCTGCGGAGGTTGCGCTCCACGTCGACGGCGAGGGCCTTGAGGGGGCTGATGTAGAGGACCCGGCAGCGGTGGCGCGGCTCCTCGGGGGGCGGCGTGGCGGCCAGCCGGTCCAGCGACCACAGGAAGGCCGACAGCGTCTTGCCCGAGCCGGTGGGCGCGACGACGAGCGTGTCGCGGCCGGAGGAGATGGCGTCCCAGGCGCCCTCCTGGGCGGGCGTCGGCGCGGCGAAGGCACCCGTGAACCACGCCCGGGTGGCGGGGGAGAAGCGCTCGAGTGCCGACACCCGTACATCGTCCCCCGGAGGTACGACAGAACGCCCCTCGGAGGGCTACGGGCTGGGCGCCACCCGGGTGACGACCTTGGCGAGCAGCAGGTAGACGGCGGCGCCGAGCCCGTAGTTGGCGGCGGCCCGGGCCGCTCGGCCGCTGATGTCGAAGACGGTCGCGAAGGGGCCGGCGACCTGGTCGGCGGCGTCCAGCACCCACCGCACCAGGACGTTGCTCTCGTTCGTGGGCGCGACGACCAGGACGACCGCGGCGACCAGGACCAGCGCCAGCACCGTGAGGACCAGCGCGCTGACCCGGGCGAAGACCCCGAGGAAGGACCTCAGGCCGTCACCGCCGCCGGCCGCCGTCTCGTCGCCGCCGGCCGGTCGCCGGCGCAGGAAGCGGTCGTCGAGCCGGCGGAGGATCGCGGGAGAGGCCATGAGAGGCAGGTGCCCGGGAGCGGACCGCCTCAGTCGGCTGTCACCGGGTTGTCATGGGTGCGGTGCAGGATGGCGACGTGACCGAGCAGCCGCTGACCCCCGTGGCGCCCGACTACCCCGCGCACTGGGAGGCCGACGCCGTCCTCGGGGACGGCGGCACCGTCCACCTGCGGCCGATCATGCCGGCCGACGCCGACCTGCTCCGCGAGTTCCACAGCCGGCTCTCGCCGGACACCGTCTACAACCGCTTCTTCACCATGGTCCGCACGCTGCCGGCCCGCGACGTCGAGCGGTTCACCACCGTCGACCACGACGAGCGGGCGGCGGTGGTCGCGCTGCTGCGCGGCGAGATCGTCGGTGTCGTGCGCTACGACCGGCTGCCCGGCACGGCCGACGCCGAGGTCGCGGTGGTCGTCGAGGACGCCCACCAGGGGCGGGGCCTCGGCGTCCTGCTGCTCGAGCACCTGATCAGCGCGGCCCGCGAGCGCGGGGTCGAGCGCTTCGTCGCCGACGTGCTGCCGAGCAACCGGCGCATGCTCGGCGTGTTCCAGTCGGTCGGCTTCACGATCAAGCGGTCCATGGCCGACGGCTACGTCGAGCTGGTCTTCCCGATCGGCGAGACCGAGACGTCCCTCGACATCGCCCGCGCGCGCGAGCACCGGGCCGAGGCGCGCAGCGTCCACCGGCTGCTGCACCCCAAGGCGGTCGCCGTCGTCGGGGCCTCCCGCGAGCGCGGGTCCGCCGGGCACGAGGTCTTCCGCGGGCTGCTCGCCCGGGGCTTCGAGGGCCCGGTCTACCCGGTCAACCCGGCGGCGTCGCACGTCGCCTCCGTACGCGCCTACGCCGACGTCCGCGACGTCCCGGACGACCTCGACCTGGCCGTCGTGGCGGTCCCGGCGGCCCAGGTCGCGGACGTCGTACGCGCCTGTGCGGAGAAGCGCGTGCGCGGCCTGGTGGTGGTCTCCAACGGCTTCGCCGACGGCGGGGAGCTCGGCCGCGAGCGGCTGGCCGAGGTCGTCCGGCTGGCCCGCCTGGGCGGCATGCGCCTGATCGGCCCCAACGCCATGGGCGTCGTCAACACCGACCCGTCCGTACGCCTGCACGCGACCTTCGCCGCCGGGGAGCCGATGCAGGGGCGGGTCGGCGTCTTCAGCCAGTCCGGCGGCCTGGCCGGCACCTTCCTCGCCGAGGCCTCGCGCCGGTCGGTGGGGCTGTCCACCTTCGTGTCCATCGGCGACCGCGCGGACGTGTCGGGCAACGACGTCCTGCAGTACTGGCAGCAGGACCCCAGCACCGACGTCGTCGTCCTGCACCTGCAGGGCTTCGGCAACCCGCGCAAGTTCGCCCGCATCGCCCGGGTCCTCGGCCGCAGCAAGCCGGTCGTGGCGCTGAAGAGCGGTCGCGGCACCACCGACGACGCCGTCGACGCGCTGTTCCTGTCGGCGGGGGTGGTGCGCGCGGACACGCTCGCGCAGCTCTTCGACACCGCGCAGCTGCTGACGCTGCAGCCGCTGCCGGCCGGGCGCCGGGTGGGCATCGTCGGCACGAGCAGCGCGCTGGCGGCGCTCGCGACCGACGCGTGCCGCACGGCCGGGCTCGAGGTCCCGGCGCTGCCCGCGGTGCTGCAGTCCGAGCTGGCGGACCTGGTCGGCTCGGACGAGGTGCTCAACCCGGTCGACCTCGGCCCGACCACGGCTCCCGGCCGCTTCGAGGCCGCGCTGCGCCTGGTCGCCCGCTCCGGCGAGGTCGACGCGCTGGTGGCCCTCGTGACGCCGCACCCGGACGTCGACGAGCTGGCGCGCGTGCTGCTGGGGGTCGCCGCCGAGGCCGACATCCCGGTGCTGTCCTCCTTCCTCGGCCACGACGGCGTGCCCGCGGGGCTCTCCGTCCCGGACGACACCGGCTGCCCGGGGCGCGGGTCCGTCCCGTCGTACGCCTCGCCCGAGTCCGCGGCGCTCGCCCTGTCGCGTGCCGCGTCGTACGCCGCCTGGCGCGCCCGTCCCCTCGGCGAGGTCCCCGAGCTGACCGGCGTGGACCTGGGCGCGGCCCGCCGCGTCGTCGACGCCCACCCGCACGACGGGGAGTGGATCCCGCAGCCTGCGGCGGCGCAGCTGCTGGCGTCGGTGGGCCTGCAGGTCTGGCCGACCCGTTCCGCCTCGACGGTGGAGGAGGCGGCCGCCGCGGCGGAGCGAGCTCGGCTACCCGGTCGCGCTCAAGAGCGCCGACGAGCGCTGGCGCGGGCGGATGGACGTGGGAGCCGTACGCCTCGACGTCGACGCGCCCGACACCCTGCGCGAGGCGTTCGCCTCGGTCGCGGCGGCCGTCGGCCCGGGCACCGTCTTCGTCCAGCCGATGGCGCCGAGCGGCGTCTCGACCGTCGTGCGGCTCCGCCAGGACCCTGCGGTCGGGCCGCTGCTCTCCCTGCGCCTGGGCGGCGTCGCGGCCGACCTGCTCACCGACCCGGTCACCCGCACGCTCCCGCTCACCGACCAGGACGCCTCCGACCTCGTACGCGCCGTCCGCGGCAGCGCCCTGCTGCTCGGCGGCACGGGGGCGCCCCCCGCCGACGTCGCCGCGCTCGAGGACCTGCTGCACCGGCTCTCGCGGCTGGGGGAGGAGCTGCCTGCGGTCGCGGAGGTGCTGCTCGACCCGGTGCTGGTGGGGCGCTCCGGGCTCGTGGTCCTGCACGCAGGCGTACGCCTGCTGCCGCCCGAGCTGGACCCGGAGGCCGGCCCGCGCCGGCTGGTGGGGCGGGGTCCGGCGCACCTGCGCTGAGCGGGGCGTGGCTGCTGCCGCCACGGCCGGAGCCGCCGCTCGGTGCCCGCCCTCGAGCCGCCTCCGGCGACCGCCATCGCGGCCACCCCGCGCCGACGTCCCCTGCGTCCGCCCATGATCCACCCGCCGTCGGTGTTGGGCTGCGGCAGGGGAGGCGGCGGGGCACGTCCCGCCGGCGGGCCGCTGCCCCACGCCCGCCGCCTAGGCTGGACGGGTGCGGTTGACGGACTTCTGGTCGCGGATGGAGCGGCGCTTCGGTGCTTCCTACGCCGAGTCCTACGCGCGCGACATGGTGCTGGCGCCGCTCGGCGGGCGCACCGTGCGGGAGGCCCTGGACGACGGCGACGACGTGCAGGCGGTGTGGCGCGCGGTGTGCGCGGCGACCGACGTGGACGCGGCGGACCGCTAGCAAGGCCGGTCCGGCGTGTCGCGGGACTTCGAACAGGTGTTCGGTCTACCGTTCGACCTGTCCGGGTGTCCACAGGTCCCGGTCGCCGGCGCGTTCCTGTCGGTGGCCGCTCCTAGCGTGCACCGCAGATCGGACCGCAGCCCACGACCCCGAAGGACACCCCATGGCAGGACCGGACCGCGCGAAGGCCCTCGAGATGGCCCTCGCCCAGATCGACAAGAACTTCGGCAAGGGCTCGGTGATGCGCCTGGGCGACGAGACCCGCGCGCCGATCAACGTGATCCCGACCGGCTCGATCGCCCTCGACGTGGCGCTCGGCATCGGCGGCCTCCCGCGCGGCCGCGTGGTGGAGATCTACGGCCCGGAGTCCTCCGGCAAGACGACGGTGGCCCTGCACGCGGTCGCCAACGCGCAGGCCGCCGGCGGCATCGCGGCCTTCATCGACGCGGAGCACGCGCTCGACCCCGACTACGCCAAGAAGCTCGGCGTCGACACCGACGCCCTGCTGGTGTCGCAGCCCGACACCGGTGAGCAGGCGCTCGAGATCGCCGACATGCTGGTGCGCTCCGGCGCCCTCGACATCATCGTCATCGACTCCGTGGCGGCCCTCGTGCCCCGCGCCGAGATCGAGGGCGAGATGGGCGACAGCCACGTCGGCCTGCAGGCCCGCCTCATGAGCCAGGCGCTGCGCAAGATGACCGGTGCGCTGCACGGCACCGACACGACGGCGATCTTCATCAACCAGCTGCGCGAGAAGATCGGCGTCATGTTCGGCTCGCCGGAGACGACGACCGGTGGCAAGGCGCTGAAGTTCTACGCCTCCGTCCGCATCGACGTCCGCCGCATCGAGACGCTCAAGGACGGCACCGAGGCGGTCGGCAACCGCACCCGCGCCAAGATCGTGAAGAACAAGATGGCGCCGCCCTTCAAGCAGGCCGAGTTCGACATCGTCTACGGCGTCGGCATCAGCCGCGAGGGCTCGCTCATCGACATGGGCGTCGAGCACGGCATCGTGCGCAAGTCCGGTGCTTGGTACACCTACGAGGGCGACCAGCTCGGCCAGGGCAAGGAGAACGCCCGCGCGTTCCTCCGCGACAACCCCGACCTCGCGGACGAGATCGAGAAGCGCATCAAGGAGAAGCTCAACATCGGGCCGGTCCTCGACGCCGAGGCGATCGCGCCGGTCCCGGTCGACCTGTAGTGGCGTTCCCCGCGCGGCCGGCCCGTGCCGCGGGCGGCCGCCGCGGCAGGCCGGGCGCCGGCGCCGGCGGCAGCGCCTTGGGGAGCGGAAGCGGCGGCGGTAGCGGCCGCCGGAGCGGTGGCAGCGGCGGCGGCTGGGGGAGTCGCGCGGCCCGCGACCCCGACGCCCCGCCGCCGCCGGAGGCCGACCCCGAGGGTCGCGCCCGGCAGATCTGCCTGGACCAGCTGGCGCACAGCCCGCGGACGCGGGCCGAGCTGGCGGCCGTGCTGGCCAAGCGCGGGGTCGAGGACGACGTCGCGGTGCAGGTGCTCAGCCGGTTCACCGAGGTCGGGATGATCGACGACGCGCTGTTCGCGCAGATGTGGGTCAGCTCCCGGCACCGCGGCCGCGGGTTCGCCGGCCGGGCGCTCGAGCAGGAGCTGCGGCGCAAGGGCGTCGACGACGAGCACGTCCAGGCCGCCGTCGAGACCCTCGGCGACGACCAGCAGCTGGCCACGGCCCGCGCGCTGGTCGACCGCAAGCTCGCCTCGTCGCGTGGCCTGGAGACCCAGGCCCGCGTCCGCCGCCTGGCCGGGATGCTCGCCCGCAAGGGCTACCCGGCCGGCACCGCCTTCCGCGTGGTCCGCGAGGCCCTCGCCGCCGAGGGCGCGGCCGAGGACGAGCTCGACGCGGTGGTGGCGGCGGCCGACCAGGCCGACTGACCGCGGCGGCCGACTCGGCGCGCTGATCGGCTGGGTGCTGATCGGCTGGCTGCTGATCGGCTGGGTGCCGATCGGCTGGCTGCTGATCGGCTGGCCGTCGATGGCTGCCTTGTCATCGGCTGGTTGCCGATCGACCGTGCCCTGCTCGACCGCGTCCTGATCGTCATCGCCGACGTGTCGCGCGCCGCGCCGCGCCGCGCTGCGCCGTGGCTCGGCGCCTCAGCGTCGCGGGCCTCGTCGGGCCGGTCGGGCGGCTTCCCTCCTCCGGCCCGGTATGCGCCCAGGAGCATGATTGCGGGCAGTTCATCCGTCCCTGCGCATACCGGCGGGAAGGGGAAACGACGCCGCCCGCCGCCCCGCGCCGGGCGACTGCCCACTCGCCGGGGACCGGCCGTGGCGCGCGGATCCCCCGCCCGCCGGGCGACCGGCCGACCGGCCGTGGCACGCGGTTCCCCGCCCGCCGCGCGACCGCCCGCCAGCGCCACCGGCCGTCGCAGGCGTTGCCCGACGGACGTCACTGGCCGCCACCGCGCTCCGGCTGCGGGTGTCCACCACGCTGGTGGGCAGGATGCACTCGTGCCCGATCTCGAGAAGCACCCGACCGCCGGCGCCCACCCGGCCGTCGGAGCCAGTTCCGCGAGTACGCAGCCGGCCGGCGCCGCCCCGGCCGGCGCCGCCCTGGCCGCTGCCCTCCAGAACCTGCGGGACCGGGTGGACGAGCTCGGCTTCGGGCTGCGGACCGCCGAGAGCGACGCCGCCCGCCGGTCCGCGCGCGCGGTGGTCGAGCAGGTCGACGACTACCTGCTGCCGCGGCTGCGCGACCTCGACGCCCCGCTGCTCGCGGTCGTCGGCGGCTCGACCGGCGCCGGCAAGTCGACGCTGGTCAACAGCCTGGTGCGCGAGTCCGTGACCACCGCCGGCGTGCTGCGGCCGACCACCCGCGCGCCGGTGCTCGTCTGCGCGGAGGCCGACCGCCCGTACTTCGCCGACGACCGCGTCCTGCCCGGCATGCCGCGCACCACCGGCGGTGGCGACACCACCAGCGGTGGCGACACCACCAGCGGCCTGCGGCTCGTCACGCTCCCCGGGCTACCGGCCGGCCTGGCCCTGCTCGACGCCCCCGACGTCGACTCCGTGGTGGAGGCCAACCGCGAGCTCGCCTCGCAGCTGCTCGCCGCCGCCGACCTCTGGCTGTTCGTGACGACCGCGGCCCGCTACGCCGACGCCGTCCCGTGGGACCTGCTCCGCACCGCCCAGGAGCGGGCGACCGCGCTGGCCGTCGTCCTCGACCGGGTGCCGCCCGAGGCCGTCGACGAGGTGGCGCCGGACCTGCAGGGGATGCTCGACCGGGCCGAGCTGCCGGCCGCGCGGCTGTTCGTCATCCGCGAGGAGCCGCTGCAGGAGGGTCGCCTGCCCGAGACGCAGGTCGCCCCGCTGCGCGCCTGGCTCACGGAGCTGGCCGGCGACGCCGAGGCCCGCAGCGCCGTCGTCCGCCAGACGCTCGCCGGTGCGCTGGACAGCCTCGACGGCCGGGTCGCCGGCCTGGTGACCGCTGTCGACCAGCAGACGGCCGCCGCCACGGCGCTCGAGGACGCGGCGCGCGCGGCGTACGAGGAGGTGGTGGCGACCGTCGACGAGGGCGTGCAGGGCGGCTCGCTGCTGCGCGGCGAGGTGCTGGCGCGCTGGCAGGAGTTCGTCGGCACGGGGGAGTGGATGCGCGGCATCCAGTCCGGGGT
Organism: uncultured Actinomycetota bacterium; assembly: GCA_963762795.1. Taxonomy (GTDB): domain Bacteria; phylum Actinomycetota; class Actinomycetes; order Mycobacteriales; family SCTD01; genus RYN-170. The sequence continues at coordinate 323,105 of CAVXMC010000008.1, read as the reverse complement.
CGGCCGCCTGCGCGACCGCCTGACCGCCGCCGTGACCGGTCGGCCGACGCCCAGCCAGGAGCTGCGGGGGGCGCTCGAGTCCAGCGTCGAGCAGCTGCTGCGCAACGCCGCCGACACCGCGGCCGAGCGCACCGTCACCGCCTGGCGCTCCCTGCCCGGCGGCGACGCCCTGCTCGGCGAGGACCGCCGCCGGCTCGAGCGCGCGTCGGAGGACTTCGGGCCGGCCGCCGCCGAGGAGGTGCGCGACTGGCAGGGCTTCGTGCTCGACCTGGTCCGCCAGGAGGGCGCCGACAAGCGCTCGCACGGCGCGCTTCCTGTCGTACGGCGTCAACGGCGCGGGGCTCGCCGTCATGGTCGCGGTGTTCGCCAGCACCGGGGGCCTGACCGGCGGGGAGATCGCGGTGGCCGGCGGCACGAGCGCGGTGGGCCAGAAGCTGCTCGAGGCGGTCTTCGGCGACGCCGCGGTCCGCGCGCTGGCCGCCAAGGCGCGCGAGGACCTGCACCGGCGCGCCGACAACCTCCTGACCGCCGAGCTGGCCCGCTTCGAGGACCTGCTGGTCCTCGCCGGCCCGGACGCCGACGCCGCCGCGCAGCTGCGGGTCGCCATCGCCTCGCTGGCCACCGAGCGGCGTTCCGACCCCCGGCTGCGCGCGTGAGCCGGCGCGACCTGCCGCTGGCCGACCGGCTGGCGGCGCTGCAGGACGCGGTCGACGCGGCGTACGGCTCGCTGCCCGACGACGACCTCGAGCCCGCGCGGACCGTGCTGACGAAGGCGGGCGCCCGGACGGCCCTCGGTGACGCGACCGTCGTCGCCCTGGCCGGGGCGACCGGCAGCGGCAAGTCCACGCTGTTCAACGCGTTGGCCGGCCAGGAGATCAGCACGCCGGGCGTGCGGCGGCCGACGACCGGCGTCGCGCACGCGAGCGTCTGGGGCGGCGACGACCCGGACCGGCTGCTCGACTGGCTCGACGTCCCGCGCCGCCACCGCATCGACCGGCCCGACCCGGCGCTCGACGGCCTGGTCCTGCTCGACCTGCCCGACCACGACTCGACGCGGCTGGAGAACCGGCTCGAGGTCGACCGGCTGGTCCAGCTGGTCGACGTGCTGGTGTGGGTGCTCGACCCGCAGAAGTACGCCGACGCCGCCGTCCACGACCGCTACCTGAAGCCGCTGGCCGGCCACTCCGGTGTGCTGATGGTCGTGCTCAACCAGGCCGACCGGCTGGACGAGGCCTCGCGCAAGGCGTGCCTGGCCGACCTGCGCCGGCTGCTCGACAGCGAGGGGCTGGAGCAGGTCCCCGTCCGGGCCGTCTCGGGCACGACCGGCCTGGGCCTGGACGCCCTGCGGGGCGAGCTGGCCACCCGGGTCGCGGCGCGCAGGGCGGTCAGCGACCGGCTGGCCGCCGACGTGCGCCGCGCCGCGGACGCGCTGGCACCGCAGTGCAGCGTCAAGGGCGGCGGCACGAGCAGGGGCAAGGGCCTCGCCCGCCGGCAGGAGGGCGACCTGGTCGCCGCGCTGGCCGACGCCGCCGGCGTGCCCGTGGTGACCCAGGCCGTCGAACGCAGCGCCCGGGCGCAGGCGACAGCGAAGACCGGGTGGCCACCCGTGCGCTGGCTGGCCAAGCTGCGGCCCGACCCGCTGTCGCGGCTGCACGTCACCGGCGACGAGCGCTCGCGCACCAGCATCGCCCCGGCGAGCGGTCTGCAGCAGGCGAAGGTCGGCTCGGCGCTGCGCAGCACCCGGGACGCGGTCGGCGCCGACCTGCCCGAGGGGTGGCGCGACAGCCTGCGCCGCAGCCTGGCCGAGCGCGAGACGGGCCTGTCCGCCGCCCTCGACCGGGCGGTGGCCGGCACCGACGTGGCGACGCCACGGGCTCCCCGCTGGGCCGCCGCGGTCGGCGGCCTGCAGTGGCTGCTGCTGCTCACCGCCCTGGTCGGCGCCCTGTGGCTGCTGGCGCTCGCGGTCCTCGCCTACCTCCAGCTCGACGACGTCATCCCGCACGCCCCGGGTCGAGCGCTTCCCGCTGCCGACGCTGCTGCTGCTCGCCGGGCTGCTGGCCGGCGCGCTGCTCGCCGTCGTCGCCCGGCCCTTCGCCCGCGCTCCACGGCCGGCGGCGGGCCCGGCGCGCGCGCAAGCGACTGCTGACCAGGGTGGAGCAGGTCGCGCAGGCCGAGGTCCTCGCGCCGCTCGAGCGGGAGAAGCAGGCGCACGCCGACTTCTGCCGCGCGCTGGAGCGGGCCCGGTCCTGACGGGGTGGCACGCTAGGAGCCCCGACCTCCCCAGGAGCACCGTGCCGCTGTCGCCCCTCCCCGTCCCGCCCCGCTTGCGTCTCGGCGGCCGGCCGCTGTCGGTGGTCGGCCGCGCCCGCATCTACGTCTGCGGCGTGACGCCGTACGACGTGACGCACCTCGGCCACGCCGCGACGTTCGTCTGGGTCGACGCGGCGGACCGGCTCCTGCGGCGGCTCGGCGTCCAGGTCGAGGTGTGCCGCAACGTCACCGACGTCGACGACGTGCTGTTCGACGCGGCCAACCGGGCCGGGGCGCACTACGACAGGTTCGCCGCGGTGCAGCAGTTCCACTTCGAGCGCGACATGGAGACGCTGGGCGTACGCCGGCCGGCCCACGAGCCGCGCGCCCACACCTTCGTGCCGCAGGTCGTCGAGCTGGCGCGCGGCGCTGCTGGACAGCGGTGCGGCGTACGAGGCGGCCGGCAGCGTCTACCTGCACGGTGCGCCGGTGCTGGAGCGCGCGGGGCTCGACCGGGAGACGGCGCTGGCGCTGCTCGCCGACAACGGCGGCCGGGTCGACGACCCGGACAAGGACGACCCGCTGGACCAGGCCGTGTGGCAGTCGAGCACCGGCGACGAGCCGGCCTGGCCCAGCCCGTGGGGCCCCGGCCGGCCCGGCTGGCACGCCGAGTGCACCGCCATGGCGCTGTCGCACCTACGGCCCGTCGCTCGACCTGCACGCCGGCGGCGCGGACCTGCGCTTCCCGCACCACGCGTACGAGGCGGCCCAGGCCGAGGCGGCCACCGGTGTCACGCCGTTCGCGCGGTCGTGGATGCACGTCGGCACGGTGCAGCTCGAGGGCCGCAAGATGGCCAAGTCGACCGGCAACCTGGTGTTCGTCAGCGACCTGGTCCAGCGCACCAGCCCCGCGGTGGTCCGGATGATGCTGCTCGACCGCCGCTACGACGCGGCCTGGGACTACGACGACGGCCAGCTCGAGACGGCCGGCCAGCGGCTCGACGCGCTGCGGATCGCCGCCGGCCGGCCGCACGACGACGAGGTCGCCTCCCAGAAGGTGCTGGCCGCCCTCGCCGACGACCTCGACGTGCGCGGCGCCCTCGACGTCGCGCTGGAGGAGGGCGGCCAGGCCGCCCGCGACGCCCTGCAGGTGCTCGGCCTCCAGCTTCGCTAGCGCAGCGGCAGCACCGGCACGCCGGGCGGCGGAGCGCCCAGCACCTGGCCGTAGAACGACAGCTCGGCCTCGAGCGAGGCGACCTGGTTCTCCGCGCGGCGGAAGCCGTGGCCCTCGCCCTCGAACGCGAGGTAGGCGTGCCGCACGCCCTTCTCCGCGAGCGCCGCGACCAGCAGCTCGGCCTGCGCGGGCGGCACCACCTTGTCCTCGAGCCCCTGCAGCACGAGCAGCGGCCGGTCCAGCGTGTCCATGTGCGACAGCGGCGACCGCTCCACGTACAGCGAGCGGGCTGAGGGCAGCGGCCCGATCAGGCTGTCGAGGTAGCGCGACTCGAAGTCGTGCGTCGTCTCGGCGAAGGGCAGCAGGTCGACGACGCCGAAGTACGACGCGCCGCCCGCGAACACCGAGCCCCCGCGGGTGAGCGCGCACAGGACGGTCCAGCCACCCGCGCTGCCGCCGCGGATGAACACGCTGCTGGCCCGGCCGGTGTCGAGCAGCCACTGCGCGACCGCCTCGCAGTCCTCGACGTCGACGACGCCCCACTGGCCGTTCAGCGCCTCGCGGTAGGCGCGGCCCTGCCCGGTCGAGCCGCCGTAGTCGACGTCGGCGACGCCGTACCCGCGACTGGTCCAGTAGGCCTTGTCCGGGTCGTAGACGGCCGGCACCTGCGAGGTGGGCCCGCCGTGGACGAAGACGACGTACGGGGCGGGGCCCGTGACGTCCTGCTCCGGGTTGGTCGGCGGGTAGACGTGGGCGTAGGTGACCCGGCCGGCCGCGGACGGGACCTGCACCGACTCCGGCACCGGCGCCCAGGCCGGGTCGGGCTGCTCGCCGCCGGTGACGTCGCGCCAGCTGCCGGTCGCGGTGTCGACCGCGACGACCGCCCAGGCGCGCGACGGCCCGGCGGCCCGGCCGACCACGGTCGTCCCGTCGGCGGCGAGGAACGTCCCCCACGCGGTGAACGGCAGGTCCAGCTCGCGCACCGCGCCGTCCGCGCCCAGCACGGACAGCCGGCGCGTCTGCCGGCCGTGCACCACGGCCACCTCGCCACCGGCGAGCGTCGCGTGCGACGCCATGCCGACGACCCAGCCGGGCAGCCCGCACTCCTGCTCGACCGGCCACAGGTCCTCGCCGTCGCGCACGAGGTTCCACCAGCCGCTCCGGTCGGTGACCGCGCGCAGCGCGCCGCTCGCCTCCCACTCCGGCTGGAACACCGACTCGCGTGGTGCTGCCGAGCACGGTCCGCACCTCGCCGAGCGCCGGCCCGGGCAGCAGCTCCGCCACCCGCAGCTCGGTGCCGTCCCACGGCATCTGCGGGTGCTCCCAGGTGAGGAAGGACAGCTGCGTCCCGTCCGGGCTCACCCTGGCGCTCTTCACGAAGTGGCTGCGGTCCCACAGCACCACCGGCTCCCCGCCGTCGAGCGGCACCGCGACCAGCTCGGTGGTCGCCGGCAGCGTCTCGCGGACCACCAGCACGTGGCTGTCGCCGAGCAGCACCGGCTCGCCGTAGCGCACCGTGCCGCCGGTGTCCGGCGTCAGCGGCCGGGCGGCGGAGGCGTCGGCGACGTACAGCCGCTGGTCGTCCTGACCGGCGACCACGACCCCGTCGCCGTACGGCGTCCAGCACGCCCCGCCGTACTCGTGCAGCCGGGTCCGTGCGTCGAACCCCTCGGGGACCACGGGCTCGGCCGGCCCGCCGTCGACGCTGCGCAGGACGGTGCTGCGGCCGCCCTCGGACGGGCGCAGCTCGGTCCACCACACGGTGCGGCCGCCGTCGGTCACGGCCAGCTGGCCGTACTCGGTGCCGGCCGCGGAGGCGTCGGCAGCGGACAGGGGGCTGGGCCAGGCGCCGGGAGGGAGAGGCATGCCCGGCATCCTCACAGACGCCGAGCGGGTCAGGCCGGGACGGCGAGCCCCTGCAGCCAGTCCCGCCAGGCCGGCTCCTCGCGCCGCACGTGGTCGGCGGCGTCGGCGGAGAACAGGTAGGCCCGTACGCCCACGGTGGCCGAGCCCTCGCCGCTGGCGTACGCGAACACCGACAGCATCCCGGGCACCGGGCCGGTCAGGCGGACCAGGCTCTGGCGCTCGCCGACCCGCTCGACGGTGCCGGAGGAGCCGCGCACCTCGACCGCGGTGCCCTCGACGCCGAGGCCGAGCGCGTCGTGCAGCGCCGACCACAGCGCGGTCGCGTCGCCGGGGTGCTGGGCGGTGACCTCGAGCTGGGCGGCCTCCTGGCCGGGGAAGTGCGCCAGGTAGAGGCGCAGGTTGTCGAAGAACGGCATCCAGTTGCTGCCCATGTCGGCCCAGAACTCCTCCTCCCAGTCGGCGCCGGTCCCGAAGCCGCTGGTGGTGACCCGCACGACGCAGGTGCCGCCGGACTGCGCCTCGACGAGGAACTCCGACGTGAGCGCGCTCAGGCTGGCCGGGTCCTTGCCCATGAGGGCGGCCCAGTCCTCGTCGTAGACCAGGCGGTGCGGGGGCTCCCAGGCGGTGACCTCGCCGTGCGAGGCCATCTCCTCGGCGCCCATGTGGATGGTCAGCGCGCCGCCGACGCGCTCCTCGATCTCGGTCGGCAGGAACCAGGCGCTCATGCCCCGGGCGGTGGCGATGGCCTGCCAGACCTGCTCCGGGGTGCCGGGCACCTCGACGCTGAACTGCAGGCGGTGCGGGACGTTCGGGCTCATGGCGTCTCCTCGGGAAGGGGGTGGGCCGCGACGACGAGCCGGTGCGGGCGGCCGTCGTCGTGGTGGTAGCGAGCGGCCAGGTCGAGCACCGCGGCGGTCAGGTCGTCGGCGAAGGCGGCCCGGTCGGCGGCCGAGCGGAAGCCGATGCGGGTGTCGAGGGTCAGCGTCGGCAGGCGCTTGCCGCTCGCGCCGGCCAGGCGGGCCAGGGCGCCGACCTCGCGCACCAGCCGGCCGGCCAGCGCGACGAGGTAGCCGGCAGACAGGTGGTCGTCGTTCGCGCCCGGGTCGGCCGCAGAGGCGGTCACCGCGGCGGGCGAGACGACGTAGGACGCCGCGGTCGCCCGCAGCACCCGCTCGGTGATGCCGCCGTGGCGGCGCTCCTCGGCCAGCTCGACCAGCCCGTGCGCCTCGAGCGCCTTGAGGTGGTAGTTGACCTTCTGGCGCGCGATGCCGACCCGGGCGGCGAGCCCGGCGGCGGAGCCGGGCACGGCCAGCTCCCCGAGCAGCCGGGCCCGCACCGGGTCCAGCGCGGCGGCGGCTGCCTCCGCGTCCTCGATGACCTCGACGTCCCGCATGCCGTCGACCGTGCTCCTTGACAACAAGTCTTGTCAAGACCCGGACCTAGGCTAGGCCCGTGACGAGGACGTACGAGGTGCGCACCTACGGCTGCCAGATGAACGTGCACGACTCCGAGCGCATCGCCGGCCTGCTCGACGAGGCGGGCTACGCCCCGGTGCCCGACGGGGACCAGCCGGACGTCGTCGTGTTCAACACCTGCGCCGTGCGCGAGAACGCCGACAACAAGCTCTACGGCAACCTCGGCCACCTCAAGCCGGTCAAGGACCGCACGCCCGGCATGCAGATCGCGGTCGGCGGCTGCCTGGCGCAGAAGGACCAGGCGTCGATCGTCGAGCGCGCCCCCCACGTCGACGTCGTCTTCGGCACCCACAACGTCGGCTCGCTGCCGGTCCTGCTCGAGCGGGCCCGGGTCGAGCAGGCCGCCCAGGTCGAGCTGCTCGAGGCGCTCGAGGTCTTCCCGAGCGCGCTCCCGGCCCGCCGCTCCAGCACTGCGAGCGCCTGGGTCTCGATCAGCGTCGGCTGCGACAACACCTGCACCTTCTGCATCGTGCCGTCGCTGCGCGGCACCGAGGAGGACCGCCGCCCCGGCGACGTCCTGCGCGAGGTCGAGGTGCTCGCCGCGCAGGGCGTCCTCGAGGTCACGCTGCTGGGGCAGAACGTCAACTCGTACGGCCGCTCGTTCGGCGACCGCAACGCCTTCGGCAAGCTCCTCCGTGCGGTCGGCGCCGTGCCCGGCATCGAGCGGGTGCGCTTCACCAGCCCCCACCCGCGCGACTTCACCGACGACGTGATCACCGCGATGGCCGAGACGCCGACGGTCTGCCCGTCGCTGCACATGCCGCTGCAGAGCGGGTCGGACGACGTCCTGCGCGCCATGCGCCGCAGCTACCGCAGCGAGCGCTTCCTCGGCATCCTGTCGCGCGTCCGGGAGCAGATCCCCGACGCCGCGATCACCACCGACATCATCGTCGGCTTCCCGACCGAGACCGAGGCCGACTTCGCCGAGACGCTGCGCGTCGTCGAGGCGTCCCGCTTCTCCGGCGCCTTCACCTTCCAGTACTCCCCGCGCCCCGGCACGCCCGCCGCCGCCCTGCCGCCGCTGCCGCGGGAGGTCGTGCAGGAGCGGTACGAGCGGCTCGTCGCGCTCCAGGAGCGCCTGACGTACGAGGGGATGCAGGCCCAGGTCGGCCGCACCGTCGAGGTGCTGCTGTCCGAGGGGGAGGGGCGCAAGGACGGCCCGCAGACCATGACCGGGCGCGTGCGCGACAACCGGCTCGTGCACCTGCCCCGGGTCGAGGGCGTGCGCCCCGGCGACGTCGTCGAGACCGTCGTCACCGGCGCGGCGCCGCACCACCTGCGGGCCGAGGGCCCGTTGCTGGGCCACCGCCGCACCGCGGCCGGCGACGCCTGGGCCGACCGGCGCGCGCCGCGCACGCCCGGTGTCGCCCTCGGCATGCCGACCCTCGGCGTCCCGGCGCAGGCGTCACCCGCCGCCTGCGGGTGAGCTTCCCTTCCCACGGGTAGTCCCGCCGCACGCTCCTGGACCGGGGCGCGCTCGCGTACGGGACGAGTCGGGCGGCCAGGCAGGAGCCGGGCGCTCGGCGTCGAAAGCAGGACATCCGGCACGTCTCTTGCCACCTGAGGACCGTCATGACCCGTCCGACCCGGGGCCGCGCGGCCCTGCTGGCTGCCTCGCTCACCGCTCTGGGCCTGCCCTTCGCGGCGTCGCTCCCGTCCGCCGGTGCCAGCACCCCGGCCAGCTCCACGGTGACCGCGCCCGGCACCGTCGGGAAGACCGCCACCAGCACCTGGACCGGCACGATCCCGCCGGGCGCCAACCCGACCAGCAGCTGCACGGTGCCGGGCACCGACGACCAGCACGCGCTGACCCTCAAGGTGCCCTCCGCGCCGGCCGGCTCGCAGGTCGACCTGACGATCTCGATCACCTGGGAGGACGGCCCCAACGACGAGGTGCTGACCGTCCTCGGCCCGGACGGCGCGGAGGTCGCCTCCAGCGACGGCGGGGCCGCGCAGGAGCAGGTCTCGGTGACGGCGGCCAAGCCCGGCACCTACACCGCGGTGGCCTGCGGCTACACCGCGGTGGCGCCGCAGCCCTACACCGGCAAGGCCACCGCGCTGACGCGCCGGACCGACGCGGCCGCCGCTGCGGCGTCGGCCGCGGCACTGCCGCTGGCCGACCCGAAGGGGCTCGAGTTCACCGCCACCGCGCCGAGCGACCCGCAGCGCGACCAGGGCGAGCCCGCGATCACCGTCGACCCGGGCGGCACCGTCTACGCCTGCGGCCCGAGCGGCTTCTCCGGCGTCGCGGACTACGCGCAGGTGTCCACCGACGGCGGCGAGACGTTCCACCTGCTCGGCAGTGCGCCGCGCGGCCAGATCAGCACCGGTGAGGGCGGCGGCGACTGCGCGCTCGCGACCAGCCCGGTGAAGAACGCGCAGGGGGCGTACACGCTCGCCTACGCCGGTCTCGGCCCGCTGACCAACTTCTCGACGTTCACCTCGCCCGACACCGGCCGCACGCTGACCGGCGCGCCGATCAGCGAGTCGGTGCCCGGCGTCGACCGCCAGTGGATCGCGTTCACCGACGCCAAGACCGCGTTCTTCAACTACAACTCGCTCTCGCTCGGCGGCTCGGTCGTGCAGAAGTCGGTGGACGGCGGCCTGACCTACGACACCCCTGGCAAGGTCGCCGCCACCGACGGCGGCCGCCTCGGCCAGATCCGCGCCTTCACGCCCAAGGGCAGCACCCCGGACAAGGCCTTCGTCTACTACCCGTACCTCGCCGGCAGCACGGTGAAGATGGCGCTGTCGCAGGACGGCGGAGCGACCTTCTCCCAGTGCGTCGTCGCGGTCTCGAGCGCGGACCCGAGCGCCGGCTTCCCGGCCGCCGACAACGACGAGGACGGCAACGTCTACGTCACCTACGCCGAGAAGGGCGGCGGCCGCGACACGTACATGACCGCCATCACCTTCGCGGACTTCCGCAACTGCAAGGGCAGCAGCGCCGACTCGGCGCAGAACAAGACCAACCCCGGCTTCCGCAAGCCGTTCCGCCTCAACCGCGGCGGCGTCGAGACCACGGTCATGCCGTGGCTGGCCGCCAGCGGCCAGAAGGGCCGCGTCGCGGTCGCCTTCTACGGCACCAACGCGGTCGGCGACCCCGACAGCGGCGAGTTCGACGCGACCTGGGACGTCTACGTGACGCAGACCCTTGACGCCTTCGCCGCCACCCCCGCGGTTGCGCAGGTCAAGGCCACGACGCACCCGTTCCACTACGACTCGATCTGCCTGAACGGCCTGGGCTGCGACCTGTCGATGGGCGACCGCACGCTGGTCGACTACTTCACGATGGAGTACAACAAGGGCACCGGCAAGCTGGTGCTCGTCTACAGCCAGACCGGCAAGCGCCCGGACGACCAGGAGGGCCAGATCGCGACGCCCGCGGTCGTTGTCCAGCGCGGCGGACCCAGCAACGGCGGCGGCACCGTCACCCCGGGGCGGGCCGTCGTGCGTACGGGTTCCCCCGACCCGACCGGCGACGCGATCAGCAGCTACTCCCGCCTCAACGGCCTCGGCACCCCGCCGCACGTGCAGCCCGGGCTCGACCTGATCGGCAGCAGCGCGGTCAAGGTCGAGCCCGAGGTCGACCTGGCCACCGGCAAGCCGGTCAAGGACGGCGGCTTCACCGTGACGCTGAAGGTCGCCGACCTGTCGGACGCCACCCTCGCGTCGACGCTGGCCTCCACCGGCAACGCCTCGGCGATCTACCTGGTGCGCTTCGTCAACGGCTACCGGGCCGCGGGCGTCAGTGCGCAGTACATGCCCGGCCAGGGCTTCCGCTTCGGCTTCGACGACTACAACCCGACCCAGACCGCCGGCGACACGCTCCTGACCTTCCCGGGCGAGACGGTCATCAAGGGCACGGCCGACCAGGCCACCGGGACGCTGCGCATGAGCGTGCCGCGCAGCCTGCTCAAGCGGCTCGTCCCGCCGGCCGCCACCACGTCGGCGAAGTCGGCCCTCGCCCTGGCCCCGGGGCAGCGCCCGGTCGAGCAGAAGGCCGTCACCGGCTCGCGCCTCTACGACGTCAGCGCCTTCACCCTGCTCAACCCGCTGCCCAGCCTGCCGCGGCCCGAGGCGCAGTCCTACCTCTACACGGTCGACCAGGCGCCGGCGTTCGACTACGTGCTGGCCGGAGCGCGTACGGCGGCCGTCCGCCCGCGGGTCGCCCCCGCCCGCCCGGCCGCCGCCTCGCCGCGCCCCTCTTCGCCCGGCTCGGCCCGCGGCCGCCTCCCTGCCACCGGCGCCTCCACCCTCGTCCCGCTCGCCGGCCTGCTCCTGCTCGGCACCGCCGTCGTGGTGGCCCGCCGCCGCCGCGCCTGAGCGCGGCCGCGCGCGGCGCCGGCCGTCGCCCGCCCCGCCCCGTCCGCCCCGCCCCGCCGCTGACCGCCGCCGGGCCGCCGCCTTGATCGTCAGCGGTTCTCGGTACCCAGGGGTACGCAGAACCGCTGACGATCAAGGGCGGCCCGGCGGATCCGCCCTCGGCGCCGGCCGCGCCCGCCCCGCCCGCCCCGACCACGGTGATCGTCAGCGCTCCGGGGTGGCCCTGACCCCGGGCAACCGCAGATCATCGCGGCGAGGAAGACCCGAGCCCGCCGCGCGGTGACCAGGCGAGCCGGAGTGGAGCACGCCCGCGCTGCCGACACGCCGCGGCCCGGCACCGTCGTCCTGGAGCGACATGCGCCCGGAGGCATGTTCGAGGCCCCGGTATGCCTCCCGTGGCATGTCGCCTCGGAAGAGGCACACGCCTCCGACGGCCCGACGGCCCGACGGCGCCCGACGACGGCCGACGGCGCGGCGGCACCGTCGTCCTGGAGCGACATGCGCCTGGAGGCATGTTCGAGGTCCCGGTATGCCTCCCGTGGCATGTCGCCTCGGAAGAGGCACACGCCTCCGACGGCCCGACGGCCCGACGGCCCGACGGCCCGACGGCCCGACGGCCCGACGGCCCGACCGCGCTCCTACGCGCGGCGGACCGGGTGGGTCGCCCAACCGGGCTAGTGGACCGCGAGGTCCTCCACGCCCGGGACGGACACCGCGCCGGCAGCAGCACCCCGGCCGTAGCGCCGCGCCGTACGGCCCTCGAGCCAGCGGGCGACCTGCGACAGCGAGAAGCAGACGACGACGTAGATCACGGCGACGATGACGTAGGACTGGAGCACGTCGGCGGTGGTCTCGCCGGCGAGCGTGCCGCGGCGGAGGAGCTCCTCGTAGCCGATGATCGAGCCGTAGGCGGTGTCCTTGAGGACGACGACCATCTGCGCGACCAGCGAGGGCAGCATCCGGCTGACCGCCTGCGGCAGGACGATCAGGCGCTGGGTCTGCGAGCGGCGCAGCCCGAGCGCGACGGCGGCCTCGGTCTGGCCGCGGGGGAGCGACAGGACGCCGGCCCGGATGATCTCGGCGAAGACCGCGCTGTTGTAGAGCGTCAGCCCGATCACGAGGGCGCTGTAGCGGGTGACCGGTCGGCCCAGGATCTCCGGCAGCGCGAAGAACGCGAAGATGATCAGCAGCAGCGACGGCAGGGCGCGGAAGAGCTGGACGTAGGTGGAGGCCAGCCAGCGCAGCGGCGCGACCGTCGACAGCCGGCCGAGCGCCATGACGGTGCCGACCGCGATCGACAGCACGATGGCCAGCGCGGCGGCGCGCAGGGTCGACAGCAGGCCGCGCGCGTAGAGCTCGAAGCCCTCGGGCGAGAGCAGGTCGGACCAGCGGTCGCCGTCGAGCTGCCCCGCGTCGGCCAGGACGAGCACCGCGGCGACGAGCAGTGCGAGCAGCACCAGCCCGCCGACCACCGAGCCGATGAGGGCACGACGCCGGCCGCGCGGGCCCGAGCGGGTCGCTGAACGCGAGCAGGGTGCTGCTCATCGGGCGAACGCCGCCCGCTTCTCGAGCCGGCCGACGAGCAGCCCCATCGGCAAGGTGAGGATCAGGTAGGCGCAGGCCGACCCGAGCACCGCGAAGATCGGGTCGACCGTGTCGTTGATGATCAGCTCGGTCTGGTTGGTGATGTCCGTGACGTCGATCAGCGCCACGACCGCCGTGTTCTTCGTCAGCGCGATGAGCACGTTGCCCAGCGGCGGGATCACCGTGCGGAACGCCTGCGGCAGGACGACCAGCCGCAGCACCTGCCCGAACGGCAGCCCGAGCGAGCGGGCCGCCTCGCCCTGGCCGGTGGACACCGAGCCGATGCCCGAGCGGACCGCCTCGCAGACGAAGGCCGCGTGGTAGAGCGCGACGGCGACCGCGCCGTACGCGAAGAAGGACCACAGGAACGTCTCGCCCAGCTTCGGCAGCCCGAAGGCCATCAGCACGACCAGCACCGGGAGCGGGCAGTTGCGGAACGTCTCGACGTAGACCAGCCCGCCGGCGCGCAGGGTGGCGACCGGGCTCACGCGCATCGCGGCGAGCGCGGTCCCCAGCACCAGCGCGCCGGCGCCGCCGACGGCAGTGAGGGTGACCGTGCCGACGAACCCGTCCGCGTAGACGTCGAGGTTGTCGGTGATCGTCGACAGGCCCACCCGCTGACCTAGCTCGCGGCGGTGTAGCGGTCGACGGCGGGCGGCTTCGGCAGGTCCTCCTGCACCGTGCCGACCGTGTCCTTGAGCGCCTTCTCCCAGCGGCCGTCCTCGTACGCCTTCTCGAGGGTGTCGTTGACGAAGTCGCGGAAGGCCTGGTCGCCCTTCTTCAGGCCGATGCCGTACGGCTCCTCGGAGAACTGCTCACCGACGACCTTGAAGTCGTCCGGGCTCTTGCTGACCAGGCCGAGCAGGATGGCCTCGTCGGTGGTGACCGCGTCGGTCTGGCCGTTCTTCAGCGCCTCGGCGCACTTGCCGTAGGTGTCGAAGGTCGTCAGCTTGGCGGTCGGGACCTCGGTCTTGATGCGCTCGGCGGGCGTGGAGCCCTCGACCGAGCAGACCCGCTTGCCGGCGAGGCTGTCCTTGCCGGTGATCGCGCTGTCGTCCTTCTTGACCATGATCGACTGGCCGGTCACGTAGTACGGGCCGGCGAAGTCGATGACCTGCTTGCGCTTGTCGTTGATCGTGTAGGTCGCGACGACGATGTCGACGGTGCCGTTCTGGATGAAGGGCTCGCGGTTCTTCGAGACCGCCTCGGTGAACTCCGGCTTCACGCCGAGATCGTCCGCGATGATCTTCGCGATGTTGACGTCGAAGCCCTCGACGTCGCCGGAGAGCTGCTTCTCGCCGTAGAGCGGCTGGTCGAACTTCGTGCCGACCTTGAGCGTGCCGGCCTGCTGGATCTTCTCCATGGTGGTGCCGGCGGCGAAGGTCGGCTTGCTGTCGGGGGTGCCGGAGCCGAGGTCGTTCTCGTCGTCACCGCCTCCGCAGGCGGTCAGGGTGAGGGCGAGGGCGGCGAGGGTCGCCGCGGTGCGCAGTCGCATGTGTGTCCTCCCGGACGGCTGGTGGAGCGAGGGGTCATCAGTGAGTCAGGATCTTGCCGAGGAAGTCCCGGGCCCTGGGGCTCTCGGGGGCGTTGAAGAACTGCTCGGGCGGCGCGACCTCGACGATGCGGCCGCCGTCCATGAAGGCGACCCGGTTGCCGGCGGAGCGGGCGAAGCCCATCTCGTGGGTGACGACGACCATGGTCATGCCCTCGTCCGCGAGGCCGCGCATGACGTCGAGGACCTCGGAGATGTACTCCGGGTCGAGCGCCGAGGTCGGCTCGTCGAAGAGCATCAGCTTGGGCTGCATTGCGAGAGCCCGGGCGATGGCGGCGCGCTGCTGCTGCCCGCCGGACAGCTGCGCCGGCATCGCGGACGCCTTGTCGCCGATGCCGACCCGCGTGAGCAGGGCCTGCCCGCGCTCCTGGGCCTCGGCCTTGCTGACGCCGCGGACCTTGACCGGCCCGAGCGTCACGTTGTCGAGCACGCTCATGTGCGCGAACAGGTTGAACGACTGGAAGACCATCCCGATGTCGGCGCGCAGCGCGGCCAGCGCCTTGCCCTCGCGGGGCAGCTCCTGGCCGTCGATGAGCACCCGGCCGGTGTCGATCGTCTCCAGGCGGTTGATGCAGCGGCACATCGTCGACTTGCCGGACCCGGACGGGCCGATCACGACCAGCACCTCGCCGCGGCCGACCTGCAGGTCGATGTCCTTCAGGACGTGCAGCGCGCCGAAGGACTTGTTGACGCCCTCGAGGACGACGAGAGGAGCGTCCGCAGCGGGTTCCATGGACGGACCCTAGTGGCGCGCGCGCCCGCGACACGCCGCCGGACGCGGCTGTCGCCGTACCGTGACCGGGGTGCAACAGGGTCGCGTCCTCGCCGTCGTCGGCCCGACGGCCGCCGGCAAGTCCGACCTCGGCGTCGCGCTGGCGCAGGCCGTGGGCGGCGAGGTGGTCAACGCCGACTCCATGCAGCTCTACGCCGGCATGGACGTCGGCACCGCCAAGCTGACGCTCGAGGAGCGCCAGGGCGTCCCGCACCACCTGCTCGACGTCTGGGACGTACGGGTCACCGCGACCGTGGCGGCCTACCAGGAGCTCTGCCGCGGGGTGGTCGACGACCTGCTCGCCCGCGGGGTGACGCCGGTGCTGGTCGGGGGCAGCGGGCTCTACCTGCGTGCCGCGCTCGACCGGCTGGAGTTCCCCGGCACCGACGCTGCGCTGCGCGCGCAGCTGGAGGCCGAGCTCGCGGAGCACGGCGCGTACGCCCTGCACGCCCGGCTCGCCGCCCTGTCCCCGGCCGCCGCCGGCCGGATGGACCCGGCGAACGGCCGTCGCACCGTCCGCGCGCTCGAGGTCGTGCTCCTGACGGGGGAGATGCCGGGGGAGATGACGGCGTACGACTCCTTCTACGACACCACCTGGGTCGGCGTGGACCGGCCG
Organism: uncultured Actinomycetota bacterium; assembly: GCA_963762795.1. Taxonomy (GTDB): domain Bacteria; phylum Actinomycetota; class Actinomycetes; order Mycobacteriales; family SCTD01; genus RYN-170. Next base: position 307,490 of record CAVXMC010000008.1, on the reverse strand, counting down.
GACCTGACCGAGCGGACCGACCTGCGGGTGGACCGGATGTGGGAGCAGGGCCTGGTCGAGGAGGTGCGCGCGCTCGAGGCCCGCGGGCTGCGCGAGGGGGCCACGGCCAGCCGCGCCCTCGGGTACGCGCAGGTGCTCGACCCGGCGCTCTCCGACGAGCAGGCCCGCGCGGCGACGAAGGCGGCGACCCGCCGGTTCGTGCGCCGGCAGCGGTCGTGGTTCCGCCGTGACCCGCGCATCTGCTGGCTGGACGCCGGGCAGGAGCTGCTGCCGCAGGCGCTGGCGGCCGTACGCTGATGGCGTGAGGTTCCTGAAGGGTCACGGCACCGAGAACGACTTCGTCCTGCTGCCCGACCTCGACGGCGAGCTCGACCTCACCCCCGACCTGGTCGCCGCGGCTCTGCGACCGGCGCGCCGGCCATCGGCGGCGACGGCGTGCTGCGGGTCGTCCGCTCGCGCGGCCGCGGGCGTCGACAGCCGACGAGGCCGAGTTCTTCATGGACTACCGCAACGCCGACGGCTCGGTCGCCGAGATGTGCGGCAACGGCGTACGGGTCTACGCGCGCTACCTCGTCGACGCCGGCCTGGCCCGGCCCGGCGCCCATGCGGCTGGCCACCCGCGGCGGCACCAAGGAGGTGCTGGTCGCCGGCGACCTGTCACCGTCGACATGGGCCCCGCCGTGGTCGGCGAGCCGCTGACGCGTCGACGGGGCCGAGGCCGTCGCCGTCGACATGGGCAACCCGCACGCGGTGCTCGCGGTCGACGTCCGTCGAGGCGCTCGGCGTGCTCGACCCGGAGCGCACCGACCTCAACGTCGAGTACGTCGAGACCCGCGGCCCCCGCCACCTCGCCTTCCGGGTGCACGAGCGGGGGGTGGGGGAGACCCGCTCCTGCGGTACGGGCGCGTGCGCCGTCGTGGTCGCCCAGGTCCTGCGGACCGGCTCGGGCCGCGGCGAGGCGTACGACGTCGACGTGCCCGGCGGGCGGCTCGACGTGTCCTGGCGCGAGGACGGCCACGTGGTGCTGACCGGCCCCGCGGTGCTCGTCGCCGAGGGCGAGCTGCGGCCCGACTGGCTGTCCGCCAAGCCTGAGGCGGACGGGGGCCTTCCCGGCTGCTTGTCTGCGATTCCACGAGAGGATGACCGGCGTGGCATGACCCCGGACGAGTTCGTACGCGGCAGCGAGGACCGGTCGGCAGGCTCGGCGGAGCCTGGATGTTCGACGGTGAGACCTTCGCCGGCGGCGAGGAGATCGGTCTCGACCGTTCGACTTCTACCACCGCGGCCGGGGCGGCGTGCTCGGCGACGGGCCGCCGAGTCGTGGTCGCCGCGTTCGTCTTCTTCCCGCCGCACCTGCAGCGCCAGGCGTGGGACAAGGGCCGTCGAGCTGATGCCGGCCGTGCAGACCGCCGCGACTACGCCGCTGCGCCGCCTCGACTGGGGCCGCCGGGTGCTCGACGACGCGGCCGACCCCGACCGGCTGGCCGCGCTGCTGACGCCGGTCGCCGACGCCGCCGAGCCGGCCGGCCTGCCGGTGTTCGCGGGCTGGCGCGCGCTGCTGCGCGACTCCGACGCGGAGGACCGGCGGCGGCTCGCGCTCGCGCTGCAGGTCGCCCGCGAGCACCGCGGCGGCGCCCACCTGTGGCCATCGTCGCGCAGGGCCTCGGGCCGCTGCAGGCGGTGGTGTCCGGCCGCTACGGCCCGACCAACGCCCAGTTCTTCGGCTGGCCGGAGCCGTGGCCGGACCCGGCGGCGGCGAAGGAGCAGATGGCGGCCGCCGAGGAGCTGACCGACCTGATCGTGCGGCCGGCGTTCACGGTGCTCACGCCGGACGAGGGCGACGAGCTGGTCGCCGGGCTGCGGTCGCTGCGGGTCTGAGGCCCGCGCGCAATCTCCAGCGACAGGGAGGTCACCCGCGTGTCACCCTGGTCGGGATGACGCGACCTCTGCACGGTGTTGACCCGTCGATGACTGCTGCGACCGAGACCACCACCTCCGACTCCTCCATCGTGCTCGACCGAGACCTGCCGCTCCACGAGATCGAGGGCGAGGGCTTCGACCTCGAGCAGCGCGCCGGCCTGCGCCGCGTCCCGGGGATCCGCACCGACCTCGAGGACATCACCGAGGTCGAGTACCGCCAGATCCGCCTCGAGCGGGTCGTCCTCATCGGCGTCTGGACCGGCGGCGACGTCGTCGACGCCGAGAACAGCATGCGCGAGCTCGCCGCCCTCGCCGAGACCGCCGGCGCCGAGGTGCTCGACGGCCTCATGCAGCGCCGCGACAAGCCCGACGCGGCGACCTTCGTCGGCTCCGGCAAGGCCAAGGAGCTGCGCGACCTCGTCGTCAGCACCGGCGCCGACACCGTGATCTGCGACGGCGAGCTCTCGCCCGGCCAGCTCCGCCAGCTCGAGGAGATCTGCAAGGTCAAGGTCATCGACCGGACCTGGCTGATCCTGGACATCTTCGCCCAGCACGCCTCCTCGCGGGAGGGCAAGGCGCAGGTCGAGCTCGCCCAGATGACCTACATGCTGCCGCGCCTGCGCGGCTGGGGTGAGTCGCTGTCCCGCCAGGCCGGTGGCGCCGGTGGTGGTGGCGGTGCCGGTGGCGGCGGCGTGGGCACGCGTGGTCCCGGTGAGACCAAGATCGAGACCGACCGTCGGCGCATCCGCAGCCGCAAGGCCAAGCTGGCCAAGGACATCGCGGAGATGAAGACCGCCCGCGACACCAAGCGCCAGGAGCGCAAGCGCAACGCCGTGCCGTCGGTGGCCATCGCCGGCTACACCAACGCCGGCAAGAGCTCGCTGCTCAACCGCCTGACCGGCGCCGGCGTCCTGGTCGAGAACGCGCTGTTCGCGACCCTCGACCCGACCGTCCGCAAGGCCGTCACGCCGACCGGCCGGGAGTTCACGCTGGCCGACACCGTCGGCTTCGTGCGCCACCTGCCGCACCACCTCGTCGAGGCGTTCCGCTCGACGCTCGAGGAGGTCAAGGACGCCGACCTGATCCTGCACGTCGTCGACGGGTCGCACCCCGACCCCGAGTCGCAGCTGGCCGCCGTCCGCGAGGTGCTCGCGAGCGTCGACGCGCTCGGCGTGCCCGAGGTCGTCGTGGTCAACAAGTGCGACGTCGCCGACCCGCTGGTCCTGGGCCGCCTGCAGCGCCGGGAGAAGCACGTCGTGCTGGTCTCCGCGCTCACCGGCCAGGGGCTGCCCGAGCTGATGGCGCTGCTCGACGAGGAGGTCCCGCACCCCGAGACGCGGGTCCACGTCGTGCTCCCGTACGCCGAGGGCGGGCTCGTCTCGCGGATCCACTCCGAGGGCGAGGTGCTCCTCGAGGAGCACACCGGCGAGGGCACCCGGCTCGAGGCGCGGGTCGGCCCGGCGCTCGCGGCCGAGCTCGCCTCCTACGCCGTGGCGTAGTCCGCCGCACGGTTCAAGCGGGCATCCGGAGCAGCCGATGCACTCCGTGTGGACCAGCACCCGACCGCCCGCCGCACGCTGCTCCGGGGGCTCGGCGCCGCGGGCCTGCTGACCGCCGGCTCCGTCGCTGTCGCCGGGCCGGCGGCCGCGGACCCCGTACGCCTCCGGTCCCGGCCGATGGCCCCGCGCAAGGCCACGCGGCCGGTGCTCAAGCCGGTCGTGAAGCCGACCGCTGCCAGCCGAAGCCGAACCGCTGCGCGCCGAAGCCGACCGCTGCGCCGAAGCCGACGGCTGCGCCGGCGCCCGTGGCCACCCCCGGTCTGCTCAGCGCCGACCCGGTGCTGCACCTGCTGCGGCGCGCGACGTACGGCCCGACGCCCGCCCTGGTCGCCGAGGTCCGGGCGAAGGGGACGACCGCCTGGCTCGAGCAGCAGCTCAGCCCGGCCGGCATCGACGACCGCGCCTGCGACGCGATGCTCGCCGGCTACCCGCTGCTGGACAAGACGCCGGCGCAGGTCCGCACGCTGGTCAAGAACGGCGCCTGGGACGCGATGAACGACGTCGTCCGGGCCCACATGGTCCGGTCGGTCTGGTCGAAGCGGCAGCTGTTCGAGGTCATGGTCGACTTCTGGTCGAACCACCTCAACATCTGCACGCCGTCGTCCGAGGTCTGGGACTGCAAGCCGCTCGACGACCGCACCGTCATCCGCCCGCACGCCCTCGGCCGCTTCGCCGACATGCTGCAGGCCTCGGCCCGCAGCCCGGCGATGCTGCGCTACCTCGACAACGCCGACAGCCGGGGCTCCAAGCCGAACGAGAACTACGGCCGCGAGATCCTCGAGCTGCACACCGTCGGCCTCGGCGCCGGCTACACCGAGGCCGACATGCGCAGCAGCGCGCTGGCGCTGACCGGCCTGTCGGTCTGGAACGCCTGGGACAAGAACGTCCTGCCGGACGACATCGGCGGCTTCCGCTACCGGGCCGACTTCCGCTACACCGGCCCGCTGCAGGTCATGGGCTGGACCCTCGCCAACCCCAACGCGATGACCGGCGAGCAGGCGATCACCTCCTACCTCGAACTACCTGGCGCGGCACCCCTCCACCGCCCGCCGCCTGGCGACCAAGCTCTGCCTGCGCTTCGTGTCCGACACCCCGCCGACCGCGCTGGTCGACAAGCTGGCCGGCGTCTACCTGGCCAGCGACACCGCGATCGTGCCGGTGCTGCGGGCGCTGTTCGCCTCGGCGGAGTTCGCGGCCAGCACGGGGCAGAAGACGCGCCGCCCGTACGAGGACGCCGTCGCCGCGCTCCGCGCCCTCGGCGTGCACGCCGACCGAGACCACCCCGAGCGGCATCGCCGACCTGGTCTGGTCGGTCGGCCAGATGGGGCACGCGCCGCTGGCCTGGGCCCCGCCGAACGGCTACCCCGACGTGGCGCCGCCGTGGTCGAGCCCGGCCACGACGCTCGGCCGCTGGAACCTGCACGTCGGCATCGCGCAGGGCTGGTGGGCCAAGAAGGGCCTGCCCGCGCCCGACCTGCGCGCGCTCGTCGACGCGCCGACCGTCACGACCGCCGCCCAGCTGGTCGACCGCCTCGCGGTGGCGCTGCTCGGCCAGCCGCTGCGCGCCGACGACGCGGCCGCCCTCGTCACCTTCCTCGGCATCCCCGCCACCTCGGCCCCGCGCAAGTGGGACCTCGACCTGCTGCCGATCCTGGCCGCGCTCGTCCTCGACTCGCCGTACTGGAGCCTCCGTTGACCACCCCCGTCTCCCTCGCCCCGAACGAGTGCGGCTGCGAGGAGGCCCGCGGGCTGTCCCGCCGCGGCTTCCTCAAGGGCGCTGCCGCGGTCGGCGCCGCGCTGGCGCTGCCGTCGGTGTCCACCCGCTACGCCTTCGCGGCCGGCCCCTCGACCGGCGGCACGCTCGTCGTGCTGTCGCTGCGCGGCGGCTTCGACGGCCTGTCGGCGTTCGCGCCGGTCGCGGACCCGCTGCTACGCCTCGCTGCGTCCCGGCATCGGCCTGCCGGTGTCCGCCGTGACCCAGGTGAGCTCCGTCTTCGGCATGCACCCGGGGCTGAACGCCCTCAAGCCGCTGTGGGAGGCCGGCCAGATGGCGCTGGTCCACGACGTCGGCACGCCGGACGCCACCCGCTCGCACTTCTCCGCCCAGGAGGAGCTCGAGCGCGCCGCGCCGGGCTCCAACCTGCGTACGGGGTGGCTCGACCGCGTCCTCGACCTCACCGGCGTCTCGTCGGCGTTCACCGCGACGCAGGTCGGCTCGGGCGCGCTGCCCCTGTCGATGACCGGCCCGAACTCCAAGATGGCCGTCCGCAAGCTCGACGGCGTCAAGCTCGAGGCGGCCTCCTGGGTCGGCCCGCGCATGCGCACCGCGCTCGCCGCCCTGCACAAGGACGCCCCGGCGCACCTCGCCGCCTCGGCCGCGGGCGCCCTGGCCACGCTCGACACCGCCACCGACGCTGCAGAAGAACACCCCGGCGCTGCCCGCCGGCGTCGTCTACCCGACCAACGACTTCGGCGTCGCCCTGCGCGACATCGCCCGGCTCATCAAGGGCAACGTCGGCCTGAAGGTGGCGACCCTGGACCTGGGCGACTGGGACATGCACTCCGGCCTCGGCAAGCACGACAGCGGCTGGATGGCCCGCAAGCTGACCGAGTTCGCCGCGGCGATGTCCGCCTTCGCCGCCGACCTCGGGCCGCTGTTCGGCTCGGTGAACGTCGTGACCCTCTCGGAGTTCGGGCGCCGCGTCGGCGAGAACGGCTCCGGCGGCGTCGACCACGGCCACGGCAACGCCGTCATGCTCTTCGGCGGCGGCCTCGCCGGCGGCGTGCAGGGCTCGTGGAAGGGCCTCGGCGCCCTGGACCGCGGCGACCTGCCCGGCACCAACGACTACCGCGACATCCTCGGCGAGCTGCTGACCCGGCGGCTCGGGGTGGCGGACCTGTCTCGCGTGTTCCCCGGCTACACGCCGTCGTTCCTCGGCGTGACGAAGGGCGTAGTCCCTCCCCTCGCTATCACCGCTGCCCGCGTGGGGCGGGCAGCGGCTGTCCACAGGGGCCTGTCGCCGCGGTCGCGTGGTCGATAGCCTGCGCCCGTGCTCGCCCGAGGTGTCGCGCTCGTCCCGGTCCTGGGGTTGGTCCTGGCCGGGTGCAGCGGGTCGGGCGCCTCGGAGCGGCCGCGGACGCTGCCGCCGGTGAGCGCGTCGCCGTCTGCTTCTGCTTCTGCGTCGCCGAGCGCGGCGGCGGTGGAGGTGCCGGCGGAGGCGCGGGCGGAGACGCCGCAGGGGGCGGCGGCGTTCGCGCGGTTCTACCTGGCTGTGCTTGAGCGAGCGCTTCGCGCAGGGCGACACACGCCAGCTGCGAGCCCTCAGTCATCCCGAGTGCGACACCTGCAACAACTTCATCGAGGTCACGGACGAGGATGCGCGAGGGCGAACCGCCGCTTCGAGGGCGGCGCGTACACGGTCAAGTCCGCCGAGGCCCCGGGGTTCGACGGTGGAGACGTCGTCGTCGACGTGATTTACGACCGGGCAGCATCGCAGCGAGTACGAGCCGACGGCCAGGCAAGCGGGCAGCCGCGGCCGTGCGGAGACTGACGCTGTTGCTGCAGATGCGGGTTCGTCTGCGTCAGCGCAGACCACTGGGTCGCGCGAGGCATTCGCTTCCCGAAGACGCCGCACGTGACGCTCCGTCGGCTCAGCGTTCTCTGGACTCGCAGTTCTGCTGTCGATCATCGGGATGGCCACATCTGCGACTGCCTCCGGCGCCGCCGAGTTGCGACAAGCGGGCGGCCGTCGCCTGTGGCAGCGCCGGCGACGACGACTTCGCTGTCGTCGTGGCGGTACCCGCTGCCAGCCTCAGATGCCGTCCGGTGACAGCGCCGTCGGTCAGCCGGTGCACGTCGACCGGCGTCCCGACCAGATTGTCGAGGTGCGGAAGGACTCCGCCTGCAGCGGCAACAGCCGCAGAGGCCGGTGAAGCCCTCTGCAACGCCGCCCTGACCATGTGCCCCGACGGGCTGATCGCCTTCTGGGTCTGGACCCGCACTCGGGACACCGCTACCGGCGCCGTGACGCCGTGGGTCCGCGTCATGAACCCGCCCTTACCAGTGCCTCGGCGCCGCTGAGGAGCCCGTCGTCGAGGTCCCGCCCGAGGTCGCCATCCCGCCCCTCGTCGAGCGCGCCTTCCAGAGCACCCCGCTCGAACGGGCCCTCACCGTCACCGAGCCCGGCGACGCGACCCTCGTCAACGTCCCGACCCGCTTCTGGACGCCGACGACCTCCTACGACCTGCCGGTCCTGACCCTGCTCGGCCGCCAGGTGCGCATCCGCGCCGAGGCCCAGCGCTACGACTGGGTCTTCGGCGACGGCGCGTCGGCCGGCGACGTCGGCCCGGGCAAGCAGGGCACCGACGCGGTCAGCCACACCTACCTGCGCAGCGGCAGCGTCGCGCCGTACGTCCGGATCACCTGGGGCGGAACCTTCACGATCGAGGGCATCGACCGCACCTTCACTGATCCAGGGCACGGCGACCACGCAGGGCCGGCCGACGCCGCTCGCCGTCAGGACGGCCAGGAGCGAGCTCGTCAGCCGGTAGGGCTCAGACCTTCCGCAGGACCGTGACGACGCGTCCGAGGATGACCGCCTCGTCGCCCGGGATCGGCGCGTAGGCGGGGTTGTGCGGCATGAGCCAGACGTGGCCGTCGCGCCGCTTGTAGGTCTTCACCGTCGCCTCGCCGTCGATCATCGCGGCGACGATGTCGCCGTTGTCGGCGCTGGGCTGCTGGCGGACGACCACCCAGTCGCCGTCGGCGATCGCGGCGTCGACCATCGAGTCGCCGACGACCTTGAGCATGAACAGCGTCCCGGTGCCGACGAGCTCGCGGGGGAGCGGGAAGACGTCCTCGACCGCCTGCTCGGCCAGGATGGGCCCGCCGGCGGCGATCCGGCCGACGACGGGGACGTAGGCCGGCTGCGGCCGCGCGGCCGACTCCGCGGCCTCGTCGACGACCCGCTCGACGGCCGCGGCCACCTCGCCCGGCATCCGCACGTCCACGGCGCGGGGTCGGGACGGGTCCCGTCGCAGGAAGCCCTTCTTCTGCAGCGTCATGAGCTGGTGGGAGACGCTCGAGGTGCTGGTCAGGCCCACGGCCTCGCCGATCTCGCGCACGGTGGGCGGGTAGCCCCGTCGCTCGACGGACTCGCGGATGACCTCCAGCACCTTGCGCTGGCGCGGGGTCAGCCCCGACTCGTCGGCCGGGCCGTCGGGGATCTCGCGCACGACCGCACCGGTCGCAGGAGCCTCCTTGGCGCCGCGCGTCTTGCCGCCGGAACCGCTGCTGGCCAAGGCCGTCTCCGCTCGTCGTGGCCCCGTCGGGACCGCTGGTGATCACCGGCGACGCTAACGCTCCGGAGGGCTCGGATCAAACACCTGTTCGAACGTGTCTCGTTTTTGTCGGAGCCCTGGGGTACAACTTCGCTCAGACGTTCGATCGAACAGCCGTTCGACGGACCGAGCCTGAGGAGTCCACCATGAGCCGCTCGTCCCGCACCAGCTCCACCGTCCACCTGACCCACCGCGGCCGCGCGCTGCTGGTGCTCGCCCTCGTGGCCCTGTTGCTCGCTGCCTTCTCCCTCGGACGCACGAAGAGCGAGGCCTCGACCTCCACGGAGCGCCCGGTCCTGACGCAGGTGACGGTCCAGCAGGGGGAGACGCTGTGGGCGGTCGCCCAGCGCCTCGCTCCGGAGGCCGACCCCCGCCAGGTCATCGAGGTCATCCGTCGGGTCAACCACCTCGAGGGCTCGACGCTGCAGGTCGGCCAGCAGCTGCTGCTCCCCGCCGCTGCCTGACGGGGCGCGAGGACCGGGCGGGTCGTGCGTTGTGAGGGCAGTCGTCCAGCCCTCGAGGAGCCCCCGTGCGTGTCCTTCCCGTCCTGACTGCTCTGAGCGGCGTCGCCGTGGCCGCGGTCGTCACCGCCTCTCCGTCCCCGGCGGCGGCCAGCTCGCCGGTCGCCAGCTACATCGTCACGACGGCGGGCGCGCCTGACGCCCTCCTCGGTGCCGTCGAGCGCCTCGGCGGCGACGTCGGGTTCGTCTACCGCAACGCGCTGACGGGCTTCTCGGTCAGCCTGCCGACAGCGCTGGTCGGGCAGCTCCGAGCGCTGCCGGGCGTGAGCGGGATCGAGGCGGATGGCGTCATGCGGGCCAGCTCGACGCAGGCCCCGGTCCCGTCGTACGGCCTCGACCGCATCGACCAGCGCGCCCTGCCCCTGTCCAACAGCTACACCTACGGCGCGACGGGTGCCGGCGTCGCGGCGTACATCGTCGACACCGGGATCCTGTTCAGCCACGCGGACTTCGGCGGCCGCGCCGTCAGCGGCTTCGACGCGGTGGACGGTGGCAGCGCCGACGACTGCAACGGGCACGGCACGCACGTGTCCGGGACCGTGGGCGGGGCGACCTACGGCGTCGCCAAGGGCGTGCGCCTCGTCGGCGTCCGGGTCCTGGACTGCGGAGGCTCCGGCGCGACGTCCGGCGTCATCGCCGGCGTCGACTGGGTCACCGGCGACCACGACCCGGGGGAGCCGGCGGTGGCCAACATGAGCCTGGGCGGCGGGGCCTCGACCACCCTGGACGCCGCGGTCGAAGCGCGCGATCGCTGACGGGGTCACCTTCGCCGTCGCGGCCGGCAACGACGGCGGCACGATCGGGGAGCTCACCGGCGCGGCGAACGCCTGCAACGGCTCGCCGTCACGGGTCCCCGAGGCCGTCACGGTCGGCGCGACGGACGCCACCGACGCCAAGGCCTCCTACTCCAGCCGTGGGACGTGCCTCGACCTGTTCGCGCCCGGGAGCAACATCGTCTCCTCCTGGTACACCAGCCCGACGGCGACCAACACGATCAGCGGGACGTCCATGGCGACGCCGCACGTCGCCGGTGTCGCGGCCCTGTTCCTCCAGGGGGCTCCCGGCTCGACGCCGGCCCAGGTCGCCAGTCAGCTGGTCACGACCGCGACTCCCGGCGTCGTGAAGAACCCCGGGACGGGCTCGCCCAACCGGCTGCTGTTCACGAGCTACTAGCCAGGAGAGGCCGCCGTCAGCGGGCGGCCGTCCACAGGAGCGCACCGAAGGGCGGCGCCCGGCACCTCGCCGGGCGTCGCCCTCGCGGTTTCTGTCGGACCTCGCTGGCACCGTGCAGGAGTGCCCAGCCAGCAGCCCGACTCGTGCGCCACCAGCGCCACAGGAGTGCGACACGCCGGTGCCATGGCGAGTTCCGCGGCTGCGACCTGCGCGTTCACGACTCGGCCGCGTCGACACGCCGCAGCGGCCTTGCGCTACCCCTTGTGCCGCCCTAGTGTCCCGGCCACAACATCTCGTACTTACACGGGTGTAGTTCTCCACAGGTTGTGGAGACGGGAGTCCACAGGTGTGGACATCCGGAGCTCGGCGGAAGGGGTGCAGCAGGTGCGTTGCCCGTACTGCAAGCACCCCGACAGCCGGGTCGTCGACAGCCGCGAGGCGAGCGACGGTGACGCCATCCGCCGCCGCCGTTCCTGCCCCGAGTGCGGTCGCCGCTTCACCACCGTCGAGGAGACCACCCTCGCGGTCGTGAAGCGCTGCGGCGTCACCGAGCCGTTCAGCCGCGTCAAGGTCATCAGCGGCGTCCGCAAGGCCTGCCAGGGCCGGCCTGTGGACGAGGACGCGCTCGCCCTGCTCGCGCAGCGCGTCGAGGAGACCGTCCGCGGGGGAGGCGCCGCCGAGGTGCCGGCCCACGAGGTCGGCCTCGCCATCCTGGAGCCGCTCAGGGCCCTGGACGAGGTCGCCTACCTCCGCTTCGCCAGCGTCTACCGCGGCTTCGAGTCCCTCGCGGACTTCGAGGCCGAGATCACCGCCCTGCGGGCCGAGCGCGACAGCGCCCCGCCGGGTCAGCGCGTCCCCACCGGCTGAGCTCACCGCGCGTCCGCACCACCCCGTACGCCCAGATCGTCCTGCCCGCAGCGAATGCCGGGCTGTTGCCCGTTGTTGAACACCATGGACCCACAGGAAGAAGGATCGGCATGACGGAGACCGTCAGCGGCGCACCTCGCCAGCAGCAGCGCAAGGGCGCCAAGCTGCGGGTCGAGCGGGTCTACACGACGCCCGGCGTCCACCCGTACGACGAGGTGACCTGGGAGCGTCGCGACGTCGTCATGACCAACTGGCGCGACGGCTCGGTCAACTTCGAGCAGCGCGGCGTCGAGTTCCCGGAGTTCTGGTCGGTCAACGCGGCCAACATCGTCACGACGAAGTACTTCCGCGGCGCCGTCGGCAGCGACACCCGTGAGGCCAGCCTGCGCCAGCTCATCGACCGCGTGGTGAAGAAGTACACCGCCGCCGGCGCCGAGCACGGCTACTTCGCGAGCCCCGAGGACGTCGAGCTGTTCGAGCACGAGCTGACCTGGATGCTGCTGCACCAGGTGTTCAGCTTCAACAGCCCGGTCTGGTTCAACGTCGGCACGAGCGCGCCGCAGCAGGTCTCGGCCTGCTTCATCCTCGCCGTCGACGACACGATGGACTCGATCCTGAACTGGTACCGCGAGGAGGGGCTGATCTTCAAGGGCGGCTCCGGCGCCGGCCTCAACCTCTCCCGCATCCGCTCCTCGAAGGAGCTGCTGTCCTCCGGCGGCACCGCTTCCGGCCCGGTGTCGTTCATGCGCGGTGCCGACGCCTCCGCGGGCACCATCAAGAGCGGTGGTGCGACCCGTCGCGCCGCCAAGATGGTCGTCCTCGACGTGGACCACCCCGACATCGAGGAGTTCATCGAGACGAAGGCGCGCGAGGAGGACAAGATCCGCGCGCTGCGCGACGCCGGCTTCGACATGGACCTCGGCGGCAAGGACATCGTCAGCGTCCAGTACCAGAACGCGAACAACTCGGTCCGCGTCAGCGACGAGTTCATGCGCGCCGTCGAGGAGAGCAAGGAGTTCGCGCTCCGCGGCCGTCAGCACGGCGAGGTCATCGAGACGATCGACGCCCGCAACCTGTGGGGCAAGCTCGCCAAGGCGGCCTGGGAGTGCGCCGACCCGGGCATCCAGTACGACGACACGATCAACGACTGGCACACCAACCCCGAGTCCGGCCGGATCACCGCGTCGAACCCGTGCAGCGAGTACATGTCGCTCGACAACTCCTCCTGCAACCTCGCCTCGCTCAACCTCATGACCTTCCTGCGCGAGGACGGCACGTTCGAGGTCGAGAAGTTCGCCAAGAGCGTCGAGATCATCATCACCGCGATGGACATCTCCATCTGCTTCGCCGACTTCCCGACCGAGCCGATCGGTGACACCACCCGCGCGTTCCGCCAGCTCGGCATCGGCTACGCCAACCTCGGCGCCCTGCTCATGGCGACCGGCCACGCGTACGACTCCGACGGCGGCCGCGCCCTCGCCGGGGCCATCACCTCGCTGATGACCGGTACGGCCTACAAGCGGTCCGCCGAGCTGGCCGCCATCGTCGGCCCGTACGACGGCTACGCCCGCAACGCCGACGGCCACAAGCGCGTCATGCGCAAGCACGCCGCGGCCAACGACAGCGTGCGCGCGGTCGGCGCCGACGACGGCGCGATCCTGCGCGAGGCCACCAAGGCCTGGCAGGAGTGCCTGGTGCTGGGCGAGAAGAACGGCTACCGCAACGCCCAGGCTTCCGTGATCGCGCCCACCGGCACGATCGGCCTGATGATGGACTGCGACACCACCGGTCTCGAGCCCGACCTCGCGCTGGTCAAGTTCAAGAAGCTGGTCGGCGGCGGCTCGATGCAGATCGTCAACCAGACGGTGCCCCGCGCGCTGCGTGCCCTGGGCTACCAGGAGGAGTCGATCGAGGCGATCGTCGAGCACATCGCTCAGCGCGGCCACGTCATCGACGCTCCCGGCCTCAAGCTCGAGCACTACGAGGTCTTCGACTGCGCCATGGGCGAGCGGTCCATCTCGCCGATGGGCCACGTCAAGATGATGGCCGCGATCCAGCCGTTCGTCTCCGGCGCCCTGTCCAAGACGGTCAACCTGCCGGCCGAGGCCACGGTGGAGGACGTCGCTGACGTCTACTTCCAGGGCTGGAAGCTCGGCCTCAAGGCGCTGGCGATCTACCGCAACAACTCCAAGGTCGGCCAGCCGCTGTCGTCGAAGAAGGACAGCGAGAAGGCCGAGGCGGCGGAGGATGTCGTCGTGGCCTACCGCCCGACGCGCAAGCGCCTGCCGAAGAAGCGCCGTTCGCAGACCATCTCGTTCTCCGTCGCCGGTGCCGAGGGCTACCTGACGGCGGGCGAGTACGACGACGGCTCGCTCGGCGAGGTCTTCATCAAGATGAGCAAGCAGGGCTCGACGCTCGCCGGTGTCATGGACGCGTTCTCGGTGTCCATCTCCATCGGCCTGCAGTACGGCGTGCCGCTCGAGGCCTTCGTGTCGAAGTACATCAACATGCGCTTCGACCCGGCCGGCATGACCGACGACGCCGACGTCCGCATGGCGCAGTCGGTGATGGACTACCTCTTCCGCCGCCTCGCGCTGGACTACCTGCCGTTCGAGACCCGCAGCGAGCTCGGCATCCTGTCGGCCGAGGAGCGCACGGCGGCCGTCGCCGGCTACGGCACCCCGTCGATCGGCGACGAGGAGTTCGACACCGAGGCGCTCGCGCAGTCGGTGCCGGTCTCGGCGGCCCCCGTCCGCGGCGCGGTCACGGCGGCCCCGGTCGAGGTGCACAGCTCCACCGAGCTGATCGAGGCGCAGCAGGGGACGGCGGCCGACGCGCCGCTGTGCATGACCTGCGGCGTGAAGATGCGGCCGGCCGGGTCCTGCTACGTGTGCGAGAGCTGCGGGAGCACCAGCGGCTGCAGCTGAGCATCGCGCGTCGCGACGTGTGCACGACAGAGGGGCCGATCCCGAGGGTCGGCCCCTCTGCCGTTCCCGTGATCGCCAGCAGCCGGCGCGGCCGGCCTGGCGGCGGCCCGTGGTCGCCGAGTGCACGCCACCCGCGCTGAGCACCACGACCCGGAGTTGCGGACCCCGGACACCTGCTCCGGCCAGAAATGTCGTACCGCGGCGTCACCATGCCCTCAGACCGCACGGGAGGACGAAGGTGTTGGGTGACGGCGAGGGACGTGCCACGTACAAGGCGCTGGCCCTGCCGCCGGCCCCTCCACCGTCGAGCGAGGCGAGACGACGGGTGTTGTCGCGGACCGGTCGCCGGGACACCGCGCCCGAGCTGGAGCTCCGGCGGCAGCTCCACCGGCGGGGCCTGCGCTTCCTGGTCGACGCGACGCCCGAGGGCACCAGCCGCCGGCGTCGGGCTGACGTCGTCCTGCGCGGCCCCCGCATCGCTGTCCTGGTGCACGGTTGCTTCTGGCACGGATGCCCTGAGCACTACCACGCACCGCGGGCCAATGCCGCGTGGTGGCAGCGCAAGTTGCGAGTCCCGTCGTCGTCCGCGACCTGGACACCCTGGCCCAGCTCCGCGAGGCCGGTTGGCTGCCCCACGTCGTCTGGGAGCACGAGGACATGTCCGCCGCAGCTGATCAGCTGGGGAGCTGGCGAGCCAACGCTCGCCGGTCACGCGGTCACGGCAGCGTCCCGGAACAGGTCAGCGGTCAACGGGTGACGAAGCGCCCATGTGATGGCGATGGGGCGATCACCCCTGTGCGACACGTACGACGCCGGACCGAGGCACGTGTAGGGGCCGGTGCCGCCCCACTCGTTGGTCCGGTGCTCGCGCGCCAGCAGCAGCGACGTGCGAGCCGCCGGCTCGCGTGGGTGAGGTACCGCTGCCCGGCCGCTGACTCGACCGACGTCGCGTTCTGCGACTCCCAGTGGAACAGCTCGGGCGACAGGGCGTAGTCGCGGTACATCGTCGTCGGCGAGTAGTCGTGCTCGGTCTTCCGCAGCGTGACGAAGAAGGCGTCCGTCGCGGCCTCGGCCGACCACACGACGCCCGCGACGAAGGACGAGGGCTTGCGCGACAGCGAGCGCGCAGTCCAGCGCCGCGAGGACCTCCTCACGGCTGTAGCGCGCGTGCGTCACGCAGCGTGACGCTGCTCCATGCCCGGCTCGAGGGGCCGCGACGGACGTGCTCCGCGGCGGCGAGACCGAGGGCGATGCACTCGCGCAGCTCGGCCCGGCACCGCCGGATGGGCGTGCAGCGCGTCGAAGCCGGCCTGGTAGCTGGCGATGCCCCCGCCGTTCGGCCAGAGCGAGAAGAAGAGCATGCGCGCGTAGCGCTGCTCCCGGTCGTCGAGGCCCGTCGTAGTCGACCGCGCGGCTGAGCAGTCGTGCGTAGGCGCGACGCGCGCTCGGGGTCGTCCACGTGCGCGAGCGCCGACACCGCCGCAGCAGCCGCTCCTCGTCCGGGCCGGCCGCCGGCGTCGGGAGGCCGGCAGCCCGGCGCAGCGCCGTCCAGGAGCCGTTGCCCGGAAACGTCGGCCAGCTCGCGGCCGCTCTCCCGCAGCCAGCTCGGCGAGGTCGAGGTCGCCGTGGCGAGCGCACCTCCGCGACCAGTTCCCTGCGGGTGAGCCGCAGCTGTCGGCGGACGTTGTCGAGCACCGTCTGCTGGGCCACCGGGTCGAGCACCAGCTCGCAGCCGGACGGCAGGTAGCCGAAGCCCTGTTCCACCTGCCGCTCCAGGCCGACGCGGGTGGTGCCCGTCAACGCCCGGTACTTGAGGTCGAAGCGGAACTCCCGGCGCTGCTGGCCGATGAAGTCCAGGACCGTGAGCACCGGCTTGTCCGCGGTGCGCCGCAGCCCGCGACCGAGCTGCTGCAGGAAGACCGTCGCGCTCTGGGTGGGTCGCAGCAGCAGCAGCGTGTCGACGTCGGGGACGTCGAGGCCCTCGTTGAACAGGTCGACGGCGAACAGGCACGTTGACCTCGCGGTCGCGCAGGGCTGCCAGCGCCTGCGCGCGCTCCTCGCGGGAGGACTGGCCGGAGACCGCGAGGCGCAGGGATGCCCGGCGGCGTTGAAGCGGGCGGCCATGAACTCGGCGTGGCTCGACGGACACGCAGAAGCCGAGGCGCGCATCGCCGCGGACGTCGCCGACCTTGTCGCGGAGCTGCCGCAGGACGACGCGGACCCGCGCGTCGTCGCGCGGTGTAGACGCGTTCCAGCGCAGCGACGTCGTAGTCGCCGCGCCGCCACTCGAGCGCCGAGAGGTCCGTGGCGTCGCTGACCCCGAAGTAGTGGAAGGGGCAGAGCAGGTCCGCTTCCAGCGCGTCCCACAGGCGCAGCTCGGCGGCCGTCGCTGCCGTCGAAGAAGCTCCGCACGTCCACGCCGTCCGTGCGCTCCGGCGTCGCGGTCAGACCCAGGAGTTCGCTCGGGTCGCAGCGTGGTCCAGCAGCCGTCGGTACGTCGCCGCCTCGGCGTGGTGGAACTCGTCGACCACGACGACGTCGAAGTGCGTCGGCGGCGAGCGGCATCGACGCCGTACGGCGGCGAGGCTCTGGACGCTCGCGAAGACGTGGCTGCCACCGCTCCGGCCGCTGGCCGCCGACGTACAGCTCGCCGAAGGCGCCGTCGGCCAGGACCTCGCGGTAGGTGCGCAGGGACTGCTCGAGGATCTCCTTGCGGTGCGCGACGAAGAGCAGCGTCGGCTCGGGCCCGGCGCATGCGCGCGGTAGTCGAGTGCGGCGATGACCGTCTTGCCGGTGCCGGTAGCGGCGACGACGAGGTTGCGGTGCCGGTCGTGCACCTCGCGCTCGACCGCGAGGTCGCTCGAGGATCCCCTGCTGGTGCGGGTAGGGGCGGACCTCCAGACCGCTGACGGCGAACGTCGCCGTCCGCCGGTCCTGCAGGCCGCCAGCGACCGCCAGAGCCTCGTCCAGTCGGTCGCCGTCGCCGTCCGGGTCGTAGGCGACGAAGGCAGGGTCCAGCCCAGTAGCTAGTCGAACGTCGCCGTCGAACTTGTCGAGCAGCTCGGGCGTGTGGGCCCGGCGAGCCGCACGTTCCACTCGAGCCCGTCCAGCAGCGCCGCCCGACTCAGGTTCGAGCTACCGACGTAGGCGGTGTCGAAGCCGCTGTCGCGACGGAACAGCCAGGCCTTGGCGTGCAGCCGGGTCGACCGCGTCTCGTAGTTCACCCTCACCTGTGCGCCGAAGTCACGGACCAGCCGGTCCAGGGCCGTGCGGTCCGTCGCGCCCATGTACGTGGTGGTCAGGACGCGCAGCGGCACCCCCCGGCGGTGCGCGTTCGGCCAGCTCGGCTCTCGAGCACCCGCAGCCCGTACCACTTGACGAAGGCGCAGAGCAGGTCGACGCCGTCCGCCGTCGCCAGCTCGGCTCGCAGCTCCGACCCGAGCTTCGGGTCGGCTGCGAGTTCGTCAGCAGCGCGGGTCGGGACAGCGGGCACCTGGGGTCGTGTCTGCAGGACCTCCCACACGCCGGGGGCCTCCTGCCGGGCAACGGCCAGCAGGTTCTCCGGGCCGGCGCGGACCACGTCCTGCTCCCCGAACGCGGCGAGCACCCGGTTGGCCGCATCGACGCGCTGCTCGGCCGGCAGGCCGGCCAGGTGTCGAGCGACGGCCCGGCCGACGTGGAGACCGAGGGCGTCAGCGGACTCCGCCTCCTCGACCGCTCCTGTGGCCACCCTCAGGCCCGCCAGTCGGCTGGCCAGCTCCGCCGTCAGGAGTCGGTCGTACGCGCCTTGCGGGAGGGGTTCGGCCGGCATGCCGGGCACCTTGTCACGGCGGACCGTCGGCTCGAACGGCGGGCCCGAGCGCCCCGGCGTACGGTTGCCGTCCGCGTCTCGGGGAGCAGGTGCCGACATGACCACCGCGGCGGACGGCCGCCTGACGAGCCGGCCTGGCGCGCAGCCGAGCGGCAGGCTCACGCCCGGGGTCAGTCCCCTCGACGGCGCCCTGCTCGCCGTACCGCGTCGGTTGAGCGAGTCGCCTCCGCTGCTCGTCTTCTTCCACGGTGCCGGCGGGAACGCGAGCCGGAGCCTGCCGCTCGTCGAGGACGTCGCGGAGGCGCTCGGCGTCCTCGTCCTGCTGCCGAGCTCGGTCGGTCCGACCTGGGACCTGCTCACCGGCCGGCTCGGTGTCGACGTCGCCCAGCTCGACACGGCGCTGGCGCACGTCTTCGACAGCCTCGCCGTCAACCGGGTGGCGTTCGGCGGGTTCAGCGACGGTGCGTCGTACGCGCTGTCGCTCGGGCTGGCCAACGGCGACCTGGCCGAGGCGGTGCTGGCGTTCTCGCCGGGCTTCGCGGCGCCGCCGGCGCAGGTCGGCCTGCCGCGGTGCTGGGTCTCGCACGGCACGGCCAGACCCCGTGCTGCCGGTCGACGCGCTGCGGCCGCAGCGTGGTCCGGCCGCTGACCGGCGCCGGCTACGACGTGCACTACGAGGAGTTCGAGGGCGGCCACGTGGTCCCGCAGTCGCTCGTCCGCGCCGCCTTCGACTGGTGGCTGTGAGCGAGCTCGTCGTCATGGTCGGCCTGCAGGGCGCCGGCAAGTCGACCTGGTGCGCGAGCACCTGGCCGACACGCACGCCGTGGTCAGCAAGGACCACTGGCCCAACGCGCGACGCAGGGAGCAGCGGCAGCGCCGGGTCGTCGCCGAGCTGCTGGCGCAGGGGCGCAGCGTCGTCGTCGACAACACCAACCCGTCGCGTGAGGACCGAGCGGCGCTCATCGACCTGGCCCGGGGCGGGTCGAGGCGCGGGCGGTGTTCGTCGACGTGCTGTTCGCCCGCTGCCTGGAGCGCCAACAGCGCCCGGGAGGGGCGCGCCCGGGTGCCGCTGGAGGGCCTGCTCCGGACGCGCAAGCTCCTGCAGCCACCGACGACAGAGGAGGGCTTCGTCCGGGTCGACGTCGTCAGCTGGGCACCCCGGGCTATCGCGGGACGTCCATCGACGGCACGATCACCTCGGGTGCCCTGAACCGCGCGGGCCAACGCGGTGCGAAGCTGGCCGCCATCGCGCGCCCCGTCTCCGTGTGCTGGCCCGAGTCGTGCAGCGCAGGCCACCCGTGCGCCACCCGGACCGCCTCAGCGGCGGAACCGAGCTTGGCCCCACCCCTCGGCGACGCCAGTCGCCCGCCGGGTCGTCCGGTCCGGAGACGTAGATCTGGTGGGCTACGCCGCTCCCAGGCAACCAGCGCATCGCCGACAGCGCCGGTCGCAGCGGCTCGAAGCCGTCAGCCGCCGCCCGCTCGGGACCTGTCACCAGCCCGTCGTGGTCGGGGTCGTGGAAGGCGATGAGGGTGACCGCAGGAGGGGTGGCTGCCGGCTCGCCCAGGACGACGTAGCGCAGCGGAGGTAGCAGCGCCGAAGAGCTGCTTGCCGAGCGGGCCGGGCAGGATGCGGTCGACGCGGACGTGACCGGCGACCACGGTGCACCAGGCGAGCATCCCGCTGCTCGGGTCGTCCGCCGGCTCGTACGTCGCCGGGGTGTCCACCACCGCGCCGTCGGCGTGGCGGGCGTCGCAGCATGGGTCGCCACGAGGAAGCGCGGGACGCGTCCTGCGCGGCGGGAGCGGGGTCTTGGACGCCCAGATGGCTGTCCGCTTCATCGTCGCTCATGGCCTGATCATGCAGCGTGGCGGCAGACAGGGGCGCCCGTGCGCACGGACGCCACTGGCTGCGGTCTGCGGACTAGCGGACGGTGGCCTTGCGGACGTCCGACGAACCGGTCTTCGTGACCACGCCGCCACCGACCTCGGCGTGGAACGAGAACGTGCCGGTGCCGCTGAAGGTCCGGTCGTAGGTGTAGGTGCCGTCGGCCCTGGTGACGGCCCGGCCAACGAGGACCTCGACCGCCGTTCGGCGCGCTGCGGTAGATGGACACCGCCTGCCCGGCCACGGCCGGGAAGGCCCGGCCGGTGAAGCGCAGAACGTGCGTGCCCGTACGCGTCGGCGTCATGGAGACCGCCTGCTGCACCTCGACGACGACGGAGTCCGATCGCACGCCGTCGATCTCGGTGTACATGCGGGTGTTGCCGACCGGCGCGACGGAGAACGCGTCCGTCCCATCCGGGCCGACGACGGTCGACCGCACCACGACGTACGTCGTCGACGGGCGGGTGTAGGCGTACAGGTTGACGACGGTCCCAGGGGCCGCGGCGCCGGTGACGGCGGCCCGCTCACCCGCGACGATCCGGCGGTCGTCCGCCGGCACGACGATGCCGGGACGCGGGGCAGCCGGCGTGGTCTGCGACGGGGCGGGGTGGCGTTGCCGGACGGCGCCGCGGCGCTGGGCACCGAGGTGGGGCTCGCTGACGTCGACGGCCAGGCCGATGCGGACGGGGCGGCAGACGGCGACGGCGACGGCGACGGCGACGGCGACGGTGAGTCGACCGGCGGCAGGACCACCGGCGGGACCGAGCCGGCTTGGCGGTGTTCACGGGAGCAGGCGCGGGCGTCACCGTCACCGGTGACGCCCGCCGTCCTGGGTCTCCCCGGTGGAGTTGCGAACGCTGTAGCGGAAGGTGTCGGTGCCGAGAAGCCGGCAGCCGGCCTCGTAGACGACGGCGCCGGCGTCGGTGGCGTACGCCTCACCGTGCGCGGGGTCGGTGTAGCGCGCACGCTCGTCCGCGGCGATCTCACCGCCATCGTTGGCGAGCACCGGGATGGTGACGGGGCTCGCCTGCCTCGGTGGTGGCCGTGTCGTCCACCGGGGCCGGCAGCGGCGCGGTCACCTCGACCACCACGAAGCCGCCCTGCTGGCCGCCGTTGCCGTCGACGCAGCGTGGTAGTTGAACTGGTCCTGGCCGACGAACCCGGGCGCGGGCACGTAGCGCAGCTTGCCGTCGACCAGGGTCACGGTGCCGTGCAGGGGCAGCCCGGTGTCGTCCGGGTCGCCGAACGAGAGGTTGTTCACCGGGACGAGCTGCAGGGTGGAGCCGTCGCCCAGGTCGTTGGCGAAGACGTCGATGACCAGTGGCGTCTCGCGGACGGTCGTCAGGAACTCGGGGTTGGCCACGTAGTCGACGGAGACGTCCACGCCCGCCGTCACGCGACAGGCCGTTGCATGTCCGTGCCGGTGTAGGTGAAGTGGTCCTCGCCGCTGAAGCCCGCCGCAGGGACGTAGTGCACGCGCTGGTCGTCGGTGACCGCGGCCGTGCCGTGCGGCGGGCGGCGTCGCGACGGCGACGGCGATGCCGCTGCCGCCGTCGTTGCTCAGCACGTCGATGTCGGTCGGCTCACCCGCGTCGGTGTACGCGTGGTCTGCCTGCACCCGCGGCAGCACCGTGACCGTGGCGGTCGCCCCGAACGGCTGGGCGTATGCGTCGGTCGCCGTGTAGGCGAAGGTGTCGACACCGGAGAAGCCGGCGACCGGCGTGTAGGTCGGGATGTCCTTGCCGAGGCCGAACATGAACATGGGGTCGAAGCTCTGGAAGCTCACGCTGCCGTGCTCGGGCGGGGTGCTGACGGCCACCGTCTGACCGAAGCTGCGTGACGCGTGGTCGTTGTCGAGCAGGCTGAAGGTGACGGGCAGACCGGTGGAGGTCTGGGCCGTGTCAGCCACGCCGACCGCGTCGACGTCCAGGGTGACGCTGCCCGAGACGTCGGTCGTGCCGTCGCTCACCACGTAGGAGAACGAGTCCGTGCCCGAGAGGCTGGACGGGGGCGTGTAGGTCAGTGTGCCCGCGGGCGCCTCCACCAGCGTGCCGCCACGGAGGGGCTGCCCGAACGACACCAGCGTCAGGGTGTCGTCCTCGCCGTCGGTGACGTGGGTGAGAGGCGTGATGGTGGCCGACCCGCCGCCGTTCAGCGTCACGGTGTACGGCGCCGGCACAGGGGCGGCTCCACCCGCGTACGCGGGGGCAGCGGCGAGGCGAGCGCCCCCGGGACGACGAGCGCGGCGGCGAGGATCGCGGCGACGGAGCGACGCGTGGCGTCGGGCGTGCAGGAGCGGGGCACAGGGGGTCCTTGCGCTGGGAGGTGGGTCTCGGGCACGGCAGTGCACGGGCGACCAGCCCCGGCATCCTCCTGTGGTTCGGCAGCGCCCTCCCTGTTGACGATGGCCCGAGTGATCATGTCTCCCGGGAACGCCGACGCCCCGGCCCACCAACAGGTGGACCGGGGCGTCGAGGACGTACGAGCTACTTCACGTCGTACCGGTCGAGCATCATGACCTTGTCCCACGCGTCGACGAAGTCCTCGACGAACTTCCGCTTGGTGTCCTCGAACGAGTAGACCTCCGCGATGCCGCGCAGGATCGAGTTCGAGCCGAAGACGAGGTCCGCCGCGGTCGCGGTGCGGACGACGGACCCGGAGCTGTCGACGCCCTCGTACACGCCCTCGTCGGAGGCCGACGTGCGCCACGTGATGCCCATGTCGAGCAGCGTGCGGAAGAAGTCCTGCGACAGCACGCCGACGTTGTCGGTGAAGACGCCGTGCTGGGCGCCGCCGGTGTTGGCGCCGAGGACGCGCAGGCCGCCGACGAGGACGGTCAGCTCCTTGGCGGTCAGCTCGAGCATGTACGCCCGGTCGACGAGCAGCTGCTCCGGCGAGAGCTTCGCGTCGGGCTTGACCCAGTTGCGGAAGCCGTCGGCGCGCGGCTCGAGCCAGCGGAAGGAGTCGACGTCGGTCTGCTCCTGCGTCGCGTCGGTGCGGCCCGGGGTGAACGGCACCGAGATGTCGAAGCCCGCGTCGACGGCGGCCTTCTCCACGGCCGCGCAGCCCGCGAGGACGATGAGGTCGGCCAGCGAGATCGGCTTGGCGGAGGACGCGCGCAGCTCCTCGAGCTTCGCGACGACCTCGGCGGTGCCGGCGTTGACGGCCCAGTCCTTCTGGGGCGCCAGGCGCAGGCGCGCGCCGTTGGCACCGCCGCGCTTGTCGGTCGTGCGGTAGGACGCGGCGGACGCCCAGGCCGTGTTGACCAGCTGCGACACCGACAGCCCGGAGGCCAGGATCTGGCTCTTGAGCTGAGCGACGTCGGCCTCGTTCACCAGGTCGTGCTCGACCGGCCGGCACCGGGTCCTGCCAGATCTCCTGCTCGGCAGGCACCCACGGGCCGACGTAGCGCGCGATCGGGCCGAGGTCGCGGTGCAGCAGCTTGTACCAGGCCTTGGCGTACGCGGCGGAGAACTCCTCCGGGTTGTCCCGGAAGCGCTCGGAGATCGCGCGGAACTCCGGGTCGCGGGCCAGCGCCATGTCGGCGGTCGACATCATCGGCCGGTGCGTGACGCCGGGACGGTGCGCGTCCGGCACGGTCGCCGACGCGGGGTCGGTCGGCTGCCACTGCTTCGCGCCGGCGGGGGACTCGGTGAGCTCCCACTCCCAGCCGAGCAGCGTGTCCCAGTAGCTGTTGTCCCACTGCGTCGGCGTCGGCGTCCACGCGCCCTCGAGGCCCGGAGGTGATGGTGTCCTCGGCCTTGCCCTTGCCGAACTCGTTGCGCCAGCCGAGACCGCCGGCGTGCACCGGGCAGCCCTCCGGCTCCGGGCCGACGAGCGACGGGTCGCCCGCGCCGTGGGTCTTGCCGAAGGTGTGGCCGCCGGCGATGAGGGCGACGGTCTCCTCGGAGTTCATCGACATGCGGCTGAACGTCACGCGGATGTCGTGGGCCGACGCCAGCGGGTCGGGGACGCCCTTGGGGCCCTCGGGGTTGACGTAGATCAGGCCCATGGTGACGTTGGCGAGCTCGCCCTCGTCGAGGTCCAGCGGGTCGTCGCCGCTGTAGCGCTCGTCGCCGAGCCAGGTGTCCTCCGGACCCCAGAAGACCTCCTCCGGCTGCCAGACGTCCTCGCGGCCGAAGGCGAAGCCGGCGGTCTGGAAGCCCATGTCCTCGTGCGCGACGTTGCCGGCGAGCACCAGCAGGTCGGCCCAGGACAGCGCGCGGCCGTACTTCTGCTTGACCGGGAGCAGCAGGCGGCGGGCCTTGTCCAGGTTGCCGTTGTCCGGCCAGCTGTTGAGCGGGGCGAAGCGCTGCTCGCCGGCGCCGGCGCCACCACGGCCGTCCGCGACGCGGTAGGTGCCGGCCGCGTGCCACGACATGCGGATGAACAGCGGGCCGTAGTGGCCGTAGTCCGCCGGCCACCAGTCCTGCGAGGTGCGCATGACCGAGACGAGGTCGGCCTTGACCGCCTCGAAGTCGAGCCCGGCGACGGCCTTCTTGTAGTCGAAGCCCTCGCCCAGCGGGTTGGCCTTCGGGTCGGTGCGGTTGAGGACCTGGAGGTCGACCTGGTTGGGCCACCAGTCGCGGTTGGTGCGCGGCCGCTCGTCCGTGTGCGGCGTGGGGCCGGCGAGCGCCGGGTTCTCGCTCTCGCTGGTGCTCGCCGTCGTGTCGGTGCCCTGCGGGCTGGCGCTGGTGTCCCTCGGCTTCGGGTCGTTCTCGGTCACGTCGTGCCTCTCTGCAGTGGTGCGGTTGGACTGGCGGAGTCGGTGGCGGTGCAGGCGGGGCAGCGGCCCCAGTAGACGACCTCGGCCTCGTCGATCTCGTAGCCGGCGTCGTGGGAGGCGGTCAGGCAGGGGACCTCGCCGACCGCGCAGTCGACGTCGGCGATGGCGCCGCACGAGCGGCAGACGACGTGGTGGTGGTTGTCGCCGACGCGCGCCTCGTAGCGGGCGACCGAGCCGGCCGGCTCGATCCGGCGCACGAGGCCGGCGGCGGTCAGCGCCCGCAGCACGTCGTAGACGGCCTGGTGCGACACCGCGCCGAGGCGCGCGCGGACGACACCGGTGAGCGACTCGGTGTCGACGTGCGGGTGCTCGTGGACCGCGGCCAGCACGGCCACCCGCGGTCGGGTCACCCGCAGCGAGGCCCCGCGCAGGAGGCTCTCGACCTCGGGGGTGCTGGGCATCGAGTCGGAGTCTGGCGCACTTCCTGGAATCATTCAAGTCCTGGTACGGGTGCTGCCCGCCTCGTCCGGGTACGCCGGCGGCATGGCGACCGCGTCCGAGGGACGGCTGACCAGTCGGCCGGCCGGACCCGCTCCCGTGGACGTCCGGCCCGGTGTGGTCGGGATCGGCGACGGCGGCCTGCTGCTCGTCCCCCGGAAGGCGGCGCAGCCCGCCTCGCTGCTCGTCTTCTTCCACGGCGCGGGAGGCCACGCCAGCCGCAGCCTGCCGCTGGTCGAGGACGTCGCCGAGGCGCGAGGGAGCCTGGTGCTGCTGCCGAGCTCCGTCGGCCCGACCTGGGACCTGCTGACCGGGCGGCTGGGCGTGGACGTCCGGCCGCTCGACGCGGCTCTGGCGCAGGTCTTCGCTGGGCACGACGTCGACCGCGTGGCGTTCGGCGGGTTCTCCGACGGCGCGTCGTACGCCCTGTCGCTCGGCCTGGCCAACGGCGACCTGGCCGAGGCGGTGCTGGCCTTCTCGCCCGGGTTCGCGGCGCCGCCGGCGCAGGTCGGCCTGCTGCGGTTCTGGGTGTCCCACGGCACGGCGGACGCCGTGCTGCCCATCGACCAGTGCGGGCGGCGGGTGGTCCGGCTGCTCGGGGACGCGGGCTACGACGTGCACTTCGAGGAGTTCGAGGGCGGGCACGTCGTGCCGCAGTCGTTGGTGACCTCGGCGTACGACTGGTGGCTGTGACCGAGCTCGTCGTCATGGTCGGGCTGCAGGGAGCCGGCACGTCCACCTGGGCGGCCGAGCACCTCGTCGGTACGCACGCCGTCATCAGCAAGGACCACTGGCCGAACGCGCGGCGCAAGGAGCAGCGCCAGGCGCGGGTGGTGGCCGAGCTGCTGGCGCAGGGGCGGAGCGTGGTCGTCGACAACACCAGCCCTTCGGTCGAGGAGCGCGCCGCCCTCATCGAGCTGGCCAGGACTGCCGGCGTACCAGCACGGGCGGTGCACCTCGATGTCCCGCTGGCCACCTGCCTCGCGCGCAACGACGCCCGGGTGGGCCGGGTCCGGGTGCCTCTCCAGGGCGTCCTCGGCACCCGGAAGCGGCTGGTGCCGCCGGGGACGGACGAGGGGTTCGTCCGGGTGGACGTCGTCGTCCCGTGACGCAGCGGGACGACCATCGGTCCGGTTGCTGGTCCGAGAGCGGCACTGAGCCGTTCCTATGCTCCGCGGGTGCCGCACCTGGAGAAGGCGAGGGAGACCTGGGCCACCGTCGGCGACCGGCCGGTCCGCGCGCTGGTCAGCGGCGAACGTCGCGCCGGTGTGCCGCCGCTGGTCCTGGTCCCCGGGCTTGGTGCTCTCGGCTACTTCGCCCCGCTCGTGCAGGTCTGCGCGACCTGGACCGAGGTGCACGTGCTCGACCTGCCGGGCTTCGGCGACCCGTCGACGGCACAGCTGCCGGCCGACCTCGACAGCGTCGCCGCCGCCGCGGCGGGCTGGGTGGAGCAGCGGCGGTCGCCGGTGGTCCTGCTCGGCCACTCGACCGGGGCACAGGTGGCCCTGCGGGCGGCGCTGCAGGCCCCGGTCGCGCGCCTCGTGCTGGCCGGGGCGACGTTCCCGCCGGAGCTCCGGCGCACCGCGCCGCTGCTGGCGGCAGTCGCCCGGACGCTGCCGCACGAGCGACCTGCCGAGCTGCCGGCCGTCCTGCCCTACTACCTGCGGGGGATGCGCGGCGGCCTCGGCCAGCTGCTCGCCAGCGCGCTGGCTGACCGGCCGGAGGACCACGTCGGCGGCGTGCGCAGTCCCGTCCTCGTCCTGCGCGGCACGCACGACCACCTCAGCCCGCAGCCGTGGGCGCGGCTGCTCGCGGACCGGGCCGGCGGTCGCTTGGTCGAGCTGCCAGGCGGTCACAACATGCACTGGCGCTTCCCGGAGCTGACGGCGGCGGCGCTCGCCCCGTGTCGTGCCGCGTTGCCGCCCTGAGGCCCGGTCAGGAGCACCCGCTCCCGCTGAGACGACATCAGCGACTCAGCCGGAGGCACCCCACGCGTCCAGGGCCGGAGTCCGGCAGTCTGGCGGGAGCAGCACCCCGACCTCGTGGGGACTGGCCCGGAAGACGTCACGCAGCAGGTGGATCGCCCGCTCGTCGCACCGCTCGTGGCGCGGCCGCCGGCGCTCGTCGCCCGACCTCCAGACCCAGGCCACGATGGCCTCGCCAGCACACGGACGGAAGCCGGACCTGTGCAGGCCCCGCCGGTGGCGCGCCCGCAGGGCACCGGGCTGTTCGAGCACGACCAGACCGTCGGAGCCGTGGAAGACGGAGCCGGGCTCCGTCCCGGTCAGCAGGCAGAACCATCCGCCGCTGAGCCAGTCGGCCAGGTCCTGCCAGGAGGCGAAGCCCAGGTCGATGTCCTGGGCGCTCGGCCAGGTCATCGCGACCACCGGTCGCCGTAGGCGGGACCATCAGCGTCGTACGACGCCTGGCTGCAGCAACATCGGACGGGAGTGGCGGCCGGCCCGAGCCGGTCCGCCGCCGCGCCGAGCAGCATGGCCGCGTAGCCCGGCAACTGGTCGCCGAGCAGGTCCGCCCGGCGGGCCAGCTCGGCGTGCACCCGAGCAGGCAGAGGCACCGTCAGTGAGCAGCTCGCCGGGTCGCGCGCGACACCGCCCCAGCTGTCCTGTGGGCGGAGCTCCTCCGGCAGCGGGAGCAGCTCGGACAGCGGTGGCAGTGGGTGCCTCAGCGCGTCCGGGACCTCGATCAGCGCGCTGAGCACCACCGCGGCCAGCGACGGCGTCGGGGTCCAGCTGCTGGCCTGTAGGCCGCGGGCATGGCGACTCAGAAGGACGCGCAGGTCTTGGGCCGAGCCGGAGTCTGCGGCGACGGCCTCAGTGGCCCGGTCGGCGGCCCCTTCGACGGCCCCTTCGACGGCCCTTTCGACGGCCAGAGCTCGGCCGTCCCAGCGGAGACCGACCAGCGCATCGGAGGCGCCGGCCAGCCACCCGGGCGGCCCGATCCAGCTCAGGGCCGAGCCTTGGCCGCGCCGGAGCTCGCCGCCCGTCTGGAGGGGGAAGACCCCGGTGCGGGTGAGGACGGCGAACGGCTCGATGTCGCGCGTGGTCCACAGGACGTCGCCGTCGGAGCCGCGATGCCGGCGCGTCGTCAGCACGGCGCCGCGGAGCAGTCGCGCAGCGGTGTCGTAGGTGCCGTCCGGCCGGAGGACGAAGCGCTCGTCCGCATCGAGCGAGTGGCGGAGTGACGACGCCGTCCGGGCCTTGGTCGCGCCTGACTCGACGGCCGCAGCGTGCAGCTGCGGCAGCCCCAGCGGCCCGTGTTCGAGGAGAGCGTCTGCTGCGGCGTTCGCAAAGGAGAGGGACATGGGCGCCACGGTGGGCCTTGGCGGCGACAGGTGAAGGCCGCCGTCCACAGCGGCCCCCATCCTCCACAGCCCGGCTTGCCGGCCCCGACGTTCGCGCAGGGGTGGGGCACGGTGCGACCATGTGCACACGACGAGGAGGTCAGCGGTGGCAGCGACGATCCACGACCTGGCGGGTCCCTGGCGCTTCGACGACCTGGCCGCCCTGCCCGACGACGGACGCCGCTACGAGGTGGTCGACGGCTCGCTGGTCGTGAGCCCGCCGCCCTCCCAGTGGCACCAGGCGCTGGGCTCGGCCCTCCTCGTCCAGCTGGCCCGTCAGTGCCCTGCTGACTGGCGCGTCGTCTACGAGTGGGCGGTCCCCATGGGCACCGACGGGCGGGTGCCTGATCTGGCCGTCGTGGCCGCGGACGCCCCCCTGGGTGGAGCGAGTCCCCACCCGGTCGGTCCGGAGCACGTCGGCCTCGTCGTCGAGATCGTCAGCCCGTCCAGCCGCAAGACCGACCGGTTCGCCAAGCCCGGCGAGTACGCCGAGGCCGGCATACCGCTGTTCTGGCGGCTCGAGACGGAGCCGGACCTCGTGCTGCTGAGTCACCGCCTCGACGGCCAGTCCTACACGCAGGTCGGGGCGCTGTCCGCCGCGGGCGAGGTGGCCGTGCCGTGGGGCGTCGCCCGCGTCGACCTGGCCGACCTGCCGCATCCCTGAGTCACCACTTCTCCCGGGTGCTTCAGAACGACCCGTCGGTATGCCGACACCACAGCGGTGAGCACCGAGACGCCGCTGGACGCTGACCCCGTCCTGCACCTGCTGCGCCGGGCGACGTACGGGCCGTCGCCCGAGCTGGTCGCCGAGGTGCGCAAGCTCGGCGCGAGCAGGTGGCTCGACAAGCAGCTGCCGCCCGGGGGCGTCAGCGACATCCACCTGCCAGGAGCTGATGGCCGCGTACCCACTCCTCGGCGCGACCCCGTCGACCGTGTGCCGCAAGGTCGGCCACGGCGGCTGGGAGGCGATGGACCAGGTCGTGTCGGCGCACCTGACGCGGGCCATCTGGTCCAAGCGCCAGGTCTACGAGGTGATGGTCGACTTCTGGGCCAACCACTTCAACGTCACGACGCCGTCGTCGGAGGTCTGGGACTCCAAGCCGCTGGACGACCGGTCCGTCGTACGGGCGCACGCCCTCGGCACGTTCGCGTCGATGCTGCAGGCGTCGGCGCGCAGCAGCACCGACTGGCACCACGTGGGACCGCTGCGGGTCATGGGCTGGTCGCACCCCCACGCTTCCTCGCGAGCGTCGGGGAGAAGACCCGGCGGCCGATGGAGGACACCGTCGCCGCGGTCCGGGCCCTGCGGGTGCCCCCGGCCGGCGTGAAGAGCCCGGGCGCGGCCGTGGGGGACCTGCGCTGGGTGCTGTCCGAGCTGGGGCACGCGCCGCTGGGCTGGCACCCGCCGAACGGCTACCCCGACGTCGCGCCGGCCTGGTCGAGCGCCTCGAGCACCCTCGGGCGCTGGAACCTGCACGTCGGCCTGGCCGCGGGCTGGTGGGCCGGCCGTGGCCTGGCCCGGCCCGACTGGAAGGCGCTGGTCGGCGCCCCTGCCACGGCCGGCGAGCTGCTGGACGCCCTCGGCCGGGCCCTGCTCTGCCAGCCGCTCGGCGCCGACGTGACGCAGGCGCTGCTGGACTTCCTCGGCTGCGCGCCCGGCGACCCGCCCCCGGAGGCCGCGCTGCTCCCGGTGCTCGCTGCCCTGGTGCTCGACAGCCCGGCGTTCGCCCTGCGCTGACCGCCGTGCAGTCGGCGCGAGGCGGGTACGGGACGCCCGTGCAGACCCCGACCCGGACCGAGCACCTGCTGCTGGGCGACTGGAACCCCTGGGTGCGCGACCCCCTGGACGTGCTGCGCCTGCTGCTGGTCGCGGCCGCGGTCGTCGTCCTGGCGCAGGGCGTCGACAGCGGAGCGGTCGTGCTGGCGGTGTGCGCCGCGGCCGGGATCGCGGTCCGGTGGCTGCTCCTGCCGCGGCTGTACGACCTGTTCGTGCTCGTGGCACTCGCCCTGCAGGGCTTCGGCGAGGCGAGCGGGGCGTACGACTCGCTGCCGTGGTTCGACCGGGTCGTGCACTTCGTGCTGCCGCTGCTGGCCAGCGGCGTCCTCTACGTCTCGCTCGCGCGGCTCGACGTCCTGCCGGACCCGCGCAGCGACACCGGCTGGCGCCACCACCTCGGCATCGGGCTCGTGACCTTCGCCCTCGGTGCGGCCTTCGGCGCGGTGTGGGAGCTGGTCGAGTGGACCTCCGACACCACCCTCGGCTCGGAGCTGCAGGAGAGCAACGACGACACCGTCGGCGACCTCGGCATGGACTGCCTGGGGGCGGTCGGGGCGGCCGTGCTGCTGGTCCTGTGGACGCTGCGCGGCTGGGGCTCGGTGCGCCGGGTGCCCGGCACCCACCGCGAGGGCCACGACTGACCTCCCTGGAAGATGCACGCGTCGTGCGAGATGATGGGTGCGTCACACGGCCACGCGGGCCGCGACGGACGGGAGATCCCAGGGTGAGCGCAGCGACGACGACCGAGCACCTCGACGTGGTGGTGGTGGGCGCCGGCCTGTCCGGCATCGGTGCGGCCGTGCACCTGCAGACCGACAGCCCCGAGCCGGTCCTACACCGTCCTCGAGGCGCGCGACGCCATCGGCGGGACGTGGGACCTGTTCCGCTACCCCGGCATCCGCTCGGACTCCGACATGTTCACCCTCGGCTACCACTTCAAGCCGTGGATCGGCAGCAAGGGCATCGCTGACGGCCCGTCGATCCTGGAGTACGTGCGGGAGACCGCCCGCGAGTACGGCGTCGACCAGCGCATCCGCTTCCGCACCCGGGTGCTGCGCGCCGAGTGGTCCAGCGAGCAGGCCCGCTGGACCCTGACGATCGACCGCGACGGCGAGACCGCGACGCTGACCTGCAACTTCCTGCTGATGTGCGCGGGCTACTACCGCTACGACGAGGGCTACACGCCGGAGTTCGCCGGCGTCGACGACTTCGCCGGGCAGGTCGTGCACCCGCAGCACTGGCCCGAGGACCTCGACCACGCCGGCAAGAAGGTCGTCGTCATCGGCAGCGGCGCGACCGCCGTCACCCTCGTCCCGGCCATGGCCGAGACCGCCGAGCACGTCACGATGCTGCAGCGCACCCCGTCGTACGTCGCCGCGCTGCCGGCCCACGACCTGGTCGCCGGCAAGCTCGCCGGCAAGCTGTCGGACAAGACCGTCTACTCGGTCGTGCGCTGGAAGAACATCCTGCGCGGCCTGTGGATGTACCAGCTGTCGCAGCGCAAGCCGGAGCTGATGAAGAAGCTGGTCCGCGGCGAGCTCGAGAAGGCGCTGCCCGAGGGCTTCGACATCGACACGCACTTCACCCCGCCGTACGACCCGTGGGACCAGCGCTTCTGCGTCGTCCCGGACGGCGACATGTTCGAGAGCCTGAAGAAGGGGACCGCGTCGGTCGTCACCGGGCAGATCGACCGGTTCGTGCCCGAGGGCGTGCGGCTCGTCTCCGGCGAGGTGGTCGAGGCCGACGTCGTCGTCACCGCGACCGGTCTGCAGATGCTCGCCGTCGGCGGTCTGGAGATCACGGTCGACGGGTCACCCGTCGCGCTGTCCGAGACGGTCGCCTACAAGGGGATGATGTTCAGCGGCATCCCGAACTTCGCGTCCGTCATGGGCTACACGAACGCCTCCTGGACGCTCAAGGCCGACCTCGTCTGCGCCTACGTCTGCCGCCTGCTCAACCACATGACCCGCAGCGGCTACGCCTCGGTCGTGCCGGAGTGGACCCAGGCCGACCTGCCGGACAACCCCTTCATCGACCTCACGTCGGGCTACGTCCAGCGCTCGATCAAGCAGTTCCCGAAGCAGGCCGACCACGCGCCGTGGCGCCTGCACCAGAACTACGTCAAGGACCTGCTGCTCCTGCGCTACGGCCGCAACGAGTACGGCGCACTGCGCTTCGGCCGCGCGCCGGCGCAGCGCGAGGCGGCGCAGCCCGAGGTCGCCCTGAGCGCATGACCGGCCAGGCGGTCACCGTCGAGCGGGACGGGCCGGTGACGACCGTCCGGCTGCACCGCCCCGAGGCGCGCAACGCCGTCGACGGCCCGACGGCGGCGGCCCTCGCTGCCGCCTTCCGGGCCTTCGACGCGGACGACGCCGCCTCCGTCGCCGTGCTGCACGGCGAGGGCGGCGTGTTCTGCGCCGGCGCCGACCTCAAGGCGCTCGGCACCGAGCGCAGCAACCGGGCGGAGCCCGACGGCGACGGGCCGATGGGGATCAGCCGGCTGCGGCTGTCCAAGCCGGTGATCGCCTCGGTCAGCGGCCACGCGGTCGCCGGCGGGCTCGAGCTGGCGCTCTGGTGCGACCTGCGGGTCGCCGACGAGACCGCGGTGTTCGGCGTCTTCTGCCGGCGCTGGGGCGTGCCGCTGATCGACGGCGGCACGGTCCGTCTGCCGCGCCTGATCGGCACCAGCCGGGCGCTCGACCTCATCCTCACCGGCCGTCCGGTCGACGCCGCCGAGGCGCTGGCGATCGGCCTGGCCAACCGGGTCGTGCCGGCCGGGACGTCGCTGGCGGCCGCGCAGGCGCTGGCGGCCGACCTGGCCGCGTTCCCGCAGACCTGCCTGCGCAGCGACCGGGCGTCGGTGCTCGACCAGGAGGGGCTGTCGGAGCAGGACGCCCTGGCGTCGGAGTTCGCCCACGGCCGGCGCGCGCTCGAGGCCGACGCGCTCGCCGGTGCGGCGCGGTTCGCCGCCGGCGCCGGCCGCCACGGCGCGTTCTAGGCTGCCCGCGTGCCTGAGCTGAGGAAGGTGCCGGCGAACGGCATCGAGATCGCGTACGAGACCTTCGGCGACCCGGGCGCCCCGCCCGTCCTGCTGGTCATGGGGCTGGGCACGCAGATGATCGCGTGGCCGGACGAGCTGTGCGAGGACCTCGCCGAGCGCGGCCACCACGTCGTCCGGTTCGACAACCGCGACGTCGGCGCCAGCACCCACTTCCGCGGCGTGCGCGCGCCGTCGATCGCACAGATCGTGGCCCGGCGCCGCCGTCCGCCGTACACGGTCAAGGACATGGCCCGCGACGCCCTCGGCCTGGTCGAGGCGCTGCAGCTCGGCCCGGTGCACGTGGTCGGGGCCTCCATGGGCGGCTTCATCGCCCAGGCCGCCGCGCTGCTCCAGCCGGAGCTGGTCCGCAGCCTGACGCTGATCATGACCTCCACGGGCGGGCGCCGGGTCGGCCAGGCCGACCCGCGGCTGCTCGGCCGGTTGATCTCGTCGCGTGCCGCCGCCAGCCGGGACGAGGCGATCGAGACGGCGGTGCAGACCTTCCGCATCATCGGCTCGAAGGGGTTCGCGCTCGACGAGGAGCGGCTGCGCGACGTCGCCGGCCGTGGCTACGACCGGGCCTACGACCGCGGCGGCTACCGCCGCCAGCTCGCCGCCATCGTGGCCCAGCCCAACCGCGACCGAGCTGCTCGCCCAGCTCGACGTCCCGACCCTGGTCATGCACGGCCTGCACGACCCGCTGGTCAACCCGAGCGGCGGGCTCGCCCTCGCCCGCACCATCCCGGGCGCGCGCTTCGTCGGCTTCGCCGGCATGGGCCACGACCTGCCGCGGGACCTGTGGCCGGAGTTCGCCGACCACATCGCCGCCCTGGCCCGGCGCGCGGACACGACGGCGCGCGTCGGCGTCTGACGCCGGGGATCCGTCGCCAGGCCGGCCGCTGCGCGCTCCGGCCCGGTCCGGTCTGGCGCCGACCGCGCCGGCGGGTGGCCCTCGTGCCGAGCGGTATGCGCCTGGAGGCATGTCTCGGGGCCGCACATGCGCTGGGGCGCATACGGCCCCGGAAGGACAGTGTCCCGGACCGGACCGGACCGGACCGGACCGGACCGGACCGGACCGGCACACGGCGAGAGCGCCGCGTCCGCTGCCGCGGTCACCGCACCGGTCCGGTGCCGGACCGGACGCGCTCCAGGCACGCACCCGGCGTGTCGCCGCCGGTCGCGGTGCCGGGCCGTAGGGTCGGCCCGTGGACGACTTCGTCATCGCCCGCAACCCCGACCCTGACTCGGCGCTGCCCTACCTGCTGCGGCTGCCGCTGCCGCGTCCGGTCGTGCTGAAGGCCCGGGAGACCTGGCCGCGCACGGCCAAGGTCTACTGCCACCGGGCGGAGGGCTGGCCCGAGGACGCAGAGGTCGTCGAGCGCGTCCCCGTCAGGTCCTGCGTGGCGCGTGGCCCCGCGGTCGACCTGGTGCTCGACCGGGGTCGCGAGAACCGCAGCCAGCTGGTCTTCACGCGGCTCAAGGGCGGCCGCGAGGCGATCTTCTGGCAGAGCCCGCGGACGACGAAGAAGGCGCGGCCCGGAGTGCGCACGCCGACCGCCCGCGCCAGTGGGCTCACCGAGCTCGAGATCGTCGTCGACGGACGGGAGCGCTACCCCTACCGGTTCGCGTCCCAGCAGGCGGTGGCCGTACGCGGCACCCTCGCGTGCGGCGACTACGGCGTGCTGCGCGACGGCGTCCCCGTCGGCGTCGTCGAGCGCAAGTCGCTCGAGGACCTGGCGGGCAGCCTGGTGGACGGACGCCTGCCCGGGCAGCTGGCCGAGCTGGCGAGCGTGCCGCACGCGGCCGTGGTGGTGGAGGAGCGCTACTCCAAGATGTTCTCGCTCCCGCACGTCAAGGCCGGCTTCCTGGCCGACCTGCTGGCCCGGGTGCAGGTCCGGTGGCCGACGGTGCCGGTGTTCTTCGCCGAGACGCGTCCGCTCGCGGAGGAGTGGACCTTCCGCTTCCTCGGTGCCGCGCTCAGCGAGAGCGTCGCGGACGAGCGGGTCAGCGCGCGGTTGGCCGACCTGGCGCCGGCGGGTGAGCTGGCGCCGAGGGCGCCCACCCCGGCGGAGGTGCGCGCCTGGGCGCTCGAGCAGGGTCGCGCGGTCGCCGCGAAGGGGCGCGTCCCGGCCGCGTTGACGGCGGCGTACCTGGCAGCGCACGCCGGCTGACCGGGACGTACGAAACGGCCGCAGACGGGTACACGCACCCGCATGAGCGGAGCCAAGGACGACGCCTACACCGACCCCGACCTGCGGCACCGGCTCAAGGAGCAGATCCAGGCCTCGGACAAGGGCGGCCGGCCGGGTCAGTGGTCGGCGCGCAAGTCGCAGCTGCTGGTGCACGAGTACGAGAAGGCCGGCGGCGGCTACACCAGCGAGGAGCGCACCGACTCCCAGCAGCACCTGCAGGAGTGGGGCGCCCAGGACTGGCACACCGCGTCGGGCGGGGCCGACGCGCGGCGCGAGGACGGCACCGCGCGCTACCTGCCGGACGTCGCCTGGGCGCTGCTCACTCCGGCGGAGCGCAAGGCCACCGACACCCGCAAGCGCAGCGCCTCCGAGCAGCACGTCGCCAACACCGACGCCGCGGTGGAGGCGCGCAAGGCGGCCGAGCTGCTGACGCTGACCGCCGCCGAGGCCAAGAAGCACGTCGCGCAGATGGACAGCGAGAGCCAGCTGCGGCGGGCCCGGACCGCCGAGCAGGACCACGGCACGGCCCGCAAGACGGTGCTCGAGGCGATCGAGCGCCGTCGGGCCGCGGTCGGGCAGGACTGAGCCGGCCCCGGCAGACTGTCCCGGTGCCCCGCCCCGCTCCCACGACCGTCCTGCTGTGCCGCGGCTGCTGCTGCGGCACGACCTCCAAGCACCCCGGCCTGGACCACGAGGCGCAGGAGGAGGCCGTCCGCGCCGCCGTCGACGAGCACCCCGACGTCGAGCTGCGGGTGGTCGACTGCCTCGACGAGTGCGACCGCAGCAACGTGGTCGTCGTGCGGCGGGGCAACCGGCCGAGCAAGGACCGCGACACCTGGTTCGGCGGGGTCCTCAGCGACCGGGCGACCACCGCGCTGGCCGGCTGGCTGAGCGAGGGTGCGGCCGACCCGGTGCCCGGGACGCTGGTGGGGCACCGCTTCCGGCACCTGCCGCCGCGCCGCTCGAAGCGGTAGCTACTCGCGCAGCGGCCCGCCGCCGCCGCGGCGCTCGGCGTACGGCTTGGCGCGGCCGAAGAACCAGCCGAGCGCGACGACGGCGACGACCACGGCGAGCGGGGCGAGCTTGTCGAGCAGCACCCGCCACCACGACTCGCCGTCGACCCGGGACACGTCCCACCACAGGGACGCGGCGAGCGCGGCGAGGAGCAGCGCCAGGACGACGGACGCCCGGACCGCCAGCCGGCGGCCGAGCTCGCGCCGCTGGGACAGCGCGGAGGCGGTCACGGCGGCGAGCAGCAGCACCGCCCCGAGCATGGTGAGCCCCAGCGGCACGTCCGGGAGCACCAGCGCGAGCGCCAGCAGGGTCGCGCCGACCCCCACGACCAGGCTGACCACGTTGGGCCCGACCTTGCTGCGGGTGGTCAGGTAGCCGATGAGCACCCACAGCAGCACCGCGTAGCCGCGGATGCCCGCCACCGACGCCGAGACCACCCGCGGCCGGCGCAGGGGGGTCAGCATCGACGTGAACGCCGCGGCGCCGTGGGTGACGGTGCGGGCGAAGGTGTCGGTGCCGTCGACGAGCTCCTCGCGGACCCGCTGGCGACCGATGGCGGCGCTGTCGGCGAGCAGCGCGAGGAGGACCGACAGCTCGACCTGCGGCGAGGCCAGCGCCTCCTTCGCCCGCCGGGCCCAGCGGGTGCTCGCCACCAGCGGGTCGCGCTCGGCGAGGACCGCGGTGGCCAGCTCGTCCAGCTCGTCGCGCAACATCCCCGCCTGCACCCGGGCAGCGATGCGCGCGGCGCAGCGCGGGAACGTGCGGGGCAGCGCGCGCGTGGAGTTGAGCGGCTCGAGCTCGGCGCGCAGGTCGTTCGCCTCCAGCTCCCACTGGCGGACCAGCTCCGGGTGCTCGTCGCGGCCGACCGCGACCATGCGCAGGGCGGCGTACGCCTCGTCGGCACGCAGGCCGAGCTGCCTCAGCCGCTCGGGCGCCAGCAGCATCTGCACGACCTGCGCCGAGCCGTCCATCCGCCCGCGCAGCCAGTCGTTGACCCGCCAGGACGCGCGGTAGAACGCGCCGAAGTGGTGCTCCTGGATGCCGGTCAGCAGGTCCGGCGACGTGGAGCTGACCTGCACCAGCTCGACCTCCTGCTCCGGCTGCGTGGTCGCGCCGCTGAAGGCGACGTGCACGACCTCGAGCCGCAGCATCGCGACGAGCACGTCCTCCGGCGTGGTGGCCGACGACAGCAGCAGGCGCACCAGCGCCGACAGCCGCTGCTGCTCCGCGCCGCTCGGGTCGACGGCGGTCGACGGCAGGAACGCCACCGTCTGCAGCGCGCGGGTGCCCTCGAACAGCAGGGTGGCCAGCTGCAGCGCCTGCCGGTGCAGGCCCCGCCGCCGCTCCTGCTGCTCCGGCTCGCTGGCGCCCTCCCAGCCCGGGACGATCCGCACCAGCGTCTCGCGCAGCGTGGTCAGCTCGGCCGGGGTCGCGGCGATGCCGGTCCCGCGCGGCGGGAGGTCCTTGCCCTTGTCGCGCCAGAAGTCGTCGAGCGCCTGCCGGTTGCGCTCGATCTCGAAGAGCAGCTCGTGCGCCCGGCCGCGCAGCTCGACCACCTTGACCCGCTCCGGCTCGGTCAGCGGCGCCAGCCAGACCGCCCGCTTGAGCACGTCGAGCACCAGGTCGCCGAGCCGGCGCAGGGTCGACTGCCCCCAGCGCCACTCCGCCGGGTCGGCCGTGCTCGCCGTCTCCAGGGTCCCCGACGGCACGAACGGCAGGCCGTACGTCGTCGCGTGCTCGCGCAGCGCCACCGTCAGCTCGCGCCGGCTCCACCCGACCCCCGCGGTCGGCGACAGCAGCAGCAGGCGCGAGACGTTGCGCGCCGCGCTCTCGTTGCGCACCTCGACGTAGCCGGGGAACGCGGCGGACGCCAGGTCACCCGTGGCGTCGAGCAGGGCCTGCGCGAGCCGGTCGCGGCTGCGCCGGCGGTGCCGCGTCTCGTCGTTGCGCTCCTCGATCTCGCCCAGCTCGTCGGCCACCGAGTCGGTCGACCGCAGGCGCGTCATGACGCCGAGCAGCACCTCGGCGGCGACCGGGACCGGGTCCTCGTGCACCGGTCCGCGCGACGCGGTGACCTCGCCCGGGTCGGGCACGACGTAGGCCAGGACCCGGCGCACCTGCTGCCCCGCCGGCTGGCGGTAGATGGCGTCCATCGCCGGGCGGATCGGCTT
Organism: uncultured Actinomycetota bacterium; assembly: GCA_963762795.1. Taxonomy (GTDB): domain Bacteria; phylum Actinomycetota; class Actinomycetes; order Mycobacteriales; family SCTD01; genus RYN-170. The sequence continues at coordinate 268,706 of CAVXMC010000008.1, read as the reverse complement.
GTTGCGCAGGACGCCGCCGTCCACGACGTACTGGCTGTCGGAGAAGCTGGCGAGCCCCGCCGTCGACGCCCAGCGGTCGCCGGCGGCCTGCTCGACCTCGACGTGGAACGGCTCGAAGGCGCCGGGGAACGAGGAGGTGCAGCGCGACGCGACAGCCAGCTCGGCCGCGACCTCGGGCTGTCGGAGGTCACCGCGCGTGTGCCCACGCGAGTCGTCGAAGACGTCGGGGTCGGAGCTGAAGAAGAACGTCGCGTCGTAGTCGACCTCGACGATCCGCCGGCCCATGTCGTCGGCGAACGAGGTCCGGCGCCCGTCCCACAGCGTCCCGGTGAGGAACAGGTCGACCGTCTCGTCCGGCGAGGCGGGCTGCCCGTCGCGGGTGCGGTGGATCGCTCGGTAGGCGTCGGCCAGCCGGTCGTGGAAGTAGCCGCCGCGCATCAGCGACGGCGCGTCCTTCTCCCGCGGGTCGCGCAGCAGCGCGCCGAGGTCGCCCTGCTCCGCCCAGAGCCGGCGCATGCCGCTCAGGTCGCAGCCGTGCACCAGCCCGAGCGACAGGAACCCGCCGTTCAGGCCGCCCGCGCTGGTGCCCGCGATGACGTCGATGCGGGCGCGGCTGCGCAGCAGGTCGAGCAGTGCGGCGTACGCGTCGTCGCCCCGCTGCTCGCGCGGCCGCCGGCTGCCCTGCACCAGGCGGTGCAGCTCCATGGCGACACCGCTGATCCAGACCGCGAGGCTGACCCCGCCGTTGAGGACGACGGCGAGGCGGACGTCCTGCTCGTCCGGCGCGGCGACGTCGGCGGCGCGCCGCTGCTCGCGAGCGGTGTCGTCGGCCGTCGTCGCCGTGTCTGCGCTGGTCATCGCGTGCGCCCCCCCGGGTTATCGGGCGGGACGCTACGCCGAACGGGTGACGCCCCGGGCGCTTTCCCGACCATCTACGGTCAGCCGGTGTCCGCCTTCCTGCACCCGTTCGCCCGGCCGACGGCCACCGACTTCCTGACGCTGGTCCGCGGCGAGGGTGCGGTCGTCACGGACGACACCGGCCGGGACTACGTCGACGCGATGGCCGGACTGTGGTTCTGCGACGTCGGCCACGGCCGGCGCGAGATCGCCGACGCGGTGGCCGGCCAGCTCGGCACGCTGGCGGCGTTCCACACCTTCGACCGCTTCACCAACGAGCCGGCCGAGCAGCTCGCCGCTGCGCTGTCGGCCCGCGCGCCGATGCCGGACGCGCGCGTCTTCCTCACGACCAGCGGGTCGGAGGCGGTCGACAGCGCCCTGAAGCTCGTCCGCGTGGCGCGCACCGTCGCCGGCGAGGTCGAGCGCCGCGTCGTCGTCAGCCTGGAGGGCGCCTACCACGGCGTGACGTACGGCGGTCTGGCCGTCGGCGGCCTGCCGCTCAACCAGGAGCACTTCGGCCCGATGCTCCCCGACGTCGTGGTGGTGCCCCGCGACGACGTCGAGGCGGTGGCCCGGGTCCTCGCCGAGCGGGGGCACGAGGTGGCCGCGGTGTTCGCCGAGCCGGTGCTCGGCGCGGGCGGCGTGCACCCGCCGGACGAGGACTACCTGCGCGAGGTGCGCCGGCTCTGCGACGCGGCCGGCGCCTGGCTGGTGCTGGACGAGGTCATCTGCGGCTTCGGGCGGCTGGGCTCGTTCTGGGGCGCGCAGCGGTACGGCGTGGTGCCGGACCTGGTCACCTTCGCCAAGGGCGTGACGTCGGGCTACGTGCCGCTCGGCGGCGTGCTGGTCGGGACGGAGGTGCGCCGCCGGCTCGAGGCCGACCCGGCGTTCGTGCTGCGCCACGGCCACACCTACAGCGGGCACCCGGGTGCGTGCGCCGCCGCGCTGGCGAACCTCGCGGTGCTGGAGGGGGAGGCGCTCATCGAGCGCGTCCCGGCGATCGGCGACCAGCTGTCGTCCTCGCTGGACCAGCTGGCGCAGGAGGGCTTCCTCGCCGGGTCCCGCGGCGAGGGTGCCGTGTGGGCGGCCGCCCTGCCCGACGGCGTCGACGCGGCCGGCGTGCACAGCGCCATGATCGAGCGGGGGGTCATCGCCCGCGCGCTCGGTCCGTCGACGATCGCGTTCTGCCCGCCGTACGTCATCACGCCCGAGCAGCTGCACCGCGCGACGACCGCGCTGCGCGAGGCGCTTCAGGCCTCGTAGCGCACCTCGCCGCCGACGACGGTGGACAGCACCCGGATGCCGGCGATGGCCTCCGGGTCGACCGCCGTCAGGTCGTCCGACAGCACGGCGAAGTCGGCCAGCTTGCCCGGGACCAGGCTGCCGCGCCGGTGCTCCTCGAAGGTCGCGTACGCCGATCCCATCGTCCAGGCGTGCAGCGCCTGCAGCGGCGTGAGCGCCTCCTGCGGGCTGTAGTCGCGGCCCGACGCCGTCTTCTGCAGCACGGCGTCGGCGATGCCGAGCAGCGGCGCGCCCTGCACGACAGGGCGGTCCGAGCTGCCCGGCAGCGGGATGCCGCGGTCCAGGAACGACCGCTGCCGGTAGCACCACGGCGACCGCTCCGGCCCGAGCGCAGTGGTCATGCCGTCGCCGAGCTCGGAGATGAACCGTCCCTGCGGCACCGGGATGACACCGAGCCGGGCGATGCGCTCGAGCGCCGCGTCGCTGGTCACCGCGCAGTGCTCGATGCGGTGCCGGTGGTCGGCGCGAGGCAGCTGGCGCAGCGCCTCCTCGTAGCAGTCGAGGACGGTGTCGACGGCGAGGTCGCCGATGGCGTGCGTCGCGATCTGCCAGCCGCCGCGGTGCGCGCGCACGACCAGCTCCATCAGCTCCTCGCGCGACCGCTGCAGGTACCCCCGGTTGGCCGGCTCGTCGGCGAACGGCTCGTGCATCGCGGCGGTGCGCCCCAGCAGCGAGCCGTCGGAGAAGATCTTCACCGGTCCGATGCGCAGGTCCTCGTCGCCGAGCCCGGTCGCGATGCCGAGGTCGAGGCCGAACGAGCCGGGGTCGTCGGGGCTGCCGCCCAGCTCGTGCAGCGCGTCGGCCGCGACCATCAGGGTGGTGCGCACGTGCAGCCGCCCGGTCGCCCGCGCCTGGCTGTACGCCGCCAGCTCCTGCGGGCTCCACGCCACCAGCCCCGCGCCGATGCCGGCCTCCTGCGCGCTGGTGATGCCCTCGCTCAGGTAGTGCGACGTCGCCCGGTCGATGGCGCCGACGATGGTGTCCAGCGAGTACGGGTAGACCAGGTCGCGCACGAGCGACTGCGCCGACTCCTGCAGCAGCCCGGTCGGGCGCCCCGCGTCGTCGCGCTCCACCACGCCGCCCGGCGGGACGGCGGCGGTGTCGATGCCGATGGCGTCCAGCACCGGGCTGCTCACCACGCACATGTGACCGGAGGTGTGCCGCAGCCAGACCTTGTGGCCGGGCGCCGCGCGGTCGAGCTCGGCCGCGGTCGGGTGCCGGCGCTCGGCGAGCCGGTTCTGGTCGTAGCCGGCGCCGACGATCCAGCCGCCCGGCTCGGTCGTGCGGGCCGCCTCGGCGACCAGGTCGTACACGTCCTGCAGCGACTGCACGGGGGGCGTGCTCAGCGGCAGCTCGGCCAGCGACATGCCGAAGAAGACGCAGTGGTTGTGGGCGTCGTGGAACCCCGGCACGACGGTCGCGCCGCCGAGGGCGACGTGCCGGTCGGCGGTCAGGCCGTCGAGGTCGCTGCCGTCGCCGACCGCGACGATGCGCCCGCCCAGCACGGCGATCGCAGTGGCCCGCGGCCGGGCCGGGTCGAGGGTGAGGACGTTGCCACCGGTGAAGACCGCATCGACGCGCATGCGGGCACCGTCTCACTCCCCGGTCGTGCCGTCCGCCAGCTCGCGCAGGACGTCGAGGTGACCGAGGTGGCGGGCGGTCTCCTCGAGCAGGTGCAGGACCGTGAAGCGCAGCGTGAACACCCGGCCGTTCTTGTTCGTCGCCTCGTGGTCGAGGTCGAGCCGGGCCGTGGTCGCGCGGGACCGCTCGCAGGCGGCGGCGTAGAGCGCGACCGTGTCGGCGAGCGGCTCGTCGGCGGCGCTGTGGAACTCCCAGTCGGCGTCGTCGTCGAAGGGCGCGCTCGCCCACGGCTCGGGCAGGGGCTCGCCGCCGATGCCGTGCGTGAACCAGTGGTCCTCGACCAGCGCCAGGTGCTTGACCAGCCCGGCGACCGTGGTGCCGGAGCGGACCGGGCTGCTGCCGGCGCGCTCCTGCGCGAGCCCGGCGACCTTCAGCAGGACCCCCTCGCGGTACCAGTCGAGCATCCCGGTCAGCATCGTCCGCTCGTCGGCGGCGTGGATCGGCGGCATGACCCGCTCGCCGGTGTCGACGGCCGGCGCGCCGCGCTCGGCGGCACTGCGCTCGACGCAGAACTCGTTGCCCTCCGGGTCGCCCATGACCACCCAGCCGGTGCCGTCGGGCTGCCTGCGGTCGTCGACGACCGAGGCGCCCAGACCGGCCAGCCGCTGCACCTCCTCGTCGCGCGCACGTCCGGGACCAGGTCCAGGTGCAGCCGGTTCTTGACCTGCTTGTGCTCGGGCACCTGCAGGAAGACCAGGTCGGTGCCGGCGTGCGTCACCAGTGCCGCGGGGTCCTCGGGGTACTCCTGCAGGCGCCCGCGCAGCGCCTGCGCCCAGAAGGCGCCGACGGCCAGCGGGTCACGGCAGTCGACGCTGAGGACGCCCACGGAAGAGGTCATGCGGCCCACCCTGGTCGCCCGCGCAAGGGGTCAGACGGCCGCCACGCCGATGAGCCCGTTGCGCGTGACGAGCGCGGCGAGCTCGTCCTCGGGCAGGTCGTCGGTGCCGTCCGGTCGGCGCGGCAGCACCAGGTAGCGCGACTCGGCGCTGGCGTCCCAGACCTCGACCGAGACCTCGGCCGGCAGGTCGTAGCCGAACTCGCGGAGGACGGCCCGCGGCTCCCGCACGACGCGGGACCGGTAGCCCTCGCTCTTGTACCAGGTCGGCGACGGCCCGAGCAGCGCGATCGGGTAGCAGGAGCAGAGCGTGCAGACCAGCACGTTGTGCGTGGTCGCGGTGTTCTCGACGACCTTCAGCCGCTGCTCCTGAAGGCCGCCGCCCATCGACAGCCCGACCTCGGGCAGCGCGGCGTTCGCGTCCTCGAGCAGCCGGCCGCGGAAGCCGTCGTCGACCCAGGCCCGGGCGACCGCGCGGGCGCCGCTCGCCGGTGAGCCCTTCGCCAGGAACGCCGTCAGCGCGCGGTCCAGCTCGGTCGGGTCGACCAGGCCGCGCTGCTCGAGCAGCGCCTCGACGTGGCGCACCCGCGCGGCGATCGCCGCGTCGCCGCCGGAGTGGTCGCCGCTCACCGGACCTCCTCGAGGTAGCTCTCCCACAGCGCGAGGACGACCGCGTGGTCGCCCTCGCCGAACAGCTCGCGCGCCGGGAAGCGCACCGCGTACACCGTCTGCGGCGGCGAGGCGATGCCGCGCGCCCGGTCGTCGGCGAGCGGGTGCACCCCCTCGGACTCGACGACCGTGCCGACCGCGCCGCGGGCGTAGCGGGGCAGCCGGGTGTGGTGCGGCGGGTCGGTGCGGCGCGTCCGCACGCGGGCGCCCGGCGCGAACCGGTCAGCCACCGCGCACCTCGTCAGCGGTGAGCACGCCCTTCTCGACGCAGAGCGTCGTGACCGCGTGGAACCACTTCTCGTAGTAGGAGGAGGCGAGGTACTCCTGCGCCGGCATCCGCTCGATCGCGTCGCGGAACTCGTCCAGGCCGTAGACGCCCGCGCCGATCAGCGCGCGGTTCATCGCGAAGACGTGCGCCTCCCAGTCGGCGTGGAAGGGCGGCTCGTCGAGCTCCTGCTCCGGGAGCGCGAAGCCCTGCATCCCGCCGACGTCGTTGACGCGTGCCATGCGCCCGACCGTACTCAGGCAGTCAGCGGCGTGTTCCCGGCCGGGACCCGCTCGTCAGGCCTCGGCGGCGGCGGGGGAGTGCCGTCGCCGAACGGCCGGCCGCCCAGCGCCTCGCGCCCGTGCGGCTCCAGCCAGCCGGTGAGGTCGGGCCCGGCCGGCACGATGCCGGTCGGGTTGATGTCGCGGTGCACCTCGTAGTAGTGCCGCTTGATGTGGTCGAAGTCGATCGTGTCGCCGAAGCCGGGGGTCTGGAACAGGTCCCGCGCGTACGCCCACAGCACCGGCATCTCGGTGAGCTTCTGCCGGTTGCACTTGAAGTGGCCGTGGTAGACGGCGTCGAACCGCGCCAGGGTCGTGAACAGCCGGACGTCGGCCTCGGTGATCGTGTCGCCGACGAGGTAGCGCTGCTCGGCGAGCCGCTCGGCCAGGGCGTCGAGCCGCGCGAACAGCCGCGCGTACGCCGTGTCGTACGCCTCCTGCGTGCCGGCGAAGCCGCAGCGGTAGACGCCGTTGTTGACGTCCTGGAAGACGTCGAGCATGACCTCGTCGATCTCGGCGCGCAGGTGCTCGGGGTAGAGGTCGGGGGCGCCCTCGCGGTGGTGCGCCGTCCACTCGGTCGACAGGTCGAGGGTGATCTGCGGGTAGTCGTTGGTGACGACCTGGCCGGTCGGCACGTCGACGATCGCGGGGACCGTGATGCCCTTCTCGTAGCCGGGGGAGCGGGCGAAGTAGGCCTCCTGCAGGCGCTCGATCCCGAGCACCGGGTCGACGCCGCCGGGGTCGAGGTCGAAGGTCCAGCTGCGGGCGTCGTGGGTGGGGCCGCAGACGCCCATCGAGATCGCGTCCTCGAGGCCGAGCAGGCGCCGCACGATGATCGCCCGGTTGGCCCACGGGCAGGCCCGGGCGACCACGAGCCGGTAGCGGCCGGGCTCCACCGGCCAGCCGTCCCGGCCGTCGGCCGTGATGCGGGTGGCGAGGTACTGCGCGTCGCGGGTGAACTCACCGGTCGGGTTGACGTAGCTGGACATGCCCCGGTCCCTTCCCCGCCGAGGGGACCGCAGCCCTGCCGCGAGGATCCGGTCGCTCGTGCGTTGCAGGGGTGACAGTGCGTCGCGGTGGGCAGGGACCCGTCCGTACCCCGCGGTCGCACGAACGTGTCGTGGATGTCACAGTCCGTCCCGTCCACGGCACGCCGCCACGCCCCTGCGGCCCCTGAGGAGAACCGGTGAGCAGCACCGCCGCCCCACCGCCCGACGCCCCCGCTACCGGGGTCGACCGCCGCCAGTTCCTCACCTTCCTGGTCGCCGCGCCCACGCTGGCCGTCGGCGTGAGGTACGGCCTGCTCGACGGCGTCGCCCACGCGCTGCCCGGCTCGCCCGAGCCGTCCGACCAGATGGACCTCGGCGACTTCCTGATCCTCGCGGCCCGCGGCTCGGAGCCCTCGCTGATCGTGCTCGTGGCCGAGGAGGGCGGCGGCGTGTCCTGCGCCCTGCCGCGCGAGGAGGTCGGCCAGGGCATCACCACCGCCGTGGCCATGCTCATCGGCGACGAGCTCGGGCTCCCGCTCAGCAAGGTGCGGGTCAGCCTGGCCGACGCCCGGCGCGACCTGCTCACCGGCCAGCTGACCGGTGGCTCCAACACGATCCGCTCGGTCTTCGGGCCCATCAAGGCGGCCACCGCGACCTACCGCGCCCGGATGGGCTTCGCCGGTGCGCAGGCGCTCGGCGTCCCGGTGTCGTCGGTGGTGCTGCGCGACGGCGCCGTCGTCGCCGAGGACGGCCGCTCGGTGGGCTTCGGCGACCTGGCCGCGCTCGCCGCCGACCCGGCCGTGCCGCCGTCGCTGCCGGACATCCCGCTGGTCGAGATGCCCACCAAGCTGGTCGGCCGGCCGACCAACCGCATCGACGCGCTGGCCATGGTCACCGGCAAGCAGAAGTACACGAACGACCTCGAGCCCATCACGGACCGCACGGTCTACCGGTCGATGGTCCGCCGCGCGCCGACGATCCGCGGCCGGGTGAAGACGATCGACAACCTGCCCGCGATCAAGAAGATGGCGGGCGTCCGCTTCGTCGAGGTCATCGAGCTCAGCCGCATCGCGATGGAGGACCTCGAGGTCGTCGAGACCGGTGTCGCGGTCGTCGCGGACACCTTCGGCCAGGCGCTCGACGCCAAGGAGGCCCTCGAGGTCACCTGGGACCTCGGCCCGCTCGCCAAGGAGGACGACGCGTCGATCCGCAGCCGGCTGCGCGGGATCCAGCCGCCGCTGACGCCCGGCGCCGCCCGGGGCGACCGCGGTCGAGGGCGAGTTCGACATGGCCTTCGCCAGCCACGCGCCGCTCGAGTCCAACACCGCCATCGCCGACGTGCGCGGCGCCACCGCGACCATCTGGGCCGGGCTCAAGACCCCGGTCGTCGCCGGCCAGACCATCGCCGACGAGCTGGGCCTCGCCGAGGACGCGGTCACCGTCCACGTCATCCAGGGCGGTGGCTCGTTCGGCCGCCGGCTGTTCTTCGACGCCGCCCTCGAGGCGGCCAGGATCAGCCAGCAGATCGGCCACCCGGTCAAGCACATGTGGACCCGCATCGACGACATGCGCCACGGCCGGGCCCGCGCCGCGAGCCACCACAAGCTGCAGTACACGTTCGCCGGCAAGGAGGTCCTGAGCTTCCAGAACCGGGTCGCCAGCGTCGAGACCGACTTCCGCCACGGCCTCGGCGAGATCCTCACGGCCAACGGGTCGCAGATCAACCCGCCCTCGGCCATCCCGCTCTCGGCCGGCGGCAACGCGAGCTTCTCCCAGACGGTCTTCGCGCTGACGGTGCACTCCCCGTACGCCACGGGGGCCACGTCCCAGACGCTGAACGAGCTGTCGCTGCCGTTCAACACGGGCAGCTGGCGCTCGGTCTACTCGGCCAGCGCCCGCGGCACCGAGGAGATCATGGTCGACCGGCTGGCCGCCGCGATGGGCGAGGACCCGGCGGCGCTGCGCCTGCGGCTGCTGTCCGACGACCGGCAGAAGGCCGTGCTGCAGAAGGCGATGGACCTGGGCCGGTGGGGCAGGACGATGCCGGCCGGCTTCGCGCAGGGCATCGCCTTCCACGAGGAGTACAAGTCGATCACCGCGATCGTGGTCGAGCTCGACGGGCGCAACCCCAACGACCCGCGCGTCACCCGGGCCGCGATCGCCGCCAACTACGGCCTGCCGATCAACCCGCGCGGCCTGGAGGCGCAGCTGCTCGGCGGGCTGTCCGACGCGATCGCGACCACGCTGCGGGCCGGCCTGCACCTCGTCGACGGGCTGTTCCTCGAGGGCAGCTACTCGCAGTTCCACTACCCGCGGCAGCGCGACATGCCGACCGACGTGGAGACCTTCATCTTCCCGAAGGACCGCGACACCCCCGGCGGCGCCGGCGAGCTCGGCGTCCCGGCCGCGGTCGGCGCCATCGCCAACGCCTACACCCGGGCCACCGGCCGCAAGGTCACCAGCCTGCCGATCATCTTCCCCGTCGACTTCACGCCGTTCCCCAAGGGCACCGGCTCGACCCGCGTCCAGCCCCGCTAGGAGACCGAGATGGCGTACAGCTTCACCCTCAACGGCCAGAAGGTCACCGTCGACGCACCCGGTGACCTGTCCGTCCTGTGGGCCCTGCGCGACAAGCTCGGGGTCACCGGTCCGAAGTACGGCTGCGGCATCCAGGTCTGCTACGCGTGCACCAGCCACCTGGACGGCGAGGCCTTCAACCCCTGCGTCACCAACGTCGAGGACGTCCAGGGCCGCTCCGTCACCACGATCGAGGGGCTCGCCGACGGCGAGAAGCTGCACCCGGTGCAGGAGGCCTGGCTCGAGCAGGACGTCGCGCAGTGCGGCTACTGCCAGCCGGGCCAGATCATGGCCGCCGTCGCGCTGCTCAAGCGCACCCTGGAGCCCACCGACGCGGAGATCGACGAGATCGAGAACGTCTGCCGGTGCGGCAGCTACTTCCGCATCCGGGAGGCGATCACCAGCGCGGCCGCCAAGCTCGCGGCGGCCAAGGCGCGCCCGCGCAAGCCCGCTGCGGCGGCTCCGGCGGCTCCGGCGGCAGCGGCCGGTGGTGGCGGTGCCGTCGCGGCGGCGCCTGCTCCCGCCGCGGCGCAGCTGCCCGCCACCGGTACGGGTGTCGCCGGCCCGGCGGCCGCCGCCGTCGCGGTCGCCGCTGCTGCCGCGGTGGCCCGGGCAGCGGTCAGGGACTGACGGCCCGGCCCAGGGTCAGGGCGCCCATGCTCTTCGGCGCGCCCTTCTCGTAGAACTCCTTCACCTCGGCGACCTCGAAGCCCGCCGCGGTGAGCATGCCCACGACCGGGCGGGTGAGGTGGCAGCCGCCGGCGACCCGCTTCTGCACCGGCTCGAGGCGGCGCTGCCACGCCTGCACCTTCGCGTCGGGCGCCAGCCCGTGCTCGACGAAGTGCAGGGACGCGCCGGGCTTGAGCACCCGGCGCAGCTCGGCGCAGCGCCGCCTGCGCGTCGGGGATGGTGCACAGCGTCCAGGTCGACAGGGCGGCGTCGTGCGTCGCGTCGCCGAACGGCAGCCGCTGCCCGTCCAGGCCGGAGCGGTGCACGGGCACGGTGGTGTCGGCCAGCCGCTTCTCCGCGAGCCGCCAGCCCAGGTCGGCCGGCTCGACCGCGTCCACCGCGTCGACGGCGGGTGGGTAGAACGGCACGTTGAGCCCGGAGCCGAACCCGATCTCGACCACCCGGCCGGACAGCCCGGCGCAGACCCGCTCGCGGAAGCGGTCGTTGGACGACAGCCCGCAGACGCGGTTGACGATCCTCGGGACGACGCGGTCGCGGTAGAGCCCCATGGCGCACAGGCAAGCGCTGCGCCCCGCGGACTGTCAACCGCCGGCGTGACAGCCTCGTGGCATGACCGCCGACCTCCGCTTCTGGTTCGACCCCGTCTGCCCCTTCGCGTGGATGACCAGCACCTGGGTCCGCAGCGTCGCGCGGCAGCGCGCGTACGACGTGGAGTGGCGCTTCATCTCGCTGCGCCTGCTCAACAAGCACATCGACTACGCGGCGCACTTCCCGCCGGAGTACGAGGCCGGGCACACCGCCGGGCTCAAGCTGCTCCGCGTCGCTGCCCGGGCCAGGGCCGAGCACGGTGCGCAGGCCGTCGGGCCGCTGTACGAGGCGTACGGCGCGGCGATCTTCGAGCAGGCCGACGGCCTGGACACCCGGCGCCTCGACGAGGCCGGCGTGCGCAGCCTGCTCGCGGCAGCGGGGCTGCCGGAGGACCTGGTCGAGGCGTTCGAGGACGGCAGCTGGGACGCGCAGCTGCAGGAGGAGACCGACGAGGCGCTCGCCCTGACCGGCAAGGACGTCGGCACGCCGATCCTGCACTTCCAGCCGCCGGAGGGCGTCGCCTTCTTCGGGCCGGTCATCAGCCGGCGGCCGAGCGACGCCGAGGCCCTCGAGCTGTGGGACCACGTCGTCGGGCTGGCCCGCTTCCCGGGCTTCGCCGAGCTCAAGCGGAGCCTGCGCGAGCGGCCCCAGCTGCCGGCGTTCGGCGTCCCTGCCGACACGGCCGGGCAGACGGAGGACTGGCACGGCGGGAGCCGCCGGCAGAAGAGGTAGCCCTGTCGGACCCGGGCGGTAGGAAGGTGCGGTGCTGCACCTCCACCGCGCTGAGCGGTCCGACCGCCTGGCCGAGGCGCTGGGCGAGGTGCTGCGCGTCCCGCTGGCCGACCCGTTCACCCCCGAGGTGGTCGCGGTGCCGGCCAAGGGCGTCGAGCGGTGGCTGGGCCAGCGGCTGTCGGCGGTGCTCGGTGCCGCCGACGGTGACGGGGTGACCGCCAACGTCGTCTTCCCGAGCCCGGCCCGGCTGGTGGGCGAGGTGCTCAGCCGCGTCGACCCCGACGACGACCCGTGGTCGCCGGGCCGCCTGCTGTGGACCGTCCTCGGCGTCCTCGACGCCTGCGTCGGCGAGCCGTGGTGCGCGGTGCTCGCCACCCACCTCGGGGCCCGACGCCGACAGCGTCCGGCGCGGCCGGCGGTGGGCGACGGCCGACCTGCTGACCCGCCTCCTCACGACGTACGCCGCCGAGCGCCCCGCGATGCTCGTCGACTGGGCCGACGGCCGCGACACCGACGGCACCGGCGAGCCGCTGCCCGGTGACCTGGCCTGGCAGGCGGAGCTGTTCCGGCGCGTCCGCGAGACCGTCGGCGCGCCGAGCCCGGCCGAGCGGCTGGGCCCGGCCTGCGGGCACCTGCGCGACGAGCCCGCCCTCGTCGACCTGCCGGAGCGGCTGTCGCTGTTCGGCCCGACCCGGCTGACCACCGAGCAGCTCACCGTCCTCGACGCGCTGGCCGCCCGCCGCGACGTCCACCTGTGGGTGCCGCACCCGAGCCCGGTCCTGTGGGAGCGCCTCGCGGGTGCGGCCGGTGCGTCCCGGCGCGCCGACGACACGAGCGTCCTGCGCGTCCGCCACCCGCTGCTCGCGAGCCTGGGCCGGGACACCCGCGAGCTGCAGCAGCGCCTGCAGCCGCTCGCCTCCGTCGACGTGCACCACGCCTCGCCGCCCGGGCCGTCCACCCTGCTCGGCGCGGTGCAGGCGGCGGTCCGCGACGACGCCGTCCCCGTCCCGGCGGCGGTCCTGGACGACACCGTCCAGGTGCACGCCTGCCACGGCCCGGGCCGGCAGGTCGAGGTGCTGCGCGAGGCGCTGCTCCACCTGTTCGAGCACGACGCCTCCCTCGAGCCGCGCGACGTCCTGGTCCTGTGCCCTGACGTCGAGGCCTACGCGCCGCTGGTGCGCGCCGCCTTCGGGCAGGGCGCGGCCGCCGGCCGGGACGCCCACCCGGGCCACCGGCTCCGCGTCCGGCTGGCCGACCGCTCGCTGCGGCAGACCAACGCGCTGCTCGACACCGTCGCAGGGCTGCTCGGCCTCGCCGACGCCCGGGTGACCGCCAGCCAGGTGCTCGACCTCGCCGCCAGCGGGCCGGTGCGCCGGCGGTTCGGCTTCGACGACGACGACCTCGAGCAGCTGCGGCTCTGGGCAGCCCGCGCCGGCGTGCGGTGGGGGATCGGCCGCCGCCAGCGGGAGGCCTACGACCTGGCCGACCTGCCGCAGAACACCTGGACCACCGGGCTCGACCGGCTGCTGCTCGGCGTGGCCGCCGACGAGACCGACCTGGCCTGGCTCGACACCGCGCTGCCGCTCGACGACGTCGACGGCACCGACGTCGACCTCACCGGCCGGCTGGCCGAGCTGGTCGACCGGCTGGCCGCGGTGCTCGGCCGGCTGCAGGGCCCGCAGCCGGCGGCCGCGTGGACGTCGGCGCTGAGCCGGTCGCTCGACCTGCTCACCGACGTCTCCGACGACGACGCCTGGCAGCTCGCGCAGGCCCGCCGCGAGCTGTCCGCCGCGACCGAGCACGCCGGCGACCGCGACCTGCGGCTGGCCGACGTGCGGGCCATGCTGGCCAGCCGGCTCGCCGGCCGGCCGACGCGGGCCAACTTCCGCACCGGCGAGCTGACCGTCTGCACGATGGTGCCGATGCGCTCGGTGCCCCACCGGGTCGTCGCGCTGCTCGGCCTGGACGACGACGTCTTCCCGCGCGGCACCGGCGTCGACGGCGACGACGTCCTGTCCCGCGAGCCGTGCGTCGGTGAGCGCGACCGCCGCAGCGAGGACCGCCAGCTGCTGCTCGACGCGGTGCTGTCCGCCGGGGAGCGCCTGCTCGTCCTCTACACCGGCGCCGACCCGGTGAGCGGCATGGCCCGCCCGCCGGCGGTGCCGCTCGGCGAGCTGCTCGACGTCGTGGCGCAGACCGCGGGCGTCGCGGTCGACGAGGTGGTGCGACGCCACCCGCTGCAGCCGTTCGACCCGCGCAACTTCGCCGCCGGGGCGCCGTTCAGCTTCGACCCGAGCGCCTTCCGGGGTGCCCGCGCCGCGGTCGGCCTCCGGGTCGTGGAGCCGCCGCGCGTCGCCGGTCCGCTGCCGCCGCTGCCCGCCGGCGACGTCGAGCTGGCCGACCTGGTCGCCTTCTGCGTGCACCCGACGCAGGCCTTCCTGCGCCAGCGGCTCGGCGTGCGGGTGCCCGACGAGCAGGACGAGCCGGCCGACGCGCTCGACACCGACCTCGACCCGCTCAGCTCCTGGGACGTCGGCGAGCGGATGCTCACCGCGCGGCTGCGCGGGGTCGGCGCGGCGGAGTTCCGGCAGGGCGAGTGGCGCCGCGGCACGCTCCCGCCGGCCCGGCTCGGCGTCGCGCTGCTGACCCAGCTCGAGACCGCGGTCGACGCCTTGCCGCGGTCTGCCTGCCTGTCCACGCGGGCGAGGCGGCGACGCTCGACGTCGTGTGCGACCTCGGCGGCGACCGGCGGCTGACCGGCACGGTGACCGGCGTGCACGGCGAGGTGCTGGCCGCGTCGTCCTACTCACGGCTCGGGCCGAAGCACCGGGTCGCCGCCTGGGTGCGGCTGCTCGCGGTCGCGGCGGCCGGCCACCCGGGCGACTGGCGGGCGGTCACGACCGGGCGAGGCGGCTTCCGCCGGCCCGCCTGGCGGTCGACGCTGCGCGTGCCGGAGGACCCGGCCGCCGTGCTGCGTCAGCTGGTCGACCTGCGCGACCGCGGGCTGCGCGAGCCGCTGCCCCTGGTCACCGGGGCCAGTGCGGTCTACGCCGACCGGCGCTGCGCGGGCTCGACCGTGGAGGAGGCCACCGCGGCGGCCGCCACCGAGTGGGGCAGCACCTTCGGCGACGCCACCGACCGGCACCTGCAGTGGGTGCACGGCCGGGCCCCGCGGCTCGACGCCCTGCTGGCCGCGCCGCCGGCCGACGACGAGCGCGACTGGTCCGACGACCCGACCCGCTTCGGGGTGCTGGCGCAGCGGCTCTGGTCGCCGCTGCTCGCGGTCGAGGCGGTGGGGCAGCCGTGAGGCCGGCGTTCGACCCGTTCGGGCCGCTGCCCCGGGGCACCGTCGTGCTGGAGGCGAGCGCCGGCACCGGCAAGACCTGGACCCTCGCGTCCCTGACCGTGCGCTACGTCGCCGAGACCGACGTGCAGCTCTCCCAGGTCATGCTGGTGACCTTCGGCCGGGCCGCGACGCAGGAGCTGCGCGAGCGCACCCGGCTGCGCCTGACCGAGGCGGCCTCCGGGCTGGCCGACCCGGCAGCCGCCCGCGGCAGCAGCGACCCGCTGCTCGTGCACCTCGCCACCGCGCCGGACGAGGAGGTGGCCCGGCGCCGGAGCCGGCTGCGCCTCGCCCTGTCCGACTTCGACGCCGCGACCATCACGACCACCCACAGCTTCTGCCAGCGCATGCTCGACGGGCTCGGCATGGCCGGCAACCGCGAGCCCGGCGCCGACGTCGTCGAGACCGTCGACGCGCTCGTCACCGAGGCCGCCGACGACCTCTTCCTGCGCGACTACGCCGGCCACGAGAGCCGCGTCCCCGAGCTGACCCCCGCGGTGGCCCGCGAGGTCGCCCGTGAGGCGGTGCGCGACCGGCAGGCCGCGCTCGTGCCGGTCGGTGCGCCGCCCGAGAGCGAGCCGGGGCAGCGGGTGGCGCTGGCGCTCGGGGTGCGCGAGGAGGTGGAGCGGCGCAAGCGCGCCGCCGGCGTCCGCGACTTCGACGACCTGCTCGTGCTGCTGCGCGACGCGCTGGCCGACCCCGACCACGGGGAGGTCAGCTGCCGCCGGGTCCGCGAGCGCTACCGCGTCGTGCTGGTCGACGAGTTCCAGGACACCGACCCGGTGCAGTGGGAGGTCCTGCGCCGGGCGTTCCACGGCGCGGTCACCCTGGTGCTCGTCGGCGACCCGAAGCAGGCCATCTACGCCTTCCGCGGCGCCGAGGTGCTCAGCTACCTCGACGCCGTCGGGCTGGCCGACCGCCACGAGACGCTGGCCACCAACTGGCGCAGCGACGCCCCGCTGCTCGCCGGGCTCGACCACCTCTACGGCGGGGCGGCGCTCGGCCACCCCGACATCGTCGTCGGCCCGGTCGCGGCGGCCGAGCCCGCGCCGCGGCTGCCCGGCGAGGTGCCGCTGCGCGTGCGCTGGCTCTCCCGGGCCGGCAGCGGGCCGCTCGGCCGCACCGGCTTCCCGGCCGTCGACGCGCTGCGCCGGCGGGTGGCCGGCGACCTCGCCGACGAGCTGGTCCGGCTGCTGGCGAGCGGCGCGGTGCTCGACGGCGACCGGCCGGTGCAGCCCGGCGACGTCGCCGTGCTGGTGCGCAACCACCGCCACCTCGTGCTGGTCCGCGAGGCGCTCGACCGGGCCGGTGTGCCGTCGGTCCTCGCCGGCACGGCCAGCGTCTTCGCCACCCAGGGCGCCACCGACTGGCTGTGGCTGCTGCAGGCGCTCGAGCAGCCGCACCGCCCGGGGCGGGTCCGGCTCGCCGCGCTGACGCCCCTGCTCGGGTGGACGGTCGACGGGCTCGACGACGCCGCGACCGCGCAGGCGAGCGCGCTGCTGCGCGAGCTCACCGGGCTGTTCGCCGAGGCCGGCCTCGCCGCGGTGTTCGAGCGGCTGGCCGCCCGCACCGACCTCGACGCCCGCCTGCTCGAGCAGGCCACCGGTGAGCGGCGGCTCACCGACCTGCGCCACCTCGCCCAGGTGCTCGACCGGGCCGCGGTCGAGCAGGGCTTCGGCCTGACCGCGCTCGCCGGCTGGCTGGGCGAGCGCATCGCCGACCCCTCCTCGGGCAGCACCAGCGACCGCAGCCGCCGGCTGGAGAGCGACGCCGCCGCGGTGCAGATCGTCACGGTGCACGCCAGCAAGGGCCTGGAGTTCCCCGTCGTGCACGTGCCGTACGGCTGGGACGGCGCCAAGAACCCCGACCGCAGCAGCCTGCTGCTGCACGAGGACGGTCGCCGCGTCCGCGACGTCGGCGGCAAGCACGGCCCCGGCCACGACGCCCGCCGGGAGCAGAGCGACCGCGAGGAGGCGGGGGAGGAGCTGCGGCTGCTCTACGTCGCGCTGACCCGGGCGCAGTCCCAGGTCGTGCTGTGGTGGGCGCCCGGGGCGCAGACCGCCGGCAGCCCCCTGCACCGCCTGCT
This sequence comes from uncultured Actinomycetota bacterium, assembly GCA_963762795.1. GTDB lineage: Bacteria > Actinomycetota > Actinomycetes > Mycobacteriales > SCTD01 > RYN-170. The sequence goes on along the minus strand of CAVXMC010000008.1, from coordinate 251,811 downwards.
GCTCGGCCGCGAGGCCGGGCGTGCTCGAGCCGAGGAAGGTCCCGGTGCCCAAGGACGAGGTGCTGGGCGGCCGGTTCGCGGCCTGGGCCGCCGGCGCCGCGCCCGGGCTGCTGCGCGCCGAGCCGGTCGCGGGTCCGGTCGGCGACGCCCGCTGGACCCCCGCGACCGGACCGGTCCCCGTGCTCGCGGTGGCCCGCGCTGGTCGCTCGGTCGACCCGTCGTGGCGCCGCACGTCCTACTCGGCGCTGACCGCGACCGCCCACGAGACGCCGGGTGTCAGCAGCGAGCCGGAGGAGGAGGGCACGACCGACGAGCCGCCGCCGCCGCAGGACGAGGGCGCGGCCGAGGGGCTGGCGTCGACCATGAACGCCCTGCCGGGCGGCGCGGCCTTCGGCACCCTGGTGCACGAGGTGCTCGAGGAGCTCGACACCGGCGCCGACGACCTGGCCGCCGAGCTGCGCCTGCGGTGCGCCGAGGCGGTCGGCCGCCGGCTCGCGCTCGTCGCGCCCGACGAGCTGGCCGACGCGCTGCTGCCGGTGCTGCACACGCCGTGGGGCCCGGACGCGACGACGCTGGCGACGGTCGCGCCCGCCGACCGGCTGGCCGAGCTCGACTTCGAGCTGCCGCTCGCCGGCGGCGAGCACCCGACGGCGGCCCGCGCGACCCTGGCCGCCGTCGCCGCGCTGGTGCGCCGGCACCTGCCCGCCGACGACCCGCTGGCCGGCTACCCCGACCTGCTCGCGACGGTCGACGCGCCGCCGCTCACCGGCTACCTCGGCGGCAGCCTCGACGCCGTGCTGCGGCTGCCCGGCCCGCGCTACGTCGTCGTCGACTACAAGACCAACCGGCTCGGCCGCGGAGACCTGACCACCGGGCACTACACGCGGGAGGCGATGGCGCAGGAGATGGCCCGGGCCCACTACCCGCTGCAGGCGCTGCTCTACGCCGTCGCGCTGCACCGCTACCTGCGCTGGCGGCAGCCCGGCTACGACCCGGCGGTGCACCTCGGCGGCGTCGCCTACCTGTTCGTCCGCGGGATGGTCGGTCCGGAGACCCCGGCCGGCTGCGGCGTCTTCGACTGGCAGCCCCCGGCCGCCCTCGTCGTCGAGCTCTCCGACCTGCTGGCGGGCCGGTGACCGAGGTCCGGCTGGTGCAGCGCGCGACCGGGCTGCTGCGCGCCTTCAACGCCGCCGGGGTGCTGGCCGCCGCCGACGTCCACGTCGCCCTGCGGCTGCAGAAGCTCGGTCGCGAGAACGACGAGGTCGTCCTGCTGGCCGCCGCCCTCGCCGTCCGGGCGGTGCGGCTCGGGTCGGTCTGCGTCGAGCTGTCCCGGCTGGCCGAGGTGACCGTCGACGACCCCGAGGTCGACGTGGCGGCGCTGCCCTGGCCGACCGCGGAGGAGGTGGAGTCGGCGGTCGCGCGCAGCCCGCTCGCGACGACCCCGGTGCACGGCACCCTGACCCCGCTGCGGCTGGTCCGCACCGACGGCGGTCCGCTGCTCTACCTCGACCGCTACTGGCGGCAGGAGCAGACCATCCGCGACGCCCTCGCCGCGCGCGAGCTCACCCGGCCCCCGCCGGTCGACCCGGCGCGGCTGCACGCGCTGTTCCCCGGCCCGGCGCCCGGACCGGCAGCGCCTCGGTGCGGCGCTGGCCGCCACCCGCTGGACGACCGTGCTGGCCGGCGGTCCCGGCACCGGCAAGACCCACACCGTGGCGCGGGTGCTGGCGCTGCTGCACGAGCCCGGCCTGCGCATCGCCCTGGCGGCGCCGACCGGCAAGGCGGCCGCCCGGCTGCAGGAGTCGGTCGCGGAGCAGGCCGCGGAGCTCGGGCTGCCGGAGCTGTCCGCCATGACGCTGCACCGGCTGCTGGGCTGGCGGCCCGACAGCAGCAGCCGGTTCCGCCACGACGCCACCCACCGGCTGCCCTACGACGTCGTGGTGCTCGACGAGAGCTCCATGGTCTCGCTGACCATGATGGCCCGGCTGCTCGAGGCGCTCCGGCCGCAGACCCGGCTGGTGCTCGTCGGCGACCCCGACCAGCTCGACCTCCGTCGACGCGGGCGCCGTGCTCGGCGACGTCGTGGCGCGACCGCCCACGACCGGCGCCGCCGACGACCTCACCGCCCTGGTCGGCGCGGACCTCGACGCGGTCGACGACCCGCAGGAGGCGGCGCTCAGCGCGGCCGAGCGCACCCGGCTGGCGGCCGGCGTGGTCCGGCTCAGCCGCGGCCGCCGGTTCGGCGGCGCCATCGCCGAGCTCGCGGTCGCCCTGCGCACCGGCGACGCCGACCGGGCGCTCGCGCTGCTGCACGACGGCGGCGACGGGGCGCTGTCCTTCCTGCCCGCGGACCGGGTCGACGAGGTGCGCGACGACGTCGTCCGCTCCGCCGCCGACCTGCGGACCGCCGCCGAGGCGGGCGACGTCGAGGCCGCGCTGGCCCGGCTGGAGGACCACCGGCTGCTCTGCGCCCACCGCGAGGGGCCGTCCGGGGTCCGCGACTGGGAGCGGCGGGCCCGCGAGTGGGTCGGCGTCCCGGCCGAGCGCTGGTGGCCGGGGCAGCCGCTGCTGGTCACCGCCAACGACCACGAGCTCAAGGTCTACAACGGCGACACCGGGGTGGTGGTGCGCCGGCCCGACGGCGCCCTGTCGGCCGTCTTCGCCCGCGGCAGCCGCCCGGTCGAGGTCGCGCCCGACCTGCTCGACGCGGTCGAGACGGTCCACGCGCTGACCATCCACCGCAGCCAGGGCAGCCAGTACGCCGCGGTCACCGTCGTGCTGCCGCCCGTCGAGTCGGCGCTGCTGACCCGCGAGCTGCTCTACACCGCGGTCACCCGCGCCCGGTCCTCCGTCCGGGTGCTCGGCAGCGACGACGCGCTGCGGGCCGGGGTGGAGCGCCGGGTCCTGCGCGCCAGCGGGCTGCAGCGGCGGGTCCTCGACGTGTCCGGCCGCTAGGTCCGGCGGCTAGGTTCGGGGCATGGTCATGGGTCAGCAGTGGGAGCTCCGGCGGCGTCCGGTCGGCTACCCGGTCCCGGACGACGTCGCGCTGGTCGAGGCGCGGGTGCCCGACCCGGCGCCCGGCGAGGTGCTCGTCCGCAACCACTACCTCTCGGTCGACCCGTCGCACCGCGGCCGCATGAACGAGGCGAAGAGCTACACCCCGTCGTACGAGATCGGGAAGCCGCTCTGGGGCGGTGCGGTCGGCGAGGTGGTGGAGAGCGCCGACGCGCGGGTGCCGGTCGGCGCGTTCGTCCAGCACAACCTCGGCTGGCGCACGCACTCGGTCGTCCCGGCGTCGACCGTCGACGTGGTCGACCCCTCGGTCGGCGGGCTGGCCGCCTACCTCGGCGTGCTCGGCATGCCCGGGCTCACGTCCTGGGTCGGCCTCTACGACATCGGCCAGCTCCGCCCGGGCGAGACGGTGTGGGTCAGCGCCGCCACCGGTGCGGTCGGGAGCCTGGCCGGTCAGCTGGCCCGCCTCGCCGGCTGCCGGGTCGTCGGCAGCGCCGGTGGCGAGGAGAAGTGCCGCTACGCCGTCGAGGAGCTCGGCTACGCCGCCTGCGTCGACCACCGCAAGGGCGACCTGGAGGGGCAGCTCGCCGCGGTGCTGCCCGACGGGCTCGACGTCTACTTCGACAACGTCGGCGGGTCGCACCTGCGGGCCGCGATCGCGCTGGCCAACCCGTTCGCCCGGCTGGTCGAGTGCGGGATGATCGAGGGCTACAACGAGGCGATGGACCCGGTCGACAACCTGGTGTCCATCGTCGGCAAGAAGCTGTCGGTGCGGGGCTTCGTGGTCTGGGACCACTGGGGCCGGATGCCGCTGTTCCGCCGCCACGTCGGGCCGCTGCTGACCAGCGGCGCGGTGCGCTACGACGAGACCGTCGTCGTCGGCATCGAGCACCAGCTCGACGCGCTGCTGCAGCTGCTGCGCGGCGGCACCCACCGCGGCAAGCTGGTGGTGGACGTCCGCTGACGACCGCCCTCCTGGAGCCGCTGCGCGGCGACGACGAGAGCGCGGCCCGGCTGCGGTCGATGAAGCGCGTGGCCGGCACCTGCCTGGTCGTGGCGGCGGCGCTGTTCCTGCTCAGCCTGACGCTCGACGGCACGGCCGCGGGCTTCCTGCAGGCCGGCGCCGAGGCGGCGATGGTCGGCGGGATCGCCGACTGGTTCGCCGTCACCGCGCTGTTCCGCCACCCGCTCGGCCTGCGCATCCCGCACACCGCCCTGGTCCCGCGCAAGAAGGACGAGCTGGCCACCAAGCTCGGCGAGTTCGTCACCGGCAACTTCCTCACCCGCGAGGTCGTCGCCGAGCAGGTCGTCGAGGCAGGCCTCGTCCCCGCCCTCGGCGGCTGGGTCGCCGACCCGGCCAACAGCGGCCGGCTGGCCACCGAGGTCGCGACCGCGGCGGCGACGCTGCTCGGCGCGGTCGACGACGAGAGCGTCACGGCGTACGTCCTGGAGCTCCTGCGCCGGGACCAGCAGCGGCGGTCCTACGCCCCGGTGCTCGGGCGGCTGCTGCAGCGCGCGGTCGAGAGCGAGACGCAGCGCCCGCTGGTCGACCTGCTCGCCGGCCGGGCCCGCGACTACCTGGTGGCGCACCGGGAGGAGCTGCGGCCGGTGCTGCGCGAGTTCGCCGACAAGCAGGGGCTGCTCGTGTCGCTGTTCACGACCGACCGGCGGGTGCGCGAGGCGCTGGACGCCGCCGTCGCGCTGCTGGTGCAGGTGGAGGCGGACCGGCAGCACCCGCTGCGCAGCTGGGTCGACGGGCTGCTCCGCGACTACGCGACCGACCTGCAGACCAACGCGCTGACCGCCGCCCGGGTCGACGTGCTGGCGCGGCGGCTGCTGGACGACCAGCAGGAGGTGCTCGGCGAGCTGGTGCGCGAGGGCCTGGACTCCGTGCGCGAGTCGCTGCGCGACCCGGCCGGCGCCCTGCGCGCCCGCATCGCCCGGCTGCTGACCGACCTGGGCCGGCGGATGGTCGACGACCCCGACTTCCGGGCCCGCACCGAGACCACCGTGCAGGGCGCGGTCGGCTTCCTCGTCGACCGGTACGGCGGCGAGCTGACCGAGCTGATCCGCCGGCAGGTCTCGCGCTGGGAGGCCGACGACGCGTCACGGCGCATCGAGCTCGCGGTCGGGCGGGACCTGCAGTTCATCCGCATCAACGGCACCGCGGTCGGTGCGCTGGCGGGCCTCGCGATCCACACCGTCACGGTGGTCGCTCACCTAGGGAGCAGCGCGCGTACGGCCTCCAGGGTGTCGGCCTCGGCGACCGGCTTGTCCTCGCGGTAGCGCAGCACCCGGGCGAAGCGCAGTGCGACGCCGCCGGGGTAGCGGGTCGAGGTCTGCACGCCGTCGAGGGCGATCTCGACCAGCAGCTCCGGCCGCAGCGTCACCACGTGGTCGGTCCGCTCGACCGCGATGGACAGGAACCTCTCGGTCTGCCAGGCCAGCAGCTCGTCGGTGAGGCCCTTGAACGTCTTGCCGAGCATCACGAAGCCGTCGTCGGTGCGCGCGCCCAGGTGGAGGTTGGACAGCCAGCCGCGGCGCCGGCCGTGGCCCCACTCGGCGGCGAGCACCACGAGGTCGAGGGTGTGCACCGGCTTGACCTTGCGCCAGGACGCGCCGCGCCGACCGGCGTCGTAGCCGGCGTCGAGCGACTTGACCACCACGCCCTCGTGGCCGGCGGTGAGCGCGCCGGCGGCGAAGTCGCGCACCGCTCGGCGTCGTCGCTGACCAGCCGCGGCACGCGCAGGGACTCCGGGACGACGCGCTCGAGGACCGCCGACCGCTCCCGCAGCGGCGCGTCGAGCAGGTCCTCGCCGTCGACGTGCAGGACGTCGAAGAACCACACGGTCAGCTGCTCGCGGCCCGCCTTGGAGGCCGTCACCTGGAACGGCTCGGGCCGGCCGTCGGCGCGCAGGGCGACCGCCTCGCCGTCCAGCACCGCGCTGCGCACCGGCAGGTCGAGAGCCAAGCGCACCAGGCCCGGCACCCGGTCGGTGATGTCGTCCAGGCTCCGCGTGAAGACCCTCACCGCGTCGCCGTCGCGGTGCACCTGCACCCGCAGCCCGTCGACCTTCCAGTCGACCGCGGCGGGGGAGCACTTCCCCAGCGCCTCGTCGAGGTCCGTCGCGGTCCCGGCCAGCATCGGCGCCAGCGGGCGGCCGACCTCCAGCCGGTACGCCGCGAGCCCCGCCTCGCCGTCGACCAGCGCCGAGCGGGCGACGTCCGGCAGCGAGCCGTGCAGGGTCAGCGCCCGGCGGACCAGGGCGAGCGGCACGCCGGCCGCCCGGGCGACCGCGTCCACGGCGAGCCCGGCGGCGGCGCCCTGCCGCAGCTCACCGCTGACCAGCCCGACGAGCAGCCGCTGCTCGTCGGCGGTGGCCCGGGCGAACAGCTCGGCCGTGAGCCGCTTGCGCGTCACCGCCGAGCCGGCGCCGCCGACCTCGGCCAGCGCGGCGAAGGCGGCGTCGACCTCGCCGACCTGCAGGGACGGCTCCGGTGCCGGCTCGGGCAGCTCGCGCAGGGCGGCCCAGCCGAGGCCGGTGCGCCGCTGCAGCAGGTCGCCGGCGAGGTAGGCGGTGACGGCGCGCACCTCGTCCGGCGCGGCGGCGCGCAGGACCGTGGCCAGCCGCTCCAGCTTCGCGGTGCGGGACGCGGTGGCCCCGACGTCCCGGGAGGCCTCGGCGACCTCGGTCAGCAGCACGCCCTGATCCTCCCTCAGCGAACAGCCCGCGCCACCGGAATGGCGGCCGCCCCGGCGACCTTGAGCCAGTACCGCTCAAGCAAGGGGACTCCGATGAACGCACCTTCGTCCTACCCGGTCCTGCCGCTGGACGCCGACGTCGTCCTGCCCGGCATGGTCGTCCCGGTCGCCCTCGACGCGCCGGACGTCCGCGCCGCCGTCGACGCGGCCCAGCTGGCCTCCACCCCCGTCCTCATGGTCCCGCGCCCCGACGGCCGCTACGCCGCCGTCGGCACCCTGGCGACCGTCGAGCAGATCGGCCGCCTGCCCGGCGGCCAGCAGGGCGTCGTCCTGCGCGGCACCACCCGGGCCGTCATCGGCACCGGCACCACCGGCCCGGGCGCTGCCCTGTGGGTGCAGGCGGAGCCGGTCGCGGCGCCGCCGGCGTACGACAAGCCCGTGCTCGACCTGGCCCGGGAGTACAAGGGCCTGGTCAGCTCGATCCTGCACCAGCGCGGGGCCTCCCAGCTGGTCGACAGCATCACCCAGATCACCGACCCGTCGCTGCTGGCCGACACCGCCGGCTACGCGCCGTACCTGTCCGACGCGCAGAAGCTGCAGGTGCTGCAGGCCGTCGACGTGCAGGCGCGGCTCGAGCTGGTCGTCGGCTGGGCCCGCGAGCACCTCGCCGAGCTCGACGTGCAGGAGACGATCCGCAAGGACGTGCAGGAGGGGATGGACCGCCAGCAGCGCGAGTTCCTGCTGCGCCAGCAGCTGGCCGCGGTCAAGAAGGAGCTGCGCGAGCTCGAGGGCGGCAGCGGCGAGACCGAGGAGCAGGACCTGCGCGCCCGGGTCGAGGGCGCCGACCTGCCCGAGGCCGTCCGCACCGCGGTCGTCAAGGAGGTCGACCGGCTCGAGCGCACCAGCGAGCAGTCGCCCGAGCACGGCTGGATCCGCACCTGGGTCGACACCGTCCTCGAGCTGCCGTGGGGCGTGCGCACCCAGGACAGCTACGACGTCGCCGGTGCGCGGGCCGTGCTCGACGCGGACCACGCCGGCCTCGACGACGTCAAGGAGCGCATCACCGAGTTCCTCGCCGTCCGCAAGCGGCGCGAGGAGCGCGGTCTCGGCGTCGTCGGCGGTCGCCGCAGCGGCGCCGTGCTCGCCCTCGTCGGCCCGCCCGGCGTCGGCAAGACCTCGCTCGGCGAGTCCGTCGCCCGCGCCATGGGCCGCGAGTTCGTCCGGGTCGCGCTCGGCGGCGTGCGCGACGAGGCGGAGGTCCGCGGGCACCGGCGGACCTACGTCGGCGCCATGCCCGGCCGGCTCGTCCGCGCGCTCAAGGAGGCCGGCTCGATGAACCCGGTCGTGCTGCTCGACGAGATCGACAAGGTCGGCGCCGACTACCGCGGCGACCCGACGGCGGCGCTGCTCGAGGTGCTCGACCCGGCGCAGAACCACACGTTCCGCGACCACTACCTCGAGGTCGAGCTCGACCTCTCCGACGTCGTCTTCCTCGCCACCGCCAACGTGCTCGAGTCGATCCCCGGCCCGCTGCTGGACCGCATGGAGCTGATCCGGCTGGACGGCTACACCGAGGACGAGAAGGTCGAGATCGCCCGTGACCACCTGCTGCCGCGGCAGCTCGAGCGCGCGGCGCTGAGCGCCGACGAGGTCGTCGTCGAGGACGAGGCGCTGCGCGAGCTGGCGGCGTCCTACACCCGCGAGGCAGGCGTACGCGACCTCGAGCGGCTGCTCGCCCGGGTGCTGCGCAAGGTGACCGCGCGGCTGGGCGACGAGCCTCAGGTCGTCAGCACCGGCGACGCTGCGCGACTACGTCGGGCGCCCGCGGCACACGCCCGAGTCCGCGGAGCGGACCGCGCTGCCGGGGGTCGCGACGGGGCTGGCCGTGACCGGTGCCGGCGGTGACGTGCTGTTCGTCGAGGCGTCGCTGTCGGACCCGGAGACCGGCGGCACCGGCGTGACGCTGACCGGCCAGCTCGGCGACGTCATGAAGGAGTCGGCGCAGATCGCCCTGTCGTTCCTGCGCTCGCACGGCGCGGAGCTGTCGCTGCCCGTCGGCGACCTCAAGGAGCGCGGGGTGCACCTGCACGTGCCCGCCGGCGCGGTGCCGAAGGACGGGCCCTCCGCCGGCGTCACGATGACGACCGCGCTCGCGTCGCTGCTGTCCGGCCGCCCGGTGCGCGCCGACGTGGCGATGACCGGCGAGGTCTCGCTGACCGGCCGGGTCCTGCCCATCGGCGGGGTGAAGCAGAAGCTGCTCGCCGCCCACCGGGCCGGGATCACCACCGTGCTCATCCCGGCGCGCAACGAGCCCGACCTCGACGACGTCCCGGCCAGCGTGCTGGCCGCGCTGACGGTGCACCCGGTGGCCGACGTCCGCGAGGTCCTGGCCCTGGCGCTCGAGCCTGCGCAGACAGGCGTGCTCGCGGCCTGACACGATGCCGGTCCGCCGACTCTGGAGGACCTCCTCGTGACCGTGCTCGACATGTTCCGCCTCGACGGCAAGGTCGCCGTCGTCACCGGTGCCTCCTCCGGCCTCGGCGTCGCCTTCGCCCAGGCGCTCGCCGAGGCCGGCGCCGACGTCGTCCTCGGCGCCCGCCGCGCCGACCGCCTGCCCGAGACCGGCCGGCTGGTCGAGGCGGCCGGGCGCCGCTGGACGTCGCTCGCGACCGACGTGACGAAGCCGGAGGACTGCACCGCGCTCATCGCCCGGGGCGTCGAGGAGTTCGGCGGCGTCGACATCCTGGTCAACAACGCCGGCGTCTCGAGCGCCGTCCCGGCGACCCGGGAGACGCCGGAGGACTTCGCGGTCGGTCGTCGACGTGAACCTGCAGGGCTCCTACTGGATGTCGCAGGCCTTCGCCCGCGCGGCCACCCGCGGCGGCTCGATCATCATGGTCAGCAGCGTGCTCGGCATCCACCCGCAGGGCGGGCTCCCGCAGGCGGCGTACGCCGCGAGCAAGGCCGGCGTCATCGGCCTCACCCGTGACCTCGCCTACCAGTGGACCGGCCGCAAGGGGATCCGCGTCAACGCGGTCGCCCCGGGCTACTTCCCGTCGGAGATGACCGACCAGATGCCGCCCGAGATGATGGAGCTCATCCAGGCGCAGTCCCCGGCCGGTCGGGTCGGGCGTCCGGAGGAGCTGGCCGCGGTCGTCGTCTGGCTGGCCGGCGACGGCGCGTCGTACGTCACCGGTGTCACGCTCCCGGTCGACGGCGGGCTGACGGCCCCCTGAGAGGCACCTCCGACCTCCGGGAGCTGCCGCGCGAGGCGTTCGTCCTCGCGACGGTGGCGTTCTGCGTCGCCCTCGGCTTCGGCATCGTCGCGCCGGCGATCCCGCTGTTCGCGCGGGAGTTCGGCGTCGGCCCGACCGCCGCCGGAGCGGTGGTGTCGGCGTTCGCGCTGATGCGCTTCGTGTTCGGGCTGGCGGGCGGGCGCCTGGTCGACCGGGTCGGCGAGCGGGTCGCGCTGACCGGAGGGCTCGCGGTCGTCGCCGTCTCGTCGCTGCTGGCCGGTCTCGCCGCGACGTACGAGCAGCTGCTCCTCCTGCGCGGCATCGGCGGCATCGGCTCGGCGGTCTTCACGATCGCGGCGGTCAGCCTGGTGCTGAGGGTGGCCGCGGCGCACCAGCGCGGCCGGGCGATGAGCGTCTACCGCGGCGGCTTCCTCATCGGCGGCATCGTCGGACCGGCGCTCGGCGGCGCCGTGCTCGGCGTGTCGCTGCGCGCCCCCTTCTTCCTGTACGCCGGGACGCTCGTCCTCGCCGGCCTGGCCGGCGCCCTGCTGCTCCCCGGCGGACGGGGCGCGCCGACCGCACCGGCCGCCTCCCCGCCGGACGCCGACGTCGCCGGAGTGGCGGCCGAGCCCGACGTCGCACCAGCGGTCGAGGCGCGCACCACGCTGCCCGAGGCGCTGGCCTCGCCGGCCTACCGCGCCGCGCTGGCCGGCAACTTCGCCGTCGGCTTCGCGCTGCTGGGCGTGCGCAGCACCCTCGTGCCGCTGCTCGTGGTCGACGACCTCGACCTGGCGCCCGGGTGGATCGGGGCGGCGTTCCTGGTCTCCTCCCTGGTGCAGGCGGTGCTGCTGCTCCCGGCCGGGCGGGCGGTCGACACCGTCGGCCGACGGCCGACGCTCATCGGCGGGGGACTGGTCAGCGCCGTCGCCCTGGCGGCCCTGGTCCTCGCCACCGGGCCGGTGTCGCTGGTGCTGGCGATGGTCGCCTTCGGCGTGGGCTCGGCCTACCTCGGCGTCGTGCCCGGCGCGCTGGTCGGCGACGTCGTGGAGGGCCGCGGCGGGACAGCGGTCGCCGTCTTCCAGATGGCCAGCGACCTCGGCTCGATCCTCGGGCCGCTGCTCGCGGGCCTGCTGGTCGAGCAGGTGTCCTTCACCGCGGCCCTGGTCGTCAGTGCCGCGGTCGTGGGAGCGTCCGGGCTGCTGGGGCTGACGCTGCCGCGCGACCCCGTCGCCGCCTGACCGCTCAGTCGCGCGCCTGACGGACGTCTGCACCAGCAGGCGCGGCCGCACCGGCCGTCGGACGAGGAGGTCCCCATGGCGGTCCTGCTGGCGATCGGCACGCGCAAGGGACTGTGGCTGGCCCGCAGCGACGACCGGCTCACCTGGACGGTGGAGCCGCCGCAGCTGCTCATGCAGGAGGTGGCCTCCGTCGCCCTCGACACCCGGCGCGCCCGCCCGCGGCTGCTGGCCGGGACCATGAGCGAGCACTGGGGCCCGACGGTGGTCTGGTCCGACGACCTCGGCGCCTCGTGGCAGGAGACCGACCACGGCGCGATCCAGTTCCCCAAGGACACCGACGCGGCGCTGGCGCGCGTGTGGCAGCTGCGACCCGACTCCGCCGAGCGCCCGGACGTCGTCTGGGCCGGCTGCGAGCCGACCTCGCTGTGGCGCAGCGAGGACGGCGGCGAGAGCTTCACCATGGTCCGCGACCTCTGGGACCACCCCCACCGGCCGCAGTGGGAGCCCGGCGCCGGTGGTGCGGCGGTGCACACCGTGCTGCCCGACCCGGCGTCCGACCGGGTGGTCGTCGCGATGAGCACCGGTGGCGTCTACGCCAGCGAGGACGGCTGGTCGGGCTGGACGCCCCGCAACCGCGGCATCGCGGCCGGCTTCCTGCCCGGCGAGGAGCCCGAGTTCGGCCAGTGCGTGCACAAGGTCGCGGTCGACGCGAGCGGCCACGAGACGCTCTACGCCCAGAACCACGGCGGCGTCTACCGCAGCGACGACGCCGGCCGGCGGTGGGTGCCGATCGGCGACGGGCTGCCCAGCGACTTCGGGTTCGTCGTGCTCGCCTCGCCGCACACCTCGGGCACCGCCTGGGTGGTCCCCATCAAGGCCGACCTGCAGCGCGTCCCGCCGGACGGCCGGCTGCGCGTGCACCGCACCGCCGACCGGGGGGCCAGCTGGACGGAGTCGGCGTCCGGGCTGCCCGACGGCTCCTGGTCGACGGTGCTGCGCGACGCGGCCTGCGTCGACACCCTGGACCCGACGGGGGTCTACCTCGGCACCCGCGACGGCTGCGTCTACGCCAGCGCCGACGAGGGCGCGACCTTCGGGCAGGTGGCGGCGCACCTGCCCGACGTGCTGACCGTGCGCGCCTACGAGCTGCCGTGAGGGTCGTGCTGCCCGGCGCGCTGGCCGACCTCGCCGGGGGCTCGCGCACGCTCGACCTGGCGCTGCCGGCCGGCACGGTCGCCGACGTGCTCGACGCGCTGCAGGTCGAGTTCCCCGTGCTGGTGCGCCGGGTCCGCGACGAGACCGGCTCGATCCGCCGCTACGTCAACGTCTACGTGGACGGCGCGGACGTCCGCGCTCACGGCGGTGCCGGCGCCGCCGTGGGCGAGGGCGCCGAGGTGCAGGTCATCCCGTCGGTCGCGGGCGGCTAGCCCATCACCTCGGTGATGGTCACGTTGCCGTGCCGGTTGAGCAGGTTCTCCGTCACGTCGAGCCGGTGGTCGTCGCAGGCGTACGTCTCCACGACGTCCGGCGGCACCACCGCCTCCTCCCGGACGCTGGTCAGGGAGTAGCCGGCCCGCGCGCCGCAGTCCTCGCAGAGCCGCTTCACGGTCAGGTGCGGAGCCGGTCCGGCAGCACCTGCGGGAACGGCCCGTCGAGCTCGGCCACGTCCTCCTCGTCGACGGACACGGCGTAGGAGTCCAGGCCCGGAAGGTCCTCCTCGTCGTCGGGGAGCAGGTCCTCGGGGGACGCGCCGGCGTCGAGGGCGTCGATCACGGCCTGCGTCACCCGAGGGATGATGTAGACGCCGATGTCACCGGCGGGCACGCTGAACCAGTCGCCCTCCTCGGTCGCGTAGACGTCGTAGAGCTGCTCGGCGGTCTCGTCCGCTGTGGGGTCGGTCATGCCCCCTGCCTGCCCCGTTCGCGGCCGGCTCGCACCTGGCGCGCGTGGCCCTCCACGGGTCAGCCGGTGCCGCTACCGGCGTTCTTGCTCGTGTCCCAGGTGGTGGACGCCCCGGCGGCGTCGACCCGGTGCGGGTCGCCTGGAGCTCCACGGTCTCCAGCGCTGCCAGGCCGGAGCCGTCCCCAGCCTGCTGGACCGAGGTCACGAGCAGGTCGTTCAGGGTGTAGGTGGCCACCGGCGTGGTGGTCCCGGGCGTGTAGAGGGTGACGACGGCAGACGGCAGGTGGCTGCCGTTCGCCGTGAGGAGCAGCAGCTGGGGCGTCGCGACCCCGACCTTCTTGACCAGGGTGTACGGCGCGAAGGTCACCTTGCCGGTGCTGGCCGACCCCGAGCCGCCGCTACCCGCGACGATGCCCGGGTTCGTCGCGCCCGCCGTCCAGCCCAGGAGGTCGAACTGCAGCGGCGCCTTGCCCCCATCGCGGTTGAGCGTCGCGGAGCCGACGACGGTGCTGCCGGGCACCGGCGCGGACGCGCCGGCCGGCCCGGCCGGGCCTGCCGCACCCGCCGAGCCGGCCGGACCTGTCGAGCCGGCCGGACCTGTGGAGCCGGCCGGACCTGTCGCGCCGGCCGGCCCGGCCGCACCGACAGCCCCGGCCGGTCCTGTTGCGCCGGTCGCGCCCGTCGCCCCGGCGGCGCCGGTCGGCAGCGCGGTCTGCGTCTCGTCCTTGCGGCAGGCCGTGCCTGCGGCCACCAGCCGCACGGCGCCGTCCTTGGTGGCGACGCAGAGCACCGGTGGCGCGTCGCCCGCCGCTGCCAGCGCGATGCCGTATCCGGCGCCGCTGAGCGCCACCGTCGCCGCTGCGGCCACGAGCAGCCGCTGTGTCCTGGCCATGACGCCCCCCGGGCTGATGCGCCGGCGCGGTGTCGCGCCGGCGCACTCCGAGCACAGCACGGGCCCCGGGGGGCGACAAGGGCCCGTCGTGACCAGACCCGGGCTAGTAGACCCGGCGACGGGTGCCGCCGACCGGGACGATGTTCAGCACGACGCCGATGACGATGAGCACGAGGCCCAGCGTCGTCAGGATGCTCATGCTGGTGAACAGGCCGAGCAGCAGCAGGACGATGCCGAGGACGATCATGTGGACTCCTTGCGTCTGGTGTCCCGTGCCGGGAGCCGGCCGGGTCCGTGCTGGGTGAGGGAGGACCACTGCACTCGTCGCCGGTCGGGTGCCCGGCGTTACGGCAGAGTGGGGCGGTGACCTCGACCCCGCCGCTGCCCGCCCTCGTCGACGCGCTGCTCGCCGACGAGTACGCCGCCAGTCCGCTCACCGCGTCCGGCCTCGGCCTGACCGAGCACGACGGCCGGATGCCCGACCTGTCCGCGGCGGCGCACGCGGACCGGGCCACGAAGGACGCCGCGTGGCTGGCCGCCTTCGAGGCGGTGCCGGACGACGCCGTCCCCGACCCGGAGGACCGCGCCGACCGCGACCTGGCCGTCGCCTGGCTGCGCGGCCGGCGTGCGGTCGAGGACTGGCAGGACTGGCGCCGCTCGCCCGACGCCTACCTCGGCGCCGGCCTGAACGGCGTCTTCACGCTCTTCCTGCACCGGCTGCGCCCGGACGCCGACCTCGTGCGCGACGCGTCGGCCCGGCTGCGCGGTGTGCCGGCGGTGCTGGAGCAGATGCGGGCCAACCTCGACCCGGCGCTGGCCTCCCCGCTGCTGGTGGCGCGCGCCGTGAACCAGGCCAAGGGCGGCGTCACCTACGCGCGCGAGCAGGTGGCCGGCTCCGTCGACGACCCGGCGCTGCAGGACGAGCTGCGGTCAGCCGGGGCGGTGGCGGCGGAGGCGTACGAGCAGGCCGTGCCGTTCCTGCAGGACCTGGCCGAGCGGGCCACCGGCGAGTGGGCGATCGGCGAGCAGCGCTACGACGCGCTGCTGCGGGAGCGCGAGGGCTTGGCGTACGGCGCGCGGGAGCTGCGCGAGCGCGGCAAGCGCGTCTACGCCGAGCTCGAGGGCGAGATGCGCCGGCTCACCCGCGAGATCGCCGGGCACGACGACTGGCGGACCCTGGTGGACGAGCTGCTGCTCGACGCGCCGCCGACGCCCGAGGCGATGCGCGAGGAGTACGCCGAGTGGACGGCGCGGGCGCGCGCTTTCCTCGTCGAGCGCGGGCTCGTGACGCTGCCCGAGGGGGAGACGTGCGACGTCGACCCGGCACCGGTGTTCATGCGCGGGGTGCTGGCCGTGGCGTTCTACATCGTGCCGCCGCCGTTCGCGCCGGGGCCGCCGCGCGGGCACTTCTTCGTGCCCTACCCGCCGGACGGCGCCTCGCCCGAGGCGGTGCTCGACCGGCTGCAGAGCAACAGTCGCTACGGCATGCCGTCGACCGCGGTGCACGAGGCCTACCCCGGCCACCACTGGCACTTCGCGCACCTGGCGGCCACGCAGCGGCGTCCGCTGCGCGCAGTGTTCCGCACGCCGTACTTCACCGAGGGCTGGGGCCTCTACGCCGAGCAGCTCATGCGCGACGCGGGCTTCTTCGCCGACCCGAGGCACCAGCTGGGACAGGTCGACGCGCGGCTGTTCCGGGCCGCGCGCATGGTGGTCGACCCGGCGCTGCACCTCGGGGAGATGACCGTCGACGAGGCGACCGAGCACATGACCACCCACACCGGCCTCGGTCCGGACACGGCCAGGGCCGAGGTCGTGCGCTACTGCGCCTGGCCGACGCAGGCGCCGTCCTACCTGACCGGTGCGCTGGAGCTGGACCGGATGGCCGCAGCCTGGACCGGCGACCTGCGCGTGTTCCACGACCGCCTGGCGGGTTCCGGCGGCCTGCCGCTCGCCGTGGCGGAGCGGCTGCTGCTCAGCTGATCAGGCTGCTGGCGGCGACGGCTCGTCGAGCGGCGGCACCGACACGACCGGCGACCCCTCGCCCGGCGTCGGGCTGGCAGCCGGCCGGTCGGCCGACGGGCTGACGGTCGGCGGGCTGACGGTCGGCGGGCTGACGGTCGGCGCAGGTGGCGTCGGCACGCCGGTCGTCGCGGTGGCCGCCGGCTCGACCGGCGCCGCGGACGGCGTCGGCTCCGCGGTGCGCTGCGGGCTGCGCGACGGGCTCGGCGCCGGGACGGTGCGCACGACCGTCCCCGTGTCGTCGCCGCGCACGGGCAGCACAGGCGGCGGTCGCACCGCGAGGTAGAGCGCCAGGACGCCGAGGAAGGCCAGGGCGAGGGCGACGGTGGTCGTGCGGACGCGGTCGCCGAGCAGCGTGGGACGCACGGCTCAGACCGCCGGGGTGGTCGAGGTCGGCGCGGCGGTGTCGAGGCCGGCGCCGACGTTGATGCCCTCGGCCCGGAAGGCCACGGCGACGCGGACGCGCAGGGCGCGACCGACCTCGAACTGCTTGCCCGGCAGGGTGCGGGCGACCATGCGCACCTTCAGCTCGTCGACGCCGAGGCTCTCGACGCCCATGACGCTCGGCTCGTCGAGCAGCAGCGGGCGCAGGTCCTCGTCGGCGAAGGCGGCGACGCCGACGGCGTGCAGCACGTCGCTGACGCGGCTCACGTCGACCGTCGCCGGCATCGGCACGTCGACGACCGCGCGGGCCCAGTCGCGGGACAGGTTGGTCACCTGGACGATCTGGCCGTTCGGGACGATGACCACCTCGCCGTTGGACGCGCGGATCTGCGTCACCCGCAGCGTCACGTCCTCGACGGTGCCGGTCACGCCCTCGGTCGAGCCCAGGGCGCCGATGCGGACGACGTCGCCGAAGCCGTACTGCCGCTCGGCGATGAGGAAGAAGCCGGCCAGGATGTCCTGCACGATGCGCTGCGCGCCGAAGCCGAGCGCGACACCGGCCACGGTCGCCGGCGCGACCAGGCCGGTGATGGGGATGCCGAGCAGGTCGACGACGAGCACCGCGGTGACGCAGTAGATGAGCACCACGCTCACCCAGGTCAGCACCTGCGCGACGGCGTGCCGGTGCTTGCTCTCCTCCGAGCGGACGAGGGCGTCCCCGCCGGTCGAGTTGGTGTCGATGCGCGTCGTGATGCGTTCGCCCAGCCAGCTGATGAAGCGGGTCAGCAGGATCGCCGCGAGCACGTAGAGCACGATCAGCAGTCCGTTGCCGCGCAACCAGGTGCTGATGTCGGTCGTGGGGGCGATCGCGAGAGAGGTCATCGCGGCCCATCGTGCCAGCCGCCGGGTGAGGTGCGCGTCGGCCCGAGCGCGGCGCGTGACGAGGACCACGAGCGTGTCACGCGGACCTGCGGCGCGGACGCCGTGGGACCGTGGGCGCGTCCGCTGAGCGCTGCGAGGAGGTTGTCGTGCCCGAGGTCGAGCAGGGTCCGCGGGGGCTCGCCGCCCGCAGCCCGGTCGGGCGGCCACGGGTCCCGGCGGCTGCTGCGCAGGCCCGGCCGGTCGAGCAGCCGCAGCCCGTACGCCGCCGTGCAAGACGTGACGCCCCGGCATCGGAACCGGCTGCGGCGCAGCCGGTGCGGAAGCGGGCGCCGAGGAAGAAGGCCGCGCCCGGCACCGACCTGGTGCCCATGACGACGGTCGACGCGATGGAGCGCCTGTCGGGCGAGCTCTACGCCGCGGGGCAGCGGGCGGCCCGGGCCGAGGCGGTGGCCGAGATGCGGCTGCGCCGGCTCGGCGACCTCGAGGAGCGCGGGGCCCGCCTGGAGCAGGAGATCGAGCGGCTGCAGGACGAGCGGCAGGAGCTGCTGCAGCGGGTGGCGATGGCGGAGGCGCGGGCGATGGTGCTCGAGGACGCGCCTGCGACGCGGTGGGGCCTGCGGCGCCGGGGCTGAGCCGGCGGCGCCGCAGGGCTGACGGCGACTAGCTGCCGTAGATGCGCTCGGGGAAGTCCTCGGCCTCCTGCGGCAGCTGCGGCTGGATGTTCTCGTCGAGGAAGGCGCCGAGGTTGGCGTCGTCCGCGACCGCGCGCAGCTCGTCGAGGTGCACGAGCCGCTGGGTGATGTCGGCCCGCAGGCCGTTCAGCGTCGCGACGTGCTCGTCGACCTCACCGGACAGGCGGGTGATCTCAGCGACCTCCTGCTCCATGCCCTCGACCAGTCCGCGCAGGGCGGCAGCGAGCGGCGAGGAGCCGGTCGTGACCGCGGGCACGGGCGTGGTCTTGGCAGCGCGACCCGCACGGCGGCCCTTGGCGGCGGCGGCGCCCCGCGCGGGCGTCGTGTCGCCGTCGTCGGGGGTCTCGTCGGGGTTGGTCACAGCGTTCCTCCTGCGGCGTCGGGTGCACCGCGACTGCGGCGACTCCCCACGATGGTGTCAGGTCGTCGCCGCGAGGGCGACCATCGCGGTCCCTGGACCGCTGTCCGCGGGCTAGCGTCAGCGCCGTGGCAGGGGGAGTGGGCGGCGCGCTGTCGGGCGTCGTCGGCCGCATCACGACCGCAGCCCGGGCGGGTGGCGCGGACCGCAGCGGGCTGACCGGGCTGCTGTCGGTGCACGCGCTGCACTCCGCCGGTGACGCGCTCGTCGCCGTCTCGCTGGCGGGCACGCTGTTCTTCTCCGTGCCGCTCGGGCAGGCGCGCGACCGCGTCGCGCTCTACCTGCTGCTGACGCTGCTGCCGTTCTCGCTGCTCGTGCCGGTGGCCGGTCCGTTGCTCGACCACCTGCGGCACGGCCGGCGCGCAGTGCTGGCGGTCAGCACCGGCGGCCGGGCCGTCGCCACCTTCCTCATGGCGGCGACCGTCGACGACCTGCGGCTCTACCCGCTCGCCCTCGTCGTGCTCGTGCTGTCCCGCGGCTACGGCGTGGCCCGCAGCGCCGCTGTCCCCCGGGTGCGGCCACCGGGTCTCGGGCTGGTGCAGACCGGCGCACGGCTCAACCTGGTCGCCGTCGCCGGCGGCACCCTGGCCGCCGGCGCGGGTGCCGGGCTGGTCGCCCTGGCCGGACCCGCGTGGTCACTGCGCCTCGCGGCGCTGGTGCTGCTGCCGGCCGGCGTGCTGGCCCTGCGCCTGCCCGCCCACGTCGACGACGCCCGCGTCCCGTCCCGGCCGGACGACGTCGCGCCGGGCCGCTACCGCCTCGGCGAGGCCGGGCCCGAGGTGCGTCCCGCGCTGGTGGCCGCCGTCGCGCTGCGCGCGCTGTCGGGCTTCCTGCTCGTCTACCTCGCCTTCCTGCTGCGCGAGCAGGGCGCGTCCGGCACCGCGGTCGGCCTGGTCGTCGGTGCCGCGGCGGTCGGGCAGTTCGCCGGCACGGCGGTCAGCTCGCAGCTGTCGGAGGACCGCTCGCGGTGGCTGCCGTGGCTGGGGCTGGTCGTACCGGCGGTCCTCGGCGCGGTGGCCGTGTGGCAGCCGGACGCGGGACCACGCGTGCTGCTCGTCATCGCCGGCGGTGCGGCCGCCTCGGTGGCCAAGTTCGCGCTCGACGCCGCCCTGCAGACCTCCGTCGCGCCGTCGCAGGTCTCCACGGCGTTCGCCCGGTCGGAGACAGCGCTGCAGCTCGCCTTCGCGGCCGGTGGCGGGCTCGCGCTGCTGCTGCCGATCGCCGACCGGGTCGGCTACCTGACCGCGACAGCGCTGGTCGTCGCCGGCCTGGTGGTGGCGCTGCGCTCACGCGGGCAGCTCGGCCCCGCCGGCCTGGCGGTGGTCGCCGGCGAGGCGCACCCGGTCGACGCCGACGGCGTGGAGCGGGAGGTGCCGCTCGGGCAGGAGCTGGTGCTGCGGCTGCCCCCTGCCGACCGCCCGTGGGCGGCGATGGGAGTGCCCGCCGAGCTCCGGCTCACCGGCCTCGAGCCGGACCCCGGCGGCACGACGGTCCGGTTGACGGCGCAGCGGCTGGGCACGTCCCCGCTCGGCTTCCGTGCCGGCGACCGCGCCTGGAGCGCGGTCGTCACCGTGACCGAGCCGCTCGACGACGAGTGAGCGTCTACCCGAGGAGCAGCGTGAGCGACCACGTCTACAGCATCAGCACCATCGTCGGCTCGTCCGAGACCTCGGTCGACGACGCCATCCGCAAGGCGATCCGGAGCACCGCCAAGACCAAGCGCAACGTCGAGTGGTTCACCGTCGGCGAGATCCGCGGGCACGTCGTCGAGGGCGAGGTCGGCCACTTCCAGGTGACGATGCAGGTGGGCTTCCGCCTCGACGACGAGGAGTAGCCCTACAGCGTCGCGTCCGGGGCGACGACGCGGAACTCGGTGCCCTCCGGGGCCAGCTGCGCGAACTGCCCGTACCAGATCTGCGGCTTCGCCAGCACCGCGTCGTGCACCGGGAACGCCACCCGCGGCGCGACGGCGCGCAGCAGGTCGACCGCCTCGCTCAGCTTCAGCCAGGGCGCGGCGGTCGGCAGGCCCAGCACCTCGACGTCGGCCGGCGGCACCGTCAGGGCGTCGCCCGGCGTGAAGAACCGCCCGCCGACCAGGTAGCCGACGTTCGGGATGCGCGGGATGTCGGGGTGGATGACGGCGTGCGCCGCACCGAGCACCTCCACCCGGGTGCCCAGCTCGACGGCGTCGCCGTCCTGCACGACCCGGTGCGGCAGCTCGCCGAGCTGCTCGGCCGAGCCGCTGTCGCAGTGCAGCGCGGCGTCGGGGTTGGCGTCCAGCAGCGGGCGCAGCCGGTCGAGGTCCAGGTGGTCGGCGTGCTGGTGGGTCACCAGGACGCCGGTCAGCCCGCGCAGCTCCTCGAACCCCGCGGAGAACACGCCCGGGTCGAGCAGCAGCCGGGCGTCGCCGTCCTCGACGAGCAGGCAGGAGTGGCCGTACCTCGTGATGCGCATGTCGCCATCCTGCACGCGGGGTGAGACCGTGCGCGCATGGCGCTCCACCTGATCGGCGCACCCGCGCCCTCGGAGATCTACGACCTGCCGTGGGACCTGCCGCTGGAGGAGTGGCCGGCCAACCGCCTGGTCGGGCTGCCCCGGGGCATCTCGCGCCACGTCGTGCGCTTCGTGCGGCTGTCGGACGCCGTCTACGCGGTGAAGGAGATCGGCGCGTTCGTCGCCGAGAAGGAGTACCGCCTGCTGCGTGCGATGGAGCGCGCCGGGGTGCCCTCGGTCGAGGCGGTCGGCATCGTCGAGGGCCGCACCGCCCCCGACGGCGAGCAGCTCGAGACGGCGCTGGTCACCCGGCACCTGGAGTTCTCGCTGCCCTACCGCGCCCTGTTCTCGCAGACGCTGCGGCCGGAGACCGCGCTGCGCCTGCTCGACGCGCTCGCCGTGCTGCTCGTGCGCCTGCACCTCGCCGGCTTCTACTGGGGCGACTGCTCGCTGTCCAACACGCTGTTCCGCCGCGACGCCGGCAGCTTCGCCGCCTACCTCGTCGACGCCGAGACCACCGAGCAGCACGCGCGCCTGTCGGACGGCCAGCGCGCCTACGACGTGAGCATGGCGCGTACGAACATCATCGGTGAGCTCATGGACCTGCAGGACGGCGAGCTGCTCGACACCGACGTCGACCCCATCAAGGTCGGCGACAGCATCGCGTCGCGCTACGGCGACCTGTGGCGCGAGCTCACCGAGCCAGAGGTGTTCCGCGCCGGCGAGCGCTACCGCGTCGACGCGCGCATCCGCCGGCTCAACGCCCTCGGGTTCGACGTCGCCGAGCTCGAGGTCGTGACCGGCGTCGCCGGCGACCGCATCGAGATCCGGCCGAAGGTCGTGGACGCCGGACACCACGCCCGCCGGCTGCTCCGCCTCACCGGCCTGGACGTCGAGGAGAACCAGGCCCGGCGGCTGCTCAACGACCTCGACTCCTACCGCGCCGCCACCGGGCAGGCGGAGGAGTCCGAGGAGATCGTGGCGCACGAGTGGCTGGCGGAGGTGTTCCGGCCGGCGGTGCGGGAGGTCCCGCGCGAGATGCGCAAGAAGCTCGAGCCGGCCGAGTTCTTCCACGAGATCCTGCTGCACCGGTGGTACCTCTCGGAGGCCGCCGGCCGCGACATCGGCATCGAGGCGGCGCTGCGCAGCTACATCGCGAGCATCCTGCCGACCAAGCCCGACGAGAAGTCCCTGCTCGCGCAGGTGCCGGGCATCTGACCGTGCCGCCCACCGCTGAGCTGCTCGACGCCGGTCCGTCGCGACCGGTGCGTCGATGGCCGCTGGTCGCGGTCGGCCTGCTCATCCTGCTGGTGCTCGGGGTCCTGCGCCTCGACGAGCTGCAGCGCGGCCGCGAGACCGACGCGCTGCTCGACCGGGTCGTCGCCGGGCAGTCCGCGATCGACGTACGCCAACCGGCGGCTGGCCGCGACCGTGACCTACTCGCGGCCGCTGCTGTTCTCGGCGTCGACGACCCCGCAGGTGCGCCGGAGCCTGCAGCGCCTGGTGCAGGACACGGCTGGCGAGCAGGCCGACCGCCTGGTGCAGGAGCGCGCCGCGACGACCGCGCACGAGGGTGCTCCCGTGGCACGGCCGGGAGCAGGCGGCCCGCGACGCCTACGCCGCCCAGCTGCGCGGCTACGCCGCCTACCTGCGCGACGTGGAGGCCGACGCCGCGGGCCTCTACGTCAGCCGCCCGGAGCTGACCGCCGGGCAGGACCGGTCACGTGCCGCCATGCTGCGCGTGGTCATCAGCGAGCCCGACCGCGAGCGCGTGCGGGAGCTGCTGCCCTAGCCGCGTCGGTGCCCCCGGCGTCGCGGGGCGGCGCTGCTGCCGCGCACCACCAGCTCGACCGGCAGGTTGCACTGCCGGCGCACGTGGGGCTGCTGCTCGCTCAGCGCGTCGAGCAGCAGCTGCGCGGCGATGCGGCCCTGCTCGTGCACCGGCTGCGCCACCGTCGTCAAGTCGTGGGCGAAGGCCATGTGGTGGTCGTCGATGCCCACGACGGACAGGTCGCCCGGGACCTGCACGCCCGCGTCGCGGGCGGCGCACAGCACGCCGATGGCCATCTCGTCGGAGGCCGCCACGACGGCGGTCGGCCGACGCCGCAGCGCCAGCAGCTGCTCGCCGGCAGCCATCCCGCCGCGCACCGTCCAGTCACCGCGCACCTTGCAGACGGGGTCCAGCGCGAGCCCGCGACGGCCGAGCGCGCGCACGACGCCGGCCTCGCGGTCGACCGCCGTGGCCAGGTGGACGTCCTCCTCGGGGTTGCCGCCGACGTAGGCGACGTGGCGGTGACCGAGGTCCAGCAGGTGGTCGGTGGCCAGCTCGGCCGCGTGCACGTCGTCGATGCCGACGCGGTCCCAGCCGTCGAGGTCGACGTCGACGGCCACCAGCGGGACGCCGAGCGCCGCCAGCAGCTCGACCTCCTCGGGCTCCAGGTCGGCGGAGAGCACGAGCAGCGCGTCGACCCGCTTCCACAGCAGGCGCTGGTCGAGCATCAGGGTGCGCGCCGCCCCGCGACTGCCGACGTTGAACAGCAGCAGGTGGTAGCCGTGCTGGCGCAGCAGCTGCTCGGTGCCGTCGAGGACGCTGGAGAAGAACCACCGGTTGAGGAACGGCACGACCACGCCGACGACCCCGGTCTTGCCCGACACCAGGCTGGTCGCGGTCGGCGAGGCGACGTAGGACAGCTCCGCAGCGGCGGCCAGCACCTTCTGCCGCGTCGTCTCGCTGACCCGGTCCAGGCCGCGCAGCGCGCGCGACACGGTGGCCGGCGAGACGCCGGCGGCCCGGGCGACGTCGTGGATGCTCGTCACGTCGGCCGCCCGTCGTCGCGCAGGCCGGACCGGGGCCGGCGTCAGCCCTTGAGGCCACCGGCCAGCAGCCCTCTGACGAAGTAGCGCTGCAGGGCGAGGAAGACGACGACCGGCACGATGATGGAGATGAAGGCGCCGGCGGAGAGCAGGTGCAGCGCGGTGCCGCGGGTGCCGGCCAGGTTGGCGATGAACACCGTCAGCGGGGCGACCTTGTCGCCACCGCCGGCGAAGGTCAGCGCCACCAGCAGGTCGTTCCAGACCCACAGGAACTGGAAGATGCCGAAGGCCGCCAGCGCAGGCGTCAGCAGCGGCAGCAGCACGCGGAAGAAGATCTGCACGTGGCCGGCGCCGTCCATGCGCGCCGCCTCGATGAGCTCCTTCGGGATCTCGCGCATGAAGTTGTGGAGCAGGAAGATGGCCAGCGGCAGCGCGAACACCGAGTGCGAGAGCCAGATGGTCCAGAACGACCCGGCCAGGTCGGTCGTGACGAACAGCTTCAGCAGCGGCAGCAGCGTCACCTGGATGGGCACGATCTGCAGCGCGAAGACGATGACGAAGAGCAGGTTGCGTCCGCGGAACTCGCACCCACGCGAAGGCGTAGGCCGCCAGCGACGCGAGGCACAGCGGGATGACCACCGACGGGATCGTGATGACGAACGAGTTGACGAAGTAGGCGCCGAGCCCGTTGTCGTTGAACACGGCGCGGTAGTTGTCGAGCGTGAAGTCGGGGTTGGAGAAGAACGTCCACCAGCCGCTGCGCCGGGTGTCGCCGGCCGGCCGCACGGAGGACACGGCCAGGCCGAAGGTCGGGATCGTCCAGAGCACGGCCAGCACGACGGCCGCGATCGACGACCAGCGGCGACGTCAGCCGGTCCTTGGCGTTGCCGGCCGCGGCGTTGACCGTGACGGCCAGCGGCGGCGTGCTCGTGACGGGCAGCGCGGCGGGGGTGGTGGCGGTCATCGGCCCTCCGAGGCGCGCAGCTGACGGATGTTGTAGAAGACGATCGGCAGCACGAGCACGAACAGCAGGACGGCGAGCGCGGCGCCCAGCCCCTGGTTGTCCGCCGAGAAGGTCTGGCTGTAGAACTCGTTGGCCACGACGCTGGTGTTGAACGAGCCGCCGGTCATCGTGCGGACGATGTCGAACACCTTGAGCGTCGCGATGCCGATCGTCGTCAGCACGACGACGAGCGAGGGGCGGATGCTCGGCACGGTGATGTAGCGGAACATCCCGATCGCGCCGACGCCGTCCAGGCGGGCGGCCTCGGTGATGTCGTCGGGGATCGCCTTGATGGCGGCCGACAGGATCGTCATGGCGAAGCCGGCCTGGATCCAGATCATGACGATGATGAGGAACAGGTTGTTCCACGGCTCGTTGAGCAGCCACTGCTGCGGCGTGCCGCCCACCATGACCCAGAGCTGGTTGAGCAGGCCGATCTGCTTGATGCTGCCCTGGTCCGGGCGGTACTCGTAGACGAACTTCCAGATGATCGACGCGCCGACGAAGGAGATGGCCATCGGCAGGAAGATGAGCGCCTTGGCCGCCTTCTCGAACTTCGCCCGGTCGACGAGGATGGCGTAGAGCAGGCCGATGCCGGTCGCCAGGAACGGCGTGATGACGACCCACAGGACCGTGTTGCGCAGCACCGTCAGCTGGTCGCTGTCGGTGAAGATCTGCTGGTAGTTGTCGAACCCGTTGAACGACGCGCCCTGGGCGTCGAAGAACGAGAAGTAGATGGTGCGCAGCGCGGGGTAGACCAGGCCGACGCTCAGCGCGAGCGCGGTCGGGACGAGGAACGCCGCGGCGACCGCGCGGTCGCCGTTACGACCCTTGAACCGTCCCGCGACGACCAGGACGACGCCCACCACGGCGACGAACAGCACGATCGCCAGGAGCATCTGCAGGAACTTCTCACCGGTGGACACGTCGGCTGCGCACCTCTTCTCGGACGGCCTGGCAGGGGGACCGGCACGAGCCGGGCGGGTCCTGTCAGAGTGACGGACCCACCCGGCTGCGTGTGGCTACTTCGGCCAGCCGGCCTCGATCTTGTCGAGCGAGGTCTTCGTGTCCTGGCCGGTGATCCAGGCGGTCGCCTGCTTCCAGAACGAGTTGGAGCCCACGGCTGCCGGCATCTGGTCCGAGCCGTCGAAGCGGAAGACCGCCTCGGGGTCCTGCAGGATGCCGACCGCCAGCTTGTCGATCGGGCTCACCAGGTTGGCCGCGTCCAGGCCCTTGTTGGCGCTGATCCAGCCGCCGAGCGGGGTGGCCTTGGCCTTGTTGTTGGCCCAGGTGTCCGTGGACAGGTAGTCCTGGAACGCCGCGACCTCAGGACGGTCGGAGAACGCGGCGATGAACTCGCCACCGCCGAGAGCCGGCTTGCTGCTCTCGTCCTTGCCGGGCAGGTAGAAGGCGAAGACGTCGCCGTCCTCGGCCACCTTCGTGCCCTCGGGCCAGTTGGCGGCGTAGAAGCTCGCCTGGCGGTGCAGGGAGCAGGTGCCGTCGAGGATCGGCAGGCCGCCGTCCTGGAACGTCGTCGACGCGATGCTCTTCACCGGGCCGAGCCCGCCGTTGACGTACTTGTCGTTCTTCAGGATGCCGCCGACCTGGTCGAGCGCGGCGATCGGACCCGCGGAGTTGAACGGGATCTCGTGCTTGACCCACTTGTCGTACTCCTCCGGCCCGGACAGGCGGAGCATCATGTCCTCCATCCAGTCGGTGATCGGCCAACCGGTGGCCTCACCGCTGGCGATGCCGGCGCACCACGGCTTCTTGCCGTCCGCGGCGATCTTGTCCGAGAGGGCGGTCAGCTCGTCGAGGGTCTTGGGGACCTCGTAGCCCTTCTCCTCGAACTCGCTCGGGGAGTACCAGACGAGCGACTTGAAGTTGGCGCCGAGCGGGGCGGCGTAGAACTTGCCGTCGACCGTGCCGTAGCCCTTCCAGTCCTCGCCCCAGAACTTGTCGACGTTGGCGGCCACGTCGGCCGGCGCCTCGACGACCTTGCCCGTCGAGACGAGCTGCTGGAGCAGGCCCGGCTGCGGGACGATGGCGATGTCCGGCGGGTTGCCGGCGCGGGCCCGCACGAGCACCTGCGTCTCGAAGGACTTGTCGCCCTCGTACTTCACCGTCGCGCCGGTGCACTCCTCGAACGGCTTGTAGGAGTTGATCTGGGGCGTGTCCTCAGGCGTCACGATGCTCGTGAACAGGCTGATGGTCTTGCCCTTGAGGTCGCCGTACTTGGCGTAGGCGGCGCACTTGTCGTCGCTGCCGGCACTGGCGCTCGCGCCACCACCGGCCGTCGGCGACTCGTCGTCGGAGTCGCCCCCGCCGCACGCGGCGAGGCTCAGGGTCAGTCCGAGTGCGCCGGCCAGCGCCACGGCAGGGAGGGGCTTCGTACGACGCAGCGCCATACCTCACCCTTTCTTGGTCGTGCCCCGGCCCGTCGCAGGAGACGACGGCGTCCCGGGGGGCATTCTCGCGGCCAGTGATAACGCTTCCGCAAGCCGAGCGCAACAGGACACGGGCACGGCCAGGTAACGATAGTGTGACCGGCGTCACGCTGCGCGGGTCGTCGCGCACGGCGCTGCTGACCGTGCGAGCCTCCGCTCGCACACCCGGGCGACCCGCCCTTCCCCACCCCCACTCGGATCGTCCGGCACGTACCTGCCGGTGGAGGGACACACCATGGCAACGGTCACGTTCGACGGGGCGACCCGCCTCTACGAGGGCGGCACCCGACCGGCGGTCGACTCGCTCGACCTGGAGATCGGCGACGGCGAGTTCCTCGTCCTCGTCGGTCCTTCCGGCTGCGGCAAGTCGACGTCGCTGCGCATGCTGGCAGGCCTCGAGCCGGTCAACGGCGGCCAGATCCGCATCGGCGACCGCGACGTCACGGACGTGGACCCGAGCGACCGCGACATCGCCATGGTCTTCCAGACCTACGCGCTCTACCCGCACATGACGGTCGCCGACAACATGGGCTTCGCCCTGAAGATCGCCGGAGCGCCGAAGGCCGACATCCGCCAGCGGGTCGAGGAGGCGGCGAAGATCCTCGACCTGACCGACTACCTCGACCGCAAGCCCAAGGCCCTGTCCGGCGGCCAGCGCCAGCGCGTCGCCATGGGCCGCGCGATCGTGCGCAGCCCGCAGGTGTTCTGCATGGACGAGCCGCTGTCCAACCTCGACGCCAAGCTGCGCGTCGCCACCCGCACGCAGATCGCGTCGCTGCAGCGACGGCTCGCGGTCACCACGGTCTACGTGACCCACGACCAGGTCGAGGCCATGACCATGGGCGACCGCGTCGCGGTCCTCAACGCCGGGGTGCTGCAGCAGGTCGACAAGCCGCGCGCGATGTACGACCGGCCGGCCAACGCCTTCGTGGCCGGCTTCATCGGCTCACCGGCGATGAACCTGTTGACGCTGACCGTCGACGGCGAGGCTCCGCTGCACCTCGGGACGTTCGACCTCGACCTGCCGCGCCAGGGCCGCAGCGACCTGACCGGCCAGGAGGTGACGGTCGGCATCCGGCCGGAGGACCTCGTGCTGTCCTCCGACGGCGCCGGCATCCCGGTCACCGTGGAGCTGGTCGAGGAGCTCGGCTCCGACGCCTTCCTGCACGGCAGCGTCACGGGCGGCGCCACCGGCGAGCTGCTGGTGGCGCGCGTCGACCCCAAGTCGCCGCCGATGAAGGGCGAGCAGATCCACCTGGCGCCGCGGCCGGAGAAGGTGCACTGGTTCGACAGCGCGACCGGCCTCCGGCTCGTGGACTAGGAGACCCCTGAACAACGCGCTGTCCTGCTGCGCGACGCCTCGGACAGCCTCTGGCGGCGTTGTCGTCTTCGCCGGTAGGACACCGCTACCGGCGAAGACTCCGCCTTGCCAGCGACCGCCCGCGACGCCGCTCGCGACGGACGGCGTTGTCCACCGGCCTCCTAGACGGTCCGGCGGTAGGCCCGGCCCTCCCAGGGGCCGAGCGCGAGGCCGTCGGCCGGGGTCCCCACCAGGACCTCGGCCGCGGCCCATGCCTGCGCGTCCGGCACGTCTGGGATCACGACGTCGGGTGAGAAGTTGCCCATCACCAGCAGCTCCACGTCATCGAGCCGGCGGGTGAAGGCGTACACCCGTGGGTCCTCCGGCAGGAGCATGCGGAAGTCGCCGAGGGCGACGACCGCCTCCTCGTGGCGCAGGGCGATGAGCCGCCGGTAGTGGTGGAACACCGAGTCGGGGTCCGCGCGCGCCGCCCGGGCGTTGACGCGCACGTGGTCGGGGTGGACGCCGATCCACGGGGTCCCGGTGGTGAAGCCGGCGTGCGGGCCGTCGTCCCACTGCATCGGCGTGCGCGCGTTGTCGCGGCTGCGCGCACGCAGGGCCGGCAGCACCTGCTCCGGCGTCGCGCGGCCGGCGCCGACGGTGGCGGCCCAGTGGTTGAGCGACTCGATGTCGCGGAAGTCCTCGATGCCCGCGAACGGCACGTTGGCCATCGCGAGCTCCTCGCCCTGGTAGACGTACGGCGTCCCGCGGTGCAGGTGGAGCACGGTCGCCAGCATCTTGGCCGACGCCGTCCGGTGCTCCCCGTCGTCGCCGAACCGGCTGACCACCCGCGGCTGGTCGTGGTTGTTCCAGTAGAGGCTGTTCCAGCCGACGTCGGCCAGCGCCTCCTGCCAGCGCCCGAGCGTCCGCTTCAGGGCGACGAGGTCGAACGGCCGTACGTCCCACTTGCCGTCGCCCTGGTCGACCTGCACGTGCTCGAACTGGAACACCATGTCGACCTCGGCGCGGGCCGGGTCGGTGTGCCGCCGCGCCTGCTCGACGGTGACGCCCGGCATCTCACCGACGGTGAGCAGCCGGTCCGGCCGGCCGGCGAAGACCTCGCGGTGCATCTCCTGCAGGAACTCGTGCAGCCGCGGGCCGCCCAGGTAGTGCGGCGACCCGTCGCCGAGGGTGCCGCCGTCGCGGACCACGCCGTCGGGCAGCGCCGGGTCCTTGGAGATCATGTTGATGACGTCCATGCGGAAGCCGTCGACCCCGCGGTCGAGCCACCAGCGCATCATCGCGTGGACCGCGGCGCGGACCTCCGGGTTCTCCCAGTCGAGGTCGGGCTGGCGGCGGCTGAACAGGTGCAGGTAGTACTCGCCGGTCGCCGGGTCGAGCTCCCAGGTGGAGCCGGAGAAGAACGACCGCCAGTTGGTGGGCTCCCGTCCGTCGCGGGCGGGCCGCCACCAGTACCAGTCGCGCTTCGGGTCGTCCTTCGACGACCGGGACGCGATGAACCAGGGGTGGTCGTCCGAGGTGTGGTTGACGACCAGGTCCATGACGAGGCGCATGCCGCGCGCGTGCAGCTCGGCGATGAGGCGGTCGAGGTCGGCCAGCGTCCCGAAGACCGGCTCGACGTCCTGGTAGTCGCTGATGTCGTAGCCGTTGTCGTCCTGCGGCGACGGGTAGACGGGCGACAGCCACACGACGTCGACGCCGAGCTCGGTCAGGTGGTCGAGGTGCTGCAGGATGCCCGGGAGGTCGCCGATGCCGTCGCCGTCGGAGTCGGCGAAGCTGCGCGGGTAGACCTGGTAGACGACGGCCCGCTGCCACCACGCCTCGGCGGTGGTCACCCGCGGGCGAGCTCGGCCAGGGCGCGGAACGACCGCTTCGGGATGCGGCGCAGCGTGCCCGGCTCGATCTCGACGATGCCGAACTTCTGCGTGTAGCCCTGGGCCCACTCGAAGTTGTCCAGGAGCGACCAGGCCAGGTAGTCGCGGACGTCGGCGCCGCGCTCGCGGGCCCGCAGGGTCGCGGCCACGTGGCTTCGCAGGTAGTCCTCGCGGTCGGTGTCGTCCACCGTGCCATCGGCGGCCCGCTGCGTGTCGGGGAAGGCCGCGCCGTTCTCGGTCACGCGCAGGGCCAGCCCGGGTGCCCGCTGCGACACCAGGACGAGCAGGTCCTCGAGGCCGGACGGGTCGACCTCCCAGCCCATCGAGGTCAGCGGCGGTCGAGGGTGGAAGCCGAACGACGGCGCACCGGGGAACGCGTCGGTGTCCTGCCCGACGCCCGAGCCGGTGTCGGCCGCCGAGCCGACCCGGTAGGGCGTGTAGTAGTTGATGCCCATCCAGTCCAGGCTGCCGGCGATCGCCGCGAGGTCTCCCTCTTGGACCAGAGCGGGGTCGGCCAGCTCGGCCAGCACCTCGGGGTAGCGGCCGTCGACCAGCGGGTCGAGCCAGAGCCGGTTCATGATGGCGTCGACCATGTCGACGGCGACCGGGTCGCTGTCGGGCTCGGGGTGGACGAGCGACAGGTTGAGCACGATGCCCACCTCGACGTCGCTCACCGCGGCGCGCAGCGCCTGCGCCGCCAGCGCGTGGCTGAGCAGCGTGTGGTGCGCCGCGGCATAGCCGGCGCCGGTCTGCCCGGGCGCGAAGACCCCCGACGCGTGCCCGAGGAAGGCCGTGCACCACGGCTCGTTGTGGGTGGCCCAGGCCGTGACCCGGTCGCCGAGCCGCTCGGCCACGACGGTCGTGTAGTCGGCGAAGCGCTCGGTGGTCGCGCGCGCCGGCCAGCCGCCCTCGTCCTGCAGCGCCTGGGGCAGGTCCCAGTGGTAGAGGGTGGGGAAGGGCTGGAGCCCGCGCGCCAGCAGGCCGTCGACGAGCCGGTCGTAGAAGTCCAGCCCGCGCGGCTCGGTCGTCCGCCCGTCCGGCTGGATCCGCGGCCAGGCGAGGGAGAACCGGTACGACGACAGCCCCGCCGACGCGATGAGGTCCAGGTCCTCGTCGACCCGGTGGTAGTGGTCGCAGGCGACCGCCCCGTCCGAGCCGTCGAGGACCGTCCCGGGGCGGGCGCAGAACGTGTCCCAGATGCTCGGGCCACGGCCGTCGACGTCGACCGCACCCTCCACCTGGAACGCCGACGTGGCGACGCCGAACCGGAGCGGGGGAAGGGGTGCAGTCACGCGGCGGACCCTAGCGCCGGGTCACGCGAAGCCCGCGACAGGACGCGTGACGTACGGCTCCTCGAGGCGGGCGACCTCGTCCGCCGACAGCTCCAGGTCGACGGCGGCGACGGCGTCCTCGAGGTGGTGCCCCTTCGTCGCGCCGACGATGGGGGAGGTGACCCCGGGCTTGGCCAGCAGCCACGCGAGCGCCACCTGGGCCCGGGGCACACCGCGCTCCTGCGCCACCTCGGCGACCCGGTCGACGATCGCGCGGTCGCCCTCGGCGTACAGCGTCTTGCCGAAGGCGTCTGTCTCCGAGCGGGCCGTCGTCTCGTCCCAGTCGCGGGTCAGCCGGCCGCGCGCGAGCGGGCTCCACGGCAGCACGCCGATGCCCTGGTCGGCGCAGAGCGGCAGCATCTCCCGCTCCTCCTCGCGGTTGAGCAGGTTGTAGTGGTCCTGCATCGTCGCGAAGCGCGTCCAGCCGTTGAGGTCGGCCGTGTAGAGGGCCTTGCTGAACTGCCAGGCCCACATCGAGGAGGCACCGACGTAGAGCGCCTTGCCGGCCTTCACGACGTCGTGCAGCGCCTCGACGGTCTCCTCGACCGGCGTGGTCGGGTCGAAGCGGTGCACCTGGTAGAGGTCGACGTAGTCGGTGCCGAGCCGGCGCAGGCTGGCGTCGATCTCGCGCATGACCACCTGGCGCGACAGGCCGCCGCCGTTGGGGCCCTTGCGCATGCGTCCGTGCACCTTGGTCGCGATCACGACGTCCTCCCGGACCGCGAACTCCTTCACCGCCCGGCCGACGATCTCCTCGCTCGAGCCGTCGGAGTAGACGTTGGCGGTGTCGAGGAAGGTGATGCCGGCCTCGAACGCCTGGCGCAGCAGCGGGCGGCTCTCGTCCTCGGGCAGCGTCCACGGGTGGTTGCCGCGGTCGGGCTCGCCGTAGCTCATGCAGCCCAGGCAGATCCGGGAGACCTCCAGGCCGGTCGAGCCGAGCTTCACGTACTGCACGTCGTGGGTCCTCCTGCCGCTGCCGGCCGCGCGCCGGTCGGGGGCAGCCTGCCCCGCAGCGGGTGTCGCTGCACCCCGGCGCTGTGACACGCTCGCCGCCCGGCCCCGTGTGGCGCGCGTCACGGCGGGGGAGGGACCAGGCCGGACATCCTCGGCACCACGACTGGAGGCACCTCGTGCAGCAGCTGACCGGACTCGACGCAGCCTTCCTCGCCATGGAGACGGGCTCGGTCTACGGCCACGTCGGCAGCGTGTGCGTCATCGACCCGTCGACCGCGTCCGAGCCGCTGACCCTCGACCGGCTGACCCGCCTGGTGGAGTCGCGCCTGCACATGATCCCGCCCTTCCGCCGACGCCTCGTCACGGTGCCGTTGGGCCTGGACCAGCCGTACTGGATCGAGGACCCCGACTTCGACATCGAGTACCACGTCCGCGAGCTCGCGCTGCCCGCCCCGGGCGACGACCGGCAGCTGGCCGAGCAGACCGGCCGTCTGCACGCGCGCCACCTGGACCGGCGCCGGCCGCTGTGGGAGCTCTACCTGATCCACGGGCTGTCCGGCGGGCGCGTCGCCGTCTACACGAAGGTCCACCACGCGGCCATCGACGGGGTGTCGGGCAACGACATCCTGGCCGCGCTGCTCGACGTCTCGCCGGACGGGCGCGAGGAGGGTGACGTGCCCGAGTGGCAGTGCGACCCGCAGCCGAGCCAGCTCGGCATGCTCGCCCGCAGCGCTGTCTCCCTCACGGGGCACCCGGTGCGCGCGGCCCGCATGACGTACGGCCTGCTGCGCTCGGCGCCGGCCCTCGCCGCGTCGGTGCCCCGTCCGCACCTCCCGGTGGTCGACCGCCTGCTGGGTCGCGACGCCAACGTGGTCCTGCCCGGCGCCGGGCTGCGCGCGCCGGCCACGCCGTTCAACAAGCCCGTCGGGCCGCACCGCCGCTGGGCGTTCCGCAGCCTGCCGTTCGCTGACGTGAAGGCCGTCAAGGCGGCCCTGGGCATCACCGTCAACGACGTCGTGATGGGCCTGTGCGCAGGCGCGCTGCGGCGCTGGCTGCTCGACCACGACGCGCTGCCGGACAGCCCGCTCGTCAGCGCGGTGCCGGTGTCGGTTCGCACCGAGGAGCAGAAGGGCACCCACGGCAACCGGGTGTCGATGATGATGGCCGCTCTGCCGACCCACCTGGCGGACCCGGCCGAGCGGCTGCGCGCGTCGCACGAGGCCATGAAGGGCGCGAAGGACCAGCACGGCGCGCTGCCCGCCGACCTGCTGGCGGACGTGGCGCAGTTCGCCATGCCGGCCCTCGCCGGCCAGGCCGCCCGGCTGTCGGCCCGCCTGCGCCTGCTCGAGCGGGTCAACCCCTTCAACCTGATCATCTCGAACGTCCCCGGCCCCAACGTGCCGCTCTACTACGGCGGCGCGCGGCTCACGGCCTACTACCCGCTGTCGGCGGTCACCGACGGCCAGGGCCTCAACATCACGGTGATGAGCTACGGCGGCCAGCTGCACTTCGGCCTGATCGCCGACCGCGAGCTGGTGCCGGACCTGGACCGGATGGCCGGCTACCTGGCCGACGAGCTGGCCGACCTGTTCGCTGCCGTGGTCCCCGACGCGGGGCAGTCGCTGCAGGGCCTGGAGCCGGCTCCGGTCGCGGTCCCGTCCGGGAGCTGACCAGGGGCGCCCCGCCGGGGCTGACTCCCGGCCGGGCAGGCATGCTGCCCCGGTGACGACCGAGGAGCGCCGACGGGCGTTCGTGCGGGCGCACACCGCGCTGCAGGCGCCGCCCGGCATCCCGGAGCTGCGGCTGCACCTCGGCGGTGAGGTGACGCCGCTGTGGCAGCTCACCGAGGACGAGCTGGACCGGCAGGGCGTCGACCCGCCCTTCTGGGCCTTCGCCTGGGCCGGCGGGCAGGCGGTCGCGCGCTACCTGCTCGACACGCCGTCGGCCGTCGCCGGCCTGCGGGTGCTCGACGTCGCCAGCGGCTCCGGGCTGTGCGCGCTGGCCGCTGCGCGGGCCGGCGCAGCGAGCGTGCTGGCCGCCGACGTCGACCCGTTCAGCACGACCGCGATCGGCCTCAACGCGCAGGCCAACGACCTGCAGGTGGAGGCCGTCTGCGCCGACCTGCTCGACGCCGAGCCGCCCGACGTCGACGTCGTGCTGGCCGGCGACGTCTGCTACGAGCGGGCCATGGCGGCCCGCTTCCTCGACTGGCTGGAGCGGGCCGCGGCCGGCGGCGCCCGGGTGCTGCTGGGCGACCCCGGGCGTGCCTACCTGCCGCGCGAGCGGCTGGTGCGCCTCGCGGAGTACGAGCTGCCGACGACCCCGGAGGTCGAGGAGGCCGCGGTGCGCGTGGTGGGCGTCTACAGCCTCGGGTGAACCGACGGGGTGGTCGGGTCGCTCGGGTCGGGTGCGGGCGCGGCCTGCCGGGCCACCGGTGCCCGGCCGACCGGCTGGTGCGGCCGCGGCAGCAGGGGCCGGCGCGGGGTGATGGGGCGGACCACGGGCTCGTCGGTCGTGACGGTCACCGCCTCGCCGGCCAGGGACAGCTCGATCCGCGCGTCGCTGCCGTCGCGCACGCTGCAGCGCACCTCGCCCGGCGTGACCTCGACGAGCAGCCGCACGCCGTGCCAGCGCAGGCGGAAGGCCAGCCGCGTGATGCCCGGGGGCAGCTGCGGGTCCAGGCACAGTCGCTCGTCGTGCTCGCGCAGGCCGCCGAACCCCTCGACCAGCGCGGTCCAGGTGCCGGCGAGGGAGGCCATGTGCAGGCCGTCCTTGGTGTTGCGGTGCAGGTCGTGCAGGTCGACGAGCGCGGCCTCGGAGAGGTAGTCGTGGGCCAGCTCCAGGTGGCCGACCTCGGCGCACAGGACGGCCTGCGTGCAGGCCGACAGCGAGGAGTCCCGTACGGTCCGCCGCTCGTAGTAGTCGACGTTGCGGGCCTTCTCCTCGGGCGTGAAGTGCTCGCCGCACCAGTGCATCGCGAGCACGAGGTCGGCCTGCTTGATGACCTGCTTGCGGTAGAGCTGGACGTACGGCGCGGACATCAGCAGCGGGTAGGCGTCCTGGTACCCCTCGAAGTCCCACTCGGCGTAGCGGGTGAAGCCGGACGACTGCTGGTGCACCTCGAGGTGCTCGTCGTAGGGGATGTGCACGGCCGCCGCGGCGTCGCGCCACGACGCGGTCTCCTCGGTGGAGACGCCGAGGTCCGCCGCCTGCTGCGGGTGGCGCGCGCAGGCGGCGGCCGCGGCGCGCAGGTTCTTCGCGGCCATGAGGTTGGTGTAGATGTTGTCGTCGGTGACGGCGGTGTACTCGTCCGGGCCGGTGACGCCGTCGACGTGCCAGACGCCGCGGACGTCGTGGTGCCCGAGCGAGGCCCACAGCCGCGCGGTCTCGACGAGGATCTCCAGGCCGACCTCGAGCTCGAGCGCGTCGTCGCCGGTGACGATGCGGTGGCGCTCCAGCGCGAACGCGATGTCGGCGCCGATGTGGAAGCCGGCGGTGCCGGCGGGCCAGTAGGCCGAGCACTCCTGGCCCGCGGATGGTGCGCCACGGGAACGCCGCGCCGCGCAGCCCCAGGGTGCCGGCCCGCTCCTTGGCCAGCCCCAGGATGGAGTGCCGCCAGCGCAGGGCGTCGGCGGCGGCCTCGGGCTGCGTGTAGGTCAGCACCGGCAGCACGAAGCCCTCGGTGTCCCAGAAGGCGTGGCCGTCGTAGCCCGGGCCGGTCAGGCCCTTGGCGGCGATCGCGCGGTGCTCGGCGCGGGCGCCGGCCTGCAGCACGTGGAACAGCCCGAACCGCACGGCCTGCTGCACGACCGGGTCGCCGTCGACCTCGACGTCGGCGGCGTCCCAGAACGCGTCGAGGTAGTCGCGCTGCTCCTGCACGAGACCGTCCCAGCCGGCGTAGCGCGCACCGGTCAGCGCCGCGTCGACCTGGTCGCGCAGCGCCGGCTGGCTGCGCTGCCCGGACCAGCCGTACGCGAGGTACTTCACGATCCGCAGCACCTCGCCCTTGCGCAGGATGCACGCGACCGTCGTGCGGGCCCAGTCGTCGCGACCCTCGGTCTCCACCTTGACGCGGCCGGGGACGGTGACCTCGTGGTCCATCACCGCCCCCATGAGCAGGTCGCTGGTGCGGGTGCGGTGCAGCAGCATCGCGCCCGGCCTTCTCGACGTCGAGCTCCACCGCCTCCAGCGGGCGGTTGAGCACCGCGGCGACGCGCGGGTCGCCGGAGAGGGCGGGCTGCGCCTCGTTGGCGACCAGCTCGCTCTGCACGATGACCCGGGTGCGGTCCTCGAGCGCCTCGACCTCGTAGCAGATCGCGGCGACCGACCGGTGGCTGAACGACACGAGCCGGCTGCTGCGGACCCGGACCGCCGTCCCGGCGGGGGAGACCCACTCGGCGTTGCGCGACAGCAGCCCGGAGCGCAGGTCGAGCACGCGCTCGTGGCTCTTCAGCGTGCCGTAGCGGACGTCGAAGGGCTCGTCGTCGACGAGCAGCCGCAGCAGCTTGCCGTTGGTCACGTTGACGACCGTCTGCCCGGACTCGGGGTAGCCGTAGCCCGCCTCGGCGTAGGGGCAGCGGGCGCTGCTCGTAGAAGGAGTTCAGGTAGGTGCCGGGGATGCCGTACGGCTCACCCTCGTCGAGGTTGCCGCGCAGGCCGATGTGCCCGTTGGACAGGGCGAACAGCGACTCCGACTGCGCGAGCCGGTCCAGGTCGAGGGTGGTCTCGCGCAGCTGCCACGGCTCGACCGGGAACGCCGACGTGCCGGTCACAGCAGCTCGTCCAGGTCCTGCACGACGACGTCGGCGCCGCGGGCCGTGAGCTCCGCGGCCTGGCCGACGCGGTCGACGCCGACCACCCAGCCGAAGTCGCCGGCCCGGCCGGCCTGCACGCCGGCGAGCGCGTCCTCGAACACCGCGGCCTGGGCCGCCGGCACGCCGAGCAGCTCGGCCGCGGTGAGGAACGTGTCGGGCGCCGGCTTGCCCGGCAGGTCGCGCTCGCGGGCGGTCACGCCGTCGACGCGGACCTCGATGAGCGCGTCCAGCCCGGTCACGCGGAGCACCTCCGCGGCGTTGGCGCTGCTGGACACCAGGGCACGGCGCAGACCCGCGTCGCGGGCGGCCTCCAGGTAGCGACGGCTCCCCTCGTACACCTCGACGCCGTCCTCGCGGATGGTCTCGAGCAGCAGGACGTTCTTGCGGTTGCCGATGCCGTGCACCGTCTCGGTGCCCGGGGCGTCGTCCGGCGTGCCCTCGGGCAGGGTGATCTGCCGGCTGGCCAGGAAGTCGCGGACGCCGTCCTCGCGCTTCTTGCCGTCGACGTAGGTGTCGTAGTCCGCGCCCGGGTCGAACGGCACGAAGGCCTCGCCCGTGCGGCCGGCGCGGTCGCGCAGGTAGTCGTCGAAGGTGGCGGTCCAGGCCTTGTTGTGCACGGTCGCGGTGTTCGTCAGCACGCCGTCCAGGTCGAACAGGCACGCCACCACGTCGTCGGGCAGTCCCAGCACGCGCTCGCCTCTCGTCGGACCGGCCGGCCTCGCGCCGTCGGCACCGTGATCAGCCTGCCCTGCTGGGGGAAGGCCTACCGCCTAGACTGGGTGCAGCATGAGCGTGTCGTCCGAGCTGCCGTCCGTCGGTGACCTGCGGACCCGTCTGCGCGAGCTGGGGCTGCGCGACCAGCGACGGCTCGGCCGCCGGCTCGACGGGGCCCGCAAGGGGACGCCGGAGCGCCGCGCCCAGACGCTGGCGAAGGTGGCCGTCGACCTGGCCGCCGCGGAGCAGCTGCTGGCCGCGCGGGTGGCCGGCGTGCCGCGGCTGGAGTACCCGGAGCAGCTGCCGGTCAGCCAGAAGAAGGACGAGATCCTGGCGGCGCTGCGGGACGCGCAGGTCGTCGTCGTCGCCGGCGAGACCGGGTCGGGCAAGACCACGCAGATCCCGAAGATCTGCCTCGAGCTGGGCCGCGGGGTCAAGGGGCTGATCGGCCACACCCAGCCGCGTCGCATCGCCGCGCGGTCCGTCGCCGAGCGGCTGTCGGAGGAGCTCGACTCCCCGCTCGGCGAGGCCGTCGGCTACAAGGTGCGCTTCCACGACCAGGTCAGCGACACGTCCTACGTGAAGCTGATGACCGACGGCGTGCTGCTCGCCGAGATGCAGCACGACCGGCTGCTGTCGGCGTACGACACCATCATCATCGACGAGGCGCACGAGCGCAGCCTCAACATCGACTTCCTGCTCGGCTACCTCAAGCAGCTGCTCCCGCGGCGGCCCGACCTCAAGGTCGTCATCACCTCCGCGACCATCGAGACCGAGCGGTTCTCCGAGCACTTCGGCGGTGCGCCGGTCATCGAGGTGTCGGGGCGCACCTTCCCCGTGGAGGTGCGCTACCGGCCGCTGGTGGCGGACGAGGAGGAGGAGGACGACCGCGACCAGGTGACCGCCATCGCCGACGCGGTCGACGAGCTGTGCGCCGAGGGGCCCGGCGACGTCCTGGTGTTCCTGTCCGGCGAGCGCGAGATCCGCGACACCGCCGACGGGCTGCGCGGGCGGGTGCCCGAGGGCACCGAGGTGCTGCCGCTGTTCGGCCGGCTGTCCGCGCAGGAGCAGCACCGCGTCTTCGCGGCCCACCAGGGCCGTCGCGTCGTGCTCGCCACCAACGTCGCGGAGACGTCCCTGACCGTCCCGGGCATCCGCTACGTCGTCGACACCGGGACCGCGCGCATCAGCCGCTACAGCATGCGGACCAAGGTGCAGCGGCTGCCGATCGAGCCGATCAGCCAGGCGTCCGCCCGCCAGCGCGCCGGTCGCTGCGGTCGCGTCGCCGAGGGCATCTGCATCCGGCTCTACAGCGAGGAGGACTTCCTCGGGCGGCCGGAGTACACCGACCCCGAGGTGCTGCGCACCAACCTCGCCTCGGTCATCCTGCAGATGACGTCGCTGGGGCTCGGCGACCTCGACGCGTTCCCGTTCGTGCAGCCGCCGGACCGGCGCAACGTCCGCGACGGCGTGCAGCTGCTCGAGGAGCTGGGCGCGCTGTCCGACGACGGCCTGACGCAGACCGGCCGGCGGCTGGCGCAGCTGCCGCTCGACCCGCGGCTCGGTCGCATGGTGCTGGAGGCCGACCGCAACGGCTGCCTGCGCGAGGTGCTCGTCATCGCGGCCGCGCTGTCCATCCAGGACCCGCGCGAGCGCCCCGCCGACAAGCAGCAGGCGGCGGCCGAGATGCACGCGCGCTTCAAGGACGAGACGTCGGACTTCCTGTCCTACCTGAACCTGTGGGAGCACATCAGGGAGCAGCAGCGCGAGCTGTCCAGCAGCGCGTTCCGCCGGCTGTGCAAGCGGGAGTTCCTGTCCTGGCTGCGGATCCGCGAGTGGCAGGACCTGCACAGCCAGCTGCGCCGCGTCGTACGGACGCTCGACCTCTCGCTGGACAGCGCCGAGCCGGACCCGGGCCGCATCCACCTGTCGCTGCTCGCCGGGCTGCTGTCGCACATCGGCCTGCGCGACCCGGACAAGCGCGAGTACCTCGGCGCCCGCGGTGCGCGCTTCGCCGTCGTGCCGGGCTCGTCGCTGCACCGCAAGCAGCCGCGGTTCGTGATGGCGGCGGAGCTGGTCGAGACCAACCGCATGTGGGGCCGCGTCCTCGCGCGGGTCGAGCCGGAGTGGGCGGAGCGGCTCGGCGCCCACCTGGTGCGGCGCAGCTACAGCGAGCCGCACTGGGAGAAGAAGCGGGCCGCCGTCATGGCGACCGAGCGCGTGACCCTGTACGGCGTGCCGCTCGTCGCCGCCCGCAAGGTCGGCTACAGCCAGGTCGACCCGGCGATGTGCCGCGACCTGTTCCTGCGGCAGGCGCTGGTGGAGGGCGACTGGGAGACCCACCACGCCTTCTGGAAGCACAACGTCGCGCTGCTCGAGGACGTCGAGAAGCTCGAGGACAAGGCGCGCCGCCGCGACATCAAGGTCGACGACCAGACGCTGTACGACTTCTACGACGCGCGCATCCCCGCCGACGTCGTGTCCGGCCGCCACTTCGACGCGTGGTGGAAGCAGGCGCGACGTACTACGCCGCAGCTGCTCGACCTGTCCCTGGAGGTCCTGGCCCGCGACGTCGTCGACCTCGGCGACTACCCGGACGTGTGGACGTCGGAGAGCCTGGCGCTGCCGCTGGAGTACGCGTTCGCGCCGGGCTCCGCGCGCGACGGCGTGACGGTCGAGGTGCCGCTGGCGGTGCTCAACCAGGTGCGCCAGGAGGACTTCGCGTGGCTCGTGCCGGGGCTGCGGCAGGAGCTCGTCGTCGCGCTGCTCAAGTCGCTGCCGAAGTCGCTGCGCGTCGCGTTCGTGCCGGCGCCGGACACCGCTCGCGCGGTGCTCGCGGTGGCCGGGCCGTCGCACGGCGCGCTGCTCGACGTCCTCGAGCGGGAGCTGCGCCGGCGTACGGGCGTGGTCGTCCCGCGCGACGCCTGGGACTGGTCGCGCGTGCCCGACCACCTGCGGCCGTCGTTCTCGGTGGTCGCCGAGGACGGCGCGGAGCTGGCGTCCGGTCGTGACCTGGCCGCCCTGCAGGCCTCGCTCGCCCCGCAGCTGCAGCAGGCGGTGTCGTCCGCGGCGGCGGGGCTCGAGCGGACCGGCCTGACGTCGTGGTCGTTCGGCACGCTGCCGACGGTGG
Source organism: uncultured Actinomycetota bacterium (assembly GCA_963762795.1). Lineage (GTDB taxonomy): Bacteria > Actinomycetota > Actinomycetes > Mycobacteriales > SCTD01 > RYN-170. Next base: position 210,535 of record CAVXMC010000008.1, on the reverse strand, counting down.
TGACCTCCGGCGCGGTGCAGGGCTACCCGGCCCTGGTCGACCGCGGCGCGACCGTCGACCTGCGGGTGCTCACCTCCGCTGCTGAGCAGGCCGCGCTGCACCGCGCCGGCGTACGCAGGCTGCTGCTCCTGTCGGTGCCCTCGCAGACCAAGCTGGTGTCGGACCGGCTGAGCAACCCGCAGAAGCTCGCCCTGTCCCGCAACCCGCACGGCAGCGTCGCGGCGCTGCTCGACGACTGCACCACCGCGGCCGCCGACTCCCTGATGCCCGCGCCGGTGTGGGACGAGGCGGCGTTCACCGCCCTGCGCGAGGCGGTGCGCGGCGAGCTGCACGAGCGGGTCTTCGCCGTCGTGACCCAGGTCGAGCAGGTGCTGGCCCGCTACGGCACCGTCTCGGCGGCGCTGGCAGCGGAGAGGCGCGCGCCGCTGGCACCGTCGGTCGCGGACATGCAGGCGCAGCTCGCCGCGCTCGTCTTCCCGGGCTTCGTGACCGCGGCCGGTGCCGCCCGGCTGCCCGACCTCGTGCGCTACCTGCGGGGGATCGAGCGGCGGCTCGAGAAGCTGCCGAACGACTGGGAGCGCGACCGGATCGGCATGACCAGGGTCGCCGAGGTGGTGCGGGAGCTGGGGACCCTGCCGGACTCGCCGGGCGCGCGCGACCTGCGGTGGATGGTGGAGGAGCTGCGGGTGTCGCTGTTCGCCCAGCCGCTGCGGACGGCCTACCCGGTGTCGGAGAAGCGCATCTACCGCGCGATGGACGACCTGCTGGGGTAGCGGTCGGCCGCTCGTCCACAGCCCGACCGGTCGTCCACAGGTGTCCTGACCTGCGCCTTCTTGTCGGACCCGGGTGTCAGACTGTCGTCGAACACCAGTTCGGACGGGAGGTGTCGGGGTGCTGCTGGAGCGGGTCGACGAGCCGGCCGCGCTGCTGGCCGCCGCCGTCGACGCGGTCGCCTCGACCCCGCCGCCGCTGGGTCAGACCGTCGCCCGGTTGCGGGTGCTGGCCCAGGCCACCGCCCAGCTGCACGGGCTCTACCTGCAGGCGATCAGCGAGGCCGACGCGGACGGCACCGCGGGCGAGCACGACTGCCGCGGGATGTCGGACGTGCTGTCCGGGCCGGTCGGTCTGCCGGTGTCGCAGGCCCGCACGGACGCCGGGCTGGCCGACCGGCTGTCCCGGCTGCCCGGGCTGCTCGACGCCGTCGCCGCCGGGAGGTGCCGGTCGCGGCGGCCCGGCTGGTCGCCCGGGCCTGGGCCGCGCTGCCCGCCCGCTGCCGGGATGCCGCGACCGCCCGCGCGCTGATCACCGTCGCCGCCGGAGTGGACCTGCGGGAGCTGTCGGACAAGGTCGCCGAGCTGATCGCGGCGCTGCTGCCCGAGCAGACCGACGCCGACCACGCCGACGCGCACGACGCCCGCGCGCTGACCCTGACCGACGTCGGGTCCCAGACCGAGCTGCGCGGCGTCCTGGACAGCCTGGACGGTGAAGCGCTCCGCGGTGTGCTGGCCGCCCGGGTCGAGGCCGACCGCGGCGGGATCGAGGACACCCGCACCGCCGGGCAACGGCTGATCGACGCGCTGCTCAGCCTGGTCCGCGGCGCCCACGACGGCGGGCTGGTCCCGGACGGCACCAACCCACCCGGCCTGGTCGTCATCGTCCCGGTCGAGGCGCTGCTCCAGCAGCCCGCCGGGCAGCAGCCGTCGCTGCTCGACACCGGAGCCCGGGGCTGGGCCTGCCGGCGACGGCGTGCACCCGCGGCGGGAGCCGGATCGGTCCGCGGACGCTGCAGCGACTGTGCTGCGAGGCGAGCCTGACCCGGCTGCTGCTCGACCCGGCCGGTCACCCGCTGGACAGCAACCCCGACCGGCGGCAGCTGACCGCACGGGAACGCCGGGCGCTGGAGCACCGCGACGGCTACCGCTGCCAACGCCGAGGCTGCCGCCGACCCGCCTGGGCCTGCAGCCCGCACCACGTCGTCCCGTTCCACCTCGGCGGCCTGACCGTGCTGTCCAACATGCTGCTGCTGTGCCGCAGCTGCCACCACCAGCTCCACGACCGCACCACCGACCTGCCCCTGCACGACGGCCGCATCATCGGCCCACGAGGCTGGGTCCGCGGACCCGAACCACCACCACCCCTGCTCCTCTGACGGCCCCGGCCGGGCCGCCCCGCCCTTCGTCGCGGGTGTCGTCGGGCTCCTGGTCTCCGGCCGGCGCGCGGGGCGTGATCACCCGGATCCGTGGCACTCTCGAAGGGTGAGCACGCCCCTGTACGACGGTCTCCTCTCCGAGGTGCTGGCCGGCGCCCACGTCCACCGCGACCGCCTGGCGACTGCGCGGGCCGGCATCGACCGGCTGCACGGTCCGGATGCGCAGGACCTCTGCGCGACGTGCCGCGCCCCCTGGCCCTGCGCCACGCGTCGTCTCGTCGACGGGCTCGCCCGTGGCGAGCTGGACCCTGCACGCGGCCGGCGCGCTCGTGGACGCCGAGGTCGGCGGGTCGACGGTCGCCGGAGCGGCGACATCGGCGGGTGGCCCGATGCCGACCGACGCGACCCATGCCGATGGCGCTGAGGCCACCGACTCGACCGCCGGTGACGCGACCGCCGGTGACCCGACCGCTGACGACCCGACCGCGGTCGCCGTGGCCGCTGGAGCTGTCGACGCCACCGGGCTGCCGACGACGCCGCAGCCGGGGCCTCCGTCGAGCCGGACGTCGATCGGGAGCGGCTGCCCGAGGTCGAGGCCGTTCCCCAGGCGTCCGCTACCGGTCCGACGACGACCCCGTACCCCGCTGACCCGCTGGCCGCGCCCGGCCGTCCGGCGGCGACCGGCGGCCGTCCGCCGGCAGCGGCGGGGCGCGACCCGGAAGCGCCGGTGCGACCGCTGCCTCGCATGCCCGGTTTCGGCGAGCTGCTGGAGAGCGGCCGCACGGCCCGGGCGCTGGACGTCCTGCTCGGCCGCCGCCACCACAGCTAGGCGCCGTCCGCACGCCGCTCTCCACAGCCCGGACCGCCGTCCACAGCCGGCTCATCGGGCGCCCCTCCGGCGCCAGCCGGGCCCAGCCTCGTCCGCATGACCACGGACTCCCGCCCCGTCGCCCGTCTCTCCGACCCCGGCCAGCTCGCCGCGGTCGTCCCGCTGCTCACCGGCTTCCGGCCGCAGGACAGCCTGGTCGTGCTGTCCCTGCACGAGCCGCGTGGGCGCGTCGGCCTGACCATGCGCTTCGACCTGCCTCGCGAGCAGGACGAGGCGGACTTCGTCGAGGAGGTCGTCGCCCGGCTGGGCGTGGACGACGCGGCGCGGGCTGCGCTGGTGCTCTACGCCGACGGCCCGGGGCTGCCACGGCAGCCGCTGGTGCAGGCGCTGATCACGGCGCTCGACGCGGCCGGCATCGGCCTCGGGGAGGTCCTGCACGTGCGCGACGGGCACTGGTGGTCCTACACCTGCACCCGCGACTGCTGCCCGCCCTCGGGATCGCCGGTCCCCGTGTCGGGTGAGGGATTGAGCCTGGTGGCGGCGGAGCGGGCGCTGTCGGGGCGGCGGGTCCTCGCGTCGCGCGAGGAGCTGGTGCGCAGCCTCGCGCCGGAGGCCCCGCTCGGGCCGGCGCCGCTGCGGCAGGCGCTGTCCGCGGCGCGCGCCGAGCTGGCCGCGGAGCGCGCGCGGGCCGGGGCCGCCGCGGCTCGGCGGGACCTGGTCCGGGACTGGGCGCGCGCCGTGGTCGCCGCGGTCGACCCGCGCGTCGTCCCGCAGGGTCCGGCGGCGGCGCGGCTCGTCGTGTCGCTGGAGGACGTGCGGGTGCGCGACCAGGTGCTCACGCTCCATGCTCGACCGGCCGGACGAGCTGGCCGTGCTGCTCGCCGCCCTGTGCCGCTCCGCAGTGGCGCCCCACGACGCGGCGGTCTGCACCGTCCTCGCGTGGGCCGCCTACGCCGACGGGCAGGGCGCGACGGCCGAGGTGGCGCTCGACCGGGCGCTGCGCACCGACCCCGGCTACTCGCTGGCGCTGCTGCTCCAGCAGGCGCTCGACGCCCAGGCGCCCCCCGCGGTGCTGCGCCGGGTGCTCGCCTGCACCCGCGCCGAGCTGGCCCGCCGGTGACAGCGCTGGCGAGGGCTGCTCGTCGCGCCGGGTCAGGCGACTCCTAGCGCGCGGGGAAGGAGCGCTTCTCCGGGCCGGTGTAGACCTGGCGCGGCCGGCCGATCTTGGTCGTCGGGTCCTCGATCATCTCGCGCCACTGGGCGATCCAGCCGGGCAGCCGGCCGAGCGCGAAGAGCACCGTGAACATCGGGGTCGGGAAGCCGAGCGCCTTGTAGATCACGCCGGTGTAGAAGTCGACGTTGGGGTAGAGCTTGCGCGACACGAAGTAGTCGTCGGCGAGCGCCGCCTCCTCCAGCTGCATGGCCAGGTCGAGCAGCGGGTCGGGCTTGTCGAGGGAGTCCAGGACGTCGCGGGCGACCTTCTTCACGATGGCGGCGCGCGGGTCGTAGTTCTTGTAGACCCGGTGGCCGAAGCCCATCAGCTTGACGCCGGGCTCCTTGTCCTTGACCCGCTGGACGAAGCGGCCGACGTCACCGCCGTCGGCCTGGATGCCGGCCAGCATCTCGAGCACGGCCTGGTTGGCGCCGCCGTGCAGCGGGCCGAACAGGGCGGCCACACCGGCCGAGATCGAGACGAACAGGTTGGCGTTGCTCGAGCCGACCATGCGCACCGTCGAGGTCGAGCAGTTCTGCTCGTGGTCGGCGTGCAGCAGGAACAGCAGGTTCAGGGCCTTGGACGCGACCGGGTTGACGACGTACGGCTCGGCCGGCACGCCGAACGTCATCCGCAGGAAGTTGTCGACGTAGCCGAGGGTGTTGTCCGGGTAGAGGAAGGGCTGGCCGACCGACTTCTTGTGGGCGTACGCCGCGATGGTCGGCATCTTGGCCAGCAGCCGTACGGTCGACATCTCGACGTGCTCGGGGTCGAACGGGTCCAGGCTGTCCTGGTAGAAGGTCGACAGCGCGCTGACCGCCGAGGACAGCACGGCCATCGGGTGGGCGTCGGTCGGGAAGCCGCCGAAGAACTCGCGGAAGTCCTCGTGCAGCATCGTGTGCTTGCGGATCTTGGTCTTGAAGTCCGCGAGCTCCGCCTCGGTCGGCAGCTCGCCGTAGATCAGCAGCCAGGCGACCTCGAGGAAGCTGGCCTTCTCGGCGAGCTCCTCGATCGGGTAGCCGCGGTAGCGCAGGATGCCCGCGTCGCCGTCGATGTAGGTGATCGCCGACTCGCACGACGCCGTGTTCACGAAGCCGGGGTCCAGGGTGACCAGGCCCGTGGTCGCGAGCAGCTTGGGGATCTCGATGCCGCCCGGGCCCTCCGTGGCCGGCTTGACGGTCAGCGGCAGCTGGCCACCGGGGTGCTCGAGCGTGACGTCCGACATGCGCGGGGCCCTTCCATCGCGAGGTGCTGTCCCTGCATCTTCGCTGGTCCCTCCCGGCGGCGTCGCCCTGGGTCGGTCGGAGCGGCCCGCCGGGCGCAGGTGGCAGGGTGGCGTCGTGCTGAGGACGGTCACGGCGACGCGCTACGTCACGCCGCTGCGGGAGGGCGGGTCCCTGCCGGGGCTCATGGAGGCCGACGACCTGGGGACCTACGTCGTCAAGTTCGTCGGCGCCGGCCAGGGCCGCAAGGTGCTGGTCGCGGAGGTCCTGTGCGGGGAGCTGGCCCGCCGGCTGGACCTGCCGGTGCCCGAGCTGGTCCTCGCGGAGGTCGACCCGCTGCTGGGCCGGTCCGAGCCGGACGAGGAGGTCCAGGACCTGCTCAAGGCCAGCGGCGGGCTCAACCTCGGCATGGACTTCCTGCCGGGCGCCCTCGGCTTCGACCCGCTGGCGCACGTCGTGGAGCCGCTGCTGGCCAGCCGGGTGCTGTGGTTCGACGCCCTGGTCGGCAACGTCGACCGCAGCTGGCGCAACCCCAACCTGCTCATGTGGCACCGCCGGCTGGAGCTGATCGACCACGGCGCGACGCTGGTCTTCCACCACAGCTGGGCGCGGGCGGCAGCCTTCGTGGAGCGGGCGTACGACGTGGACGACCACGTGCTGGCGGGTGCGGCGACCGCCCGCGACGAGGCGCACGAGGAGCTGGCGCCCCGGGTGACCGAGGCCCTGCTCGACGAGGTGACGGCGCTGGTGCCGGACCTGTGGCTGGAGGACGAGCCCGGCTTCGGCAGCGCCGACGAGGTGCGGGCGGCGTACGTCCGGCAGCTGCTCGCCCGGGTCGCCGCGGCGCCGGCGTGGCGGCCGTGAGCGCGCCGGGAGCGGCCGCCGTGCTGTTCGAGTACGCCCTGCTGCGTGCGGTGCCCCGGGTGGAGCGGGGCGAGGCCGTCAACGTCGGGGTCGTCCTCTACAGCCAGCAGCGGGACTTCCTCGCCGCGCTGGCCCACGTGGACGAGGACCGGCTCCGGGCGCTGGACGCCGCCGTCGACACCCAGGCGGTGCAGCAGGCGGTGGACGCGGTCTGCCGGGCCTGCGACGGCGACGGCCCGGCCGGCACCACCTCGCAGGGCCAGCGCTTCCGCTGGGTCACCGCCCCGCGCAGCACGGTGGTGCAGGCCGGCCCGGTCCACGTCGGGCTGACCCAGGACCCGGAGCAGGAGCTGGCGCGGCTGCTGGAGGTCCTGGTCCGCTGAGGGCCGGCGGGACGGGCTGCCGCTCAGCGGCGCAGGGCCCGCACCAGGCGGGTCTCCGCGACGCCGAACGCCGCGGTCGCGGCGCCGACCACGAGCAGCAGCTCGACCCCGCTGGCCGGCAGGTCGCGGGTCAGCAGGACGACGACGGTGGCCGCCACCCAGGCGAAGGCCAGCTCGGCCGTCACGGTGCCGGCCACCTGCAGCCGACGGCCGGACCAGCGCGACACCAGCGCGAGGTCGAGCCCCACGAGCAGCAGGGCCGCGCCGACGGTGCGGGGGAGCCAGCCGGGCACGTCGCCGTACGGCGAGAGCGGCCCGACCAGGGCGACCGCGCCGACCGCGGCCGTGACGACGGCGTCGGCGCGCAGGACGGTGCGGAGCCGCTGCTCGGAGGCGACGGCGGTGGTGGTCGGGGCGGTGGTGGTCGGGGCGGTGGTGGTCGGGGCGGTGCTGGTCGGGGCGGTGGTGGTCGGGGCGGTGGTCGGTCGGGACGGCGGTGGGGATGGCGGTCATGGGGTCCTCCGGGAGTCGGCCCCGGCGTCTCCGGGGTGCCCGACCAGAGGACCGCGCGGACCGCATGCCGTCGATGACGCGGGAGGTCATCGGCCCGGGACATGCCGCGGGCCCGCCCCCCAGGGGACGGGCCCGGACGGCGCGGGTCAGACGAAGAGCAGGGAGACCGTCTCGGCGACGCAGACCGGCTTGTCCAGGCCCTCGCCCTCGACCTCGACCTTCTGCGTGATCATGATGCCCATGGGGTGCTCGACCGCGTCGACGAGCGTCGAGGAGGCGCGCACGCGGGTGTCCACGGGGAGCGGCCGCGGGAAGCGGACCTTGTTGCTGCCGTAGTTGATGCCGCCGGAGAAGTCGCCGCGCGGCATGAGCCCGCTGGCCAGCGCCGGGATGAGCGAGAGCGACAGGAAGCCGTGCGCGATCGGGCCGCCGAACGGGCCGGCCTTGGCCTTCTCGACGTCGACGTGGATCCACTGGTGGTCACCGGTCGCGTCCGCGAAGGTGTTGATGCGGTCCTGGTCGACCTCCATCCACTCACCCGGGCCCTGCTTCTCGCCGATCACGGACTTGAGCTTCTCGAGGGCGGCTGCGACGTCTGCCACGGTGTCTCCTAGGTGGTGGGTGCGGGGTGCCTGCCCTGTTCCTACCGCAGCCGCCAGCGGTAGAGGACAGCCGCCACCGCCGTGGCGAGGTTGAGGCTGCTCACGCCGGGGCGCATCGGCAGCGACAGCACCCGGTCGGCGCGGGCCCGCAGTCCCGGGCCGACCCCGGACCGCTCGCTGCCGACCACCAGCACCGCGTCGTCCGGCAGCGCGACGTCGCGCAGGTCCTCGCCGTCCGCGTCCAGCAGCAGCAGCGGTCCCTCGACGTCGGCCTCGGCGACGTGCAGCACCGGCAGCGCGAGGTGCAGCCCGGCGCTGCCCCGCAGGACGGTCGGGTGCCAGGGGTCGAGCGTCCCGGTCATGGCCACCCCGCAGGCCCCCGCCGCGGCGGCCACGCGGACCACTGCACCGGCGTTGCCCGCCGAGCGCGGTGCGTCGAGCAGGACCAGCGGTGCGGTCCGGCCGGCCCGGGCCAGCACCGAGAGGTCGGCGGCCGGACGCACCGCAGAGGCGCGCACCCCGGTGGGGTGCGGCACCGGCCCGACCACGGCCCGGGCGAGCAGCGCCTCCAGCACGTCCGGCGCCAGCCGGGTGGCCAGGTCGCGGGCCGCGGACAGGTCGGTGACCTCGACGTCGAGCACCGCGTCCGGGGCGAAGCGCAGGGCGTGCTTGACCGCGTGGAAGCCCTCCAGCGCCACGACAGAGCTCACGGCTGCATCGTGCGGCACGGAAGAGACCGGGCCGCCGGCGGGTTGTCCGCCGCGTGCCGACCGCCCCGCTCGTCGTGACCCTCGAGCTGGAGGAGCAGGCGCAGGAGCGGTTCGACGCCCTGCGCCGGGCGCACTTCCCGCCGGAGCGGCTCGTCGTCGGCGCCCACGTCACGCTGTTCCACGCGCTGCCCGGCGAGCAGGTCGACGAGGTGCGCGAGGTGCTCGCCGACGCGGCACGGCGCGAGCCGTTCGCCGTCACGGTGGCCCGGGTCCGGTCGCTGGGGCGCGGGGTGGCGTACGACCTGACGGCCCCCGAGCTGGCCGCACTGCACGTCGACCTGCTGCGCCGGCTGCCGGTCGAGACCGCCCAGGACCGGCAGCGGCTGAACGCCCACGTCACGGTGCAGAACAAGGTCGAGCCGGAGCAGGCCCGCGCGCTGCTCGCCGCGCTCGCCGCCGACTTCGCGCCGTACGACGTGCAGGCCCTCGGGCTGCGGCTGTGGCGCTACCTCGGCGGTCCGTGGGAGCCGGTCGAGACGATGAGGTTCGCGGCATGACCGAGCAGACCGACGCCGGCCGCGTCGCCGGGCTGGTCGGCCTGCTGTTCGGCCTGGCCGGCATGGGCAGCGCGGCGGTGGCCGTGACGCTGCCGGCGCTGGCCGAGGACCTCGGGCTCAGCACCGGCGGCGCGTCCTGGATCATCAGCGTCTACGCGCTGATGCTCGCCGTGACCACCGCGGTGTACGGGCGGGTGGCCGACCTCGCCGGCATCCGGCTGCCCCTGCTGTTCGGCGTCGGGCTGATGACCAGCGGGGCGCTGCTCGGCGCGTTCGCGCCGAGCTACCACGTGCTGCTGGCCGCCCGGATCCTGCAGGGCGCGGGCGCCGCCTCGGTGCCCGTGCTCGGGGTGGCGCTGATCAGCGCCCGCTACGTCGGCGCGGTCCGCGCCGTGGCCCTCGGCAAGGTCGCCGGCATGGCGTCGGCGGTCAGCGCCCTCGGCCCGCTGGCCGGCGGGCTCGTCGAGGACCGGCTGAGCTGGCGGGCGGTCGTCGCGCTGCCGGCGCTCGGGCTGCTGGTCGTCCCGGTGCTCTGGCGGGCGGTGCCCAGCACGGGCAGCGGCGCGCGCTTCGACGTGCTCGGCGCGGTGCTGGTCGCGGCCACCGCCAGCGGTCTGGTCCTGCTCGTGCAGTCGCCCGCCGGCGGGCCGGTCGTCGCGGCCGTCGGCGTCGTCCTGCTGGCGCTCGGGATCCCGGCCGTCACGTCGCGCGTCCGGCGCCGGCCGCAGGGCTTCCTGCCGAAGGAGGTCGCGACCAACCCGACGGTGGTGCGCAGCGCGCTCACCGCCTCCTCCGTGCCGGCCGCGTGGTTCGCGCTGCTCATCGCCGTGCCCGCGGTCCTGGCCGCCCGCGGCTGGGAGCCGCTGCAGATCGGCATCGCACTGGTGCCGGCGGCGTTCACCGGCTTCTTCGGGCCGCGCGTGGCCGGGCCGATGCTCACCCGGCTCGGGCCGGCCCGGGCGCTCGCCGCCTCGGGGCTGCTGGCGACCTTCGCGCTCGCCATGGCCGCGGTCGGCGCCTCCGTCGGCGTGCCGCCGCTGCTGGTGGCCGCCGTCGTCGTGGTGACCTTCGCCTTCGGCCTGGGCCAGCCGGCCCTCATGGACGCGGTGGGCGGCGCCGTCTCCGCCGAGGTCCGCGGCGTCGCGCGTCGGCATCGCCACGCTGGTCTTCCTCGTCGGCGGCGGCGTCGGCTCCGCCGTGGTCGGCGGGCTCGGCGAGCTCACCGGCATCGCGTGGAGCCTGGTGCTGCTGGCGGTGCTGCCGCTCGCCGGCGTCGCCGCGCTGGTCCGTCGCGAGCGGGCCGAGCGCCGGGGTCAGCCCGCGGCCGGCGTAGCCGACCAGGTCGGCGACCACCGCGGTCGCGCCGCCGTACAGCCGCACGGTCACGAGCCGGTCGGGACCGAGCCCGGTCATCGCGAGCGCCGTCTGCGAGCGCCCCTTGCTGTAGCTCACGGCCGTCGTCACGGGGTCGGTCCCCGCCGGGGCGATCCGGACGTAGCCAGTCCCGATCGGGTCGACCACGCTGAGCGCCAGGGTGGCGGCAGTGGCCGTCGCGGGGACGGGCACGGCCAGCGTGATGTCGCGGCTGCCGGGCAGCGCGCCGACGCCGTTGCGGGTGTCCAGGAAGCGCTGCGGCGCCGTGCCGACGAACGCGCTGCCCGTCTCGCTGCCCTCGTCGTAGTAGCCGACCAGGTCGACGACGACCTGCGCCGGCCCGCCGAAGACGGTCAGCGTGACCTCGCGGTCGGCGGCCGACGTCATCACCAGGCCGGTGCGGCTGGTGTGGCCGGCGACGTTCAGGGCGGTCGTCTGCGCGGCCGTGCCGCGGGGCGCGACCCGCACGAAGGTGTCGTGCACCGCGTCGACCAGCGAGACGTTGAGGACCGCCCCGCGGGCGTCGGCCGGGACGGCGTCGGGGAGCCGCACCGTGACCTCGCCGGCCTTCGCGCCGCGGGCCGTGCCGATCCCCGTACGGCTGTCGACGAAGCGGGTCGGGGCCACCGGCACCCAGTGGCCGCCCGTCCCCGGTCGGACGTCGTAGTAGCCGAGCAGGTCGACGACGACGTGGGCAGCCGCGGCGTACGTCGTCAGCACGGCCCGGCGCGAGGCGTCCGTGCGGGCCACGACCAGGCCGGTCGAGGCGGCCCCCCTGCCGTAGCTCAGCGCCGTCGTGAGCGGGGTCTGGCCGGCCGGGGCCGTGCGCAGGTACCCCGTGCCGGCCGCGTCGACCGCGGAGACGTTGAGGACCACGCCCGCGGCGTCGGCCGGCACGGAGTCAGGCAGCGTGACGGTCAGCCCGCCGAGGACGCGGCCGGCCGGCACGCCGGTGCCCGTACGGGTGTCGGCCACGCGCGTCGGCGTCAGGGCGGTGTAGCGCGAGGGCGCCGTGTCGGCGGGGGCCGGGAACGCGTCCGGCGTGACCCCGAGCGGAGCGTCCTGGGAGGCTTCGACCGGCGGCGGGGGACCGTCCAGGGCCAGCCGGGCCAGGTCCGCGGCGCTGCCGGAGAACCGGTTCATGTCGACGCCGCCCGCGATGCCCGGGACCCGGCCGGAGTCGGTGTACTGCCAGAAGGTCCAGGCCGGCCAGGCGGGCACCCGCGGCTGCGCGGCGCTCGTGTAGTGCGCGATCCACAGCGGGTAGCGCGTGAAGGCGGTGCTCGACCCCGTGCTCGTCTCCCAGAACGAGGGGCCGGTGTAGAGCACGGGCGTGCGGCCGGTGAGGCCCTCGAGCGTGGTCAGGAACGTCTGGGTCCACGCGACCAGCGCGGCCCGGGACAGGCCGCCGCTGCTCTCGAGGTCCAGCGCCGGCGGCAGCGTGCCCCGCCGCTGCTGGTCACCGATCACCGAGGCGAAGAAGCGGGCCTGCGCGGCGGCCGAGCCGGCGGAGGTCGACGGCCGGGCGTAGTGGTAGGCGCCCTGGTAGAGCCCGGCCGCGGCGGCCGCGGACCGGTCCCGCTCGAACCACGCGTTGCGCACCGCGGTGCCCTCGGTCGCCTTGATCCACGTGAAGGACGGCCCGCTGGCCTCCACCCGCTGCCAGTCGATCGGCTGCCCGTCCGGGTGCTGGTAGCGGGACACGTCCGGCCCGGTCGCGGCCAGGGCGGCCGGCGCCGCGAGGAGCCCGAGGACGGTGAGCAGGACGAGGAGCGGTCGGTGGGTCAGGTGCACGGCGAGCCAACGTACGGACGGGAACGGCGCACGGCAGGCACTTGCGACATCTCACCGTGCTGGTGGCGACCGGCGGGTGTGACGCGCATCATGCTCGCAGGTGCCGCCCGCCGGGGCGGCCGCGTCCAGGAGGCCCCCGTGCTCAGCACCATGCAGGACACGCCGCTGCTCATCTCCGACCTGCTGCGCCACGGCCAGCGGGTGCACGGCGGCAGCACCGTCACGACGGTCGAGGCCGACGGCGTCCGGACGGCGACCTTCGCCGAGGTGGGGGAGCGGGCCGAGCGGCTGGCCGCCGCGCTGTCCCGGCTCGGCGTCGTCGAGGGCACCCGGGTCGGCACCTTCGCCTGGAACACCCAGGAGCACCTCGAGTGCTACCTCGCGGTCCCGTCCATGGGCGCCGTCCTGCACACGCTGAACATCCGGCTCTTCCCCGAGCAGCTCGCGTTCGTCGTCAACCACGGCGAGGACGAGGTCGTCGTCGTCGACGCCTCGGTCCTGCCGCTGCTGCTGCCGGTCGTCGACCAGCTCACCACCGTCAAGCACTTCGTCGTCTACGGCGAGGGCGACCTGTCCGGCCTCGAGGGGCGGTCCGTCCACGCGTACGAGGAGCTGCTCGCGGCGGAGGAGCCGGGCTTCGACTGGCCCGAGCTGGACGAGCGCTCGGCGGCGGCCATGTGCTACACGAGCGGGACGACCGGCGACCCCAAGGGCGTCGTCTACAGCCACCGCTCCACCTGGCTGCACAGCCTGGTGGCGGCCAGCGGCAACGCCTTCGCGATGAGCGACGCCGACAAGGTGCTCGCGGTCGTGCCGATGTTCCACGCCAACGCCTGGGGCCTGCCCTACATCGCCTGGGCCGCCGGTGCGGACCTGCTGATGCCGGCGAGGTTCCTGCAGGCCGAGCCGCTGGCGAAGGTCATCGCGTCCGAGCGGCCGACCTTCGCCGGCGCCGTCCCGACGATCTGGAACGACCTGCTGACCTACGCCCGCACGAACGGCTCGGACCTGTCGAGCATGCGCTTCGTGGTCTGCGGCGGCTCGGCCGTGCCGCGCTCGCTCATCGAGGCCTACCAGGAGCTCGGCGTGCGCATCGTGCAGGGCTGGGGGATGACCGAGACCAGCCCGCTGGCAGCGCTGTCCAACCCGCCCAAGGGCTCGCCGCCCGAGGACGACATCACCTGGCGGGCGCGGACCGGCCGGGTCATGCTCGGCGTGCAGATGCGGATCGTCGACGACGCCGGCACGGTGCAGCCCTGGGACGGCGAGTCGGTCGGCGAGGTGCAGGTCCGCGGGCCGTGGGTCACCGGCAGCTACTACGGCGTCGACGCCGCCGAGCGGTTCGACGAGGGGTGGCTGCGCACCGGCGACGTCGCCAGCGTCGACGCGACCGGCTTCGTGCAGATCACCGACCGGGCCAAGGACGTCATCAAGAGCGGCGGCGAGTGGATCAGCTCGGTCGACCTCGAGAACGCGCTGATGGGCCACCCCGAGGTGCACGAGGCGGCCGTCGTGTCGGTCCCGGACCCGCGCTGGGACGAGCGGCCGATGGCCTGCGTCGTGCGGACGCCCGGGCTCGGAGGTCACGCCGGAGCAGCTGCGCGACCACCTGCTGCCGCTGGTGGCCAAGTGGTGGATGCCGGAGCGGTGGACCTTCATCGACGAGGTCCCGAAGACCAGCGTCGGCAAGTTCGACAAGAAGGTGCTGCGCAAGCGGCACGCCGAGGGCGAGCTCCAGGTCGAGGAGCTCAGCCCGACGAGCTGACTAGCGGTCGGAGCAGGAGCGGCACTGCCGGCGCGAGCCCTCGGCGGTCTCGACGACGCGGGTCGCCAGGTTGTGGCAGGTGGAGCCCTCGTAGCCCTCGCAGGCGGTGGGGCCGTCGCCCCGGGTCAGCAGGGCGAGGGTCGTGCGGCGCGGGTTGGCAAGGCGCGTGGTGGCTGACATGTCAGCCACCCTGCCCCGTCCTGCGTGGCCTGTCCGCACCTCGGCGAGTGAGGTCTCTCACGCGACAATTGCCGCATGTGAGGACGGTCACGCTTCGGTAACGGCGATCCGGGGGACACGCGGGCCGCCCGTGCTGCACACTGCTCTCCACACGCACCCGACCGGAACGCCGAGTCCCGCCCCCGGTCAGCACAGGGTGTCCGTACGAGCTTCCGGGCGGGAGCGGGGGACCCAGGTTCCTCGGGCCGCAGCGATGCGGCCCTCGGGGCGAAGCGCAGACCCTTGCGCCGGGCAGACCCCTCCGCCCGAGCCCGACAGCTCACTCCGCAGGCGTGCGAGAGGTCACCACCCCAGCATGCGCTCAACCCTGCCCTCCTCGGGCTCGTCCCGCTACGTCCCCCGCCACGCCGCCCCGCGTGACCTCGGCAGCGCCGGCAAGACCGCCGCCGCCGCCGGCCTCACCGTGGCGCTGCTGCCGCTCGGCGCCCTCCCGGCGCTGGCCGACGACCCGGCCCCGGCGGACGGCGGTGCTCCCGCCGCCACGACCAGCGAGACGGCGACGACCAGCGACACGCCGACGGCCAGCGACACGCCGACGGCCACGCACCAGCCCGAGCGCGGAGACCCAGCACGCGCCCGCCCCGAGCGCCACCTTCTCGGCGCCCGCCACGCCCAAGCGGGTCAAGGCCCTCACCCAGCTGCAGCTGACGCGCGCCGGCCAAGGCCAAGGCCGGCCGGGTGCCGGTGAGCGTCCGCCTGCGGGCCGACGCGCGCGGCGTGCGCAACGGCGCCGTCCGCCTGGAGAAGTCCACCGCCTCCGGCTGGACCTACGCCGGCCGCCTGCTGACCAACCAGTACGGCGTCGGCAAGGGCACCCTGCGCATCGCCAAGTCGACCCGCCTGCGCGCCGTCTACCCGGGCACGTCCAACCGCACCCCGGACGCCACGCCGGCCGAGACCGTGACGGTCACCAGCGGCGCCAACGCACGGGCCGTCGAGATCGCCGCCCAGTACGCCGGCCGGCCCTACGTCTTCGGCGCCACCGGCCCGAGCGCCTTCGACTGCTCCGGCTTCACCCGCTACGTCTACTCCAGGCTCGGCAAGAGCCTGCCGCACAACAGCGGCGCGCAGGCCCGCATGACCAAGCGCATCCCCAAGTCGCAGGCGCAGCCGGGCGACCTGGTGTTCCTCGGCGGCGGCCGCATCGGCCACGTCGGCATCTACGCCGGCGGCGGCAAGATGTGGGACGCCCCGCGGGCCGGCAAGTCGGTCACGCTGCGCCGCATCTACAGCAGCGACTACATCGTCGGCCGCGTCCTCTAGGACGCGCGCCAACCGGGCGCCGGGACCCCGCGAGGGTCCCGGCGCCTGCTGCTGTCCGGGCTACTGCTGTCCGTCGGTGCGGTCGGCCAGGAAGCGCTCGAGCTCGGCGCCCAGCTCGTCCGCGCTGGGCAGGGAGCCCTCCTCGCCGAGCAGGGACCGGCCCCGGCCGGCCACGAAGGCGTCGTACTGCTTCTCCAGCGCCTCCACCACCGAGGCGACCTCGGGGGAGCCGGCCACCTGGGCGTCGATCGCCTCGCGGGTGCGCAGCGCGGAGGTCTCGAGCTCGGCGAGCGGCAGCTGCAGGTCGCCGACCTTGGCCACCTCGCGCAGCAGGACCACCGCGGCGGCGGGGAACTCCGACCCGGAGACGTACTGCGGCACGTGGGCGGCGAAGCCCATCGCCGGCACGCCGGCCTGCGACAGCCGGTGCTCCAGCAGGTGGCCGGCGCTGCCCGGCACCTGCACCGTGCCGATCCACGGCTCGTAGCCGGTGAGCAGCTCGGGGTCGCTGCCGTGGGCGATGACCCCGACCGGCCGGGTGTGCGGCAGCGCCATCGGGATCGCGTTCAGGCCGACGGTCAGGCGTACGCCGAAGTGCTCGACGATCTGCTGCACCGCGGCGACGAAGCGCTCCCACTGGACGTCGGGCTCCGGCCCGGCGAGCAGCAGGAACGGCGTGCCCGCCTCGTCGTGGAGCAGGTGCACGGCGAGCTGCGGCGCGTCGTAGGACTCCCAGTGGTCCTCGACGAAGAGCATCACCGGGCGGCGGGCGCGGTAGTCGTGGAGCTGGTCGGTGTCGAAGGTCGCGACGACGGTCGAGGACAGCGCGCCGAGCAGGTGCTTGCGGGCCAGGCTGGTCGCCGCTCCCGCGTCGACGAACCCGTCCATCGCCTGCACGAGCACCGGCCCGTCGAGCGGCGGGACGTCGGGAGTCAGCTCGTAGAGGTCGGCAGGATCCAGGCGCTTCATGGTCGGTCCAACGTACGCGGCGGCGCCCGGCCTTCCCGGGACTGTCGGCGGTGCCTGGTCTGTTGTCGTCCGTGATGAGTGACCTGCTGACGCCGTACGACGTGACGCTGGGCGCCCTGGGCGTGGCCGTGGCCGCGGGGGTGCCGACCGTGCTGTGGGGCGGTCCGGGGGAGGGCAAGACCAGCGTCGTCACCGCGACCGCGGCCGCGCTGGGCCTGCACCTCGAGGTCGTGCTGGCCAGCGTGCGCGAGCCCACCGACTTCGCCGGGCTGCCGGTGGTCGACCGCGGGTCGGTGACCCTCGCGCCGCCCGACTGGGCCCGCCGCCTGGTCGAGGCCGCCGCACGCGGGCAGCGGCCGGCCGTGTTCTTCGACGAGGTCAACACCGCCCCGCCCGCGGTGCAGGCCGCCCTGCTGCGGGTCTGCTTCGACCGGGTCGTCGGCGACCTCGCCCTGCCGGCCGACACGGTCGTGCTGGCGGCGGCCAACCCGCCGTCCGTCGCCGCCGACGGCTGGGACCTCGCGCCGCCGATGGCCAACCGCTTCTGCCACCTCGACTGGCGGCTGCCCGCCGATGTCGTCTCCGCCGGCTTCCTCGGCGGGCTGGCCGGCGCCGGTGGTGCCCGAGCTGCCGGCCGACCTGACGCCCTTCGTCCTGCAGGCCCGGGCCCAGGTGTCCTCCTACCTGCGGGTGCGGCCGGGCGACGTCTCGGTGCTGCCCGACGACCCGGTGCAGGCCGGCCGGGCGTTCCCGACCCCGCGCACCTGGGACTACGCCGCGACGCTGCTCGCGGTCTGCGACGCCGCCGGCTCACCCGCCGAGGTCCGCCGCCGGGTGGTGGCCGGCGTGGTCGGCGAGGCCGCCGCGCTGCAGCTGCTCACCTTCCTGGAGGAGCTCGACCTGCCCGACCCGGAGGAGGTGCTGCGCGCACCCGGCAGCTTCCTGCTGCCCGAGCGGGGCGACCGTGCCTACGCCGCGCTGGCCGCGGTCGTCGCCGCGGTGCTCTCGGACCCGACGCCCGAGCGCTGGCAGGCCGGTGTGCGGGCGGTGGCCCAGGCCGCCGCGCAGGGCAAGGCCGACGTCGGCGCGGTCGCGGTGCAGACGCTGCTGGCGCACCGCCCGGAGCAGGCCGGCGTGCTGGTGCCGCTGCCCAAGGAGATCAAGGACTTCGTCCCCGTCCTGAAGCGGGCGGGGCTCCTGGCGACCGGGTGACGCTCGACCTGGAGAAGCTGCAGGCCGCCCGGGTCCGGGTGACCCGCGAGCAGCCCTACCTGGCGATCGCGCTGCACAGCCTGCAGGTCCGGTCCGTCCCGGGCCTCGGCACCTTCGCCGTCGACCCGGCCTGGCGGCTCTACGTCGACCCGGCCGTCGTCGACACCTGGTCCGTGCCGGAGATCGGCGCCGTCCTGGTGCACGAGGTCTGGCACCTGC
The DNA here is from genome assembly GCA_963762795.1 of uncultured Actinomycetota bacterium. Taxonomy (GTDB): domain Bacteria; phylum Actinomycetota; class Actinomycetes; order Mycobacteriales; family SCTD01; genus RYN-170. The sequence goes on along the minus strand of CAVXMC010000008.1, from coordinate 192,656 downwards.
TGCGCGACCACGCCGCCCGGGCCGTCCGGATCGGGGTCGCCGACCGGCCCCGCGCCTGGAACACCGCCTGCGACGCGGAGATCAACGACGACCTGCTCGAGGCGGGCCTGCCGCTGCCCGGGCGCCCGGTCACGCCGGCGCTGCTGCGCCAGCCGGACGGGCTGCTGGCGGAGGAGTACCTCGCCGCGGTGCCGGAGCGCGACGCGCGCCTGGTCGACTGCGGCTCCGGCGTCGACGGCGTCGCCCGCGGCTGGGACGAGGGTGCGGACGCCTCGACGGGCCTGACGCCGGTGCAGGCCGACCTGGTGCGGGCCGCGACCGCCCGCGAGGTCGACGACGCGGCCCGGATCGGCACCGTCCCGGGCGGCTGGCAGCGCTGGGCCGACCGGGTCCTGCGCCCCAAGGTCGACTGGCGGCAGGTGCTCGGGGCCTCGGTCCGCAGCGGCCTGGGCTGGGCCGCCGGCAACGTCGACTACACCCGCTCCCGGCCGTCGCGGCGGGCCGGCTCGGTGCCCGGCGTCCTGCTGCCCTCGCTGCGCCGGCCGGTGCCCTCGGTGGCCGTCGTCATCGACACCTCCGCCGTCGGTGGACGACGCCCTGCTCGGCCAGGCCCTCGCCGAGGTCGACGGGGCGCTGCAGACGGGCGGCGTACGGCGCAACGGCGTCACGGTGCTGTCCTGCGACACGCAGACCGGGGCCGCGCAGCGGGTGCGGGCGGCCGCCCAGGTGCGGCTCGAAGGCGGCGGCGGCACCGACCTGCGGGTCGGCATCGCCGCGGCGGCGGCGCTGCGCCCCCGCCCGCAGCTGGTCGTCGTGCTCACCGACGGGCACACGCCCTGGCCGGACCGCGCCCCCGACGGCAGCCGGGTGGTCGTCGCGCTGCTGGAGCGCGGGGCGCCGCCGCCGCCGACGTGGGCGACGGTCGTGCGGGCGCACGACTAGGCCCGGCGCACCACCAGCGCGACGCCGACCGCGGTCACGGCGATGCCGACGACCGACAGCAGCGCCAGCCGCTCGTCGAACAGCAGCAGCGCCTCGAGCGCGGTCGCCGGCGGCACCAGGTAGAGCAGGCTGGACACCCCGGAGGCGCTGCCCCGGCGCAGCAGCGCGAGCAGGAGCAGCACCGCGCCGATCGACAGCACGAGGACCATCCAGGCCAGCGCGCCGACGAAGCGCCCGGTCCACGCCACCTGGCGGGTCTCGGTGGCCAGCGCCAGGACGATGACGACGACGGCGGACACGGCGTACTGCACGGCGGTGCCCCACAGCAGCGGGATGCCGTCGCCGTGCCGCTTCTGCCACAGCGTCCCGGCGGTGCCGCCGGCCAGGGCGAGCAGGCAGGCCGACGACGCCCGGCCCGGTCAGCGTGCTGTCGCTCGCGGCCAGGCTGGGCGCCAGGACGAGCACCACCCCGGCCACGCCGAGGGCCAGCCCGAGCCACTGCCGGCGGACCAGGCGCTCACCGAGCAGCCGGCTCGCCAGGGCCGCGACCAGCACCGGCTGCAGGCTGACGACGACCGCGCTGACGCCGGCCGGGGTGCCGCGGGAGATCGCCCAGAACACGCCGCCGAGGTAGGTCGCGTGCAGCAGCAGGCCGGACACCGCGGCCCGCCCGGCCTGCCCGCGGTCCAGCCGGGTGCCGGTCGCGGTGGCGGCCAGGCCCAGCAGGACCGCGGCCGCCACCAGGCGCAGCGACAGGAAGGTGAACGGCTCGGCGTACGGCAGGCCGTACTTCGCCCCGACGAAGCCGGTGCTCCACAGCAGGACGAAGACGGCGGGGGCGGCGCGCCAGATCACGCGCCGGAAGAGTAGGCGGGGCTACCTCCGGAAGGTGGAGGTGGGCACGGCGCCCATCGGCACGCCGCCGTAGACGACCCGGCCTGCGGCGTCCTGGTAGCGCTGCCAGGTGACCGCGGGCTGGAAGCCCTTGCCGGGCTTGCTGTAGTCGCAGACGCCGGTCGGGAAGGTCTTCTTGAGCGTGGCCTGCTGCTCGGCGCTGAAGACGTCGGCGAACTTCTTGCCGGCGTAGACGAACTGCTCGATCGGCATCGTCTGGCAGTCCAGGCGGTCGTCGGTGAAGCCGACGGTGCCGGGGCCCACGCCGTTGACCGGTGCGGTGTCGCCGCCGCCGGCCTCGATCCGCGGCGAGCTGAAGAGCGTGGCGTCGACGGCGGTCCGGCACGCCGCGAGCGGGATGTCGACGCCCTCGGTGCCGACGCAGCGGGGGCCGATGCCGGCCTTGGCCTTGGCAGCGACGATCTTGGCAGGCAGGGACGTCCTGCTCGTGTCCGCCTCGACCGCCTGCAGCCAGGTGTCCATCGCGGTGATGGCGCTCTCGGCGAAGCGGGGGTCCCCGAGCAGCGGGGTCTGCCCCTCCCAGAAGACCTGGTTGGCCGACGTGCCGTGCTCGCGGACCAGCCGGTCGCGCATGGCGAACTTGCGGTAGACGTCGTGGAACGCGCCCGGCTCGGGCCCGCCGAGGTCGATGATCGCGACCGAGTCGAGGTGGGCGCCGGTGTTGACGCCGCCGCTGCGGTAGACGCGCTCCTGGGCGACCGGGTCGCCCTGGGTGCGTGCGGCGGTCGGCTCGAAGTCGATGTCGAAGCCGCCGACCCCGGCGTTGAGCGCCACGAACTGGTCCGTCGTCAGCGGCGGCCGGGTCAGGTCACCGGCGTTCGCGCCGAGCGAGGTGAGCAGGCCGGACAGGCCGTACTGCACCCCGACGTTGCTGATCGGGCGGTGCGCCTTGCCCTTGTCGTCCAGGCCGAAGACGTTCTTCATGTAGTCCTGGAACGTGCAGCGCACGCCCTTCTGCGACGCGGTCGTGAAGACCTCGTCGTCCGGGACGCCGGGGCAGCTGCGGCTGGGGTCACCGCTGTTGGGGATCGCCTCGGTGAAGGTGATCTGGTTGGCCGGGTTGGCGTGCCCGAAGATCGAGGGCCACTGCGCAGGCACGATCTGGGACTGCGAGGGCGCCGGGGCCCTCCAGGAAGCGGCGCAGCCCGACGTAGTCGACGTACTGCTGCGCCGAGCTCCACGCGTCGGTGAAGCTGCACTGCGGCGTGATCCCCTGGTACATGCCGGGGTAGGCGTTGGCGATCTGCTGCTGCACCAGCGAGCCGCCCGAGCAGCCGCTGCCGATCGTGTAGCGGAGCGGGCCGAAGCGGTCGACCACCATCTCCTTGGTGCGCAGGAGCGACTCCGCCTGGGTGACGATGTTGCAGTTGTGGCCGGCGTTGTCGAGGGCGTGCGAGGCGACGGCGAAGCCCTGCGCCAGGGCGTCCTCGTAGAGCACGTCGGTCGCCTCGCCGGAGCCGTACGAGGTGTCGCAGCTGGTGCCGTGCCCGAGCACCAGCTTGTGGTTGAAGCCCGGGTTCTTGGCCAGCGGGTCCGGCGTCGTGCCCTGGGTCTTCGGGTCGAACAGCGCCGCGATCTTGTACTGGTCGCGCAGGCTGTAGCCCGTCTCCACCCGCACGATGAACGGGACCGTGTTGCCGTCGTCGGTCGTCGTCGTGGCCACGTCGCTCGGCGGGTCGGCCGGGTCGTACGGCTGGAACGACGACTGCACCGGGTCGCTGGCGACCCGGCCCGGCACGCCGGCCTTGCTGGGGTCGGTCGACTTGTAGACGTAGGTGATGGTGGCGTTCTTGCTGCAGTCGGCCCGGGTCGCGCCGTTGCCGCAGGTCCAGGGCTGGATGAGCGGGCCGGAGAAGGCGGGGGCCTGCAGCCCGACGTTGGTGATGACCAGCGTGGCGGAGCCGACCCCGGCGACCGTCGCCTTCAGCGTCGTGCGGCCCCCGGGCATCCGCGTGACGAAGCCGCGCAGACCCGGACCGGCCGCCTTGAACGCGCTGGTCACGTCGCGGGTGCCCGCGGTCACCTTCACCTTGCGCACGTCGGTGCCGCGGGGGACCACGACCTCGAGCAGGGCGTCGCCGCCGGTGACCAGCTCCGGCCGCGTCCCCAGCGTGCGCAGCTGGACCGGAGCGCCGGTGTCGAGGGTGGCGAAGGAGGAGTAGGCCGGGACGGCCAGTGGACCGGCGGGGCCGGCCGCGGTCGCGGCGGAGGAGGGGAGGGCCACCGCACCCGCGCCGGCGAGCGCCGGGACGGTGAGCAGCAGGACGAGACGGCGGGCGAGGGGGCGCATGGAGACCTACTTCGACGCGTGGGGGAGACGGTCCTGCCGCGGGAGTGTGCACCAGGCCGTGAGACCCAGGTCACAGCAGGGCCGCCACCGTCCCCCCGAGCTCGACCGCGGCCTCCCGGTCCGCCTTGCCGACCCCGCCCCGTACCTCGAGCGGCGGGGCCACCTGCCGCCACCTGAGCCCGCGGGTGACCGTCTCGACCGCCTTCACGGCGCCGGTCGTGTCGTCGCCACCGTGGACGTACAGCGCGTACGGCCTGCCGACCGTGGCGTCCAGGCACGGGTAGTAGATGCCGTCGAAGAAGTGCTTGAGCGCCCCGCTCATGTAGCCGATGTTGGCCGGCGTGCCGAGCAGGACGCCGTCGGCCTCGAGCACGTCGACGGGGGAGGCGGTGAGCGCGGGGCGGGAGACGACCTCGACCTCGGGCACCAGCGCGGCCCCCTCCCGCACCGCCTCGAGCAGCGCCTGCAGCGCGGGGGACGGCGTGTGGTGGACGAGGAGCAGACGGGGCACGCGCACCACCCTGACGGATCGTGACCCCGGTCACTACGCTGGGGGCATGAGCTTCAACCTCGCCACCATCCTCCGTGAGTCGGCCGACGCGCACCCGGACAAGCCGCTGTGCCACGTCAACGACCTGTCGTTCACCTACGGCCAGGTCGACGAGATCTCCGGCCGCATCGCGACCAGCCTGCTCGGGCTGGGGCTGGAGCGGGGCGACAAGGTGGCGGTCCAGCTGCCGAACCTGCCGCAGTTCCTGTTCACCTACTTCGGCATCCTCAAGGCCGGCCTGGTGATGGTCCCGCTCAACCCGCTGCTGCGTGCGCCCGAGGTGAAGTACCACCTCGAGGACAGCGACGCGAAGGTCCTCGTGACCTTCGAGCTCTTCGCGGAGGAGGCCGTCAAGGGCGCCACCCAGGTCGACGGCGTGACGACGTACGTCGTGAACATGCCGGGCAACGACGAGCGGCCCGAGGGCACCAAGCACTACGACGAGCTCTACTTCGCCGACGACACCCGCGACATCCTGCCGCTCGGCGCGGACGACACCGCGGTGCTGCTCTACACGAGCGGCACGACCGGCAAGCCCAAGGGCGCCGAGCTCACGCACTTCCAGCTGTACATGAACTGCACGGTGGCCGGCGAGCTGTTCGAGTTCCGCGAGGACGACATCGGCGTCGCGGTCCTGCCGCTCTTCCACGTCTTCGGCCTGTCCAGCGTGCTCAACGTGACGACGCGCTACGGCGGCACGATGGTGCTCGTCCCGCGCTTCGAGATGGACCCGGTCATCGAGGCGATCGAGAAGCACCGCTGCACGATCTTCTCGGGCGTCCCGACGATGTACTTCGCGCTGCTCAACACCGACCTGTCCGGCCGCGACCTGTCCTCGCTGCGCGTCGGCGTCTCGGGCGGCGCGGCGATCCCCGGCGAGGTCATCCGGGCCTTCGAGGAGAAGTTCCCCGGCTGCGTGATCCTCGAGGGCTACGGCCTGTCGGAGAGCGCGAGCACCACGACGTTCAACATCAACGCCGAGCAGCGCAAGGTGCAGTCGATCGGCAAGCCGATCTGGGGCGTCGAGGTCCGCATCGCCGACGACGAGCTCAAGGAGCTGCCGATCGGCAGCGAGAACGTCGGCGAGATCCTCATCCGCGGCCACAACATCATGAAGGGCTACTACAAGAAGCCCGAGGCGACCGAGGAGGCCTTCAAGGGCGGCTGGTTCCACACCGGCGACCTCGGCTACAAGGACGAGGACGGCTTCTTCTTCATCGTCGACCGCAAGAAGGACCTCGTCATCCGCGGCGGCTACAACGTCTACCCGCGCGAGATCGAGGAGGTGCTCTACGAGCACCCGGCCGTCGCCGAGGCGGCGGTCATCGGCAAGCCGGACGACAAGCTCGGCGAGGAGGTCGTCGCGATCGTCGCCCTGAAGCCCGGCGCGTCGGCCACCGAGGACGAGATCAAGGCCTTCGCCAAGGAGCGCATGGCGGCCTACAAGTACCCGCGCGAGGTCCGGATCGTCGACGAGCTGCCCAAGGGCCCGACCGGCAAGATCCTCAAGAAGGAGCTCCGCTGACCTGGACCAACTGGGCCGGCAACCAGGCGATGACGCCGGCCCGCGTCGAGCACCCCCGGGACGTCGACGAGCTGTCGGCGGCGGTCAAGCGCGCCGCCGCCGACGGCCTGACGGTGAAGGCGATCGGCTCCGGCCACTCCTTCACCGGCATCGGCCTGACCGACGGGGTGCTGCTGGTCCTCGACCGCTACGACCGCATCCTGTCGGCCGACGCGGCGACCGGGCTGGTCACGGTCCAGGCCGGCCTGACGCTGCACCGGCTCAACGTCCAGCTGGCGTCCCTGGGCCTCGGCCTGACCAACATGGGAGACGTCGACGTCCAGACCGTCTCCGGCGCCCTGTCGACCGGCACCCACGGGACCGGCCGCGACAGCGCCAGCCTGGCGGCGCAGGTCGTCGCCCTCGAGCTGGTGCTGGCCGACGGCTCCGTCGTCTCCTGCAGCCGCACCGAGCGGCCCGACCTGTTCGCCGCCGCCCGCGTCGGTCTCGGCGCGCTCGGCATCCTGTCGACGGTGACCTGGCAGGCCGAGCCCGCCTTCCTGCTGCACGCCGCCGAGGCGCCGCTGCCCGTCGACGAGGTGCTGGACGGCTTCGACGCGTTCGTCGCCGACAACGAGCACGCCGAGTTCTACTGGTTCCCGCACACCGACATCGCGCTGACCAAGCGCAACAACCGCAGCGCCGGCCCGGTCTCGCCGGTCAACAAGGTGCGGTCGTTCCTCGAGGACGAGGTGCTCGGCAACGGCGCCTTCGCGCTGATCAACAAGGTCGGGCAGGTGGCCCCGCGCACCATCCCGCGCCTCAACCGCTTCGCCGCCGGGACCATGGCGGCGCGCACCTACACGACCGCCGCCCACGCGGTCTTCGTCTCGCCGCGCCGGGTGCGCTTCGTCGAGATGGAGTACGCCGTGCCGCGGGCGGCCCTGCTCGGGCTGTTCGCCGAGCTGCGCACCCTGCCCGAGCGGCACGGCCTGCGCATCTCGTTCCCGGTCGAGGTCCGCGTCGCGCCGCCCGACGACGCGTGGCTGTCGACGGCGTACGACCGCGAGTCGGCCTACGTCGCGGTCCACGTCGTGCGCGGGACGCCGTACGAGGAGTACTTCGCCGCCGTGGAGCGGCTGTTCGACGCGGTCGGCGGCCGGCCGCACTGGGGCAAGGTCCACACCCTCGGCGTCGACCAGCTGCGCGAGCGGTGCCCGCGCCTCGACGACTTCCGCGCGCTGCGGGGCGAGCTCGATCCCGAGGGCCGGTTCAGCAACGCCTACCTGGACCGGGTGCTCGGGCCGGTCGGGGCCTGACCGCTGCCGCCGCGGCTCCGGCGGGTGGTGCCGCGCTGAGGTCGTGTCCGGGAGACCGGACGAACGACCGGTGTTCCGTACGCGGCCGCGGAGGAAGGGGTACGCCCGCCGGCTGGCCCGGGCAGACAAGCGCCGGCCAGTCCCGGCTTGTCTGCTCGCAGCGACCGCGACACGCCGTGCGGGGTGTCGGCCCGGGCAGACAAGCGCAGGGCCCGGTGGCCTAGCTCTCGCGCCAGCGGCTTGCCCAGGCACGGGGCGCCGGCGCAGACGTCGACGACCGTGCCGCCGGGGCGCAGGAACAGCGACTTCTGCTCGCGCGCCTTCTTGGTGTCGCGCGGGTCGCTGTGCGGGTCGTGGCCGGCGAGCGTGTCGTCCTCGGTCGGCGGCACGTTGCCGTTCGGCGGCGTCGCGCTGCCGGAGTCCCAGTAGACGAGCGCGGAGCCGGCGGTGCTGCCGGTGAAGCGGGGCAGGCCCCATCCCGGGTCCTTCGCCGACCAGTGCCGGCCCGCGGCGAGGAAGCCGCTGTTGGTCGCGGCGCCGATGGTCCGGGCCATCACCTCGGCGGCGGCGTTCGCCACCTGGTGGTCGCCGAAGGCCGGGTGCAGCAGCACCTGGTGGCGCGGCGTGCCCGGCAGCGGGTCCTTCGCGATGTGGGCGGCGTAGCCGTTGGCCTCGCCGCGGTCCCACAGCATCTGGACCAGCGCGAAGACGACCTGCCGGTCGCGCTCGCTCGGGTAGGCGGCGTTGAAGACCGACTCGTAGGTCGCGAAGTCGACGGAGCGGTCCAGCAGCGTCGAGTAGTTCATGCCCGGTACGCCGAGCGCGCCGCGGGTGATGTCCTGCGCGACGGCCATCAGCGCGCCGCCGATGATGCCGCCCTGGCTGTTGCCGTCGTAGTAGACCGCTCCCGGTCGCGATCGCCGGCTTGCCGCCGTCCTGGAACGCCGGGTCAGCGGCGAAGCCGCGCGGGTCCTTGAGCAGCCGGGCGAGGAAGAGCTGGGCGAGCATGCCCTGCTGCACCCGGTCGGGCAGCGTGGCGAAGTTGCTCATGTCGGCGAGCATCGTGGCGACGTTCGGGCACGTCGCCGGTGGCCATGCCGTACCAGTCCGTGGCGCAGAAGGTGATGTTGCCCTCGACGGCCAGCTTGGCCACGTTGCCGGCGTTGACCTCGCTCTGCCCGCCGAGCAGGCCGTGGCCGTAGATCGAGCCGCGCGACGGCGTCGCCCCGTCGCGGTCGGCGGCAGGTTGCAGGTGAAGGTCGCGGTGAAGTCGCCCGTACGGTCCGGCAGCTCGTCGCCGTCGAGGTAGGCCAGCCGGGTGCCCGGCAGCCCGGGGTCGCTGCCGAGGACCGGCTCCTTGCCGTTGACCGGGACGGTCAGGTAGCTCGGGACGGTGAAGGTGCCGGTGATGCGCCGGCGGGTGCGCTCGCCGACGCCGTCGGTGACCTCGTCGACCGTGAAGGCCGGCGCGCCGCCCTGCAGGGAGGCGAACGCGTCGTCACGCATGTGCAGCATGCGCTCGGTCAGGCTGCGGGTGCTCGCGACGGTGAAGCCCCAGGCCAGGTAGAGGTCGCGGACCTTCACCTTGGCGGCGGCCAGCGGGCCGAAGACCGGGTCGTCCGCCGGGGCGGCGTCCCGCCGCGCGGCGAACTGCGGGTCCGGCGCGATCGAGGGCGCCGCGGGCGTCGCGCAGCCCGCGCATCCCGACGACGTAGCGGTGGCCCTCGGTGAGGTTGACCGCCGGCCGCACGATCAGCAGCGGCTGCTCGCCGTCGGTCGGGTTGGCGTCCAGCTCGGCCCAGTAGGGCGCCCGCTTGCCGGTGGTCGCGTCGAGCAGGACGACGGCCGCGTCCTTCTTCAGCGAGGCCTGCAGGTCGCCGATGCCGGCCAGGCCGCTGCGGGCGGCGTCCAGGCCGGGGACGCTGGTGAGGATCGGCGTGCCGGGGGAGAAGCCGTCGTTGCGGTTGAGCTCGGTCACGTCGACCGGCCGGCCGGCCACGTTGCGCGGCGTCGCGAGCGGGTGGAGCGCGACCCGCCGCCCGGTGGCGGTGGTCGGGTCGGCGACGGTGAAGCGGTCGTTCGGGAAGGGCAGCAGGCAGGCGGCGGAGTCGGTGTCGTCGCAGACCCCGGCCGCCTCCAGCGCGGTGTCGGCCGCCGAGCCGACGGCGTCGCGCGGGCCGGTCAGCTGGCGCGTCACGGTGCCCGCGGCGCCGGCCGTCTCGGTGGCGGCGCACAGGACCGCGTCGACGTCGGACTCGCCGAGGCAGTCGGCCGGTGCGGCCAGCGCGGCCGCCGGCAGGCCCGGCCGAGGACGGCGGTGGCGAGCAGGGCGGCGCGCAGGCGGCGGGGTCGCATGCCCACGGTGTTTCGCCGTCGTGTCGTGGACTCCTGCTGCTACCAGCCGCGCAGGTCCACCTCGTAGACGTCGACGACCTCGTCCCCGTCGACGACGTGCATCCGCTCGTGCATCGCCACGGTCGGGTCGATGTGGGCCGGCTCCACGCGGACGAGGTCGCCGACCGCCGGCAGCGCGCTGCCCTCCGCGGCGCTGAAGGTGGTGTGCTCGTCGGAGCAGAACCACACGACGCCGCCCGGGACGGTCGGGTTGCCGTGGTCCATGCCCAGGGACTTCAGGCCGAGGTCGGCGACCGCCCAGCCGTCGCTGCTGACGCTGATGACCCGCGCCAGCACGGTCAGGGCCTGGGCGAAGGGCAGCCCCTGGGAGGCGTACGCGGTGTCCATGAGCAGGTAGCTGCCGGCCTGGATCTCCCCGGCCCAGGTGTTCGCCGCGTAGTTGCCGGTGCCCCCGGCCGACACCAGGTCGCCGCCGACGTCGGCAGAGGCCTGGAGCAGCCGCTGCATGCACTCCTCGGTCTGGCGCAGCTTGTCGGCGGCATCGGCGACCGCCATGACGTGGCCCTCGTAGCCCATCACCCCGCGGACCTCGAGCCCGGCGCGGCGGGCGGTGTCGGCCAGCGCGCCGGCCTGCTCCGGCTTCACCCCGCAGCGGGGCAGCCCCACGTTGACGTCGATGACGACCTCGTGGACCCCGCCCGCGGCGGCGGCCCTGACGGTCGCCTCGCTGTCGACCGCGAGCGTCACCCGGGCGCCCGTCGCCACCACGGCGCCGAGCCGGCGGGCGTCGAGCACCTCGTTGGCCAGCAGGAGGTCGTCGCCGAGCCCCGCGTCGGCGAGGCCCTCGACCTCGCGGATCGTGGCGCAGGTCAGGCCCGGGTGGCCGGCGGCGTGCTGCAGCCGCGCCAGGGCGGTCGTCTTGTGGGCCTTGACGTGCGGGCGCAGGCGGGCGCCCGGCAGGGCGGCGGACATCGTCGCGAGGTTCTGCTCCAGCAGGGCGCGGTCGACGACCAGGGCGGGGGTCTGCAGCTCGTCCAGGCGCACGGCGGGGGACTGTCCTGCCGCGCGGGTTCCCGGTCAAGCCGCGACACGGAGCTGTGGACGGAGCCGCAGCACCCGTCCGTACCGGAGACTGGTCGGCATGGCGACACGCAAGCGGGCGGAGCGGCTGCTCGAGGCGGCCCTGCGCGCCGTGCCGGGGGCGCAGGCCCGTCCGGGGCAGCGCGACATGGTGCTGGCGGTCGACACCGCGCTGCGCACCGCCGAGCACCTGCTGGTCCAGGCCGGCACCGGCACCGGCAAGTCCCTCGGCTACCTCGTGCCGGCCCTGGCCAGCGGCAAGCGGGTCGTCGTCGCCACCGCGACCAAGGCGCTGCAGAGCCAGCTGGTGGAGAAGGACCTGCCCCGGCTGGTGAAGGAGCTCGACAAGGAGCTGGGGCGGACCCCGACCTTCGCGCTGGCGAAGGGGCGCGGCAACTACGCCTGCCTGCAGCAGGTGCACGGCGGGCCGGGTGCGGTCGAGGAGCCCGAGGGCCTGTTCGAGGCGCCGAGCTCGACCCTCGGCAAGCAGGTGCAGAGGCTGCGGCAGTGGGCGGAGACGACGCAGAGCGGTGACCGCGACGACGTGCCGTTCCCGGTGAGCGACCTGGCCTGGCGGCAGGTCTCGGTGAGCGCGCGCGACTGCCTCGGCAGCCGCTGCCCCGACCGGGTCGAGTGCTTCGCGGAGCGGGCCAAGGAGGCGGCCAAGGACGTCGACGTGGTCGTCGCCAACCACGCGCTGCTCGCCCTCGACGCCTTCACCGGCGTGCAGGTGCTGCCCGAGCACGACGCGGTCGTGCTCGACGAGGCCCACGAGTTCGTCGCCGCGGCGACCGAGGCGCTCAGCCGGCAGGTGTCGCTGGGGGAGTGCCGCCGGGCCGCGGGCGCGGCCGGTGACCTGCTGTCGGAGGCCGTCACCGCCCGGCTGCAGGACGCGCAGGACGGGCTCGAGGGGCTGCTCGCCACCACCGAGCAGGGGCTGATCCCGGCGCTGCCGCCGCACGCCGCCGAGGTGCTGTCGCTGGTCGAGACGGTCTTCCTGGCCGCCGCCGGCGAGCTCGGCCGGGGCGCGCCCGACGAGGACGAGCTGGACAAGGCGCGGCGCGAGCGGGCCCGCACCGCGCTGACCGAGGTGGCCGAGTCCGCCGCCGAGATCCGCGCGCCGGGCGTGCCGAGCGCGGTCTACGCGGTGGCGGCCGGGGCGTCCGTGCTGCTGCGGGTCTCGCCGCTGCGGGTCGGCGGAGCGCTGGCCACCCGGCTCTTCGGCGAGAAGACGGTGGTCGCCACCTCCGCCACGCTGACCCTCGGCGGGTCGTTCCGCCACACCGCCCGCGGGCTCGGGCTCACCTGGCTGGCCGGCTCCCCGGTCGGCTCCGCGCTCGGGCCCGGCGAGGAGCACGACCGCCGCGACGTCGAGGCCGTCGACGAGGTGCTGGACGGCGAGGACGACGCCGCCCGCACCGCGGTGGCGGCACCTCGACGTCGGCAGCCCGTTCGACTCCCGTCGCCAGGGCCAGCTCTGGGTCGCCTCCGGGCTGCCCGACCCGGGCCGGCAGCCGCAGTCGTGGGCCGCCGCGGTCGACGAGACGATCATCGAGCTGGCGCAGGCGGCCGGCGGGCGCACGCTCGCGCTGTTCACCTCCAGCGCCGCCGCCGCCCGGGCGGCCGCGGCCGTGCGGGCCGCGACCGACCTGCCGGTGCTGCTGCAGGGCGAGGACACCGCCGGCGCGCTGGTCGCGCGGTTCGCCTCGGACGCCCGCACCTGCCTGTTCGGCACCCGGTCGTTCTGGCAGGGCGTCGACGTGCCGGGCAGCGCCTGCCAGCTGGTGGTCATCGACCGGCTGCCGTTCGCCCACGTCGACGACCCGCTGCTCAAGGCCCGGCTCGACGCGGCCGGCCCGCGCGGCTTCGCCGAGGTGCAGCTGCCGCCCGCCGCGGTCCTGCTGGCCCAGGGCGCAGGACGCCTGCTGCGCTCGGCCACCGACCGGGGCGTCGTCGCGGTGCTCGACCCGCGGCTGGCGAGCGCCGGCTACGCCAAGGTGCTGCTCGACACGCTGCCGCCGTTCTACCGGGCGCGCAGCAAGGAGGCGGTCCTGGCCTCGCTGCGGGCCATCGACGTCCAGGAGGCGGTCCCGGTCTGACCGTCCGGCAGGATGGGGGAGTGGATCTCGAGGACGTGCTGGGTGAGGCGCGCGACGCGCTGCGGGTGAGCAGCGACGGCGGCGTGGTGACGGTCGAGCTGCACCGGCCGCAGCGGCACAACGCCATCAACTACGCCATGTGGGACGCGTTCCGCCGGCTGATGCCCGCGCTGGCCGCCGACGACGACGTCGACGTGGTGGTGTTCCGCGGCACCCCGGGCGGGCCGTTCTCGGCCGGCGCCGACATCTCGGAGTTCACGACGCTGCGCCGCGAGCCGGCCGACGCCGAGCGCTACAGCGAGGCCGTCGAGGGCGGCGAGCAGGCGATCATCGGCTTCCCCAAGCCGACCGTCGCGCTGGTCCAGGGCTGGGCGCTGGGGGGCGGCACCCAGGTCGCGGCCGCCTGCGACCTGCGGGTCTGCGACGAGGGCGCCCGCTTCGCCGTCACCCCGGCCAAGCTGGGCATCGTCTACGCGCTGCCCTCGACCGCCCGGCTGGTCGACGTGGTCGGGCAGGCGTGGGCGTCGTACTTCCTGCTGACCGGCGAGCAGGTCGACGCCGCCACGGCGCTGCGCATCGGCCTGGTCCACGAGGTGCTGCCGGCCGCCGAGGTCGAGGCCCGGGCCTACGCGCTCGCCGGGGTGCTCGCCTCCCGCGCCCGGGTGTCGCCTGGTCGGCGGCAAGCAGCTGATCGCCCGGGTCGCCGCGGGGCGCCGCGAGGTCGACGCGGAGGTCACCGCGGTCTACCGGCACAGCTGGGCCAGCGCGGAGTACGCCGAGGGCGTCGACGCCTTCCTCGGCAAGCGCGCCCCGGACTTCCGCGCCGCGCGTCGCGGGTGACGACCGGGCGAACGATCGGCGTCGAGGAGGAGTACCAGCTGGTCGACGCCGAGACGATGGCGCTGGCCGACCGGCCGGAGGTGGTCCCGACCGCCGTCGGGATGCTCGGCCGCGACGCCCAGGGCGAGATCTCGACCAGCCAGCTGGAGATCGGCACGCCGGTCGTCCGGACCCTCGCCGAGGTGCGCGCGGAGGTGGTCCGGCTGCGCCGGGGCGCCGACGCGGCGGCCCGCGAGCACGGCTGCCGCATCCTCGCCGCCGGCACGCACCCGACCGGCACCTGGCGCGACCAGCGGCTGACGCCCGGCGTGCGCTACCTCGAGCTGGTCGAGCGCTGGCGACTGCTCGCGCTCCAGCAGCTCATCACCGGCCAGCACGTCCACGTCGGCGTCGAGGACCCGGAGACGGCGGTGCGCCTGCTCGGGCACCTGCGCGCCGACCTGCCGGTCCTGCTCGCGCTGTCGGGCAGCTCGCCGTTCTGGGAGGGCTCCGACACGGGCTACGCCAGCTACCGCACGCTCTGGTACGCCCGCTGGCCCGTCACCGGCTCGCCGGAGGTCTTCGCCAGCCGGGCGGAGTACGACGCGCTGGTCGCCGACCTGGTCGCGGCCGGCATGGTCGACGACGCCTCGCACCTGTACTGGGACGCCCGGCCCTCCACCCGCTACCCGACCGTCGAGGTGCGGGTCGCCGACACCAGCCCCCTGGTCGACGACGTGGTGCTGCACGCCGGGCTCGCCCGGTCGCTGGTGCGCGTCGCGGCCGGCGCGGCGGAGCGGGACGAGCAGCCGCCGGCCGTACGCACGGAGGTCGTGAAGGCGGCCCGCTGGCGGGCGGCCCGGGACGGCAGCGACGGCCACCTGCTGGACGTGCGGTCGGGGACCCTGCAACCGGCCGCCGAGGTGGTGCGCGGGCTGCTCGGGCGGCTGCGCGACGACCTCGAGGCGGCCGGGGAGTGGGACGAGGTGTCGGCGCTGGCCGAGCTGGCCCTGGCCCGGGGCAGCAGCGCCGCCCGGCAGCGGGCGGTGCTGGAGCGGACCGCGTCGTTCGAGGCCGTGGTCGCGTCGGTGCTCGAGGAGACCCTGCAGGGCTAGCGGCGGAAGACCTCGGGCGGCGGGACCGGCGAGGGACGCGCGGTCGTCGTCGGTGACCGGTCGCGCGCCGGCGGCGAAGGCCCCGGCGTCGGCCACCACCCGCGCGGTGCCGATGGCCCGGGCGGCGCGCCGGCGCAGGCCGTCCACCGGCAGCGCGACGTCGGAGCCGGCGAGCACGACGTTGCCGAACCGGCGGCCGCGCAGGACCCCGGGGTCGGCGAGCAGGACCACGTGGGCGAAGACCTCGTGCAGCGTGGCCACCTGGGACCGGGAGAAGGCGAGCGGCGGGCCGTCCGCGACGTTGAGCAGGTAGGCGCCGCCGGGACGCAGCACCCGGCGGACGAGGCGGACGTGCTCGACCGTGCTGGTGTGCTGGGGCAGCACCGCGCCGGCGAAGACGTCGCCGACGACGACGTCGCTGCTGCCCGGCTCGAGCGTCGCGAGCTCGGCCCGCGCCTCGCCGACCCGGAGCCTGAAGCCGTGCGTGCCGAGCTGGGTGCGCACCAGCTCGGCCACCCCGGCGTCGGCCTCGACGACCAGCTGGCGCGAGCCGGGGCGCGTCGCGGCGACGTAGCGGGCCAGCGTGCAGGCGCCGCCGCCGAGGTGCAGCGTGTCGAGCGGGGTGCCGTCGGGCGCGAGCAGGTCGAGCAGGTCGCCGACCAGGCGGACGTACTCGAACTCCAGGTGGGTCGGGTCCTCGAGGTCGACGTAGGACTGCGGGACCCCCTCGACGTCGAGCTCCCAGCCGCCGTCGCGGTCGGCGTCCTGGAGCAGCTCGGCCGTACCGGCGTCCACCGGGTAGCGGCCGGCGACCGGTGCGGGACGACGTCGGGACATCACCCCAACGTAACCGGCGAAAGCGGAGTGTGACGGGCATCCAGGACCTAGCCTCAGCGCCGTGGAGGCACCATCGAGCCCTGTCCCGGGGCTGTCGCCGGAGGAGTGGGCCGCCGCCGCCGCCCAGCTGCCGGTCTCCGTGGTGGTCGTGGACCTCGAGGCCCGCGTCCTGTCCTGGAACACCGGGGCCGAGGCCCTCTACGGCTGGGCCGCCGAGGAGGCGCTCGGCCGGCCCGTCTCCGAGCTGATCCCGGTGCTGCCCGACGCGCTCGCCCTGGCCGACGAGGTCATGCAGCAGACCTACGGCGGGGAGGACTGGCAGGGCGAGTTCACGACCCGGCACCGGCACGGCCACCGGCTCGTCGTCCGCGTGAACAACCGCCCCCTGCACGCCGCCGACGGCAGCGTCACCGGGGTGGTCGGCGTCTCGATGGACCTGTCGGCCTACCGCGCCGCCATCGAGGCGCGCGAGGCGCAGGTCGAGCTCGCCCGGGGCCAGGCCCAGCGCCTGGCCGACCGCAACAGCCGGCTGATCGAGATCAGCGAGTCGCTGTCCAGCGCGCTCACCGCCGAGCAGGTCGTCACGGCGGTGCTCGGGCAGGGCGTCACGGCGCTCGGGGCCGCGGCCGGCGGCGTCGTCCTCGTCGAGGACGGGCACCTGCGCCGGCTCGGCTCGGTCGGCTACGAGTCCCACGTCGCGGCGGCCTACGACGGCCTGTCGCTCGACGTCCGCTCGTCGCTGACCGACGTCGTCCGCACCGGGCGGCCGCTGCGCTTCGGCAGCGCGCAGGAGCTGGCCGCCCGCTACCCGGGGCTGCCGCACTCGGCGCTGAGCCGGTCCTTCGCCGGCGTGCCGCTCGTCGTCGACGGCCGCGTGATCGGGGCGATGGCGCTGTCGGCCTCCGTCGACGACGCCTTCCCCGACGAGGAGATGGCCTTCCTCGAGACCCTCGGCCGGCACTGCGCCCAGGCGCTCGAGCGCGGCCGGCTGTTCGCCGCCGAGCGCGCGACCCGCGAGCGGATGGCGTTCCTCGCCATGGCCAGCGAGCGGCTGGCGGCCTCGCTCGACGTGGCCGAGACGCTCGACGTCGTGGCGGCGCTGGCGGTCCCGGAGCTGGGCGACTGGTGCTCGGTGCACACCCTGGACGAGCAGGGCAACCCGCAGCTGGTGACCGTGCACCACCGCGACCCCGAGCGGGGCGTCATCCTGCGCGACCTGTTCGACCGCTACCCGCCGGAGCCGGACCGCGGCGCCGGCGTCGGCCAGGCCGTCGGCGAGCACCGGCTGGTGCACCACCGGACCTTCCCGGAGGCGGCGCTGCGGGCCATCGCCCGGGACGACGAGCACATGGAGGGCCTGCGCAAGCTGCGGCTGGGCAGCGCGCTGGTGGTGCCGCTCGCGGTGCCGACCCGCACGCTCGGCGTCCTCACGATCGTGCGCGACGAGCAGGACGCCTACGACGAGGCCGACATCGACCTCGTGCGCGACCTGGCCCGCCGCATGGCCACCGCGGTCGACAACGCGCTGCGCTTCCGCCAGGAGCGGCAGACCGCGGTGACGCTGCAGCGCTCGCTGCTCCCGCGGGTGCTGCCGGCCCTGCCGGGGCTGCGCTTCGCCCACCGCTACCTGCCGGGAGCGGCCGGGTCGGCGGTCGGCGGCGACTGGTACGACGTGCTGCCGCTCCCCGGCGGCCTGGTCGGCCTGGTCATCGGCGACGTGATGGGCCGCGGCGTGGAGGCGGCCGCCGTGATGGGCCAGCTGCGGGCGGCGCTGCGCGCGTACGCCATGGTCGAGCCCGAGCCGGCCGCGGTGCTGGGGCTGCTCGACGCCGCCGTCGGCTCGCTGGAGCAGACCGCCATCACGACCTGCCTGTACGGCGTGCTTCGACCCGGCCACCCGCCGGCTGCGGCTGGCCAGCGCGGGGCACCTGCCGCCGCTGGTGGTCCATGCGGAGGGCGGTGGGTCGTACATCGAGCTGGAGCCCGGTCCGCCGCTCGGCGTCGCCTGGGCCCCGCCGCCGACGACGGAGGTCGAGCTGCCCGAGGGGTCGGTGCTGCTGCTCTACACCGACGGCCTCGTCGAGGGCCGCCACCAGCCGGTGGAGGAGGGGATGCTCGCGCTGCGCAACGCCGTGGCGGTCGCGCCGGAGCAGGACGTCGACGAGCTGTGCGACCGGCTGCTGCGCGCGACCGGGCGCGACGGCCGGCCCGACGACGACAGCGCGCTGCTGGCCGTCGGCCTGGGTCGCGGGTCGAGCCGCCCCGGCGACCTGCACCTGCACCTGGCCGGCCACCTGTCCGAGGTGCGCCGCGCGCGGCACCTGGCCGCCGGCTGGGCGGAGGAGGCGGGCGCCGACCCCCACGACGTCGCGCTGCTGGTCACCGAGCTGGCGAGCAACGCCCTGCGGCACGGCGGGCCCGGCGTCGACATGTGGCTGCGCCGCCGTCCGGGGGTCCTGCGCTTCGAGGTCGTGGACGGCCGGGGGAGCGCGCCGCCGGTGCTGCAGGAGCCCGACGAGGAGGCCGAGGGCGGCCGCGGGCTGGTCGTGGTGCACGCTCTGGCGGACCGGTGGGGCTCCGAGCCCCTGTCTGCCGGCAAGTGCGTCTGGTTCGAGCTCGACCGAGGAGACCTGTGAAGAGTCGCGAGATCCGTCTGGCCGCCCGCCCGGTGGGGGAGCCCAAGCCCACCGACTTCGAGCTGGCGGAGGTCGACGTCCCGTCCCCCGCCGACGGCGAGGTGCTGGTCCGCAACACGTGGATGTCGGTCGACCCGTACATGCGCGGACGCATGAACGACACCAAGAGCTACGTGCCGCCGTTCCAGATCGGCAAGGCGCTCGAGGGCGGCGCGGTCGGCGAGGTCGTGGAGTCCACGGTCGACACGCACGCGGTCGGCGACCTGGTGCTGTCCAACACCGGCTGGCGCGAGCACGCCGTCGGGCCGGCCAAGCGCTTCTCCCGCGTGGACCGGATCGACACCCCGTCGCACTACCTCGGCGTCCTCGGCATGCCGGGCCTGACGGCCTACGCCGGGCTGCTGCGCAGCGCGGAGTACAAGGACGGCGAGACCGTCTTCGTCTCCGGCGCGGCCGGCGCGGTCGGCAGCATCGTCGGCCAGCTCGTCAAGCTCCGCGGGGGCACCGCGATCGGCAGCGCGGGCTCGCCGGAGAAGGTGGCCTGGCTGAAGGAGATCGGCTTCGACGCCGCCTTCGACTACCACGACGGTCGGGTGTCGGACCTGCTCGCCGCCGCCGCGCCGGACGGCATCGACTGCTACTTCGACAACGTCGGTGGCGAGCACCTCGAGGCCGCGATCAACTCCCTCAAGGTGCACGGCCGGGCCGCGATCTGCGGGATGATCTCGGTCTACAACGCCACCGAGCCGACTCCGGCGCCTCGCAACATGTCGCTCATCATCGGCAAGCGGCTCGTCCTGCGCGGCCTGCTGGTCGGCGACCACAACGACCTCACGCAGCAGTTCCGGAGCGAGGTCGGGGCGGCCATCGCCGACGGCCGGATCCAGGTCCGCGAGACGGTCCTGGAGGGCATCGAGCACGCCGCGGACGCCTTCATCGGCATGCTGCACGGCGACAACACCGGCAAGATGCTCGTCAAGCTCTGATGCGCGCGGGCCTCGCTGTCCTGGTCGCCGCGGCTGGCCTCGCCGGGCTGCTCGCCGGGCCCGCCGTCGCTGCTGACCCCGCGCCGTACGTCCAGGACGGTGGCGGCTTCCGCTCCGTCCTGGCGTACGGGCAGGGGGAGACGACCGACGCGGTCGAGGTCGGCGCCCACCTGGCGACCGGTGCGGTGCCGGCGTCCTTCACCAGCCAGGCGGGGCTCTACAACGCCGGCATCGCGTCCGACGACCCGACGAGGCTCTACAAGGACTCCTCGTTCCGGCCGGAGTCCGCGGGCGGGGCCCTGACCGCTCCGCGCGACGGCGTACGCATCCTGCGCGACGCGACCTACGCCGTGCCGCGCATCTACGGCGACACCCGCCCCGACGTGATGTTCGGCGCGGGCTACGCCGCCGCGCAGGACCGGCTGTTCTTCATGGACGTGCTGCGGCGCACCGCCGAGGGGCGGCTGTCCGGGCTGCTCGGGCCGGACGCGGCGGCCGGTGACAGCGCGGCGCTCGGGACGTTCGACCTGTCGCCGGAGGAGCTCACCGCCGAGGTGCAGGACCTGCCGCGGACGCGCGGCGAGGAGGGCACGCGAGCGCTCGCGGACCTGACGGACTACGTCGCCGGGATCAACGCCTACATCGCCGCGGCGCGGACCGACCCGCGGCTGCTGCCCGGGGAGTACCCGGCACTCGGCGCCTCGCCGGAGGACTGGACCCTGGCCGACTCGGCCGCGACCGGCTACCTGCTGATCGGGCAGTTCACCGCCTTCGGCAACGGCGAGACGCAGCAGTCGATGATCCTCGCCGCGCTGCAGAAGAAGCTCGGCGCGGCCGCCGGTGCCGCCGTCTACGCCGACCTGCGGCGCGCCGAGGACCCGGAGACGACGTTCACGACGCGCGAGCGGTTCGCCTCCGACGACCCCGGACCGGTCGACCCCCGGGCGCGGGCGGTGGTGGAGCCCGGGTCGTACGCCCTGCGCAACGCGGTCACGTCGTCCTCGGGCTCGCCGGCGCCGGCGTTCGCTGCCGACCTGGCCCGGTCCGGGCTGCCGTCGTCGAAGCACGCGTCGAACGCGGTCCTGGTGGCGGGCAAGCACTCCGCCAGCGGCCGGCCGCTCGCCGTCACCGGGCCGCAGGTCGGCTACTACTCGCCGGAGATCCTGGTCGAGCAGGAGCTGCACGCGCCGGGCGTCCACGTGTCGGGGATGACGTTCCCGGGCGCGTCGCCGTACCCGCTCATCGGCCACGGGCTGGACTTCTCCTGGACCGGGACGTCGGCGTTCGGCGACAACATCGACACCTTCGCCGAGGAGCTCTGCAACCCGGACGGGTCCTCGGCCACCCGCTCGTCCACGCACTACCGCTACCGGGGGGCGTGCGTCGCCTTCACCTCGCGCGAGCAGCGGGTGCCGACGCCGGCCTCGCCGACCGCGCCGCGTCCGCCGGGCGAGGTCGTCCTCACGACGCTGCGGTCGGTCCACGGACCGGTGCAGGGCTTCGGCACCGTCGGCGGCCGTCCCGTCGCGCTCACCTTCAGCAGCGGCGTCTACAAGCAGGCCATCCAGAGCCTGGTCGCGTTCCAGCGGCTGGCCGAGAACCGGGTCACCTCGCCGGCGTCGTTCGAGGCGGCCATGCGGCTGTTCACCGGCAACGAGAACTGGTTCTACGTCGACGCCCGCTCGATCTCCTGGCTGCAGTCGGGGCGCTTCCCGATGCGCACCCGCGGCGTCGACCTGGACGTCCCGACCTGGGGCACCGGCGCGTACGACTGGCAGGGCTTCTCGCCGTCGTCCTACTCCTACACACCGCTGCCGGCATCGCGGAACCCGCGCGCGATCGACCCGGCGCAGGGCTACCTGGTGTCGTGGAACAACAAGGCCGCACCCGGCTGGCGCGCTCCTCCTGGCGTCTGGACGTACGGCGCGGCCCAGCGCAGCTCGCTGCTGGAGCTGCCGCTGCGCGGGCGCATCGCCAAGGGACCTTTGGACCTGGCGGCCGTGGCCAAGGTCAACGCCGGCGCCGGCACGCGCGACCTGCGCGGGTACGAGGTGCTGCCCCAGCTGCTCGCCGTCCTCGGGACGCCGACCGCAGCGGACAAGCCGGTCGTCGACGCGCTCCGTGCCTGGCAGCGGTCGGGCGCGCACCGGCGCAGTGCTGCTGGCGGGGCGTCGTACGACGACTCCGCCGCCGTGCTGGCGTTCGACGCGTGGTGGCCGCGGGTCGTCTCGGCGGTCTTCACCCCGGTGCTCGGGGCTCCGCTGCTGACGCAGGTCGCGCGCGACGAGCTGCTGCCCCTGGACGCCGCGCCCACGGCGCAGGGCTTCTTCGGCGGGTGGCAGAGCCAGGTCAGGGCCGACCTGCGCCGCGTGCTCGGGCAGAAGGTCCGCGGTGGGCAGTCGCGGACCTACTGCGGCGGGGGCGCGCTGGCGCGCTGCCGGGCGCTGCTGCTGTCCTCGCTCCGGTCGGCGGTGGCCTCGGTCGCGGCGTCCCAGGGGTCTGCTGATCTCGCGTCGTGGAGGAAGCCGGTGCTGTGCCCCGACGCGCCCGGGACCTGCGACCAGATCGTCCCGACCGCCGCCGGCGCCGTCGAGACGCCGCCGCAGCCGTGGCAGAACCGGGGGACCTACCAGCAGGCGGTCGAGGTGGGGCGGTCGGTGGCGCGGTAGGGGTTCGGGCCCCTGCCGTCGCACTTCGAGGCCCCACCTCGCTGCCGCAGCGCGCCGCCGTCGCGCCGCGCTGTCGCTGCCGCGCTGTTGCACCGCGCTGTCGGACCCCGGTTGCGGCCCGCGCCCGGCGCACCCCGCGCCCCGCGCTCCGCGTCCCGCGTCCCGCGCCCCGGGCCCCGGGCCCCGGGCCCCGGGCGGGCATTCGGCGCCGACAGTTCCGCGGTGTTTCCACTGCGACTCTGACTGTCCACAGCCCGTCTGACCTGGGCTTTTCTGTCGGTGGTGCCGGTTAGGTTCGTCCTGTGAGCGAGTCGTCGTGGTTCTCTGATCCGGCCTACACGGCCGGGCTGGACCAGCTCGCCGCGCTGCAGGCGACCGCGGCCCGGACGTTCGCCGCGGAGGCCCGGGTCCTGGTCGAGCTGACCGACGGCGCGACCCATGACGGGTGGCGGGGCAGCGCCCCGTTCGACTCGGTGCTGCTGGAGGTCGCCGGGACCTGCGTCATCGGGCAGCAGAGCGCCGGCGCCCGGCTCGCCGACGCCCAGCACCTCGTCACGTTCCTGCCCGAGACGTTCGGGCGGCTCCAGGCCGGCACCCTGGGTGTTCCGCAGGCCCGGGTGCTGATCAGCGAGACCCGGCACCTGGACGCGCTGACCTGCTCCCAGGTCGAGAAGCGGGTCCTGCTGGTCGCGGCCGAGCTGCCGCCGGGCCGGCTGCGGGACCGGGTCCGCCGGCTCGTCCTGACGCTGGACGCCGCCGAAGCCGCCCGCCGCGCCGCCCGCGCCCGGGCCGACCGCAAGGTCTGGACCCGGCACGCCACCGAGGACGGCATGAGCCTGCTCGTCGCGCTGCTGCCCGCCGAGCACGTCGCCGCGGTCCAGCTCAGCCTGACCGAGCAGGCCCACGCCCTGCACACCGCCGGTGACCCCCGCACCATCGAGCAGCTCCGCGCCGACCTGGTCACCGAGCTCCTGACCGGCCGGCGCATCGCCCCCACCGGCCCCGACCTGCCACCCGCAACCGGCGCCACGACAGTCCCGGCACCGGTCCTGGTCGAAGACCCGCCCTGGGACCAGCCGCCCTCCGGGCCGGGCAACGGTGACAGCGCACCCTCCCAGCCGCTGGCGAGCCCGTGCAGCCCTCGACCTCCGACGCGGCCCCGGTCTCCTGACGAGCCCACCTGTGCGCCGGCGTGCGACCCGACCACCGGCGAGGTCACCGACCCCACCCCGGCCACGGCCGCCACCACCGCGAGGTCACCGACCCGACCGGCGAGTCACCGACGCGACCGGCGAGGTCACCGACCCGACCGGCGACACCACCGACGCGACCGCCGACGCCACCGCGACACCACCTCCGGCACCACCGCCGGCATCACCGCCAGCGGCCTGGACCCCACCGCCGGCCCGACCCACGGCGCCGCCGCGACCGCCGACGCACCAGGGCCAGCACCGGACCGGGCGGCCGCGCCACAGGAGCACCACCGCCATGCCTGACCTGCGGCAGCGGCGGCGGCGCTGCGGCTGCGCTGCCGGGTCCTCGCACGACCCTGGTCGTGCGGCCACCGCAGGTCGATCGTGCACGTCCCGCTCGCGACCGCCCTCGGTGTCAGCGACGCCCCCGGACAGCTCGAACCCGGTGGGGCGCTGCTGCCCGCCGCGCAGGTCCACCAGCTCCTGCCGACCGCCGAGATCCGCGCGCTGTTCGTCGACGCCACCACCGGCCGGCCCCTGGCCACCCCCACCCGACCGCTCCACCGACCGACACCCGCCACACCGAAGCCGAAGCGCAAGACCGGCCGGAAGCGCACGACGCGGCACCGAACGCACCGCACCCGCCACCAGCCCCGCCGACCCGACCACGAGCGCCGTCGTCGCCGACTCATCCGGGACTGCCGTCGCCCACGACTCCGCCGCGCTGACCCCTGACGAGCTGCGGGCGCTGCTCACCACCCTGGCTCTCACCGCCGTGCCCGCACCGCAGGACCAGCCCGAGCCGCAGCACGACCCGTCCGCACCGCTCGCCCGGCTGGTCCGGCTGCGCGACCGGGGCTGCGACGGCATCGGCTGCTCGGTCCCGGCCAGCCGCTGCGAGCTCGACCACCACCAGCCCTGGCCCGACGGCCCGACCAACGCCGCCAACCTCACAGGCCCGCAGCCAGCGCTGCCACCACGCCAAGCACAAGGGCTGGACCGTCGTTCAGCAGCCCGACGGCACCACCACCTGGACCAGCCCGGCGACCCGGACCTACCGCACCCACCCGCGATGGGCACCACCACCCCGCATCCCCGCCGGCACCCGACTGGCCACACCCGCAGCCCTCGCCGCCACCGTCACAGCACTGCTCGACGCACACGACCCCGACGCCGAAGCCTGGATGACCCAGGTCGAGCACCGGTCCGACTGACGGAGCGGCCGAGCGGCGCGACTAGAGGCTGGGCGTCCGGAAGGGGTCGTGGTCGGCGAGCAGCTTCTCGAGGCGGGCCTCGTCGACGCGGCCGAGGACGCTGCCGGCCTCCTGCTGGTCGCGGACGCACTTGGCGAGGGTGAAGGTCGAGGTGACGACGTACAGGGTCGCGATGGCGAGGAACGCGCGGACCCAGGCGTCGACGGGGAGGTAGGCGATGCCGATCCCGACGGCGACGAGCGAGACGGCGAACGACAGGCCGGCCTGCAGGTAGAAGGCGGCGGTCGTACGGGACAGGGCAGGTGTCGAAGTCATGACCCCAGACTCGGCCGCGGCGAGGTGAAGCGCCTGAGCAGTTCTACTCGTCTGCGCCACGTCGTCGCAGGCGGCCGACGCCGGGCAGGCCGCTGACCACGCGGTGCACGTCGTCGAGGAGCTCGAGCATCTGGTGCAGGTCCGGGGCGACCTGCTCCAGCTGCTTGGCCAGCGGCAGGACGTCGTTGTCGACGGCGTCGAGCAGCTGGGGCAGGCGGTCGATGAGGGCGATCGCAGCGTCGATCTCCTTGGGCTCCAGCGTCTCGGCGAGGCGCTGCGCAGCCGGCAGGAGGTGCGCGACCAGGGGCAGCACCTTGGACAGGAGGGCAGTCGCCGGTGTCGACGAGCCCGCCCGCGCGGGCCAGCAGGCGCAGGGCCTCCTCGATCGCCCCGTCCGCGCGGTCGACGACCTGTCCGACGCTGTCGATCTGGGTACGCGCGCCGGCGACCACCTCGCCGACGGCGCCGATCTGCTGGTCGGCGCGGGAGACGACGTCCCCGACGGCGCCGATCTGGGTGTCGGCGCGGGCGACGACGTCCCCGACGGCACCGATCTGCGTAGTCGGCGCGGGAGACGACGTCCCCGACGGCGCCGATCTGGGGTCGGCCCGGGCGACGACGTCCCCGACGGCGCCGATCTGGGAGTCGGCGCGGGAGACGACGTCCCCGACGGCGCCGATCTGGGAGTCCGCCCGGGAGACGACGTCCCCGACGGCGCCGATCTGGGAGTCGGCGCGGCGAGACCACGTTCCCGACGGCGCCGATCTGCGTGTCCGCCCGGGAGACGACGTCCCCGACCGCGCCGATCTGCGTGTCCGCCCGGGCCACGACGTCCCCGACTGCGCCGATCTGCGTGTCCGCCCGCGACACCACCCCGCCGACGGCATCGATCTGCACCCGCGCCTCGCCCACCACCCCGCCGACCGCGGCGATCTGGACCTGCGCGTCCCCGACCACCGACCCGACGGCGGCGAGCTGGCTGCGGGCGTCGACGAGGACGCCGTCGATGTCGGCGAGGACCGGGTCGACGCGATCGGCGAGGAGCGTCTCGACCTGGCCGGCGATCGACTCGATCCGGCCGACGGCGAGCTCGATGCGGTCGAGCAGCGGGAGGGCCCCGCCGAGGGCGCTCTCGGCGCCGCCGATCAGGCCGACGGCGCGGTCGAGCAGGCCCTCGAGGCGGGGGAGGACCTGGACCGCACCGGTGGTGAGGCGACCCAGGGCGGTCGCGGCGGCGGCCAGGTCGCGCGCCGCGTGGACGAGGTCGGTCGGGCCAGGCAGCGGCAGGCGCACGGGGTCTCCAGGGTCAGGTGGAGGGCTCCTACCCCGCGCAGGCAGGCTCGGTCAGGCCGGCAGCTTCTCGCCGTCGCCGATGGAGGTCGGCGCGTCGGACGACGGGGTCCCCGAGCCGACGTCCGTCCCGCGCGGCATGCCGAGGGCGTACGTCCCCTCGCGCTTGAGGACGTTGCGCGCGACCACCTGCTGCAGCGTGACGGTCCGCTCGGACCGGCCGCGGCCGACGAAGCTGACCGCCCAGTGGAGCAGGGTCGTGACGCGGTTCTTGAAGCCGATCAGGTACACGATGTGGATCACCAGCCACATCAGCCAGGCGATGAACCCGGACAGCCGCAGCGGGCCGATGGCGGCCACGGCGTTGAACCGGGACACCGTCGCCATGTTGCCCTTGTCGAAGTAGTGGAACGGCTGACCGGCCGGCTTGCCGGCGAGCCGCTTCTTGATCTGGCCGGCGGCGTGCTCGGCGCCCTGCATGGCGACCTGGGCGACCCCGGGCAGGCGGTCGAGCGACATCATGTCGCCGATCACGAAGATCTCGGGGTGGCCCGGCACGGTGAGGTCCTTCTCGACCAGGACGCGGCCGGCGCGGTCGACCTCGGCGCCCGCCTGCGACGCGATCTGCGCGCCGAGCGGCGCGGCGCTGACGCCCGCGGCCCACACCTTGGTCCGCGACGGGATCCGGCGGTGCGCGCCGCTGGCGTCCTCGACCTCGATGCCGGTGGCGTCGACGCCGACCACCTTGGCGCCCGAGCTGCACCTCGACGCCGATGTCGTTGAGCTTGGCCTCGGCGCGCTGCGACAGCTTCTCGCCGAACTGGCCGAGCACGGCGTCGGCGGCGTCCAGCAGGATGATGCGCGTCGTCTTGGGGTCGATGTTGCGGAAGTCGCGCTTGAGCGTGCGCCGGGCGAGCTCGGCGATCTGGCCGGCCATCTCGACGCCGGTGGGCCCGGCGCCGACGACGACGAAGGTCATCCAGGCGTCCAGAGCGGCCGGGTCGTCCTCGAGCTCGGCCATCTCGAAGGCGCCGAAGATGCGGCCGCGCAGCTCGAGGGCGTCGTCGATGGACTTCAGGCCGGGCGCGAACTCCGAGAACTGGTCGTTGCCGAAGTAGGACTGGCCGGAGCCGGCCGCGACGATGAGGGTGTCGTACTCGGTCACGTGCGTGCTGTCGATCGCCAGCGAGGTGACCCGCCGGTTCGCCACGTCGACCTCGGTCACGTCGCCGAGGACGACGCGGACGTTGTCCTGGCGCCGCAGGATCTCGCGGGTGGCCGGGGCGACCTCGCCGGGCGAGAGGATCCCGGTCGCCACCTGGTAGAGCAGCGGCTGGAAGAGGTGGTGGCCCGTACGGGCGATGAGGGTGATGTCGACGTCGGCCCGCTTGAGCTTCTTGGCGGCGAAGAGCCCGCCGAAGCCGGAGCCGATGATGACGACGCGGTGCCGAGCGCCCTGGTGCCTGGTCATGACGCTTCCCCTTCCCGTGGGCGATCCGCTCACCCGTGACGTCTAGTACAGCGCCGGCGGGGGCCGAGTTGATCCCTCGTGCTCGAGCTGGCTGTCGACCTCCTGCGCCACGGCCGCCGCCATCGCGCTGCGGAAGCTCGCCAGCAGCGCCTGCGCAGCGACCGGCTGCAGCCGCTCGACGACCTCCTGGATGCGCGGCCAGCCGTCCGCGGGAGCTCCGGCCGCGACGAAGTCCTGCCACACCGTGCGCCGGAACATGTCGACGTAGACGTCGGCCGCCTGCTCGACCAGCTCGATGACCTTGCGCTGCGCCTCGACGAGCACCTCGGGGTCGACGCCGAGCCGGACGACCTGCACGCCGGCCTCGAGCAGCGTGGGGTCGAGCACCCGGATGCGTTCGTCGTCGAGCAGCTCCAGCACGCCCATGGCGGCCAGCTCCTGCAGCACCCCCGGCGCGCTCTCCACGCCGACCCGGGCGGACAGCTCGGCGACGTCGGACTCGACCGGCGCGTCCGGCAGCCACGGCGCCATCAGGGCGCGGTGCAGCGCGAGGGCGCTGGAGCTCGCCGTGGTCGGGCTGCCCTCGAGGGACCGCTCGACCGCCGCCAGCGTGTAGCCCTGGCCGAGCATCTCGCGCACGAGCAGGAGCCGGGCGACGTGCTCGGGCCCGTAGTAGCCGGTCCGGCCGACGAGGCGGGGCGCCGGGAGCAGGCCGCGGGCGGCGTACGCGCGCACGTTGCGCACGGTCATCCCGACCCGCGCCGCCAGCTGGTCGACGGTCAGCTCCTCGTCGCTCACTCGCCCTCCGGCGCCTCGGGCTCGTCCTCGGGGGTGTGCCGGTCCCGCCACATGACCCCGCCGATGGCGAGCACGGCGAGCAGGGCCGGCACGAAGAACGGCAGCGCGATCACCAGGGGGTGGTGCGCGTAGACCATCGCGGTCACGCCACGCCGGGCCGCAGGGCGGTCGTACGACCGGCGGCGCGCGGGGCGGCCGGCGGCGGGATGCTGCCGGTGCCCTCACCGGTACGACGGGCCAGGCGGCCGACGCCCCAGCCGAGGGCGGCGATGAGGGCGATCGAGCAGACGAGCACGACGAGGTTGGCCGCGCCCCACAGCCAGCCGGGGACGTCGAGCTGGCGCTCGCGCTGCAGCAGCGTGATCTCCGGGACGACGTCGCGGGTGGACGACGCGGCCGCCGGGACCTCCTCGGCGTCGATGGCCTCGTCGGCCGGCAGGAAGATCGGCGAGGCGGCCAGCACCCGGCCGTCGTGGACGCGCACCATCGTCTTCCAGTCGCCGTCGACCGGGACCGGCTCGGTGGAGCGGTAGGTGCCGGGACCGGTCCGCTCCAGGCGGTCGAGCACCAGCCCGCCGCCCTGCCAGGCGGTGATCTGCACCCAGGCCGGGTCGTCCGCGGCCAGCGACGCCGGGTCGAGCGTCACCTCTGCCGTGGCCATGCCGGGGCCGGCCGGGGTCAGGGCGACGGTGGCGCGGGCACCGTCGGGCACGGTCGCGTACAGGCCGTTGGCCACGGCCGCGGCGAGCACCAGGACGCTGGCCAGCAGGGCGGGGCGGGCCACCGACGGGCGGGGGAGCCGGCCGGCGAGGCCCTCGGCGAGCAGCGCACCGCAGACGCCCGCGGCGACGGCGACCGCGGTGGCCATCAGCACGCCCTCGACCGCGATGTCACGGGTCCACGGCAGCGGCATGGCGAAGGACGCCCAGAGCGCCTCGATGCCGGTGCCGAGCGTGCCGATGAGGAAGCCGGCGACGGCGCCGAAGGCCATCGGCCGGCGCAGCAGCCCGGACAGGGCGAGCAGCTCGACGAGGACGCCCGACCCGACGTACAGCGGGAAGGAGGGGGTCGGCTCGCCGAGGAGCGGGCCGACCAGCAGGCTCATGACGCCGCGGATGGCCACGAAGAACAGCGCGCAGGCGACGGCGCCACCCGGGCCGGCGATGAGCCGGGCGGCGACCAGCGCGAGGCCGGCCGCCGCGGCGATCATCAGCGGCTGCAGGACGAGGCGGAACTGCGGGACGCCGAAGTCGAACTCCGCCTGGAAGACCGACAGGCCGATGAGCATGCCGCCGAGCGCGAAGACGCGGAGCAGCCAGGCGACGACCGGGGTCTGCTGCGTGGCTGAGCGGGGCGGCGGCGCGGCCCTCCTGCTCGAGCACGAGCATCCCGATCAGGGACAGGCCGGCGCCGGTGATGAGCATGAGGTGGGTCGGGCCCCAGAGCGTGACGTCCTGGCCGAACAGCCGGTGCCACACGTCGTCGAGCGGGAAGCCGAGCAGCGCGTAGAAGCCGGCGCCGGCGACCAGGATGCCGCCGACCGGGGCCTTCCAGGTGCGGGTGATGCGCACCGCGGCCGGGCCGGGCTCCTCGTCCAGCGGCAGGACGACGGCGAGCATCCCGGCGGAGAAGACGAGGAACAGCCCGACCAGGATGAAGTAGTGGGCGGGGTTGGCGAGCGGCCCCTCGTCGCGGCCCTGGCCGATGTGCAGCGAGATGTCCCAGAGCATGCCGAACAGCGCCACGAGGAGCGCGAGGGTGTTCATGAAGCTGGGCAGCGCCACCCAGCCGGGCCGGCCGGTGCGGGCGCCCACCGCGGTGGCGAAGCGGCCGAGCCACGTGATGCGGCGGGTCCGGTGGGCGACCGCGATGCCGAACAGCACCAGCGAGACGAGGCCGACACCGGCGGTGGCGCCGATGACCTCGTCGAGGGCCGCGCCCCCGGCGGGCGGCGTGCTGGAGGCGAGGACAGCAGCAGCGAAGGTCATGGCGACAACGTGACATCAGACATGTCACGTGTCAAGGTCCGGCGTCGAGCGGCCCGGCCTGGCACGATGGGGCCGTGAGCCGCGCATCCCTCGACAAGGACCCCGCCGAGGTCGCCGCGATGTTCGACGAGGTCGCGCCCCGCTACGACCTCACCAACACGGTGCTGTCCCTCGGCCAGGACCGGGGCTGGCGCACCGCCGTCTCGGGCGCCCTCGCGCTGCAGCCGGGGGAGCGGGTCCTCGACCTGGCCGCCGGGACGGCCACGAGCAGCGCCGCGCTCGCCCGCAGCGGCGCGCAGGTGGTCGGCTGCGACTTCTCGCTCGGCATGCTGAAGGTCGGCAAGCGGGCCGGCCACCGCGGCGTCGAGCTGGTCGCCGGCGACGCGCTGCGGCTGCCGTTCCGCGACGGGGCGTTCGACGCGGTGACGATCTCCTTCGGGCTGCGCAACACCGCCGACACCGGCCAGGCGCTCCGCGAGCTGCTCCGCGTGACCCGGCCCGGCGGCCGCCTGGTGGTCTGCGAGTTCAGCGCGCCGACCTGGCGGCCGTTCCGCGTCGTCTACCTCGAGTACCTCATGAAGGCGCTCCCGGCGGTGGCCCGCAAGGTCAGCAGCGACCCGGAGGCCTACGTCTACCTGGCCGAGTCGGTGCGCGCCTGGCCCGCCCAGGCGGCCCTCGCCACGCAGGTGCAGCAGGCCGGCTGGGGGCAGGTCGCCTGGCGCGACCTCACCGGCGGCATCGTGGCGCTGCACCGGGGCGTACGGCCAACCGGCTGACGGCCTCAGCCCAGCGCGAGCCCCAGCGCGAGCAGCGCCCCGAGCACCAGCTGCAGCCGGCCGGTCCCGGCCAGCACCGGGATCAGCGCCGCGCCCGGCGGCCCCGCCGAGGACCTGCCGCACCGGCGGCACCGCGAGCGGCAGCGCGAGCAGGCCGAGCAGCGCCCACGGCGTCACGCCCACCAGGGCCACCGGCACGACCAGGGCGGCCGCGACCAGGGCGGCGTACAGCAGGCGGGTGCGACGGTCGCCGAGCACGACAGCGAGCGTGCGCTTGCCGGTGAGGCTGTCGGTCGGCACGTCGCGCAGGTTGTTGGTGACGAGCACCCCGCAGGCCAGCGCGCCCATCGCGATGCCGCCGCCGAGCGCCGCGCCGGTCAGCTCGCCGACCTGGACGTACGTCGTCCCGAGCACCGCGACCAGCCCGAAGAAGACGAAGACGGAGACCTCGCCGAGGCCGCGGTAGCCGTACGGCTTGGCGCCGCCGGTGTAGCCCCAGGCCGCGGCGATGGCGACCGCGCCGACGGCGACCAGCGCCCAGGTGGTCAGCAGCGCGAGCACCAGCCCGGCCAGCGCGGCGACGCCGAAGCACGCGAACGCCGCCCCCCGCACCGCCGCCGGGGACGCCGTCCCGCTGCCCACCAGGCGCAGCGGGCCGACCCGCTCGTCGTCCGTGCCGCGGATGCCGTCGCTGTAGTCGTTGGCGTAGTTGACGCCGACCTGCAGCGCCAGCGCGACCACCAGGGCCAGCAGCGCCCGGCCGATCCGCACGTCGCCGGCCGCCGCGGCCGCCCCGGTGCCGACGAGCACCGGCGCGAAGGCCACCGGCAGCGTGCGCGGGCGCGCGCCCTCGACCCACTGCGCCGTCGTCGTCACGTGAGCGCCCGCCGGTCGACCTTGCCGTTGGCGAGCAGCGGCAGCGCCGGCACCACCCGCAGCTCGCGCGGCGCGGCCACCCGCGACACCCGCGCCGCGACGTGCTCGCGCGCCTGCGCCAGCGTCAGCGGCTCCCGCAGGACCACGACCGCGACCACCCTCGACCCCCACTCCTCGTCCGGCACCCCGACCACGGCCACGTCGGCCACCGCCGGGTGCTCGGCCAGCGCCGCCTCGACGGCGGCCGGTGCCACCTTCTCGCCCCCGGTCACCACCACGTCGTCGGCGCGCCCGAGCACGGTCAGCCGGCTGCCGTCCCAGCTGCCGAGGTCGCCCGTCGCGTACCAGCCCGCCGGCGAACGCGGCGGCGGTCAGGTCCGGCCGCAGCCGGTAGCCCAGGCCCAGCACCGGCCCGCCGAGCCGGATCCGCCCGTCCTCGACGGACACGCTGCACGCCGGGCAGCGGGACGCCGTCGTAGACGCAGCCGCCGCTGGTCTCGGACATCCCGTAGGTCGTCACGACGCGTACGTCCGACGCCTCGGCCAGCAGCGCCGCGGGCGCGGCGGCGCCGCCGAGCAGCACCGCGTCGTACGAGCGCAGCGCGTCGCGGTCGCGTGACCAGCAGGCGCCGGAGCTGGGTCGGGACGAGCGAGACGTAGCGTCCGGCCGGGGCCCAGGGCGGCCGTGGCGGCGGTGAACGAGTCGCGCAGCACGACCGGCGTCGTCCCGGCCAGCAGCGAGCGGACCAGCACCTGCAGCCCGCCGATGTGGGTCGCCGGGATCGCCGACAGCCACCGGCCGGGACCGCCGAGGAGCGCTCGCGTCGCCGCGGCGGACGCGCGCAGGGCGGCGGCCGTCAGCAGCACCGCCTTCGGCTCGCCGGTCGACCCGGACGTCGGCACGACGAGCGCGACCCGGTCGTCCTCGAGCGGCTCGTCCGGGCGGCCGGCGGCCAGCACGGAGCGGGCCGCCGCGGCGTCGGACGGCAGCGGCAGGACCGCCGGACCCGTCCCGTCGAGCGCCCGGGCCAGCGGCTCCAGCAGCGCGGACGGGTCGGCCGGGAGGGCGAGCAGCGAGCGCACTAGAAGTGGTACGGGTACGGCGACCAGTCGGGGTCGCGCTTCTCCAGGAACGCGTCGCGCCCCTCGACGGCCTCGTCGCGTGGCGTACGCCAGGCGGGTCGCCTCGCCGGCGAACACCTGCTGGCCGACCAGGCCGTCGTCGATGAGGTTGAAGGCGAACTTCAGCATCCGCTGCGCGGTCGGGCTCTTGCCGATGATCGTCTGCGCCCACTCCAGCGCGACGCGTCTCGAGCTCGGCGTGCGGGACGACCGCGTTGACCATGCCCATCCGGTGCGCGTCGGCGGCGGAGTGCTCGCGGCCCAGGAAGAAGATCTCGCGGGCGAACTTCTGGCCGACCTGGCGGGCCAGGTAGGCCGAGCCGTAGCCGCCGTCGAAGCTGCCGACGTCGGCGTCGGTCTGCTTGAACCGGGCGTGCTCCGCGCTGGCCAGCGTCAGGTCGCAGACGACGTGCAGGCTGTGGCCGCCGCCGGCCGCCCAGCCGGGGACGACCGCGATGACGACCTTGGGCATGATCCGGATCAGGCGCTGCACCTCGAGGATGTGCAGCCGGCCGGCGCGCGCCGGGTCGATCGTCTCGGCGCTGTCGCCCGTGGCGTACCGGTAGCCGTCGCGGCCGCGGATCCGCTGGTCGCCGCCGGAGCAGAACGCCCAGCCGCCGTCCTTGGGCGACGGGCCGTTGCCGGTGAGCAGCACGCAGCCGACGTCGGGCGTCATCCGGGCGTGGTCGAGCGCGCGGTAGAGCTCGTCGACCGTGCTCGGCCGGAAGGCGTTGCGCACCTCGGGCCGGTCGAACGCGATGCGCACGACGCCCGCGTCGCGGCCGTCGCGGACGTGCCGGTGGTAGGTGATGTCGGTGAGGTCGAAGCCCTCGACCACCCTCCACTGGCTGGGGTCGAACAGCTCTGACACGGTGTCCACGTCATGACCTTAGGAGAACTGCTCGACGGGGCCGAGGTGCACGTCGTCGCCCTGCCCATGCGGGTCCCGTTCCGCGGGGTGCACGTCCGCGAGGCCCTGCTGCTGCGCGGCCCGGCCGGCTGGGGCGAGTTCAGCCCGTTCCCCGAGTACGACGACCGCGAGGCGTCCCGCTGGCTCGCCGCTGCGGTCGAGGCCGCCCGGGCGGGCTGGCCGGACCCGGTCCGGGACCGGGTCGCGGTCAACGCCACCGTCCCGCCGGTGCCGGCCGCCGACGTGGCCGGCGTGCTGGCCCGCTTCCCCGGCTGCACGACCGCGAAGGTCAAGGTGGCCGAGGCCGGCCAGGTGCTGCGCGACGACGTCGACCGGGTCGCCGCCGTCCGCGAGGTGCTCGGGTCGACGGGCAAGGTGCGCGTCGACGCCAACGCCGCGTGGTCGGTCGAGGACGCGCTGACCGCGCTGCGGGCGCTCGCGCCCTACGACCTGGAGTACGCCGAGCAGCCCTGCGCGACCGTGGAGGAGCTGGCGGCCCTGCGGGTGCAGCTGGCCCGGGCCGGGCTGGACGTCCCGGTCGCCGCCGACGAGAGCATCCGCAAGGCGGAGGACCCGCTGCGCGTGGCGGTCGCCGGCGCCGCCGACGTCGTCGTGGTCAAGGTGGCGCCGCTGTCCGGGGTGCGGCGGGCCCTGGAGGTGGCGCAGGCGTGCGGCCTGCCGGTCGTCGTGTCCAGCGCCATCGACACCTCCGTCGGGCTCGCCGCCGGCATCGCGCTGGCCGCCGCGCTGCCCGACCTGCCGTACGCCTGCGGGCTCGGCACCGCCGCCCTGCTGGCCGCCGACGTGACGCCCGCGTCCCTGCTGCCGCGTGGCCGGCGCCCTGCCGGTCGGCGCGGTGACCCCCGACCCGGAGCTGCTGGAGCGGCACGCCGCCCCCGCCGACCGGCAGGCCTGGTGGCGCGAGCGGCTGGAGCGCTGCGCGAGAGTGCTCGGGTGAACCCGTCGACCGCGCTGGCCCAGGTGCTGGTCGACGAGCTGGTGCGCGGGGGGGTGCGCGAGGTCGTCCTGGCCCCCGGGTCGCGCTCCGCGCCGCTGGCGCTGGCCCTGCACGCGGCCGAGCGCGGCCGGCCGGCTGCGGCTGCACGTGCGCATCGACGAGCGCTCCGCGGCGTTCCTCGCCCTCGGCCTCGGCAAGGCGAGCGGCGTGCCCGCCGCGGTCGTCACCACCTCGGGCACCGCGACCGCCAACCTGCACCCGGCCGTCCTCGAGGCCGCCCACGCCGACGTCCCGCTGCTGCTGCTCACCGCCGACCGGCCGCCCGGAGCTGCGGGCCAGCGGCGCCAACCAGACCGTCGAGCAGGTGGGGCTGTACGGCGGGGCGGTGCGCTGGGCGGCCGACCTCGGTGTCCCCGACCGCCGCCCCGGCCAGCAGGCCTACTGGCGGGCGCTGGTCTGCCAGGCGCTGTCCGCGGCGCAGGGCGACCTCGGCGGCGCGCCGGGCCCGGTCCACCTCAACCTCGGCCTGCGCGAGCCGCTGGTGCCCGACGGCGACCCCGACTGGGTCGAGCCGCTGGACGGCCGCGCGGGCGGCGCGCCCTGGACCGCCCGCACGCCGTGGCCGGCTCCCGCACCGCCGCCCGACGACCTGCCCGCCCGCACCGTCGTCGTCCTCGGCGACGGCGGCCCCGCCACCGCCGCCGCCGCCCAGGACCTGGCCGCCGCCCGTGGCTGGCCGGTCGTCGCCGAGCCGTCCTCCGGCGCGCGCCCCGGCCCGGAGGTCGTCGCCGTCCCCGAGCTGCTGCTCGCCGTGCTGCCCGCGGCGCTGCGCCCGGAGCGGGTGCTCGTCGTCGGCCGGCCGACCCTGGCCCGCTCCGTCGGCCGGCTCATCGCCTCCGTGCCCGCCGACGTCGTCGCCACCTCGGGCCGCTGGCCGGACCCCACCCGCAGCGCCGGCCGGGTGCTGGCCGGCGTGCCGACCCCCGCGGGCGGGCCGGTCGACCCGGACTGGCTGGCCGGCTGGCAGGACGCGTCCCGGAAGGCGGCCGCCGCGGTCCAGCTGCGCGGCGAGCCGGCCGTCGCCGCGGCGGTCGCGGCCGCCGTCCCGCCGGACGGGCTGCTGGTCGTCGGCTCCAGCAAGCCGGTCCGCGACCTGTTCCTCGTGCCGCCGACCGGCCGCCGGGTGCTGGCCAACCGCGGTGCGGCCGGCATCGACGGCGTGGTGTCCACGGCGCTCGGGGCCGCCCTGGCGCACCAGGCCGCGGGCGGCGGTGCGGCGTACGCGCTGATGGGCGACCTGACGTTCCTCCACGACGCCAACGGGCTGCTGGTCGGGCCGGGGGAGCCACGTCCCGACCTGACCATCGTGGTGGTGAACAACGACGGCGGCGCGATCTTCGGCCTGCTGGAGCAGGGCGGCGCGGAGCACGCCGCCGCCTTCGAGCGGGTCTTCGGGACGCCGCACGGCGCCGACCTGCGGGCGCTGTGCGCGGCGAGCGGCACGCCCGTACACGCAGGACGTGGACCTCCGGCCGCAGCCCGGGATCCGGGTGGTCGAGGTGCGCACCGACCGCGACGAGGCGGTGGCCGTCGACCGGGCGCTCAAGGCCGCGGTCGCCGCGGCCCTCGCTAGCTCTCCAGGGCCTCGCGCACGGGCCAGGTCTTGGCCTCGCTCTCGACCAGCTCGGTGGCGGGGTCGGAGTCCGCGACGATGCCGCAGCCGGCGAACAGGCGCAGCCGGGTCGGGTCCTGCGGGTCGACCTGGGCGCAGCGCAGCGCGATGCCCCACTCGCCGTCGCCGCGGGCGTCGGTCCAGCCGACCGGGCCGGCGTAGCGGCCGCGGTCGAGCTCCTCGACCTCCCGCAGGACCTCGAGCGCGGCAGCGGTCGGCGCGCCGCAGACCGCCGCGGTCGGGTGCAGCGCGGCCAGCAGGTCCAGCGAGCCGGCGCCGTCGACCGCGACGCCGCTGACGTCGGTGGCGAGGTGCAGGACGTTCGGCAGCGGCAGCACGAACGGCGTCGCCGGCACGTCCATCGCGGTGCACAGCGGCGCCAGCGCGGCGCGGACCGAGGCAACGCCGTGGACGTGCTCCTCGCGGTCCTTCGCCGAGACGGCCAGCTGCCCGGCCCGGGCCGCGTCGGCGTCCGGGTCGCCGGTGCGGGGGATGGTGCCGGCCAGGACCCGGCTGGTCACGACGCCGTCGCGCAGGCCGACGAGCAGCTCCGGCGTGGCGCCGAACAGGCCGTCGACGGCGAAGGTCCAGCAGGCGGCGTAGAGCTCGGCCAGCCGCCCCAGCGGCCAGCGCAGGTCGAGCGGGACGGCGGTGCGGGCGACGACGTCGCGGGCCAGCACCACCTTCTCCACCTCGCCGCGGCGGATCCGCGCGACGACGTCGGCGACCAGCGCCTCGAAGCCGGCGGCGGTGGTGCCGCCCTCGTCGTAGGTCACGTCGCCCGGGGGTCGCGGCGCCGCGGGCGCGGTCAGCTCGACCGGCTCGCCGACCCGGGTCAGGAAGAAGCCGCCCTCGCGCGCCCCCACGACGACCTCGGGCACCACCAGCACCGAGACGCCGCGCAGCGGGTCGAAGGCGAAGGAGCCGAAGCAGACCAGGCCGCTGCCGGGCAGGCCGACCTCGTCGACCACCTCGCTGCCGGCCACCAGGCGCTGCCACCAGTCGCGGGCCTGGCCCTGCTGGTCGGGCCCGGAGAGCTCGACCCGGGCCGCCTCGCCCCAGCCGACCAGGCCCTCGCCGCCCTTGACCCAGGCCACCGCCGTCTCGGCGGGCAGCAGGTCCAGCAGCGGGCCGGGGTCGTCCACCGGGAGCGTGCAGACCTGCAGCTCGCGCGTCGCGAGGGAGCGGGCCGGGGTCACACCTCAGCGTAGGCAGCGCAGGCCGGGTCGGCTGGCCGGGGAGACGTCTGCCTCGTCACACCGGCGTGTCAGGCACGCGCGAGGGCCGCGGGGAGCAGTGCTCCCCGCGGCCCTCGTCGACGTGCTGACCTACAGCGGCGGCGCGGCGCCGGTCGGCAGCGTCGCGGCACCGGTCTGGCTGCCGTACGCGTCCCCGGCCGGGTAGGGCGCCGGCTCCTCGCTGCCGCCGGACTGCGCGGTGTCCTTGACCGAGCCCGCGGCCTCGGTGGCGTGCTGCTGCACGGCACCGGTGGCGCTCTTGGCCTCGGACGCGACGGACTGGCCGGCGTCGGTGGCCTGCTCCTTGACCGTCTGCGCGGCCGAGGTGGCGGTCTCCTTGAGCGAGCTCGCGGCGTCCGCGACCTGCGGAGCGAGCTCCTCCTTGACCTCGTTGGCCACGGAGGTGAGCTGCTGCTTGACCGGCTCCTTGAGCGCGGTCGCCTGCTCCTTGACGGCCTGCGCGGCGTGCTGCTCCTTGGTGGTGGCGGGGAGCAGCGCCGACAGCAGGTAGCCGACGCCGAAGGCGACAGCACCGGCGATGAGCGGGCTGCCGGCGGCCTTCTGCTTGGCCACCGACGGCGCGGAGGTGACCGCGCCCGCCGTCGTGTGCGCCGCGGCGCTGACCGAGCCGGCCGCGGACCCGGCGGCGGAGCCGACCGAGCCGGCCGCACCCGAGACACCGGACGTGACCGAGGCCGACGTGTCGTGCGCCGAACCGAAGACCTTGTCCTTCACGCCGTGCACCGCTTCCTTCGCACTGTCGACCTTGCGCTCGACGATCCTGGTGGGGCTCACCTTCTCGGTGAGCTGGTCGACGTCCTGCGTCAGCGCCGCCCGGGTCTCCTCGATCTCGGCCCTTATCGCGTCTGGTTCTTTGCCCACTGCACGTCCTCCTTCAGCGTCTCCACGGTCTGACGCGGTGTCGGGTCGACCTTCTTGAGCTCCTTGCGGCCCTTGCTGTAGAGCACGAACCCGACGACGCCGTAGAGCACGGCGACGATCAGGGCTGCGGCCCACGTGGGCATGGCGAGGTCCAGCGCGAACATCAGCGCGAGCGAGGCGAAGATGGCCAGCATGTAGCCGGCGAAACCTGCCCCGCCGAGCATGCCCGCGCCCTTGCCCGCCTTGCTGGCCTCGGCCTTCATCTCGGCCTTGGCCAGCTCGAACTCCTGGCGCATCAGCGTCGACAGGTCGCTCGTGACCTGGCCGACGAGGGTGCCGACGGACACCTGCGACACGTCCGGCGCGGTGCCGCCGATCGCGGTGCTCCCCGCTGCGGGGTACGGGTCGCCCGCCGTCACAGCGCGCCTCGCGTGCCGTACGTCGAGGCGCCCGTCTCGTACGTCGTCGTCGTCGGCTCACCGACGGGGTACGGGGTGGCGCCCACGGCCGGGTCGAACGCCGGCACGGTGTCGTCGTAGGCCGGGGCGGTCGCACCGAAGGCCGGCTCGACGGGCGCGAACCCGCCGTTGGCGTAGACGTCGTCCGGGACGACCGCGGTCTCGGCGATGCCGGGCTGCGTGACGCCGGCGAGGGCGTTGCCACCGGCCGTGCCGGAGGTGGCGGCGGGCAGCGCCGGCGGCTGCTCGGCGGTCAGGCCCTTGACCAGGCGACCGGCGACGAGGCCGGCGACGGCCGCGCCGAGCAGGAAGGTGCCGGGGTTGCGGCGCGCGTAGTCGCGGACCTCCTCGAGCATCTCCTGCGGCCCGGTCTGCTCCAGCTTGTCGGCGAAGGCCTGGACCCGCTGGCCGACCTCGCCGAGGACCTGGCCGACGACGCCGGACGTGTCGCCCTCGCTGATCTGCCCGCCGAGGGAGCGCAGCGTGCCGGTCAGCTTCTCGGTCTGGCCGGCGACCTGCGAGCCGACCTGCTCCTTGACCTGGCCGGTCAGGTCCTTGGCCTGCGCGACGGTCTCGCCGACCACGTTGCCGACCTGCTCCTTGGCGGTGCCGGTGACGTCGCTCGCGGCCGTCGTCGCCGTCTGCGCGACGGACGCGGCCTGCTCCTTGGCGGTGCCCGCAACAGCGCCCGCCTGCTCCTGGGCGGCGCTGGCGACCTGCTCTGGTGCAGTCACGGTGCCTCATCTCTGTGGGTTCGGGTGGGTGCGTGCTGGGTCGCCGCGTACCCGCGCCCCGCCTACCTACTCAGGCAGGTCGACCTTGCCTGCGGCGTAACGGCCGGGGGCCCTGGGGCGACACCACCCGTGACGCAGCACCCCGGCGAGCGAGACGAGGCAACGATGGCGATCGCGACGACGGCACAGCGCGCAGCGGCGGCGCGACGGGCACGCACGACGACGCACCGCCCCATGGGCACCGCGTCCGACCGCTGCCCGCTGTGCTCCTCCGAGCTCGGTGGCGCCGGACGCACGACCCGCCGGCTGGCCGTGGCGCGCCCCACCCCGGGGCGCTTCGCCTGGCAGTGCCCGGACTGCCGCGGCTCGTGGGAGACCGGCACCGGCGGCGCCCCCTAGGCCCTGGTCAGCACCACCTTGCCGACGGTGGTGGAGGACGCCAGCTGCTGGTGCGCCTCGCGCAGGGTGGCAGGGGTGAGCCCCTCCAGCCGGGTCGTCATCGTGGTGCGCACGACGCCCTCGTCGACCAGGCGGGCGACCTCGTCGAGCAGCTCCCGCTGGACGGTGCTCTCCGGCTCCTGGAGGGGCCGGGCGAACATCGACTCCCAGTGCCAGGACTGGCTGCGGGCCTTGAGCGGCAGCAGGTCCAGGCCCTGCGGGTCGTCGATGGCGACGACCGCCCCGCGCACCCGCAGCAGCTCCGCGAACGCCTCCACGTTCGCGCTGCTGGAGAAGGCGGTGAAGACGTGGTCCACCCCGTCCGGCGCGACCGCGCGGACACCGGCCACCAGGTCGCGGTGGTCGACGGCGTGGTGGGCGCCGAGGCCGGTGACCCACGCGGCCGACTCCGGCCGGGAGGCGGTCGCCACGACCGTGAGGCCGGTCAGGGCCCGGGCCAGCTGGATCGAGCACGGAGCCGACACCGCCCGCGCCGCCGACGACGAGCAGCGTGCCGGTGCTGTCCCGCGAGACGCGCAGGTGGTCGTGCAGCGTCTCCCAGGCCGTGATCGACGTCAGCGGGAGCGCTGCCGCCTCGGCGAAGTCCAGGGTGCGCGGCTTGCGGCCGACGATCCGCTCGTCCACCAGCTGCCGGGCCGCGTTGCTGCCGGGGCGGGTGATCGAGCCGGCGTAGTAGACCTCGTCGCCGGGGGCGTACGCGGTGACCTGCGCCCCGACCGCGACGACCACGCCGGCGGCGTCGAAGCCGAGCACCCGCGGCGTGCGCAGCCGCGCCCGGACCTTCACGTCGACCGGGTTCACCGACACGGCGCGCACGTCGACCAGCAGGTCGTGCGGCCCGGGCGGGCCGATCTCGACGTCCTGCTCGGCGAAGGCGCCGGGGTCGTCGAGCGGGACGTCGGGCAGGGCGACGACGGCGGGGGCAGTGGTGTCCATCGGGGCATACTGCCGCCGTGAAGCGCTCGCTCGGCCACCGGCTGGTGCACCTGCCGTTCCTGCTCGTGCTGGCCGGTGTCGCCGCCGGCCTCGTCGCGACCGTCGCCCGCCACCCGATCGTCGGCTGCACGACGATGGCCGGGACGCTCATGGCGGCCGGCGTGGTGCGGTCGGGGCTCACCGACGCCCAGGCCGGCCTGCTGTCCAACCGCGGCCGCACCTTCGACGCGTCGGTCCTGTTCACCGTCGGCGCGCTGATGCTGGTGCTGACGATGTCGCTGCGGGCGGTGTACGCGACGTGACCGTGCTGCTGGGCGACCGCTTCGCCTCCGAGCTGCCCGAGCTGGCCGTCCCCTGGCAGGCCGAGCCGGCCCCCGAGCCGCGCCTGCTGGTGCTCGACGAGCCGCTCGCCGCCGAGCTCGGCCTCGACGCCGACTGGCTCCGCTCACCGGACGGGCTGCAGCTGCTCACCGGCACGCTCGTCCCTCCGGGTGCCCGGCCGGTGGCGCAGGCCTACTCCGGCCACCAGTTCGGCGGCTTCAACCCCGGGCTCGGCGACGGGCGGGCGCTGCTGCTCGGCGAGCTGACCGGCGCGGGCGGCGCCCTGCGCGACCTGCACCTCAAGGGCTCCGGCCGCACGCCGTTCGCCCGGGGCGGCGACGGCCTCGCGGCGGTCGGCCCGATGCTGCGCGAGGTCGTGATCAGCCAGGCCATGCACGCGCTGGGCATCCCGACGACGCGGTCGCTGGCCGTCGTCGCGACCGGCCGGGTGGTGCGCCGCGAGACGCCGCTGCCGGGCGCCGTCCTGGCCCGGGTCGCCAGCAGCCACCTGCGCGTCGGCAGCTTCCAGTACGCCCGGGCGACCGGCGACACCGCGCTGCTGCGGCGGCTCGCCGACCACGCGATCCGCCGGCACCACCCGGCCGCCGCGCGAGGCCGACGCCCCGTACCTCGCGCTGTTCCGGGCCGTGCTCGCCGCCCAGGCGTCCCTGGTCGCGCGGTGGATGCTCGTGGGGTTCGTCCACGGCGTGATGAACACCGACAACGTGACGATCTCCGGCGAGACCATCGACTACGGGCCGTGCGCGTTCCTCGAGGTGTTCGACCCGGCCACGG
Source organism: uncultured Actinomycetota bacterium (assembly GCA_963762795.1). GTDB lineage: Bacteria > Actinomycetota > Actinomycetes > Mycobacteriales > SCTD01 > RYN-170. The sequence goes on along the minus strand of CAVXMC010000008.1, from coordinate 150,134 downwards.
TCTTCAGCTCGATCGACCACGGCGGGCGCTACGCCTACGGCAACCAGCCGCTCGTCGCGGAGTGGAACCTGGCCCGGCTGGCCGAGTCGATGCTGCCCCTGCTCGCCGACGACGAGCAGCAGGCGGTCGACCTGGCCATGGAGGAGCTCGGCGCGCTTCCGCCCGCTCTACGCGCACGACCTGGTCAGGCGGCATGCGGGCCAAGCTCGGCCTGCCGGACGGCGCCGACGCCTCGGCGCTGGTCGAGGCCCTGCTGCCGCAGCTGGTGCAGAGCAAGGTCGACCACACGTCCTTCTACCGGGCGCTGGCCCTCGCGGCCCGCGGCGACGCGGAGCCGGCGCGCGGGCGGTTCCTGGACCTCGCCGCCTTCGACGCCTGGCTGGCCGACTGGCGCGCCCTCGGTCCCGGACGCCGACGCGATGGACCGCGTCAACCCGGTCCACGTCCCCCGCAACCACCTGGTGGAGGAGGCGCTGGCCGCGGCGACCGCGGGCGACCTCGCGCCGCTGGAGCGGCTGCTCGAGGCGGTGCGGTCGCCGTACGACGCGCGGCCGGGCTGGAGCGCTACGCCGAGCCGGGACCGGTGGACGTCGACTACCGGACCTTCTGCGGCACCTGAGCCGCTTCACCACATCGGGCACTCCAGCCCGGCGCCGGGCCGCCGACACACAGGCGGTCGGGAACGGACGCACGGACGCACGGAGGCAGGATGACGGAGCGGTACGCCCTGAGCTCGGGCGTGCTCCTGGCGGCGGCCGCAGCCCTGCTCGGCGTCGCGTCGGTGCTGGTCCCGGGCCCGGCGGTGTTCGCGGTCGTGCTGCTCGGCACGCTCGGCTCCTGCTGGGCGGCGCTCGTCTGGCAGTGGCGGGGCGCCGGCACGGTGTTGCGGGCCGAGCTCGAGCGCAACCGCCACCAGGCGGCCCACGACCCGCTGACCGGCCTGCCGAACCGCAGCCTGCTCTTCGACCGGGTCTCCGCGGGCGCTCGCCGACGGCCTGCGCCTGCAGCAGCGCACCGGCGTGCTCGTCCTGGACCTGGACGGCTTCAAGGAGGTCAACGACACCCTGGGCCACCACCAGGGCGACGAGCTCCTGCGGGCGGTCGCCGACCGCCTCCGCACCGGCATGCGCGAGGGCGACACGCTGGCCCGGCTGGGCGGCGACGAGTTCGCCGTCCTGCTGACCGACATCGCCGACGAGGACGAGACCGACGGGCCGGTGGCCGCGGCCGCCCGGCTGGTCGAGGCGCTGCAGGCGCCGTTCGACATCGACGGGATGTCGGTGGCCGTCGGCGCGAGCGTCGGCGTCGCCTGCGCCCCCCGCGACGGCGACACCCCGCAGCGCGCTGCTCCAGTGCGCCGACGTCGCGATGTACGCCGCGAAGCAGGCCCACACCGGCGTCGAGCCGTACCGCACCGAGCTCGACACGCACAGCCTGCACCGCCTGACGCTGCTGGGGGAGCTGCGCACCGCGCTCGAGGAGGGGCAGCTCACCCTCTACTTCCAGCCGCAGGCCGACGTGCGCACCCGCCACGTCGTGGGCTTCGAGGCGCTCGTCCGCTGGCACCACCCGCTGCGCGGGCTGGTCTCCCCGGACGCGTTCATCGGCCTCGCCGAGCGGGCCGGGCTGATGGGGGCCCTCACGTCGTACGTGCTCGAGGGCTCCGTACGGGCGGCCGCGGCCTGGCCCGGCGAGCACACCGTCTCGGTGAACGTCTCGGTCCGCAACCTGCACGACGACCGCTTCCCGCTCGTCGTCGGCCAGCTGCTGCGGCGCAGCGGCTTCCCCGCGCACCGCCTGGTCCTCGAGATCACCGAGAGCTCGCTCATGGCCGACCCGGAGCGCGCGCTGACCGTGCTGCGCCGGCTCAAGCGGCTCGGCGTGCAGCTGTCCATCGACGACTACGGCAGCGGCTACTCCTCGCTGGCCTACCTGCAGCAGCTGCCGGTCGACGAGCTCAAGATCGACCGCGGCTTCGTCCGGGACATCACCGACCACCCGCGCAACCGCGCGATCGTGCGCTCGACGGTGCAGCTCGGCAAGGAGCTCGGGCTGCGGGTGCTGGCCGAGGGCGTCGAGAGCCCCGAGGCGTGGCAGGAGCTGCGCGACATCGACTGCGACGCGCTGCAGGGCTACCACCTGTCCCGGCCGCTGATGGAGTCGACGGTCGCCCCGTGGCTGGACCGCTACCTCACCGAGGCCGCCGGCGCGCGGCACGACCTGGTGCCGCTCAGCCGCTAGTCGACCCGCCGGTCAGCCGCTTCTCGACGCCGGCCCAGGTGGAGCTCCACTCCACGAACGGCGTGAGCACCCGGTCCAGCACCTCGAGCTGCTCGTCGAAGGCGGCGAGCTGGCTCTGCATGGCGGCGATGCTCGTGCGCTGCGCCGCCAGCACGCTGGCGATGGCCTTGAGCTGCGCCGCCGTGAGGGCGCCGGGCGTCGACGGCAGCCCCGGCAGGCTCGGCATCGACGGCAAGCCGGCGAGCCGGTCGGTGACGTGGCGCAGCTGCCCCAGCAGGGACTGCACCGACCCGGACGGGTCCTGCTCCTCGGACATCGTGCGCACCTCTCGACGGGGTCGTCAGTCTGCCCTGGTCGCGGCCGGCTCGAAGCCGGGCAGCCACCGGCGCAGCACCGGGCGTACGGCGACCTCCGCCTCCAGCTGGCACAGCACGCCGACCATCGACAGCCAGACGCGGTGCGTGAACAGGTGCTCGGCCGGCAGGGTGAGCGTGAGCGCCACGCCGAAGTCGGGGTTGCGCGGGTCGTTGACCCGGCCGAACTCGCCGCGCAGCCAGGCCCGGCTGAAGCGGAAGCTCTCCTCGCGGGCCGGGACGCTGAACGGGGCCATGTAGTCGACCAGCTTGTCGACCTCCAGCTCGACCCCGGGCCGGACGAAGCCGTCCTCGCGCAGCCGCTGGAGCACCAGCGCCGGGTCGTCGGCGAGCAGCGCGGCGATCAGCCGGCCGAAGGTGGCCGGCATGCCGTCGGGCAGGGCCAGCGAGGAGCCGAAGTCGAGGACGCCGAGCCGGCCGTCGGGCAGCACCCGGAAGTTGCCGGGGTGCGGGTCGGTGTGGAGCAGCCCGGTGCGCTCCGGACCGGAGACGAGGAAGCGCTGGTAGCGGCCGGCGGCCCGGTCGCGCTCGGCCTGCGTGCCGGTCGTGGCGACGACGGCCAGCGGCGTGCCCTCGACCCACTCCATGACCAGGACCCGCGGGGTCGCGCGCACGACGCGGGGGACCAGGACGTCGGGGTCCCCGGCGTACGCGTCGGCGAACGCCGTCTGGGTGCGGGCCTCGTGCTCGTAGTCGAGCTCCTCGACCAGCCGGGTGCGCATCTCCGCGACCAGCGGCGGGAGCGCGAGACCGCGGGCCACCAGCGCGGTCACGCGTCCGGCCGCCGACAGGGTGCGCAGGTCGGCCGACAGCGCCTCGCGGACGCCGGGGTACTGCACCTTGACCGCGACGGCGCGCCCGTCCGGCCAGGTGGCCCGGTGCACCTGCCCGAGCGACGCGGCGGCGACCGCCACCGGGTCGAAGGCGGAGAACAGCTCGCGCCAGGCCGGCCCGAGCTCGGCGACCAGGACCGGCTCCACCTCGGCCAGCGGCAGCGCCCGGTTGGACTCCTGCAGGCCGGTGAGCGCCTCGCGCCAGGTGTCCTCGGGGTCCTGCGGGAAGACCGCCTCGACCGTCGACATCAGCTGCCCGGCCTTGAGCGCACCGCCCTTCAGGTCGCCGAGGACGCGGCGGGTGCGGGCGGCGTTGCGCTCGCGCAGGCGGGCCGCGACCTGCTGCGCGGTCCTGCCCGGCGAGGCGCCGCAGCAGGCCCTCACCGGCCAGCGCCGCCGTCCCGAGCGGGAGCGACAGCAGCGTCGCGGTGCGGCGCAGCTGGCCGGTGTCGAGGCTCATACGGCGCAGGCGTCGCCCTCGCAGCCGGGTGCGCCGTCCGCCGGCACCATCTGCAGGGTCGGCGTGCGGGTCGCCCAGGCCTTGTCGAGCGCGGCGAGGACGCGCTCCGGCGGCTGCGCCCCCGGCACGCCGAAGCGGCCGTCGATGACGAAGAAGGGCACGCCGGTGATGCCGATGTCCATCGCCTGCTCCTCGTCGGCGCGGACGGCCTCGGCGTAGCGGTCGCCGGCCAGGACCTCGCGGACCTCGGCCTCGTCCAGCCCGACCTCGACGGCGAGGGCGGTCAGCGCGTCGTGGTCGGAGACGGGCAGGCCCTCGCTGAAGGTGGCCCGGTCGAGCCGCTCCTTGAGCGCGTCCTGCACGCCACGGGACAGCGCCAGGTGCAGCAGCCGGTGGGCGTCGAAGGTGTTGCCGGTGCGGGACAGGTCGAAGCGGAAGTCGAGGCCGACGCCGGCCGCGACGCCGACCATGTTGTCGATCATCCCCTGGGCCTGCTCCACCGAGCTGCCGTACTTGCGGGCCAGCCGGGCGGCGTAGTCGCCGGTCGCCGCGCGGCTCGGGCCGGCGTTCGGGTCGAGCTCGAAGGAGCGCCACACCAGCTCGACCTCGTCGGCGTGGGCGAACTGCGCCATCGCCGCCTCGAAGTGGCGCTTGCCGATGTAGCACCAGGGACAGACGACGTCGGACCAGATCTCGACCTTCATGACCGGTGCAACGCCGTCACCGGGCCGGACTCTTCCGTCACGCCAGCACGCTGGTGAACGAGTGCGCCAGCCGCGGCCCCGGCACGGCCTTCTCGACCGTGAGCCGCGCGGTCCGGCCGTCGAGCAGCAGGGTGGCCACCTCGTTGCCGAACGCCGGGCCGCCGGTCACCTGCCAGTCGAGCTCGGGCGGCGCGACCTTCGCCGCCCGGGCCAGCCCGCGGCCGATCGCCGCGACGGCGCGCCAGCAGGCGGCCCGCTGGCCGGCGCCCACCGCCTTGGGCAGCGGGTTGCGCAGCGGGCTGCAGACCGCCTGGAAGAGCTTGCGAGGTCACCTCGGGACGGGCGGCGAACCGCGCCTCGGCCAGGTAGGCGAAGTGCACGTCGCCGGACAGGAAGGTGATCGTCGCGGGCGCCCGGCCGTGCGCGCCCGACCCGACCTCGGCGAGCAGGTCGCTCATCCGCTCGAACGACTTGCCGAAGGCCGCCCAGTGCTCCAGGTCGGCGCCCTGGCGCAGCGTCTCGCCGAGCCGGGCGGCCCGCCGCCCCCAGACGCCCTCGGCCAGCGCCTCGTCGAACGCCTCGAGGTGGTGCACCGCGGGCGGCAGCAGGAACGGCACGGACGTGGCCAGCAGCAGGTGGGCGTGCTCCCCGCGGACCTGCTCGCCGACCCACTCCCACTCGGGGTCGTCGAGCATCTCCCGGCGGTCGGGGCTGAGGACCCGGCCGCAGCGCGAGTCGAGCACCAGCAGCCGCGAGCTGCCGAGGTCGCGGACGTAGCTCCAGCGGGTCGGACCGCCGCCGTCGGCCTCCGCGTCGGCTGTGCGGGCGTACGCGCGCAGGACCGCCTCGCCGTCGTCCTGCTCGCGCAGCTGGGCCAGCAGCGGGTCGGTGCGGACCTCCGCGGCCGACAGGTTGCCCAGGTGCTGGTAGACCCAGTAGGTCATCAGCCCGGCCTCGATGCGCTCCTGCCACCAGTCGGTGGCCTGCATGTCGTCGCGCCAGGACCGCGAGGTGTTCCAGTCGTCGCGGACGTCGTGGTCGTCGAAGACCATCGCCGAGGGCACGGTGCTCAGCAGCCAGCGGACCGGCGGGACCGACCAGCTCTCCGCGTAGAGGTGGGTGTACTCCTCCACGTCGGCGACCTCGGTGCCCGGGCCGACGGACGTGTCGCGCCGGGAGGCGATGAACTCCTTGGTGCGCGGGCTGATGTTCTCGTCGGCGTAGACCTGGTCACCGACCAGCAGCAGCTCGTCCGGCCAGGTCGACGGGTCGGTGGAGCGCATCGTCTCGGCGAGGGCGTGCAGGGCGTCGACGCCGCTGGCCTCGTCGTCGAGCGGCCCGGCGACGCGGCAGGAGCCGAAGGCGAGCCGCACCGCCTCGTCCGGCGCGCGGGTGCGGATGCGGCTGGCCGGCCAGGTCCAGTCGGCCGGTGGCCAGACCTGGTCGCCGTCGAGCGCCACCGTGTAGTCCACCGAGCCGGCGGCCGGCAGCCCCTCCACGACGACGATCGCGTAGTGGTGGCCGGCGACGCAGAACGTGCGCGAGCGGCAGCCGAGCACCTCGACCTCGCACGGCCCGTCGGTCTCGACCCAGACCGTCGCGACGCCCGAGCCGTCGGGGTCGTGGCCGACGTAGCGCTGCAGCGGGCCCAGCACGAGCGAGGTCACGCGTCCACCGCCAGGACCAGAGGGAGCACCGGCCCGGAGCCGGCGGAGCGCAGCAGGCGCGCGCACTCGGTCAGCGTCCACCCGGTGTCCACCCGGTCGTCGACGAGCAGCACCGGCCCGCCGTCGAGCTCGAGCCCCGGAGGCAGGGCGAACGTCCCGGCGACCGCCCGCAGCCGCTGCGCGCTGTTGCTCCGGCCGGCACCGGGCGGCTCGTCGCGCACCCGCTCCAGCGTCGCCGAGCAGGGGGAGCCGGCCCAGGGCGGACAACCGGGCCGCCAGGCTGCCGACCAGCTGCGGGCGGGAGCGCGACGGCACCGCGACGACCCCGACCGGCCGCTGCTCCCAGCCCCAGCCGGCAAGCACCTGCACGACGGCTCGGACGACCTCCTCGGGCACCTCGCCGTCGGGTCCGCCGAGCAGCGCCCGCAGCCGGGTGCCCCAGCCGATGTCGGACAGCCGCCCGAGCGCCCGGCCGCTGTCGGCCTGCAGCGCAGGGGCGATGCGGCCGGACAGCTCGACCCCGACGGACCTCATCCCGGTCGGCCACATGCGGCGCGGCTCCACCTCGACGCCCGGGCGGCCGAGGAAGGCCTGCGCGTCGGCCAGCGAGGGCACGTCGGTCGGCCAGGCCCGGCCGGTGCAGCGGTCGCAGCGCCCGCACGGGGCGGCTCCCGGGTCGTCGAGCTGCTCGCGCAGGAACTGCATGCGACAGCCCTCGGTCGTCGCGTAGTCGCGCATGGCCTGCTGCTCGGCGGCCCGGTCGGCCGACACGCGCGCGTAGCGGTCGGCGTCGTAGGACCAGTCCTGACCGGTGGCGGTCCAGCCGCCCTGCACCCGCTTCACCGCGCCGTCGACGTCGAGCACCTTGAGCATCGTCTCGAGCCGGGTGCGGCGCAGGTCGACCAGCGGCTCGAGCGCGGCAGTGGAGATCGGCTTGCTGGACAGCGCGGCGAGGGTGCGCCGGACCTGCTCCTCGGGCGGGAAGCCGAGGGAGGCGAAGTAGCGCCAGATCGCCTCGTCCTCTGCGCCCGGCAGCAGGACGACCTCGGCCCGGTCGACGCCGCGGCCGGCGCGGCCGACCTGCTGGTAGTAGGCGATGGGGGAGGGCGGCGCCCCGAGGTGCACGACGAAGCCGAGGTCGGGCTTGTCGAAGCCCATGCCGAGGGCGCTGGTGGCGACCAGCGCCTTGACCCGGTTGTGCAGCAGGTCGTCCTCGGCCTGCCGGCGCTCGGCGTCGTCGGTGCGGCCGGAGTAGGCCGCCGCCGGGATCTCGTGGGCCCGCAGGAACGACGCCACCTCGTCGGCCGCCGCGACGGTCAGCGTGTAGACGATGCCGGAGCCCGGCAGGTCGCCGAGGTGGTCGGCCAGCCAGGCCAGGCGGTGCGCCGCGGACGGCAGCCCGACGACCGACAGGTGCAGCGACTCCCGGTCGAGGCCGCCGCGCAGCACCAGCGTCTCCTCGCCCGAGCCGGCGGTCAGCTGCTCGGCGACGTCCGCGACCACCCGGGCGTTGGCGGTGGCCGTCGTGGCGAGCACCGGCGTCCCCTGCGGCAGCTCGGTCAGCAGCGTGCGCAGCCGCCGGTAGTCGGGCCGGAAGTCGTGGCCCCAGTCGCTGATGCAGTGGGCCTCGTCGACGACGAGCAGCCCGGCGCTCTCGGCCAGGCGCGGGAGGACCTCGTCGCGGAACCCCGGGTTGTTGAGCCGCTCCGGGCTGACCAGCAGCACGTCGACCGCGCCCCGCTCGACGTCGGCGTAGACCTGCCGCCACTCGTCGACGTTGGCCGAGTTGACCGTCACGGCCTTGATCCCGGCCCGCTCGGCGGCCGCGACCTGGTTGCGCATGAGGGCGAGCAGCGGGCTCACGATCACGGTCGGCCCGGCGCCGCCCGCGCGCAGCAGCGACGTCGCGACGAAGTAGACGGCGGACTTGCCCCAGCCCGTGCGCTGCACGACCAGCGCCCGCGAGCGGGTGCGCACCAGCGCGTCGATGGCCGTCCACTGGTCCTCGCGCAGCACCGCGCCCTCGCCGGCCAGGGCACGCAGCACCCGTTGCGCGTCATCCCGGCTTGCGCAGATCGTCACACTCCGACCCTGTCACGCCGGGCCGACAGGCAGCGATGCTGGAGGTGTGAGCGCACCGCCACTCTTCCTGCTCCTCGCCGCCCTCTTGCTCCCGACTGCCGCCTCGGCCGCCACCACGCCCTCACCGGGCAGCTCCCTCACCGCGAAGGCGGTGAGCGCTCCTGAGCGGCGCACGGTGGTGGTCGGCGACGTCTCCCGCCCGTACCTGCTGGTGCGGCCGGCGGGCCAGGTGCTCGGCGCGGTCCTCGTCGCGCACGGCCAGAACCAGACGATGGGTCAGGCCCAGCAGACGTACGGCCTGGACTACCTGCCCTCGCGCGGTCAGCTGGTCGCCTACCTGGGCGGCTACAAGGGGTCGTGGAACGCCGGGACCTGCTGCGGGGCGGCGCGGGCCGAGGGGCGCGACGACCTGGGCTACGTGCGGGCGGTGCTGGCCGACGTCCCGGCATGCTGCCGGAGGGGCGGCCGGCCGCGCTGATGGGCGTGTCGTCCGGCGCGATGCTCGCCTACAGCGTGGTCTGCCACGCCCGGCTCGACCTGAAGCTCGTGCTCGCGGTGTCGGGGACGCGCGCCGCGGGCTGCAGCGCGTCAGGGGCCCGACCGCCCTACCGCTTCCTCGAGCTGCACGGCTCGCGCGACACCACGATCCCGCTCGACCCGCCGTCGGGCCACAGCCGCCTGCTCGGCATGACGCCGATCCCGACCCGGCCCGCCGTCGACACGCTGGTGTCGGCCGCCGGCTGCACGCGCCGGGTGCCGCACGGCGCCTCCCGCACGGACTGGGGCGGCTGCGCCGGCGGCGGCGTGGTCCGGCTGCTCGTGAAGCCGGTCGGCCACTCCTACACCGACCTGGACGCCGACGTCGTCCTGGCTCGCGCGCTGGAGGAGATCGGCGCGACGCGGGGCTAGTCCGCGACCAGGCAGAACAGGTTGCCCTCGGGGTCGGCCATGACCTGCCAGGTCTGCCCCTCCTGCTCCTGCAGGTGCACCACGGTCGCGCCGAGGCCGACCGCCCGCTCGACGGCGGCCGGCAGCAGGTCCGCGCTGGTCACGTGCAGGTCGACGTGGACGGTGGTCTTGCTGGGCCGGGGGTCGTCGACCTGCTGGAACACCAGCCGCGGCAGGCCCGGGCTCGCCGGCTCGAGCCCGACGAACTGCTCCCAGCGCCCGCGCACCTCCACCCGCAGCAGCTCGGCCCAGAACTCGGCCAGCCGGTCGGGCTCGGCGCAGTCGATGGTGAGGGCGTCCCAGCGCAGTGAGGGCATGCGGCTTCCTACCGCAGCGGGGCCAGCACGGACAGGTCCGCGACGACGGCCAGGTGGTCGCTGCCCGGCATCGTCACCTCGCGCACGGTACGGACGACCACCCGGCCGCCGGTGCCGTCCCGGACGAGGACGTGGTCCAGGTCGAGCAGCGGGAGGGCGGCCGGCCAGGTGCGCGCCAGCCCCCGCCCCCGGGCGTCGTGGGCGTCGGTCAGCCCCTCGTCGAGCAGACCGCGGAACAGCGCGTGGTCGCGGTCGCTGTTCAGGTCGCCGGCGATGACGACCGGCAGCCGCACCCCGCGCAGCTCCCGGCGCAGGTCCAGCAGGCCGTGCCGCCAGTCGTCGCTCCACGCCCCGAAGGGCGGGAGCGGGTGGGCGGCGAGCACCCGTACGTCCGTGCCCTCGACCCGGACCGTGGCCCGCGGCAGCCGCCGGGTGCCCGTGCTGCGGAACGACCACGTCCGTCAGCGGCAGGCGGCTGAACAGCCCGACGGTCTCGTCGCGGCCCTGCAGGTCCAGGGCGGAGTACGGCAGGTCGTCCAGCAGGCCGCTGCGCCGCAGCCCGTCGAGGCCGGCGCGGTCGAGCTCGGGGACCACCAGGACGTCCGGGGAGGCGGCCCGCAGCGCCCGGCCGCTCGCCTCGGGGGAGGGGTTCAGGACGTACAGGTTGGCCGTCACGACCCGCAGGCGCGGCGCGGCCGCGGTGCCGGGCGGGAGCGCGTCCGCGCCGAGGGCGGGGGCGAGGACGGCGGCGTGCGCCCCGACCGCGACCAGCGCGGTCAGCACCAGCCGCCAGGAGCGCAGCCCGACCGCGGCCACCAGCAGCGGGTAGGCGAGCAGGAGCACCAGCGGCAGCGCGCCGACCAGCAGCGGCAGCACCGTCCCGCGCTCCACGCCGAGCAGCCGGACGCCGGCCAGCAGCAGCAGGACGCCGAGCCAGCCCCCGACGAGAAGGCGCAGGACGGGGCGGGTCACCCGGTCAGACTGGCAGCGGGAGCACCTCACCGCGCGCCACGGGCCGTACGCCGGTCAGCCCGCGGCGGCTGACCTCGTCCAGGAACTCCGACAGCGGGCTCCGGAAGACGTCGTAGTCGTCGTGGTGGACCGGGACCGTGGTGGTCGGGCGCACCAGCTCCAGCAGGTCGGCGCCCTCCTTGCCGTCCATGGTCACCATGACGCCGGCGCCGAAGAAGCCGGGGATGCGGGTGCCGCCGAGGTGCCACAGTCCGACGTCCAGGGACGGGTGCCGCCGCGGGATCTCGCGCAGGTCGTCGTGGACCAGCGTGTCGCCGGTGATGTACATCGACAGCGGCGGCTCGCCGGTGGCCGGGGCGAACTCCAGGATGCTGCCCATGACGGGCGGCAGGGCCGCCTTGAGCAGCCCGCGGGCGTGCGTGCCCGGTGCCGCGGTGATCGTCAGCCGGGAGCCGTCCGGCTGGGTCAGCTCCGTGCTCTGCCAGGTCTCCAGGGCCTGCGCGCCGGTGAAGCCCCAGCTGGTCAGCCGCTTGACCGACGCCGGGGTCGACAGCAGCGGCACCTGCCTTCGGCAGCTCGGCCTTGGCGATGCGGTCGAAGTGGTCGCCGTGCAGGTGCGACAGCACGATCGCGTCCAGCGGCGGCAGGTCGGCGGGCTGCAGCGCCGGCTCGGTCAGCCGCTTGGAGGTCAGCCCGTAGCCGAGGTAGGCCCGGTCGCCCCGGTGCAGGAAGTTCGGGTCGGTGAGCAGCGTGAAGCCGCCGTACCGGATGAGCGTCGTGGCGGTGCCGATGAAGGTGAGGGAGCCCGTCATGCGGCGCCGCGTACCCAGCCTGCGGTCACTGGAGCGCGCTGCCGGTCCTCCACTCGGCGAAGGGCATGTTCCAGTCCATCGACCCGGCGTCGTACGACAGCGGCTCGCGGCTGCTGCCGACCACCTTCACCACGTCGCCGCGGCGGGCCTGGTCGAAGTACCAGGCGGCGTCGGCGGGGGAGAGGTTGATGCAGCCGTGGCTGACGTTGCGGACGCCCTGGTCCTTCACCGACCACGGCGCGCCGTGGGTGAAGGTGCCGCTGTAGGAGATGCGGACCGCGTGCTCGACCGCGGTCCGGTAGGCCGGCGTCCCGGGCGGGAGGTTGACGGTGGCCGAGTCCATGATCCGCTTCCGGAACTTCTCCAGGACCAGGAAGGTGCCGTTGCGGGTCGCGAACTCCGGCCGCCCCATCGAGGCCTTCATGACCTTCAGGACCGCGCCGTTGCGGCGGACCGTCATGGTGTGGGCGGCGACGTCCACGGTGCTCACCAGGGCGTCGCGCACCGTGAAGGCGGTGGTGCGCCCGCCGGAGCCCCAGGCCCCGTCCGGCAGGGCGAGCCGGGTGAGGTCGGCCTTCACGCGCACCGTCGTCCCGGGCTTCCAGAACTCCGCCGGGCGGTAGTGCAGGGTCCGGTCGTCCATCCAGCGCCAGGAGCCCTCGACGGCGGGGCTGGTCCTGACGGTCAGGCGCGCCTCGACGGCGGCCCGGGCCGACTTCTCCTCGACCGGGCGGCTGAGCGTGATGATGACCGGCTGGCCGACGCCGACCACGGCGTCGTCGCCGGGGCTCAGGGTCGCCTTCACCAGGCGCTCGGCCGGCGTCGTCTGCACGGTCAGCGGCACCTCACGGGTCGTCCCGGCGGCGTCCTTCGCCGACACCGTCAGGCGGTACGTCGCCGCCGGCAGCAGCGTGCGCCCCGAGCTCCAGGTGCCGTCGGCGGCGACGGCGCCCGGCAGGCCGAGGCCGTCCGGGTCGACGGCGGAGACGGAGGAGAGCGTGCCGGCGGCCACCCGGACCTGCAGCGGCGCGTCCCACGGCACGGCGCCGTCGGGACGGCGGCCGACGACCGCGGCGGTCGGGGCGGGGACGGCCTGCTCCGCCGCGACCGGCTGCGGCGCGCCGGCGCTGCTGCTGGCGCTGCTGCCGGTGCTGGTGATCCACACGGCGGTGCCGGCGGCCAGCAGCCCGGTGGCCACCGCCGCCCCGAGCAGCGTGCGCAGGCGGTGGTCTGTGCTGGTCAACGTGCGGCCTCTCCCGTCGCCGGCGAGGACAGTGCCGGTGCGACGGCCAGTGTCTCCCGGCGCGGCGGCGCTGTCAGTGCGGCAGGCCGAGCCGTCGTCAGGTCGTCATGCTCGGGCGGTCGTGAGCGTCAGGGCGACCACCGCGACGACCAGCAGCACGCCGAGGACCCCGACCACGAGCGACCCGGACACCGGCTCGCGGGCGGTCCGCTCCGGGCGGCGACGCGCCAGGGTGACCAGCGAGACGATGGTCAGCTCGATGGCCACCAGCGCGCCGCCCAGCACCGGCAGGCCGACGGCGAACAGCAGCACGACGGTGCCGGCGAGCGGCAGGACGTACAGCAGGAGCAGCGCGACGAGCTCTCCCCGCGAGCGCTGCGCCATCCCGCCAGCATGCCTCCTGACCCTGCCGAGCGCCCGATGCGCGAGGATGGAGGGGACAGCACCGCGATCTGGGAGTGGCATGAGCGAGTGGGGCAGGGTCGCCGAGGACGGCACCGTCTACGTCAAGTCCGGGGACGGCGAGCGCGCCGTCGGGTCCTGGCACGCCGGGGCGCCGGAGGAGGGCCTGGCCCACTTCGTGCGGCGCTTCGAGCAGATGGCGACCGAGGTGCAGCTGCTCGAGCAGCGGCTGCGCAGCGGCGTGGGTGACCCGCGCCAGGTCGCCACCAGCGCCGCCCGGCTCAAGGAGCAGGTGCCCACGGCCGCGGCCGTCGGCGACCTGGCCTCCCTCGAGCGCCGGGTCGACGCGCTGGTGGAGAAGACCGCGGAGGCCGCGGAGGCCGCCAAGGCCGCCCGCGCCGAGGAGCGGGTCAAGATCGCCGAGGTGAAGTCCGCGCTGGCCGACGAGGCCGAGAAGCTCGCCGGCAGCTCGGACTGGAAGGGCGCCGGCGAGCGCCTGCGCACGATCGGCGACGACTGGAAGAAGGCCGGGCAGCTCGACAAGAAGGCCGACGACGAGCTCTGGCAGCGCGTCGCCGCCGCCCGCAAGCGCTTCACCGAGCGCCGGACCACGCACTTCGCCGCGCTCGAGCAGCAGCGCGAGGTGTCCAAGCAGCGCAAGCAGGACCTGGTCAAGCAGGCCGAGGCGCTGTCCGCCGGTGTCTCGGACAAGACCGACTTCCGCGCCACGGCCGACCGCTTCAAGCAGCTCATGAGCGAGTGGAAGACCGCCGGCCGCGCGCCGCGCGAGGTCGAGGACAGCCTGTGGCAGCAGTTCAAGGCCGCCCAGGACGTCTTCTTCGGCTTCCGCAACCAGCAGTTCGCGGCGCAGGACGAGGAGTTCCGGGGCAACCAGGCGCTCAAGGAGGAGATCCTCGTCGAGGCCGAGGCGCTCGACCCGGCCCAGGGCCTGGACAAGGTCAAGGCCCGCCTGCGCCAGCTGCAGGAGAAGTGGGAGGCCATCGGCAAGGTCCCGCGCGACGTCATGCGCTCGCTCGAGGACCGGATGGGCGCCGTCGAGGAGAAGGTCCGCGACGCGGGCAGCGTCCCGGCCAAGCCGATCGAGTCCTCGTTCACGGTCAAGCTCCGCGAGCGCATCGCCGAGCTCGAGGACAAGCTGGCCCGGGCCCAGTCCGCGGGCCGGCCCACCGCCGACCTGGAGCAGCAGCTGGCCACCCAGCGCGAGTGGCTGGTCTCCTCCGGCGCGACGCCGGGCTCCGGCCCGGCCCCCGCCGCCGGCGGGCCGCGCAAGGCCAAGAGCACCAGCGGCTGGGTGCGCTCGGACGCCTGAGCACCCCCGTACGCCCCGCGGCCCGGCCCCCCGACCTGGGGAGCCGGGCCGCGGTGCGTCTCAGGCCAGCTGGGCCTTGAGGAACTCCACCGTGCGCGACCAGGCGAGCTTCGCGTTGTCCTCGTCGTAGGTGCCGAGGGCGTTGGTGTCGTTGTGGAAGGCGTGACCGGCCGGGTAGTAGTGGAACTCGACCGGGGCGCCCGACTCCTCGCGGATCTGGTCGGCCTGCGCCCGCGCCTGGTCGACCGGGTAGAAGTCGTCGCTCTCCCCGTAGTGGCCGAGGACCGCCGCGGTGATGCCGCTGTAGGCCTCCGGCACCGCCGGCCCGACGCCGTAGAACGGCACCGCCGCGCCGACCTTGTCGCCCTGCTGGGCCGCGAGCAGCAGCACGAAGCCGCCGCCCATGCAGAAGCCGACCGCGCCGACCTTGCTGCTCGTGACGGCCTCGTGGCCGAGCAGGAAGTCGACCGCCCCGCCGAGGTCGCGGGCGGCCTGGTCGACCGGCAGCGACATCATCAGGCCGCCGGCCTCGTCGGCGTCGTGGGTGGTGCGGCCGCCGTACAGGTCCGGCGCCAGGGCCACGAAGCCCTCCGCGGCGAGCCGGTCGGTGACGTCGGCGATGTGGTCGGTCAGGCCCCACCACTCCTGGATGACGATGACGCCCGGTCCGCTGCCCGTCGCGGGGAGCGCGAGGTAGCCGTGCGCCTCGCTCGTGCCGCTCGGGAAGGTGGTGTTCTGCCGGGGGTTCGCGGTGGTCAATGCGGTGCCTCTCGCTCGCGGGTGTCGACTCCCTGCCTACCGCGTGGCGCCGCCCGCCGCCAGCGAGGCTCGGCAGCCTCCTCGCGCTTGTCTGCTCGCACCGACGTCGCGTACGGCGTGTCGCCGTCGCCCTGGGCAGACGAGCGGGGGGTTGGCGGTCGCCGCGAGGCCGCGGGGGTCGACCGCGGACACAGCCTGATCCACTCGGCGGGGCGCTGAGCGTGCGGCGGTGTCGTCGGCGATCACGCTGTGTCCGCCGTCGACCGTGCGCGGGCCGCGTCGCCCACATACTGATCCGCTCCGGGGGTCTCCTGAGCGCGGCTGCCCTTCGGCGCGATCACGATGTGGGCAGGGCGGCCCGCCCGTGTCGACCCCGGACACGGCCTGATCCACTCGGCGGGGCGTCGAGCGTGCGGCGGTGTCGTCAGCGATCACGCTGTGTCCGCCGTCGACCCCGCGCCCCAGTCCCGCGCTTGTCTGCCTGCACCGACGCTGCGTACGGCGTGTCGCGGCCGCCCCGGGCAGACAAGCGGGGGGGAGAGCGGGAGGGGGAGAGCAGGGCGCGGCGGGCCCGGGAACGCCGACGGCCGCCGGGCCCACGAGGGGACCGGCGGCCGTCGGGCCGTACGGGGTGCTGCTAGGCGACGAACTCGCGCAGGGCGTCGGCCTGGCCGCCGGCGCGCAGCTCGGCGAGGGTGTCGCGCTCGATCTGGCGGATCCGCTCGCGGGTCAGGCCCAGGTGGCGGCCGACCTCGTCGAGGGTGCGGGCGCGACCGTCGTCCAGGCCGAAGCGCATGCGCATGACCGTGGCCGAGCGGGCCGGCAGGCTGGCGAGGACCTGGCCGAGCTGGCCCTGCATCATCTGCATCTCGACCGCGGCGACCGGGTCGGGGCTGTCGCTGTCGGTGATGAAGTCACCGAGGACGGCCTCGTCGTCGCCGACGGGGCTCTCCAGCGACAGGGTGTCGCGGCCGTAGCCGAGGATCTCCTCGACCTTGGTCGCGGTCATGTCGAGCGGAGCGGCGATCTCCTCCGACAGCGGCTCGCGGCCCAGGGTCTGGGTCAGCTCGCGACGGACGCGGGTCACCTTGGTGATCAGCTCGGCCATGTGGACGGGCACGCGGATGGTGCGGCCCTGGTCGGCCAGCGCGCGCTGCAGCGCCTGGCGGATCCACCACGTGGCGTAGGTCGAGAACTTGTAGCCCTTGGTGTAGTCGAACTTCTCGACCGCGCGGACCAGACCGAGGTTGCCCTCCTGGACCAGGTCGAGCAGGTCGAGGCCGCGGCCCTGGTAGCGCTTGGCCAGCGAGACCACGAGGCGCAGGTTGGCCTCGAGCAGGTGGCGCTTGGCCCGCTCGCCGTCGCGGACGATCTCGGCCAGGTCGCGGCGCAGCGCGATCGGCAGCTTGACCTCGCCGGCGGTGTGCTGGCGCAGCTTCTCGGCGCCGAACAGGCCGGCCTCGATCCGCTTGGAGAGCTCGACCTCCTCGACGGCGGTCAGCAGGGCGACCTTGCCGATCTCGCGCAGGTAGGCCTTGACCAGGTCGATGCCGGGCGGCGGCTCGTCGATGGCGAGGGGCTTGTCCTCCTCGGCCACCGGCTTGGCGGGCGCGTCGGGCTCGCCCTCGTCGAACTCCTCGACGGGGGCGGCGGTGGCCGGCGCGGCGGCAGCGGCGCCCGCGGCGGGGACGACGCCCCCGGCGTTGGCGGCGGCGACGGCGTCGACCTCGACGGCGGCGGGCTCGGGAGCGACCTCAGGGGTGGCGGGCTGGTCGAGAACGACGGACTCCTTGACCTCGTCCTTGACCGTGCGGCCGGCGGGGCGCTTGGCGGCCGGAGCGGTCTTGGCGGTGGGGCGAGCGGCCGGGCGGGCGGCGGCGGCACGGGGCGAGCGGCGGCGGGCCGGCTTCTGCTCCTCGGTGCCGAGCACTGCGCCGGCCTCGGTGAGGCGGCGCAGGACGTCACCGGCCTCGGCGGGGCCGATGCCGGCCTCCTCGAAGGTGGTGCGCAGCTGGTCGAGGGACAGCGCGCCCTCGGCCTGGGCACGCTCGACCAGCGCCTCGATGACGTCGGCGGGGCGGGCGGCGGTGGACACGGGGGTCTCCTCGATCGGTGGCGGGGCAGGCGGGGGGTGCGGGGTGGGGCAGGTCGGTCAGCGCCGGGGGACGCGTTCCCCTGACAGAACAGGCGTCAGGGGTCGGACTGTTCCCCGCACACGCAAGCCGCAGGAGCTGGCCGGCGAGACACAGCGAGCGTCCCTGCAGAAGCACGTCGTGGTCACGCGACCGGGCAACGTTCCACCATCGGGCCGCGTTCCGCACCGGTTCTGCGCGGTGAGGTGAGACACACCCTCCTACGGACGGGCCGTTGAGGCAAGCCTGAAGTCGCGTACGGAGAGTGTGTGCCCCGTCGCGGTCAGTCCCACCCCAGCTCGTGCAGACGTTCGTCGTCGATCCCGACGTGGTGCGCGAACTCGTGCACGACGGTCACCTGGACCTCCTCGACGAGGTGGTCCAGGTCCTCCGCCATCAGGCACAGCGGGATGCGGTAGAGGCTGATCCGGTCGGGCAGCGCGCCGGAGTACTGGCCGCGCTCGGTCAGCGGCACGCCCTCGTACAGCCCCAGCAGGTCGGGGTCCTCGTCGTGCTCGTGCTCGACCACGACGGCGACGTTGGAGAAGTGGGCCGCGAGGCCGGGCGGCAGCTCGTCGACCGCCTGGCGCACCAGGGCCTCGAAGTCCTCGGGCGAGATCGGCTGCACGCCCGGACGGTAGACCGGCTCCCCGCACCGCAGGGAGCCGGCCGACCGGTCAGTCGAGGTAGTCGCGCAGCTTCTGCGAGCGCGAGGGGTGGCGCAGCTTGGACAGCGTCTTGCTCTCGATCTGGCGGATCCGCTCGCGGGTCAGCCCGAACTCCCGGCCGATCTCGTCCAGGGTGCGCGGCTGGCCGTCGACCAGGCCGAAGCGCATCTTCACGACGGCGGCCTCGCGGTCGGTGAGGGTGCGCAGGACCTCGTTGAGCTGCTCCTGCATCAGGCCGTACGAGACGACCTCCGCGGCGATCGGGGCGTCCGCGTCCTCGATGAAGTCACCGAGGCTCGAGTCCTGGTCGTCGCCGATGGTGGTCTCGAGGCTGACTGGCTCGCGGGCGTAGCCCTGGATCTCGACGACCTTCTCGGGGGTCATGTCGAGCTCCTTGGCGAGCTCCTCGGGGGTGGGCTCGCGGCCCAGCTCCTGGAGCATCTCGCGCTGGACGCGGGTCAGCTTGTTGATCTGCTCGACCATGTGGACCGGGATGCGGATCGTGCGCGCCTGGTCGGCCATGGCGCGGGTGATGGCCTGGCGGATCCACCACGTCGCGTAGGTCGAGAACTTGTAGCCCTTGGTGTAGTCGAACTTCTCGACCGCGCGGATCAGACCGAGGTTGCCCTCCTGGATGAGGTCCAGGAAGAGCATGCCGCGGCCCAGGTAGCGCTTGGCGATCGAGACGACGAGGCGCAGGTTGGCCTCGAGCAGGTGGCGCTTGGCCCGGCCGCCGTCGTGGACCAGCCAGTCGAGGTCGCGGCGCAGCGCGGCCGACAGCTTGGGGGCCTCGCCCTCCTCGGCCTGGCGGATCTTCTCGGCCGCGAACAGGCCGGCCTCGATGCGCTGCGCGAGCTCGACCTCCTGCTCGGCGGTGAGCAGCGGGACCTTGCCGATCTCCTTGAGGTAGGCGCGCACGAGGTCGGTCGAGATGCCGACCTCGCCCTCGGCGGCCAGGGGCTTCTTCTCGTCCTCCTCGTCGTCCTCGTCGGAGGGCGGCTTGGGGGTGTCGTCGTCCTCGTCGTCGTCCTCGTCGTCCTCGGCGGCCACGCCGGTGGCGGCGGCCAGCGCGGGGTCGGCGGCGGCGACGACGGACTGGTCGACCGAGGCGGTCGGGTCCGCGGCGTCCAGGGCGATGCCGTCGACCTCGTCGACCAGCACGGCCGGGTCGACGTCCTCGAGCTCCTCGGGACCCGGCTCGTCGCCGGCGACGACCTCCGCCACGGCCGGAGCGGCCTTCTTGGCGGCCTTCTTGGCCGGCTTCGCCGGGGCGGCGGCGACGGGACCGTCGCCGTCCGCGGCGACGAGGGCGGGGTCCACGGTGGCGCGGGCGGTGCGAGGTGTCACGCGAGGTCCTTCGGTCCGCAGGTTCAGGGTGCCGGGTCGAGCGGCGTCGGGGAGGCGTCCTCAGGGGGCAGTGGAGGCTCTCCGGCGCAGCGCGTGCCCTCCCCCGGCCCGGCGCCACGGTCGCGACTGACGGCCCCGAGCAGGGGCGGGCGCGCCGTGGCCGCCTCCGAGATCGAGGTGGTCACGCAGCCAGTATCGCTCTTGTCTCGCTCGGCGGCGCCTCTCGCGCTGCATCCGGCCGGAAATCGGCCGCGACACGCCGCAGGAGCACCTGTCCGGACGCGCCAGGAGCCCGGCCCCGAGGGGTGCCGGGCTCCTGGAGCGGTCGTCTAGAGCAGCGAGCGCAGGACGTACGGCATGATCCCGCCGTTCTGGTAGTACGCCTGCTCGCCCGGGGTGTCGATGCGGACGAGGACGCGGAACTCCTTGTCGTCGGCGCGGACGGTGAGCTCGCGCGGGACGGTGTCGCCGGCCGCGATGCCCTCGATGGTGAAGGTCTCCTGGCCGGTCAGGCCGAGGGAGGCCGCGGTGTCGCCGCCGGTGTACTGCAGCGGCAGCACGCCCATGCCGATCAGGTTGGAGCGGTGGATGCGCTCGTAGGACTCGGCGATGACGGCGCGCACGCCGAGCAGCGCGGTGCCCTTGGCGGCCCAGTCGCGCGAGGAGCCCGAGCCGTACTCCTTGCCGGCCAGGATGACCAGGGGCGTGCCCTCGGCCTGGTAGGCCTGCGACGCCTCGTAGATCGAGGTCTGCTGCCCGTCCTTGACGGTCACGCCGCCCTCGGTGCCGGGGGCCAGCTGGTTGCGCAGCCGGATGTTGGCGAAGGTGCCGCGGATCATGACCTCGTGGTTGCCGCGGCGGCTGCCGTAGCTGTTGAAGTCCTTCGGCGCGACGCCGTGCTCCGAGAGGTACCTCCCGGCAGGGGAGTCGACCTTGATCGAGCCCGCGGGGGAGATGTGGTCGGTCGTGACGGAGTCACCCAGCACCGCGAGGACCTTCGCGCCGGTGATGTCGGTCAGCGGCTCCGGCTCGCGCGGCATGCCGTCGAAGTACGGGGGCTTGCGCACGTAGGTCGACGCGGGGTCCCAGGCGAACGCGTCGCCGCCGGGCACCTCGATGGCCTGCCAGCGGGCGTCGCCGGCGAAGACGTCCTTGTAGGAGTCGGCGTACATCTCGCCGGTGATGGCGCCGGCCACGACGTCGCTGACGTCCTTGGGGGAGGGCCAGATGTCCTCGAGGAAGACCGGCTGGCCGTCCGACCCGGTGCCGAGCGGCTCGGTGGTCAGGTCGAGGTCCATGGTGCCGGCCAGGGCGTAGGCCACGACGAGCGGCGGCGACGCCAGGTAGTTCATCTTGATGTCAGGGTTGATGCGGCCCTCGAAGTTGCGGTTGCCCGACAGCACCGAGACGGCGGCCAGGTCGCCCTCGTTGACGGCGGCGCTGACCTCGTCCGGCAGCGGGCCGGAGTTGCCGATGCAGGTGGTGCAGCCGTAGCCGACGGTCTGGAAGCCCAGCTTGTCGAGGTAGGGGGTCAGGCCCGCCTTCTCGTAGTAGTCGGTGACGACCTTGGAGCCGGGCGCGAGCGTGGTCTTGACCCAGGGCTTGCTGGTCAGGCCCTTCTCGACGGCGTTCTTGGCCAGCAGGCCGGCGCCGACCATGACGTAGGGGTTGCTGGTGTTGGTGCAGCTGGTGATGGCCGCGATGGCGACGACGCCGTGGTCGAGCTCGACCCGGTCGCCGGAGGCCAGCGTGGCGCCCACCGGGTTGCTCGGGCGGTCCGAGACGTCGCCGACGTTGACGCTGTGCGGCTTGTCCTCGGGCTTGTCGACCGTCGCCGCGACCGGGTCGGAGGCCGGGAACGACTCGGCGCTCGACTCGTCGAGGCCGGTGCCGGTCGCGGCGGTCGCGGTCGGCGGCACGCCGGGCTTGCGGTCCTGCTCCACCGGGACGGTGGTCGCGTAGTCGGCCAGCGCGGTGCGGAACATCGACTTCGCGCTGGTCAGCGGCACCCGGTCCTGCGGCCGCTTCGGGCCGGCGAGCGAGGGCACGACCGTCGACAGGTCGAGCTCGAGGCGCTCGGAGAAGCGCGGCTCGGCCGACGGGTCGTGCCACATGCCCTGCTCCTTGGCGTACGCCTCGACGAGCTGCACGAGCTCCTCGGGGCGGCCGGTCAGGCGCAGGTAGGCCAGGGTCTCCTCGTCGACGGGGAAGATCGCGCAGGTCGAGCCGTACTCCGGGCTCATGTTGCCGATGGTGGCGCGGTCGGCCAGCGGCACGTTGACGACGCCGGGGCCGTAGAACTCGACGAACTTGCCGACGACGCCGTGCTTGCGCAGCAGCTCGGTGACGGTCAGGACGAGGTCGGTCGCGGTCGCGCCGGCCGGCAGCTCGCCGTTGAGCTTGAAGCCGACGACCTTCGGGATGAGCATCGACACGGGCTGGCCGAGCATGGCCGCCTCGGCCTCGATGCCGCCGACGCCCCAGCCGAGGACGCCCAGGCCGTTGATCATCGTGGTGTGGGAGTCGGTGCCGACCAGGGTGTCGGGGTAGGCCTGCAGCGTCCCGCCGACCGTGCGGGTGAAGACGACGCGGGCCAGCCGCTCGAGGTTGACCTGGTGGACGATGCCGGTGTTGGGCGGGACCACGGCGAAGTCGCTGAACGCGGTCTGGCCCCACTTGAGGAACTCGTAGCGCTCGCGGTTGCGCTCGTACTCGAGGGCCCCGTTGAGCTCGAGCGCCTTGGCGCTGCCGAAGAAGTCGGCGATGACGGAGTGGTCGATGACGAGCTCGGCCGGGGCCAGCGGGTTGATCTTCTTCGGGTCGCCGCCGAGGTCGGCCATCGCCTCGCGCATCGCGGCCAGGTCGACCACGCAGGGCACGCCGGTGAAGTCCTGCATGAGCACGCGGGCCGGCGTGTACTGGATCTCGGTGTCGGGCTCGGCGCTCGGGTCCCACTGGGCGACCGCCCGGATCGAGTCGGCCGTGGTGTTGGCGCCGTCCTCGGTCCGCAGCAGGTTCTCCAGCAGCACCTTGAGGGAGTACGGCAGGTCCGCCGCGCCCTCGACCGCGCTCAGCCGGAACACCTCGTACGAGGTCCCTGCGACGTCCAGCGTGCCGCGCGCGCCGAAGCTGTCCTGTGTCATGCCATCTCCTCGTGTGGGTCTGCGGTCACGCTAACGGGGCCCTGCGACGGTCTCCGCACGGCGTCCTCCACCAGGTCGAGGACCCCGTCGAGGTGGGCGGTGGGCATGCCGGTGGCGAGCGAGCTGACCAGCCCGTCCAGCACCAGGCGCAGGAAGTCGGCGAGCAGCTCGGCGGGCACGTCGTCGCGCACGACGCCGGCCGCGCGCTGGCGCTCCAGCCGCTCCAGGGTGGCCGCGCGGACCGCCTGCTGGCGCTCGCCCCACTGGGCGGCGAAATCGGGGTCGGTGCGCAGCCGGCGGCGCACCTCGAGCTGCACGCCGAGCCAGCCGGCGTCCTTGTCCTCGAGGTCGCGCATGACCTGCACCAGGCCGTGCTCGGCGACCACCGCGGCGGTGCGGGCGGCGTCGTCCTCGGCCAGGGCGAGGAACAGCGCCTCCTTGTCGCGGAAGTGGTGGAAGATCGCGCCCCGCGACAGGCCGGTCTCGGCCTCGAGCACCTTGACGGTCGCGCCCTCGTAGCCGTGCCGGGCGAACGCCCGCCGGGCCGCGCCCAGGATCTGGCTGCGCCGGAGGAGCAGCTGCTGCTCGGTCATCTTGGGCACGGACGGACCGTACCACCAAACCGTACGTCCGTCTTGCTAGACGGTGAAGGCCGTCCGGGACGCACGCGGCCGGGGCAGGTCGAGCAGGCCGTCACCCTCGAGCAGGACGGCGCCGTTGCAGAGCAGGGCGTAGCCGCAGTCCTGGAGGTGCTCCGCGACGATGCGCGCGGAGGCGGCGTCCGGGGCGGACGCGGTCGGGCAAGCAGGGGTGTGGGGGCACACGGTGGAGCTCCTTCATCGCCGGTCGTCGTCGCCGGCCTCTGGTCGTGCTCCGTGCAACAACGCGCGACGCCGGAATGGTCCCGGTCAGCGCTCCCGGCGCACGGTGGCCTTGCGGCCCTTGATGACGCTGCCGCGCAGCGCCTCGATGACCTCGTCGGCCGCCTCGGACGGGACGTCGACGAGCGAGAAGCGCTCGGTGATCTCGATCGCGCCGATGTCGCGGCCGGACAGGCTCGACTCGTTGGCGATCGCCCCGACCAGGTCCTGCGGACGGACGCCCGCCTGACGGCCGGCGCCGACGAAGAGCCGCGTCATGTCGCGCCCTGCCAGTCGGCCCTTGGCCGGGCGCGGGCCCCGGGCGGTCGCCGGTCCGATCGGCCGGGCGCCCGTCGAGGCGCTGCTCGGGCGGGGCTCGCGGTGCTCGCGGACCGGGCGCGGCGCGACCTCGGGGATCTCCTGCTCGTCGACGGTCGGGCCGTCGGCGGTGTGGGCGAGGGCCAGCGTGGCGAGGGCGACGTGGCGCAGGTCGGCGTGCTCGAGCAGCGCGTCGAGGACGCCGGCGAAGCGCTCGAGGTCGTCGTCGGCCAGCCGCTCCTGCACCGCGGCCCGGGTCAGGTCCAGCCGGCGGGCCTGCAGGTCGGCGACCGTCGGCAGCTTCTCCATCGCGATCTTCTGGCCGGTCAGCCGCTCGATGCTCTGGACCATCCGCTGCTCGCGCGGCTCGGCCAGGGTGATGGCCACGCCCTCGCGCCCGGCCCGGCCGACCCGGCCGATGCGGTGGACGTAGGACTCCGGCGCCGACGGCACGTCGTAGTTGAAGACGTGGGTCAGCTGGTCCACGTCGAGGCCGCGGGCGGCGACGTCGGTGGCGACCAGCAGCTCGGCCGACCCCGACCGCAGGCGCGACATGACGCGGTCGCGCTGCTCCTGGCTCATGCCGCCGTGCAGGGGCTCGGAGCGGTAGCCGCGGCCGTTCAGCGTCTCGGTCAGCTCGTCCACCTCGCCGCGGGTGCGGCAGAACACGATGGCCGCCGTCGGGGCCTCCACGTCGAGCAGCCGGCCCAGGGCGGCCGGCTTGGCGGCCCGCGGGCACGAGGTAGCCGGTCTGCCGGACCCGCGGGGCGTCCCCGGCCGGGACCGGGTCGCGCTCGATGCGCACCCGGATCGGGTCGGTGAGGTGGCGCCGGGCCATCCGCTCGATGTGCGGCGGGATGGTGGCCGAGAAGAGCACCGTCTGCCGCTGCTCGGGCAGCGCGGACAGGATCGCCTCGAGGTCCTCGGCGAAGCCCATGTCGAGCATCTCGTCGGCCTCGTCGAGCACGACCGTCTGCACGGACGTGAGGACGAGGGTGCCGCGGTTGATGTGGTCGAGGGCCCGGCCGGGCGTCGCGACGACGACGTCGACCCCGCGGGACAGCTCGCGCAGCTGCCGGACGATGGGCTGACCGCCGTAGACCGGGAGGACCCGGGCACCGAGCTGGCGACCGTACTTGTGGATCGCCTCCGAGACCTGCATCGTGAGCTCACGCGTGGGGGCGAGGACCAGGCCGGTCGGTGCGTTCCCACGGGAGCCGGAGGCGAGACGGTGCAGCAGCGGGAGCGCGAACGCCGCGGTCTTGCCCGTGCCGGTGGCGGCCTGGCCGAGCAGGTCCCGGCCGGTGAGCATGGCCGGCACGGCCTCGCGCTGGATCGGCGTCGGCTCCTCGTAGCCCAGCGCCGCGAGCGCGTCGAGCAGCTCCGGTCGCAGGTCGAGGTCGGCGAAGCCGGAGGCCTCGCTGCCGCTGTCGGACGCCATCGTGCCGCCACCTTCCCGAGGAGGGCCGCCCGGGCGTCGGACGGCTGTCCTCTCCATGGTCCACGACGCCGCGCCGGGGCCGCCGACGGGCGGTCCCCTGAACGGATCGGGTGATGTCGGATGAACCGTTGGGAAGCGGGTACTTCCTCGTCCTCGCCGGCCGGGCTGACCGCCCCGCCGCAGCGGGCAGACGAGGAGAGCGACGTGACGAGGGCCGCCGGAGCAGACGACTCGGTCCACCTCCGCCTGGCGGGGTCGCTGATGGAGGAGGACTGCGCGCGCCTGCGCCAGCAGATCGCCGCGTGCCTGACCGCCGGGGTCACCCGGCTGGTCGTCGACCTGCACGACGTGCAGGAGATCGACCTGTCGGCGCTGCAGGTGCTGGCGGGCGCGGCGGCGCACCTGCACCGCACCGGCGGCTGCCTGACCGTCGCGCGGCCCTCGCCCCGGGCGCTGACGCTGCTGCGCCGGCACGAGCTGACCGACCTGCTGGTGCCCTGCGAGGTCGAGGACGTCGTCGACCTGCGCAGCGAGGCCGGCCGTTGGCAGGCGTCGCGCTCGCCGCTCACCTCGCGCTGACTCCGTAGCCTGACTCCGTAGCCTGGCGGCGTGACCGCCGTCCTCGCCGCCCCCGTCTGGCAGGCCCGCCGGGACGCGCACGAGGCCCGGGTCGACGCCTGGACCGCGCCGGTGCTCGCCCGCGCCTCCCGCGGCGAGACGCACCCGGTCGAGGACTTCCTGTTCAGCTACTACTCCCACCGCCCCGCGGCGCTGCGCCGCTGGAGCCCGGGCCCCGGCGTCGTGCTCGCCGGCGCCGAGCCGCCCGGCCGGCACTGGGTCGCGGTCGACGGGGGCGCCGGTCTCGAGGACCCGCCGGAGCGGCTCGTGCGCACCGCCGCCTGGGTCGCCGACCTGCTGGCCCGCACCGCGTCGCGGCCGGCGCAGTTCGGCTGCTCCGGCCTGCACGAGTGGGCGATGGTCCACCGGTCCGAGCAGGTCCGCCACGACGGCTGGCCGCTGCGCCTCGGCGCCGAGGGCACCACCGCCGTGGTCGAGCGGCTGCCGGTGCGCTGCTCGCACTTCGACGCGTTCCGCTTCTTCACCCCGACGGCCCGGCCGCTCAACGTCCTGCAGCCGACCCGCGAGACCCAGGGCGACCTCGAGCAGGGCGGCTGCCTGCACGCCAACATGGACCTCTACAAGTGGTCCTACAAGCTCTCGCCCTGGGTCGCCGCCGAGCTGGTCGCCGACTGCTTCGCGCTCGCCCGCCGGGTGCGCGCGCTCGACATGGCGGCGTCGCCGTACGACTTCTCCGCCCTCGGGCTGGAGCCGGTGCCGGTCGAGACGGCCGAGGGTCGGGCGGCGTACGCGCAGGCGCAGCGGGCCTTCGCCGCCGAGGCGGCGGTGCTGCGCGAGCGGCTGCTCAGGGCCGCTCTGCGGGTCGCGGGTCAGGGGGCGGCCAGGGTCGCGCCCTGATGTCCGGAGGAGGTCCCCGCAGGCACTGTCGTCCCTGTCAGCACGACCACCTCGACCCACAGGGACACCACCCATGGACGACGTCCGCGCCTTCTTCGCCCGCCACGGCCTCTACCGCTCGGCCGACGCCCGCTTCTTCGGCGGGGTCTGCGCCGGCATCGGCACCCGCCTCGGCGTGGAGCCCTGGCCGGCCCGCCTGCTCTTCGTGCTCGTCCTGCTGGTCGTCCCGGGCAGCCAGCTGCTCGTCTACCCGGCGCTGTGGTGGCTGATGCCGCTGGCGCCGAAGACCGCTCCCGGCGGGTACGGCCCGGCGCCCGCCTCGTTCGCCTGACCGTGTCCACAGGCTGTCCCGCCGGGTGCCCGACGGCCCGTACGGTCCCGGCATGACGACCGCTGCGCTGTCCGTCGAGGGCCTGGTCAAGGTCTTCGGCGAGGTCCGCGCCCTCGACGGCGTGCACCTCGCCGTCACGGCGCCGGCCACCGGCCTGCTCGGTGCGAACGGCGCCGGCAAGTCGACCCTCATGAAGGTGGCCCTCGGCCTGCTGGAGCCGGACGCGGGCGAGGTCAGCGTGCTCGGGCTGTCCGCGGTCCGGGACCGGCAGCAGATCCGGGCCCGGGTCGGCTACATGCCCGAGCACGCCTGCCTGCCGACCGACATGTCGGCGCAGGACCTCTGCATCCACTTCGCCCGCCTGCGCGGGCTGACCCGCCGCGACGCGCTCCGCCGGGCCTCGGAGGTGCTGTTCGCCGTCGGGCTGGAGGAGGAGCGCCACCGGCTGGTCGCGACCTACTCGCTCGGCATGGCCCAGCGCACCAAGCTGGCCCAGGCGCTGGTGCACGGGCCCGACCTCGTCGTGCTCGACGAGCCGACGTCGGGCCTCGACCCGGCCGGCCGCCACGAGATGCTGGCGATCCTGCGCCACCTGTCCCGCGACCTCGGCATCCAGGTCCTCGTCTCCTCGCACGTGCTCGACGACATCGAGCGCACCTGCGACGAGGTCGTGGTGCTGGCCGGCGGTCGGGTCACCGCCCGGCAGGCCGTGAGCGGCACCGGCTCGCGCGGCCCGGTCGCGGTCCAGGTGACCGGCGACGCGGCGGCGTTCGTCCGCCGGCTGCACGACCGGGGCGTCACCGCCGAGCTCGACGGACCGCGGATCGTGGTGCCGGACGGCTCGCCGGCCGCGCTCGACGTCGTCCGCGACGTGGCGGCCGAGGACGGCGTCGGCCTGCTGTCGGTCGTCGACGCGACCCGCGCGCTCGAGGACGCCGTCGTCGGGGCGATGGCGTGACGACGGCCCGGCTCTACGACGTCCGCTACTCCCGGCACAGCGGTCCGCGCGAGCCGCGCTGGCGCAGCGTCGCGCGCCCTCGCCCGCTCCTCGACCACCCGTGCGCTCGGCCTGCGCCGCTCGGCCGGGGCCAAGGTCTGGCCGTTCCTGCTGCTCGCCGCGGCCTACCTGCCCGTGGTCGTCGCCGTCGGCATCCCGCTGCTGGCGGAGGGGGTGGCGAGCCCGTCCGAGGTGCTGTCGCCGAAGCAGCTGGTCGGCCTGACCGTGCCGCTGCTCGTCGCCTTCTCCGCCACCACGCTGCCGTCGCTGCTCACCCGCGA
Organism: uncultured Actinomycetota bacterium; assembly: GCA_963762795.1. Classification (GTDB taxonomy): domain Bacteria; phylum Actinomycetota; class Actinomycetes; order Mycobacteriales; family SCTD01; genus RYN-170. Next base: position 121,996 of record CAVXMC010000008.1, on the reverse strand, counting down.
CCGGCGTGACCGGGTCCTCAGCCTCTACTTCTCGACCGCGCTGTCGCGCGCGGAGTACGTCGCCGGCAAGGTGCTCGCCGCCCTCGCGCTGATGTCCCTGGTCACGCTCGGCCCGCTGCTCGCGCTGCTCGTCGGGACGGTGGTCACCGCCGACGCACCGCTGTCGCAGCTGCGCTCCGACGTCGGTGACCTGCCGGCGACCGTGCTGGCCGGTCTCGTGGTGGCTGCCTACTACGCCGCCGCCGGGCTGCTGGCCGGCTCGCTGACCGGCAAGCGGGTCTTCGCCGTCGGTGGTCTGCTCGCCGTCCTGCTCGTGACCCCGGTCGTCTCCGGCATCGCGTACGGCATCAGCGACGACCGCGACCTGCTGGCGCTCGACCTGTCGCAGGCGCCGGTGCGGGCCGCCGCGACCCTGCTGTCCGGCTCCTCCTTCGAGCCCGAGCCGCCGGCCGGCCTGCTGGTCTGGCTGACCACCGCGGTGGTCGTGCTCCTCGCGGCGGTCGTGCTGGCCGTGCGCTACGGCCGGAGCGACCCGTCGTGACGGCCGCCCTCGAGGTCGACGGCGTCAGCAAGTGGTTCGGCGACACCGTCGCGCTGTCGGACGTGAGCTTCCGCTCCGAGCCGGGCGTCACCGGGCTGCTCGGCCACAACGGCGCCGGCAAGTCGACGCTGTTCGACCTGCTGGCCGGCTTCACGGCGCCGAGCCAGGGGAGCGTCCGGGTGCTCGGGCTCGACCCGCGCAGCCAGCCCGAGGTGCACGCCCGGCTCGGCCTGGTGCCCGACGGCGACGGCCTGTGGCCCTTCCTCACCGCCCAGCAGACGGTCGCCTTCCTGGCCCGGCACCGCGGCGTGGCCGACCCGCAGGCGGCGGCCCGCTCCGCGCTGGAGCGGGTGGGCATGGCGGCCGCGGCCGACCGGCGCGTCGCGGGGTTCTCCAAGGGCATGCGCCAGCGCGTGCGCCTGGCCCAGGCGCTGGCCCACGACCCCGAGGTGCTGCTGCTCGACGAGCCGCTCAACGGCCTCGACCCGGCGCAGCGGCGGGCCGACGTGGAGCTGGTCCGCCGGCTCGGTGCCGAGGGGCGCACCGTGCTGGTCTCCTCGCACATCCTGTCCGAGGTCGAGCGGATGGCCGACCGCGTGCTGGTCGTCGTCAACGGCCGGCTGGTCGCCGAGGGCACGCCCAGCGGCGTGCAGGAGCTGCTCGCGCAGTCCGCCCGCACCGTGCGGGTCGAGGCCGACGACCCGCGCCGGCTCGGCGTCCTGCTGCTCGCCGAGGCCTCGGTCGAGGCGGTCACCCTGGAGGCCGGCGGCCTGGTCGTGCAGGCCGTCGACGGCCGGCAGCTGGCCGTGCGGCTGCCCCAGCTCGCCCGGGAGGCGGGGGTGCACGTGCGACGCGTCGTGCCGCTCGGCGAGGACCTGGAGAGCGTGTTCACCCGGCTGACCGCCTCGGCGCGGGGGGCCGGGCGATGACGCTGCTGCAGATGAGCCTGCGCTCGGTCCTGCGGGGCAAGCGCGTGGTCGCGGTGGCGGTGCTGCCGCTGCTGATCGGCGTCTTCGCCCTGGTCCTGCGGCTCACCGCCGGCGGGGCCGACCGCACCGGCGGCTACGCCACCCTGAGCGGCGAGCTGCTCGTCCTGGTGCTCGGCCTGGTCGCCCTCGTCCTCGGCGTCAACGCCTTCGGCGACGACCGCGACGAGCGCACGCTCCGGCTGCTGCTCGCCACCACCGCGCCGCGCTCCCGGATCGCGGTGGCGAAGTACGTCGCGGCCGCCGCCGTCACCTGGCTGGCCTGCCTGCCCGCGACCCTGGGCTGCCTGGTGCTGGCGACGGCGGCCGACGTCTCGCTGCCCGAGGCCGCGTGGAGCCTGCTGCTCGGCAGCCTGCTCGGGGCGGCGGCGTACGTCGGGCTGTTCGTCCTGCTGTCGCTGGTGCTGCGCCGCGCCCTGCTGGTCGGGCTGGCCTACCTGGTGCTGTGGGAGGGGCTGCTCGCCGGCACGACGACGGCCTTCCGCAACGTCGCCGTCGGGTCCTTCGCCCGGCGCGTCGTCGCCGCCCCGCTGGCCGACGTGACCTTCGACGTGGCCGACACGTCGGTGCTCGCCGCGGTGCTGGTGCTGCTGGTCGTGGTGGCCGGCGCGGTGGCCCTGTCGGCGTGGCGGCTGCCGCGGTCCCACGTCTGACCTGCCGCGGGCGGCCCGGTTCTGCCACGATCGGCGCATGCCCGCCGTGCAGCTGTCCCAGGACCCCGCCGCCGACGCCCTGCTCGGGCAGGAGCCGCTCGCGCTCCTGCTCGGCATGCTGCTGGACCAGCAGATCCCGATGGAGAAGGCGTTCCGCGGGCCGCTGGTGCTGCAGGAGCGGCTCGGCCACCTCGACGCCGCCCAGATCGCGGCGCTGGACCCGGAGGCCTTCGCCGCGGTCATGGCGACCCCGCCGGCCGTGCACCGCTTCCCCGGCTCGATGGCCAAGCGGGTGCAGGACCTGTGCACCGCGCTGGTGCAGGACTACGGCGGCGACGCCGAGGCCGTCTGGCGGGGCGCGGACGGCAAGGAGGTCCTGAAGCGGATGAAGGCGCTGCCGGGGTTCGGCACGCAGAAGGCGCAGATCTTCGTCGCGCTGCTCGGCAAGCAGTACGGCGTCCAGCCCGACGGCTGGCGGGACGCGGCCGGCGCGTACGGCGAGGACGGCGTCCACAAGAGCGTCGCCGACGTCGTCGACCAGGCGTCGCTGCTGGAGGTCCGGGCGTTCAAGCAGGCGGCCAAGAAGGCGGCGAAGGCCGGGGCCTAGACCTCCAGCAGGACCGTGAACGGGCCGTCGTTCACCGACGCGACGGCCATCTGCGCGCCGAACACCCCGGTGGCGACGGCAGCGCCGCGCGTCCGCAGCTCGGCCACGACCGCGTCGACCAGCGGCTCGGCGACCGCGCCCGGGGCCGCGGCCGTCCAGGAGGGCCGGCGGCCCTTGCGGGTGTCGCCGTAGAGCGTGAACTGGCTGACCACGAGCAGCCCGGCGCCGGTCTCCGCGCAGGAGCGCTCGTCGGGGAGGATCCGCAGCTCGTGCAGCTTGCGGGCCATCGTCGCGGCGCTCGTCCCGTCGTCGGTGTGCGTGACGCCGAGCAGCACCAGCAGGCCGGCCCCGACCTCGCCGACCACCGCCCCGTCGACGGTCACGCTCGCCGAGGACACCCGTGACACCACCGCCCGCACGCCCCGTAGCGTCGCAGCATGCGCTTCTCCGGCCACCGGGTCCTCGTCACGGGCGGCTCCCGGGGCATCGGGCGGGCCGTCTGCGAGCGGTTCGCCGCCGAGGGCGCGCGGGTCGCCGTGCACGGCAGCACGCCGCCGCAGGCCGTGGCGGACGCGCTCCCCGGCGGGCCGCACATCGCCGTCGGCGGCGACCAGGCGTCCCCCGAGGAGGTCCAGCGGTTCGTCGCGGAGGCGGTCGAGGCGCTCGGCGGGCTGGACGTCCTGGTCAACAACGCCGGCGTCTTCGACCAGCTGGACCCGCGCACGGCCACGTACGCCCAGTGGCAGGAGCACTGGCGGCGCACCGTCGACGTCGACCTGCTGGGACCGGCGTGGGCGTCGTTCTGCGCGCTGCCGCACCTGGTGGCGAGCGGTCGCGGCCGGATCGTCAACGTCGGGTCGCGGGGCGCGTCGCGGGGCGAGCCGGCGGCGGTGGCGTACGGCGCGGCGAAGGCCGGGCTGACCGCCATGGGGCAGTCGCTGGCGCTGGCCTACGCCGCCGACGGCGTCGCGGTGGGCAGCGTGCTGCCCGGCTTCGTCGAGACCGACATGGCCGCGTCGGTGCTCGACGGCCCGCGCGGCGACGAGGTGCGGGCGCAGAGCCCGGCGGGCCGGGTCGGGCGGCCGGACGAGGTCGCGGCGGCGGTGCTGTTCCTCGCGAGCGAGGAGGCCGGCTGGTCGACCGGGGCGGTGCTCGACGTCAACGGCGCGTCGTACCTGCGGACCTGAGGACCGTCAGCCGTCGATGACCCGGCCGGGCTCGATGGCGATGCGCAGCGGCTGCTCGTCGAGCGGGCGGACCTGGCGCTCGACGATCGCGGTCTTCTCCTTGCGCGCGACCGTCGGCCCGGCGTTGGCCATGACGACGCCGAACCACGGCAGGAAGACCGCGCCGCTGAACAGCAGCATCCGCACCGGCAGGGGAGCCGGGACCGCGACGCCGAGGATCACGCAGACGATGCGGACCGACTGGGTCAGCATGTAGCGCTTCTGCCGCAGCGCGAGGTCCTCGGTGTGGGACATCCGTGCGGTGGTCACCGAGACGACCTGGGGGTTGCTGGTCACGCGACGCCCTCCTGCACGGGGCGCGGGGACTGCTGCGCCTGCTACGTACAACAGTGTGCGGGTCAGCGGGCTTCCGCGCTCGTCCTACGCTCCGTGCATGACGCTGACTGCTGAGCCTGCGACCGCCGCGACCTTCGAGTCCCTCGACCCGGCGACCGGCGCGCTCGTCGCGACGCTGCCCGTGCAGGGCGAGGCCGAGGTGCGCGCCGCCGTCGCGCGGGCCCGCGAGGCGGCCGTCTGGTGGCAGGGCCTGGGCTGGGAGGGACGCCGGGCGCGCCTGGACCGCTGGAAGGGCGTCATCGCCCGCCGCAGCGGTGACCTGGCCGAGCTCATGCACCGCGAGAACGGCAAGCCGCTCAGCGACGCCCGCCTGGAGATCGGCCTCGCCGTCGACCACATCGCCTGGGCCGGCAAGCACGCGCCGAAGGTCCTCGGCCCGCGCAAGATCCCGAGCGGGATGATGATGGCCAACCAGGCCGCGACCCTCGAGTACCAGCCGCTCGGCGTCATCGGCGTCATCGGCCCGTGGAACTACCCGGTGTTCACGCCGATGGGCTCCCTCGCGTACGCGCTGGCGGCCGGCAACGCCGTGGTGTTCAAGCCCAGCGAGTACACGCCGGCGGTCGGGCGCTGGCTCGTGCAGGCGTTCGCCGAGGTCGTCCCGGAGCAGCCGGTCCTGCAGCTCATCACCGGCCTCGGCGACACCGGCGCCGCGCTGTGCCGCGCCGGCGTCGACAAGATCGCCTTCACCGGCTCCGCGCGCACCGGCAAGAAGGTCATGGCGGCCTGCGCCGAGACCCTCACGCCGGTCCTCATGGAGTGCGGCGGCAAGGACGCGCTGATCGTCGACGACGACGCCGACGTGGACGCCGCCGCGACCGCGGCCCTGTGGGGCGGCATGAGCAACGCGGGCCAGACCTGCATCGGCATCGAGCGGGTCTACGCCACCGACAAGGTCTACGACTCCTTCGTCGCCGCGCTGACCGTCGAAGGCCGCGCAAGGTCAAGGAGGGCCGGGAGTACGGGCCGATCACCATGCCCGGCCAGGTCGACGTCATCCGCGGCCACATCGAGGACGCCCTCGCCCGCGGCGGCACGGCGCTGACCGGCGGGCACATCCACGGCAACCTGGTCGAGCCGACGGTGCTGGTCGACGTCCCCGAGGACAGCAAGGCCGTCACCGAGGAGACCTTCGGGCCGACGCTCACGGTGGCCCGGGTGCGCGACGCCGACGAGGCGGTCGAGCGGGCCAACGCCACGACGTACGGCCTGGCCGGTGCGGTCTTCTCCAAGGCCCGCGGCATGGAGCTCGCGCAGCGCCTGAACTCCGGCATGACCAGCATCAACCAGGTCATCGCCTTCGCCGGCGTGCCCGGGCTGCCCTTCGGCGGCAGCGGCGACTCCGGCTTCGGCCGCATCCACGGCGAGGACGGGCTCAAGGAGTTCACCCGGGCCAAGTCGATCACGCGCCAGAAGTACGCCCTGCCGGTCCCGCTGCTGAGCTTCGACCGCAGCAAGCGGGTCGACGCGGTGCTCGGCCGGACGGTGCGGTTCCTGCACGGGCGGTCGTGACACCTGGACAGCGCGCGTACGCTCGAACACATGAGCGAACTGGCGTGGCAGGAGTCGCTGTTCGGGGCGGCCGACCGGCCGCGCCTGTCCTTCGACGGGCTGCGCCACGAGCCGCTGGACCCGCGGTCCTGGATCGACGTCGTCGAGGGCTGGGTGCCCGACCACGGCGACCTGTTCGCCGAGCTCGAGCGCGACGCCCCGTGGGCCCAGCGCACGCGCACCATGTGGGACAAGGACGTGCTCGAGCCGCGGCTCGTCGCGGTCTACCCGTCGGTCGCCGACCTGCCGCCGTCGCTCGAGGAGCTGCGGTCGGTGCTGTCGGCGCGCTACGACGTCGACCTCGACTCGTGCCTGGTCAACCTCTACCGCGACGGCCACGACGCCGTCGCCTGGCACGGCGACACGGTGCGCAAGGTGCTGCAGCAGCCGCTGGTCTTCACCGTCTCGCTGGGGTCGCGGCGGCGGTTCCTGCTGCGCCGGCTCGAGGGCGGGCCGGTCGTCCGCGGCTACACGCCGGGCGAGGGCGACCTGATCGTCATGGGCGGGCGCACGCAGCACGAGTGGGTGCACACCGTCCCGCGCGACAAGCGGGTGTCCGGGGCGCGGATGTCGGTGACCTTCCGGCACAGCAGGCCGATCGGGCGCTAGCCCGGGCAGAGCGGCGGGAGGCGCAGGAGCTGCCGCTGCAGCTCGGGTGGGGCGTCGAGGCGTACGGGACGGGGCTTCGCGTCGCTCCCCAGCCGGGTCTGCAGGAAGAACGTGAAGACGGCGTTGGCCTCGGTCAGCAGGTGCGGGTCGCACTGGGTGACCGACAGGCCGAGCCGGACCGTGCCGCCGCGGTCGTCCGGGCCGAGGTCGAGCACCGGGTCGGCGGGGCGGTCCGGCAGCAGGTCGAAGAGCAGGCTGCCGCGCAGCTCGGCCAGCAGGAACGGAGCTTCCGCGAGGAGGTCCGGCGGACCGTGAGCAGCCCGGGCAGGGTCGGCTTGCCGCCGCGCAGCACCGGCTCGCCGGTGGCGGTCAGCGCGATGTCGAAGCCCGCGGCGACCTCCTGCTGGCGGCACTGCTCGGCGTGCATCTCGTCCAGCGCGCTGGGGGTCGCCTCGGCCAGCCGCGCGGTCCGCACGGCGCCGCCCTCGACGCGCACCTGCAGCACCGCGTCCTCGTGGGCGTCCGCCGGCGCGGGGCAGACGGCGGTCCCGTACGGCAGGCGCAGCGAGACCACCTGCCCGGGCCGTATCGGGTCCTCGCGGGCGGCGGGGTCGACGCGCCGGAAGCGGCTGCTGTCGAGCTGGACGCTCGTGACCGTGAGGGTGCGGTCGCCGGTGTTGCGCACCGGCACCGCGACCACCTGCCGGTCCGCGTCGTAGTTGCCCTGCCGCACCGGCCCGGCCGCCTCGACCGGCGGCGGGGGAGCGGCCGGCCGGTCGGTGGCGCAGGCCGGCAGCAGCAGCAGCGGGAGCAGCAGGAGGAGGTGTCGTGCGCGCACGACGGCAGTCTGGCCCGAGAGGTCTAGGTTCCGCGGTGTGGACGCCCGCGTGCCCGTCGGCCGTCGCACGCTGCTGGCCGGGGCGGTCGGTGCGCTCGGCCTGCTGGCGGCCTGCGGTGACGCGCAGGCGGCGCGACCGGGCCGTCGGGCGCTGACCCCCGTACCCGCGCTCTGCTACCACCACGTCCGGGACTGGGGGCCGAGCGACAAGCCGTTCGACCGGCAGTTCCTGATCTGTCCTCCGGCCGCGCTGGACACCCACCTCGTCGCGCTGGCCGACGCCGGCTGGACGGCGATCAGCCCCGACCAGCACCTGGCCCACGTCCGCGACGGCGCGCCGCTGCCGGCCAAGCCGGTGCTGCTCAGCTTCGACGACAGCCAGGCCACGCAGGTCACCTCGGCGCTGCCCGCGCTGGTGCGCCACGGCACGACCGCGACGTTCTTCGCCCTCACCAAGGTGCTCGGCGGGCTGGGCTGGCTGACCGAGGACGACCTGCGCCGGATCGATGCGGCCGGCATGACGGTGGCCGCGCACACCTGGGACCACCGGCGGATCGACCGCTACGCCGAGGCCGACTGGGACGCGCAACTGGCCGCTCCGAAGGAGCAGCTCGAGCGGGTGGTCGGCAAGCCGGTCGTGCACTTCGCGTACCCGAACGGCACGTGGTTCCCCGAGGCCGTACGGCGGGTGGAGGCGGCGGGCTACCGGACGGCGTACCAGCTCGCGGACCAGCCGGTGGACCCGGCGGCGCCGGCCCTGACCCTGCGCCGGCTGCTGGCGCAGGGGACGTGGGACGGGCCGGCGCTGCTCGCCGCCCTCGAGGCCGAGGCGGCCGTGCAGCGGGGCTAGAAGTGGCGCGGCTCCGGCAGCAGGTCGGGGAAGACCGGCTCGCGCTTCTCGGCCTTGGCGCTGAACGCCTCGACCATGTCCGACGGCTGGAACATGCCGGTCTGCCAGGTGGCGATCTGCTCCAGGCCGTCCTCGACCGAGTGGTCGCGGGCGTAGTTCATCGCGACCTTGGTGCCCCAGATCGCCAGCGGCGACTTCGAGGCGATCTCCCCGGCCAGCTCGAGGGCGCCCGCGACCACCGCGTCGTGGTCGGGGAAGACCTGCTGGACGAGCCCGGCCTCGTACGCGCGCTGCGCGGGCATGCGACGGCCGGAGTAGGCCAGCTCGCGGGCGATGCCCTCGGGGATGACCTTGCCGAGCCGCTGCAGGGTGCCGACGTCGGCGGTCATGCCGATGTTGATCTCCTGCACCACGAAGAACGCGTCGGCGCTGGCGTAGCGGACGTCGCAGGCGGTCACGAAGTCGACGGCGCCGCCGATGACGCCGCCCTGCACGGCCGCGATGACCGGCATGCGGGCCTTCTCGAGCGCCGTGAACGACCACTGCAGGACCTTGGCGTGCGAGCGCAGCCGGGCGCGTACGCGGCCCAGCTCGGCGTCGCTCCCGGCGGCCAGGCCGCTGCCGTTGCCGAAGACCGACAGGTCCATGCCGGCGCAGAAGTGCTTGCCGGTGCTGCTGATCACGACCGCGCGGACCGTGCCGCTGTCGGACAGCTCGGTGACGATCTCGGGCAGCTCGTCCCAGAACTCCGGGACCATCGTGTTGAGCTCGTCCGGCCGGCTCAGGCGCAGGTGCGCGACAGCGCCGGTCGTCTCGACGTCGAAGCAGCGGTGTCCCATGCCGCAGTCTTGCAGGCCCGGCGTGCCGGGGACAGGGCCGGCGCCGGCCGCGGATACCGTCTGAGGGTGTCAGACGCTGTGCTCGAGCTCTCCGGCGTCGCGGTCGTCCGCGACGGCGCCACCCTGCTGTCCGACGTGGACTGGACGGTCCATGAGGGGGAGCGCTGGGTGCTGCTCGGCCCGAACGGCGCGGGCAAGACCACGCTGCTGCAGGTCGCGGGCGCGACCCTCTACCCGTCGCGCGGCACCGTGACGCTGCTGGGCGAGCGCTTCGGCGCCACCGACCTCAACGAGCTGCGCACCCGGGTGGGCCTGTCCAGCGCCGCCCTGGCGGAGCGCATCCCGCCGCGCGAGCGGGCCCTCGACGTCGTCGTCACCGCGGCCTACAGCGTGATGGGGCGCTGGCGCGAGGCGTACGACGAGACCGACACCGAGCGGGCCCAGGCGCTGCTGGGGCGGATGGGCCTGCGGGCCTTCGCCGACCGCCGCTTCGGCACGCTGTCGGAGGGCGAGCGCAAGCGCGTCCTGCTCGCCCGCGCGCTGATGACCGACCCCGAGCTGCTGCTGCTCGACGAGCCGGCCGCCGGGCTCGACCTCGGGGCGCGCGAGGCGCTGCTCCGGCTGCTGACCCGCCTGGCTCGCGACGACAACGCGCCGCCCAGCGTCCTGGTCACGCACCACGTCGAGGAGGTCCCGGTCGGGACCACCCACGCGCTGCTCCTGGCCCGCGGCCGGGTCGTCGCGGCCGGGCCGGTGGGCGAGGTGCTGACCGCCGAGCTGCTCTCGCAGGCCTTCGGGCTGCCGCTGGTCGTCACCACGCAGGACGGCCGCTTCGCCGCCCGCGCCGCCTCCGCCTGACGGAGCGCCCGCCCCGGCCCCGTACGTCGCCCGGCCCCGCTCGCGATCTTGCACGTCGTGCCGGTCCGCTGAGCGCGGCGCCCCGGCAACAACTGCAAGATCGCGGCGCACGGGGGCGCCGGAGCGGCGGCGCAGCGCGGACGCCGATCATGGAGTTGGAGCACGCCCGCTGAGCGTGGTGCCCGTGTCACAACTCCATGATCGGCGTACGAGGGCGGCGGCGGCGCGGTGTACGAGGGCGGCGGCGCCGCCGCCCGACGCGAACGCCGCGCCGGACAGGAAGCGCCCGTAGCCGCCGTCGTCGTAGCCCGGGACGATGTCCTCGTTGACCGACTGGACGGTGCCGAGGGTGCGGCCGGCGAGCCGGGCGTACTGCTCGGCCTTGGCCTGGGCGAACGCCTTGTCGCACCGCCGTCCGCGCAGGCGAACGCCGCAACACGAGCGAGACGCCGGACGGCCGCCACCCACGAGGGGCAGCGGCCGTCCGGGTCAGACGTCGGGCGACGTCGCGGAGTGCGTCAGGCGTCGAGGGAGGCGGACTCGTCGACCCAGTCGACGGCCGCCGGCTTGAGCTTCTCCTCGTAGGCCTTGGCGTGGTGGTTGCAGAACAGGAGGTCGCCACTGGTGAGGACGACGCGGACACGGGCCTGGGCGCCGCAGCGGTCGCAGCGGTCCTGGGCAGTCAGGGTGGTGGTCGGGGCGGGCGGTGTCACGGTTCCGGTCACGTCTCTCACAACACCACACCTCCCCGCTGCGTTCCCGCCGAAGCGCCGCTGAACGGGTGGAGTCCGGTTGGATGGGTCCCGTGTCGTCCCCTTCGGAAACCTCGTCGTCGTCCGCCCGACCCGGGCCGCTCACCGGACTGCTCGTCGCCGACTTCAGCCGGGTGCTCGCCGGGCCCTTCGCCACGATGATGCTGGCCGACCTCGGCGCCCGGGTCGTGAAGGTGGAGAAGCCCGGCACGGGCGACGACACCCGCGGCTACGGACCGTTCTCCGACGACCGCTCGCTCTACTTCGCGCGGGTCAACCGGGGCAAGGAGTCGGTGGCGCTGGACCTCAAGGACCCGGCCGACGTCGCCGTCGCCGCCGGGCTCGCCGCGCGGGCCGACGTGGTGGTCGAGAACTACCGCCCGGGGGTCATGGACCGGCTCGGCCTGGGCTGGGAGGCGCTGTCCAAGGACCACCCCCGGCTCGTCTACTGCTCGGTCAGCGGCTTCGGCCACAGCGGCCCGTGGTCGCTGCGCCCCGCCTACGACGCGGTGGTCCAGGGGATGAGCGGGATCATGACCATCACGGGGCAGTCCGACGGCCCGCCGGCCAAGCCGGGCATCCCGGTCGCGGACCTCGCCGCCGGGCTCTACGCCTTCGGCGGCATCACGTCGGCGCTGCTCGGCGTCGCGACCCACGGGATCGGCACGCACCTCGACGTCGCGATGTACGACGCGACCGTCAGCCTGCTGGAGGGCGCGGCCCTGTCCTACCTCGCCACCGGCGTCGACCCGCACCGGATCGGCAACGCCCACTTCGCCATCGCGCCGTTCGACACCTTCGCGTGCGGCGACCGCGACATCACGATCTGCGCCGCCAACGACATGCTCTTCGGCGCCCTGGCGGCGGCGCTGGGCCTGCCCGGCCTGGTGTCGGACCCCCGCTACGCCAGCAACGCCGCCCGCCACGACGCCCGGGGAGCCCTCAAGGCCGACCTGGAGGCCGTCCTGCGCACCGCCCGGGCCGAGCACTGGCTGGCGGTCCTCGCGGCCGCCGGCGTCCCGTGCGGGCCGATCAGCACCGTCGCGGAGGCGGTCAGCAGCCCGCAGGCCACCGCGCGCCGCATGGTCGTCGACGCCGGCGGGCTGCCGGTGCCGGGCAACCCGATCAAGGCGTCGGCGTACGACGACCCGCTGGTGCGGGTGGGCGCCCCTGAGCTGGACCAGCACGGGTACGCGGTGCGCGCCGAGTTCGGCTAGACCTTCCGGACGTCGCGGGACGTACGCCGCGGCGACGCTGGGCAGTCGGCCCGCGGTCTGCTTCGCTGGCGTCCCGCACCCGGAGGCACCCATGAGCGTCGCTCCCGTCGCCGACCGCCACCACGTCGAGGTCCTCGTCGGCTCGCACGGCTACGGCTGGCACTGCGCCACCTGCGGCGCCGAGCTGGTCGGCCTGACCAGTGCCGCGGACGCCGAGTCGGCCGGCCGCCGGCACGCCGACGTGTCGCAGCACGCCGTCCGGTGCCTGGACCACTACTCCTGCGGCGAGCCCGAGCACGTCCACGTCGACGGGGTCTGGTTCCACGCCACCCGCACGCCGGGGGAGACGCCGCCGCTGCACGCCGACGTGCTGCGGGCGGAGCGCGACGAGGCCCGCGCCTGGGCCCAGCGCTGCGCCGACGTCGTCGGCTCCGCCGCCGCGCTGCCCCGGCCGGTGCCGGGCTGGCTGCGCCCGCCGGGGGCCTAGCCCAGGACGCGGACGAGGGCCTGGATCCGCCGCCGCGACAGCTGCTCGGGCAGGTCGGTCCGGCCGCTGACCAGGCGGACGAACAGGTCCCACATGCCGGGCAGGTGCCGCATCACCGTGTGCACGGTCCCGGGGTGGCGGGTGAAGACCCGCAGCGCCTCGCGCCCGGCCGCCTGCTCCGGTCCGAGGGCACGGGCGACCGCGTCGTCGTACGCCGTCACGTCGCCGGCGGCGGCCGCCCCGGCGAGCGCGCCCGAGCGCAGGGCGAACGAGATGCCCTCGCGGGTCCACGGCTCGAGCAGCCCGGCGGCGTCGCCGGCGACCAGGACCTGGCCCCGCCGGACCGGCGAGCCGGGGGCCCGCACGCGGGTCAGGTGGCCGCCGTCGTGCAGCGCGGTGGCCCGGTCCAGGCCCAGCTGCCGCAGGAAGTCGGCGTAGTAGGCGCGCACCGCCTCGCCCCGCTCCCGCGCGCCGATGACGCCGACGGTGAGCGTGTCGCCCTTGGGGAACACCCAGCCGTACGAGCCGGGGACCGGCCCCCAGTCGAGCAGCACCCGGCCCGACCAGTCGCTGCCGGCGGGCGTCGGCAGCTCGGCCTCGAGGCCGAGGTCGACCTGCTCGGAGACGACGCCGACGTACGCCGCCGCGCGGCCCTGGCTGCCGTCGGCCCCGACGACGGCCCGCGCCCGCACCGGCCCGTCGCTCGTCGTGAGGGTCACGACGCCGTCGGCCTCGGCGTACGCCGTGACCGTGACCCCCGTCCGGAGCGACGCGCCGGCCGCGACCGCCCGGTCGACCAGCGCGGCGTCCATCTCGCTGCGCAGGACCATCGGCAGGAAGGCCGGCGAGGAGCGGGTGAAGGTGCGGCCCCCGCGCGAGGTGAAGGTGATGCGCCCGACCGAGTCCTTGGACAGCGCGGCGACGTCCAGGCCGGTCGCCGCCAGGGCCGCCTGCGAGGCGCCGATCAGGCCGCCGCCGCAGCGCTTGTAGCGGGGCAGCTCGGCCCGCTCGAGCAGCAGCGTGCGGGCGCCGGCGCTCGCCGCGGCGTGGGCGGCAGCCGCGCCGGCCGGTCCGGTGCCGACGACGGCGACGTCCCAGGTGGTCACCCGAGCAGCGTGACGGGCAGGTCGACCAGCCGCGACCTGACGTACTCCCCGAGGCCCTTGGCCTGCGGGTCGAAGCGGGTGCTCGCCGCGACGCCCTCGCCGAGCAGGCCGACGACGACGACGTTGACCGCGCGCAGGTTCGGCAGCGGGAACAGCCGCACCTCGAGGCCGTCGGCCTCCGGCAGCAGCGTGCGGAAGCGCTCCTCGGTCAGCCAGCCGAGCAGCCAGGCCGCGGCCTCGTCGGTGCGGGCCCACAGGCCGACGTTGGCGTTGCCGCCCTTGTCGCCGGAGCGGGCGCCCAGCACGGTGCCCAGGGGGACCCGGCGGGTCTCGCCGGACGTGGCCGGGAAGGACTGCTGCGGCACCGACTGCGGGTCGCCGGGGTCGGTGTGCGGGACGACCTCGCGCCGCCCGTCGGCATGCACCACGACGTGCTCGCACCTCGGAGGAGGGCACCAGCGCCGGCCAGTAGATGCCGTACGGCGTGGCCGGCCCGGGCTGGGACGTCAGGTTGAAGCCGGGGTAGCTGGCGAGCGCCAGCTCGACCGCGGCGTTGCTGAAGGCGCGGCCGACCACGTCGGCGTCCGGGTCCTTGACCGAGACCCGGAGCAGCGCGGCGGCCTGCTCGTTGGTGGGGGCGTCCTCGCGGTCCAGGCGGACCAGGCTGGACTCGAAGGCCTGCGGCTCCTTCGTGTAGGCCTGCGCCAGCCCGTCGAGGGCGAGCTGCGCCTTGCCCTCGACGTCGAGACCGGTGAGCACGAACTCCATCCGGTTGCGGAAGCCGCCGAGCATGTTCAGGGCGACCTTGACCCGCCCGCTGCGGCGGTCCGCCGCGCACCCCGCTCATCCGGACCCGGTCCGGACCCTGCTGCTCCAGCGCGATCGTGTCGAACCGCGTGACCACGTCGGGCCCCTCGTACACCGGGCCGGCGATCTCGTAGAGCAGCTGCGCGGTGACCGTGCCGACCGTGACCGCGCCGCCGGTGCCCTCGTGCTTGGTGATGACCGCGGAGCCGTCCTCGGCGACCTCGGCGACCGGGAAGCCGGGGTGCAGCGGGTTGGCGACCTCCTCGCGGACGAACGCGTAGTTGCCGCCGGTCGCCTGGGCGCCGCACTCCAGCACGTGGCCCACCGCGGTCGCGCCGGCGAGGCGGTCCCAGTCGTCGCGGGCCCAGCCGAAGTGCGCGGCGGCCGGCCCGACGACCAGCGAGGCGTCGGTGACCCGGCCGGTCACGACGACCTGCGCACCGGCCTGCAGCGCAGAGGCGATGCCCCAGCCGCCGAGGTAGGCGTTGGCGGTCAGCGCCGAGCGGTCGCCGAGCGGCTCGCCCGTGTCGAGGTGGTCCAGCTGCAGGTGCGGGACGCGGCCGAGCAGGTCGTCGCCCTCGACGTGGGCCACCGGCAGGACGAGGCCGAGGGCGTCGGCGAGCGCGCGCACGGCGTCCGCGCAGGCCGCCGGGGTCAGGCCGCCGGCGTTGACGACGACCTTCGTCCCGCGGTCGACGACGGTGCCGAGGACCGGCTCGAGCTGGCGCAGGAAGGACGCCGCATACCCTCGGGCGGGGTCCTTGGCGCGGGTCCGGTACAGGATGAGCATCGTCAGCTCGGCGAGGTAGTCACCCGTCACCACGTCGACGGGTCCGTCGTTGAGCACCTCGGACAGGGCGGACGCCCGGTCGCCGAAGAACCCGGAGCAGTTGGCGATCCGCAGCGTCGTCACAGCAGGATCGAAGCACTGCACGGCGAACCACAGGGGCAGCGGCCCGCTCAGGGACCCCCTGGACGGTGCCGAGGACGACAGAGCGGCGCCGCCGCACGAGACGAGGAGGACCGTTGCGACGGCTCGCACGCCCCGGCCTGCGCCTCTCGCCGGCCCTGGTCGCCGTGGCCCTGCTCGCGACCACCGGCTCCGCCGCGACGGTCGCGCTCACCGGGCTCGACAGCCCGGCCCCCGCCGCCGCGCCGGCCGCCCCCGCCGCGGGCGGGCTCGTGATGGACGAGCCGGTGGCCGCGGCCGCGGACGTGCCGGTCTCGCCGGTCCCGGCAGCGCCGTCGAAGGCCGCCAGCCCGCCCGCCTCGCCCGCCGCGCAAGGCCCCCGTCGCCCCGGCGAAGAAGGCCCCGGCCGTCGCCCCGCTCAAGGCCCTGCGCGTGCCCGACCTGCTCGTCGAGGTCCCCGGCGGGCTCTCCGCGGCCCAGCTCGAGGCGCTGCAGGCCGTACGCGGCGTCACCGCCGTCACGGCGCTGGACCTCGGCACGGTCACCGTCGGCGGCGCCAAGGCGTCGGTGGCCGGTGTCGACCCGTCGACGTTCCGGGCGTTCACGCCCAAGGAGACCGCGGGGTCCGACCCGCTGTGGGCCTCGGTCGCCCGCGGCGAGCTCGCCCCGTCGTACGCCCTGCTGCGCAAGCGCAGCCTCGTCCTCGGCAAGGACGCCGCCGTCACCGGTGCGAAGCCGGTCACCGAGCGGGTCGGGGCGGTCGCGGCGTACGCCGTGCCGGGCGTCGACCTCGTCGTCAGCCGGTCCGTCGCGGCGCAGCTCGGCGTGCGCCGCTCCACGGCGGTGCTCGTCTCCGCCCCGTCCCGGACGCTGCCCGCGCTGCGCAAGGCGGTCCGCCGGGTCGCCACCGGCGCCGAGGTGACGGTGCTGCGGGCCGAGACCGTCTCCGCGGCCTCCGTCTCGGGCAAGCCGAAGACCTACCGCGAGCTCTACGTCCAGTCGGCCCGCTACTGCTCGGGGCTGTCCTGGACCGTCCTCGCCGCGATCGGCCAGATCGAGAGCGGTCACGGCCGCAACATGGGCCCGTCCTCGGCCGGGGCCCTCGGCCCGATGCAGTTCATGCCCGCGACCTGGGCCTGGGCCGGCGTGGACGGCGACCGCGACGGCGACGCGAACATCATGGACCCGTTCGACGCCGTCCCGGCCGCGGCGCTCTACCTGTGCCGGCACGGCGCGGGGCGCGACGCCGAGGGCCTCTACGACGCGGTCTTCGCCTACAACCACGCCGACTGGTACGTCCGCCAGGTGCTCGACCTGGCCGCGAAGTACCGCTAGCGCAAGCGGTCCCGGACGTAGGCCTCGGCGGCCTCCCGCCCCTCCGGCTCCGCGCGGGACCACTGCAGCAGGTCGGCGTCGGCCCAGGCGACGTTCATCGCGGGCTGGCCGAGGGCCCGGGTCATCGCCTTCGTCATGGCGAGCGGGGCTGCCGGCATGGCCAGCAGCTCGTCCACGCACTCCTGGGCGCCGGCCGCCAGGTCGTCCGCCAGCCGCTGGACGAAGCCGCAGCGCACCGCCTCCTCGGCGCCCATCACCCGGCCGGTCAGGACCAGGTCGCGCGTCAGCGGCAGGCCGATCTCGCGGACCAGGCGCGGCACGCCGGCCCAGGTCAGCGGGATGCCGATCGCCAGCTCGGGGATGCGGACCTGCAGCGTCGGGTCGGCGACGCGCAGGTCGCAGGCGGCGGCCAGCAGCGCGCCGCCGCCGATGCAGTGGCCCTGCACGGCGGCCACCGTCACCTGGGGCAGGGCCTCCCAGGCGTCGAGGGTGCGCTGCCAGGCGCCGCTGGCGTGCCGGCGCTCCTGCCAGGTCGCCTCCGGCGCGCGGGCCGCCGTGAGGTCCACGCCCGCGCTGAACGACGGTCCCTCACCGGTCAGCAGGACGACGCGGATCTCGGGGCGGTCGGCGAGCCCGCGGGCCAGGTCGGTGAGCTGCTGACGGGTCTCCTCGTCGAGCGCGTTGCGCTTCTCGGGCCGGGCCAGCGCCACCCGGCAGAGTCCCTGGCTGCGCTCCACGTGGACGGTCATGCGGCTCCTCAGGAGGTCAGCTTCAGGCCGATCACGCAGGCGACGATGCCCAGGAGCAGCAGGACCCGGACGACCGAGGCCGGCTCGTCGCCGTTGAGCATCGCGTAGCCGGCGGTCAGGGCAGCGCCCAGGCCGACCCAGACCGCGTACGCCGAGCCGACCGGCAGCGTGCGCATGGCGTAGGCGAGGCCGAGGAAGCTGCACAGCGAGGCGACCAGGAAGAGCGCCGTCGGGGCGGGCCGGGTGAAGCCCTCCGAGCGGCCGAGGGCGGTCGCCCAGACCGACTCCAGCACCCCTGACAGGACGAGCACGATCCACGGCATGACCACTCCCGGACGCCGTCTTGTCGCTGTCCGGGTACGGCGGTGCTCGTCCGGGAGCCGAGGGAGGCTCGCGACGAGCGTTGCACACGTGTTTCAGGCTGCGGCGAGGACGTCCCGGAGCTCGGGTTGCGCGTCGAGCCGGGCGCGGGTCGACGCGGCCGCCGAGCGGAGCACGTCGCCGGCCCGCGAGCCGTCCATCATGTTGGCGCCCATCGCCGACAGGTCGTCGACGGTCGGCTGCAGCACGACCACCCGGGTGCCGGCGGCCTTGAGGCGGCGGACCTCCCGCGCCAGGTAGCGGCGTACGGCCAGGCGCACGCCGGTGTCGAGCGCGGCCCGCCCACCGCCCCGGCCGAAGGACATGGGCGAGCTGATGACGACGAGGTCGAGGCGGTCGCGGAGCAGGACGTCGGCGTTGGAGGGGGAGTGGGCGCCGCCGTCGACGTACGCCTCGCCGTCGACCCGGACCGGTGCGAACCAGGCCGGGATGGCGCACGAAGCCGCGACCGCGGTCCCGACGTCGACCAGAGGGGCGCCGGGTGCGCCGAAGACGACCCGGCGGGCGTCGCGAGCCCGGACGGCGCAGATGCGCAGGTCGCGCTCGGGCCAGCGGTCGCCGTGCATGCGGTTGACGCCCTGCGAGATCGACCTGGTGCTGGCCCGGCCGGCGGGGAGCAGGGCCGAGACGACGGCCCCGGGCCGTACGCCCCAGGGACGGCGGGCGACCGCGAGCAGCGCGCCCGGGGCGAGCGGGGCGCGACCGTTGGTCGGCGGCTCCTGCGCGCGCTCGGGCGGGAGCGTGCGGGCGGCGCTGCGCAGGGCGCGGCCCTCGGGCGAGAGCGGCTGGCCCATGAGCTCGGCGCGCAGGTCGGCCGCCGACAGCCCGGCGGCGAAGGCGGCGGCGACCAGCGAACCGGCCGAGGTGCCGACCAGGACGTCGGCGCGGCGGCCGTCGAAGCCGGTCAGCTCGGCCAGCGTGGACAGCACGCCGGCGTGGAAGGCATGGCCGGCGTAGCCGCCGGCGCCGAGGACGAGTCCGGTGCGCATGGCCCGGACCCTCCCCGGCGGGCGGCCGGGGGAACCGCCGGTCAGCAGCCCGTCGACAGGGTGCGCGAGACGCCGGTCATGCCGT
The DNA here is from genome assembly GCA_963762795.1 of uncultured Actinomycetota bacterium. Taxonomy (GTDB): domain Bacteria; phylum Actinomycetota; class Actinomycetes; order Mycobacteriales; family SCTD01; genus RYN-170. The sequence continues at coordinate 103,263 of CAVXMC010000008.1, read as the reverse complement.
CGTAGACGGACTCGTCGCAGTCGTACGGCATCCCGTCGTAGATCCGGGCAAGGGCCACGAACCCGCCGCGGCCGACCACGTGCGTCGTGCTCGCCTCGCTGGCGTGCCCGGCGAACGGCGACTCGAGCCCGGTGGGCAGGTAGCCGTCGGCGGTCGTCCCGGGCTCGCTGCCCGGCGTGCGCGTGACGACGGCCTGCATGCTGACCGGCACGCCCTGGGCGCGCAGCAGCAGCTGCAGCTGGCGGCTGACGTCGTGGGTGACCAGGCCGTCGCCGACGCCGTGGACCATGACGACGCCCTTGACGCCGCTGGCGGCGATGTCGTCGACCCGGTTGACGACGGTGCGCTCCGCGTAGGTCTCGGGCGCCTCCTCGAGCGAGCCGCCGAAGGCCTGCTCGATGTCGGCGACGGCGTTCGCGGCGAACTCGTTGGCGCCGGCCAGCGCCCGCGCGCCCGTGTAGGTCTCGGTGACGTTGGCGGCGCCCTCGACGTCGACCCACCAGTCGAACAGCGGCTTGCCGCCGGGCTGCGTGGGCTTCGCGGCCAGCGCGAGGCCGCTGGTGTTGCCGCCCATGCTCACGCCGTAGACGACGTTGGGCCCGGTCGGGCGGCAGGCCCGCTCGAACAGCTGCGCCACGGCGACGGTGTCGGCAGCGCCCTCGGCGACCCGCCAGCCGCGGCTGGACGGCAGCTCGCCCTTCTCGGCCGGCGCGGTGTTCTGCTGCCCGCGGTAGTCCGGCGCGACGGCGATGACGCCGAGCTGGGCGGCCGTGCGCATGACGTGCTCCTCCCAGCTGCGCATCGTGTGGCTGTAGCCGTGGTCGAAGACGACGATGCCGCGCGGGGTGCCCTTCGGGACCGCGTAGAGGGCCTGCGCGGTCTGGCCGGCGACGGGGTAGCGGACGACCGCCGTACGGCTGGAGACGCCGTGGCAGACGACGTTCGGGTCCTTCGGCGTCGCGGCGGCGGCGGGGACGACAGCAGCGGCGGCGAGGCCCGCGACGGCGAGGGCCAGGACCGCACGGCGAGGGAGGAGGCGCATGTCCTCGTCCTTCGCCGTACGGCCCGGCGACTCCTGCTGCCGGTGACGTGGGTCACCGCAGGATGTCCCGGTATGCCCCGGAAGGTCAGGGCAGGAGGACGACCTTGCCGACCGTGCCGCGCTCGCCGAGCCGGGCCAGGGCCGCAGGCGCGTCCGACATCGGCAGCTCCGCGCCGACCAGCGGGTCGATCTGCCGCTTGTCCCACAGGTCCATGAGGGCGGTGTGCACCTCGTTGATCACGTGCGGCTTCTTCTTGCCGTACAGCCCCCAGTGCAGCCCCATCACGCTGTAGTTCTTGACCAGCGCGTGGTTGGTCGGGGCGTCGGCGAAGCGACCGCCGGTGAAGCCGATGATGACGATGCGGCCCTCGAACGCGATGCACTTGCGGCTCTTGTCGAAGACGTCGCCGCCGACCGGGTCGTAGATCACGTCGGCGCCCTCGCCGGCCGTGGCGTCCTTGACGATCGAGACGAAGTCCTCGCTCAGGTAGTCGATCGCGATGTCGGCGCCGAGGTCGCGGCAGACCTGCACCTTCTCCGGGCCGCCCGCGGTCGCGATGACCCGCGCGCCGGCCGCGAGGCCGAGCTGGATCGCCGCGCTGCCGACGCCGCCCGCCCCGGCGTGCACCAGCAGCGTCTCGCCCTCCTGCAGCTGGGCGCGGCGGTGCAGGCCGGCGTGGCCGGTCGAGTAGGTCACCCACATCGCCGCGGCCTTGGCCATCGGCATGCCGGGCGGCACCGCGAAGGCGCGCGACTCGTTGACGAGCACCTGCTCGCCGAGCCCGCCGTCGCCGACGGGGGAGCCCATGACCTGCTCGCCGGCGCGCGGCCCGTCCAGGACCGTCCCGACCAGCTCCTGGCCGGGCGTGAAGGGCAGCGGCGGCTTCTCCTGGTAGAGCCCGCGGCAGATCAGCAGGTCGGGGAAGTTCAGCGCGACCGCGTCGACCCTCAGCCGCAGCTGCCCGGGTCCGGCGACCGGCTCGGGGACCTCCTCCAGGCGCAGCACGTCCTGCGGCTCGCCGAGCTCGTGCAGCCGCCAGGCGCGCATCAGGCGTTCCACGGGACGGTCGCCTGCAGGACGGCTTCCTCGAGCGCCTCGGTGCGCAGGTGCGAGCCCTTCTGGTACTCGGGGTCGCGCACCATGTCGCTGAACGCCTGCCGGCTCGGGTAGCGCACCACGAGCAGGGCGTCCCACGCCTGGCCGTCCTCGGCCACCAGCGCGGTGCTGCCCTCGCCCACGTACAGCACCTCGGCGCCGAACGGCTGCGACGTCCTGGAGAAGTGCTCGACGTACTGCTGGTAGCTCTCGCGGCCGCCGTCGGCCTTGTAGCGCAGGAGGTTGAGCATCACGACGGGGCCTCCGGGGTCCTCCGCCAGGTAGCGCTTCAGGTCACTGCCGCGGGGGTCGACCGCCATGGGGCTCCTCGGGGTGTAGGAACGGTCCCGTGACGTCACTGGGACCCTTCGCCGACTTTCAGAACGAGGTCTACCTCAAGGGGCTGTTCGGCGAGATGCCGACCCTGCCGTTCGGGTGGCGGGAGACCGAGCAGCAGGCGTACGAGGTGATGACGCCCGGTGCGGTGGGCTACGTCGCCGGCGGCGCGGGTGGCGAGGAGACGATGCGGGCCAACCGCGAGGCGTTCGACCGCTGGCGGCTCGTCCCGCGGATGCTGCGCGGCATCCCCGCCCAGCGCGACCACACGACGACGCTGCTCGGGACGCCGATGCCCGCGCCGGTCCTGCTGGCCCCGGTCGGCGTGCTGTCGATCGTGCACCCCGACGCGGAGTCGGCGGTCGCCCGCGCCGCCGCCCGGCTCGGCGTCCCCATGGTCGTCTCGACCGCGTCGTCGACGCCGATGGAGGACGTGGCTGCTTGCCGCGCCGGGTGCGCCCCGCTGGTACCAGCTCTACTGGCCGAACGACCGCGACCTGGCCGTCTCGTTCGTCCAGCGCGCCGAGAAGGCCGGGTACGAGGCCCTCGTCGTCACCCTCGACACCTGGCAGCTCGGCTGGCGGCCGCGCGACCTCGGCGCCGCGTACCTGCCGTTCCTGCAGGCGACCGGCGTGGCCAACTACTTCACCGACCCGGTGTTCCGCACCGGCCTGGAGAAGTCGCCGGAGGAGGACACCGGCCCGGCGGTGCTCAAGTTCGTCGGCCTGTTCAACAACCCGACGCTGACCTGGGACGACATCCCGTTCCTGCGCGAGCACACCCGGCTGCCGATCGTGCTCAAGGGCATCCAGCACCCGGACGACGTCCGCCGCGCCAGGGACATCGGCGTCGACGCGGTCGTCTGCAGCAACCACGGCGGCCGCCAGGTCGACGGCGCGGTCGGCTCGCTCGACATGCTGCCGTCGATCGTCGAGGCGGCCGACATGCCGGTGCTGTTCGACAGCGGCGTCCGGACCGGCGCGGACGCCTGCAAGGCGCTGGCCCTCGGCGCGGCCGCGGTGCTGCTCGGGCGGCCGTTCGTGCACGGGCTGGCGCTCGGCGGCGAGGAGGGCGTGCACCACGTGCTGCGCTGCTTCCTCGCCGACCTCGACCTGCAGTGCGGCCTGGCGGGTCACACGTCGGTGCACGAGCTGTCCCGCGAGTCCCTCGCACCGACGCGCTGACGCCGCGAGGCCGCCCCGCGCGCCCTCACCCTGCGCTTGTCCGCCCGGGACGCGGCGACACGCCGCCGCGGGCCACGCCCGCTGCCGGAGCCCATGCTCACGGCACCCCGGGATGTGCTGCGGCAGGGCGAAGTGGCACGGGACCTACTGCGTCGGGACGCCGGTGGGGTCGGTGGGGCGGACCGGCTCGCCGGACTCGGTGAGCGGGCCCGGGATGCCGCGGAACGTGTAGACCATCGGCTCGCGGCCGGCCTGGAGCAGGAACGCCTGGCCGGTCTCGCTGGAGTCGAACGCCTGCAGGACGGCGCGACCGGCGGCCTCGACCGGGATGATCGGGACGCCGCTCGACTGGAGCATCGACTTGATGTTCGTGATGATCTTCGTCTCGGCGAAGCCGGGGCAGAACGCGTTGACCTGGATGCCCTGCGGCGCGAGCGCCGGGCCGAGGGCGCGGACCAGGCCGACGACGGCGTGCTTGTTGGCGCCGTAGACCGGGTCGGACGGGATGCCGGTGAGCCCGGCCATCGAGGCGGTGGCGACGATCGAGCCGCCACCCCGACGGGCGAGCACCGGCAGGGCCGCGTGCACGCCGAAGACGACGCCGTCGAGGTTGATGCCCATGGCGCGGCGGTAGGCGAGCAGGTCGAAGTCCTCGCCGAGCCCCGTGCCGGTGGAGATGCCGGCGTTGAGGAAGAACAGGTCGATCCCGCCGAGCAGCTCCTCGGCCTGCGCCGTGGTGGCCATGACCTGGTCGAGGTCGGAGACGTCGCAGCGCAGGAAGTGCGCGCCCAGCTCGGACGCGACCGCCTGACCACCCTGCTCGTCGACGTCGAGCAGCACGACCGAGTCGCCGCGCCGGACGAGCTGGCGGGCGACCTCCGCGCCGAAGCCGGAGGCACCCCCGGTGATCAGGGCCGTCTTCGACGCCATCAGACCGCCGCGCCGGCCGCGACGCCCGTCCCCTGGGTGGCGCCGGTGCTGCCGACCGCGCTGCCGGTGCCGAGCGCGTTGTCCTCGGCAGGAGCCGCGTCGATGAGCAGCGTGGCGATGCGCTCGCGGTGCTGGGCGGCGTCGCCGTACGCGTACTCCAGGCGCTTGGCGCGCTTGAAGTAGAAGTGCGCGTCGTGCTCCCAGGTGAAGCCGATGCCGCCGTGGTACTGGATCATGTCGCTGGTCGCCTGGCGGGCGACGTCGCCGGCCTTGGACTTGGCGATCGAGACCGCGAGGGTCGCGTCCTCGGCGCCGCTGTCCAGGGCGTACGCGGCGTAGAGCGCGGCGTGCTCGGCCATCGTCACGTGGACGACGAGGTCGGCCAGGTTGTGCTTGATGGCCTGGAACGAGCCGACCGGGCGGCCGAACTGCACGCGGGTCTTGTCGTACTCGACCGTGTCGGTCAGCGCCTTGCGGGCGATGCCCACGAGGTCGTTGGCGGCGAGCACGGCGCCCCGGTCGAGCAGCTGCTGGTGCACCTCCGCGGTGGCGCCGGCGAGCTTGTCGCCGGCCGCGCCCGCGAGGGTGACGGTGGTGAGGCGGCTGGTGCGGTCGAGCGCGTCGAGCACCTGGACGGTGACGCCCTCGCCGCGCGGGTCGACGAGGTAGAGCCCGTCGGTCGCGGCGACGACGAGCACGTCGGCGACCTGGGCGTACTCGACCAGGTCGAGGGTGCCGGTGAGCCGACCCTCGACGGCCTCGGCGCCAGCGGACGCCGGACGGCGGGCTGTTGCCGGGCGTGAGGAGCGCGACAGCGCCCTTGGCCTCGCCGCTGGCGAGCCTGGGCAGCCAGGCCGCCTGCTGCTCGGGCGAGCCGCCGAGGCGCAGGGCCTCGGCAGCCAGGACGGTGCTGAGCCACGGGCCGGGCACGGTGCCGGCGCCGAAGGCACGGGCGATGACGGAGGCCTCGACCAGGCCCGCGTCGAAGCCCTCGAACTGCTCGGGGACCATCAGGGCCAGCCAGCCCTGCTCGCCCACGGAGGCCCAGAGCTTCTCGGGGACGGCGTCGCCGGCCTGGTCCTCGTAGACCTCCCGGACCTGCTGCGGCCCGAACCGGTCGCGGAGGTAGGAGCGGACCGCGTCCTGCAGGTCCCGCTGCTCGTCGGTGAGCGCGAAGCGCATCGGTGCGTCCTGTCTCTAGCGGGGGAGACCGAGCACGCGCTCGGCGATGACGGTGCGCTGGACCTCGTTGGAGCCGCCCCAGATCGTGCAGGAGCGGGACCACAGGGCCATGCTGGTGAGCTCCTGGCGGGACGCGCCGCGGGCGCCGGTGCGGATCTGGAAGTCCTGGCCGGCGATGTCGCTGTAGACGTCGCCGAGGTCGCGGAACGTGTTGGCCCAGAAGAGCTTGGTCATGGACGCCTCGAAGCCGAGGTCCTTGCCCTGCGAGGTCTGGGTGAGGACGTGCCAGGAGTGGTACTTCAGGCACTCCAGCTCGACCAGGCTCTTCGCCAGCTCCTGGCGCAGCACGGGGTCCTGCGCGGCGGGCTTGCCGTCGCGGCTGGTCTCGCGGGCCGAGGTGGCGACCTCGTCCCACATCTTGCGGAACTCGGTGTACTGGCTGATCGCGGAGGAGCCGCGCTCGAACGACAGCAGCAGCATGGCGGTCTGCCAGCCGTTGCCCTCGCCGCCGAGCACCTCGGTCGTCGGGCAGGTCGCGTCGGTGAAGAAGACCTCGCCGAACTCGCTCGCGCCGCTCATCTGCTTCAGCGGCCGCGCCTCGACGCCCTTCTGGTGCATGTCGACGAGGAGCATCGAGATGCCGGCGTGCTTCTTGCTGCCCTCGGGCGCGCCGGTGCGGGCCATCGTGAAGATCTTGTCGCCGTGCATGGCGTTGGTCGTCCAGATCTTCTGGCCGTTGAGGACGTACTCCTCGCCCTGCTTCTCGGCGCGCATCTGCAGCGCAGCCAGGTCGGAGCCGGCGCCGGGCTCGGAGAAGCCCTGGCACCAGATCGTCTTGTTGTGGAGCAGCTCGGGGATGATCGTCTTCTTCTGCTCCTCGGAGCCGAGGAACATGACGGTCGGCGCGAGGAAGGTCAGGCCCAGGGGGTTGACCGTGGTCGGCGCGTTGGCCCGGATCATCTCCTGGTCGTAGATCGCCTTCATGGTGGGCGTGCCACCGCGGCCGCCGTACTCGGTCGGCCACATGATCCCGGCGAAGCCGGCCTTCGCCTTGTCCGCCTCCCACGTGCGGCGGATCTGGAAGGACTCGTCCTCCGTCTTGTCCGCCCAGAACGCGCCGGTGCGCATCTCGGCGGGGAGGTTGGTGTCCAGCCAGGAACGGAACTCCCTGCGGAAGTCCTCGTCCTCCTTGCTGAAGGTCAGGTCCACGGCATGGCTCCAGGATCGCAGTACGGGCGGGTAACCGAACGTCGTTCTACTCCATGGCGGCCGGTGCCCGCGACAGGGGGTCGACCAGACTGAGGTGGTGACCGACCTCGACGCGCTGCTGTCCCTCGCCACCGACCTGGCCCGCGAGGCGGGCGAGCTGGCCCTGTCCATGCGCGAGGGGATCGAGCAGGAGGACACCAAGTCCACGCCGACCGACGTCGTGACCGCAGCCGACCGCGCGGTCGAGCGGCTGCTCGTCGACGGCATCCGCCGGGCCCGGCCGGACGACGGCGTGCTGGGCGAGGAGGGCGCCGGCATCGAGGGCACCAGCGGCGTGCGGTGGGTCCTCGACCCGATCGACGGCACCACCAACTACCTGTACGCCATCCCGCACTGGGCGGTGTCCGTGGGCGTCGAGGTCGACGGGGTCACGGCGGTGGGGGTCGTGAACGACGCCGCCAAGGGCGAGCTGTGGCAGGCGCTGCGGGGTGACGGCTCGGCGCTGAACGGTCGCGTGCTGCGCTGCAGCGACCGGGACGACCTCACCCAGGCGATGGTGGCGACCGGCTTCGGCTACGACGCCCGCCGCCGCGCTGCCCAGGCCGCGGTGCTGCCCGACCTCGCGCCGCGGGTGCGCGACCTCCGGCGCTTCGGCGCGGCCTCGCTGGACCTGTGCGCGGTCGCCGCGGGCCGGGTCGACGCCTACTACGAGCAGGGCCTCAACCCGTGGGACCTGTCCGCCGGCGGGCTCGTGGCGCAGGAGGCGGGCGCCCGGGTCGAGGGACTGCGCGGCCGGGCAGCCGGCTTCGACCTGGTGCTGGCAGCTGCGCCGGGGGTGTTCGCCGCGCTGCACGACCTGCTGGTCGCCCACGACGCGGACGCCGACCCGTGCGGGTAGTCACCTGGAACCTGCACGCCGGCGTCGGCCTCGACGGCCGCTACGACCTCGAGCGGATCGCCGACGTCCTGCGCCCGCTCGACGCCGACGTGATCGGCCTGCAGGAGGTCGACGTGCTCTGGGGTGCGCGCAGCCGGCACGCCGACATGGCCGCCGACCTCGCCGCCCTGCTGGACCGGAGCGCCGCCTTCGCGCCGGCGCTGACCAGCAGCACGGGGGCGTACGGGCTGGCGCTGCTGACCCGTGCGCCGGTGACCTCCCGGGTGCACCTGCTGCCGTCGAGCACCGACGCGCCGCAGGGGGAGCAGCGGGTCTGCCTGGAGGCCGACGTCGACGGCGTGCAGGTGCTGGTGACCCACCTGCAGTGGCGCCCGCCGAGCGACCGGGACGCGCAGTGGGAGGCCGTGACGCGGCTCGTCCGCCGGCCAGGCGTGGTGCTCGGCGACCTCAACGAGGAGGTCGCGCCCCTCGCCCGTCGGGCGCTGCTGGTCGACGCCGGGCGCCCGGCCGGCACGACGTTCCGGTCCGACCGGCCGAAGCGGCGGATCGACGCGGTGCTGCTCACGCCGGACCTGTCGGCGTCGCGGGCGCAACGGGTGCGCAGCGACGCCAGCGACCACCTGCCCGTGGTGGTCGACGTGCAGGTCTAGGCGGTCTGGTCGACCAGCCAGACCTGCAGGGCGCGCAGGCCGCGGGTGGTCTCCTCGCGCAGGAACCGCTCGCTGGGGCTCAGCGGGCCGAGGCCGGCCGGCGGGCGGTGGCCCTCGGGCAGCAGCGGCTTCTGGCCGCGGGCGGCACGCCAGCGGCGCAGCCGGAACCACGCGCGCTGCGCCGGCGAGGCGTCCTCGTCCAGCGCGTCGCCCTCGGGCCTGACCCGCTCGAAGATCCGGACAGCGAGGCTGGTGACGACGGCGACCGTGAGGAGCAGCGCGGCGAGGAGCATGAGCACAGGATCGGTCACCGGACCCTCCCCCTGGAGGGTGAATGCCCGATCTGGTCCGATCAGGCCAGCAGCTCAGGCCAGGACGGACTGGTACACCGCGAGCGTGGCGCGGGCGACCGCGTCCCAGCCGAAGTCGCGGACCGCGCGCTCCCGCCCGGCCGCGCCCATCGCGGCGGCCCGGGCCGGGTCGGCCAGCAGCTCGGCCACGCGCTGCGCCAGCCCCGCCTGGAACGCCGCCTCGTCCGCGGGGTCGTACGCCACCAGCACGCCGGTCTCGCCGTCCACCACGACCTCGGGGATGCCGCCGACCGCGGAGGCGACCACGGCGGTGCCGCACGCCATCGCCTCGAGGTTGACGATGCCGAGCGGCTCGTAGACCGACGGGCAGACGAAGACGGTCGCGTGCGAGAGCAGCTGCACCACGTCGGCCTTGGGCAGCATGTCGCGGATCCAGACCACGCCCGGCCGGCGCGACTGCAGCTCGGCGACGAGGGCCTCGGTCTCCGCGGCGATCTCCGGGGTGTCCGGCGCGCCGGCGCACAGCACCAGCTGGCCGGGGAGGTCGCGCGGCCGCCTTGCAGCAGGTGCACCAGCCCCTTCTGGCGGGTGATCCGGCCGACGAACACGGCGTACGGGACCGCGGGGTCGACGCCCTCGCGCTCCAGGACGTCGACGGCCTCGACGGCGGCGTACTCCGTGGCGTCGATGCCGTTGTAGACGACGTGGACGCGGTCGGGATCGAGGTCCGGGTAGGCCTCCAGCACGTCGGTGCGCATGCCCTGGCTGACGGCGATGACGGCGTCGGCGCCGAGCAGCGCGGTCTTCTCCGCCCAGCTGGAGACCCGGTAGCCGCCGCCGAGCTGCTCGGCCTTCCACGGCCGGTGCGGCTCCAGCGAGTGCGTCGTCGCGACGTGCGGCACGCCGTGCAGCAGCGCGGAGAGGTGGCCGGCGAGGTCGGCGTACCAGGTGTGGGAGTGCACGACGTCGCAGCCGGCGGTGGCGGCCGCGATGGACAGGTCGGTCGACAGCACCTGCAGGGCGGCGTTGGCACCGGCCAGGCGCGGGTCGGAGGAGTGCGCCGTCGCGCCACCGGCGGTGCCGCCGAAGGAGTGCACGTCGACGTCGGCCAGCCGGCGCAGCTCGCGCACCAGGTACTCGACGTGGACCCCCGCCCCTCCGTAGACCTCCGGCGGCCACTCGCGGGTCAGCACTCCGATGCGCATGCCGGGGACCGTAGTCGTGCGGTGGGGGAGTGCGACATGCTCCCGGCATGGATCCCGCGCCCCGCGTCCTCGGCATCGTCCTCGCAGGTGGGGAGGGCAAGCGCCTGTCGCCGCTCACCGCCGACCGGGCCAAGCCCGCGGTGCCGTTCGGGGGGATCTACCGGCTGATCGACTTCGTGCTGTCCAACCTGGTCAACGCGGGCTACCTGCGGATCGTCGTGCTGACGCAGTACAAGTCGCACTCGCTCGACCGGCACATCACGACGACCTGGCGGATGTCGACGCTGCTCGGCAACTACGTCACGCCGGTGCCGGCGCAGCAGCGGCTCGGCCCGCAGTGGTTCCGCGGCTCGGCCGACGCGATCCACCAGAGCCTGAACCTCGTCTACGACGACGAGCCGGACTACGTCGTCGTCTTCGGCGCCGACCACGTCTACCGGATGGACCCCCGGCAGATGGTCGAGCAGCACATCGCCAGCGGCGCCGGCGTGACCGTCGCGGGCATCCGGGTGCCGCGGTCGGAGGCGTCGCAGTTCGGCGTCATCCAGACCGGGCCGGACGGGCGCAAGATCACCGAGTTCCTGGAGAAGCCGGCCGACCCGCCCGGGCTGCCCGACTCGCCGGACGAGGTCTTCGCCTCGATGGGCAACTACGTCTTCACGACCGAGGCGCTGCTCGAGGCGGTGCGCCTGGACGCGGGCGACGAGGGCTCCGTGCACGACATGGGCGGCAACATCATCCCCATGCTGGTGGAGCGCGGCGGGGCCGAGGTCTACGACTTCGCGCACAACGACGTGCCGGGCGCCACCGACCGCGACCGGGGCTACTGGCGCGACGTCGGGACGCTGGACGCCTACTACGACAGCCACATGGACCTGGTGTCGGTGCACCCGGTCTTCAACCTCTACAACCGGCGCTGGCCGATCTTCACCAGCCTGCCCTCCCTGCCCCCCGCGAAGTTCGTCTTCGAGGAGGAGGGCCGCATCGGCCAGGCGATGGACTCCCTGGTCAGTCCCGGCGTGATCGTGAGCGGCGCGGCCGTACGCCGGTCGGTGCTCTCCCCGCACGTGCGGGTGCACACCGGTGCCGACGTCCGCGGGGCGGTGCTCATGCACGGCGTCGACGTCGGACGCTGCGCCGTCGTGCGCAACTGCATCCTCGACAAGAACGTCGTCGTCTGGCCCTTCGCCGAGATCGGGGTCGACCCGGAGAAGGACCGCGCCCGCGGGTTCACCGTGACCGCCAACGGCATCACGGTGGTCGGCAAGGGCGGCCAGGTGGTGGCCTGAGCTAGGAGGCGACCTCGAGCTGCACGTCGACGTTGCCGCGGGTGGCCCGCGAGTAGGGGCACACCTGGTGGGCGGCCTCCATCAGCTCGCGGCCCGCCTCGGCGTCGAGCGTCGGGAAGGCGCCGATCAGCGTCGCGGTGATGCCGAAGGCCTCGCCCTCGACGCCCAGGCCGACGCGGGCGGTGATGCTCGAGCCCTCGACGTCGATCTTCTTCGAGCCGGCGACGCGCTTGAGGGCGCTGTGGAAGCAGGCGGCGTAGCCGGCCGCGAACAGCTGCTCGGGGTTGGAGTGGTCGCCACCCGGGCCGCCGAGCTCCTTCGGCAGGGTCAGCGTGAGGTCGATGACGCCGTCGTCGCTGACGACCTCGCCCTCGCGACCGCCGCGCGCCGTCGCCTGCGCCGTGTAGAGCACGTCCATGGGACTACCTCCGGGTCTGGGGCGGGCACGGTCTCACAGGGACCACACACGCCGCTCCTACGGTGGTGGCGTGCGCCGCCTGCTGCTCGTCCCCGCCGTCCTGCTCGCCCTGAGCGCCTGCTCCTCGGGCGCCGAGAAGCCGACGGCTCCCGACATCGCCGGGTTGCGGACCCTCTCGGAGGACCCGTCGCACGAGCACACGACCAAGCGCGTGACCTACCCCGAGACGCCGCCGATGGGCGGCCCGCACTGGCCGGCCCAGGCCGAGGGCGTCTACGGCTGGCTGCGCTGCGGCGTCTACACCGAGCCGGTGCCGAACGAGTTCGCGGTCCACTCCGAGGAGCACGGCGCGGTCTGGCTGACCTACCAGCCGGGAGCGACCCCGGCCCAGGTCGCCGCCCTCGTGGAGCTGACCGGGGTGGACCCGGCGTACACGCTGGTCTCGCCCTACCCGGGTCAGCCGGCGCCGTTCATGGCCTCGACCTGGGGCGCGCAGGTCAGCGCGGACAGCCCCGGACGACCCGCGGCTGCGGACGTTCACCGAGACCTACGCCGCGGGCGGCCAGGGCGGGGAGAAGGGCGCCGACTGCGCGCAGGGCACGCTGCCGGCGGCTGCCGTCGCGGCCCAGGACACGGCGAACAGCTAGCGCGAGGGCTCGCGCAGCCGGGCGGTCAGGGTCGACGGGTCGAGCTGCCCGGCTCGGTGCCGCGGACCCACGCTCGAGGACGACGGCGAGGCGCTGCGGCTCGGTCAGGTGCGGGAAGTGGCCGGAGCTCTCGAAGACCTCGAGGGTCGAGCCGGGGACGCGCTCGGACAGCGAGCGGCCGTGCTCGACCGGGATGATCGCGTCCTTGGCGCCCCAGACGACGAGCAGCGGCAGGTCGGTCGCGAGGTAGAGCCGGTCCCGGGCGTCGATCCGCTGGCCGCGCGGGTCCAGGACGGCGCGAGCGGTGTGCACGAACGCCTCGCGGGTCGCCGGGTCGCCGAGCGAGGCGAAGCCGAACAGCGCCTCGGCGAGGCCGGGGGCCACCGGGACGCCCGCGCGGCCCAGCAGGCGGCCGACGGAGGCACCCGCGCGGCGGACGTACGAGCCGGCGATGACGGGCAGGACGTACTCCGCGCCGGGCAGCGTGGCGGCCCGCAGGAACGGGCTGACCTCCGGGCCGAGACCGCCCGAGCAGACCAGCGCCAGGCGCTCCACCCGCTCCGGGAACTGGTAGGCGAACTGCATCGCGATGCCGCCGCCGAGGGAGTGGCCGACGAGGGTGGCGCGGTCGTGACCGAGCGAGGCGAGCAGGTCGCGGATGCCGCAGGCGTGCGCGCCGAGGGAGTAGTCGCCGCGGGGCTTGGCCGACTCGCCGTGGCCGAGCAGGTCGGGGGCCAGCACGTGGCAGGTCTCGCCGAGCCGCCCCATGACCTGCTCCCACTGCGCGGCGCGGGAGGCGATGCCGTGCACGAGCACCACCAGCGGACCCGCCGAGTCGGCGCCCGCCTCCGCGTAGCGGACGAGGGAGCCGTGCAGGGGCTGCGAGCCGTACGTCACGGGGACCATGCCTCGATGGTGTTACCGGCGGTAACACCTCGTCAAGAGGGCGCGGCGTGACGCTCGTCCCGCTTGACACGGGAAGGTCGCCCGATCACTGTTACCGGCGGTAACCCCCATCACCGAGGAGCACTCGTGACCGGCTTCACCCTCCAGCTCACCGAGGACCAGCAGACCCTGCAGAAGTGGCTGCACGAGTTCTCGGCCGACGTCATCCGCCCGGCCGCCGCCGAGTGGGACGAGCGCGAGGAGACCCCCTGGCCGATCATCCAGGAGGCCGCGAAGGCCGGGATCTACTCCCTCGACTTCTTCGCCAGCGCCTGGGGCGACGACTCCGGCATCAGCCTGCCGATCGTCATGGAGGAGCTGTTCTGGGGCGACGCGGGCATCGGCCTGTCGATCGTCGGCACGCACGCTCGGCGTCGCCGGCATCCTCGGCAACGGGACGATGGACCAGATCGGCGAGTGGGTCCCGCAGTGCTTCGGCACCGAGGCCGACGTCAAGCTGGCCGCGCTCGCCGTGTCCGAGCCCAACGCCGGCTCCGACGTCAGCAGCATGAAGACCACCGCCGTCTACGACGAGGCCAAGGACGAGTGGGTCCTCAACGGCGTCAAGACCTGGATCACCAACGGCGGCATCGCCGACGTCCACGTCGTCGTCGCCGCGGTCGACCCGGCGCTCAAGGCCCGCGGCCAGGCGTCCTTCGTCGTCGGCCCGGAGTTCAAGGGCAAGGGCCTGGCGCAGGGCCAGAAGTTCAAGAAGCACGGCATCCGCGCCAGCCACACCAGCGAGGTCATCCTCGACGACCTGCGCCTGCCCGGCAGCGCGCTGCTCGGCGGCAAGGACAAGCTCGACGAGCGCCTCGCCCGGGCCCGCGAGCGGGCGGCGGCGCTGGCCCGCGGCGAGAAGCTGGACAGCAGCCGGGTCAAGGGCGGCCAGGCCGCCATGGCGACCTTCGAGTCGAGCCGGCCGGCCGTCGGCGCGCAGGCCGTGGGCATCACCCGCGCGGCCTACGAGTACGCCCTGGAGTACGCCAAGACCCGCGAGCAGTTCGGCCGCCCGATCATCCAGAACCAGGGCATCGCGTTCATGCTCGCCGACATGAAGACCAAGCTGGACGCGGCCCGGCTGCTCGTCTGGCGCGCGGCGTGGATGGGCAAGAACCAGATCCCGTTCACCGCCGGCGAGGGCTCGATGAGCAAGCTGTTCGCGGGCGAGGCCGCGGTCGACGTCACCGAGAAGGCGATCCAGATCCTCGGCGGCAACGGCTACACCCGCGAGTACCCCGTCGAGCGGTGGCACCGCGACGCCAAGATCTACACGATCTTCGAGGGCACCAGCGAGATCCAGCGACTGATCATCAGCCGGGCGATCTCGGGCGTGCAGATCCCCTGAGCACCTACGTCGTCGCCGACCGGCTCGCCCGCCGCGAGGAGCTCCTCGACGCCGCCGCCCGCATCGTCGCCCGCGACGGGGCGGCGGTGTCGATGGCGGCCATCGCGGCCGAGGCCGGGATCACCAAGCCCGTCCTCTACCGCCACTTCGGGGACAAGGGCGGGCTGTACGCGGCGCTGGCCGAGCGCTCGACCGGCCGCCTGCTGGCCCACCTGCAGGCGGCCCTGTCGGCCGGCCGCAGCCCGCGCGAGCGGGTCGCGCTGACCATCGACGCCTACCTGTCGACGATCGAGGCGGAGCCGCTGCTCTACCGGTTCCTCGTGCACTCGACCGAGGCCTCGGCCGCGCAGGGCGAGGTGCGGTCCTTCCTGCGCCGGCTGTCCGACCTGCTGGCCGACGGCATCGCCGCCGAGGTCGGCGTGCCCGCCGGCGCCGTACGGGCCCGGGCCTGGGCGCACGGCGTCGTCGGCATGGTCCAGGCGGCCGGCGACTGGTGGCTCGAGGAGCGCCCGTGCGAGCGCGCGGAGCTGACCGAGGAGCTCACCCGGCTGCTGTTCGACGGCTACGGCGTCGGCACCACCTGACAGACTGACCCCGTGCGAGCGGTCAGGGCGGGCAGCGGGGCGTGGACCCGTCGGCGCGTGCTGCTCCTGCTCTTCGTCGCCACCGTGCTGGCCGGCGGCGCGGCCGCCCCGCTGGCCGGCGCGCTCGGCCCGGTCCCGCCGCCGACCGACACCAGGGTCGTGCTCGCCGACGGCCGGGCGTACGTCCTGCACGTCCCGCCGGAGCTGCGCAGCAACCCGACCCGGACCGCGGGCCGGCCGGTCATGGTGTTCCTGCACGGGCTCGACTCCGACCCGGCCGACGCGGCGCGCTCGACCGGCTTCGACCGGCTGTCGGACCGCGACGGCGTGCTCGTCGCCTACCCCGAGGGCATCCGCAGGTCGTTCAACGCGGGGCTCTGCTGCGGGCAGGCCGTGGTCGAGGGCGTCGACGACGTCGACTTCCTGGCCGACGTGGTGGCCGACCTGCGGCGCCGCGGTGCGGGCCGGGTGTCGGCGGTCGGGTTCTCCAACGGCGGGATGATGGCCTACCGGCTGGCCTGCGAGCGGCCCGGGCTCATCGACACCGTCGGGGTCATGAGCGGCACCCTGGAGGTCCCGCGCTGCGCCGGGCCGATCCGGGCGCTGCACCTGCACGGCGACCGGGACACCGCCGTGCCGTTCGAGGGCACCAGCTACAGCAAGCGGCTCGACACGTTCCTGCGCGACGTGCGGAGCATCCCCGGCGCCGCGCCCGGCAGCGACATCACCATCCGGCGGCTGTCGCCGTACCCGCACCGCTGGACCGAGCCGGGCGACCCGGTCGACGCGACCGCGGAGTTCTGGCGCTTCGCCCGGATGACCGACGACTCCTAGAGCCGGTCGAGGGCCGGCTTGAGCTCGGTCTCCCAGAAGCGGAAGAAGCCCTCCTGGTCCTCGCCGACCTGGCTGAGGTAGACCTCGTCGTAGCCGGCGTCGACGTACTCCTTCACGGCCTCGACGTAGCGCTCGACGTCCGGCCCGAGCGCCTTGCCCTCCGCGACCATGTCCTCGGTGACGAGCTGCGCGAGCTGCTCGAAGTGGTGCGGGCTCGGCAGGACCTGTGCCGCCTCGCCGGGGATCGCCTCGTTGGGCCAGAGCCGGTGGATCGTCTCGCGGGCCTCCTGCTCGGTCTCGGCCCAGCAGACCTTCACGCCGCCGTGGCCCGGCCCGGTGCCGCCGCTGTCGCGGTAGAGCTGGAGCATCTCGCCGTCGGGGCTGGCGTTCAGGTAGCCCTCGCCGATGCGGGCGGCCAGCTCGGTGGCCTTGGGCCGAAGCCGGAGACCAGCACCGGCGGCGGCGCGTCGGGCAGCGTGTAGAGCCGGGCGGTGTCGACCGTGTAGTGCGTCCCCGGTGGCGGACAGCTCGCCCGTCCACAGCTCCCGCATGACCTCGACCGCCTCCTCGAGCATCTCCAGGCGCACGTCCAGGGTCGGCCAGGCGTCGCCGAAGATGTGCTCGTTGAGCGCCTCGCCGGTGCCGACGCCGAAGGAGAAGCGGCCCTCGAACATGCGCGGCCGTCGTGGCGGCGGCCTGGGCCACCATGGCGGGGTGGATGCGCAGCGTCGGGGCCGTCACGGCGGTGGCGCACCGGATCGTCTCGCGTCTGGGCGGCGATCGCCCCGAGCACCGACCACACGAACGGCGACTGCCCCTGCTCGCCGGTCCACGGGTGGTAGTGGTCGCTGATCCACAGGGCCTCGAACCCGGCCTGCTCGGCGCGCACTGCCTGCGACAGCAGGCTGAGCGGCGCGTGCTCCTCGGAGGACAGGAAGTAGCCGTAGGTCGTCATGGGCGCGACGTACCCCGTACGTGCCGTTGCAACAGGGCTCACGCACCCGGCGACAGGCGGGCAGAGGGCGGCAGCCGCGACCGCTACCCTCTGGCGCTCCGACCGGGCTCGCGGGCACAGAACGACCTCCCCGTGCGTTGTGCCCGCGCCGGAGCCGGTCTCCGGCACCGCACCACACGACCCCCGGGCCCCGGGGGACGTGGCTCCGCGAGAGGAAGGGGCCCACGACCATGGCCACCGACTACGACCAGCCCCGACGCAACGAGGCTGACGACCTCGGCGAGGACAGCCTCGAGGAGCTGAAGGCCCGTCGCGCCGAGGCGCAGGCGAGCAGCGTCGACGTCGACGAGACCGACCTCAACGAGGCGCTCGAGCTCCCCGGCGCCGACCTGTCCGGCGAGGAGCTCACCGTGCGCGTGCTCCCGAAGCAGAGCGACGAGTTCACCTGCTCGAGCTGCTTCCTGGTGCACCACCGCAGCCAGCTGGCCTCCGACAAGGGCGGCCGCCTCGTCTGCCGCGAGTGCGCCTGACGCCCTCGTGCACGACGGTCCGGGACCTGCTCCCGAGCTGAGCCCGACCGACGTGGTCGTGGCCCAGCTCGAGGGTCTCGCGCGCGAGCCGGCCTCGGGTCCGCCCGGGGCCGGGCTCGCGCAGTGCTGGGCCTACGCCAGTCCCGGCAACCGCTCGGCGACCGGACCGCTGGAGCGGTTCGCCGAGCTGCTGCGCAACCCGGTCTACCGGGGGCTGCTCGGGCACCGGGCGGTCCACCTCGGCCCGGTCGAGGTCTCCGGGCCGGGCGCGCGCCAGGAGGTGCTCGTCATGACCGCCGACGACGAGGCGCTCGGCTTCACCTGGGTGCTGAGCCGCCAGACCGCACCCCCGTACGCCGGCTGCTGGATGACGGACGGCGTCCTGCGCCACCCGGACGCCGCCGTGAGCGGCGAGCTGGTCCGCCGCGACGAGGTCGGCGCGCTGGTCGGGCAGCTGTCCGACGAGCGCCTGGACCGTCGTGAGCGCGGCCGCGTCCTGACCCGGCTGATGCGCGCCCTCACGGGCGGGCTGCGTCGCGCTGGCGTCCGGGCCGCCGCCTCCGGCGCCTACCTCACCGAGATCGTCACCGACCTCGCGCCGCACGTCCCGGTCCGGGACCTGCTCGTGCTGCGCGAGCACTACGACGGGCTGTCCGGCGACGAGCTCGCCGACGCGCTGGTGCAGACCGCCGCGACCGTCACCGCTGGCATCGGCGCCGCGGGCGGCGCGCTCGCCTCCGCGCAGGCCGCCGCCCCGCCGACGCTGCTCGCCGCCCCGGTGCAGCTGGTCGCTGAGACCGTCGCCGTCGTCGCCGTCGAGCTCAAGCTCGTGGCCGAGCTGCACGTCGTCTACGGGCGTACGCCCCGCGGCACCCCCGCCGAGCAGGCCGCGGCCTACCTGACCGCCTGGGCCTCCAAGCGGGGCATCGACATCCGCAACGGCCCACCGTCGCTCGGGGCGGTGCTCGGCACGGCGGCGCGCCAGCAGCTGCGGGCCCGCCTGGTCCGGCGGCTCGGGCGCAACGTGTCCACGCTGGCGCCGTTCCTCGCCGGCGCGCTCGCCGGTGCCGAGCTCAACCGGCGCGAGACCCGCAGCCTCGGCGAGGCGCTGCTGCGGGACCTCCACCGGAGGTAGGTCGGGGGGCACCGGGCCGACGGCGGACCCAGCCTGGTCGCTCAGGCGGGCGGACGGGTCGGCGCGCTCGGGCGGCGCAGGGGATCGCGACGTCGCGCGGGCGCCGGCGCGGCGGTCCGCCGCGGTGCCGCGGGCGGCCCCGTCGGCCGCCTGCCGCCCGGCGCGTCGCGGCGCCGGGGCGCGAGTCAGGTGGTCGTCGGGCCGCCGTCGGGGGCGCAGCGGTCGCAGCGCCCGCAGGGGACGTCGACCGGCTCACCGAGCTCGTCGAGCAGGACGGCGCGCCGGCAGCCCGGGGCGTCGGCGTAGGCGCGTACGGGGTCGGGCGTGTCCGGTCCGGCCACCAGGACCGCGCGGGCGGGACCGACCTCGGCGACGAGGTCGCGCCAGGCGCGCGGGGTCGCCGGCGGGTCGGCGTGCAGGAGCAGGGCGACCCGGGCGCGGCCCAGCGGCGGCAGGTCGCCGGCCGGGACGACCAGCGCGTCGAGCCGCTTGGAGCGCCAGGCGCCCACGGCAGCGGTGGCGCGGGAGGGGCGCATCGCCGGCGCCCACGCGGCCGCCCGCAGACCCGCGGCCGTCAGCGCGCCGGTGACCCGGTCGGCGCGCTCGCGCGAGGCGGCGACCACCAGGGCCGGGCCCCCGTCGCGGACCAGCTCGGGGAGCAGGCGCCGGCGGGCGGCGGCCGTGGCGGGGGAGGCGACACCGAGCCAGGTCGCCCACGGGTCCCAGCCACCCCCGACGACGACCGGGTCGCGCAGCCCCAGCCGGGCGGTCAGGGCGGCTCGCTGCTCCGGGTCGGCCTCGGCCACGAGCGCGACGACTGGCGGCCGGTCGGCGGGCAGGGCGAGCGCCTCGACCCGGTCGGCGGCGTCGACCACCACGGCGCCGAGGTCGGCGGGCAGCGGGGGAAGGGTGTCCGGTCGGGCGAAGAGCCACCCGGACGGGAGCTGCTCGGCGTGCATCGCCGCCAGGTCGGCGGGGTCTGGCGGGCGGGCCAGCGGCTTCGCCGGCGCCGGCTGCTCGTCCGGGCCGTCCTCGGCGGACGGTGGCCGGGTCCGCGCCGCGGCGGCCGGCAGGGCAGCGTTGCTGTCCGGCCCGTGTCCGGTCCCCCGCACAGATGGCCGGTCTTCCGCACGCGAGTCAGACGGGGCAGGCGGGCCCTCGGCGTCGGGGCCGGCGGCGGCGGCACCGGGTGCGTCCTCGACCGTGCGCGGCGGCACGAGGTCGACGGGCGGGACCGGCTCGGGGTCGGGGTAGGCGTCGGGGCTGACCCAGAGCGTCGAGCCGGGCGTGACCAGTCCGGCCAGCAGGCCGGCGGAGGAGCCGCCGTGGCCGGGCCGGGCCACCACGAGGACGTCGCGCCCGGCGGCGACGGCGTCGGCGGCCTCGGCCTGGCCGGCCCGGGCGGAGGCGAAGCCGAGGAGCGACAGGGCCTCCGGGACAGGGAGCGAAGCCCCGCGCAGGGGCCAGCGCGGGAAGGCGTCCGCCGGCCAGTAGTAGGGGACCTCCGGGTCGACATCGCCGAAGACAGGTCCGTAGTACGACGGGTCCTTGCGCACCAGCGAGCAGCGGTGCGACAGGTGCAGCTCGGGCAGGCCCCACCAGGGCGGCAGGTCGGGGTCGACCGGCACCTGCCCGCCGGTCCACTCCAGCAGCTGCGGCAGCACGGTGTCGGCGTTGCCGCGGCGGGTCCACTCGCGGCAGTTCTCCACCCCGTACAGGACGAGGCCGGGGACGAAGCCGCGCCACATGCGGACGGCCGGGTGGTTCTTCCAGGCGTAGCCCGGCCAGGTCAGCGCCCGCAGGATCTGGAACGTCTCGACCCGCTGCTTGCCCAGGCGCGGGCTGTCGAGGACCTGGCTGCTGACCCGGAGGTCCGGGTAGGGGACGAAGGTCTGCACGTCATGGGCCTACCTGGAGGACGCCGTCGAGGAACCCCCGGACGATGGCCATCGTCTCCTCGGGGTGCTCGAACTGCGGCACGTGCCCGCAGTCCTCCATGACGACCGAACCGGCGTCGGGCAGCGCGTTGGCGACGTGGAAGGCGAACGACGCGGGCACGAGCCGGTCGCGGTCGCCCCAGACGAACAGCGCCGGCGGCATCAGCCCGGGCAGGCGGGCCCAGAAGCCGTTGCGGCCGAACGCCTCCTCGAGGTAGATCTGCCGCGAGCAGGCGAAGAAGGCGGTCCGGTGCCCGGGCGAGCGCATGACGCGGACGGCCTCGTCGGCGGCCGCGTCGTACCAGGCGCGGGGGAGCCGGTCGGGGACGCTCATCATGGCCTTGATCGCCTCGACGACGAAGGCGTGCGACAGCGGCGGCAGCGGCGCACGGGCGAGGCCGGGCGGCAGCAGGCGCACGACGCGGACGAAGTGGCGCAGCGCGCGGAAGGCCGGCGAGGGCGTCAGCAGGACCAGCGCCTTGACCGACTTCGGGTGCTGCAGGCCCTGCTCGATCGCGATCCGCCCACCGAGCGAGTTGCCGATCAGCACCGCCCCGCGACTACCGGTCGCCCCCTGGAACGCCTCGAGCCAGGCGGCGAACCAGGCGGAGGTGTACGGGGCGGAGGGCGCGTCCGACGCGCCGAAGCCCGGGTTGTCCGGGGCGAGGACGCGGTGGTCCCTGGACAGGTCGGCGAAGACCGGCAGCATCGAGGCGTTGGTGGCGCCGAGACCGTGCAGGAGGATCACCGGCTGGGCGTCGCGCGGGCCGGCCTCGAGGTAGGTGGTGCGCACGCCCATCGCGCTGACCCGCCCGGCGCGGGGCGTGAGGTGGTCGGCGCCCTCCACGGCGAACAGGCCGTCCAGCTGCAGCGACAGCGCCAGGTCCCCGCGCACGGTGATCGAGCCGTCGAGGAAGGCCCGGACACCGGACGTCGCGCCCGAGACGACCTCGGCCAGCTTGGCCGCCGTGCCGCGGATGATCAGGTCGCGGCGGTCGGTGCCGCCGCGCTGCACCCGGGTGGTGCCGCCGGCGAGGTCGATGGTCCAGACGCCGCTCTCGCCGGCGTCGAGCACGACGGTGGCGGTGCGGTCGGCGAGCATGGTGTCGCGCACCCCCGAGCGGAGCCGCTGCGCGAGGATCACGTCGAGGTCGGCGCCGTACGTCGGTGCTGCTGAGGTCACGGGCGGACGCTACCCACCCGGGACCGAGTGATCACTCGTTCACCCGGTCAGGACCGGGCGTCGGGACGGCCAGCCGTCGGCGGCCTCGAGCTGCGCCGCGAGCGCCAGCAGCAGGTCGTCACGGCCGTGCCCGGCCACCAGCTGGACCGCGAGCGGCAGGCCGTCGGGCGTCTGGCCGGCCGGGACGCTGATCGCGGGGTGGCCGCCGACGTTCCAGGGCGGGGTGAAGGGGACGCGCCGGCCGGCGAGGGCGACGGTGCGCCGCCCGGTGAGCGACCCGACCGGGGCGGGTGGGCCGCCCATCGTCGGCGTGAGGACGACGTCGGCGCCCTCGGGGAACGGCCGGCTGGCGAAGGCAGCACCGAGCCGGCGGCCGCGGGCCAGCGCCCGGTCACCGACCAGGCCGCCGAGCGCGGCGACGGTGCGGGTCCGGGCCTCGGTGCGCGTCGGGTCGACCAGCCGGACGTGGTCGTCGCGCACGCCGCGCAGGTAGCGGAGCAGGAAGCTCTCCTGCACCCCGGCGTACGACGGGTCGCCGTGCACGACGTCGTGGCCGAGCGCCCGGAGCTGCACAGCCGTACGGGCGACCGCGTCCGTGACCAGCGAGTCGACCGGCGCGGGGGAGACCGGCTTGGTGCTCCAGGCGATCCGCAGCCCGGTGGGCGGGGTCAGGTCCAGCGGCTCGTCGAGCAGGACACCGAGGACCGCGGCGGTGTCGGCGACCGTGCGGGTGACGACGCCGTGCGAGGACATGCCGTGCCAGTGCTCGAGGTCCGGGGCCAGCGACACCCGGCCGGCCGTCGGCTTGAGGCCGACCAGCCCGCAGCAGGCGGCCGGGATGCGGATGGAGCCGCCGCCGTCGCTGGCGTGGGCGGCCGCGACGAGCCCGGCGGCGACCGCCGCGGCCGAGCCGCCGGAGGAGCCCCCGGGGGTGCGGCCGAGGTCCCACGGGTTGCGGGTCGTGCCCCAGGTCGGTGACTCGGTGAACGGCCACAAGGCCAGCTCGGGCAGGTTGGTGGCGCCGACGACGACGGCGCCGGCTGCGCGCAGGCGGCGTACGAGCTCGGCGTCGCGGGTGCCCACCGCCTCCGGCGAGCCGGTGCCGAAGCACGGCGACGAGCCGGCGACCGGCACGTTGTCCTTGACCGCGACGGGCACACCGAGCAGCGGCCGGTCGTCGGTCGCGGCGTCGGCCGCCTCCGCCTCCGCCCGTGCGCTGTCGCGGAACAGCGTGCGGAAGCAGTTGAGCCGGCCGTCGTGCTGCTCGATGCGCGACAGCGACAGCTCGAGCAGCTCGACGGCCGTGACGCGGCCCGCGCGCAGCAGGGCTCGCGAGCCCACCACGCCCGCGTAGGCGAGGTCGACCGGGTCGAGGGAGGGGTCCACCCGGCGGACGCTAGTTGCCGACCTCCTCCAGGCCCGGAGGCAGGTGCCCGGTGGTCCGGCGCCACGCGGACGCCGCGCCGCGGGTCGCGACCAGGCGGGCGACCGCCACGGTCACGCCGCTGGCGACCGCCCACGAGACGGCCTCGCTCCAGGTGGTGCCCGGGGCGGCCGGGTTGCGCGGCGGCTCGCCGCCCCGCGTCCGCGCCCACACCTTGTCGAGCACGCTGCGGCTCACCCGCGCCGCGGCGAGCCCGCTGCCGATGCCGACCACCTTCCAGCCGACAGATCCGACCGACATGCCGTGCCCTCCCGTTGTCCGTGCTCCTGCCGCGCTCCTGCCCGGGCGCCGTGCGTGCGAACCCGTGCACCGGGTAACCCGCCCGCACACCACCCCCCTGCACCTGGAGGTCCCCATGAGCGAGTTCACGAAGGGTGACGAGGTCACCTGGAAGAGCCACGGCGGCGAGGCCGTCGGCAAGGTCGAGAAGAAGATCACGACCGAGACCGAGGCGGGCGGCCGGAAGGTCAAGGCCAGCAAGGCCGACCCGCAGTACCTCGTGAAGAGCGAGAAGAGCGGTGGCGAGGCCGTGCACAAGCCGGGAGCCCTGCGCGACAAGTGACAGCATGGCGCCATGAGCAGCGCGCCTGACGTCCAGCACCGCCCCGAGCTGTCCCGGTTCGAGGTGGACGAGGGCGGCGAGGCCGCCGTCCTCGTCTACGAGCTCGAGGGCCCGGACCGCGTCGCCTTCCTGCACACGGTCGTGCCGGCGGCGTACGAGGGACGCGGGATCGGCAGCGCCCTCGTCGTCGCCGGCCTCGACTGGGCGCAGGCCGAGGGGCGCAAGGTCGTCCCGGTGTGCTCGTTCGTGCAGGGCTGGCTGTCGCGCCACCCGGAGCGGGCGGACGCGGCCGTCAGCTGAGGAACGGCAGGCGCACCGGCAGGCTGCGCAGACCGCTCGACACCGCCTTGACGTAGTCGGTGAGGACCGTGGGCACCAGCGTCTCGGCGACCAGGCCGCCCACCGCGTCGGCGCCGACGACGTAGCGCGCCATCGGCACCGGGTTCGACAGCGCCACCCGGACCGTGCGGGCCACCCACACCGGGTCGGGCAGCCGGTCCGAGCGCGCGGCCACCGCCTCGGCCCGGGCGTACGCCGCCGCGTAGCGGGCGGAGGTCGGCGCGGGGAACCCGCCGTCCTGCGCGGCGCTCCAGATGTCGGTGCCGAACATGCCGGGCTCGACGAGGACGACGCGGATGCCGTCGGCCTCGACCTCCACCCGCAGCGCGTCGGTGACGCCCTCCAGGGCGTGCTTGCTGGCGCAGTACCAGCCCATCAGCGGCGTGGAGATGCGGCCGGCCACCGAGCTGACGTTGACGATGCGGCCCTCGCCGCGGGCGCGCATGCCGGGCAGCACCGTGCGCGCGATGCGCATCGGCGCGACCACGTTGGTCTCCAGCTGCGCCCGGGCCTGCTCGTCGGTGACGTCCTCGACGGCGCCGGACAGCGCCCAGCCGGCGTTGTTGACCACCGCCCAGGGCGCCGCCGGTCAGCTCGTCGACCTGCGCGAAGGCCTTGACCGTCGACTCCGGGTCGTCGACGTCCAGCTCGACCGTGCGGACCTGCACGCCCCGCTCGGCGGCGGCCCGGGTCAGCGGCTCGGCCTTGGCTGCGCTGCGCACCGTCCCGACGACGTCGTAGCCGGCGGCGGCCAGCTCCAGGCAGGTGGCCAGGCCGATCCCGCTGCTGGCACCTGTGACGACCACGCTCTTGCCCACGCTGCTCCTCCGGCTCGTCGGGGCGCGCCTGGACGCCCCGCGGGTAGGGTCCGTGCCCGGTCCGCCCGGACCTCACGCAACACGGCGCGACGGGAGCAGACGTGGTGGAGGTGCTCGTGCGGCGCCTCGACCCGGAGGTCCCGCTCCCGGCCTACGCCCACCCCGGCGACGCCGGCTGCGACCTGGTCACCACGGTCGACGTGGAGCTGGCTCCCGGGGAGCGGGCGCTGGTGCCGACCGGCATCGCGCTCGCGCTGCCCGAGGGCTATGCCGGCTTCGTGCACCCGCGGTCGGGCCTCGCCGCCCGTGCCGGGGTGACCATCGTCAACGCGCCCGGCACGGTCGACGCGGGCTACCGCGGCGAGGTGCAGGTCGTGCTCCACAACACCGACCCGCGCGAGACGGTGCACCTGCGCCGGCTCGACCGGGTGGCGCAGCTCGTCGTGCAGCGGGTCGAGCAGGTGCAGTGGCGGGAGACCGACGGCGAGCTGCCGGGGTCCGCGCGCGGCGCGGGCGGGTACGGGTCCACGGGCGGTTGGGCGCAGTCCGCCCCCCGCGCAGGCACAGACGGAGAGGCAGCAGGAGGGTGAGCGTGTTCCGACGGCGCAAGCGCGACGAGGACCCGGCGGTCGAGGACGACGCGCTGGAGGTCGACGAGGTCGACGAGGTCGACGAGGTCGACGAGGCGCCCGAGCCCGAGGCAGTCGCCCCCGGCGCGCCCGTCCCGGCCGCAGGGCCCGTGGGACGCCGCCGACGCCCCGAGCGACGAGGTCGGCCGGATCGACCTCGGCGGCATGCTCGTCCCGGTGCCCGACGCGACCGAGGTCCGCGTCGACGTCAGCCCCGAGGGCGAGGTCATCGCGGCGACCCTGGTCCACGGCCAGGGCCAGATGCAGATCAACGCCTTCGCCGCCCCGCGCTCGGAGGGCATCTGGGTCGAGGTCGCCACCGAGATCCAGACCGCGCTGGTCGAGAGCGGGGGCTCGGCCGACCTGGTCGAGGGCCCGTACGGCCAGGAGCTCAAGGCCGCCGTCCCGACCGAGGTCCCCGGCCAGGGGCTCATGCTCGCGCCGGCCCGCTTCGTCGGCGTCGACGGCCCGCGCTGGTTCCTGCGCGCGCTGCTCACCGGCAGCGCGGCCGTGGACGCCGTGGCGGCCGCGCCCCTGCTGGACGCGCTCAAGGACGTCGTCGTCGTGCGCGGCGGCGAGGCGATGGCGGTGCGCGACCCGCTGCCGCTGCGGCTGCCGGCGGACGTGGCGGAGCAGGCCCAGCGCGAGCAGGAGCAGGCCGACCTCTCGTTGCCGGAGCGCGGCCCGGAGATCACCGAGATCCAGTAGCGCCCGCCCGCGTACGCTCGTGCCGTGAGCCGCGACGAGAGCAGCGACAGACAGCCCGGGCGCTTCCGGCGGGCCCTGGCCCGGCTGACGGCCGACGAGGCCGAGCTGGACCGTCGTGACCTCGAGGAGGGCGCCGTCTCCGAGGGGGCGACCCCGGTCCTGCGCTGCACCAAGGGCGAGCCGGTGCGGGTCGCCGGCACCGTCAAGGCGGTGGTGCTGCGCCCGCGCGCCGGCACGCCGACGCTGGAGGCCGAGCTGTACGACGGCAGCGGCTCCGTGACGCTGATCTGGCTGGGCCGCCGCCGCATCCGGGGCGTGGACCCGGGCCGCACGCTCGTCGCCCACGGGCGCATGACCCACCACGAGGGCAAGCCGACGATCTACAACCCCGCGTACGAGCTGCGACCCGGTGCCTGAGCACACCGACGAGCAGACGCCCCGCCCGCCCGCCACCACCTCCGCCCTCGTCGAGAGCTTCGGCGGCAAGCGCGGCCTGGTCGACAGCGGCCTGCCCGCGGTGGTGTTCGTCTTCGTCAACAGCGTCGTGCAGGCGCTGCGCGACGACAAGACGCCCTGGCTCGCCCCGGCGCTCATCGCCGCCCTCGCCACCGGCGTCGGCATCATGCTCCTGCGCCTGGTGCGCAAGGAGACGCTCCAGCAGGCCGCGTCCGGCTTCCTGGGCCTTGCGGTGGCGGCCTGGCTTCGCCAACCGCTCCGGCGAGGCCCGCGGCTTCTTCCTGCCCGGCATCTTCATCAACATCGGCTACGGGCTGCTCTTCCTCGGCAGCGCGGTCGTCGGCTGGCCGCTGGTCGGCGCGATCGTCGGCGCGGTCGAGGGCATGGGCGACCGCTGGCGCACCGACCGGCGGCTGCGGCGGGTCTTCGCCGCCGTGACGGTCGGCTGGGCGCTCGGCGTCTTCGGGCTGCGCGCCGCCGTGCAGGGCGCGCTCTACCTCGCCGACCGGCCGGGGCTGCTGGCCGCGGCCCGGCTGCTCATGGGCTGGCCGCTGACGATCCTCGCGGTGGTGGCGACCCTCTGGGTCACCCGCCGGTTCACCCGCGCGGCGCTCGAGCGGGGCCCCGAGCCGGCCTAGCGTTCCGGACGGGGCTGCCCGCTGCCGAGCAGCGCGTCGAGCTCCTCCTCGACCTCCGTGGTCGCGACGATGAGCAGCTCGTCACCGCCCTCGAGGGCGGCGTCGGGCGTCGGCACGATGACCCGCCCGTCGCGCAGCACGGCGACCAGGGCGCTGTCGGTCGGCCACGGCACGCTGCCGACGGTCTGCCCGACGATGCGGGCGTCGTCGGCGAGGGTCAGCTCGACCAGGTTGGCCTGGCCCTGGCGGAAGGTCAGCAGCCGGACCAGGTCGCCGACCGAGACGGCCTCCTCGACGACGGCGGCGAGCAGCCGGGGCGAGGAGACGCTGACGTCGACGCCCCAGGACTCGTTGAACAGCCACTCGTTCTTGGGGTGGTTGACCCGGGCGACGACGCGGTCGACGCCGAACTCGGTCTTGGCCAGCAGCGAGACCACGAGGTTGACCTTGTCGTCGCCGGTGGCGGCCACGACGACCTGGCAGTCCTGGGCCCGCGCCTGCACCAGGCTGTCGAGCTCGCAGGCGTCGGCCTGGAGCCACTCCGCGCCGGGCACGGTGTCGACCTTCATGGCCCGTGACTCGCGCTCGACCAGCAGGACGTGGTGGCCGTTGTGGATGAGCTCGCGGGCGATCGAGCGCCCGACGTTGCCGGCACCGGCGATGACGACGCGCATCAGCGGTCGCCCTCCTTCGGGCCGCCGGCGAAGACGGCGACCACCCGGTCGCGGTCCTCGACGTCGAGGACCACGTGGACGAGGTCGCCCTCCTGCACCACGGTCTGCGCGTCGGGCATCTGGCCGACGCCGAGCCGGGTGACGAACATCGCCCGCACGCCGGCCTGCTCCTCGAGGTCGCGCAGGCGCACGCCGACCCATTCCGGGGAGACGGCGATCTCGGCCAGGACGATGCGGCCGCTGGGGTCGCGCCACTCGCTCATCAGGCCCTCGGGCAGCAGCCGGCGCAGGACCTGGTCGGCCGTCCACCGCACGGTCGCCACCGTCGGGATGCCGAGCTTCTCGTAGACCTCGGCGCGGCGGGCGTCGTAGATGCGGGCGACGACGTTCTCGACGCCGAAGGTCTCGCGGGCCACCCGGGCGGCGATGATGTTGCTGTTGTCGCCGTTGCTGACGGCGGCGAAGGCGTGGGCCCGCTCGATGCCCGCCTCGATGAGGGTGTCGCGGTCGAAGCCGACGCCGCTCACCCGGATCCCGCGGAAGGTGTCGGGCAGGCGCCGGAACGCGGCGGCCTCCCGGTCGATGACCGCGACGTCGTGGTCGAGGCGCTCCAGGCTCTTGGCGAGGGCCGACCCGACCCGCCCGCAGCCCATGATCACGACGTGCACGCCGTCCTCCTGCTCGCAGGTCCGTCGGGATCGACGGCCGCGGAGACGCTACACGCGCACGACCTGCGGAGCAGCGGGGCGCGACCGGCCTACCCTTCCTGCCGTGGCCCTGGTGAACGACGTCCTCAAGCGCCTGGTCATCGGCCGCGCGCTCCGCAGTGACCGGGCGTCGGAGCAGGAGCTGCCGAAGTACCTCGCGCTGCCGATCTTCGCCAGCGACCCGCTGTCCAGCGTGGCCTACGCCACCCAGGAGATCCTGGTCTTCCTGACCCTCGGCGGCCTGGCCTACCTCTACCTGACGCCCTACCTCGCGGCAGCGGTGGTGCTGCTGCTGACGGTCGTCGTCCTGTCCTACCGCCAGCTCGTGCACGCCTACCCGAGCGGCGGCGGCGACTACGAGGTCGCCAACAAGAACATCAGCCCGAGCGCCGGCCTGGTCGTCGCCAGCGCCCTGCTGGTCGACTACGTGCTCACGGTGGCGGTGTCGGTCTCCGCCGGCGTCGACAACATCATCTCGGCGGCCCCGTCCTGGCGGAGCACCGCGTCCTGATCGCCTGCTGTTCGTCGTGTTCCTCACCGCGATGAACCTGCGGGGCGTCAAGGAGTCGGGCAAGGCGTTCGCGGTCCCGACCTACGGCTTCGTGCTCGGCGTCGTGATCATGATCGGCTGTCGGGCTCTTCCAGGCCCTGACCGGCGACACGCCGCGGCCGAGAGCTCCGCCTACCGGGTCATCGCCGAGGAGCGGCAGACGAACCTGGCCGGCCTCGCGCTGGTCTTCTTCGTGCTGCGCGCCTTCTCCTCCGGCTGCACGGCGCTGACCGGCGTCGAGGCGATCGCCAACGGGGTGCCGGCGTTCCGCAAGCCCAAGAGCAAGAACGCCGCGACGACGCTGGCGCTCATGGGCGGGCTCGCGATGACGATGTTCATCGGCATCACGGCCCTGGCGCTCTCACCAACGTGCACTACGCCGAGAACCCTGCGATCCAGTTGGAGGGCTTCGCCGACGGCGACGTCCAGCGCAGCGTCATCGCGCAGGTCTCGGCAGCGGTGTTCGGCGACGGCACGACGCCGTTCTTCTACCTGCAGGCGATGACCGCCGGCATCCTGATCCTGGCGGCCAACACCGCCTTCAACGGCTTCCCGCTGCTCGGCTCGATCCTGGCCCAGGACCGCGCGCTGCCGCGCCAGCTGCACACCCGCGGCGACCGGCTGGTCTACAGCAACGGGATCCTGCTGCTGGCCGCGTTCGCCGCGCTGCTGATCGTCGCCTTCGACGCCAACGTCACCCGGCTCATCCAGCTCTACATCATCGGCGTCTTCACCTCCTTCACCTTCGGCCAGACGGCATGGTGCGGCACTGGAACCGGCTGCTCGCGACCGCGCCGACCACCCCGGAGGCCGCGTCGGGCCACCGCCGCAGCCGGGTCATCAACGCGGTCGGCGCCTCGCTCACCGGCCTGGTGCTGGTCATCGTGACGATCACGAAGTTCACCAGCGGCGCCTACCTCGTCCTGCTCGCGATGCCGGTGCTGTTCCTGCTGATGCGGGCGATCCGCCGGCACTACGACAAGGTCGCCCGCGAGCTCGAGCCGGAGGACGAGAACCCCTCGCTGCCCAGCCGCAACCACGCGATCGTGCTGGTCTCCAAGGTCCACGCGCCGACGCTGCGCGCGCTGGCCTACGCCAAGGCCACCCGCCCGCACGACCTCACCGCGCTGACGGTCGAGGTCGACCCGCAGGAGTCCAAGGCGCTGCTCGAGCAGTGGGACGCGCGCGGGCTGTCGGTGCCGCTGACGGTCATCGCCTCGCCCTACCGCGAGATCACCCGCCCGGTCCTCGACTACGTGCGGTCGGTGCGCGTGAAGAGCCCGCGCGACGTCGTCACGGTCTTCGTGCCCGAGTACGTCGTCGGGCACTGGTGGGAGCAGCTGCTGCACAACCAGAGCGCCCTGCGGCTCAAGGGCCGGCTGCTGTTCCAGCCCGGGGTGATGGTCACCAGCGTCCCGTACCAGCTGCGCTCCTCCGAGCGGCGGCGCGACGACGATGACGGCGGCAACGCCCCGGGCGACGTGCGCCGGGCTGCCCGCACGTGACGCTCGAGCTCGTCGTCGGCCCGGTCGCGGCCGG
Source organism: uncultured Actinomycetota bacterium (assembly GCA_963762795.1). GTDB lineage: Bacteria > Actinomycetota > Actinomycetes > Mycobacteriales > SCTD01 > RYN-170. Next base: position 72,351 of record CAVXMC010000008.1, on the reverse strand, counting down.
CGGCTCCTGCGTGGGTCACGCCCCCGACGGCCGGGTGGTCTTCGTCCGCCACGCCCTGCCCGGCGAGCGGGTGCGCGTGCAGGTGACCTCCGAGACGACCCGGTTCCTGCGCGGCGACGCGGTCGAGGTGCTCGAGGCCTCGCCGGACCGGGTCGAGCCGCCCTGCCCGTACGCCCGTCCCGGCCGCTGCGGCGGCTGCGACTTCCAGCACGTCGCCCTGCCGCGCCAGCGCGAGCTCAAGGCCGACCTGGTCCGCGAGCAGCTGCGCCGGCTGGCCGGGGTCGAGCTCGACGTCGTGGTCGAGCCGGTGCCCGGCGACGCCGAGGGCCTGGACTGGCGCACCCGCATGCAGTTCGCGGTCACGCCGGACGGCGAGGCGGGGCTGCACAAGCACCGCTCCTCCGAGCTCGAGCTGGTCGACCGCTGCCTGATCGCCGCACCCGGGGTGGAGCAGGTCGGCGCGGAGCGGCTGCGCTGGCCGGGCGCCGTGTCGGTCGAGGTCGGCACGACGGCCGACGCCGCCCAGCGGGTCGTCGCGGTCCACGGCCGGCCCTCGCCGCTGCCGCCGGTCGACGCCGGGGTGGTGGTCGGCGGGCGCGGCGTGGCTGCCCCGCACGGGCTCCGCCACACCGCGCTCGGCCGGTCGTACGAGGTGTGGGCCGCCGGCTTCTGGCAGGTGCACCGCGGCGCGGCGGAGCTGCTGGCGCGGACCGTGCTGGACGGGCTGCAGCCCCAGCCGGGGGAGCGCGCGGTCGACCTCTACGCCGGGGTGGGGCTGTTCGCCGCCCTGCTGGCCGAGGCGGTCGGCCCCTCGGGCGCGGTGCTCGCGGTCGAGTCCGACGCCCGCGCCTGCGCCGACGCGGCCCGCAACACCGCCGACCTGCCGCAGGTGAAGGTGCGCACCGCCGAGGTCACCGCGTCGCTCGTCCGGCGGCTCGCCTCACCCGACCTCGTCGTGCTCGACCCGCCGCGCGCAGGGGCCGGGCTCGACGTCACGCGCGCCCTCGCGGTGCTGCGGCCGCGCGCGGTCGCGTACGTCTCCTGCGACGCGGCGTCCTTCTCCCGCGACCTCGCCGTGCTGCTCGAGGCGGGCTGGACGATGCCGTCGCTGCGGGCCTTCGACGCGTTCCCGATGACCGAGCACGTCGAGCTGGTCGCCCTGCTCCAGCCGCCGGTGTAACGCCCGGCTGCGCGCTGCGACAGGACGGGTACCCCCCGCTCCTGCGTCTTGGGACCGCTGGAGCGGGGGCGACGGGCCCCAGGTCAGCGGCGGGGGAGCAGCACGCGCAGGGCGCCCGGCCGGACCCGCACCGTCGCGGGCAGCCGGCCGACCGGGTCGCCGTCGGCGAACACGCGGAACGGCCGGTCGGCCTCCAGGACGACCTCGCGCGCCGGCGTGACCGTCACCGACGGCTGCTGCACGTGGGTGCCCCGGAAGACCTGGGGCAGCGCGCGCAGGAAGCGCAGGCGGGACGTCGCGGTGGTCGACACGACGTCGAGCAGGCCGTCCTCGACCGAGGCGTCCGGGGCCAGGCGCATGCCGCCGCCGTAGACGCCGGAGTTGGCCACGGCCACCGCCCAGCCGGTCAGGTCGTACGCCGCGCCGTCGACGGAGCCGGTGAACCGCGCGGGCTGCCACCGGGCGAGCACGGCCAGCGAGCCGTACAGGTAGACCAGCTGGCCGAGCGGCAGGCGGCTGCCGAGCACCCGCTCCTGCACGTCGGAGTCGTAGCCGATGCTGGCGATGCCCAGGAACGGCGCGCTCCCGACCTCCGACTCGACGACGCCGAGGTCGACCGCGCGCTCCTCTCCGGAGGCCAGCACCGCGCAGGCCGCGACCGGGTCGCGGTCGATGCCGACCGCGCGGCAGAAGTCGTTGCCGCGGCCGCCGGGCAGCACGCCGAGCACGCCGCTGCCGTCGGCCACCGCACCGGCCACCCGGCCGACGATGCCGTCGCCCCCCATCGCCACGACCACCCGGTCGTCCGCCATCGCCGCCGCCGCGAGCTCGTCGGCGTGCTCGAGCGAGCGGGTCGGGGTGGTGACGAGGTCGTGGCCGGCGCCGCGCAGGGCCGCCTCGACGCGGGGGAGCAGGCGCGCGGCCCGGCCGCCACCGGCGGCGGGGTTGACGACGAGCTGCAGACGGCGGGACAACGGGGCTCCTCAGACCAGCTTGCCGGGGTTGAGCACGCCGGCGGGGTCCAGGACGGCCTTGACCGCGCGCAGCACCTCCACGCCGAGCGGGCCGACCTCGTCGGCGAGGTACGGGCGGTGGTCGGTGCCGACCGCGTGGTGGTGGGTGATCGTGGCACCGCAGGCGACGAGCGCGCGGGAGGCGGCCTCCTTGGCGCGCTGCCACTGGCCGGCCGGGTCGACGCCGAGCTGCCGCGCCAGGACGGTGAAGTACAGCGACGCGCCGTGCGGGTAGAGGTGCGACACGTGGCACATCACGACCGGCGGCGTGTCGCGCAGCGCGTCGGACAGGGCCGCCCGCACCACCCGGTGGACCCGGGGCAGGTCGGACCAGGTCGCCGAGGTCTCCAGGGTCTCGACCAGCACGCCGAGGTCCAGCAGGTCGTCACGCAGGTACGGCCCGCCGAAGCGCCCGTGCTCCCAGCGGTCGCCGACGCCGGTGCCGAGGGAGGTGCCGCCGAAGGCCTTGAGCAGCGGGCGCCCGCGGCCGCGGCGGATCGCCGCCTCGGCCGCCTCGCCCTCCCAGCCGAGGACGGCGAGGCAGCCGTGGCCGTAGCCGCGGGCCCTCAGCACCGCCTTGCCGAGCCGCGCCGCGCGTCCGCCGGGCCCGGCCAGGGCCAGCTGCACGCGGGTCTCGTCCGGGTCCGACAGCCGCGCGACGTCGGGGGCGAGGCCGGCCTGCTCGAGCCGGCGCAGGGCGGCCAGGCCGTCGGGCCAGGTGCGGAAGAAGAAGCCCTCGTAGTGGCGGGTCTCCGGCAGCGGCCGCACCCGCAGGGTCAGCTCGGTGACGACGCCGAAGGCCCCCTCGGACCCCACCACGAGCGCCCGCAGGTCGGGGCCGGCGGCGGAGGCGGCGCCGCGGCCGAGCCGCAGCGGTCCGGCCGGGGTCTGCAGCTCGAGCCCGAGCACCAGGTCGTCGAAGCGGCCGTAGCCGGTGCTGGCCTGACCGGCGGACCGCGTCGCGGCGTAGCCGCCGAGGGTCGCCTGCTCGTAGGACTGCGGGAGGTGGCCGAGGGTGAAGCCGTACGGCGCCAGCAGCGCCTCGGCCTGCGGACCGCGCACCCCGGGCTGGAAGACGGCCGTGCGCGACACCGGGTCGACCGAGACGCAGCGCGTCGAGCCGCTGCAGGTCGAGCGCGACCACGGCCGCGAACCGCCCGCGCAGCGGCGCGACGCCGCCGACGACGGAGGTGCCGCCGCCGAAGGGCACGACGGCGACCTCGTGCTCGGCGCACAGCCGCAGGGCGGCGCCGACCTGCGCGGCGTCGGCGGGCAGCAGCACCGCGTCCGGGGCGTCGTCGACCTCGCCGGCGCGCTGGCGCAGCAGGTCGAGGTAGCTCTTGCCGCCGGCGTGCCGGGCCCGCGCCTCGTCGTCGGTGCGGACGGCGTCCGGACCCAGCGCACCGGCCAGCGCGTCGCGGACGGCGGACGGCAGCCGGGACGGCGGGGGCGTCACCTCGGCCAGCGGGACGGCCGCTGCCTGCCGGCCGAGGCCCACCTCCGCGACGAGCCAGGCGCGGGCGTGCTCGGGCACCCCGGGGCGCCGCGACGGGTCGCCCCAGCCGCCGAGGACAGGACTGGACGTGTCGGAGGTCACGCGTACAGTGTGACACATGGAGTCACAACGTCACACCCCGCTGGAGCCGGTCCTGGCCGCCGCGCGGGCCTGCGTGCTCGACGTCGGCCTGCGCCGCACGACGCTGGCCGACGTCGCCCGCCGGGCCGGGCTGAGCCGGATGACGGTCTACCGGCAGTGGGGCGACCTGGAGACGATCGTGTCGGCGCTGCTGACCACCGAGCTGGTCGCGCTCATCGAGGACGCCGGCGAGCAGGTCGCCGGCGTGCCACCGCCCGCGAGCGGCTGGTCGAGGCGGCCGTCGTCGTCGTCGAGGAGCTGGCCGGCCACCCGCTCTATGCGCAAGGTGCTCGAGGTCGACCCCGAGCTGCTGCTGCCGCTGGTCGTCGACCGCTTCGGCTCGACCCAGCGCGCCGCGGTCGACCTGGTGGCGTCCCAGGTCAGGGAGGGGCAGCCGACGGCAGCATCCGCGAGGTCGACCCCGAGCTGGCCGCGACCTGCGTGCTGCTGACCGCGCAGTCCTTCGTCTTCTCGGCCCGGGTGGTCGAGGCGTCGTACAAGCCCTCGTCAGCGGCGCCGAGCTGCGCCGCCTGCTCGACGGCTACCTGCGGTGACCGGCCCGCACCTGACCGCGGCCCGCCGCGCCCAGGACCTCGACGCGCTCAGCAGCGGCGTCGTCGACGTGCTCGTCGTCGGCGGCGGCGTGACCGGCTGCGGCACCGCCCTCGACGCGGCCGCCCGCGGCCTGTCCGTCGCGCTGGTGGAGAAGTCCGACCTCGCCCACGGCACCAGCCGGTGGAGCTCCAAGCTGGTGCACGGGGGCCTGCGCTACCTCGCCAGCCACGACTTCGCGCTGGTGCTGGAGAGCGCCCAGGAGCGCGACGCGCTGCTGCGCCGGATCGCGCCCCACCTGGTGCGCCCGCTGCCCATGGTGGTGCCGCTCGGCCCGGAGCTGTCGCCGCGCGCGCGGCGTGCTGTTCGACGTCGGCCACCGGGTCGCCGACGGCTTCCGGCTGTGGGCCGGCACCCCCCGCAAGGCGCTGCCCCGGCCGCGCCGGCTCGGGGTCGCCGAGACCACCCGCCTCCTCCCGGCCGTGCGCCGGAACGGGCTGCGCGGCGGGCTGCTCGCCTGGGACGGCCAGCTCGAGGACGACGCCCGCCTGGTCGTCGGGCTGGCCCGCACCGCCGCGTCGTACGGCGCGCAGGTCGTCACCTACACCCGGGCCACCTCGCTGGACGGCACCGGGCCACGGTGCGCGACGAGCGCACCGGCGAGACGCGTCCGGGTCCGGGCGCGGGCGGTCGTCAACGCGACCGGCGCCTGGGCCGACACGCTGTCGCCCGGCACCCGGCTGCGCCCGAGCAAGGGCGTCCACCTGGTGCTGCCGGCAGCCCTGCTCGGTCACCCCACGGCGTCCATGACGGTGCCGGTGCCCGGGGCGAGCAACCGCTACGTCTTCGCGCTGCCGCACCCCGACGGCCTGGTCTACGTCGGCCTCACCGACGACCCGCTGCCCGGCCCGCTGCCGGACGTGCCGCGGGCCGACGAGGACGACATCGCGTTCCTGCTGCAGACCCTGTCGCGGGGCCTCGAGGTGCCGCTGTCGCGGGGCGACGTCGTCGGCACGTTCGCCGGCGTGCGCCCGCTGCTGGCCGGCGCCGAGGGCCAGACCGCCGACCTGTCCCGCCGCCACGCGGTCGAGGTCGGCGACGACGGCGTGCGCACGGTGCTCGGCGGCAAGCTGACGACCTACCGACGGATGGCCCAGGACGTCGTCGACGGGCTGACCGACGTCCCCTGCACCACCACGCACCTGCCGCTGGTCGGCGCCGTGGGCGCGCCCCGGCCGGCGTGCCGGCCCGGCTGGTGCGCCGCTACGGCAGCGAGGCCGGCGACGTCGCCGCGCTGGCCGACCGCGACCCGTCGCTGCTGCAGCCGGTCGCACCGGGCGTCCCGGTGCTCGGGGTGGAGCTCGCCTGGGGCGTCGCCGCCGAGGGCGCCCTCACCGCCGAGGACCTGCTCGAGCGGCGCACCCGGCTCTCGCTGGTCGACGCCTGGGGCGAGGCGGCCCGCCCGGCACGCGCGAGGCGGCCGACCGGGCGTGTCGGTGCCGGCTGACGCAGACTGGAGGGGTGCGCGACGACCGGACCCCTCCCGGCTGGCCGCCCGAGGTGCTGCCCCCGCACGCCCCCGACTGGGAGCGCACCGCGATCGGCTGGCTGTACGACCTGTGCCCGCCGGACTACCGCGCCCACGAGGTGCTGCGCCGCCACCCGGTGCTGCTGGCCCGCTTCGCCGCCGGCCACGTCGAGCGCCGCCGTGCAGGCCGCCCGCGAGGGCCTGCGGACCCTGCGCGCCGACCTGCGCGACGTGCTCCCGCCCGAGGCGATCGAGGCGGGCCTCGCGGCGTACGACCGGGAGGGCCGGCGGCTGGTCCAGACCGGGCGCCAGGTGGCGCTGGTCGACGCGGCCCTGCGGGGCGAGCGCCACGTCCCCCGGTTGTGACGTCCGCCGGCCTGCCTGGCGCGAACGCCGTACCGCGCCTAGACTGGGCGCGTGATGCAGAGCGTGGAGGAGCACCGGTGAGCCTGCTCGAGACGGTGGGAGGTCCTGAGGACCTCAAGCGGCTGTCGCCCGGGCCAGCTCCCGCTGCTCGCCGCCGAGATCCGCGACTTCATGATCGACGCGGTGTCCCGCACCGGCGGTCACCTCGGCCCGAGCCTCGGCGTCGTCGAGATGACCCTGGCGCTGCACCGGGTCTTCGACTCCCCGCGCGACCAGGTCCTGTGGGACACCGGCCACCAGGCGTACGTCCACAAGATCCTCACCGGTCGGCAGGGCGGCTTCGCGACGCTGCGCAAGGCCGGCGGCCTGTCCGGCTACCCCAGCCGGGCCGAGTCCGAGCACGACGTCATCGAGAACAGCCACGCCTCGACCGCGCTGTCCTACGCCGACGGCCTGGCCAAGGCCTACCGGCTGCGCGGCGAGAAGCGGCACGTCGTCGCGGTCGTCGGCGACGGCGCCCTCACCGGCGGCATGTGCTGGGAGGCGCTGAACAACATCGCCGCCGGCAGCCTGCCCGTGGTCATCGTCGTCAACGACAACGGCCGCTCCTACTCGCCCGACCATCGGCGGCCTGGCCGACCACCTCGCCAGCCTGCGCATGGCGCCGGGCTACGAGAAGGCGCTCGGCACCGTCCGCTCCGCGCTCAGCCAGACGCCGCTGGTCGGCCGGCCGGTCTACGCCGCGCTGCACGGGCTCAAGCGCGGGCTCAAGGACTTCCTGCAGCCGCAGGTGCTCTTCGAGGACCTCGGCCTGAAGTACGTCGGCCCGATCGACGGCCACGACGTCGCCGCGATGGAGGCGGCGCTCAAGCGGGCCAAGGAGTACGGCGGCCCCGTCATCGTCCACGCCGTCACCGTCAAGGGCTTCGGCTACCAGCCGGCCGTCGACGACGAGGCCGACTGCCTGCACAGCGTCGGCATCATCGACCCGGTCACCGGCAAGCCGGTCGCCGACCGGGCGCCAAGGGCTTCACCTCGGTGCTGTCCGAGGAGATGGTCCGCGATCGGCGGGGAGCGGCCCGACGTCGTCGCGCTGACCGCCGCGATGCTCCAGCCGGTCGGGCTGCACGCGTTCTCCGAGGCCTACCCCGACCGGATCTTCGACGTCGGCATCGCCGAGCAGCACGCCGTCACCTCGCGCCGCCGGCCTGGCGATCGGCGGCATGCACCCGGTCGTCTGCCTCTACGCCACGTTCCTCAACCGGGCCTTCGACCAGGCGCTCATGGACGTCGCGCTGCACGGCCTGCCCGTCACCTTCGTGCTCGACCGCGCCGGCATCACCGGTGAGGACGGCGCCAGCCACAACGGCATGTGGGACCTGTCGATCCTGCAGGTCGTGCCCGGCATCCGGATCGCCGCGCCCGCGCGACGCCGCGACCCTGCGCGAGGAGCTGGCCGAGGCGCTCGCCGTCGACGACGGCCCGACCGTGCTGCGCTTCCCGAAGGGCGCCGTCGGCGACGACGTCCCCGCGGTCGACCGGGTCGGCCCCGTCGACGTGCTGCGCCGCGAGCAGGGCGACGACGTCCTGCTGGTGGCGGTCGGCGCGATGGGCCGCCTCGGCCTCGACGTGGCCGAGCGGGCCGGCGCGCAGGGCATCGGCGTCACCGTCGTCGACCCGCGCTGGGTCACCCCCGTGGCGCCCGAGCTGGTCGAGCTGGCCGCAGGGCTACCGCCTCGTCGTGACCGTCGAGGACAACGGCCGCGTCGGCGGGGTCGGGTCGGTCTCTCGCAGGCGCTGCGCGACGCCGACGTCGACGTCCCCGCGCGCGACGTCGGCATCCCGCCGCGGTTCCTCGACCACGGCACCCGCGCGCAGCTGCAGGCCGAGGTCGGCCTCACCGCCCAGGACGTCGCCCGCACGATCGCCGAGACGATCGCCCGCCTGGACCAGCCGGCCGAGACGGCGGTCGCGGAGCGCTCCGACCAGGAGCTGTAGACCTCACGTCCCGCTCACACACGCTCGGCTAGCGTCCCGGCCGTGCGCGTGCTGGTGGTCGAGGACGAGGTGCCGCTCGCCGACGCCATCGCCCGCGGCCTGCGCCGGGAGGGGATGGCGGTCGACATCGCGTACGACGGGGAGCTCGGCCTCGAGAAGGCCATGGTGACCCGCTACGACGTGCTGGTCCTGGACCGCGACCTGCCCGGCCGCTCCGGCGACGACGTGTGCCGGCAGCTGTCCGCCGACGGCTCGCTGACCCGGGTGCTGATGCTGACCGCCGCCGGCACCCTGGCCGACCGGGTCGCCGGCCTCGAGCTCGGCGCCGACGACTACCTCGGCAAGCCGTTCGCCTTCGAGGAGCTGGTCGCCCGGGTGCGCGCCCTCGGCCGCCGCTCGACCCCGCCGGCCGCCCCGGTGCTGCACGGCCCGGGCGGGCTCGTCGTCGACCCGGCGAGGCGCACCGCGACCCGGTACGGCACCGACCTCGAGCTGACCCGCAAGGAGCTCGGCGTGCTCGAGACGCTGCTGCGCGCCGAGGGCGCCGTGGTCAGCAGCGAGGAGCTGCTCGAGCGGGTCTGGGACGAGAACGCCGACCCGTTCACCACGACCGTGCGGGTCACCGTGATGACGCTGCGCAAGAAGCTGGGCGAGCCGCCGGTCGTGCACACCGTGGTGGGAGCGGGCTACCGCCTGGGCGATGCCTGACCCGCGCCGGGGCCTGCGGCCCCGCCGGACCCTGCGCTGGCGGCTGACCGTCGTCTACAGCGCCGTCGCGGTCGCGGTGGGCGTCGTGCTGCTCGCGCTGTCGTTCGTGCTGGTCGACGGCGCGCTGCGGGCCGGCTCGCTGCCGCCCGGGATCGTCATCCGGGTGCCGCGCCCCGGGCCGGACCTGGCCATCACGCTGGGCGAGGTGCAGGAGGACCTGCGGCAGCAGGCGCTCGACCGGCTGCTCCGCCAGGGCCTGCTCGGCCTGCTGCTGCTCGGCGCGGCCGGGGTCGCGGTGGCCTACGTGCTGGCCGGCCGGGTGCTGCGGCCGCTGCAGGACATCACCGCCGCGGCGCAGCGCCTGAGCGCCGAGCAGCTCGACGCGCGGCTGTCGCTTGACCGGCCCGGGCGACGAGCTCAAGCAGCTGGCCGACACCTTCGACGCGATGCTGGACCGGCTGCAGGCGTCGTTCGAGGGTCAGCGCCGGTTCGTGGCCGACGCCAGCCACGAGCTGCGCACGCCGCTGGCCGTCATGCGCACCGAGGTCGACGTGGCCCTGGCCGACCCGGACGCCAGCGTCGGCGAGCTGCGGGCCGCCGCCGAGGTGGTGCGCGAGGCGACCATGCGGGCCGACCGGCTGGTCGACAGCCTGCTGCTGCTGGCCCGCAGCGACCGGCTCTCGCCCGAGGCGCTGCCGTCCCGGGAGCGGGTCGAGCTGCCCGTCCTGTGCGACGAGGCGCTGCGGGCGGTCGCCGGCGAGGTGGCGGGCCGGCGGCTGCGGGTCGCCACGTCCTACGCCCCGGCCGGCGTCCTCGGCGACCGCGGCCTGCTGGGCCGGCTGGCCGGCAACCTGGTCGAGAACGCCGTCCGGCACAACGTCGACGGCGGCTGGGTCCGGGTCGACACCGGCACGGTCGCCGGCCGGGCCCGGCTCCAGGTCGAGCAGCTCCGGGGAGGTGCTGCCGGCGGAGGAGGTGCCCGGGCTGTTCGAGCCGTTCCGCCGGCACGGCACCGCCCGGACCGCCCGGCGCGGCGCCGGTCTGGGGCTGTCGATCGTGCGGGCCGTCGCGGCGGCGCACGGCGGCACGGCGACCGCCGAGCCGGTGCCCGACGGCGGCCTGGTCGTCACGGTGGACCTGCCGCGCAGCCCCTGACCGCAGTGACCAGAGGCGGGTAGCCCGCGTGGGGCACCCCGCCTGCCCCGTCGTGAGGGGATCTCCGTGATCTTCGCGGAACCGGGTACGCCGTCCGACCGGCAGGGCCATGCTGCGAGCAGTCGGGCGGCTCGCCGCCTGGCGACCGGACGGCAGGTGGCCGCGCCCTGAGGGGGGACCGCGGCCACCTGCTCGGACCGGGGCACCGTCCCGGCGAGGGGGCAGGGCGGCGCCACGCACCGCAGGCCGCCGCCCGACAGGGCGCGGCCTGCGGGCGTGTCAGGCGTGTGCGGGGACCCGCTCCACGCGGTGCCAGCCGTAGCGGCTGTACTCCGCGACGCGGACGTCCGGCGCCTGCGGCACCCGGGCCAGCACGACGAGCCGGCCGTCGTCGCGCACGTCGGAGTAGTACGCGTGCAGCACGCCGTCGACCGGCGCGTCCTCGAACAGGTCGTCGCCGCCGTCGGGGCGGCGCACGCGCACCGTCAACGCGGGACGCCCATGTCGCGCATGAGGCTGTTGAACGGCCGCGGCGGGGCGTTCAGGGCGGCGCGCGGGCAGTCGGCGAGCGTGATGCCGGCGTGCGGAACGCGTCGTCGCAGAGCGACTCGGTGGTCCAGCCGCTGCCGCAGGCCGTACGACGTCATGGAGACGCGGAAGACCGTGACGCAGTAGCGGGCGGGGCTGTCGTAGACGCAGCTGATCGTGCCGAGGTGGACGGCCGTCGCCGGGCTCGTTGGCGCCGGGCGCCCACGGGGTCTCGTAGCGGCGCCAGGTGCCGACGCGGGTCCACCAGTGGCCGCCGGCCTGGACGTCGTCGGTGGCCAGGCCCTGCAGGATCAGCCTGGCGTGCACCTCGGACAGGACGCAGGCCGGGCGGATGACCTCCTGGGAGGCGAACTCCTCGGCCGGGCTGGGGACGGTCATGCGCTCGGGGTCCTCTCGGGGCGGTGGATCGACGTGGGGAGGTGCAGTCGCGGCTCGGGCACCGCGGCGCTCCAGGTCAGCGGGGGACGCCGGGTCGTGCCCGGGCGGGGCTTCGGGCGGCCGAACAGGTAGCCCTGGCCGTGCGAGCAGCCCAGCTGCGCAGCAGGTCCAGCTGCTCCTCGCGTCTCGATGCCCTCGGCGACGGTCGGCAGGCCCATGTCGTGGCACATCGCCAGGACGGCCTTGACGATCGCGTGGGCGCTGCGGTCGGTGCAGCACCGGCTCGATGAAGCTGCGGTCGATCTTGACGAGGTCGACCGGGAACTGCGCGCAGCAGGCTGAGCGAGGAGTAGCCGGTGCCGAAGTCGTCCAGCGCGATCCGCACGCCCATCTCGGACAGCTCGCGCAGCTCGCGGACGAGGGCGGCGCTCGCGGTGATCAGCGCGGTCTCGGTGATCTCGAGGTGCAGCCGCTCGGGGCGCAGGCCCGACTCGACCAGGGCGCGGGTGACGTCGTCGGCGACGCCCGGGCGGGCGAGCTGGCTCGGGGAGGCGTTGACCGCGACCCAGCCCCGCGCGCTGTCCAGGCCGCCGCCGCCGGAGCCGGCGTCCTCGCAGGCCTGCGACAGCATCCACCAGCCGAGCGGGCGGATCAGGCCGCTGCTCTCGGCCAGCTCGAGGAACGTGCGCCGGCGGGAGCAGCCCGAGCTCGGGGTGCTGCCAGCGGATCAGGGCCTCGTGGCCGACGACCGCCAGGTCCGACGAGCGTGACGATCGGCTGGTAGTACGCGCGCAGCTCGTCGCTCGTCGACCGACATGCGCAGGTCGTCCTCGAGCTGCAGGTCGGCCCGCGTCGCGACGTGGTCGATGCTCGGGTCGAAGGCGACGTAGCGGGCGCGGCCCAGGCGCTTGGCCCGCAGCAGCGCCATGTCGGCGCGCATCAGCACCTCGTCGGCGGTGTCGGGGTGGCGCCCGACGGCCCCGCCGAGGCTGAGCGTCACCGCGTGCCGGTGACCGCCGAGGTCGAAGGGCTCGTCGAGCGCGTCGGCCAGCCGGCCGGCGATCTCCGTCGAGTCTCGGCCGGCGCTCGACGCCCTCGATGACGATGACGAACTCGTCGCCGCCGACCCGGCCGACCAGGTCCTCGGGGCGCAGCGGCCGCGCGCAGCCGCTCGGCGACCTGGGCGAGCAGGCTGTCGCCGGCGCCGTGGCCGAGGCTGTCGTTGACGACCTTGAAGCGGTCGAGGTCGCAGTAGAGGACGCCGACGCCCTGGCCGGGGTGGTCCTCGAGCGCGGACGCCAGCCACTGGCGGGTGAGGAAGCGGTTGGGCAGCCCGGTGAGCCCGTCGTGCAGCGCCCGGTTGGCCAGCTGCAGCTCGGCCTCGCGGCGCTCGGTGATGTCCTCGACCTGCATCATCACGCGCCGGCCGCCCTCGAGCGACGGGACGCCGGAGGCGGACAGCCGGCCCCAGAGCGGTCTCGCCGCCGGCCGTGCGCACCTTGCTGTCGACGACGTGGTCGGCGACGGTGCCGTCGACGCAGGTCGGCCCACCACGGCTCCCAGGCAGCGCCGCCGTCGGCCACCACGACGTCCGTGAGGCCCATGCCGGGTCAGCTCGTGCTCGCGCCAGCCGAGCATGCGCGCAGAGGGCGTCGTTGACGAGGAGCAGGCCGCCGGAGGCGTCGAGCAGGGCGCCGCCGATGGGGGAGTGCTCGAAGGCGACCCGCCACTGCTGCTCGGAGGCCGCCAGCTGGGCGGTCGCGGCCAGGTCGTCGGAGACGTCGCGGGCGCTGACGTGCACGGGCAGGCCCGGCTCGTCGAGGCTGCTTGGCGGCCACGTCGAGCCAGATGCTGCCGTGCGGGGTGCTCAGCTGGAGCGTGGCGCGGGCGCTGCCGGTGGACCGCAGCTGGGTCTCCAGGCTGCGCACCGCGGCGCGCTGCGCCTCGTCCTCGAGCACGCTGCACACGCCCTCGCAGGCGGCCCGGTCGAGGTCCCAGCCGAGGACGCTGGCCACGTTGTCGCTGGCCGCGAGGACCCGGCCGTCGCTGGTCAGCCGGACGACGAAGTCGGCATCGGTGTGCACCAGCGGGATGACCGGCGTGGGGACGCGGTCGTCGCAGGCGTCGGGGCCCGTCGGTGAGATCTGCACACGCCCCGTATCGGCAGGCATCGTGCCGTCCTGTAAGGACCCGTACGGGGGTTCAGCAGACGTGCCGGCCGGCCACCCGGCGGCGGGGGCTCCGCGACCGCACGTAGCGGACGTACGGCGGGAGGGTGTCCTCCTCCTCGAAGCCCAGGCGGTGCAGCAGCCGCCGGGACGCCTCGTTGCCCTGCAGCACCTCGGCGACCACGCGGTGCACCCCCGCCTGCTGCTCGGCCCAGGCGGCCAGCAGCGCGACCGCCTCCGTGCCGAGGCCCTGCCGCCGGCTCGGTGCCGCCAGGCCGTAGCCGATCTCGGCGTCCCCGGTGGCGTCCGGGCCGCCGAGCCAGCCGCAGTCGCCGACCACCGCGTCGCCGTCGACGACGAGCCAGGTGCCGGCGCCGTCGTGCTCGGCCAGCGGGCGGAGCGCGTCGACGGTGTCGGGGTGCGGCCAGCCCGGGCCCCGGTGCAGGTCCTGCTCGGCCAGCCGCGCGCTCAGCCGAGCGGTGTCGCCGGCGACGACCGCCTCGGCCACCGGGCGGTCGACCGGCACGAGCACCAGCCGCGGCCCGTGCAGCCGGGGGAGCGTCACGACGGGTCGGGCGGCGGGTCGGGCAGTGCGGCGGCCACCTGCGCGGCGACCAGCTCCAGCTGCCACGGGCGCGCGCCGCTGTCGCGCAGCGCCTGGGTGACGGTGCTCGGTGTCGGGGTGCTCCGGCGGCGACCACGCCAGCCGGCGCAGCGCCTCGGGCTGCAGCAGGTTCTCCGGCGGCAGGGCGTGCTGCTCGGCGACGGCCGCCACGGCGGCGCGGACCCGGGCCAGGCGGCGGGCGGCGACCGGGTCGCGCTCGGCCCAGCGGTTGGCGGCGGGCGGGCCGTCGCCGCCGACCACCGGCTGCGGCAGCTCGGACTCGGGCAGCGTCGCGGCCGTGCGCAGCGCCTCGAACCACACGTCGACGTGCCGCCGGGTCGAGCGGCCGCCGAAGACCGGCAGCTCCAGCAGCGCCGACGGCGTCTCGGGGTTCGCGGTCACCGCGGAGACGATCGCGGCGTCGGGCAGGATCCGGCCCGGGCGCGGTGTCGCGCCGGCGCGCCATCGCGTCGCGGACCTCCCACAGCGCCCGTACGCCGGCCAGCTGGCGGCGCGACCGCAGCCGGTGGATGCCGCTGGTGCGGCGCCACGGGTCGACCCGCGGCGGGGGCGGCGGCGCGTGCAGGACGGCGTCGAACTCCTCGTGCGCCCACTCCAGCTTGCCCTGGCGCACGAGGTCGGCCTCGAGCACGTCGCGCAGCTCGACCAGCACCTCGACGTCGAGGGCGGCGTAGACGAGCCAGTCCTGCGGCAGCGGCCGGGTCGACCAGTCGGCCGCGCTGTGGCCCTTCTCCAGCCGCAGCCCGAGCAGGTTCTCGACCATCGCGCCGAGCCCGACCCGCTCGTAGCCGGCGAGCCGGCCGCCCAGCTCGGTGTCGAAGACGTGCGTCGGGACCATGCCGACCTCGGCCAGGCACGCCAGGTCCTGGCTGGCCGCGTGCAGCACCCACTCGGCGTCCTCGAGCACGGTCGACAGCACCGACAGGTCGGGGCAGGCGATCGGGTCGATCAGGGCCGTGCCGGCGCCCTCGCGGCGCAGCTGGACCAGGTAGGCCCGCTGGGAGTAGCGGTAGCCCGACGCCCGCTCGGCGTCGACCGCGACCGGGCCGGTGCCGCCCGCGAAGCGGACGACGACCTCGGCCAGGGCCTGCGCCGTCTCGACGACGGGCGGCACGCCCTCCCGCGGGGCCAGCAGCGCGACCGGCTCGGGACGCGCGTCCGCCTCGGCGGTCGTCGCGGGTTCGGTCACGGAGCGCTCACGACCGGGCAGCGTACGGCGCCACGCCGCGGAAGGTCCGCCGCCGCGCCGCGGGGTGGGACTAGCGGACGACGCCCGCCCGCATGGCGAGGGCCACCATCTCGGCGCGGTCGCCCGTGCCGAGCTTGCGGGCGATGCGGGCCAGGTGGCTCTTGACCGTGAGGGCCGACAGGCCGAGCTGCGTCGCCGATCTGCTTGTTGCTCTGGCCGTCGGCGACGAGGCGCAGCACCTCGATCTCGCGACCGGAGAGCTCGCTGACACCGGTGTCGACCGGACCGCCGCGCAGGCCGGCCGCGAGCAGCGAGGCGACCGACGGGTCGGCGTAGACGCCGCCGTCGAGCACCCGGCGCACGCCGTCGGCGACGACGACCGGCGAGGCCGACTTGAGCAGGTAGCCCTGCGCGCCGGCGACGAAGGCGGCCCGCACGCTGTACGGGTCGTCGGCCGCCGACAGCACGACCAGGCGGCGCCAGCCGGCGCTGCGCAGGTCGGCCAGCAGGTCCAGGCCCGAGCCGTCGGGCAGCCCGAGGTCGAGCACGCACAGCTCCCGCGGGCCGCTGGCGTGGGCCCGGGCCCGCGCCTCGCCGGCGGTGGCCGCCTCGACGACCTCACGCGCGCCCGACCGCCCGCAGGCGGTTCACCATCGACTCGCGGATGAGCGGGTGGTCGTCGACCACCATGGCGGTGAAGCCCGTGGCCTCACTGCTCCCCTGCACGGGGATCGTGCTCACCGCACTGTCCAGACCGGCTGCCACCGAAGTCCTCCACGTCGTCCGGGGGCGGGATAGCCCTCCTGCACGAAGGCTTCATCGGCTCCGGTCCCGGGTTGCTGAAGCACGGTCCTGTGCGTCACCTGTGAGGGGAGGGCACTCGGCCGTACGGCCCAGCGGACCGCGGCGAACGGCGCAACCCGAACGGGTAGCCCGCCCGTACGGGGCTCCATCGGCTGCCGGAGGAGTGCCGATGCCTGCGCCGTCCACATCCTCTCCGCTGCCCAGGAAGGCGGGTCGTGACCCGTACGGCTCCTCGCGCCGCGACGCCGCTGCGCCGCCGCTCCGGCCCGGCCGCGCGCCGCCGTGCGCTCCGCCGCACCGGGGGCGTGGCCGTGCTGGCTGCGGCCGTGCTGTCCGTCCTCGCCGGCTGGGGGACGCCGGCCTGGTGGGCGCTGCCCGCGCTCGCCGTCGCGGTCGTCCTGACCGAGCTGGCCGTGGTGCACCTGCACTCCGGCGGGCGGCGCTGGACCTTCAGCTCCACCGAGGCCGCTGTCGGAGCCGCGCTCGCGCTGTCCGCCGGCGCCTGGCTGGTGCCCGCCGTCGTCGTCGGCGTGCGCCGCCGCCCGCCGGGTCAAGGGCGCGCCCCGGCCGAAGGCGGAGTTCGACGTCGCGCAGGTGGCCGCCGCGACCGCCGCGGCCGCCACCGGCGCCGTCCTGGCCGGGGGCGGGCCGCTCGGCGCCGCCGTCGGCATGGGGCTGTTCTGGCTGGTGGGCCATGTCATGGGCGCCGCCGCCGTGACGCTCAGCTCGACGCCGGCGCTTCCGGTCGCTGGTGGTCTCCGGCTCCGCCGTCTCCGTGCTGCACACCGCGGCCGCCTGCTCGGTGGGCCTGCTGGCGGCGCACCTGGGCCGCACCGCCCCGCTGGGCCTGCTCGGGCTGGCCGTCCCGGTCGGCCTGCTCTGGATGTCCTACGACCAGCAGTCCCGGCGCAGCGCCGAGGTGAGCCTGTTCTCCGAGCTGGCCCGCGGCCAGGAGCGCGCCGCGACCCGCTCGACCGACGTGTCCGTGCAGGTCGTGCTCACCGCGGCCGCCCGCCTGGCCGGCGGGGCCGACGTGGAGATGGTGCTGCTGGCGCCGGACGGCCCGGTGCGGTTCGCCGGCGACGAGAACGGCGTGCCGCACCGGCTCCGCGTCGACCAGGACGCCTTCGACGAGCCGTGGGTCCTGCGCGCGCTCGCCGCCGGCGGGGTCGCCGTGGGGGAGCAGGACGGCCGCCCGTGGGTGTCCGCCGTGCTCGGCCCGACCGGGCGCGCCGCTGGCCGTGCTCATCGCCCGCCGCGCCGCGCGGCGCCGCCGGCTTCGCCCGACGCGAGGCCCGCCTCGTCGCGGTGCTCGCCGAGCAGGCCGAGTCCTGGCTGACCGAGGCCGGTGCGCGCACGCGGCCTCGTTCCCGGCGCAGGCCGCCGCGCCGCCCGCCGACCAGCCGCGCGCCCTGCTGCGCGACAGCGCCGACCGGCTGGCCCGGCTGGCCGAGACGGGCGGCCCGCTCGACCCGATCGTCGAGGAGCTGCACCACGTCGAGCGCGCGGTCGCGTCGCTGCTCGGCCTCCGTGCACCGCCCCGCTGCCGGCGACCCGCCGGCCCCCCGACCCGCACGCCGACTGGACCACCACAGGAGTCCTGCGTTGACCACCCGTACGCCGGACACCAAGCCCGCCGGCCTGCCCCTGGCCGCCTGGGCCGGGCTGCTGACCGCCCTGCCCGTGCTCGGCAGCGCCGCCCTCGCCGCGGGCGCTGCTGACCGCCGGGGTGCGCCCCTCGGCCTGCCTGCTCGCCGGCGCCGGCGCCGGCCTGCTCCTCGCGGTCGTCGCCGTGCTCGGCGCCAGCCGCCTCGCCGACGCGCTGCAGGGCCTGCGCGACGACGCGGTGCCGGCGCCTGCAGGCACCGGACGAGCCGGTCGGCCGCCCGTCGGACCGCCCGCTGGTCGCCCGGGTGAGCTCGGAGCTCGACGAGCTGGCCGCGCATGCTCGAGGCGCTGCACCTGCGGGTGCGCCTCGGCGACCAGGTCGCGGAGCGGCACCGCCAGGAGGCGGCCGACCGCGACGAGCGGCGTGCTCGAGCTGCTGTCCGGCCTGGTGGCCGCGGAGGAGGGCGCCCGCGGCCAGCTCGCCGCCGAGCTGCACGACACCGTCGCCCAGTCGCTGATGACCGCCCGCGGGATGCTCGCCGGCGGGGCCTCGACGCCTTCGCAGCTGGCCATGCTCGGCGACTACGTCGAGGACGCCGAGGAGCAGCTGCGGGCCGTCATGGCCCGCACCCGCCCGCCGGCCCTGCGCGACGGCGACCTGGCCAGCGCGGTCAGCGGCCTGCGCTCGGACATGCGCATGCGCTACGCCGTCGAGGTGCACCTCGACTGGCCCGACACCGCCTGCCCGCTGCCGCTGGTGGCGGCCGTCACCGTCTACCGCTTCTTCCAGGAGGCGCTGCTCAACGTCGTCAAGCACGCCGACGTCGACGAGGCCCACGTCGTCCTCGAGCTCGAGCCGGACGCGGTCGTCGCCCGGGTCCGCGACGAGGGCCCGGGCTTCGACCCGGCCGCGGTCCGGCCGGTCGGCGGTCGCCACGTCGGCCTGGGCCTGCTGCGCGAGCGGGCCCGCCTGGCCGGCGGCTCGCTCGAGGTGTGGAGCGGCGACGAGGGCGGCACCACGCTCACGCTCCGGCTGCCCCGGCCGGCCGACGGCCCGGTCGAGGTCGCTGCGGTCCCGGCCGTCCCGGCCGTCCCGGACGCTGCCGGAGCCCCGGCAGTCGCCGGAGCCGCGGTCGGCCCCGCAGCCCACGGCCGCCTGAGGCGGGTCAGGCGCGGCGCAGCGCGGTGGTGCCGGGCGGCGGCAGGCCGGCCGTCGCGCAGAGCAGGTCGCACCAGGCCCGCAGGTGGGCCACCAGGTCGAGCTGGCCGTCGTCGTCCGGCAGCGGCGTCCAGCTGGCCCGCACCTCGACCTCGCTGGCGTCCTCGGGCTCCTCGAGCTGGCCGAAGCGCGAGCTGATCGTGCGCGTGACGGTGCCGCCGGCGGCGGTGTGGGCGGCGCCACGGGTCTCGAGCGCCTCGGTCAGCCAGGACCAGCCGACCTCGCCGAGGCTGGGGTCGGCGGCCATCTCGGCCTCCACCTCCGAGGACACGAACGCCACGACGCGGGTGTCGCCGCGCCAGCCGTCCTGGCCGGCCGGGTCGTGCAGCACGACGAAGCGGCCGCTGGCCACCGGCTCGCCGCCGCGGACGACGTCGGCGCCGAGGGCGACCGCGTGCGGCGCGAGGCGCTTGGGCGCCGGCACCTCGTGCAGCGTCCAGGCCCGCCCGCTCCGGCCTCGTCATCGCCTCGAGCAGCGCGTCGACCGCGTGCCGGAAGCCGTCCGGGACGACCGTCGGCTCCTGCGGCAGGCTCACACCGCGGAGGTTAGGCCTGTGCCGCCGACCCGGCGTCGTCCTGCGCTGTCCGGCGTGTCGGGCCGGCTCCGCCCCTGTGGGCACCCTCGCTCCGTCGCACCAGGCCCCCTGCTGCTAGGCCGCGAAGGGGTGGGCGACGAGGAGCTCGT
The DNA here is from genome assembly GCA_963762795.1 of uncultured Actinomycetota bacterium. GTDB lineage: Bacteria > Actinomycetota > Actinomycetes > Mycobacteriales > SCTD01 > RYN-170. Next base: position 52,990 of record CAVXMC010000008.1, on the reverse strand, counting down.
CAGCAGGCGGGTCGTCGTGCAGGCCCAGGACGACGGCGGAGCCGCACAGGACGCAGGCCAGGTCGAAGCAGTCGAGTCCCGTGCCCGTCCTCGCACGGAGGCACCTCGAACGCGGTCTCCTCCCGGCACTCGGAGCACCAGCGGGACGTGCGGGTCACGGTGACCACCTCCTTCGACGCCGACGACGGTGCCACCGCCCTCCGACAGTTCCGGGGAGGCGCACCGCGCCGGTGGCCCGGGTGTGACCGTTCTGTCCCTCCCGCCAGGGCGCGCCCGGGCGTCCGCAGGCCCGCGTGGGACCCTGCTCGACGATGTCCGAGACCCTGCCGCCCCTGACCCCCGCCGCCCCCGCCGACGCCAGTCCTGAGGCGGCCGCCGCGCGCGCCGCCACGGCCGACTCGGCCTTCGTGCGGGCCTGCCGCAGGCAGCCGGTGCCGCACACGCCGGTGTGGTTCATGCGCCAGGCGGGGCGCGCGCTGCCGGAGTACCGCAGGCTGCGCGAGGGCACCGCGATGCTCGAGGCCTGCGCCACGCCCGAGCTGGTCGTCGAGATCACGCTGCAGCCGGTCCGCCGCTTCGGCGTCGACGCGGCCATCTTCTTCTCCGACATCGTGGTGCCGCTCAAGGCCGTCGGCGTCGACCTCGACATCGTCCCGGGCGTCGGGCCGGTCGTCGCCGCAGCCGTTCCGCACCGCCGCCGACCTCGACCGCCTGCCCGCGCTGACGCCCGAGCACGTCCCGTACATCACCGAGTCGGTCCGCGGCCTGGTCGGCGAGCTCGGCGCGACGCCGCTGATCGGCTTCGCCGGGGCGCCGTTCACGCTCGCCAGCTACCTCGTCGAGGGCGGCCCCAGCAAGAACCACGCCGCGACCAAGGCGCATGATGTACGGCCGAGCCCGAGCTGTGGGCCGCAGCTCATGGAGCGGCTCGCCGACATCACGCTGGCCTTCCTGCGGGTGCAGGTCGACGCGGGCGCGAGCGCCGTGCAGCTGTTCGACTCCTGGGTCGGGGCGCTGCCGGCCGTCGGACTACCGCCGCTCAGGTCCAGCCGCACAGCGCCCGGGTGCTGGCGGCCGTCGCCGACGTGCCGCGCATCCACTTCGGCGTCGGCACCGGCGAGCTGCTGCACGACATGGGCCAGGCCGGCGCCGACGTCGTCGGCGTCGACTGGCGGGTCCCGCTGGACGACCGCGGTCGGCCGGATCGGCCCGGGCAAGGCCGTCCAGGGCAACCTCGACCCGACGCTGGTCTTCGCGCCCACGGAGGTGGTCCGTGCCAAGACGCTGCGAGGTCGCTCGAGGCGGGCCGCGCGGCCGAGGGCCACGTCTTCAACCTGGGTCACGGCGTGCTGCCGGAGACCGACCCGGACGTCCTGACCCGGGTCGTCGCGCACGTGCACGAGGCCAGCGCGCGCTAGCAGTCCGCCCGTACGGCCGGCTACGTCGCGGAGGCCAGCAGGCCGGCGGCCACCTCCTGCGGGGGGACGCGGCGGCTGAAGGCCGCCCGGGCACCGGCCTCGAGCAGGCGGCGGACGCCGTCGTGGCCCTCGGCGCAGCCGCCGATGACGGTGCGGGGCGACAGCACGCGCATCTCGCTGACGACCTCGAGCCCGGTGAGCGAGGGCAGCAGCTCGTCGACCAGCAGCAGGTCCGGCTGCTCCACGACCGACAGGCCGAGGGTGTCGGCGCCGTTGTCGAGCTGGGCGACGACGACGACGCCCTCGCGCTGCAGGGCCTCGGTGACGCCGTTGCGCAGGTAGTCGCTGCGGTGCGCGACGACGGCGCGGACCCGGCCCAGCAGGATGCGGCTCTCGCGCATCTGCTGCTCGGCCCGGCCCACCAGCGCGTCCTGCTCCCGGCGGCGGGACTCGGCACGTCGACGCAGGTCCAGGCGCATCTCGCGCGTGACGGCGCTGGTGCTCTGCGGCGGCGCTGCGCGCCATGCGCGTCTCGTGCCAGCGGGCGACGCCGGCCAGCTGGTCGCTGACGAGCGCCAGCTCGTCGCGGTGGGGATGCGACGTGGTCAAGGTCCGTCTCCCGTCTGCCGACCGGGACGCAGGGACGCGGAAGCAGACCCGGAGCGACGCCCTGGTCGGCCTTGTGGTCTCAAGCCGTGACCCGGAAGCCGGGCCGCGACACTCTGCCACCCCAGGGGCCCGCTGTCGCGACAACCGGCCGGTGCCCTCAGGCCGGTCCGCGGCGCAGCCGCAGCCGGCGCAGCACCAGGCCGCCGACGAGCAGCAGCGGCAGGAAGGGCAGCAGCGCGCCGGCGGCCGCGGCCAGCACCCGCGCGCTGCCGAGGAAGGCCGTCCAGCCGGCGTCCAGGCCCTCCCGGAAGCCGGTCGCGCCGGTCGCCACGGGCGCCGCCTCCCCGCCCTCGAGCCGCACGACGAGGGTCGCCAGGTCGACCCGCGCCGAGAGCGACCGGGTGCGCGCCTGCAGCGACTCGAGGTCGGCCTCCCGCCGGGCCAGCTCGCCCTCGATCTTCACGACGTCACCGAGCGCGGTCGCGCCGTCCAGCAGGGCGCGCACCCTCGCGACGCTGGCCCGGGCCGTCGCCAGCCGGCTGTCGAGGTCGACGACCTGCTCGGTGACGTCCTCGCTGGTCGACCGCCGGTCGCGCTCCTGCCCGAGCCGCGCGACGGCGTCGAGGGTCGCGTCCAGCTTGCCCGGCGGCACGGCGAGGGTCAGCTGGGCGCGCACCTGGTCGCCCTCGCCGCTGCGGTCCTCGGCCCGCACCGCACCGCCCGCACCGCGGGCGAGCGCACCGGCCCGGTCGGCGGCCGACCGCACGTCCTCGCACCTCGACCGTGACCTCCGCCGTACGGACGAGCGCCCGGTCCAGCGCTGCCTGCGCGGGCGCGCCGGCCGGTGCGCCGGCCGGGGCCGCGGCCGGGGCGACCGCCGCCTCGCCACCCCCGGCCGTGTCGCTGCTGGCGGTCGAGCTGTCGTCGCCGCCCGCGGTGCAGCCGGTGACGAGGACCAGGGCGAGGCCCAGGCCGAGCAGGGCGGGTGCGCGACGGGACATGCGGTCCTCCAGAGGTCGGCGTGCCCGGTCAGACGCGACCCGTCGGAGCGCGGTTGCCACCGGCAGGTCACGGAACGGCGACGGTGCCTACGCTGGCGCCGTGCCGCAGCCCCTCGTCGTCGCCGTCGTCGGGGGCGGCATCGCCGGGCTGTCGGCCGCGCTCGAGGTCCGCCGGCAGCGCCCGGACGCGCGCATCGTGCTGCTGGAGGCCAGTGGCCGGCTCGGCGGCAAGGTGGCCCGCAGCGAGGTCGCCGGCCGGCCCGTCGACGAGGGCGCCGACTCGCTGCTGCGCCGGGTGCCGGAGGGGCTGGCCCTGCTCGCGGCGGCCGGCCTGGAGCCGGTCTCGCCCGCGGCCGGCGCCGCCCAGGTGTGGAGCAGGGGCCGCCTGCGCCCGCTGCCGACCGGGACCCTGCTCGGGGTGCCGACCGACCTCGCGGCGCTGGCCCGGTCCGGGCTGCTGTCGGCGCGCGGGCTCAACCGGGTCCCGCTGGACCTGCTGCTCCCCGGCGGCCCGGTGACCGAGGACGTCGCGGTCGGCGAGCTGGTCGGCCGGCGGCTCGGCCGCGAGGTGGTCCAGCGGCTCGTCGACCCGCTCCTCGGCGGCGTCTACGCCGGGCGGGCCGACCTGCTGAGCCTGCAGGCCACGCTGCCGCAGCTGGTCCGCCCGGTCGCCGCGCTCCCGCAGCCTGCTGCTGGCCGCCCGCGCCGCCCGCGCGACAGCCCCTCCGGTCACCGGTCCGGTGTTCGCCGGCCTGACCGGCGGTCTCGGCCAGCTGCCCGAGGCGCTGGCCCCGGCGACCGGCGCGGAGGTGCGCCTGCGCACCACGGTCCGCGGCCTGTCCCGCACCCCGACCGGCTGGCGCCTGGAGACCGGCTCTGCGGCCGACCCCGGCTCGCTCGAGGCCGACGCCGTCGTCCTCGCGGTCCCCGCCGCCCCCGCGGCCCGCCTGCTCGGACCCTGGTCCCGACCGCCGCGGCCGAGCTGGCCGCCGTCGAGTACGCCAGCGTCGCGATCGTCACGCTCGCCCTCGCCGGCCCGGCGCCCGGCCGCGGCAGCGGCTACCTCGTCCCCGCGGTCGACGGCCGCACCACCAAGGCGGTCACCTTCACCAGCCGCAAGTGGGCGTACGGCGGGGACGTCGCCTACGTGCGCGCCAGCGTCGGCCGCTACCGCGAGGAGGCCGACCTGCAGCGCGCCGGACGCCGAGCTGGTCGACGTCGTGCACGCCGAGCTGCAGCAGGCGGTCGGCCCGGTCGGGCGGCTGCTCGACAGCCGGGTGGTGCGCTGGGGCGGCGGGCTCCCGCAGTACGCCGTCGGCCACCTCGACGTGGTCCGCCGGGTCAGGGCGGCGGTCGCGGGCCTGCCCCGGCTCGCGGTCGCGGGCGCGGCGTACGACGGGGTGGGGGTCCCGGCCTGCGCCCGCAGCGGCCGCGCGGCCGCCGTCGCCGTGCTGGAGCAGAATGGGGCCCATGACCACCGCGGAACGTCCTGAGGCCACCAAGGCGCGCGAGCTGAACGACCAGCTGCTCTACACGATGTACGCCGTCTTCACCGCGACCACGCCGCTGCCCGAGGACCGCACGGCGCTCGCCGAGGAGGCCCAGGCGTTCCTCGACGCGGCGCTGGAGAAGGACGTCTACACCCGCGGCACCTACGACGTCGCGGGCTTCAAGGCCGACGCCGAGCTGCTCGTCTGGTGGACCTGCCCGGACCCCGACGTCCTGCAGGACACCTACAACCGCTTCCGCCAGACCGGCCTCGGCCGCCACCTCGCGCCGGTCTGGTCGGCCGTCGCGATCCACCGGCCGGCGGAGTTCAACCGCAACCACATCCCGGCGTACGTCCGCCGCGAGGACCCGAAGAAGTACGTCTGCGTCTACCCCTTCAACCGCTCGCTGGAGTGGTACCTGCTGCCCGACTACGAGCGCAAGGGCATGCTCAGCGAGCACGGGATCATGGGCCGCGAGTTCGAGGACGTGCGGGCCAACACGGTCGCGGCGTTCGGCCTCGGCGACTACGAGTGGCTGCTGGCCTTCGAGGCCGACGAGCTGCACCGCATCACCGACTGCCTGCGCGCCCTGCGGGCCTCCCGGGCCCGGCTGCACACCAAGCTCGAGACGCCGTTCTACAGCGGCATCCGCAAGCCGGTCGCCGACATCGTCTCCGCGCTGCCCTAGCCAGGGCTTGGCGCGAACGGGTGCGGACCCGGACGCGTCCCCCTATCGTCGCCCGTGGGCGCCCGGCACGGCGCGCACGACGGCCGGGAGGGGTGCGGGTGCTCCACCAGCTCCTGCCGCCGACGGACCACCCGGTGGCTCGGGCGGAGGCGCTGCTCGCCCTGCACGACGTGCTCGCCGAGGCCGGCGACGACCTGCCGCGCCTGCTCAGCACCGGCGACCGAGGCGCTCGGCCGGCTCTGCGGCGACACCGCGGTGCTCTTCCAGGCCGTGCCGGGCGCCGACGGGCGGGTCCTGCGGCTGACCTCCTGGTGGCACGCGTCCGCGGACGCCCGCGCCGACCTCCAGGTGCTGGGCGAGCCGGTGCAGCTGCGCGAGGCCGACCGCGGCATGCTCTGGCAGCTCGGGGAGAGCGGGCCGCTGCGCATGCCGCAGGTCCGGGCCGAGGACCTGGAGGGCATCCACCCCAACATCCGGGCCTACTTCGCCCGGTGGGGTCTGGCGTCCATGATCGTGGTGCCGCTGCGGCCACGCGGGACGCTGCGCGGGCTGGTGGGCGTGTCCCGGGAGAGCGCCGACGCGCCGTACGACGAGGAGGACGAGCGCTTCGTCGCCCGGGTAGGCACCCAGATCGCGCTGGCGCTCGACAACGCCATGCTGGTGGACGCCGTGCGCCGCGAGCTGGCCGAGCGCACCGCCGCCGAGCAGCGGGCCCGCCGCCTCGCCGACCTCGACGCCCTGACCGGCCTGCCCAACCGGATGTGGCTGACCACGACCCTCGTACAGGCGGCCGAGGCCTCGACGACCGCCATCGCCCTGCTCGACCTCGACGGGTTCAAGGACGTCAACGACGGGCTGGGCCACGACCTCGGCGACCAGGTGCTGCTGCTCGTGGCCCAGCGGCTGCAGCTGTCCCTCGGCGACGACCTGGTGCTGGCCCGGCTCGGCGGCGACGAGTTCGCGGTGGTCACCAGCGGCCCGGACTGCGCGGCGCAGGCCGCCGGCGCCGCGGCCCGGATGGTGGCGGCCCTGGCCGAGCCGCTGCAGGTCTCCGGGACCCGGCTGCACCTGAGCGCCAGCGTCGGCACCGCCCACCTGGGCGCGCCGGCGGCCACGCCCGAGGCGGCGGGGGAGGCGGCCGCCCGGCTGCTGCGCGAGGCCGACGTCGCGATGTACCGCGCCAAGCGCACCGGCACCGGCACGGCCGCCTACGACCCGGTCCTCGACGACGACGCCGTCCACCAGCTGCACCGGGTCGTCGAGCTGCGCACCGCGCTCGCCGGCGACCAGCTCGTCGTGCACTACCAGCCGATCGTCGACGTGCGCACCGCCACGGAGCACCACCTGGAGGCGCTGGTCCGCTGGCAGCACCCCGAGCGCGGGCTGCTCCTGCCGGGCGCCTTCGTGCCGCTGGTCGAGCAGGCCGGGCTCGGGGTCGACCTGGCCGACGTCGTGCTCGAGGAGGTCCTCGCGCAGGTGCGCCGGTGGCGGGCCGACGGGCGCGACCGGCGGGTGGCGGTCAACGTCTCCGCCGCGGTGCTGGAGACCGCCGGCTGGCCGTCCTCGGTCCTGACCCGGCTGACCGCTGCCGACCTGCCTCCAGCCACCCTCACCGTCGAGGTGACCGAGGCGGCCGTGGCCTCACCGGCGGCCCAGGAGGCCCTGCACCTGCTGGCCGCGGCCGGCGTACGCATCTCGCTGGACGACTTCGGCACCGGGTGGTCGTCCCTGTCGCAGCTCAAGCGCCTGCCGCTGCACGAGCTCAAGGTCGACCGGGCCTTCGTCGCCGACCTCGCCACCGACCCGGTCGACCGGGCGCTGGTGACGGCGATCGTCGCGCTCAGCCGCTCGCTCGGCCTGGACGTCGTGGGTGAGGGCGTCGAGACCGTCGAGCAGCGCGACCTGCTCGACGGCCTGGACGTCGACCTCCAGCAGGGCTACCTGCACGCCCGGCCGGCGCCAGCCGACTCAGGAGACCCCTGAACGACGCGCTGTCCTGCTGCGCGACGCCTCGGACAGCCCCTGGCGGCGTTGTCGTCGTCCGCCGGTAGAACACCGCTACCGGCGAACGACTCCGCCTTGCCAGCGACCGCCCGTGACGCCGCTCACGACGGACGGCGTCGTTCAGCGGCCTCCTAGGCCTTGGGCTGCAGCTTCAGGGACACCGAGTTCATGCAGAACCGGTCGCCCGTCGGGGTCTGCGGCGCGTCGTCGAAGACGTGGCCGAGGTGGCTGCCGCAGCTGGCGCAGAGCACCTCGACGCGGCGCATGCCGAGGCTGGTGTCCTCGTGCAGCTCGACGTTGTCCTTCTCGCTCGGGGCGTAGAAGCTCGGCCAGCCGCAGTGGCTGTCGAACTTGGTGTCGCTGGTGAACAGCTCCGCCCCGCAGGCGCGGCAGGAGTAGACGCCCTCGGTCTTGGTCTCGTTGTACTCACCGGTCCAGGGGCGCTCGGTGCCCGCCTGCCGCAGCACGGCGTACTCCTCGGCGCTGAGCTCGGCGCGCCACTGCTCGTCGGTCTTCTGCACGGGGTACACGCGGTTCGTCGTCATGACCTGTGCAGCGCCTGCGGGCGGTCGGCTGTTCCGCTCGGTACCGTCCGGCCATGGCGTCCCCTTCGTGGAGCTCGAGGTCGACACCCCGACGGGGGAGCGGACCATCAAGGTCACCAACCCCGAGAAGACCTACTTCTCCGGCCTGCCCGAGGGGCGTGGCCGCAAGATCGACCTGATCGACTACTACCTCGCGGTCGGCGACGGCATCGTGCGGGCGCTGCGCGAGCGGCCGACCGTCCTCAAGCGCCACCCGGACGGCGCCGAGGGCGAGCCGGTCTACCAGAAGCGGGTGCCCGACAAGCGGCCCGAGTGGCTCGAGACGGTGACTGTGCAGTTCCCGTCCGGCCGCAGCGCCACCGAGCTCTGCCCGGTCGACGTCGCCCACGTCGTCTGGGCGACCCAGATGTCGACCTTCGACTACCACCCGTGGCCCTCGCGGCGGGCCGACGTCGAGCGGCCGGACGAGCTGCGCATCGACCTCGACCCGATGCCCGGGACCGGCTGGACCGACGTGCAGGAGACCGCGCAGGAGGTCCGCGCCGTCTTCGACGAGCTGGGCATGACCGACCTACCCGAAGACCAGCGGCAGCAAGGGCATCCACGTCTACCTGCGCGTACGCCCGGAGTTCACCTTCCTGCAGATGCGGCACGCGGCCCTCGCCGTCGCCCGCGAGGTGGAGCGCCGGCGGCCGGAGCTCGCGACGAGCAAGTGGTGGAAGGAGGAGCGCGGCGAGCGGGTCTTCCTCGACTACAACCGGATGGCCCGCGACCAGACCATCGCCAGCGCCTACTCCGTGCGCGCCCGCCCCGGCGCCACCGTCAGCGCGCCGGTCACCTGGGACGAGGTGCCCGACTGCGAGGTCGAGGACTTCGACATCTGGACGATGCGCGACCGCTTCGCCGCCCTCGGCGACGTGCACGCCGGGATCGACGAGGTGCACCACGACCTCGAGCCGCTGCTGGAGATGTACGAGCGGCACGGCGAGGGCGACGCGCCCTACCCGCCGCAGTTCCCCAAGATGGAGGGCGAGCCGCTGCGCTCGCGTCCCTCGGTGGCCGGCCCGGCCGCGGCGAAGCGCGCCGAGCTGGACGCGAAGCGGCGCGCCGAGGCCGACGCCGACCGCGACCGGACGCCGCCGCGCGGTCGCCGCCCGGCCAAGCGGACAGGCGGCTGACCGCTACTGCGTGTGCAGGGCCTTGCTGGCGAGCGGCGAGGTGGCGCTGAGCATGCTGACCAGCAGGAACTGGTCGTTGGCGCCGCGGACCCAGCCCTTGCCGGCGAGGTCGACGTACGGCACGTCGCGCGCGGTCGCCGCCTGCTGCAGGGCGGTGCTGACCCCGGTGAGCGAGGTCGCGGCCGCAGCCGACTCGGGGACCGGGCCGACGAGGGCGATGCCGGTGCCCGGGCGGGTCTTGGCCCGCAGGTAGTCGATGAGGTGCAGCGTCGCCTCCTCGACCTCCGCGCCCGGGGCAGGGCGGTCGGCCTCGCCGCCCTGGACGACGACCAGGTCGTAGGACGCGAGGTCGCTCGCCTTGCGCATCCGCACCACGTGGGCGCCGGTGGCGGGGTCGGCCGTACGGGCGAAGCCGGAGCCAGGGCTGGACTGGACCGTGACGTCCCAGCCGTACAGCGCGCCGGACCCCTCGACCGTCGAGGCGGCCGAGCTGGACAGCGCGTCGCCGCCGAGGACGAGGATCTTGCTCAGGCGGGCGGGCGTGGCGCCCGGCTCGACGGCACCGGTCGCACCGGGGCGCGAGAGGGCGGCGACCGAGCCGGCGCAGAGCAGGCCGAGGACGACTGCGACAGGACGACGGACCGTCGGCGAGGAGAGCAGGCGCATGCCCGTGTTGTCGGCGCAGGACCGCCCGGCCTGTAGTGCCGGTCTACCGGGCCGGGCGGACCAGCCCCTCCTGCACGACGGACACGGCGAGCTTGCCGTCGCGGGTGAAGATCGACCCCTCGGCCAGTCCGCGGGCGCCGCCGGTCCACGGCGCGTGCTGGTCGTAGAGCCACCACTCGTCGGCCCGGAACGGCCGGTGGAACCACATCGCGTGGTCCAGGCTCGCGCCGATCACGCCCTTCTGCCACGACGCGCCGTGCGACCAGCATCGTGGTGTCCAGCAGCGACATGTCGCTGGCGTACGCCACCAGGCACACGTGCAGCGTCGGGTCGTCCGGCAGCCGGCCGTCGGCGCGCATCCAGACCTGCGAGCGGTCCCGTCGCTCGCCGCGGTCCTGGGCCGCCCGCGGCGGGTCGCCGACGTAGCGCATGTCCATGGGCCGTGGGCGCACGAGCCAGCCACCCATCTCGCCGGCGTAGGGCTGCATGCGCTCCTGGAACGTCGGCAGCGTCTCCGGCTCGGGCACCTCGGGCATCGGCTCGCCGTGCTCGAAGCCGTCCTCGACGGTCTGGAACGACGCGGACAGGTTGAAGATCGCCTTGCCGTGCTGGACCGCGACGACCCGCCGGGTGGTGAAGGACCGCCCGTCGCGGATGCGGTCGACCTCGTAGACGATCGGGATCGACGGGTCGCCGGGCCGCAGGAAGTACGCGTGCAGCGAGTGCACCGGCCGGTCGTCCGGCACGGTGCGGACCGCGGCGACGAGGGCCTGGCCGGCGACCTGGCCGCCGAAGACGCGCTGCCGGTCGTCGTCGGCCGGGCGGCCGCGGAAGATGTCGACCTCGATGCGCTCGAGGTCGAGCAGGTCGACGAGCTGCTCGAGCTGGGTGCTCATGCGCGGTCCCTCCGCAGGCGCAGCAGGCCCTCCTGGACGATGGTCGCCACGCGCCGGCCGTCCTGCGTCCAGAGCGAGCCGCGGCACAGCGCCCTGCCGCTCCCGCCCCACGAGGAGTGCTGGTCGTAGAGGAACCAGTCGTCGGCGCGGAACGGCCCGTGGAACCAGACCGCGTGGTCCAGGCTCGCGCCGCTGATGTCCTCGTCCCACGACAGGCCCTGGCGCATGAGCGCGACGTCGAGCAGCGTCATGTCGCTGGCGTACGTGACGGCGCACGCGTGCAGCAGCGGGTCGTCCGGCAGCGGACCGTTGGTGCGCATCCAGATCCGGCTGGTCGAGGACGGCTCCGCGCCCTTGGCCTTGGCGACCGACGCCAGGTCGTTGGTGCTGCGCGCCTCGAACGGGTTGTTGTCCCACCAGGGCTCGGACAGCCCGACCTCGGCGAGGCGCTCGCGCATCGTCGGGAAGCTCTCCGGCGCCGGGACGTCGGGCATCGGGTCGGCGTGCTCGAAGCCCTCCTCGGCCACCTGGAACGACGCCGACAGGTGGAAGATCGCCTTGCCGTGCTGCACGGCGACCACCCGGCGGGTGGTGAAGGACTTGCCGTCGCGGATGCGGTCGACCAGGTAGACGATCGGGATCGACGGGTCGCCGGGCCGCAGGAAGTACGCGTGCAGCGAGTGCACCGCCCGGTCCGCCGGCAGGGTGCGCCCGGCAGCGATCAGCGACTGCCCGGCGATCAGCCCGCCGAAGACCCGCTGCCTGTCCTCCTCGGGCTGCTTGCCGCGGAAGACGTCGACCTCGACCCGCTCCAGGTCGAGCAGGTCGACCAGCCCGTGCACGGTCTGCGTCGCGGTCAGGTGCTCGGTCACCGGGGCATCCTGCCAGCCCCGGTGCGCGGTGCCGGTCGTCGCCCGCCCGGGCGGGTCGGCGTCGAGCGGTGCCTGTCCTCACCTCGACGCTATGTCCGCTGCCCGCCGGGCGCGGGCAGCGGCGATACGTACCGGCGGGTCTCGCCGCCGCGACGCTATCTCCGCTGCCCGCCGGGCGCGGGCAGCGGCGATAGCGGCCGGTCTCCGCCGCGGCCGGGAATAGCGCCGAGGTCCGTGTCGCCAGGCCGAGTTGTCCACAGGTTGCCGCTGCGACGAGGACGACAGCGCCCTGCAGGCGCCACGGTGCCGTGGTGGAAGCCGGTCGTCTGCTGCGCGCCGCCCGTCGCGAGGCGGGCCTGTCGCAGCGGGCCCTCGGCGAGCGGGCCGGCACCGGGCGCCACGTCGTCGCGGACGCCGAGGCCGGTCACTCCAGCCCGCGGTACGACGTGCTGGTGTCGCTGCTGGCCAGCTGCGGCCAAGAGCTCGTCATGCGCCCGCGGCCGCCGCAGGACGAGCCGCCGGACGAGGACGAGCTCGTGGCCTGGCTGCGGCGCAGCGTCACCGAGCGGCTCGCGCGGACCTGCGGCCAGGCCTACGTCCGCGCGGCGCACGGAACAGGACCCTGGGTGGAGCTGGCGCGGCTCGGCTCGCTCGGGCGGCTGAGCGCCGTCGAGGGCCCGCTGGCGTACGGCGCGTGGGTCCCGGGCCTCAGCCTGGTCGGCGAGCAGCCGCTCGTCGCGCACGGCTGGCCGCGCGGGACGGACGCCGCGCTCCCGTTCGTGGTCGTCGGCAGCGCTGAAGCGCCGCCTGGCTCGCTGGTCCGGGTGCCGCTGCCGTGGTTCCGCAGCCTGCGGTCGGTGCTCTGGCTGCCTCCGCCGGACGCTCTGCTCGACACGGCGCCCCCACAGCTGCGGGAGCCGCTGCGACGGGCCGCGCAGCTGCTGCACGAGCGCGGGCCGCGCGACCGGGCCGGACGCCGCCCGGCGGCGCACCGCGAGCCCGACATGCATGCCGAGCTGCACCGCTGGCAGGCCCGCTACGCGACCGGCGCGCCGCCGCTGACCGACTCCCGCGACTGGCGGCTCGACGGAGCCGGCTCCTTCGCCGAGCTCGCCCGGCGCAGTCGAGCCCGGCGCCTGCCCTACCGCGACGGCTGGAGCCGGTGGGGGTGGCGCTGACTCAGGTCTCCCGGACCTGCCCCGCCTCGACGCGCAGGGTCCGCGTCACGTGCACGGCGTCGAGCAGCCGACGGTCGTGGGAGACCAGCAGGAGCGTCCCGTCGTAGGACCCGAGCGCCTCCTCCAGCTGCTCGATGGCCGGCAGGTCCAGGTGGTTGGTCGGCTCGTCGAGGACCAGGCAGTTGACGCCGACCGCCTGCAGCAGCGCGAGGCCGGCCCGGGTCCGCTCGCCGGGCGACAGGGACGCGGCCGGCCGCCCGGTGTGGTCGGCGCGCAGGCCGAACTTCGCGAGCAGCGTGCGGCACTCCGACGCCGGCCAGCCGGTCGCCTCCTCGAGGACCTCGACCACCGTCGCGTCGCCGCGGAACCGCCCGCGGGCCTGGTCGATCTCGCCGACCAGCACGCCGCTGCCGAGCGACGCCTGGCCGCGGCTCGGGGCCAGCCGTCCGAGCAGCACCGACAGCAGCGTGGACTTCCCGGCGCCGTTGGGGCCGACGACGGCGATGCGGTCGCCGTACGCCACCTGCAGGTCGACCGGGCCCAGCACGAAGCCGGTGCCGTGGTCGACGACGACGTCCGACAGCACCGCCACGACGTCGCCGGAGCGCGGCGCGGCGGCGATGGAGAGCTGGAGCTGCCACTCCTTGCGCGGCTCCTCCACCTCCTCCAGGCGGTTGAGCTGGCTCTCGATGTTCTTCACCCGCGAGGCCGCGTGGGTGGCCGCCTCGATGCGCGCGCCCTTCCCGGCGCGGTCGTTGTCGGGCACCTTGCGCTTGGCGCGCAGCGCGCCGCGCACCGACTGCTCCCGCTGCCGCTGCGCCTGCGCCACCAGGCCGCCGCGCTTGTCCTCGTACTCCTCGTACTGCTCGCGCTGCTGCCGCCGGGCCAGCGCGCGGGCCTCGAGGTAGGCGTCCCAGCCGCCGCTGTAGAGGCGAGAGGTGCGGGTCGGTCCGTCCAGGTCGAGCACCGAGGTGATCGTGCGGGACAGGAACTCCCGGTCGTGCGAGACGACGACCAGGCCGGCCTGCAGCCCCAGCACGAACCGCTCGAGCCGCTCGAGGCCGGCGAAGTCCAGGTCGTTGGTCGGCTCGTCGAGCAGGAAGACGTCGTAGCGCGAGAGCAGCACGCTGGCCAGCGAGGCGCGGGCCGCCTGCCCGCCCGACAGCGTCACCGTCTCGGCGTCGAGCAGGTCCGCCGGCAGGCCGAGGTCCTCGCAGACCTCCGGGGCGCGGGCGTCGAGGTCGGCGCCGCCGAGGTCGAGCCAGCGCTCCAGCGCAGTGCTGTAGGCGTCGTCCGCGCCGGGCGCCCCGGTGGTCAGCCCCTCGGTCGCCGCGTCGAGGGCGGCCTGCGCGCCGGCGACGCCCGTACGCCGCGCCAGGAGGTCGAGCAGCCGCTCACCGGGCCGGCGGTCGGGCTCCTGCGGGAGCAGCCCGACGGTGGCCGTCGGGGGAGCGGCGCGTGACCCGGCCGGTGTCGGGCTCGAGCTGCCCGGCGAGGGTCGCCAGCAGGGTGGACTTGCCGGCGCCGTTCGGGCCGACGACACCGAGCCGCGTGCCGGGCGCGACGGTGACGGAGACGCCGGACAGCACCAGCACCGGACCGCGCACGACCGTGACGTCGGCGGCGACGAGGGTCGCGGTCACGAGGACAGGACGGTGCCGAGGTCGAAGCGCACGGGCCGCTCGAGCTGGGCGTAGGTGCAGGAGGCGGCGTCGCGGTCCGGCCGGAAGTGCTTGAGCTGCGCGGTGTGCCGGAAGCGGGTGCCCTCCATGTGGTCGTACGCCACCTCGACCACCAGCTCGGGCCGCAGCGGCACGAAGCTCATGTCCTTGTCGCGGTTCCAGCGGCTCGGCTCGCCGCCGGGTGCCCGGGTCTGCGTGCCGTCGCCGAGCCAGGGGTGCGCCTCGCCCTCGGGCAGCAGGTACGGCTCGAGCTCCGCGACGAGCTCCTTGCGGCGGGCCGCCGTGAACGACGCGGCGACGCCGACGTGGTGCAGCTGCCCGTCGTCGTCGTACAGCCCGAGGACGAGCGAGCCGACGACCGGCCCGCTCTTGTGCCAGCGGTAGGCGCCGACGACGCAGTCCGCCGTGCGGGCGTGCTTGATCTTGCGCATGACGCGCTGGTCCTGGGCGTACGGCATGTCGACCGGCTTGGCGACGACGCCGTCCAGGCCGGCGCCCTCGAACAGCGTGAACCACTCGCGGGCCAGCGCCGGGTCGTCGGTCGCCGGGGTGAGGTGCACCGGCGGCCGGCTCGTCGCCAGGGACTGCTCCAGCAGCGCACGGCGCTCCGCGAAGGGCCGCTCCACCAGGCTGTCGTCGCCGAGGGCCAGCAGGTCGAACGCCACGAACGACGCCGGCGTCGTCTCCGACAGCATCTTCACGCGCGAGGCAGCCGGGTGGACCCGCTGCAGCAGCGCCTCGAAGTCCAGCCCGCGATGACCCTTCTCTTGGCTCGCCGCGATGACGATCTCGCCGTCGACGACGCACCGCTCCGGCAGCTCGCGCTTCACGGCCTCGACGACCTCGGGGAAGTAGCGGGTCAGCGGCTTCTCGTTGCGGCTGCCCAGCTCCACCTCGTCGCCGTCGCGGAAGACGATGCAGCGGAAGCCGTCCCACTTCGGCTCGTACACGAAGGCGCCCTCGGGCACGTCCGGCACGCTCTTGGCCAGCACCGGCTTCACGGGCGGCATCACAGGCAGGTCCATGCCGCCAGTGTCCCGGACGGCGGTGCGGGGCGGGCTCAGCCCTTGCTGTCCGCGGCGTTGAAGCCGGCGTCCCAGGCCACCTTGACCAGGTGCACCGCCTCGCCGACAGCGTTGCCGACCGAAGCGGCGGCCTGGTCGCCACCGGTCGCGCCGACCAGGATGACGATGGCGACGAGGACCAGGGCCACGCCCTTGGGGCTCACCGGGACGACCTCGACACGACCATGACGGCAGGCTGGCACAGCAGGCTGCCGCGGACCGGCAGGCTGCCCGCGTGTCGCGCGCGACGCGGTGCGGCGCGGGCTACCGTCCGTGACGGACCGAGGAGGCGCAGGTGGACGAGCCGGACGACGGCGCGCGCTCCGGCCTGCTCGACCGCGTGCAGGGCTGGGACGGCCTGCGGCGCTCGACCGACTTCGTCTCGTCCGCCGAGACGGTCGTGCTCGACGTGCGGCGGCACCCCTGCCTGCTCGTCGTGCCGCTGCTGCGCACCCTCGCCGGGCTGGTCGTGCTGGCCGCCGGCCTCGGGCTGCTGCCGGTGCTCGTCCTCGCCGGCCTCGCCGCGCTGTGGGCCCGCGGCCGGCTGGGTGCCGGGCTGCGCACCGCCGGCACGGTGGCGGGTGGCGTGGCCCTCGGCCTGCTGGTGCTGCACAGCCTGGCCGGCCCCGGGCTGCCCGCCCTGCTGCTGATGGGCTGGCTCGCCGAGGACGTCGCCGACTGGTACACCGACCGCATGGTCGTGAGCGACAAGCGGATCTACCGCCGCTACGGCGTCGTCACGCGACACTCGCCGTCGATCGCGCTCACCGCCATCGCCTTCCTCGACGCCTCGGTCCCGCCGCTCGGGCGCGTCCTGCACTACGGCACCCTGCGCCTGGACTCGGTCGCGCAGCGGGATGCGCCGCTGTCGCACTTCGACCACGTGCCCGAGGTCGTCGCGGTGTCCCACGAGATCCTCCGGCTGCGGACGCAGGCGATGCCGAGGTTCCCGCAGCAGCCGCTCTGAGCCGCCGGTCCGGGTCAGGGGGGGCGCGTCCCCGCCGCCCGCCCTGGGACACTGGACGCGTGACCACCCTGGCGAGCCGTGCCCGCGCCGCCTCGCCGTGGCTGCTGGCGGCGCTGCTCGCCGGCTCCGGCACGCTGCACTTCCTGCGCCCCGAGCCGTTCGACAGCATCGTGCCGGGCTTCCTGCCGTCGCCGCGGACGTTCACGTACGTGAGCGGCGTGGCCGAGCTGGCCGTCGCCGCGGCGGTCGTCCGGCCGTCCACCCGCGAGCGCGGCGGCCTGGCTGCCGCGGTGCTGTTCGTCGCCGTCTTCCCCGCGAACGTCGCCATGGCGTTCGACCCCGGCGACGTCCCGCGGTGGCTCGCGATCGCCCGCCTGCCGCTCCAGCTGCCGCTGGTGCTGTGGGGGCTGCAGGTCCGCCGCGCCGCCCGCGCCGAGGTGCTCCGGTGAGCGACCGTGACCCGGCCCGCATCGGCGGCACCCGCACCGTGCGCACCTTCGCGCTGCGCGGCCGCACCACGCCGGGGCAGGCCGCGGCCCTGGAGCGGCTGGCGCCGTCGTACGCCGTGGTCGTCGACGGCCGGCCCCTGGACCAGGCAGCGGTGTTCGGGCGGAGCGCGCCGCTGGTCCTCGAGGTCGGTGCTGGGACGGGGGAGGCGACGGTGGCGCTGGCCGCGGCGGACCCCGACCACGACGTGCTGGCGGTCGACGTGCACCTGCCCGGGCTGGGCGCGCTGCTCGCGCAGGTCGAGCGGGCGGGCGTCACCAACGTGCGCATCGCGGACGGCGACGCGCGCGTCGTCCTGCGCGACATGCTCCTCCCCGGATCGCTGGCCGGGGTGCGGGTGTTCTTCCCCGACCCGTGGCCCAAGGCCCGCCACGCCAAGCGACGGCTCGTCGACGCGTCCTTCGTCGAGCTGGTCGCGTCGCGGCTCGAGCCGGGCGGCTTCCTGCACGTGGCGACCGACTGGGCGCCGTACGCCGAGCAGGTCCGCGAGGTGCTGTCCGCGAGCGACCTGGTCCTGTCCGACGAGGCGCCCGATCGGCCGCTCACGCGGTTCGAGCGGCGGGGGCTCGCGGCCGGCCGTACGGCCTGCGACCTGCTGGCGGTGCGACCCCGGTGACGGCCGAGGAGCAGGAGCGCACCCACACCCCGGGCACCGCGCGGGCTGCCCTCGCGGTGCGCGACTTCCGGGTCGTCTGGGCCGGTGCGTTCGCGTCCAACTGCGGCACCTGGATGCGCACGGTGACCCTCGGCGCCTACGTCTACGCCGAGACCGGCTCGCCGACGCTGGTGAGCCTCGCGACCTTCGCGCAGCTCGGCCCGCTGCTGCTGCTGTCGATGCTGGGCGGGCTGCTCGCCGACACGGTCGACCGCCGTCGCCTGCTCATCTCCGCGCAGGTCGAGCAGCTCGTCATGACCGCGCTGCTCGCGGTCCTCGCGTCGCAGGACGACCCGTGGCTGCCCGGCATCCTGCTGTGCGTGCTCGCCATCGGCACGGGCAACGCCCTGCAGGCACCGGCCTGGACCACCGCCGTCCCCGAGCTCGTCGGCCCGGAGAACCTGGCCGGTGCGGTGTCGCTCAACACCGCGCAGATGAACGGCTCGCGCGTGATCGGCCCGGCCATCGGCGGGTTGCTGTACCCGGTCATCGGCGCGGCGGGCTGCTTCGCCGTCAACGCGGTCACGTTCCTGCCGGTGCTGCTCAGCCTGTTCAGCATCCGGCTGCCGCCGGTGCCCAAGCGGCACGAGCGGCGGCGGCTCGCCGACGGCTTCCGCATCGCCCGGCGCGACCCGCTGGTCGGCCGCGTCCTCGTGCTGCTCGCGGTCTTCTCGCTGTTCTCGCTGCCGTTCGTCTACCAGCTGCCGACCATCGCCGCGACCAACCTCGGCATGGACGTCGAGGGCGAGGCGTACGGCCTGCTGTTCGCGACGTTCGGCATCGGCGCGGTGAGCGGCGCGCTGTCCGTCGGCACGGTGTTCGCCGGCTGGGACCGCCCGACCATCGTGCGCCGCGGGCTGCTCGGGCACGGCGTCTTCCTGCTGCTGCTGACGGTCATCTCGTCGGCGGCGCTCGCCTACCCGGTGCTGCTGCTGCTCGGGTTCTGCTACTTCGTCGGCATCACCGCCCTCAACACCCACCTGCAGTCCTACCTCGACCCCTCCATCAAGGGGCAGGTCATGGCGCTGTGGCTGATGTGCTTCGGCGGCACCGTGCCGCTGGGGCTGATGCTGGCCGGCCCGATCGCCGAGCTGACCAGCATCAGGGTCGTCCTGGCGTACGGCGTGGTGGCCGCCTTCGCGCTGTCTCTGTACGCCCGCGGGCTAGGCCGGCGGGAGAGCGTCGACCCCTGAGACGCGCAGCCCGTCGGACAGGTGGACGACGCGCACACCGGGGGCGTACGACCGCAGCAGCTGCCGGCAGGCCGGGCACGGCGCGCTGACCCGCGTCGCGTCGTCGGACAGGTGGCGTACGGCGACGAGCGCGACGACGCGCTGCCCCGTCGACAGCGCTGCGCTGAGGGCAGCGCCCTCCGCGCAGACGGCCGTGCCGAGCGACACCGCCGTGACCACGTCGCCCGACTCCGTACGGACCGCGGCGGAGCGGGTCGGCGTCCCGACCGCCCGGCGCAGCGCCGACACGGCCTCCCCGACGAGCTGCAGCTCCGCGTCGTCGGGACGGCGCACTAGTGGACCGTGCGGTCGGCGAGCGTCGCCCGCCCGAGCTCCACGAGCGGGGCGATGCGGTCCTCGATGCCGTCGAAGCCGTCGCCCACCATCGCGCCGCCGCGGACCCGGGCCACGATGCCGGCGCAGACGACCGCGAGCTTGAAGAAGCCGAACGCGACGGCCCACGGCAGCGGCTCGAGGTCCAGGCCGGTGCGGGCGGCGTAGAGCTCGGCGACCTGCGCCCGGGTCGGGAAGCCCTCGAGCGCGGTGGCCGACTTCACGACGGCGCCCATGTCGCGCTCGCCGCCGTCGGCCGCCTCGGACCAGTAGACGAGCAGGATGCCGAGGTCGGCCATCGGGTCGCCGAGGGTGCTCATCTCCCAGTCGAGGACCGCGGCGATCCGGCCCGGCTCGGTCGGGTGCAGCATCGTGTTGTCGAGGCGGTAGTCGCCGTGCACGATCGCGTTGCGCTGCGTCGCGGGCACCGAGCCGGCGAGGTCGGCGGCGAGCGGGTCGAGCCCCGGCACGCCGTCGATGCGGGTGGCGTCCCACTGCTTGACCCAGCGGCTGATCTGGCGGGCCAGGTAGCCCTCGGGCCGGCCGAACTCCGCCAGCCCGACCGACGCCGGGTCGACCGAGTGCAGGTCGGCCAGGACCGACACCAGCCCCTCGCCGACGGCCCGGCGCTGCGACGGCGCGTCGGCGTACCCCTCGGGCAGCGTGTCGCGGCAGATCAGGCCGTCGACCAGCTCCATCACGTAGAAGGGCTGGCCGAGCACGTCGGCGTCCTCGCAGAGGTGCAGCGTGCGGGGGACCGGCACCGGCGTCCCCTGCAGCGCGCTCATCACGCGGTACTCGCGGCGCATGTCGTGCGCGGTGGGCAGCACGTGGCCGAGCGGCGGGCGGCGCAGCACCGCGGCGCCCGCGGCGCTGTCGACGCGGTAGGTCAGGTTGGACTTGCCGCCGGCGATCAGGGTGACCGTGCAGTCCTGCCAGGCCGGTGTCTCGAGGACCCGGGCGAGGTAGGGCCCGACGACGGCGGGGTCCGCGCCGGGCTGGGGGGTGTCCGTGGCGGTCATGCGGCGCACCTTAACGGGGCCCGGCGTGCAGGCGCCGCCGGACCGGGTAGGGGCGCGTCATGAGCGAGAGCAGCAGCACCCCTGACCCTGCCCTGAAGGGCGCCGGGCTGTCCGCCACCGGCAAGACGGCCGACCAGTTCTCCCCGGGCGACGAAGCGCCCGGGACCACCTACGGCGACCCCGGCGGCACGGGCACCGCCGACCGGGAGGTCGAGGGCGCCGACACCGGCGAGAGCGCCGCGGAGGACGCCTCCGGCGACGTGGAAGGCGCCGGCTCCTAGGCTCTCCTAGGCTGACCGCTCGTGCCTGCCCTGCGTCTCGTCGACCGCGAGCCGGTCGTCCCGCCGGAGACGCTGGTGGCGTCCATGGCGCCGCCCCCGCGCTTCGCGCAGGCGCGCTTCGACACCTACCTGCCCGACCCCGAGCAGCCCTCGCAGGCACGCGCGGTGCAGGTGCTGCAGACCTTCGCCGGCACGCTCGACCCCGCCGCCGAAGCGGCTGTTCGGCCGGTCCCGCCCGCCCGAGGGCCGCCCCGGGGTCTACCTCGACGGCGGCTACGGCGTCGGCAAGACCCACCTGCTCGCCTCGCTGTGGCACGCCTCGCCGGAGCCCCGCGCGTACGGCACCTTCGTCGAGCTGACCCACCTGGTCGGCGCGCTCGGCTTCGCCCCGACCGTCCAGGCGCTGAGCGGGCACCGGCTGCTGGCGATCGACGAGTTCGAGCTGGACGACCCCGGCGACACGGTGCTGGTCTCGACGCTGCTGTCCAAGCTCGTCGACGCCGGCGTGCGCGTCGCCGCCACCTCCAACACGCTGCCCGGGTCGCTGGGCGAGGGCCGCTTCGCCGCCGACGACTTCCTGCGCGAGATCCAGGGGCTGTCGGCGCACTTCGAGCCGCTGCGCATCGACGGCGAGGACTACCGCCACCGCGGCCTGCCCGCCGCCCCGCCGCCGGTCTCCGACGACGAGCTCGCCGCGCGCGCCGAGGCGGTGCCGGGTGCGTCGTACGACGGCTTCGCCGCGCTGGTCGAGCACCTGGCGCGGCTGCACCCGTCCCGCTACGGCGCGCTGGTCGAGGACGTCCCGCTGGTCTGCCTGGAGCGCGTCTACCAGGTCACCGACCAGACGGCGGCGCTGCGGCTCGTCGTGCTGGCCGACCGGCTGTACGACCGGGACGTACCGGTGGTGACCAGTGGCGTGCCGCTCGACACGCTGTTCCCGGAGGAGCTGCTGCGCGGCGGCTACCGCAAGAAGTACCTCCGCGCGATCAGCCGCCTCACCGCGCTGGCGAGGCAGGCGGAGTCCGTCTGACCTGCGGCGCGCCGGGACGGGTCGCGGCGTCGCGCGCGGGTCGTCCTGGCCCGAAGGCGTAGAGGAAGCCGTTCGTCGACCCGATCAGCAGCGTGCCGTCGGCGGTGAGCGCCGGGTAGCTGGCGACGATCCCGCCGACGTCGGCGTCCCAGAGCCGGGAGCCGTCAGGGCCGAACCCGTACACGTGGCCGTGGGCGGTCCCGACGTAGGCGCCGCCGTCGCGGTCGACGAGCGGGGCGGTCCACACGCCGGTGCCGGAGCTGGTCGTGCCCTGGCTCCTGGGCGTGCCGATCGCCCGGAACCGCGGCTGCCCCGTACGGAGGTCCAGGGCGTCGAGGTAGCCCAGGTGGTCGCCGAACCAGGTGGTCCCGTCGCGGACGACGGCGGAGGAGTAGGTCCAGTCACCGCGGTCGAAGCGCCAGCGCACCGTGCCGTCGGGGCGGAGGCCGTACTGGTCGTCGGCGTTGGTCCCCAGCACCACGGTGCCGTCGTCGGCGACCGCCGGGGAGACCTCGATCGTGTCCCTGGCGCGGAACCTCCAGGCGATGCGCGCGGCGCCGCCGTCGTCGCGGACGGCGACGAGCTCACGGTCGTGCGCGACGTACACCGTCCCGTCCGGGGCGACCGCCGGGCTCGAGTACGACGTCCCGCCGAGGTCGAGCGTCCAGGCCGTGCGGTGCTGCCCCGTGGGTCCGACGTCCAGCGCGCGCAACCCGCCGCCGGCGTCGGCGACGTAGACGCGGCTGCCGACCGCGGCGGGGGAGAGCACGAAGGCGTCGAGGTGCTCCTTCCAGAGCAGTCGGCCGTCCGGGGCGAGGGCGTGCAGGTCGTCGCCCGGTCCGGGCCACAGGACGGTGCCGTCCCCGAGGACGGTGGGGCTGGTGCTCAGGTCGCTGCCGTAGCCGCCGCCGCCGTCGTAGGTCCAGCGGTCCTGGCCGGTCGCGGGGTCGAGGGCGTGCAGGACCCCGCCGTTGCTCGCTGCGAGGACCGAGCCGTCGACGCCGACCACGGCCCCGGGCACGACCGCGCCCTCGAGCCGGCGCTCCCAGGCGACGTGGGAGGTGCGCGGTCCGGCCGTGACGGCGGGGGAGGTGTGGCCGGCGTCGCCGAACGCACTCGGCCACGCCGACGCTGGCGGAGCAGGTCCGGTGCGGAACCGGCCGGGCTCCCGGTCGACGCTGCCGTTGCTGCACGACACGAGCGACACGAGGAGCAAGACGACGCCCACCAGTCGTCCGGCCGGCACCTCAGACTCCGGCCTGCACGCGTACGAGGACCTGGTGGTAGCCGCTGGCACCGTCGGGCAGGACGTCGGCGACCTCGCCGGTCTGCACGTCCCCGAGCCGGTCGGTCGCCCGGACCTCGAGCACGTGGTCGCCGGGCGCGGCGTCCCAGGCCCAGCGCCACTGCCGCCAGGTGTCCTCGCTCAGCGCGCCGCCGAGATCGGCCTGCTGCCACGGGCCGCCGTCGACCCGGACCTGCACCGCGACGACGCCGCGCCCGCGCCCCGGGGCCCAGGCGGTGCCCGCCACGGCGGTGCGCCCCGCCGGCAGCAGGGTGTGGTCGCGGGGGACCTCGATCCGCGACGCCGTCTTGATGGGCCCGTCCTTGGACCAGCCGCGCGGGATCCAGTACCCGTCGACGTCGCGCCGGGTGAGGGTGAGGCGCCGCAGCCACTTCGTGGCCGACACGTAGCCGTACAGCCCGGGGACGAGCAGCCGGGCGGGGAACCCGTGCTCGAGCGGCAGCGGCTCGCCGTTCATGGCCACCGCCACCATCGCGGGACTGCCGTTGCCGGCGAAGACCACCGGGAAGCCGGCGGTGAAGCCGTCGGTCGACGTCCCGAGCACCTGCTCCGCGGTGCGCTGGACGCCGGCGCGGGCGAGCAGGTCGCGCAGCAGGACGCCCTGCCACCGGGCGGTGCCGACCAGGTCCCCGCCGACCTCGTTGCTGACGCACTGGATCGTGATGTCGGCCTCGACCTGCGGCATGGCCATCAGCTCGGCGTAGGTGAGCCGGTACGGCGTGTCGACCAGCCCGTCGACGCTGAGCGACCAGGTGCTGGGGTCGACCTGGGGGACGAGCAGGGCCGTGTCGATGCGGTAGAAGGCGGCGTTCGGCGTGAGGACGGGGGACACGCCGGGGACGCCGAGGTCGGCAGCGACGAGATCGCCCGGTGCGTGCCGCACCGGGACGGGCAGGCCGACGGCGGCGCGCAGGGCGTCGACGCGGGCCGCGACCACCAGGTGCCTGAGCAGGCCGCCGCCGACCAGCACGGCGCCTGCGGTCCAGGCGCTGCGCACGAGGAAGGCGCGGCGCTCGGTGACGGCCGGGCCCCGCAGCGGCTCCCGGGGGGTCACGGACACCAGCAGCCGCAGCGCCAGCGCCACGGCGAGGGCCAGGCCGGCGGCCACAGCCGTCGCGCCCGCCGGGCGGGCGTCCGGCTCGGGCAGCTGCGCGAGCAGGGACACGCCGGCCAGCGTGCCGAGCAGGATCCCGGTGAGGCCTGGGCGCTGACGGGCCTGCGCCCCGCCGACCGCGGCCAGCAGGACGCAGACCACCAGCACACCGGTGAGCAGCAGCGGCTTGTCCGACGTGCCGACGGAGGAGATGGCCCAGCGGCGCAGGCCGTCGGGGGTCAGGTCGACGACGCGGTCCGCGACCGCCAGCACCGGGCTGTGCCCGCCCGGCACCGTGCGCCCGAGCAGCTCGCCGACGGTCAGCCCGAGCGCCCCGGCGAGCACGCCGGCGGCCGCGCCCCGCAGGCCGGTGCCGGTCAGCTGCGGTCCCTGGCAGCACGGCCGAGGCGGCGGGCGACGACAGCGGCGACGACGGTTGCGGCCGCGACCACGGCCAGGGCCACCAGCAGGCCGGCCGTGTAGTCGCGCGGGAGGTGCGAGGGGTTGCCCGGCCTTGACGCCGAACCTCCCCAGGACGGGGACGGAGACGAGGGTCAGGACCGCCCCCACGAGCAGGGCGGCCTGCACGGGTGTGCGGAGGCGTCCGGGCAGCAGGGGCAGCGCCCGGCCGACCAGCAGCACCAGCGGTACGAGGAGCAGGTCGTGCGCCAGGGCGCCGCCGAGGAGCCAGGCGGCCCAGCGGACGACGTCGCTGCCCGGGTCGCGGACGACGCCCTGCAGGCCGTAGCCGGCCATGCCGGTGCCGGCCGCGTACAGGAGCCACCGGACCGCGGCCTCGCCGCGCTGCCCCTCGACGCCCGGCTCCGGGCGCGTCGGTGTCGTGGTCACAGGACCACCACCCGTCCGACCCACTTCGTCTGCAGCACGCCCGGGCGCGACGGCGTGATGAGCCGCAGCGGGTAGCCGTGGTCGGGGTGCAGCCGCTCGCCGTCCAGCCGCAGTGCCAGCAGGCTCTGCGGGTCGCGTACGTGCGTCGTCGGCACCACGGAGGAGCGGTAGGGCCCGCCGCGCTGCAGCGAGTCGACGCGCACGGGCGGGCGTCCCGGCACGCCCGCGAGGTCGAGCAGGTGCGCCAGCGGCACGCCGGTCCAGACCGCGGAGGCGCTCCACCCCTCCACGCAGGCGATCGCGATCTCGTACGACGCCTGCGGCAGCGCCTCGAGGTCGGCGAGGGTGAACGTGAGCCGACGGCGGCCTTCGACGACGAGGCGGTAGCTGCTGTCCACGACCGTGGTGCCCGCCGCGGCCGCGGTGGTGTTGACCGGCAGCCCCTGCGGGCCGCGGTCGGGGCGGCGGGGGGACAGCACCGAGACGTCGCGCAGCGCCGGCACGGTCTGGCCCGCGGTCGCCAGCACGACCGCGCCGCTCGCGGCCCCGGTGACGCCCAGGAAGCCGCGCCGCGACAGGCCGCGGCCGTCCGTCCGCGGTGTCGCGCAGCGGTGTGCCGAGCCCCCGGCGGGCGGCGGTCAGCTTGGCCCCGACGTGGACGAGCAGCGCGCCGATGGTGACCCACGCGGACCAGTAGTGGACGACGGTGAAGAAGAAGCCGAAGGCGTACCAGCCGGCGATGTTCATGACGCCGGTGACGAGCATGCTCACCGAGCCGCCGACGAGCAGCAGGAGCGAGCCGCGCTCGACCGCGTTGCCGACGTCCTTGGCCGGCGGCCAGGCGAAGAAGCGCGGGTAGACGGTGAACAGCTTCGCGAGCAGCACCGGGACCGACGCGAGCCCCGTGAGCACGTGCACGCCCTGGGTCCAGCGGTAGAGGTCGACCGGGCGCGAGGGGTAGGCGAACCAGGTCGGCGGGTGCTGCACCAGGTGGCTGAACAGGCCGGTGAGGAAGCAGGTCCCGAACAGGACGCCGAGGGCGCGCCCGAGCCGGGCCGCGACGGCCTCGTCGTGCAGCCGGGAGCGGAACGCGCCCTCCCGGAACGGCCCGACGCGCATCGCCTCCGGCGGCGCGGGCAGCGGCAGCTGCGACAGGCGGCTCACGCGGCACCGGCCCGGGCGAGGTCCTCGGCGGCGGACCGGCGGCTGACCGACGGGACGGCGAGCAGGGCGGACCACCGGCCCGCGTCGCTGCGGTCCGCGGCCGTGACGTCGAGCCCGGCCCGGGCCGCGGCGTCCCCGACGTCGACGACCGAGAGGACCGCCCACGGGAACCAGGCGCCGCGCGGCGGCTCGCCCTCCCGCTCGAGCCGCACCAGGCGGGTGCCGCTGCGCACCGGCGGCGCCGACAGCTCGACCACCAGCCGTCCGCCCGGCGCGGCGAGCCGGGCGCAGCGGCGCAGCAGGGCGACCGGGTCGCCGCCGATGCCGATGTTGCCGTCCGCGAGCAGCACGGTGCCCCACGCCCCGGTGTCGGGCACCGGCCCGAAGACGTCCAGCTCCAGGGCCTCCGCGCCGCGAGCGCGAGCGAGCGACACCGCGGCGGGGGCGACGTCGATGCCGAGCGCCCGCCGGCCGGCGCGGCGCAGCGCCGCGGTGAGCCGCCCCGGGCCGCACCCGACGTCGAGCACCGTGCCTGCGCACAGCGACAGCAGGTCGTCGTCGCCGGGTCGGCTCTCGCAGGTCCAGTCGTGCACCCGGAGCGGGGAGGTGCCGCCTCCGGCGACCCGCAGCGACCAGCCCCGGCCCTCCTCGCGCAGGCTCCGCCCGAAGGCCTCCACCGTCGTCGTGCTCCTCGGCTCCACGGTCGCGATCCTCATGGCTCGACGGCCGGTCCGGGCCGGTCGTCGTCTTGCAGGGTCCTTACGGCGGCCGGCGGGGGGCGCGTGCGGACCTACGCTCCGGCCATGGGACCTGGACCGGCGCCGGCGCGCCCCGTGCCGGAGCCGCCGGCCGCGCCGACCGGCGAGCCGGTGCGGGGCCCCGCCGCGCACGTCCTCGTCGTCGACGACGACGCGACGGTGCGCGAGGTCGTGGCGCTGTACCTGCAGCGCGCGGGCTACACGGTCGAGCAGGCGGTCGACGGGCCCGACGCGCTGCAGCGAGCGGGCCGTCGCCGGCCCGACCTGGTCGTCCTCGACCTGATGCTGCCCGGGACCAGCGGCCTGGAGGTGCACACGCGGCTGCAGCAGGGCGGTCCCCTCCCGGTCGTCATGCTGACGGCGCTGGGCCAGGAGGAGCACCGGCTCGCCGGTCTGGAGGTCGGCGCGGACGACTACGTCACCAAGCCCTTCTCGCCCCGCGAGCTCGTCCTGCGCGTCGCCGCCGTCCTGCGCCGCACCGCGCAGGCACCGGCGCCGGGTGCGGTCGCCCTCCTCGTCGACGGCGACCTCGTCGTGGACCGGGACGCCCACCAGGCGCACCGCGACGGGCGGGTGCTCACCCTCACCGCGCGCGAGCGTGACCTGCTCACGTACTTCCTGCAGCACCCGCGCACCGCGCTCACGCGCGAGCACCTGCTCGAGCACGTCTGGGGGTGGACGTTCGGGGATCCCGCGACCGTCACCGTCCACGTCCGCCGGCTGCGCGAGAAGGTCGAGCCCGACCCGGCCCGACCCACCCGCATCGTCACCGTCTTCGGCGTCGGGTACCGCTACGAGCCGGCGGCCGGGTGACGCCCGACGAGGTCGTCGTCGTCGAGATCGCGTCCGTGTGCGCGGCGCTGGTCGCGCTCGCCGGGGCGCTCGTCCTGCGGGCGGTGCGGCACCGCTCGCTGGCGCTGTCGGTGGTCGTGGTGGCGCTCGTCGGCGTGGGGGCGGTCGTCGCGGGCGCCCTCGGGACGGCGAAGGCCATGTTCCTGTCGGCGCACGACTTCTCCGTCCTGCTCCTCGTCACCGGCGTCTCGGGCACCGTCGCGCTGCTGTCCGCGCTGGCCCTCGGCCGCGGGCTCGTCCGCCGGGGCAAGGACCTCGCCGAGGCCGCCGCCGGGCTCGGCAGCGGCGGCTACGTGCCCGTCGAGCGGGTGCTGCCGCACGAGCTCGCCCGCGTCGACGCCGCCCTCACCGACGCCGGTGGGCAGCTCGCCGCGGCCCGGGCCCGCGAGCGCTCGCTGGCCGAGAGCCGGCGGCGGCTGGTCGCCGGCATGAGCCACGACCTGCGTACGCCGCTGGCGGGGATCCGGGCGATGGCCGAGGCGCTCGAGGACGGCGTCGTCACCGACGCCGAGGACGTGCGCCGCTACCACCGGGGCCTGCGCCGCGAGGCCGACCGGATGACCGCGATGGTCGAGGACCTGTTCGAGGTCGCCCGCATCGACGCCCACGCGCTGGAGCTGGTCCTGCGCCCGCTCGACGTCGTCGGGCTGGTGTCGGACGCCCTCGCGTCCGCGGCGCCGCTGGCCCGGGTGCGCGGTGTCCAGCTCGACGCGCGCCTGCCGCCCGACGTCCCGCAGGTCCGCGGGTCGGAGCCCGAGCTCGGGCGGGTCCTCGGCAACCTGCTGGGCAACGCCGTCCGGCACACCCCCGCCGGCGGAGCGGTGACGGTGCAGGCGCGGCGGTGCGCGGCGGGGGTCGGGGTGCTGGTGACGGACGGCTGCGGCGGCATCCCCGAGGGCGACCTCCCGCGCGTGTTCGACCTCGGCTTCCGCGGGTCGGCCGCCCGGACACCGGACGACGGCAGCAGCGGGGCGGGCCTCGGGCTGACCATCGCGCGCGGTCTCACCGAGGCCCAGCACGGGGCGATCACCGTCCACAACACGGACGGCGGCTGCTGCTTCACGGTCGTGCTCCCTGCCGCCGGTCCGTGACGAGCGTCGGGGCCCGGCGAGCGGCGAGCGCTCCCGGACCCCACCCCGCTCGGCGGTGCCGGCTACAGGACGACGAGCCCGGTCGGCGACGAGCCGGCCGGGAGCGCCACGGGGGAGCCGGCGAGCTCGGTGAGCGTCGCGCCGTCGACGGAGAAGGTGCTGAGCACCCGCCCGCGCCCGCCGGTGACCGACAGGGTGCTGCCGTCGGGCGAGAGCCGGGCGTCGACGGCGCCGGTGCCGTTGCGCAGCGGCGGTCGTCCCCAGCAGGGTCAGCGCGCCGTCCGTCGCGATGCTGTACGAGGAGAGGTTGCCCGAGCCGGTGTTGACCGCGAACAGGTACCTGCCGTCGTGGCTGATCTCGACCCAGCAGGTCGCGGTCTGGCCGTTGCGGGCCGGCGCGCCGGTGACCGAGGACAGCCGGCCGCCGCGGTCGACGCGGAACGCCGAGACGCTGCCGTTGCCGGGGCCGGCGTGGGCGTTGCTGACGAAGAGCTGGCCGGGATCGGTGGGCCGGAACTGCGCCCCGATCGGCCCGAGGTCCTCCGCGGGGTAGGGCGAGCCGGCGGCGGGGGTGAGGCGGCCGTCGGCGCCGACGGTGAAGCTGTCGAGCAGGCTGGTGTCGTCGCGGGTCCCGACCAGCCGGTCGCCCGTGCTGTTGAACAGCACGTCGCCGACCCCCGAACCGACCGGCACGGCGAACGTGCTGTGCGGGATCGGCAGCAGCGTGCCCTGCGGGTTGAGGCGGAAGCCGGTGTCGTTGCTCCCGGCGGGGCCGACGTTGGCGACGTAGACGATGCCGCGGGGCGACACCGACAGGCTGACCGGGCGGTCGCCGCCGGACGGGACCGGGCTGCCGACCGGGACGGGGACGCCGTCGGCGGCGACGCGCAGCACGGAGATCTCGTCGCTGCCGGCGTCGACGGCGAGCAGGTACCGGCCGTCCGGGCTGGACTGCAGCGCGCCCTGCGAGCCGAGCCCACCGCCGGCGCCCCTGCCGCCGGCCGTGAACGGCGAGCCGGGCGTCGGGGTGAGCGAGCCGTCGGCGTGCCGGTCGAAGCCGACCACGGTGTTCTCGCCGGCGTCGTTGCCGTTCACGTAGGTGTGGCCGACGACGGCGCTGCCGTCGGCCGAGGCGGTGCCGACGCCGGGGCCCGTCAGCAGCCCCCCGCCCAGGGCGAGCGTGACGGCGGCTGCCGCCGCGACGCGGCTGCGGGAGCTGGAGCGGGCGGTGCAGCGGGTGAGCGGGGTGGTCGGGACGGCGGTCATGGTGTCGCTCCTGGCGTCGGGTCGATCCGGTGGGGACGACGCTGAGTGGCCGCCGGCGGGCCCGGCGTCACGCCGCCCGGCGGCCCCCGCAGCGGTCCGCGACGTCGTGCAACACCTGGGCCGCCACGTGCACTCAACGCCTGTGAGCACTCCTGCGAGACCGTCGTGAGCTGGTACGACGAGCCCGGTCTGGCCGCCGAGCTGGCGGCGCTGCGGGCCGGCGACGAGGCCCTGTTCGGCGCGCTCGTCCGCGGCCTGTCCCCGGTGCTGCTGCGCCTGGCGCGCAGCTGCACGAGCAACGACGCCGCAGCGCAGGACGCCGTGCAGGACACCTGGGTCGTCGTCATCGACCGCCTCGACGCCTTCGCCGGCCGGTCCTCGTTCAAGAGCTGGGTGTGCGGCATCTGCCTGCACACCGCTCGCCGCCGGGGCGTACGGGAGAGCCGGACGGCGCCGTTCAGCAGCCTTCGCCAGGGCCGGGGCCCGGCCGTCGACGCGGGCAGGTTCGCCGGCCGGCGGGACGCGGCCCCGACCGGGACGTGGCTGGTGCCGCCGGTGCGGTGGGACACCCAGCCCGAGGAGCACCTCGCCGAGAGCGAGCTGCGCGCCGTGGTCCAGGACGCCGTCGCGCGGCTGCCCGTGCGGCAGCGGCAGGTCATCACGGCGCGCGACGTCGTCGGGCTCGACGCCGCGGAGACCGCCGCGGCGCTCGGGCTGACGGCAGGCAACGAGCGCGTCCTGCTGCACCGGGCGCGCAGCCGGGTGCGCGCCGAGCTGGAGGAGTACGCCGGTCGGACCGGGCGGGCGTCCCCTGGCACCGTGGGCCCGCAGGTCGGGCCCCTCCCGCTGCCGACGCAGCCCGTCCCGCCCGCCCGCACCCGACCCGACACGAGGACATCGCCGTGACGCTCCGCCGCTCCCGCGCCCTGGTCTGCCGGCAGCTCGTCGAGAAGGTCAGCGCCTACCTCGACGGCGACCTCTCACCCCGCGACCGCACGGCGGTCGAGCAGCACCTCGCCGCGTGCGACGGCTGTGCCGGCTACGTCGCCCAGGTCCGCCGGATGCTCGAGCTGACCGCTGCGCGGCCCGGCGAGGACGTGGTGGCCCTGCCCGACGAGCTGGTCGACAGCCTCACGGACCGCTTCCGCGCCCGGCGCTGAGGCGGGGCCGGTCCCGGCCGCTCAGATGCTGGCGCCCGCCGACGGGACCATGCCGGGCCGCACGCCGCTGGTCAGCGGCTCGACGTAGCGCCTGATCGCGAGCGCCGCGGCCGCGCCCTCACCCGCCGCGCTCGCGGCCTGCTTGGTCGAGCCGCTGCGGACGTCGCCGGCGACGAACACGCCGGGCAGGCTGGTCTGCATCCCGACGTCGGCGAGGACGAAGCCGGCCGCGTCGAGGTCGACCAGCCCGTCGACGAGGCCGCTGTTGGGCGACAGGCCGATGAACACGAACGCGCCGTCGGCCTTCACCTGCTCGGTACGGCCGTCCCGCTCGACCTCGAGGGCGACGAGCTTGCCCGCGTCGTCGGTGGCGAAGCCGGTCGGGGTGGCCCCGGTGAGGACCGTGATGCGGGGGTCCTCCTCGAGCTTCTGCACCACCACGCGGCTGGCCGACAGGGCGCTGTCGCGGCTGACGACGGTGACCGAGGAGGCGAAGCGGGTGAGGAACACGCTCTCCTCCCCGGCGCTGTTGCCGCCGCCGATGACGACGACGTCCTTGCCCCGGTAGAAGGGCCCGTCGCAGGTGGCGCAGAAGTGCACGCCCGCGCCGATGAGGTCGTCCTCGCCGGGGATGCCGAGGCGGCGGTAGGTCGAGCCGAGGGCCAGCAGCACGGCGAAGGAGGTGATGCTCCGCCCGTCACCGGTCGTGACCATCCGGTAGGCACCGTCGGCGGTGAGGCCGGTGACCTCCTGCGCGGCCAGGACCTCGACGCCGAACCGCTCGGCCTGCGCCCGCAGCCGGTCGGCGAGGTCGGCGCCGGTCACGCCCTCGGGGAAGCCGGGGAAGTTGTCGAGCCGCTCGGTCACGCCGGCCTGCCCGCCGACGCCGGACCGCTCGACCACGAGCACCGACATCCCCTCGCGCGCGGCGTACAGCGCGGCGGTCAGCCCCGCCGGACCCGAGCCGACGACGACGAGGTCGTAGAACGCGCTCTTCGCCGTCGTCTGCAGCCCGAGCTTGGCGGCGAGCTCGGCGTTGCTCGGCTCGACCAGCACCGAGCCGTCGTCGAACACGAGGGTGGGGATGATGTCCTTGCCGCTGTTGTGGCGCTGCACGACGGCGCGCCCCTGCGGGTCGGCGTCGACGTCGACGAAGTCGTAGTGCACGCGCTGCTCGCCGAGGAACTGCTTGCTCCGCTTGCAGTCGGAGCACCAGCTGGTGCCGTACAGGGTGATGGCCACCGGGGCTCCTCGAGACGCTGACGGACGGGGTGCACCGCACTGTGCGGCACCGGTACGGGCCGGGTGCAGCCCCGCGGGCGCACGTAAGGACTCCGCAAGCACCGCGGCGGGAGCGCCTTGTAACGCCGGGGGAGCCGGGACGCACCCACACACGTCTGTCACCCGATCTCAGCCAGGAGGGCGTCATGAGCGCCAGCACCGCACCCGTCACGGCACCGACCGCAACCCCGCTGCCCGCCGTGCCGCAGCACGCCGTCGGACGCGCGGGCCTGCCGGGACGTGCCCTGGCGCAGGGGAGGCTCCCCGGCGCCGAGCGTGCGGTCTTCACGTCTCTCGTCCCGCTGCTGTCGGTCCCGGCCCTGCTCGCCACCGGCGGGGCTCCCTGGGTCGTGGGGACGGCCCTCGTCCTCACCGCCGTCGTCGCCTGGCTCTGCCTGGCCCGGCACGTCGTCGTCGGCCACGGCTGGGTCGCCGACCGCCGCCTGTGGCGCTACCGGGTCACGCACGCCGGCGACCTGCGCGCCGTCGAGCTGGTCGGCAACGGGCACGGCGGCCTGCTCGAGCTCCGCCCCCACGTGGGGCGGCCGCACCGGCTGCGCGAGCCCGAGTTCGCCTCGCCGTCGTCGCGCCGTGCCCTGGCCGCCCTGGTCGTCCTGAGCGGGGCCAGCGCCTGCCCGCACTCGCGACGCCTGCTGGGCCTCGCACCTGCACCGACGCACGTCGTCGCCGTGTCCTCGGGGGCCCCGGTGGACGCGGCGTCGACGGCTGCGGCCGCGTGAGTGGCGGCCACTGGTCCCGCCACGAAGGTCGGCCCGGGACCCGGCCCTGGCGAGCGGTCACTGCGGCCGCGGCCGGTAGCGGAGCAGCAGCACGCCGTTGGCGTAGCGGCGCTCGTCGAGCAGCTCCAGGCGCAGACCGGCGTCGACCGGCAGGGCCGCCTTGCCCGTGCCCACCGTCACCGGCCAGACGAACAGCAGGCACTCGTCGACGAGGCCGGCCCTGAGGGCCTGCGACGCGAGGTCGGCGCCACCCACCGTGAGGTCGCCGTCCGCGTCGGCCTTGAGCTGCTGCACCGCGGCGACGTCGAAGCTCCGCTCGATCCGGGTGCGGGCCGTCGGCACCGTCGTCAGGGTCCGGGAGTAGACGACCTTCCGGGGCGCCTTCCAGACCTCCGCGAACGCCGCGGTGAGGGAGGACCGCGCGGCCAGAGCGGGATCGGTCTCCCAGACGGCCATCATCTCGTAGAGGCGGCGCCCGTAGAGGAAGGTCCCGACGTCCCGGAGCAGGTCGGTGTACGTCGCGTACAGCTCGTCGTCCGTCGGGCCGAAGTCGAAGCCGCCGTCCCGGTCCTCGATGCAGCCGTCGAGCGACATGTTGGTGATGTAGGTGAGCCTGGCCATCCGCTGCTCCTGTGCTCGTGGTCGCCGTCCCCGCTGGCTGACGACGTCCGGCGCCCGGAGTCATCGGTACGACCCTGACGCACCCGCCGTCTAGGTTCCGCGCATGCGGAACGCCCGTCGCCTGGTGCTGCTCGCCGCCGTCCTCCTGCTCCCGTCCTGCGGCGAGGACCCGGTCGTGGACGAGCTGCCGCTCGTGGTCACGGAGTCGACCGTCCAGGGGACGGCGCAGGTCACGGTCGACCCGGAGGGCACCGTCGTCACCAGCTCGGGAGGCAGGACGACGCGGGCGGAGGTGCCGCGGTCCGAGATCGCCGAGCTGCGCAGCCTCCTGGACGACGCCGACCTCGACGACCTGACCGGCCGGCCCGCCGACCCGCCGGGGTACGTCCTGCTGTCCGGTGACCGCGTCGTCACCCTGCCCGTCACGGACGTGCCGGAGCGCGTGGTCCCCGTGCTCGACTGGGTCAGGGAGCACCGGAGCCCGCAGCCCTAGCGATGAGTCCCGCGCACCGTCGCCGTCTACCTCCACGTCAGCTGGTCCCCCACGAGCGGAGCACCCGTGCCACGTACCAACCTCTCGATGTCGGTCTCGGCGGACGGCTACGTCGCCGGCCCGCACCAGAGCCAGGAGCACCCGCTCGGGATCGGCGGCGAGCTGCTGCACGGCTGGCACCTCGGACCGGCCAGCGAGCACCCCGTGAACCGGCAGGTGATGGCGGACATGCTCGACGACATGGGGGCGACGATCATGGGGCGCAACATGTTCGGTCCCGTACGCGGTGACTGGGGCGACGCGGACTGGACGGGGTGGTGGGGCGACGAGCCGCCGTACCACTGCCCGGTGTTCGTCCTGACCCACCACGCGCGCGACCCGGTCCCGATGGCCGGCGGGACGACGTTCTTCTTCGTCACCGACGGCATCGAGTCCGCCTACGAGCAGGCGCGGGAGGTCGCCGGCGACCGTCCCATCAGCATCGCGGGTGGTGCCTCGTGCGGCCGTCAGGCGATCCGGGCCGGGCTCGTCGACGAGATCGACCTGCAGGTCAACCCGGTCGTCCTCGGCTCGGGGGAGCGGCTGCTCGACGGGCTGGACGCCGGCGCGCCCCGCCTGGAGCTGGCGCGGGTGCTGGAGGCGCCCGGCGTGGTGCACCTGCGCTACCGCGTGCTGCGGTGACGGCGCGACGCAGCGTCAGGCCACCAGCTCGTCCCTGAGCTGCCGCTTGAGCAGCTTGCCGGTGGCGTTGCGGGGGAGGGGCTCGTCGCGGAAGACGACGACGCCCGGGACCTTGAACCTGGCCAGCCGCTCGGCGGCGAAGCCCTGCAGCTCCTCGGCGGTCAGCGCGCTGCCGGGGCGGCGCTCCACGACGGCCGCGACGACCTCGCCGAGGCTCTGGTCGGGCAGGCCGACCACGGCGACGTCGGCGATGTCCGGGTGCAGGAACAGGGCGGCCTCGACCTCGGCGCAGTAGACGTTCTCGCCTCCGCGGATGACCACGTCCTTGAGGCGGTCGACGACGTAGATGAAGCCGTCGTCGGCCACGTAGCCGAGGTCGCCGGTGTGGAACCAGCCGTCCGTGAAGGCGGAGGCGGTCGCGTCGGCGTTGTTCCAGTAGCCGCTGACGACGTTGGGGCCGTGCACCAGGACCTCGCCGACCTCTCCGGTCGCCCGGTCCTCGCCGTCCTCCGGCCCGACGATGCGGATGCGGGCGCCGGGCACCGGGACCCCGACGCTGTCCGGGTGGCTGAAGTAGTCGCCGCCCGCGTTGGTGACCACGCCGGAGGTGGTCTCGGTGAGCCCGTACGCGTTGGCCGGCGACACCTTGGCGGCGAACTGCTGCTCGGTGCGCGTGATCAGGTCAGGGGGCACCGCGGCGCCGCCGGAGGAGATGCCGGCGAGGACGTCGCCGGACAGCTCGGAGGCGCGCGGTGAGTCCAGCAGCTGGCGGAAGAGCGTCGGCACGACGGCCACGGACGAGACGTGCTCGGCGACGAGGGCGTCGATGGCCCGGTCGAGGTCCCACTTGTAGAGGGTGACCAGCTTGAAGCCGGCCGCCGGCGCGAGGTAGAGCGCGCTCATCCCGCCGATGTGGAAGAACGGGAACATCGTGAAGAACGCCGGCTGGTGCTCCGGGGGCGGGGCGTCGGCCGTCCCCGCGACCAGGGCCCCGGCGGTCATGCCGAGCAACGAGTTCATGATGTTCGTCAGGTGGTTGCGGTGCGAGTGCATCGCGCCCTTGGGGAACCCCGTCGTCCCGGACGTGTACATGATCGAGACCAGGTCGTCCGGCGCGATGTCCACGTCCGGCAGCGACGTCTCGCCGGCGAAGGTCCCGCGCAGCTGCTCCCAGCCGGTCACGCCGTCCTGCGGCTCGGCGCCGCCGCGGCAGACGATCGTGGCGACGACGTCGGGCAGCTCCGCCAGGTGGGGCGCGATGCGCGCGTACCGCTCCTGGTCGAGGAAGAGCACCTTGGCGCCGGAGTCGCGGAGCGCGTAGACCATCTCGGGGCCGGTCCACCAGGCGTTGAGGGGCACCGACACGGCGCCCATCGCGACGGCCGTCCAGAAGCCGACGGCGAACTCGGGGTAGTTGCGCATGCCCACGGCGACGCGGTCACCCTGGCCGACCCCGACCGAGGCCAGGTGGGCCGCCAGGCCGCCGACGAGGCGCAGGTGCTCGGTGTAGGTGAGGCGCTCGTCCTCGAAGACGACGTAGTCGGCGTCGCCGTGGGCCGCCGTGCCGCGCAGCAGTGCGGCCATGCTGGCCGGCGCGTGCTTGTAGACCTTCCACGGTCCGTCGGCCCGGTCCAGCTGCTCCAGCTCGAACGGCTGACCGGGGCCGGTCAGGAGGGCGATGGCCTCAGCGCGGGTCGGCATGTCGACGTGGCTCCGTTCGTGGCGGCGGTGACGGCTGTTGCTACCACCGCTGATCACTCGAGGCCCACCACTCGGGCGGATCCGGCGGGCCGGTCGGGCCCGACGTCACGGCTCAGCCGGCGTCCTGGGTCGACTGCACGACCACCTCCGCGACGTCCCGGAGCTTGCGGTTGGAGGTCTGCGACAGCTCGCGCAGCAGCTCGAACGCCTTCTCCTCGCTGCACCGGCGGCTCGCCATGAGCACCCCCTTCGCCTGCTCGATGCGGGCCCGGCTGACGAGGGCCGTCTTCATCTGCTCGGCCAGGTCACGGTGTCGGAAGAACGACGCGGCGACCTGCATGGCGATGCCCGCCTGCGCCGCCATGAGCTCCCCCAGCGCCACCTCCTCGGCGCTGAAGGAGTCGGGGGTCCGCGAGTAGACGTTCAGCGCCCCGACGGTCCGGCCCTCGGACGACATCGGCAGCGAGACCATGCTGCGTGCGCCCTGGGCCACCGCCCGGGGCGTGTAGAAGGGCCAGCGGTTCTCGCCGTCCAGGTCGCGGACCCGGAAGACGTTGCCGGTGCGGACGGCGTCCAGGCAGGGGCCCTCGCGCTCCTCGTACTGCAGCTCGTCGAGCTCCAGCGCCCAGTCGCTCTCCGCGGCGACGACGCCGGGGCGGCCGTCCTCGAACGTCGTCATCGACGCGCCGTCGCAGTCGGCCAGGACGTCGACGGCGATGGCCGTCACCTCGCGCAGCGTGCCGGCCAGGTCGTCCTGCCCCAGGACGGCGCCGGCCAAGGCCGACAGCTTGCGCATCGCCTCGTCGGTGTAGGTCACGGGTCCCCCTCGGTCGTCACGTCTCGCCCGCCCCTTGCCCTGCTCCCGCCGAGCAACGCGCTCGACAAGCGGCCCCTCGCCGCGAAGAGTCGGCGCATGGAGCTCGACCACCTGCTGGACCTGCACCGCCAGGCGACCGCGCTGGTGCAGCCGCTGCACGCCCGGGTCCGGGCCGAGCACCTCGTACGCCCGACGCCGTGCGCGGGCTGGGACCTGCGGGCGCTGCTGGAGCACGTGGTGGGTCAGGACGCCGGCTTCGCCGCGGCGGTGACGGCGTCGCCGGGGGACGTCGGCACCGCCGCGTTCGCCGCGCAGCCCCTCGGGTCCGACCCGCAGGCCACGTTGTCCGCCGGGAGTCGCGGGCTCCTCGCCGCCTTCGCCGGCGCGGACCCGAGCGCCCGGGTGCTGCTGCCCGAGCTGGGTGCGCGCGCGTTCCCGCTGAAGGCGGTCGTCGGCTTCCACCTCGTCGACACGGTGGTGCACGGTTGGGACGTCGCCGCCGCGCTCGGCGAGCCGTACGAGGTGCGAGGCGACCTGCTCGCCGCCGCGCTGGACCAGGCGGAGCGGGTCCCGACCGGTGCCTCCCGGCAGGCGCCCGGTGCGGCCTTCGGCCCGGACCTGCCGGCGCAGGGGGCGGGGGAATGGGAGCGGACGCTGCTGCTGCTGGGACGCGACCCGGCCTGGGCCGCAGGGGCCTGAGGTGGCGACGGACGCCCTGGCGGCCACGCCCGAGCCGCCCTACACCGCTGTGATCTTCACGTCCGTGCGCACCGACGGGGACCGGGGCTACGCCGCGATGGCGCGCCGGATGGACGCCCTCGCCGCGGAGCAGCCCGGCTACCTCGGCGTCGAGGCGGCGCGCGAGGACGTCGGGATCACGGTGTCCTACTGGCGTGACGAGCAGGCCGCGCAGGCCTGGAAGGCCGTCGCCGAGCACCTCGTCGCCCAGGAGCGCGGTCACGACGTCTGGTACGCCGACTACCGCGTCCGCGTCGCGACCGTCACCAGGGAGTACGGCCCGCGCCGGCGGAGGGGTTGACCGGGCCGCCTACGGTCGGGGGACATGGACAGCTGACGGACCAGGACCGCGTGTGCGGCCGCCTCGCGGTGCGAGGCAGGCCCCGCCGGTCACCCTCCGTCCCGCCAAGGACCCCGCGTGTCCTCCCTCCAGCCCCTGGTCGCCTCCGACGTCGTCGTGACGTACGGCGACCGCACCGTCCTCGCCGGCGTCGACCTGCGGGCCCCACCCGGCCAGCGGGTCGGCCTGGTCGGCGAGAACGGCTCCGGCACGTCCACGCTGCTGCGCGTGCTCGCCGGCGCGCAGCAGCCCGACAGCGGCACGGTGCTGCGCCCGCCCGACCTGCTGCACCTGCCCCAGGACCCGGTCTTCCCGCCCGGCGCGACGGTCGGCAGCGTGCTCGACGAGGCGCTGGCCCCGCTGCACGACGCGGTGCGTGCGGTGGAGGCCCTCGGCGCCGGGCTGGCCGACGGCGGCGACGGCAGGCGTACGCCGACGCGCTGCAGTGGGCCGAGGACCACGACGCGTGGGACGCCGGTCGCCGGGCCGAGCTCGCCGCCCAGCAGCTCGGGCTGTCGGTCCTCGCGCGCGACCGTCCCCTGGCCACCCTGTCCGGCGGGCAGCGCAGCCGCGTGGCCCTGGCCGCCGCGCTGACCCGGCGCCCGGCCTGCCTGCTGCTGGACGAGCCGACGAACCACCTCGACGACACCTGACGGCCGGGTGACGGGCTCCTGCCTGGACCTGTGGTCGTATCGGGTCATGAGCACCACCGTGCAGCTCGACGGGCTGACCAAGCGCTTCGGCCCGACGCTCGCCGTGGACGGCCTGACCGCCACGGTGCGCCCCGGCCGCGTCACCGGGTTCCTCGGCCCCAACGGCGCCGGCAAGACCACGAGCCTGCGCATGCTGCTCGGCCTGGTGCGCCCCACGTCCGGCACCGCGACGTTCGACGGCAGGACGTACGCCCAGCTGACCGCGCCCACCCGCGAGGTCGGCACGCTGCTCGAGGCGACCGGTTTCCACCCGGGCCGCAGCGCCCGTGACCACCTGCGGGTGCTGGCGGCGGCGGCCCGGCTGGCACCCGGCCGGCCGGACGACGTGCTGGAGCTCGTCGGGCTGACCGACGCGGCCCGCCGCAAGGTCGGCGGCTTCTCCCTCGGGATGCGTCAGCGGCTCGGCCTCGCCGCGGCGCTGCTCGGCGACCCGCCCGTCCTGGTGCTCGACGAGCCGGCCAACGGCCTGGACCCGCAGGGCATCCGCTGGCTGCGCGGCTTCCTGCGCGGGCTGGCCGAGCAGGGCCGCACCGTGCTGGTCTCCAGCCACGTGCTGCCCGAGGTGGAGCAGACCGCGGACGACGTCCTGGTGCTCGCGGCCGGCCGGCTGGTCCGTGCGGGCACCCTGGCGGAGCTGCAGTCGGAGGGCGGTGGCGGGACCAGGGTCCGCACACCCGACGGCGAGAGACTGGTGCAGCTGCTGACCGAGGCCGGCCTGCCCGGTCGCTGGCTGGGACCCGAGGAGCTGATGGTGCAGGCACCACCCGCCGCGGTGGGCGAGCTCGCCGCGCAGCACGGGGTCGTGCTGCACCGCCTGGCCGAGGCCGCCGGGGGCCTGGAGGACGTGTTCCTGTCGCTGACCGGGGAGACCCGGCCGTGAGCGCCCTGGTCCGCGCCGAGCTGCTCAAGCTGCGCACCGTCAAGCTGCCGGTCTGGCTGCTCATCACCACCCTCGCGCTGGTCCTGCTCGGGGTGCTGGCCACCGTCCTCACCGCAGGCGTCGAGGGTGCGCCGCTGCAGCGCGACGACCCCGACCTGCTGGCCCGGGCCGTCGCCAGCGCCAGCGGGGGCAACGTGGTCGTCCTCGTGCTCGGGATCCTGGTGCTGACCCAGGAGTTCCGCTTCGGCACCGCGACGCCGTCGTTCCTGGTGACGCCCCGGCGTGGACGCGTGCTCGTCGCCAAGCTGATCGCGATCGCCGTGGTCGGCCTGGTCTTCGCCGTCGTCTCGGCGGTGCTGGCTGTCGGCACGAGCGCCCTGCTGCTGGGCCTGCGGGACGACCCGATGACCTGGGACGGCACGGTGCTGCAGGTCCTGCTCGGCGTCGTGCTGGTCATGGTGCTCTACGGCCCGATCGGCATCGCGGTCGGCGCGCTGGTGCGCAACCAGATCGGCGCGATCGTCGGGGCGCTGGCCTGGGTCTTCATCGCCGAGCAGCTGCTCGTGGCGCTGCTGCCCGAGGTCGGGCGGTGGACGCCGGGCGGGGCGAGCAGCGCCGTCCTGCAGCTCGGCGAGCTGGCGACCACCCGCGGCGACCTGCTGCCGGTGTGGGGCGGCGCGCTGCTGCTGGTCGCCTACGCCGCCGTCCTGTCCTGGGTCGCCGCCCGGCTCACCCTGCGGCGCGACCTCACCTAGGAGGCCCCTGAACAACGACGGAAGACGGCGTTGCTCAGGGGTCTCCTAGCCCGACTCCGCCCGCCGCGCGAGCCCGGCGCCCTCCATCCCGATGTAGCGCTGGACGAGGCGGCCCGTCAGCAGCGCGGCGACCGGGGCCGCCGGCCCGGACAGGCGTACGGCCAGCAGCACGTCGCAGCCGTCCGCGGTCGGGGTGATGACGTGATCGCCGAAGGTCCGCAGGCCCGGGCTGCTCGCCGTCCAGGAGAAGCGCTCACCGGGGACGAGGGCGTCGACCGTCCAGACGGTGACCGGCAGGCGGGGCTGGCGGATCCGCGCCCGGGCGCCGACCGCGAGCGGCCGGTCGAGCAGCGCGACCTCCTGCATCGACGCCGTCCAGCCGGGCCAGCCCTCGACGTCCTCGAGCAGCGCCCAGACCCGCTCGGCCGGGGCCCGGACCGACACCCGCTCCTCGAAGCTGCGCTCTGCCATGCGACCTCCCCGTCGACCGCCGGATCCTGCCGCCCGGCGGCCCCGCGGTCCAGGGCCGGTCCCGCGGCTCAGGTGCAGCCGATCCGGCGGGCGCTGGCGGCCGCGGCCTCGACGCCGTCGGCCCAGGGCGCACCGTGGCCCGGCAGCACGGTGCGGGCCTCGACCCCGGCCAGGCGGTCGAGCGACGCCATCGCCTGGGTGCTGTCGCGGTTGGACCCGCGGGTCTGCAGCTGCGGCGGGGCCTTGCGGCCGAGCGCGGGGCTGATGGTGCAGAGCAGGTCGCCGACGAAGACCACGCCGTGCTCGCGGAACTCGAGGACGCAGCTGCCCTCGGTGTGGCCCGGGACGTGGGTGACCACCGGCGCGCCGGGGACCTGCGCGACGGCGCCGTCCTCGAGGGGCACGGTGGCCGGCATGGGCGGCGGCCGCAGGCCCCCGGAGGCGGCGTAGTGCCCGACGAAGGCCAGCACGGCGGGGTAGCGCAGGTAGGGCGCCAGGCGGCTGTCGGTCTTGTTGAGCCGCTGGTCGGCGGCGAGCGCCGCGTCGGCAGGGTGCAGGTGGACGGCAGCGCCTGCGGCGGCCAGCACGGAGGACATCCCGGTGTGGTCCTGGTGGCCGTGCGTGAGCACCACCGCGCGGACGTCCGCCCGGGTGCGCCCCAGGTCGGCCAGGGAGGCGTCGAGCCGGCCGGCGTAGCGCGGCAGGCCCGCGTCGACGAGGGTCACGCCCTCGGACCCCGCGTCGACCGCCCACCAGTTGACGAACCGGGTGCCCGCCCGCCACACGCCCGGTGCCACCTGCGTCGCCGCCATCGCCGCCCCCTGTCGCCGGCGCGGACCGTACGCCCGGGGGGCCGGTCAGCCGGCGAGCTCGAACCAGACGACCTTGCCGACGCCCTCGGCCCGGGTGCCCCAGTCGCTGGACAGCGCCTCGACGAGGGCGAGCCCGCGGCCTCCCTCGGCCTCCGGCCCCGCCTCCCGGGTGACCGGCCAGCCGGGGCTGTCGTCGGCCACCTCGACCCGCACCCGGTCGGCGTCGGCCCGGACGCTGACCCGGACGTCGCCGCTGCCGTGGACCAGGGCGTTGGTCGCGACCTCGCTCACCAGCAGCGCGACGGTGTCCGACACCGCGCCGAGGCCCGAGCGCTCGCAGGCCGCGACCGCGAAGCGCCGGACCGCCGAGACGCTGCTGGGCAGGCTCGGGACGGTCATCAGGTCAGGCGTCGACGGGGGGAGCACGTCCGGTCTGTACCCCGTTGCGCTGGTATGTGGCCTCTCGCGGCGACCTGATCCGCCGAACGGCTCAACACCGTCGCCCGGGACGTCCCGAGACAGCACGGGGCGACCACAGGGAGGTGGGGCATGGCGAAGAAGAAGAAGGACAAGAAGGGCGCGGCCGAGGCCGTCGAGGGCGTCGAGGCGGCGCCGGCGAAGGTCCGCAAGAAGGGCCCCGGCCTGGTCGACCGGCTGACGGTGCTCGTGGCCGGGCTGTTCCTGCTCAGCACCGCCCTGCCGCACCTGCTGGCCTGACCCGGCGCTGGGCGTGGGGGGCGGCGATGCGGGGCAGGGGGCTGCCGTGGCCGACATCGACATCAACGCCCTGATCCTGTCCGAGCACGAGGTCTTCCGACGGGACTTCGACAACCTGGAGCAGCTGACCGACCCCGACGAGCTGCGTGACGCCTGGACCGCGCTGGCCGACCAGCTCGAGGTCCACGCCAGCGGTGAGGAGGCGGTCTTCTACCCCCATGTCGTGCGCGACGCGGGGGAGGTCGAGGACACCAAGCACGCGATCAAGGACCACAACGAGATCCGCGAGGCCGCGCAGGCGGTCGGCGGGCACGAGGTCGGCAGCGAGGCCTGGTGGGACGCGGTGCGCAACGCCCGTGAGGTCAACGGCGAGCACATGGAGGAGGAGGAGCGCGACGTCCTCCCCAGCTTCCGCGACAGCGTCGGGACGGAGCGCCGCTCCGAGCTCGGCATGGAGTGGCTGAAGTTCCACGAGGACCACGAGGCGGCCAAGGGCCTGTCCGGGGACACCAAGGACCCCGAGGCCTACGTCGAGGAGCAGGCGTCGACCTGAGGCCTGCTCCTCAGCGGTAGCGGAGCAGCGTCTGCCGCTCGTCGTACCGGCGCTGCGGACGCTGGACCACCTCGCGTGAACGGCGCGCGGTGGCCAGCGCGTCGTCGAGCTGCTGGCACTGCTCGCCGTAGGTGCGGTAGCCCTCGGCGTAGACCAGCCAGATCGCGCCCTGCGCCCGACGGTCGGCCAGCCCCGCGAAGCGCTTCGGGTTGCCGTCGGCGTTGCGCTCGGCGTAGTCGACCCAGTCGACGAGGTCGGGTGGCCCGCCGGTCGGGTAGACGAGCTGGTCCGTCCCCTCGGGCAGCAGCCGGTCGACCGCGGGGCCCAGCTGGTCGGGGCAGTAGAGGACCAGGTCGCCCGGCCCGAGCCGCTGGCTGAGCGCCTCGGCGGTGACCGCCGCCTGCGTGCGGTCGTCGGAGAAGGGCTGCGGCAGGCTGCCGGCCAGGCCCAGGGCGACGGCGAGCCCGACGACGGCCGTACGCGCCCGGAGCGGCAGGGCGAGCGCCCCGATCGCCGCCGCCAGCAGCGCGGGGACCAGCGCGACCGCGCTGTAGCGGGGGGCGTAGGCGGAGGACTGGAGCGCCGTGACCGCGACGCCCAGCAGCATCGTGGCCAGTGCACCGCCGAACAGCAGGCCACCGAGCGTGTGCGGGGGCAGTCGCAGGAGCAGGCCGGAGCGGCCGCCGGCCACCCAGGGCCGGCCGAGGACGGCGACGAGGCCGAGCCCCAGCAGCAGCAGGCCGAGGAGCACCCCGGGCAGGCTGCTGCCGCCGCCCCAGTCCTGCCAGGCGTGGAGCGCCTGACCCATGCCCGGCGGGCGTCCCCAGGGGGCGCCGGTGTTGGCCGCCTGGTAGAAGAACGACGGCAGCCAGGGCAGGAACAGCACGCCCCCGCCGAGCAGCGCGACCAGGCACCGGCCGGCGCCGACGTGGCCGCGCAGGGTGGCGCTGAGCAGGGCCGCCGCCACCACGGCCAGCAGGAACAGCGACCAGTAGTGGGTCAGCGCCAGCAGGCCGGCCACGACGCCCAGCGGGACCAGCCGGGCGACCCGCGGCTCGCGCAGGGCGTCACGCAGGGCCAGGCCGCCGGCCAGGACGAGCAGGACCACCAGGGCGTACATGCGCGCCTCGGTGGCGTAGCGCACGGCGAACGGGTTGGACGCCAGCAGCAGGACGGCGACCCAGGCCGCGCGGTGGCTGTGCAGGCGGGCGCCCAGCTGCCAGACCAGCGCGAGGGCGGCC
Source organism: uncultured Actinomycetota bacterium (assembly GCA_963762795.1). GTDB lineage: Bacteria > Actinomycetota > Actinomycetes > Mycobacteriales > SCTD01 > RYN-170. Next base: position 8,579 of record CAVXMC010000008.1, on the reverse strand, counting down.
AGCGCGCAGACGGTCGACAGCGACCGGGCCGCCGTGTCGCCGGTGCCGAGGACGCGGGTCCAGCCGTGCAGCAGCAGGTAGTACAGCGGCGGGGCGCCGTCGTGGCGCAGCGCCTCGGGGAGCTCGCGCAGCGGCAGGTCGGCCAGGTTGACCGAGAGCGCCTCGTCGAGCCACAGCGCGGAGCGGGTGTGCAGGCGGACGAGCACGCCCAGCACGACGACGACGGTGACCGCCCAGCGCAGCCGGGGCGACCAGGGCGCCCCGGGCTCGGCTGGGGTCGCGGGCCGGGCCGCAGTCCGCGTGGTCACGCCGTGCAGGCTAGTGGCCGCGCATCGTCGCCGACTCGTGACCAGCGGCACGCGGGCCAGGTGGTTGATGCGCGCCGGAGCGGGGAGGCGCCTGTACAACTGAGAGGTGCGCCCCTGTCCGGGTCGCCTCCTGCTTCGCGATCCTGGGAGAGCGTGTGTCGAAGCCTGACTCCGTCGTCGTCATCGGCGCGGGCCCGGCCGGGCTGACCGCTGCCTACGAGCTGGGCAAGGCCGGCGTGCCGGCCACCGTGCTCGAGGCCAGCGACACCGTGGGCGGCATCAGCCAGACCGTGGAGCGCGACGGCTGGCGCTTCGACATCGGCGGGCACCGCTTCTTCACCAAGGTGCCGGAGGTCGAGCGCCTCTGGCACGAGATCCTGCCGGACGAGGAGTTCCTCCTCCGCCCGCGGATGAGCCGCATCTACTACCGCGGCAAGCTCTTCGACTACCCGCTCAAGGCGTCGAACGCGCTGGGCAACCTCGGGGTCCTCGAGGCGCTCAAGTGCGTCCTGTCCTACGTCATGGTGCGCATCCGCCCGCCGAAGGACCAGTCCAACTTCGAGGGCTGGGTGGCGGCCCGCTTCGGCTGGCGGCTCTACCGGATCTTCTTCAAGACCTACACCGAGAAGGTCTGGGGCGTCCCGGCGACCGAGATCCAGGCCGACTGGGCGGCCCAGCGGATCAAGAACCTCTCGCTGTTCTCCGCGGTCCTCAACGCGCTGCTGCCCAAGCGCAACCAGAAGGACATCACCAGCCTGATCGAGGAGTTCCAGTACCCCAAGCTCGGCCCGGGCCTGATGTGGGAGCGCTGCACCGAGCACGTCCAGCGTCTCGGCGGCGACGTCGTCATGGAGACCCCGGTCGAGACGGTCCTGCGCGACGAGACCGGCGCCGTGGGCGTCCGGGCCGGTGGCCGGGTCTACGAGGCCGACCACGTCGTCAGCTCGATGCCGATCGGCCAGCTCGTCCGGGCCATGGACCCGCCGGCGCCGGCCGAGGTCGTGGCCGCCGCCGACGACCTGCGCTACCGCGACTTCCTCACCGTCGCCCTGGTCGTCCCGGAGAGCTTCAGCTTCCCCGACAACTGGATCTACATCCACTCGCCCGGCGTCAAGGTCGGCCGGATCCAGAACTTCGGCTCCTGGTCGCCGTACCTCGTCAAGGACGGGCGCACCTGCCTCGGCCTCGAGTACTTCGTCAACGAGGGCGACGAGCTGTGGACCATGTCCGACGACGAGCTGGTCGCGCTGGGCCAGAAGGAGCTCGCCGAGCTCGGCCTCGTGACCGGTGACGTCGTCGAGCAGGGCTTCGTCGTGCGGATGCCGAAGGCCTACCCGGTCTACGACGAGCACTACAAGCGCAACGTCGAGGTCATCCGCGCCTGGCTCGAGCAGGCCGTGCCCAACGTGCACCCGGTCGGCCGCAACGGCATGCACCGCTACAACAACCAGGACCACTGCATGTTCACCGCGATGCTGACGGCCAAGAACATCCTGGGCGCCTCGCCGGCCCACGACATCTGGTCGGTCAACGTCGAGGAGGACTACCACGAGGAGCAGCGCACGCCGCTGAAGCCCTACCCGGAGTCCAGCACCGGCCGCGACGCCCCGATCATCCCGCGCAGCGCCAGCCAGCGCTCCGGCGAGAAGGCCGCGTAGCCCCCCACCCCGTACGCGCGACAGCGCCCGCCTCCCCTCGGGGACGGCGGGCGCTGTCGTGCCGGTGCACCACTTCCCCAGGGCTCCGGCACGCCCGGACGGCGTGTCGAGGGGGGAACTGGGCTCAGCCGGTGCCCTTGGCGCCGGGGACGAGGCCGCGGACGACCTCCAGCGCGCGGGCCGGCACGCCGGTGCGCGGGCGCAGGACGGGGGAGGGACCGCCCTCGCGGCGTCCCATGGCGTCGACGGTCTCGACCAGCGCCTGGTCGGCGTCGATGGTCGGCGTCCAGCCGAGGACCGTACGGGCGCGGGAGGTGTCCATGAGCGGCGTGCCGCGGCCGACGTCGACCCAGCCCGGGTCGGTCGGCTGCAGGTGCAGCCGCCAGGTCAGGTCCACCACGGCGCGCACCAGCGCGGCGGGCAGCGGGACGGTGCGGGCACCCAGCGCGCGGGCCATGGTCGGCGGGTCGAGGACCGGCTCGGCGGCGACGTTGAACGCCCCGGTGACCGGCGTCGTCGCGGCCAGCGCGAAGGCGCGGGCGACGTCCTCGGCGTGCACCGCCTGGACGGCCAGCCGGTCGACGTCCGGGATGACCGGCAGCAGGCCGCGGCGCACGAGCGCCTGCGGGACGTAGGGGCCGAGGAAGTAGCGGGCCAGCGCGCTGGCGGCCTGCGCCTGGAAGACCAGGCCCGGGCGGATCCGGACGACGCGGCGCTCGGGGTGCTCGGCCTCGAAGGCGTCGAGCATCCGCTCGGCCTGCGCCTTGTGGCGGCTGTAGGTCGAGGTCGGGATGCCCTCGGTCGGGTGCGACTCGTCGACCCGCCGGTCCTTCGGGCCGTAGGAGTAGGCGCCGACGGAGGACGCGTGCACGAGGGCGGTGACGCCCTCGTCGCGTACCGCGTCGAGCAGCCGGCGCGTGCCGACGATGTTGACGCGGTGCATCTCGTCGGGGTCGTGGGCCGGCTGGAGCAGCCAGGCCAGGTGGACCACGACGTCGGCGCCGCGCAGGACCGGGTGCAGGTCGGCCTCGGCGAGGTCGGCCTGCACCCACTCGGCGCGGGGGTCGGGGGAGTCGGGGAGCCGCCGGGCGACGCCGACGACGGAGGTGACCTCGGGGTGGGACAGGAGCTGGGGCAGGAGCCGCGAACCGACGTTGCCGGTCGCGCCCGTCAGGACGATGCGCATGCCTGGTCCGTGCCCGGAGCGGGCGGTCGACGAACCGGGCAGAGCGGGCAGGTTGCCGACCCGGCCACGCGGGCAGGGGCGCCCCGACGACAGGAGCGCACATGAGCGAGCACGAGGCCAGCCGCGCGATCCAGGCCCCCCGCGACACCGTCTTCGCGCTGGCGGCCGACCCGGCCCGGCTGCCGGAGTGGCTGCCCACGGTCCAGCAGGTGACGCCGTCGCTGCAGGGCGACGGCACCGAGGTCGTCGACGTCGAGGGCGAGAGCCCGGGCGGCGACTACGAGCAGCGCGGCTACTGGCGGCCCGAGGCCGTCCAGCTGCGGGTCGAGTGGGGCTCGCCCTCGCGTGGTGGCGAGGGGTCGCCCTACAGCGGCTGGCTCCAGGTCGCCGACACCGCGGCCGGCGGCTGCGAGGTCACGGCCCACCTGTCCTTCCTCGACGAGTCGGTGCGACCCGACCACGTCGAGGAGGGACTGGCGCAGGCGCTCGAGGCGCTCGCCGACCTGGTCGAGCGCTAGACCGCCGCACTCCCCCTACCGGAGCACGCTCCGGAGGGGTCCTGAGCTGTGCTCCCGCAGGGGAGGTGCCGGCGTCCGCGCGTCAGACCGCGGAGGGCTCCGGCGGCGCCAGCTCGAGCACCACCACCGACTCGCCGTCCGTCTCGACCTCGGCACCGCCCGGCACGCTGCCGGGCGCGCTGGCCAGCAGCACGCGTACGGCCGCCGCCGGCAGGGGCAGCGCCTGGCGCGCAGGGGACAGGTTGCAGGCGACGGCGAGCGCGCCGCGCTGCACGACGACCCAGCGGGCCTGCTCGTCGTAGGTGACGTGCACGCGGTCGCGGCGGCCGTCGGACAGCTGCGGGTGCGACCGTCGCAGCTCGACCAGCGAGCGGGTCCAGGCCAGCAGCTCCTGCGACCGCGGGTCGTCGAGCTCGGACCAGTCGAGCTTGCTCGCCTCGAACGTCGCCGGCGACTGCGGGTCGGGCACGTCCTCGGTGTCCCAGCCGTGGCTGGCGAACTCGGCCCGGCGGCCCTTGCGGACGGCCTCGCCCAGCTCGCCCTCGTGGTCGGAGAAGAACTGCCAGGGCGTGCGCGCGCCCCACTCCTCGCCCATGAAGAGCATCGGCGTGAACGGTGAGGTGAGCACCAGGGCGGCGCCGACCTTGAGCAGCCCGTCGGAGAGGGTCGCCGAGATGCGGTCGCCGGTGGCCCGGTTGCCGATCTGGTCGTGGTCCTGCAGGTAGACGACGAACGGGTGGCCCGGCAGGGTCGGCGGGACCGGGCGCCCGTGGCGGCGGCCGCGGAAGGACGACCAGCTGCCGTCGTGCAGGAAGGCCCCCTCCAGCACCTTGGCGAGGCCGGGCAGCGAGCCGAAGTCGCCGTAGTAGCCGGAGACCTCGCCGGTGAGGTTGGCGTGCAGGGCGTGGTGGACGTCGTCGGTCCACTGCCCGTCCAGGCCGTAGCCGCCGGCCTCGCGCGAGCTGATCAGTCGCGGGTCGTTCAGGTCGCTCTCGGCGATGAGGAACAGCGGCTTGCGCAGCTGGGCCCCGAGCGCCTCGACCTCGACGGCCAGCTCCTCGAGCAGGTGCGTGGCGCGCTCGTCGACGAGCGCGTGCACGGCGTCCAGGCGCAGCCCGTCGCAGTGGTAGTCGCGCAGCCACATCAGCGCGTTGTCGAGGACGTAGCGCCGGACCTCCTCCGACCCGGGCGTGTCCAGGTTGACGGCCGGGCCCCACGGCGTGGTGTGCGCCTCGGTGAGGTAGGGGCCGAACTCCGGCAGGTAGTTGCCGGCCGGCCCGAGGTGGTTGTAGACGACGTCCATGACGACGCCGAGACCGCGCGCGTGGCAGGCGTCGACGAGCCGCTTGAGGCCGTCGGGGCCGCCGTACGGGTCGTGCACCGCGAACCACGCGACGCCGTCGTAGCCCCAGCCCCAGCGCCCGGCGAAGGCGTTGCAGGGCAGCAGCTCGACCGCCGAGACGCCCAGCTCGACCAGGTGGTCGAGCCGGCCGATCGCCGCGTCGAAGGTGCCCTCGGGGGTGAAGGTGCCGACGTGCAGCTCGTACAGCAGGGCGCCGGCGAGCGGCGTGCCGCGCCAGGCCGTGTCGGTCCAGGCGAAGGCGCTGTGGTCGACCAGCCGCGACGGGCCGTGCACGCCCTGCGGCTGCCAGGCGCTGCGCGGGTCGGGCCGCGGGTCGCCGCCGTCCAGGACGAAGGAGTAGTCCAGGCCCCCGGCCGGGACCTCGACCTCCGCGGACCACCAGCCGTCGTCGCCGGCCTGCATCGGCCGTCGGTCGCCGGCCAGGTCCACCTCGACCGCGTCCCGCTCCGGTGCCCACACGCGCAGGGTCGTCGTCGTCTCGCTCATGCGGGCGTCCCTGCCCGCCAGGTGCCTCGCGACACGCGGTCAGTCGCGCACGAGCAGGGCGACCGGGAACCGCGCCAAGCAGCTCGGCCAGCGGCTGGCTGCCGCCCTGCACCGCCGCTCCGCTGAGGCGGTCGGTCCAGCGGCCCTCGGGCAGCTCCACCGTGGTGCCGCCCCAGCCGCCGCGGCGCTGCAGGCCGAGGGCGAGCCGCGGAGCCACGGTCACGACCCGGTCGCTGCGCGAGAAGGCGATGACGTGGTCAGCAGCCTCACCGGCAGCGGGCAGCGCGCGGAACGTCGAGCCGGCCAGGAAGGCGTCCGGCTGCTCGCGGCGCAGCCGCAGCGTGCGCGAGACCAGCCACAGCTTCGCGGCGTCCTCGTCGTCGGTCGCGGGCGGCGTGCCGTCGGCGTCGAGCCGGGCCAGCAGGGTGCGCCGGGCGTCCCAGTCGACCGGCCGGCGGTTGTCGGGATCGACGAGCGACAGGTCGACCAGGTCGGTCCCCTGGTAGGTGTCGGCCACCCCGGGCGCGGTCAGCTGCACCAGCTTCTGCGCCAGCAGCGTCGGCACCCAGCCCGGGCGCAGCGTGTCGACGAAGGCCTGCACCTGGGAGGTGAAGGCGTCGTCGGACAGCACGGTGCGCACGAAGCCCTCGAGGGCCTGGTCGTAGTCGGGGTCCGGGTCGGTCCACGACGTCCAGGCCTTGGCCTCGCGGGAGGCCTTCTCGGCGTAGGCGACCGCGCGGTCGACCGGCAGCGGCCAGGCGCCGACGAAGGTCTGGTAGAGGAAGTACTCCTTGGCCCGGTCCGGCAGGCCGCCCGGGCGCGCGGACGCGTTGTGCGCGGACCAGGCCGTGACGGCGTCGGCCCACTCGCGCGGGCACTCCGACAGCAGGGCCATCCGGACGCGGACGTCCTCGGAGCGCTTCGCGTCGTGCGTCGACAGGGTGGTCATCGACACCGGCCAGTCGCGCTGCAGGGCCGTGCAGAAGTCCACGAACTGCTGCGGGCTGGTGCCGAAGCGGCCCGGGTCGCCGCCGACCTCGTTCAGCGCGACGAGCCGGCCGTAGCGGTAGAAGGCGGTGTCCTCGATGCCCTTGGCCATGACCGGGCCGCAGGTCTGCTGGAAGCGGCTGGTGAACTCCGCCCGCAGTCGCTGCTCCTCGCCCTCGCTGCCGGCCAGTCCCTCGGCCAGCGCCAGGTCGCGGACCAGGTCGACGACGACCGGGTCGGCCTTCTCCCGAGCCAGGCGCGCGGCGTCCTCCACCTGGTGCCGGGCGGTCGCGTCGGCCGGCCGCCCGTCGGCGGAGACGTAGGCGCGGTAGACCTCGAAGGCCGCGAGCACCTCGACCAGCCCCTCCTGCAGGGCGGTGCGGGTGTGGTCGCGGTGCTCCGGCACGAGGGCGCAGATCGCGCGCAGCAGGTCGACGAGCCGGGCGACCTCGCTGCCCAGCACCTCGCGCAGCACCAGGTGCTTGGCGTCGTCCACGACGACCTGCCAGTCGGTGTCGGCCGAGGTGAGCTGGCCGTACAGGGTGGTGAGCGCGTCCTCGGCAGACGGGTCGACGAACAGGCCGAGGATGTGGTTGAGCACGTCGTAGCCGGTCGTCCCGGCGCAGGGCCAGGAGTCCGGCAGCACCTCCGAGACGCCCGCCTCCAGGATCTTCTCCACCACGACCCAGGCGTCGCCGCTCGCCTCGGCCAGTCGGACGAGGTAGCCCTCGGGATCGGCCAGGCCGTCCGGGTGGTCGATGCGCAGGCCGTCCAGCACCCCGCTGGCGAGCTGGTCGAGCACCAGCCGGTGGGTCTCCTCGAAGACGGCCGGGTCCTCGACGCGCACGCCCGCGAGGGTCGTCACGTCGAAGAACCGCCGGTAGTTCAGCTCCTCACCGGCGGTCTTCCAGTGCGAGATCCGGTAGTGCTGCGCGTCGAGCAGCGCGAGCACGTCGCTCGCGCAGCCCCTCGGTCCCGGGCGCGACCGGGAAGACGTGGTCGTAGTAGCGGACCACCGTCCCGAGCTCCGCGTCGTCCTCGACCGTGATCTCGCCGGCCTCGACCGCCTCGCCGATCGAGCCGCCGAGCACCGGCACCAGGACGCGTCCCGTGCCGGCCCAGTCGACGTCGAACCAGGTGACGAACCGCGACTCCTGCCCGTGCTTGAGCAGGTCCCACCAGGCCGGGTTCTGGGACTCCGGCTCGGCCACCGACACGTGGTTGGGCACGATGTCGAGGACCATCCCGAGGCCCGCCTCACGGCAGGCCGCGGACAGCCGGTCGAACGCCTCCTGGCCGCCCAGCTCCGGGTCGATGCGGCTGTGGTCGACGACGTCGTAGCCGTGCGTCGAGCCGGCCGCGGACATCAGGTAGGGCGAGCAGTAGAGGTGGGTCACGCCCAGGTCGGCGAGGTAGGGCACCACGCCGACCGCGTCGTCGAGGGTGAAGCCGGGATGGCCGTCCCCGGCGGGGCGCAGCTGCACGCGGAAGGTGGAGACGGGCACAGGTCGCCCGTCGGCAGGCAGGTGGGGCACGGCTAGAACACCTTGCGCAGGACGAGCACGGAGCGGGCCTCCACGTCGATGCTCTCGCCCAGCTTGACCGAGCGGGCCTCGGCGTCGTCCAGCATCGGCGCCGCCGTGTCGATCTCCACCGTCCACCGCTCCCCGGCGCCGAGGTCCGGCAGCGAGAACGGGATCGGCTCGTGGTGGCCGTTGAACAGCAGGAAGAACGAGTCGTCGTTGACGCGCTCGCCGCGCTGGTCGGGCTCGCGGATGCCGTCGCCGTTGAGGAACACGGTCACCGACTTGGCGAAGCCCGAGTCCCAGTCGTCGTCGCTCATCCACTCACCGGCAGGCGTGAACCAGCCGATGTCCTCGATCGCCGAGCCCTTCACGACGCGGCCCTGGAAGTGCCTGCGGCGTCGGAAGACCGGGTGGTCGTGGCGCAGCTTGGCCAGCCGGGCGGTGAAGGCCGACAGGACCTCGAAGTCCTTGGCCCGCTCCCAGTCGATCCAGGCGAGCTCGTTGTCCTGCGCGTAGACGTTGTTGTTGCCCTGCTGGGTGCGTCCCA
>CAVXMC010000007.1:0-55838 GCA_963762795.1 uncultured Actinomycetota bacterium | reverse complement strand
TGCTCGTCGACGCCCGCCGCGACCTGGCCCGGCGCCAAGTCGCTGTGCCGCCTGCTGCGCACGACGGGGCTGTCCGCGCCGCTGTTCGTCATCCTCACCGAGGGCGGCCTGGTCGCCCTCACCGCCGAGTGGGGCGTCGACGACGTGCTGCTGGACTCCGCCGGTCCGGCCGAGGTCGACGCCCGCCTGCGCCTGTCCGTCGGCCGGGTCGAGGCCGTCGCTCCCGCCGACCCCGGCGTCGTGCGGGCCGGCGAGCTGACGATCGACGACACGACGTACACCTGCCGCCTCAAGGGCCGGGTGCTCGACCTGACGTTCAAGGAGTTCGAGCTGCTCAAGCACCTCGCGCAGCACCCGGGCCGGGTCTTCACCCGCGCGCAGCTGCTGCAGGAGGTCTGGGGCTACGACTACTTCGGGGGTACGCGCACCGTCGACGTCCACGTCCGCCGGCTGCGCGCCAAGCTCGGCTCCGAGCACGAGTCGCTCATCGGCACGGTGCGCCACGTCGGCTACAAGTTCGTCACGCCGCCGATCGCTGCGCTGGTCGACGAGGAGACCCGGGTCCCCGAGCAGGTCCCGGCGCGCTGAGGCGCTGCTACAGCCGCGCGTCGGCGGTGTGCTGCCGGAACCACTCGTAGGTCGCCACGACGCCGTCCCGCAGCTCGATCGTCGGCTTCCAGCCCAGCGCCTTGAGGCGCGAGACGTCGAGCAGCTTGCGCGGCGTGCCGTCGGGCTTGGTGGTGTCCCAGTCGAGGTCGCCCGTCGTAGCCGACGACGTCTGGACCAGCTCGGCCAGCTCGCGGATGGTCACGTCCTCGCCGACGCCGACGTTGATGGTCTGCGGCGTCGTCGTAGTGCTCGAGCAGGAGCAGCGACCGCCGCTGCCAGGTCGTCGACGTGCAGGAACTCCCGCTGCGGGGTGCCGGTGCCCCACAGCGTGCACGCTCGGCGCGCCGCGCGCCTTGGCCTCGTGCATCTTGCGGATCATGCGCCGGCAGCACGTGCGAGCTGCAGGTCGAAGTTGTCACCCGGCCCGTAGAGGTTGGTCGGCATGGCGCTGATCCACGGCAGCGCCGTGCTGCCGGCGCACCGCCTGCACCTGCATGATCCCGGCGATCTTCGCGATCGCGTAGGCGTCGTTGGTCGGCTCCAGCGCGCCGGTCAGCAGGCTGTCCTCGCGGATCGGCTGCTCGGCGAACTTGGGGTAGATGCAGCTGGAGCCGAGGAACAGCAGCCGCGCACGCCGAGCCGGCGCGGCGGCGTCCATGACGTTGACCTGGATGCGCAGGTTGTCGGACAGGAAGTCGGCCGGGTAGGTGCTGTTCGCCAGGATGCCGCCGACCTTCGCGGGCGGCGAGGACGACGTGCGGGGCGCCGTCCTGCAGGAACGCGTCGACCGCGCCGGCGTCGCGCAGGTCGAGCTCGGCAGACGTGCGGCCGACGGTCTCGACGCCGCGCGCCTCGAGCGCCCGCCTGCACGGCGCTCCCCACCATGCCGCGGTGGCCGGCGACGTAGACCCGCGCGTCGGACGGGATGGTGTGGGCGCTCATACGAGGATGTTAGGTGGCGCGTCGGCACCACGTCGCAGGAACGCCAGCGGTCCGTCCCACGCCCTCGCGACGCAGACGGCGCAAGCGCGGTAGTCCCTTCGTGCCAGAACGACCTGCATGCCGGAAGACGCCCGACGAATGCCCTTATCGTGATCGAGACATCCTGACGATCGACGAGGAACCCTGTGACCAAGCGCGCGCTCATCACCGGCATCACCGGCCAGGACGGCAGCTACCTGACCGAGCTGCTGCTCGGCAAGGGCTACGAGGTGCACGGCCTGATCCGCCGCGCGTCGACCTTCAACACCGACCGCATCGACGAGTACTACCAGGACCCGCACGACCCGGAGCGCAAGCTGTTCCTGCACTACGGCGACCTGTCCGACGGCACCGGCCTGGTGAACCTGCTGCGCGACGGTCAAGCCGGACGAGGTCTACCACCTGGGCGCGCAGAGCCACGTCAAGGTCAGCTTCGAGATGCCGGAGTACACCGGCGACGTCACCGGCCTCGGGCACGATGCGCCTGCTCGAGGCCGCTGCGGGCGGCGCACGTCGACACGCGCTTCTACCAGGCGTCGCAGCAGCGAGCTCTACGGCTCGACGCCGCCGCCGCAGAACGAGGACACGCCGTTCCACCCGCGCTCGCCGTACTCCGTCGCCAAGCTCTACGGCTACTGGGCGACGGTGAACTACCGCGAGGCCTACGGCATGTACGCCTGCAACGGCATCCTGTTCAACCACGAGTCCGAGCGCCGCGGCGAGACCTTCGTGACCCGCAAGATCACCCGCGCGGTCGCCCGCATCGCCGCCGGCCTGCAGGAGAAGCTCTGGCTCGGCAACCTCGACTCCGTGCGCGACTGGGGCTACGCCCCGGAGTACGTCGAGGGCATGTGGCGGATGCTGCAGGCCGACGACGGCCGAGCGACTACGTGCTCGCCACCGGACACGCCATGACGGTCCGCGACTTCTGCGTCGCCGCCTTCGCCCGGGTCGGACCTCGACTGGGAGAAGCACGTCGCCTACGACGCCCGCTACGAGCGGCCCTCCGAGGTCGACGCGCTCATCGGCGACGCCAGCAAGGCCGAGCGGCGTGCTCGGCTGGAAGGCGCAGACCTTCGGCGACGACCTGGTCAACCTGATGGTCGACGGCGACATCGCCGCGGTCGAGTCCGAGATGTCGGGCCACTCGATCCGGATCGACCGGTAGCAGCGCGCCCCCGGCGGGCGCGTCGGTGAGCGAGACGCCTACGGTCGGGACGTGAGCTCCCCTCCCGAGGTCCTGCGCCGCCTCTCCCCCGCGCAGGTCACCGAGGTGCGCTCGCTCGTCGACGCGGCCGCCGCGGCCGACGGCGTCCCGCCGCTGTCGGACCACGTCCTGCTGCACCTGCCGTACGGCGGGGACGCCGACGTCCGCCACCTGCTGGCCCGCGACGACTCCGGCGCCCTCGTCGGCTACGCCCACCTCGACGTCACCGACGAGGTCGCCGGCCCCAGCGGCGAGCTGGTCGTGCACCCCGCCGCCCGCCGGCACGGCACCGGGCGGGCGCTCGTGCAGGCCGTGCTCGCCCAGGCCGAGGGCCCGCTGCGGCTGTGGTCGCACGGCGAGCGGCCCGGCGCCGCCGAGCTGGCCGCGGAGGCCGGCTTCGCCCGCTCACGCGTGCTCTGGCAGATGCGCCGGCCGCTCGGCGACGAGCTGCCTCCGGTCAGGCTGCCCGACGGCATCGCGGTCCGGACCTTCGAGGTCGGCCAGGACGAGGAGCGCTGGACCGAGGTCAACAACCGGGCCTTCGCCAGCCACCCCGACCAGGGCCGCTGGGCGGTCGAGGAGGTGCGGCTGCGCGAGGCCGAGCCGTGGTTCGACCCCAAGGGGTTCTTCCTGGCCGAGCGCGACGGCGAGCTCGTCGGCTTCCACTGGACCAAGGTCCACGGGCACAGCGACGGCGACCACGAGGCGCTCGGCGAGGTGTACGTGGTCGGCGTCGACCCCTCCGAGCAGGGCCGCGGCCTCGGGCCGGCGCTGACGCTGCTCGGCCTGCACTCGCTCGCCGACCGGGGCCTGCCCGAGGTGCTGCTCTACGTCGACGAGGGCAACACCTCGGCGATCAAGGTCTACGAGCGGCTGGGCTTCACCCGCTACGCGACCGACGTGTGCTTCCTGCGCTGATCAACCGGTGGACGTCCCCTACGCTGCGCCCGGTGAGCCGCACCCTGGTCGTCAAGGCCACCGCCGGGGCGGACGACCCCGAGCGGTGCGCGCAGGCGTTCACGGTCAGTGCCACGGCCGTGGCCAGCGGCGCCCAGGTCAGCCTGTGGCTGACCGGGGAGGCCGCCTGGCTGGCCGTGCCCGGTCACACCGTCGAGCTGGCCCACAGCGCCCCGCTGCACAGAGCTGCGCGACGCGGTCCTGGCCGGCGGCACGCTGACGTTGTGCACCCAGTGCGCGGCACGCCGCGGGATCGGCGAGGCCGACCTGCTGCCCGGCGTGCGCCTGGCCGGCGCTGCGCTCTTCGTCGCCGAGGTGCTGACCGACGGCGCCCAGGCGCTCGTCTACTGAGCTAGCGCTGACCCTCGTAGAGCTTGTAGACGACGTAGCAGGAGAACCAGCCGATGAAGAGGAACGCCGCGACGAGGATCAGGGTGTAGACGAGCTCGAGCACAGGGGCACCTTCCGGACCAGGGGCGCCCAGGTTACGCGACCGAGGTCGGCCCGCCTCAGCGGCTGCCCTTCGGCGCGAACGCCCGCGAGATCACCCGCGCGACGACGTTCAGCAGCACCACGATCAGCATCAGCACCAGCGCCGCGGTCCACGCCCGGTCGATGCCGAAGCCGCGCGCCCCGGGCTGGGTGAACTGGTAGAAGGCGTAGACCGGCAGCGTCACCATCCGCTCGGAGAACGGGTTGGTGTTGAGCGCCGCAGTCGTGCCGGCGATGAGCAGCAGCGGGGCGGTCTCGCCGATGACGCGGGCGATCGCGAGCGTCACGCCGGTCGCGATGCCGGCCGTCGCCACCGGGAGCACCACCTTGAGGATGGTGCGCCACTTCGGCACGCCGAGGGCGTACGACGCCTCGCGCAGCTCCGCCGGCACCAGCTTGAGCATCTCCTCGGCCGACCGGACGACCACCGGGATCATCAGCACCGACAGCGCCACCGACCCGCCGATGCCGAAGCGCACACCCGGGCCGACGACCAGCACGAACAGCGCGTACGCGAACAGGCCGGCGACGATCGACGGGATGCCGGTCATCACGTCGACCAGGAAGGTGACCGAGCGGGCCAGGCGCCCCCGGCCGTACTCGACGAGGTAGATCGCGGTCAGCAGCCCGACCGGCACGGAGATCAGCGCCGCGATGCCGGTGATGATGAGCGTGCCGACGATGGCGTGCAGCGCCCCGCCGCCGGGGCCGAGGATGCCGCCGGACTCGGTGAAGAACGCGGTGTCGAAGCGGGCCGCGCCCTGGCGGGCCACCGTCCACAGCAGCGACACCAGCGGCACCATGGCCAGCGCGAAGGCGCTGGTGACGACGACGGTGACGAACCGGTCCGTCAGGCGGCGCCGGTTCACCCGGCCGCTCCGTCGAAGGCCGAGCGGCGGGCGAGCACCGCGCGGGCGAGGAAGTTCACCGCGAAGGTGATGAGGAAGAGCACCAGCCCGGTCGCGATCAGGCCGTTGACCTCGATGCCGGTCGACTCGGGGAAGTCGGCGGCGATGTTGGCCGCGATGGTGGACGGGTTGTCGCGGGAGATGAGGTTGAAGGTGACGGCACCGGTCTGCGACAGCACCAGCAGGACGGCCAGCGTCTCGCCGAGCGCCCGGCCGAGGCCGAGCATCGCGCCGCTGACGATGCCGCTGCGGCCGTACGGCAGGACCGCCATCCGGATCATCTCCCAGCGGGTGGCGCCGAGCGCGAGCGCGGCCTCCTCGTGCAGCGTCGGCACCTGCAGGAAGACCTCGCGGTTGATCGCCGTCATGATCGGCAGGACCATGACCGCCAGCACGATGCTCGCGGTCAGGACCGTGCGGCCGGTCGAGGAGGCCGGGCCGGCGAAGAACGGCAGGAAGCCCAGGTTGCGCTCCAGCCAGCCGAACGACGGCTGCAGGAACGGCGCCAGCACGCTGACGCCCCACAGGCCGTAGACGACGCTCGGCACGGCGGCGAGCAGGTCGACCAGGTAGCCGAGGGTGCGGGCGACCCGGCGGTCGGCGTAGTGGGAGATGAACAGCGCGATCGCCAGCGACATCGGCGTCGCCAGCAGCAGCGCGATGGTCGCGGCCAGCAGCGTGCCGAAGACCAGCGGGCCGAGGTAGGACAGGAACGGCACGCCGCCCGGCAGGTCAGCGGTCTTGGCGCCGACGACCGGCAGCGACTCGCTGACGAGGAAGACGGCCACCCCGGCCAGCACGACCAGGATGAGGACGCCGGCGCCGGTCGAGAGGCCGGAGAAGACCCGGTCGCCGCGGCGCTGGGGGGTCGTCGTCGTCCTCGAGGGCGCCGCCGAGGCGTCGGGCACGAGGCCGGTCGTGGGCGTCGGCGCGATGGTCACGGGGTGGCCTTCCGTCGAGGGAGTACGGACACGCAGCGGTCCGGGCGGTCGAGGTGACCGCCCGGACCGTGCGCTGCGGCGAGGGTCAGGCGCCGGCCTTGATGGACTCGACGGACGCGAGGACGTCGGTCCGGAGCTTCTCCGAGATCGGCGCGGAGCCGGCGTTCTCGGCCGCCGCCTGCTGGCCCTCCTCGCTGGCCACGTAGCTGAAGAACGACTTCACCAGCTGGCCCTGGGCCGCGTCCTCGTAGGAGGAGCAGACGATCGAGTAGGTCACCAGCGTGATCGGGTAGGCGCTCGGGTCGGTCGTGTCGCGCGGCAGCGTGATGGTGATGTCGCCGGCCGCCCGCCCGGTGACCCGCTCGGCCAGCTCGACCACCTTGGCAGCGCCCTCGGCGCGTCGGGGCGACGAAGTCGCTGCCGACCTGGATCTTCGCGACGCCGAGGCCCTCGGCGCGGCTCTCGTCGGCGTAGCCGATCGTGCCGTTGCCGCCCTTGACCGCGGCCACGACGCCGGAGGTGCCGTTGGCCGCCTCGCCGCCCTTGACCGGGAAGTCGTTGCCGGGCTTGTAGGGCCACTTGGCCCCGGCCGCCTTGGCCAGGTAGTCGGTGAAGTTGTTGGTCGTGCCCGAGCCGTCGCCGCGGTTGACCGGCGTGACGGCGAGGTCCGGGCAGCTCGACGCCCTCGTTCAGCGCGGCGATCGCCGGGTCGTCCCACTTCTTGATCTTCTGGTTGAACAGGTCGGCGATGACGCCGGCCGACAGCTTCAGCTCGTCGACGCCCTCGAGGTTGTAGACGACGGCGACGGGGCTGATGTAGAGCGGGAACTCGATGACGTCGCCGCCCTTGCAGCGGGTCTTGCCGGTGGCGATCTCCTCGTCCTTGAGCGCCGAGTCGGAGCCGGCGAACGCCAGCCCGCCGGTCAGGAACTGCTCCCGGCCGCCGCTCGAGCCCACCGGGTCGTAGTTGACCGTGACGTCGGGGTTGGCCTCGGTGAAGCCGGCGCGCCAGGCCTCCATCGCGGCCTCCTGGGCGCTGGAGCCGCCACCGTTCAGGGTGCCGCTGAGCTTCGGGGCGGCGCCGGCGTCGGCGACCGCCTCGTCGTCGGAGGAGCCACCGCACGCGGTGAGCGCGAGGGAGCTGGCGGCGAGCAGGGCCGCGAGGCGGCCGTAGCGCTGGACCTTCACAGTCGTGGATCTCGCTCTCGATGTCTGGGGGCGGGTCCGGGGCCTGAGCAGGCCGCCGCGGTGCACCGCCGTACGGGCTGGGACGCTAGGGAGCCCAGGTGACGCGCTCGGCGGGCTTGCCTGAACAGCCGGTGAACGTCCGGCAGCCGCGCCGACGGCAGCACCTGCCGTTCACCTGGCGGGCACGTCCCGGCCAGCCGGCGCACGTACGTTCCGGCCGTGGCCACGCAGATCACCCTCGAGAACGTCAGCGCCTACTACGGCGGCTTCCGGGCCATCGCCGACATCTCGACCACCATCGAGCCCAAGAGCATCACCGCGTTCATCGGCCCCTCGGGCTGCGGGAAGTCGACCGCGCTGCGGACCATCAACCGCATGCACGAGGTCATCCCCGGCGCCCGCGTCGAGGGGGCCGTACGCCTCGACGACGACGACGTGTACGGGCCGGGGGTCGACCCGGTCGACGTGCGCCGCACCGTGGGCATGGTGTTCCAGCGGCCGAACCCGTTCCCGACGATGTCGATCTACGAGAACGTCGTCGCGGGCCTCCGCCTCAACGGCGCCAAGCGCGGGCCGGCGCTCGACGAGAAGGTCGAGCGCTCGCTGCGCGGGTCCAACCTCTGGAACGAGGTGAAGGACCGGCTCGACAAGCCCGGCGCCGGCCTGTCCGGCGGCCAGCAGCAGCGGCTGTGCATCGCGCGGGCCATCGCGGTCGAGCCGCACGTGCTGCTCATGGACGAGCCGTGCAGCGCCCTCGACCCCATCAGCACCCTGGCCATCGAAGACCTGATGATGGAGCTGAAGGACCAGTACACGATCGTGATCGTGACCCACAACATGCAGCAGGCCGCCCGGGTCTCGGACCGCACCGGCTTCTTCTCCATCGAGAAGACCGGCGAGCCCGGCCGGCTCGTGGAGATCGACGACACGCCGAAGATCTTCAGCAACCCCAGCGAGAAGCGGACCGAGGACTACATCACCGGCCGCTTCGGCTGAGCGCTACAGCAGGACGAACCGGCTGACCTCGTAGAAGCCGGCAGCGACCAGCGCGGCCATCGGGATGGTCAGCACCCACGCCATGACGATGCTGCGGGCGACGCCCCAGCGCACGGCCGACAGCCGGCGGGTCGCGCCCGACGCCCATGATCGCCGAGGTGATCGTGTGGGTCGTCGAGACCGGGACCTCGAAGACGAACGCCGTCGTGTAGAGCACACCGGCCGCGGTCGTCTCGGCGGCGAAGCCGCGCGGCGGGTCGAGCTCGATGATCTTGCGGCCGAGGGTGCGCATGATGCGCCAGCCGCCGGAGTAGGTGCCTGCGCTGATGGCGAGCGCCGCGGAGAGCTTCACCCACAGCGGCACGTCGAAGTCGTCCTGCGGAGCCGTAGGTCACCAGGGCCAGGACGATGACGCCCATCGTCTTCTGCGCGTCCTGCAGTCCGTGGCCGAAGGCCATCGCGGCCGCGGAGGCGACCTGCGCCTTGCGGAAGCCGCGGCTGATCTTGCGGGGGTTCGCCTTCCGGAAGCCCCACAGGATGGCGAGCATGAGCAGGTAGGCCAGCCCGAAGCCGATCAGCGGCGACAGCACCATCGGCACGACGACCTTGTCGAGGACGCCGTCCCACTTGACGTCGCTCGAGGCCGCCAGCGCCGCCCCGACCAGGCCGCCGATGAGGGCGTGCGAGCTGGACGAGGGCAGGCCGAAGTACCAGGTGATGAGGTTCCACGTGATCGCGCCGACCAGGGCGCTGAACACCAGCGACCAGGCCGTTGGAGCCCTCCGGCGCGCTGATGATGCCGCTGCCGACGGTCTTGGCGACGCCCTCGGCGATGACGGCGCCCAGCAGGTTCGCCGCGGCGGCCATGGCGAGCGCCGCGCGGGGCGTCAGCGCGCGGGTCGAGATCGCCGTGGCGATCGCGTTGGCCGCGTCGTGGAAGCCGTTGGTGTAGTCGAAGGCCAGGGCGATCACCACGATGGCGATCAGCCCGAGCAGCTCGGGGGACACCGGCTCAGGACTCCTTGACGGTGATGGTCTCGACGGTGTCGGCCACGTCCTCGAAGGCGTCGGCCGCGGCCTCGAGCTCCTCCGCCAGGTCCTTGAGCTTGAGCACGGTCAGCGCGTCGTACTCGCCGCTGAACAGCCGGGCCAGGCCGCGCCGGTAGAGCTGGTCGGCCTCGTTCTCGAGGCGGTTGACCTCGATCCAGTACTCCGACAGGTCCTTGAGCCCGCGCAGCCGCGGCATCGCCTCGGCGGTCACGGCAGCGGCGCGGACGAGCACGTCGGCGACCTGGGCGAACTCCGGCGGCAGCTCGTCCAGCTCGTACAGCACCACGAGGTCGGAGGCCGCCTCCATGTGGTCCATGACGTCGTCGAGCCGGCTCGCGAGGGTGTAGATGTCCTCGCGGTCGAACGGCGTGACGAAGGTCGAGTTCAGCTGGCGCATGACGGCGTGGGTGACCTCGTCGCTGGCGTGCTCGATCTCGCGCAGGCGGCTGGCGATGCCCGGGTGGTCGCTGCCGGCCACCATGCTCGAGGCCAGCAGCTCGGCACCGTGGACCAGGTTGTCGGCCGCGGCGGAGAAGAAGTCGTAGAACGACGTGTCACGGGGGGTCAGGCTGAAGCGCACGAGGTCCTCGAAGGATCGGCGGGCGGGACGGCCACAGGCTAGGGGGCGTCGCGGGCGGGAGGTGATCGACAGCCCCTTGCCACCTGAGGTGAACAGCGTTAGGTTAACGTCGTTCACTCATCGTCTGGGGGCCCACCGTGCTCGTCCGTCTCGCCACGACCGTCGTCCGTACGCGCCGCCGCGTGCTCGCCCTCGCGCTGCTCTTCCTCGTCCTCGCCGGGGTCCTGGGCGGCGGGGTCGCGGCCGAGCTGTCCACCGGCGGCTTCGAGGACCCGGCCTCGCCGTCCGCCCGCGCCGCCGACGTCCTCGAGCGCGACTTCCTCGCCGGCGCCCCCAACCTCGCGCTGCTCGCCGAGGCCCCGGGCGGCGTCGACGCCCCCGACGCGGCCCGGTCCGGAGCGGCGCTGGCGCAGCGCCTCGCCGGCGAGGCGGGGGTGACCAGCGTCGTGTCGTACTGGACGAGCGGCCGCCCCGCGACCCTGAAGAGCCGCGACGGCAGCAAGGCGCTCGTGCTCGCCCGGCTGACCGGCACCGAGGACGAGCAGATCGCCCGCGTCGAGGAGCTGGGCGAGGTCTACCGCGGGGCGGCCGGCCCGCTCGACGTCCGCGTCGGCGGCTCGGCGGAGGTGTTCCGCCAGGTCGGCGACACCATCGAGCACGACATCGCCCGCGCCGAGTCCTTCGCCCTGCCGATCACCGCGGTGCTGCTGGTCCTGGTCTTCGGCAGCGCGGTCGCCGCCGGCCTCCCGCTCCTGATCGGGGTGCTGTCGATCCTGGGCACCTTCCTGCTCCTGCACGTCCTCGCCGGCCTGACCGACGTCAGCGTCTACGCCGTCAACCTGGCGATCTCGCTCGGCCTCGGGCTGGGCATCGACTACAGCCTGTTCCTCGTCACCCGCTACCGCGAGGAGCTCCGCAGCGGCCGCTCCACCGCCGACGCGGTCGTCGAGACGGTCCGCACGGCCGGGCGCACCGTGCTCTTCAGCGCGATGACCGTCCTGCTCTCGCTCGGCGCGCTGCTGGTCTTCCCGCTCTACTTCCTGCGCTCCTTCGCGTACGCCGGGCATCGGCGCCGTCCTGTTCGCCGCCCTCGGCGCCCTGCTGGTGCTGCCCGCCGCCCTCGCCGCCCTCGGCCCGAACATCGACCGCTTCGACCTGCGCGCCCCGGTGCGCCGGGCGCTGCGCCTGCCCGTACGCGTGCCTCGCCCGGAGGGCTCCGGCTTCTGGCACCGCGTCGCGACGGCCGTCATGCGGCGGCCGCTCCCGCTCGGCACCGCGGTCGTCGCGCTGCTCGTCTTCGCCGGGCTGCCGTTCGCCGGGGTCTCGTTCGGGCTGCCGGACGACCGGGTCCTGCCGCGCGAGGCGAGCGCCCACCAGGTGGCCGAGGTCATCCGCACCGAGTTCCCGAGCAACGAGCCGCTCGCGCTGACCGTCATCGCGACGGGCGCGCCGGACCGGGCGGCGGACCGGATGGCCTCCTACGCGACCGCGCTGTCCGCGCTGCCGGGGGTCGCCCGGGTCGACGCGTCGCACCGGCTCGTACGCCGCCGGCTCGCGCGTCGCGCCCCCGACCGAGGCGAGCCAGCGCTTCAAGGACGGCCCCGGCGCGTACCTGTCCGTGGTCCCGTCCGGCGACGGGTACGGCCCGCGCGCCGAGCAGCTCGTCACCGCCCTGCGGGAGGCGCCGACGCCGTTCGGGCCGGTCGCGGTCAGCGGCCAGGCCGCCCAGCTGGTCGACACCAAGGCCTCGCTCGGCGACCGCCTGCCGCTGGCGCTGGGGCTCATCGCGACGGCGACGTTCGTGCTGCTGTTCCTGTTCACCGGCAGCGTGGTGCTGCCGGTCAAGGCCGTGCTGCTCAACCTGCTGTCGCTGTCGGCGACGTTCGGCGCGATGGTCTGGGTGTTCCAGGAGGGCCACCTCACCTGGCTGGTCGGCGACCCGATCGTCACGGGGACCCTCGACACGACCATGCCTGATCCTCATGTTCTGCGTGCTCTTCGGGCTGTCGATGGACTACGAGGTGTTCCTGCTGTCGCGCATCAAGGAGGAGTGGGACGCCACGGGTGACAACACCCGCGCCGTCGCCCTCGGCCTCGAGCGCACCGGCCGGCTGGTCACCGCCGCCGCCGGTCTGCTGGCGATCGTCTTCCTCGCCTTCGTGTCCTCCGACATCGCGTTCATCAAGCTGCTCGGCCTCGGCACCGCGCTGGCCGTCGTCGTCGACGCCACGCTCGTACGCGGGGTGCTGGTCCCGGCGTTCATGCGCCTCGCCGGCGACTGGAACTGGTGGGCGCCCGCGCCGCTGCGCCGCCTGCACGAGCGGTTCGGGCTCTCCGAGGCGCCGGCCGCGGCCGTGGTCGACGACCGGGAACCCGCGCTTGTCTGAGGCCCCCGTCGCCCGGCGCCGTGCCTCCCGTGGGCGCGGCGCCGAGCTGCGTGGGCAGCTGCTGACCGCGGCGATGGACCTGCTGGCCGAGACCGGCAACGAGGACGCCGTCTCGCTGCGCGCCGTCGCCCAGCGGGTCGGCGTCAGCGTGCCGAGCATCTACCTGCACTTCGCCGACAAGCAGGCCCTGGTCGACGCGGTCTGCGAGCAGGTCTTCGACCGGCTGGACGTCGTCGCTGCGGGAGGCCTCGCAGGGGGCGCCCAACCCGTTCGAGGCGCTGCGCCGGCAGGGCGTCGCCTACGTCCACTTCGCCCTGGCCAACCCGGAGCACTACCGCATCGTGATGATGCAGCAGCACGAGCCGGGGCCCGAGGCGATGGACCGGGTCATCGCCGGCGGGGCGTTCGCCCACCTGGTCGAGACGGTCCGCGCCTGCGTCGACGAGGGGCTCTTCGTCGGCGACCCGGTCGCGCTCGGGCTCTCGCTCTGGGCGGCGACGCACGGCGTGGCTGCCCTGCTCGTCGCCAAGCCCAGCTTCCCGTGGCCGCCGGTCGAGGAGTTCGTCGACGCCACGGTGCGGATGGCCGGGCTCGGGCTGGTGGCCGCGAGCCGCCCGGACCCGCTCGGGGTGGCAGGGCTGCTGGAGCCGCCGGGCTGAGGGCGCTGGGCTGCCGTGGCGGGCCGCTGACCGGCCGTGGGCGCCGATGCGCCGGCGGCGCGTGCGGGAGCGACGCCTGCCTCGGGCCGGGGCGCGGCGCGCGCGCCGGCGTGCCGACCTGCGAGGAGCGAGCGGCGCAGGTGGCGCGGCCGCCCGCAGCGCCGCCCGCCGCCCGCCGCGCGGCGCCGCGTCCCTCGAGGGGCCGGACGGGAACGGTGTCTCTCCAAGCGCCCTATGCGCAGGGACGCATACTCGCGGCCCGTTCGATGCGCTCGGGCGCATGTCGCGTGGAAGGGACACGGCCGCCTCATCGCGACACGCCGCACGCGTGATGGTCGAGCGGTTCCCGGTGGCCAGGACCACGCGCGAGCGCAGACGATCACGAGGGCTGGAGCGCTGCGGGGCGGGCAGCGACGCGGGCCGAGCCCGGGGCCGGGGGCCGGCGGCGCGGGGCCGAGCCCGCGCCGCCGCGTACCGACTAGCTGCGGCTGACCTTCTTCTCGGCCTTCTTGGCCGCCTTGGCGGCCTTCTTGGTGGTGCGGCGGCTGACCCGGCCGACGGCGTGCGGGAGGGACTCGCGGCCGCCGGTGTCGGCGAAGGTGATGAGCAGGCCGCCCAGCAGGCTGAGGTTCTTGAAGAAGTTGATCTGCTGCATGGCCTTCTGCTCGGGCGGCGCGGACCAGAAGGGGTGGCCGACCAGCGTCGTCGGGATGAGGTTGGCCGCGAGGCCGAGCGACGCGAGGCGGGGCAGCCGGCCGGTGGCCAGCGCGAGGCCGCCCACGACGTTGGACGCGCCGTGCAGCGTGGCCAGCTTGTCGGGCTCGGCGAGGCCCGCGTCCTTCGCGCTCTGCGCGACGTAGCTCGGGTCGCGCAGCGCGCTGATGCCGGTGGAGATGAAGATCGAGGCGAGCATCGGGCGGGCCAGCGTGCGGATCGGGCTCACGGGGGTTCCTCTCGTCGGGCAGGGATCAGGGCGAGCCCTTCCCCGTCGCTCCGCGATCACTCAGGCCGGACCTGACCGGCCTCCTGCTTGCCCTCTGCGGCCGCGTGGCGGAGCATCGGTCCTGGCAGCGGGGGCGGCCGGCGCAGCGCAGCGCCGAGGGCAGGGAAGCCACCGGGACCCCTCGAGCGCGTCCCCGTTCCTGCGGACCCAAGACGCAGGGACGGGGACGCCTCGCTCGCCGCGTCAGGTCGCGGTGCGGAACGCCGGCGTACGGCTCGGCGCCGGTCGCGGCTCGGACTGCAGCAGCGGCAGGTAGCGCGGGGCGACGAGGCAGGACATGGCCACCACGCTGGTCGAGCGCACGACCGCGGCGGACCGGTTGAGCGCCAGCAGCGTCTCCTGCAGGTCCTCCATCGACGCGGCGGCGACCCGGCAGAGCACGTCGCCGGTGCCGGTGGTCGCGTGCGCCTCCAGGATCCCGGGCAGCGCGGCCAGCTCGGCGGCCACCTCGTCGAGCCCGCCCTGGGCGATCTCCAGCGTCACGAACGCCGACACCGGGTAGCCGGCCGCGGCGAGGTCGAGGTCGGGCCCGTAGCCGGTGATGACGCCGCCCTCCTCCATCCGCTGCAGCCGGGCCTGGACCGTCGCCCGGGCCACGCCGGTGGTGCCGGGACAGCTCGAGCACCCCGGCCCGCGGCGAGGAGCGCAGTGCGGCCAGCAGGCCGACGTCCAGGGTGTCCAGGGAGAGGCGGCGCTCTGCCACGGTCGACGTCCCGTCTGCGCTGTCAGCTGTGCAGGTTGCACAGCTCGGTGGGCGCAGGTTGTCAGGGGGTGCAGCCGGTCGTCCACTGCGTGGCATGACCGAGCTGCTGAGCGCCCCGCAGGACGACCGCACCGCCGACCCGTTCCCCGTGCGCGGCATGGACCACGTGCGCTTCCTCGTCGGCAACGCCCGGCAGGCGGCGCACTGGTACTCCAGCGCCTTCGGCATGACCTGCGTCGCCTACCGCGGACCGGAGACCGGCTCGCGCGACGTCGTCGAGTACGTCCTGGTCTCCGGCGGCGCGCGCTTCGTCCTCACCGCGGAGGCGCACGCCGGCACCGAGGTGGGCGCGCACGTCGCGGCGCACGGCGACGGCGTGACCGACCTCGCGCTCGAGGTGCCGGACGTCGACGCCGCCGTCGCGTACGCCCGCAGCCAGGGCGCGACCGTCCTGCAGGAGCCGGTCACGACGAGCGACGCGCACGGCGAGGTGCGCACGGCGGCCATCGCGGCGTACGGGCAGACCCGGCACACGCTGGTGGACCGGTCCCGCTACACCGGGCCGTTCCTGCCCGGGTACGAGGCCGCGGAGCCGCTGTTCCGCGGCAAGCCGGCGCACCACCCGAAGCGGTGCTTCCAGGCGATCGACCACTGCGTCGGCAACGTCGAGCTCGGGCGCATGGACGAGTGGGTCGGCTTCTACAACCGCGTCATGGGCTTCGTGAACATGAAGGAGTTCATCGGCGACGACATCGCGACGGAGTACTCCGCGCTGATGAGCAAGGTCGTCGCCAGCGGCAACAACCGCGTCAAGTTCCCGCTGAACGAGCCGTCGGCCGGGCAAGCGCAAGAGCCAGATCGACGAGTACCTGGAGTTCTACGGCGGACCCGGCGTGCAGCACATCGCGCTCGCGACCGGCGACATCGTCGGGACGATCAGGGCCATGCGCGAGATGGGCGTCGACTTCCTGACGACCCCGAGCACCTACTACGACGACCTGGCCGAGCGGGTCGGCGAGACCCGGGTGCCGCTCGACACCCTGCGCGAGCTCGGGATCCTGGCCGACCGGGACGAGGACGGCTACCTGCTGCAGATCTTCACCAAGCCGGTGCAGGACCGGCCGACGGTGTTCTTCGAGCTGATCGAGCGGCACGGGTCGCTGGGCTTCGGCAAGAACAACTTCAAGGCGCTGTTCGAGGCGATCGAGCGGGAGCAGGCGCGGCGCGGGAACCTCTGATGGCGCACTACCGGTCGGTCGGCGACGTCCCGCGCAAGCGGCACACGCAGCACCGCCGCCCTGACGGCGGGCTCTACGCCGAGGAGCTGATGGGCGAGGAGGGGTTCTCCTCCGACTCCTCGCTGCTCTACCACCGGCACCTGCCGTCGGCGCTCGTGGACGCCCGGCCGTGGGACCTGCCCGACCAGGCGACCGTCCCGAACTCCCCGCTGCTCCCCCGGCACCTGAAGCTGCACGACCTGTTCCCCGAGCCCGCGCGCCGACGCGGTCACCGGCCGGCGGCTGGTGCTGGGCAACGCCGACGTCCGCATCTCGTACGTGGTCACGGAGGGGACCTCCCCGCTCTACCGCAACGCCGTCGGCGACGAGCTGGTGTTCGTCGAGGCCGGGCGCGCGGTGGTCGAGACGGTGTTCGGGCCGCTCGCGGTCGGCGCCGGCGACCACGTCGTCGTCCCGCGGGCGACGACGCACCGGTGGGTCGCCGACGGGCTGGTGCGGCTCTACTGCCTGGAGACCAGCAGCCACGTCGCGCCGCCGAAGCGCTACCTGAGCAGGTACGGCCAGCTGCTCGAGCACGCGCCCTACTGCGAGCGCGACCTGCGCGCGCCGGGCGACCCGGTGGTCGTCGACGAGCAGGACGTCGAGGTGCTGGTGCGGCACCGCGGCGGCGGCACGGTCCACACGGTGCCCGAGCACCCGTTCGACGTCGTCGGCTGGGACGGCTGCCTCTACCCGTACGCCTTCTCGGTGCACGACTTCGAGCCGATCACCGGGCGGGTGCACCAGCCACCGCCGGTGCACCAGGTCTTCGAGGGCAGCGGCTTCGTCGTGTGCAACTTCGTGCCGCGCAAGGTCGACTACCACCCGCTCGCGGTGCCGCTGCCCTACTACCACTCCAACGTCGACAGCGACGAGGTCATGCTCTACGTCGACGGCGACTACGAGGCGCGCAAGGGCTCGGGCATCGGCAAGGGGTCGGTGTCGCTGCACCCGGGCGGCCACGTGCACGGCCCGCAGCCCGGCGCGGTGGAGCGCAGCCTCGGCGTGCAGGAGGTCGACGAGCTGGCGGTCATGGTCGACACGTTCCGGCCGCTCGAGCTCGGCGAGGGGGGCACGCGCGAGCGACGACGGGGCGTACGCGTGGAGCTGGTCCGGCGGTCGGCGCGCCTGATCGTCCGGTCTGTCCCGGTTGGCGTGTGCGACAGCGTCACAACCCGGGTGAGAGCGGGTGGCGGAGCTCGGCGCAACCGTTCTCGCACGCTTGGATGACCTCAGCAGCGCCGCCCGGCCGGGGAGGTCGGGCGGCGCTCCGCACCCGCATCCGCGACGCCGGCAGGCATGGCGTCCAGCTTCGTCCGGGTACCTGCCCCGGCATGCGCTCCCACACCCGCCCGTCCACGGCACCGCGCCGCCTGGGCCGCCGCGACGTCTGCGCCGTCGCGTCCTGCCACGCGGCGGCCGCCTCCGAGGTGCCGATGGTCCTCGCCGGCTCCCGTCGCGGCGTCACCCTGTGCGACCGGCACGCCGACGCGATGTCCGACGCCCTGGTGCACGCCTAGCTCAGTCGGTCGCTGCCTGCTCCTCGCGGTCGCTCGCGCGCCGCATCGGGTTCGGCGTGATCGGCGCGACGACGCCGACACGGCGGTCCAGCCTGAGCCGCCGGTGCGGCAGGACCGCACCGAGGCCGGGCAGCAGCGCGATCGTGTCGCCGAGGTGCACGCCGTGCGTGTCGCTGACGACGAGCACCACCGGCCCGATGCGCCAGTAGAGGACGATCAGCGCCACGACCAGCAGCAGCAGCGGGCGCAGGGCGACGCTGGCCACCCGCTCGGACATCCTCGGCACGGTCCTGTTGTCGGCCGCGGGCGGGCCGGTCTGTAGCCCCCGGGCACACGAGCCGCGCCCCAGGCGTTGACCACTCACCGACCCTGCCGTTCCCTGATCAGCGGCAGGGTCGGTCCACGTGCTGCGGCGCGACCCGCGACACGCGGGAGGGGGTGGGCGGCGCGTCCGGCCCCGCGTAGCGGACCCTGTCCACGTGTCGACGCGAGCCGCGGCCCTCGAGCCGGCGCACCACGCGGGCACGCGCGCGCGTCTCGCCGACCTCCCGCTGGCCGCCGCGGTCGGCATCGAGCTGGTCGTCCTCGCGCTGCTGCCCCGCGTGGTCACCGTCGACGGACCGGCGCACGTCGCCGGCGGCTGGGCGCTGGCGCACGCCGGCGACCCGGTCGTCTCCCGGCTGTACGAGGTCGACCTGCGCGCGGTGCCCAACCTGCTGGCGACGTTCCTGCTGGCCGGGCTGCTGCGCCTGGCCGGGCCGGACGCCGCGGAGAAGCTGCTGGTCGCGGGCTACGCCGTCCTGCTGCCGCTGTCGCTGCGCTACGCCCTGCGCGGCGTCGACCCGCGGGCCGGCTGGCTCGCCGTGGTCGCGCGTGCCCTTCACCTTCGGCTACCTGTTCTTCTACGGCTTCTACAACTTCTGCCTCGGGGTCGCCCTCGCGCTGCTCGTCGCCGGGCTGGCGCTGCGCCGGCGCGACGGGTGGTCGGCGGGCAGCACCGCCGGGCTCGCCGCCCTCCTGCTCGTCACCTGGGCCGCCCACCTGCTGCCGGCCCTGGTCGCGGGGGTGCTGGTCGCGGTGCTGGCCGTGACCCGGGCGCTGTCGCCGACGCGGGCCGGCCGGCTGCGGCACCTGCTGCCGGTGGTCGCCGCCGGGCTCCCGGTGCTCGTCCTCACGCTGGCCTTCGCCGGCAGCGACGCCGCCGACCGGGGCGCCGCGGTGCACCGGCCGCTGCGCGAGCTGGTGCTCGGGCTGGTCACCCTCGGCCGGCCGCTGGTCGTCTACGCCGACGCGGAGTACGCCCTCACGTCCGTGCTCGCCCTCGTCCTGCTGTGGCTCGCGACCCGGCGCAGGGAGCGCAGCCCGGAACGGCTCGCGCTCGGGCTGACCGCGCTGCTCGCCACGGTCGCCTACCTCGCCTCGCCGGCCCGCTACGGCCAGGAGTACGGCTTCCTCAACGACCGCCTCAGCCTGTTCCCGCCGCTGCTCCTGCTGCTCTGGGCGGCGGGCCCACCCCCGTCGGTGCGGGTGCGGCGAGCGGTGGTCGCGGTCGTCCTGGGCGTCGGCCTCGGGCTGACCCTGCTGCGGGTGCCGACGGAGGTCCGCTACCAGCGCGACGTCGCCGAGCTGCTGTCCGTGGCGCCGGCCGTGCCGCGGGGCAGCACCCTCGTACGCCTGCAGCTGTGGCGCGACCCTCCCGCCGGCGGACCCGTGGCGGGCCGCAACCGCTTCCGCGACCCCCTGCGCCACGAGACCAGCCGGCTGGCCGTCCTCGCGCACAGCGTGGACGCCGGCCACTACGAGGCGGTGCTGCCGTACTTCCCGGTGCGGTTCCGGGCCGGCGAGGACCCGCGGCGGGCGCTCGACCCGACGCTGCGGCAGCTCGACCGCATCCCGCCCGGCATCGACCTCGCCGCGGCGCGCGACCTCGTCGACGTGGTCGTCGTGGTCGGCCGGCGCCGCGCCACGCCGCGGGTGCTGGAGCAGCCGGAGGCGCAGCAGGCCCTCGCGGACCTGGCCGCGTCCTACCGGCTGACCGCGACCTCGACCCGTACGGGCCTGGCCGAGGTCTGGGTCAGGAAGGGCTAGACCGTCGCGGGCGCGACGGCGTTGACGGCCTCGACGACCTCGTCGAGGACCCGCCCGGCCTGGTCGTGGTCGACCTGGCAGGTGCCGGCGTTGAGGTGCCCACCGCCGCCGTACGACAGCATCAGACCGCCGATGTCGACCGGCGAGGTGCGGTCGAGGATCGACTTGCCGACGGCGAGCACGGTGTTGACGCCCTGCTTGCCGTTGATGACGTGGACGCTGACCCGGCACTGCGGGAACAGCGCGTAGACCATGAAGCGGTTGCCCGCGTGGATGACCTCCTCGTCGCGGAGGTCGACGACCACGACGTCGCCGCGCTCGGTGCAGACGCGCTGCAGCTGCGCGACGAACAGCTCGGTCTGCTCGCGGTAGAGGTCGACCCGCTCCGACACGTCCGGCAGGGCCAGGATGTCGTCGACGCTGCCGGCGCGCAGGACCTCGTCGATCAGCGCCATCATCAGCTGGTAGTTGGAGATGCGGAACTGGCGGAAGCGGCCGAGGCCGGTCCGGCTGTCCATGAGGAAGTTGAGCAGCGCCCAGCCGCGGGGCGTGAGGATGTCGTCGATGTCGTAGTCGGCCGAGTCGGCCTGGTCGACCGCGCGCATGAGCTCCTCGGAGATGTCCGGGAACTGCGCCGCGCCACCGAAGTGGTCGTAGACGACGCGGGCCGCGGAGGGGGCCGACGCGTCGATGACGTGGTTGGGCGCCAGCTCGTTGCGCAGCGTCTCGCTGTGGTGGTGGTCGAAGACCAGGTGCGCCGCCGGCGCGTACGGGAGGTTCGTCAGGATGTCGCGGTCGGTGACCTCCACGACCCCGTCCTGCACGTCCTTCGGGTGGACGAACGTGATCTCGTCGATCAGGTCCATCTTCTTGAGCAGCACGGCGCAGACGAGCCCGTCGAAGTCGCTGCGGGTCACAAGGCGGTATGTCGCGGTCACAGGGTTCCTCCCACCAGCGGGCCAGACTGCCCGTCAAGGGAGTAGGTCGGCGCGTTCCCCTGATCGGCCGTCACCCGATCGGGTGATGCCCGTCCGCCCGGGGCGACCGACAGGGAGTCAGTCCCGGACCTCAGGCGCCGGGCTCCTGCCGGAGGACGCCATGCCCCTGCTCCGTCCGCGGTCCGCTGCTCCGTCCACCCTGCCGCTCGTCTCGCCGCTGGACGCCGACGGACTTCGCCGTCGCTGCCGCGCTGCTCGCCGAGGGCATCGCCTTCGCGCCCGAGGTGATGGCCCGCATCTTCGAGGCCCGGGCCGCCGCCGGCACGCTGCCCGTCCTGCTCGGCGCCCGGTACGCCGCGGACGGCCCGCTGGTGGGCGCCGCGCTGCTCGACACGGTCCGCCCGGTCGCCGGTGGCCGCTGGTTCATGCGCGTCGGCGTGGCCCTGCCCGGCCGCGGCCGCGGCGTCGGCTCGGCCCTCTACGCCGCGGTGCGCGCCCACCTGCCGCCCGGCTCCCCGCCTCTGTCCGTCGAGGTGGACGTCGACGACGTGCACGCGCAGGAGGTCTGCGCCCACTGGGGCGGCGTCGCCTACCAGCGCAGCCTGCAGCTCGAGCTGGACCTCACCGCCGCGCGTCCCGCGCCGACGCCCCCGCCGCCCGGCGTGGTCGTGCACCCGCTGTCCGACCGCTCCCCCGAGCAGCTGTGGCAGGCGGCGTTCGGCGTCTACACCGCCGCCGCGCTCGACCTGCCCGACCGGGCCGGCGCCCCGGCGCCGAGCTACGACATGTTCCGCGCGCAGATCGACCACGCGCCGGGGCTGCACCTGGCCTGGCGCGACGGCCGGCCGGTCGGCCTGAGCGGCGCGGGGCCGGACGGCCCGGACACCTGGTACGTCTTCTTCACCGGCACCCTCGGCAGCGTCCGCCGCGGCGGCGTCGCCCGCGCGCTCAAGCACGCCTTGCACGCCACCGCCGTCGCGAACGGCGTCCAGCGGCTGACCACCAGCACGCTCGACGTGAACACCCCGATGCTCCGGCTCAACGCCGAGCTCGGCTACCGGGTCACCGGCGGGATCGTCCGCCTCCAGGTCGGCTGACCCAGCCGGTCCCTCGCAGCACCGCGTGCGGGACACCGCACCTCCGTCCGGTGGGCAGCGGCCGCGTGCGCGAGCCGCAGCTCCACGTCCCGGCACGTCCGGCACGAGGCCCTGCAGGGCCCGGCCGACGACGGCGAGCCGGCCTCCCGGCCGACGTGTCGCGCCAGCTCTGTGCCGGATCCCGGACGATCGTCCGGTCCTCCGGACACCGGCAGGAGAGGACACGCTGCCGGCGGGCCAGGAGGCGGGCCAGGAGGCGGGCCAGGGGGCCGGGTGGCGAGGGGACGGGAGACGGGGCGCCCCTGCGCCTCAGGTCACCAGGCGGATGGGACCGCGCTGCGTCGGCAGCGCCCGGAGCGCGCGCTCCGCGTCGTAGCGGTCCAGCCAGCCGAGCAGGTCGGCCACCGGCATGGGCCGGCCCAGGTGCCAGCCCTGGGCGTACGCGCAGCCGAGCTCGCGCAGGCGGTCCCAGGCCGGGCCGTCCTCGACGCCCTCCGCCACGACCTCGAGGGCCAGGTTGCCGGCCAGGTCGATGATGCTGCGCACGATCGTGAGGTCGTCGGCGTCGGTCACCATGTGCGTGACGAAGCTCTTGTCGATCTTCACCTCGTCGACCGGCAGCCGCTTGAGGTAGGACAGCGAGGAGTAGCCGGTGCCGAAGTCGTCGACCGACAGGCGCACGCCCATGTCGTGCAGGCGCAGCAGCAGCCCCATGGTGCGGGCCGGGTCGGTCATGACGCTGCTCTCGGTGATCTCGAGCGTCAGCAGCTCCGGCGGCACGGCGTAGCGGCGCAGCAGGGAGGCGACGTCGTCGACCAGGTCCAGGTCGGTGAGGCTGCGGGCCGAGAGGTTGACGGCCACGCCGACCTGCCGGCCGGCCGCGCGCCACTGGGCGCACGCCTGCAGCGACGTCTTGAGGACGAGGTGCGTCAACGGGCCGATCAGGCCGGTGCGCTCGGCGACCGGGACGAACTCGTCCGGCGGCACGAGCCCGTGGACCGGGTGCCGCCAGCGCACGAGCGCCTCGACGCTGGTGACCTCGCCGGTGGCGAGCCGCGCCTTGGGCTGCACGTGGACCTCGAGCTGCTCGAGCTCGATCGCCTGTCGCAGCTCGCCGACCAGGGCGAGGCGCTGGGGGCTGCTGATGTCCATCTCGGGCTCGTAGAGGCGCACGCCCGCGCTGCTGCCCTTGGCGGCGTACATCGCGAGGTCCGCGCGCTTGAGCAGCACCGACGGGTCGTCGCCGTGCTCGGGTGCGAAGGAGACGCCCAGCGACCCGCCGACCTCGACGTGCAGGCCCTCCAGGTCGATCGGGTGCTCCAGCGCGGCGACCAGGCGCCGGCCGCGCCGGACCGCCGACGTCGGGCGTCGCGACGTCGCGCAGCAGGATGGCGTACTCGTCGCCGCCGAGCCGGGCGACCACCGCGCCCTCGCCGGCCGCGCTGACCAGCCGGACGGCCACCTCGCGCAGCAGCGCGTCGCCCTGCTGGTGACCGAGGGTGTCGTTGACCTCCTTGAAGCCGTCGAGGTCGATGAGCATGACGGCGAGGCCGGGCAGCACGCCCTCCTCGCGCAGCAGCAGGGCGTCGCTGACGGTGCGCTGGAACAGCGTGCGGTTGGGCAGCCCGGTCAGGGCGTCGTGCAGCGACTCGTGCCGCAGCTGGTCGAGCAGCCGGCCGTTCTGCAGGGCGACGCTGGCGTGGTTGGCCACCGTCTCGAGCAGCTGCAGGTCGGACTCGTCGAAGGTGCGCACGTCGCCGAGCCGCTCCGCCACCGTGATGGTGCCGATGACGCCGGCCTCTCCGCGCAGCGGCACGACGACGGCCTCCGGGGCGCCCAGCTCGGCGAGCAGGAGGCGCTGGGCCTCGTCCCTGCGTGCCGCGGGGCAGCAGCTCGGCGGCGCCGCTGGAGGCGACCCGCGCGTCGACCGAGCCGGCCCGCATGAGCACGTCGGTCTCGCGCCGCACCAGGCGGTCGCTGCCGTTGACGCCGACGTACGCGGCCGGTCCGCCGCCCGGCGGCAGGAACACCACGTGGGCGCTCTCGGCGTGCAGCAGCTCCTTGGCCT
The DNA here is from genome assembly GCA_963762795.1 of uncultured Actinomycetota bacterium. Lineage (GTDB taxonomy): Bacteria > Actinomycetota > Actinomycetes > Mycobacteriales > SCTD01 > RYN-170. Next base: position 32,189 of record CAVXMC010000007.1, on the reverse strand, counting down.
CCAGCAGCACCGAGCGCAGCACGCCCTCCATCTCCGGGTCCGTGCCCACCGCCTGGCTGAACCGGTAGAGCCGCTCCAGGGACAGGTGGCGCTCGGACAGGGAGGCGTACGCGCGGTAGGCCAGCAGCACGACGCCGGCCGCGGCGAGCAGCGGCAGGGCCGCGCTGGTGTCGAGCGACAGCGCGTAGACCGCGATGAGCGCCAGCGTCGCCACGGCCATGGCCCGGCCGGCGTCGAGCAGGGGCACCGACCACAGGTCCCGCAGGGCGAGCCGGCGCTCGTACGCCGCGATGACGACGGTCGTCGCGGTCGCCGCCACCGTGCTGGCGGCGCTGACCGCGGCGAAGGTCGCGCCCCACGCCCACAGGTCGTCGCGCACGCTGTCGACCGGGAAGAGCCGGAACACCGCGACCGTCACCAGGGCGTCGGTCAGGAACAGGCTGATGTTGTAGGCGACCTTCAGCGGGGCCTGCCGACGGTGCAGCAGCAGGACGGGCAGCGGCCCGAGGACGCGGGCGAGCACCAGCGTCAGCGGCGAGGCGAGGAACAGGCCGAGGACGAGCGGGATCTCGTGCAGCGACACGGTCTGCGCCTCGCGGCGCACCTGCACGTGCAGGACGAAGACCTCGACCACGCCGAACATGAGGAACAGCACCCAGAACGGCAGGTGCCAGCCGGGCGCGACGGCGCGTCAGGGGCAGCAGGTCAGGAGCCAGCGCGCCGGACCCGGCGAGCAGCAGCACGATGATCGCGACGACCCCGCGCGGACCGGTGAAGCAGGCGGTCAGCGAGCTCCGGAGGTCCGCTGCGGACGGCGCCACGGGACCTCCTCGGGGACAGCTCGGACAGGACGGTGCTCCGGGACTGTCGGCCAGATGGCCCTCCGTCCTGAGCCGTCTGCCACACGCGTCACCCGTACGGGTCCGGAGGCCGGGCCGCGCCACCCGCAGGGGTGAACAGGCGCGGCGCCAGATGCCGGTGGGAGAGGAGACGTCCCCTGACCGCTGGAGCTCACGTTTGCGCAGGACCCTCGCCGCCGGCCTCGTCGCCGCCGCTGCCTCGGCGGTGCTGCTGCCCGTGCCCGGGACCTTCGCCGCCGGCAGCGGCTCCCCGAAGATCGTCTTCGACAAGCCCCCGGCCGCCGTGAAGGCGGGCGGCACGGTGAAGCTGGGCGGCTTCCTGCTCGACCCGGCCGGCAACCCGGCCCCCAAGAACCCGGTGCTGGTCGGGGTCAAGGACGCCAAGGGCATCGTGGTCCTGGGGCCGCCCGCTGACGACCGACGCCAAGGGCCACTTCAGCATCGCGACCAAGGCGACGCACCAGACCCGGACGGCTACCGCCTGATCGCGACGACCATCAGCCCCAGCGGCGACGTCGACACCACCGCGGAGTTCCTGCCGTGGGTGCCGGTGACCTACCCGGTCACCGTGACCGTCGGCGCGGTGCCGGCCGACGGCGGGCCGGTCCCGCTCACCATCAAGACGGCGGACTGCGAGGGCGTCCCCCTGCAGGTGCAGCTGCGCAAGGGCAAGGACGGGACGTTCGAGACGGTCGAGGAGACCACTGCCTGCGCCGTGGGCACGGCCGCGGTGCCGCTCGGCAACCCCGGCCCCGGCACGTACGAGGTGCGCGTCCTGCGGCCGCGGACCTCCGAGATGACCACCGAGTCGACGTCCAAGTCGGCCAAGCTCGTCGTCAAGGCGACGGAGATGCCGCCGCCCGCCTAGCTCCCCAGCTGCTCGTCGAGCGCGGCCACGATGCGCGCGGTCACCTCGTCGACGTCGCCCGTGGCGTCGACCCGCAGCAGGATCCCGCGGCCGGCGTAGTGCTCCATCAGCGGGCGGGTCTTCTGCTCGTACTCCGCGATGCGGTGGCGCGCGGTCTCGGCCGTGTCGTCGCTGCGGCCGGAGTCCCTGCCGCGCTCCTCGATGCGGGCGACCAGCTCGGCCTGGTCGACGTCGAGGCAGACCACCGCGTGCAGGGTGCGGTCGGCCGCGGCGGCGCGGGCGTAGGCCGCCTCGGCCTGCCCGACGGTGCGCGGGAACCCGTCGAGCACGTAGCTCTCCGGCGACGTCCCGCCGACCACGGTGTCCAGCACCATCTCGAGGACCAGCTCGTCGGGGACCAGGTCACCGCGGTCCATGTACGGCTGCGCGCGCCGTCCGAGCTCGGTGCCCTCGGCGACCTGCGCGCGCAGCAGGTCGCCCGTCGAGACGTGCCGCGCGCCGTACCGCTCCGCGAGCCGGACGCCCTGCGTCCCCTTGCCGGAGCCGGGTGCCCCGAGCAGCAGCAGGCGGACGGGGCCGGAGCGCGGAGGAGGCACAGGCCCACTCAACCGCACGGCCTCAGGCGGTCACCCGGCGGACGAACGCGACGGTGCTCTGCTCGATGAGCGGGGCGTCGTGGTCCAGCGTCGCGACGTGGAAGGAGCGCTCCAGCGACACCCGCTCGACCGGCCCGCTGACCGCCCGCGCGACGAGGTCGGAGGAGACCGGGTCGACGACGTGGTCCTGCGGGCTGGTCAGCAGCAGCACCGGGCAGGCGATGTCGGCGAGCGCGCCGCGCAGCGGGGCGAGGGCGCCGTGCAGGCTGAGCAGCGGCTGCACGCGGCGTCATCGGGTAGGCGCTCTCGACCGACCCCTCGAGGGCGATGTCGGAGCCGATGCCGGGCACCAGCGGCTCCCCGAGCTCGCGCAGCTGGGCGACCATCGCGGTGATGCCCGGCGCCTCGCCGTCGGCCAGCGCGTTGACGAGCACGATCCCGGCGAGCTCGGGGTGGCGGGTGGCCAGCCACAGCGTCAGCGTCCCGCCCATGGACAGGCCGGCGACGACGACCTTCTCGCAGCGGGCGGCCAGCGCGGCGAGGGCCTGCTCGGCGGCCGAGGACCAGTCCTCCCAGCGGGTCGGGACCATGTCCTCGACGCGCGTGCCGTGGCCGGGGAGCAGCGGCAGGGACACGGTGAAGCCGGCGGCGGCCAGGGCCTCGGCGAGCGGCCGCATCGACTGCGGGTTGCCGGTGAAGCCGTGCACCACCAGCACCCCGACCGGGCCGCCGTCGGCCTCCCAGGGCTCGGCTCCGGGCATCACGTCTGCAGTCGTCATGGCAGGAGTCCTACCACTGGCGACCGGTCAGACGGCGGGCGTGTCCTGCAGGATCGTCACGCCGGCGCGCTCGGCCAGCAGCCCCGCGGCCACCGCGCCGAACTCCTGCATGTGCGGCGAGACGCCGTGGGCCTTGAGCGCGTCGACCGACGCCCAGCGCTCGAGCACGACGAAGCGGTCGTCGCTGCCGAGCACCGGGTGCAGGTCGTAGCCGAGGCAGCCGTCCTCCGCGCGCACCTGGGCGGCCAGCTCGGGCCAGACGGCGAGCAGCTCAGCGCCCTTGCCCTCCTGGGCGTTGAGGGTGGCGACGACGCGTACGGGAGTGGTCATGCCCGGCACTCTGCCATCGGCCGTCAGACCGGTCCCTCGGGGAAGAGCGCGTCCGCCCCGAGCAGGACGCGGTCGGGGTCGTGGGACCGGACGAGTGCGCGGAGGCGGGCCAGCGTCAGCCGCTCGTGGGCCGGGGCCGGTCCTCCGACGTCCGGGTGCCGCGTCGCGGCAGCCCACGGCGCCACCGCGGCGAGCACCGCGTCGGCGCGCTCGACCACGCCGGGCCCCGGCGTCGCGACGCAGCGCAGCAGGGCGTCGGCGTCCCGGCCGCTGACCGCGCTGTCCACGCGGCCGGGACGGGCGACGGCTCCCCCGAGCCGCCGCAGCTCGACGAGCACGAGCGGCGAGCCGGTGCCCGGCCCGGTCGCCTGCAGCAGCGCCTCGACCGCCTCAGCGGTCAGCTCCCGCAGCAGCGCACCCGTCTCGTGCACGGGCATCGACGCGTGCGGGTCGCTGTGCACCCGGTCCAGCTCGGTCACCGGCAGGACGCCGACGGCGTCCAGCACCGGGGTCGCGACCGCCCGCAGAGGGGCGAGTCGCTGCTCGGCCCGGGTCGTGTCCCCCCCGGTGTCCACGACCCGGACCGAGACTGTGGTCCTGCCCGCCAGTGACGGCGGGACGTGCGGCAGGTCGGCCAGCTGCACGACCGCGACGGAGGTGGTGACCTCCTCGGGCAGCGCTGCCGACCAGGTTCGCCAGGCCTGCAGGACGGCGGCCGCGTCGGCGCCGTCGAAGTGCAGGGAGCCGCCGTAGACCGTGGTGAGCGGCACCAGGTCGAGCTCGACCGCGGTGACGATCCCCAGGCTCCCCTTGCCGCCGCGCAGCGCCCAGAACAGGTCCGGGTGCTCGGTCGGGGTGGCGCGTACCAGCCGTCCCTCGCCGGTGACGACGTCGAGCGCGCGGACCCGGTCGCTGGCCAGCCCGTAGCGTCCGGGCCATCGGTCCGAGGCCGCCACCGGTCGTGCAGCCGACGACGCCGACCGCGGACGAGGAGCCCGCCAGCGGCGTGAGGCCGAACGGGGCGGCGGCGTCGACGACGGTGCGCCACCGGACGCCGGCGCCGACCCGGGCCCAGCCCTCCGGGTGCACGAGGCACTGGTCCAGCAGGCCGGTGTGCACCAGGACGGCGCCGTCGACCGGCGCCGCGCCGTGGCCGGTGAGGTGCACGCCGACGCGCAGCCCGTGCCAGGCGGCGACCCGGACGGCCCGCGCCACGTCGTAGGCGTCCGCGGCCTCGACGACGACCATCGGGCGCAGCGGGACCGCCGCGTTGCAGCCCTCGGTCAGCCGGGCGAAGTCGGGGCTGCCGGGGACGGCGACGGTGCCGCGCAGCGACACGACGAGCTCGTCGACGGCGGGGTGCCGGTCGACGGGCGCGATCGTCGCGGGTGTCATGACAGGTCCTCCGGAGCGGGTGGCTGACGCCCACCCTGCCGACCTGCGGCGCCCCGCACCACGGTCGGGACCCGGACACTGCCCGGACAGTCGGTGCGTCAGCCGCCCGTCAGGGCGTACGCGATCGCCTCGTCCGGCGACAGCGCCCGCCCCGCGTCGACGGTGTCGCCGTACGCGTCGTCGCCCAGCGCCTGGCGGGCCTGCGCCGCGGCGGCGTCACGCAGGGCGGCGTCGGGCCGGTAGTAGCCGTAGACCGGCGCGCCCGCCGTCTCCCGGACCGCCTCGGCCGCGCCGACGAGCACGGCGACGCGGGAGTGCTCGCCCGCGGCGGCGGTGACCACCGTGAGGGCGTCCAGGAAGTAGGTGAGGTTGGCCAGGTCGCGGGTCTCGCGGGTCAGGGCGATGCCCTCGTGCAGGTGGCCGCGCGCGTCCTCGAAGCGGCCCTGCGCGAGCGCCACCTCGGAGAGGTTGAACAGCGCGACGTAGGCGGTGAGCCGGTCGCCGCGACGGCGTGCGGAGGCCAGGCCCTGCCGCATCGGCTCGACCGCCGCCTCGAGGTCGCCCCGGACCATGCGCACCGTGCCGGTCCAGACCCACAGCAGCGACTGCAGCCAGTCGCCGTAGACGCCCTGGTCCTCGGCGAAGGGCAGCGCCCGCAGGAACTGCTGCTCGGCCGTGTCGAAGTCCCCCTTGGCCAGCGCGACCAGCCCCACCCCGGCCGTCGACTGGCCCTTGGCCACGTGGTCGTCCCCGGCGTGGGCGAGCTGCTCGCTCTCGCCCCACGAGCTGCCGGCGACGTCGAGGTCGCCCATCGCGAAGGCGGTGCAGGCGACCGTCATGAGCGAGCGGGTCCGTACGACGGGCGACTGCTCGAGGCCCTGCTCCAGCGCCTCGCTGACCATGCGACGACCGACGGCGAGCCGGCCGCGCAGCCACCAGTAGAGCCACAGCGCCCAGCCCAGGCGGCCGACCGTCTCGCCGTCACCGCAACGCAGCGCCCAGCCGAGGGCGGCGGTGAAGTTGGCGTCCTCGCGGTCGGCGCGCTCCAGCCAGACGACCTGCTCAGCGGCCTGGTACTCCGGCGCGGCCCGCTCGGCCAGCGCCAGGTAGCAGGCGGCGTGGGCGGTGCGCAGCCGGGACAGCTCCTCCTCGGGCTGGCGGCTGCGGGCGTACTGCGCGACCGGCTCGAGCAGGCCGAACCGCGGCCGGCCGTCGCCGTCGCTGCCCACGACCACCAGCGAGTGCTCGACCAGCACCTCGAGCAGCGGCAGCACCGCGTCGCCGAGACCGCAGGCGGCGCTGACCGTCTCGACCGCGTCGAGGGTGCAGCCGCCGGAGAACACCGCGAGCACGCGCAGCAGCGCCTGCTCCCGTGCGGTCAGCAGGTCGTAGCTCCAGTCGAACGTCGCCCGCATGGTCCGCTGGCGGGCCGGCAGGTCCGGGCCGCCGGCCCGGTCCATCGCGTCGTCGAGCCGGGCGAGCAGCGCCGAGGGGTCCAGGAAGCGGATGCGCGCGGCGGCCAGCTCGAGCGCCAGCGGGATGCCGGCCAGCCGCCGGCAGAGCGCCGAGACGGCTCCGGCGTTGCCCTCGGTCAGGGCGAAGCCGGGCGACACCGAGCGGGCCCGCTCGGCGAAGACCTCCACCGCAGCGCAGGACGCGAGGGCGTCCAGGTCGGCCGACTCGTCCGGGACGGCCAGCGGCTGCACGGGGAACTCGACCTCGCCGCGGACCCGCAGCGGCGCCCGACTGGTGACCAGGACGACCAGGCGCGGGCAGTCGGCGACGAGCGCGGCCACCTGCTCGGCCGCGTCCAGCAGGTGCTCGAGGTTGTCCAGCACGAGCAGCAGGCGCAGCGGCCGCAGGTGGTCGGCGAGCAGCCGCGCGCCGTCCGGTCCCTCTGCGCCGGCGCAGCCCACGGCCCGGGCGACGGCCGGCAGCACCGCCGACGCCTCGGCCAGCGGCGCGAGCGACACCAGCGCCGCGCCGTCGGGGAAGTCCCCGGCGACCGCCGACCCGACGGCGGTGGCCAGCCGGGTCTTGCCGACGCCACCGGTGCCGGTCAGGGTGACCAGCCGGCTGTCGGGCCGGCGCAGCAGCTCGGCGATCGCGGCCGACTCCTCGTCGCGCCCGATCATCCGGGTGGCGGCCGAGGCGAGGGTCAGCAGCGGGAGGGGCTCGTCGCGCGCTGGCCGGCACGCGGACGGCGGGTGCGCCGGCCCGCCGCGGGACCGCCTCGAGCAGCGCCGCCCGGTCGGCGTCGGAGGCGTCCAGTGCCTCGGCCAGCGAGCGCACCGTGTGCGGGTAGGGCCGCTGGCGGCGGCCCCGCTCCAGGGCGCTGACGGCGTACGCGGTGAGCCCGGCCCTGCGCGGCCAGCTCCTCCTGCGTGAGCCCGGCGGCCTCGCGCAGCCCCCGCAGCAGGGTGCCGAAGGCGGCGGACCGGTCGGAGGCGGCCGTCGTCGTCATCCCGCCGATCGTAGAGACGACTCGCCCGGCTCGCGGCGGTTCCGCGCAGCTGCTCCCGGTCTCAGCGGAAGCGCAGGGCCCCGTCGTCGAGGTCGGCGACCGGGAGCTCGGCCTTCTCGCGCAGGTAGTCGTGGGGCAGCTGCCACGGCTCGCGGTCGCCCTGCTTGGGCATCAGGTGCATCGACCGGGTGAGGTAGCCGGGGTTGAAGTTCTCCGGGTCGACGTAGGGCCCGAGCGGCATGTCGCCGTCCTCCGGCCGCAGCTCCGGCACCACGACGGTCGCGCCCTTGCTCTCCATGTGGTCCAGCAGCCGGACGACGAAGTCGCTGATGAGGTCGGCCCGCAGGGTCCAGCTGGAGCGGAAGTAGCCGAACACGTACGCCAGGTTGGGCACGCCGGAGAACATGATCCCGCGGTAGGTGACCGTCTCGGCGACGTCGAGCGGGCGGTCGTCCACGGTGAAGGCGATGTCGCCCAGCACGCTGAGGTCGAACCCGGTGGCCGTGACGATGACGTCGGCCTCGAGCACCTCGCCGGAGGCCAGCTCGATGCCCGTCTCGGTGAAGGTGACGATCTCGTCGGTGACGACGGACGCCGTGCCCTCGTTGATGGCGGTGAACAGGTCGCCGTCCGGCAGCATCGCGATGCGCTGCTGCCACGGGCGGTAGCTGGGGTTGAAGTGCCGGTCGACGTCGAAGCCCTCGGGCAGCAGCGGGCGCATCGTCTCGATGAGCAGCTCGCGCAGCGCCTCCGGCTCCTCGAAGGACATCCGGGTGATCTCGGCGCCCTCGGCGAGCATCGCCCGGCGCATGATCTCGTGGGTCCACTCCTCCGGGATGTCGAGGGACCGCAGCGTCTCGGCCAGCTCGTTGGTGCTGGGGCGCACGAAGAAGAACGTCGGCGAGCGCTGCAGCATGGTCACGTGGCCGGCGGTCGAGGCCATCGCCGGGATGAGCGTCGCGGCGGTCGCGCCGGAGCCGATCACGACGACCTTCTTGCCGGCGTGGTCGAGGTCCTCGGGCCAGGTCTGCGGGTGCACGATCCGCCCCGAGAAGCGGTCCATGCCCTTCCACTCGGGCGTGTACGGGTCGGTGTGCCGGTAGTAGCCCTGGCACATCCACAGGAAGTCGGTGGTGAACCGCAGCCGCTCGCCGGTGTCGCTGCGCTCGACGTCGACGGTCCACCGCGCGTCCTGCGAGCTCCAGCTGGCCGAGGTGATGCGGTGCCGGTAGCGGATGTGCTGGTCCAGGCCGTTCTCCTCGATGACCTCGTCGAGGTAGCTGAGGATCTCCTCCGACGTGGCCAGGGTGGCTCCCCGCCAGGGCTTGAAGCGGTAGCCGAACGTGTAGAGGTCGCTGTCGGACCGCACCCCGGGGTAGCGGTGGGTCCACCAGGTGCCGCCGCGGCTGTCCAGCGCGTCGAGCACGACGTAGCGCGTGCCGGGCTTCTGCAGGGTGAGGTGGTAGGCCGCGCCGATGCCGGAGATGCCGGCGCCCACGACCAGCACGTCGACGTGCTCGACCACCCCGGTGACGCCCTCGTCCGGTCGCTGCTCGGTGATGGTCACGTACGCCTCCGCCTGGCTCGGTGCAACACTGCGGCAGAACGTACCTGTGACCCGGGTCACCCGTCAGGTGTGTCCGTACGGCGCCAGGACGGTGACCGCCATGTCCTCCGGCTCGAAGCCGAGCGAGATGATGACGCGGACGTAGCCGTGGAACACGGCGAGCGCCAGGCCGATCTCGGCGATCTCCTCGCGCGACAGGACGCCGGTGACGCTGCCCGGCAGCGCGGCGGGCACGCCGCCGGGCAGCGCGAGGAAGGCGTCGGTCAGGGCCAGCGCGGCCTTCTCGCGCGGCCCGAGGGCGGAGTCGGCGTGGCCGTCCGCGATCGCGTCGACGTCGTCGTCGGTGAGCACCCGGGAGCCCGCAACTGCGAGCCGCACGTTGCGTCAATAGCCGCAGTCGGAGGCCCTCGCGACGCGCATCCGCACGGCCTCCATCACCGGCAGCTCGACGGCCCCGGTCTTCCACATCAGCTCGTACGCCGCGAGCCAGGCCTTGAGCGTGCCCGGCGCGTGCAGCAGCGCCTGCAGGATGTCGGGCGGGTCGCGGTCGATCGCCGGTGGGATGCGCGGCGAGCTGCTCATGACGACCTCCCTGCGGCGAGCAGCGCGTCGAGGCGCGCGGCTCCGTCGGTCATGCCGATGTCGACGGTCAGGGCGACGACCTCGCCCGGGCTGAGCGACGCGGTGAGCGCCGCCACCTGCTCGTCGGTGGCGGAGTGCGGGTCGAGCGTGATCGCCTCGGCGTAGTCGAGCACCGCGCGCTCGAGGTCGCTGCCCGTCGCGACGTCGGGCAGCGGGCGCCCGGTCGCCATCGCGGCGACGCGTCGGCGCAGCGCGTCGACGAACTCCGTACGCAGGTGGCGGGGCAGGCCCGCAGCCGCTGCCGCGCGGACGTCCTGCAGCAGGCCGGACGCGACCGGGTGCTCCTCGATCGTGCCCGGCCACCCGTCCATCCGCGGACCCTCCAGCACCCGCCCGGGGCGGTCAAGGGAGGTCAGACGACGCCTGCGGCCACCAGCTCCGCGACCTGCTCGGCGGTGTAGCCGAGCTCGGCCAGGACCTCCTCGCGGTGCTCGCCCAGCTGGGGCGGGCGCCGGCGGATGTCGGTCGGCGTCGCCGACAGGCGCAGCGGCGCCCGGACCAGCGGCACCTCCTTGTCCATGCCGGGGTAGTCGACGTGGACGAGCTGGCCGGTCTGCGCCAGGTGCGGCAGCTCGAGCACCTCGGCCGGCGACAGCACCGCCCCGCCCGGGATGCGGTGCGTCTCCATCGCGGCCGTGCACTCCGCGGTCGTGCGGTCCGCGCACCACGCCGCCATGTACGTGGTGAGCAGCGCGCCGTGGTCGCCGCGGGCGACGTCGTCCGAGAAGCGCGGGTCCTCGAGCAGGTCCGGCCGCTCCGAGCATCTGGCACCAGTGCACGAACTGGCCCCGGCCGACCACGGCCACCATGACCCAGCCGTCCTTCGTCCGGAACGTGTCGCTCGGGCCCGGAGGTCTGGCTGCGGTTGTGCGTCGAGGTGCGGCCGATGCCCAGCACCGCCTCCTCGATCAGCGTCTGGCTGTTCCACGCCACGGCGGTGGAGAACAGCGACCCCTCGACCAGCTGCCCCTCCCCGGTCAGGTCGCGGTGCCGCAGCGCCGCCACGCGTCGCCAGCGCCGCGAGCGTCGCGGTCGAGAAGTCGACGTACGGCACGTACGACCGGGTGGGCTGCCCCTCCGGCCCGGTGAGGTGCATGGCGCCGGACGTGGCCTGGGCCAGCCAGTCGAAGCCGATGCTGTCGCTCCACTCGCCGCCGCCACCCCAGGCGCTGAAGAGTCACCGCGATGATCCGCGGGTTGATCGCGCTCAGCGAGGCGTGGTCGAGGCCCAGCGCCTTGAGCGCCCGCAGCGGCAGGTTGGCGATGACGACGTCGGCCTCGGCGACCAGGCGGCGCACGACCTCGCGCCCCTCGGGCGAGACGAGGTCGAGCGTCAGGCAGCGCTTGCCCCGGTTGCACTGCAGGAACAGCGCGCCGACGCCGTCCGGGGTGACCGGCCCGATCAAGCGGTCCTCGCCCCCCTCGACCCGCTCGATGCGCATGACGTCGGCGCCGAGGTCGGCCAGCAGGGCGGCGCAGAACGGCCCCGCGATGAAGCGGCCGAAGTCCAGGACCTTGATGCCGTCGAGCGCGCCCACCGCTGTCTCCTCACCTCACCGCCGGACAGGCACCGTCCACCAGGACGGCGCAGATGTCGAGCGAGCGGTCGGTCAGGACGCGCGCGGCAGGCGCCGGACCTGACGTCCGCGGGCCACCACGGCGCCGTCGACGCTGCGCAGCTCGACCCGGTCGACGGCCGTGTCGGCGTCGTACCAGTCGGTGCGCTGGTCGACCCGCACCCAGGCGCCAAGGTGCGGGTCGTCCTCACCGTCCGGGGAGCGGGTCGGGTCGAGCGCCTGCTGCCGGTGCTGCAGGCGCTGCTGCAGTGGGGCGACCGCTGGGTCGCCGACGAGCCGCCGGTCGAGCTGCGCCACGCCGGCCACCGGATCACGGCGTCCTGGGTGTGCGACACGTGCGGCGAGCCCGCGGTCGGTCCGGGCGTGAGCCGGGTCGCCGCTCCCTAGGGTGTCCCCCTGACACGGGGGAGGACCGATGGGCATCCGCAGCCTGACGCAGCTCGAGGCCGAGGAGCGCTCCGCGCTGCTGTCGGTCCAGCGCTACGACGTCGAGGTCGACCTGACCGCCCTGCCCACCGGGCCGGACGTCCGCTGCGTCTCGACCGTGGCCTTCACCTGCCGGCAGCCGGGCGCCGCGAGCTTCGTCGACTGCGCCGCCCAGGTGGTCGCGCGCGACGCTCAACGGTGCGCCGCTGCCGCCGGCCGTCGACGGGCGCATCCCGCTCGCCGACCTGGCGGCCGACAACGTGCTGCAGGTCGAGTCGGTGCAGTCCGACACGACGACGGGTGAGGGCGTGCACCGGGCGGTCGACCCGGCGGACGGCGAGGTCTACGTCTGGACCTCCTTCGAGCCGGACGAGGCGCGCCACGTCTGGGCCTGCTTCGACCAGCCCGACCTCAAGGCGCCGCACGCCTTCACGGTGACCGCCCCGACGGGCTGGCGGGTGCTCAGCAACAGCGGCGAGCCCGCCGTCGAAGACCTCGGCGACGCGCGGCGCTGGACGTTCCGCGACACGCCGCCGCTCGCGACGTACAACACGTGGTCAACGCCGGACCGTTCACCGAGCTGCGGCGCGAGGCCGGCGGCCACGACCTCGGGATCTTCGCGAGGCGGTCGCTGGCGCAGGTCCTCGAGCGCGACGCCGACGAGATCTTCACGCTGACCGAGCAGGGCCTGGCGTTCTTCGGTGACGTCTTCCGCATGCCGTTCCCGCAGCGCACCTACGACCAGGTGTTCGCGCCGGAGTTCGGCGGCGCGATGGAGAACTACGGGTGCGTCACGTGGTCCGACGCGTTCCTGCGCCGGGCGACGCCGACCCCGGCCGAGCGGGAGCTGCTGGCCAAGGTGCTGCTGCACGAGATGGCGCACATGTGGTTCGGCAACATCGTGACGATGCGCTGGTGGGACGACCTCTGGCTCAACGAGGCGTTCGCCGAGTTCGCCTGCAACTGGGCGGCGGTCAGCGCCACGTCCTACACCGACGCCTGGGCCGGCCACCTCGCCGCCGAGGAGCAGCGCGCCTACCTGGCCGACCAGGGGCCGACGTCGCACCCGATCGCGCTGCCGATCCGCGACGTCGCGCAGGCGGCGTCCATCTTCGACTCGATCACCTACCCCAAGGGCGCGTCCGTCCTGCAGCAGCTGCGGACCTACGTCGGCGAGGAGCAGTTCGCGGCCGGGATGGCCGACTACTTCGCGGCCCACGCCTGGGGCAGCACGACGCTGCAGGACCTCATCGACGCACTCGCCCGCAGCAGCGGCCGCGACCTCGACGCGTGGCGCACCGGCTGGCTGGAGACGGCCGGCACCGACCGGCTCGTCCTCGAGCCGGAGGGCGACGACCTCGTGCTCGTCGGCACCGGCCCGGCCGGACCGCCGCGGCCGCAGGTGCTGGCCGTCGGCTCCTACCGCCGGTCCGGCGAGGTGCTCGAACGGGTCGCGCTGACCCGGGTCGAGCTGCAGGGCAGCCGCACGCCGGTCGACCTCCCGCCGGCCGACCTGCACCTGGTCAACGACGACGACCTGACCTTCGCCACCGCCCGGCCCGACCCGCGCGCCCGCGACGCGTTCTTCGCCGACGCGGCCCGGCTGCCGTCGGCGCTGTCGCGGGGCGTCGCGGTCGCGGCCGTCTACGACATGCTCGTCAACGACGAGGCGACCGCCGGCGAGGTGGTGCGCTGCGTGACCGGCGTGCTGCTGGCCGAGACGTCGGGGTCGGCGGTCGAGCCGTACCTGACGCTGGTCGGCGACGCCGCCGAGCTCTGGGCGCCGCCCGCCGAGCGACCCGCGCTGCTCGCCCTCGTGACCGCCACCTGCCGCGAGCTGGCGCAGGACGACACCCGCCGGCAGGTCGCCCTGCGCACCGCCGCCCGCACGGCCGGCGACCTCGACGAGGTGTCCTGGCTGCAGGCGCAGGCCGAGGGCGACGTCGACCTGCAGTGGCGGGCCCTCGTCGCTGCCTCCGCCCTCGGCGCCGACACCGAGGCGGCCTGCGCCGGTCTGCTCGCGCGCGACCCCGACCCGGAGTCCTGGGTGCGCGCGCTGGCGGTCCAGGCCGCGCGACCGGAGGCCGCTGCCAAGCAGGAGGTCTGGACGCGGGTGGTCACCGACCGGGCCGTGCCGGTCAGCGCGGTCGGCCAGGTCACCGCCGCCTTCTGGCGCCCTGGCCAGGAGGCGCTGCTCGCGCCGTACGCCGAGCGCTACCTCGAGCTGCTGCCCGAGCTGCACCGCGGCGGGATGATCGCCGCCATGGTGTTCACCGGTCGGCTCTTCCCGGTCCTCGAGAGCGACCCGGCGTACGCCGACCGGGCCGAGCAGGCGGCTGCCGCGGCGGCGCCGGTCGTGCGCAAGGGCGTGACGGAGAAGGCCGACGTCTTCCGGCGGATGCTGCGCTCGCGCAGCCGGACGACCGCCTGAGCGGTCGCCCGGCCGCGCCTCGCGTCAGGCCGAGCGGTCGCTGCGGTCGACGAGGCGCCACGCGCCGGGCAGCAGCAGGCCGGCGATCGCCGCCTTGACGAGCCCGCCGACGACGAAGGGCGTGAAGCCGGCGTCGAGCGCCTGCGCGGCCGAGAGGTCGGCGACGAGGGCGAGCCACGGGACGCCGACGGCGAAGATGACCAGCTGCCCGGCGAGGAACAGCGGGACGGCCCGGGTCAGCCGGCGGTCCTGGCCCTGGCGGGCGGCCAGGCCGATGAGCAGGGCGGCCGGCAGGAAGCCGACCAGGTAGCCACCGGTCGCGCCGAGGACGACGTCGATCCCGCCGGACGCCTCGGAGTAGAACGGCAGGCCGATCGCGCCGAGCAGCAGGTACAGGCCCTGCGAGGCGACCCCGCGGGCCGGGCCGAGCGCCGCAGCGGCGAGCACGACGGCGAGGGTCTGGCCGGTGATCGGCACCGGCGAGCCGGCGACCGGGATCGAGACCTGCGCGAGCAGGGCGGTCAGCAGCGCGCCGGCGGTCACGAGCAGGGCGTCCCGGGCCCGGGCGCCGGGGACGACGTCGGCCAGGACCGGCAGGCGGACGGGCAGTGGTGCGGTGGTCACGCGATCTCCAGAGGTCGTGGGCTTCCGGAGATTCCTACCGGCGGTACGCGGTCGAGGTTGCACCGGGTGCCCGGCCGACAGCGCAGTGTGAGCCCGGTCACGCAGACGAGGGCGCCCCTCCGGCAGGAGGGACGCCCTCGTCGTGGAGCGGGTGCGGGCTAGTCGACGGCGGTCGCCGGCCGCTCGTCCGCCAGGGCCGCGAGCTCGGCCTCGATGAGCCGCTCGTGCGCCTCGGCGTCCTCACGGGCCTTGCGCGGGCTCCACCGGCCGGCCATCACGAAGATGAACGGCAGGAAGAGGATCTGGCCGAGCACGCACAGGAACCACCAGCGCTGCCACTGGCGCGGGTTGTCGAACTGCGCGTCGGTCGACCTCGCCGGCGTTGGCCGACAGGTAGGCCAGGTCGTCGGCCGGGATGTTGGACACCGACTGCAGGCGCGCACCGGCCGCCTGCAGCTGCGGCCCGTTCTCCTGCAGGCCCTGCAGGGCCTGCGGCGGCACGGTCGCCAGCGCGAACAGGCGGTCGCCGGCCTGCGCAGGCGTGACTCCGAGCTTGCTCGAGATCTGGCTGACGGCGGTGCCCAGCGCCGCCGCGTCGCCGGGGTTGGCCTGGAGCGCGGCGAGCACGGCCGGGTCGACGGCGCCCGCGGTGGCGATCTGGTCCTTGTAGGTCACGCTGTCGCGCAGCGTCCGGTAGACGGTCGGGTGCGGGATGCCGGTCAGCGCCTCGATGGCGCTGGCCTGGGCGACCAGGTTGTCCGGGTTCTCCTGGAGCTGGCCGAGGACGCCGGCCGGGACCTTGGACAGGACCTCGACCTCCTCGGGGTAGGTCGCCGCGATGCCCTCGAGGGTGGGGCCCTTCTCCACCAGGATGTTGGTCGCGGGGACCGCGAAGGTGAAGCCGATCAGCGAGACCGTGACGACGGTGCGCAGGATCCAGCCCCAGACCGCGAGGCCGGTCGCCGTCGCCGCGGGGTTGTGCTTCTCGACGGTCTCCGTGAAGCTCGCCATCCAGGCGACGTAGGCGATGCCGCCGCCGACCGCGCTGAGGATGAAGTAGACGACGAAGGTGTAGTAGCCGGTCTCCGGCTTGGTCGCCGCCAGGGCGAACAGGATGCTGCCGACCAGGCCGAGCAGCGCGCCGAAGACCATGAACGGCTTGCGGACGCGGAGCTTGTCCGACAGCACACCGGCGAGCACCAGCGAGAGCGCGTTGCTGCCCCAGTACCAGTTGGCGAGGGCGTTGGCGCGCGACTCGGAGTAGCCGAAGACGGTCGCGAAGTAGACGACCGTGAAGCCGACGAGGATGTAGTAGAGGAGCAGGTAGACGCTGATCGCGAAGGCCGAGCCGATGACGTCGAACTTCAGCATCTGGCGCCAGCTGCCCTGCAGCGCGCGCTCCGGGTCGAGCCCGGCGGCGCGCGCCTCGATGAGGGCGCGGTCGCGCATCGAGACCATCAGCTGGTCGCGCAGGCCCGGCGAGAGCTCGCGCAGGCCGATCAGGGCGATCACGAAGACCACCAGGCCGACCGCACCGCAGATGTAGTACTGGAAGCGCCAGTCGGGGTGCGAGTCGATCGTGTTGGTCGCGATGACCGACACGACGAGGCTGCCCAGCACCGGCCCGAGCGTCCAGAAGCCCATCGCCTGACCGCGGCCGACCTGCGGCGAGAAGTCGCGGATCAGCGCGGGCGTCGCCACGAGCACCACGCCCTCGACGAAGCTGATGATCACCGAGATGACCAGGAAGCTGTCTTGCTGCCGGCGTTCGGCAGGCCGAAGGCGATGAGCAGACCGGTGATCAGCAGGCCGACGACGACCAGGTTGGCGCGCCCCCAGCGGTCGGCGAACCCGGCGGCCAGGGAGGCCAGCGCACCGACGGCGTTGCCCACGATGCTGATGAAGATGAAGAACTTGAAGGTCATCCCGAACTCGTCGATGATCTTCGTGCCGACGGACCCGCCGACGTACAGCTCGTAGTACAGGATGATGGTGGCGAGCACCGTGATGCCCAGGTACAGCGAGCGGGGACCGCTGTCCGGGTAGTGCTGCAGCTGGCGGTCCCAGAGGCGGCGGATGCCCCCGGCCTTCTGGGGCGCCGGGGCGGCGTGAGCGGTGGCGGTCATGGGTCCTTCGGGGCTTCGGGCTCGCGAGCGAGCGGTGGGTCGGCTCGCGTCCCCGTGCGGGCCTGTGACGGGCCCGCGTGACGCGGGTCACGAGCGGATCGACTCTAGATCCGGGCGGCCGTCCTTGTCGCTGAAACGGGGACGAACACCCTGTTCAGCGCGTCGGACCGGCGCGTCGCGGACCCCCTCGGACGACGCCGGGCCGGCCTTGGCTAGCGTGTGCGCTGCACCACACCGCCCGGCTCCTGCGACCCCAAGACGCAGGAGCCGGGCGCTCGTGCGTCGGGGGCGCGGTCAGGCCGGCCGCCAGGCCAGGGTCACGTCGAGGGCCAGCTCGCCGCCGGCCGGGACGACCGAGGCGCGGCCCAGGCGCACCGCGTCCGGCGGCCCTGTCTGCGGCTCGGCGCACAGCACGTCGGGGCGCTCGGTGAACAGCACCCAGTGGTCGGAGGACGACGTCACCTCGAGCTCGAGCGCTCCCGGCCAGCGCAGCCGCGGCGGGGCGTCCAGCCCGACGAAGCAGTCGTCCCAGGGCGGCGGCAGCGGCGCGACCAGCTCCCCTGTGGGGGCGCCGTCCTCGGCACGGGCGTACTGGCGGCCGCCGCTGACCAGCAGCTCCGCCTCGTCCCCCCGCGCCAGCCGGCGGGCGAACCACGGGTGCAGGCCGAGCACGACCGGCATCTCCTGCTCGGCCGCCACGACCAGCCGCGCGTGCAGCCGGTCCGGCAGCAGCCGCAGCTCCTGGCGCACCGTGCCGGCGAAGGGCCACGGCGCCCGCAGCGGCACCTCGAGGCGCGCCGACGTCGCGTCCTCGTCCACCACCTGCCACGGGACGTCGACCGCGGTGCCGTGCATCGCGTGCGGGGGCGAGGTGAGCGGGAGCTGGTGGCGCTGCCCGCGCCAGTCGAGCACGCCGCCCCGGGTGCGCCCGGCGTACGGCGCGAGGGGGAAGCAGCCGGACAGGTAGCGCGGCAGGGTGCCGGGGAGGGTCGTGCCGGCGAGCAGCTCGAGGCCGTCGACGCGCAGCGACGTCCACCGCCCGCCGTCGGCCGGGTCCACCTCGAGCGACGCTGCTCCCGCCGTCAGCTGCACGGTCAGCCCAGGCGGTCGGCGGGGTAGTCCGCGTAGGACTGCTTGAAGACGCCGGAGTGGAGCAGCACCTGAGCCACCGGGCGCTCGGTGTCGGCGTCCTGGAGCGTGGTCCGCGTCCAGTACGACTCGGTGCGCCGGCTCTGGCTCAGGCCGACGATCTCGCGCACGAGCGTGTACGGCTGGTCGACGAAGACCGGGCCGTCGAGCAGCCGGACCTCGAGGTCGAGGAACAGCCCGAGCGACGGCGTGCGCACCGGCCACCCGGTGCCGACCTTGCCGGTGAGGACGCTGAGCATCTCCATCGGCACCACCGGGCGTCCCCACGGCGAGGACGCCGCGCCCTCGGCGGTGTACCAGGGGTGCGGCTCGGTGATGCGCTGCAGCTTCTCGGCGAGGGAGAACGGGTAGCTGTCGCCGTTGCGCTCGTCGTGGGACATCGACACCGCGACGCCCTCGTCGGTGCGCATCCCGACGTCGAGCCGGTCGATGACGAACAGCTCACCGGGGTCGCCCTGCGCCGCCCGCCGGGCGTCCAGCTCCGTGGTCGCCGTGGTCCGGTCCGACCGAGGCGGTGCCGTCCAGCACGGGGGTGCCGTCCTCCTTGTGCGCCTCGATCCGCGCCGCCGTCGGCCCGGTCGTCGTGAGCGACGCCTGGACCTGCTCGCCCTCGACGACCATCGTCCGGAAGTGGCTGCTGATGCAGCCCTGCTCGAACCACGTCCGGCCCCACAGCGCGAAGGCCAGCGGGTCGACCTGGCTGAAGTGCGTCGGTCCCTCGATCGGCGCACCGGCCAGGCCGAGCGCTGCCGCCTGCGCCTCGTCGTGCACGCTCGCGTGCCCGTCGTACGACTGGTCGGCGAGCATCTGGGCCGGCGCGCGGAGCGGTCCGGTGATGGTCAGGGGCGTGGCGAACGGCATCTGGTCCTCCTCGGTGCGACCGGCTCGGACGCGGGTGGACAGTACGCCGGGGCACTCCCCCGGCTCAGCAGCTCCTCCACGCTGATGGTTGAAGTCTGAACAGATGTGCCGTACGGTGGTCGTACAACGTTCAAGCGATCCGTCTGGAGCTGCCATGAGCCTGCTGGACCCCACGACCAGCACGACCGCTGCGGCAGACGCGCGGATCGACCCCCGGCACCCGTTCGTCGGGCACCTGCACCTCGTCGACGGGCTCGACCGCTCGCAGCCCCACCGGCTCTGGACGCCCGACGACGGGCCGCTGCCCTCGCTCTACCTCAGCCACGGCGCTCCCCCGCTGTTCGAGGACGCGGCCTGGATGGAGCAGCTCGTCACGTGGGCGCGCGACCTGCCCAAGCCCCGCGCGATCCTCATCGTCTCCGCGCACTGGGAGTCCGACGCGCTGGCGATCAGCAGCACCGTCCCGACCGAGCTCGTCTACGACTTCGGCGGGTTCAGCCGGACCTACTTCGAGATGCGCCTGGACACCCCGGAGGCCTCCGGGCTCGCGAGCCAGGTGCTCTCGGTGATGCCGGACACCGAGACCCTGTACGAGCACCGCGGCCGCGGGCTGGACCACGGGGCCTGGGTCCCGCTGAAGGTGATGTACCCGCACGCCGACATCCCGGTCCTGCAGCTGTCCCTGCCGACCCGCGCCAGCACCACCCGCCTGCTGGAGATCGGCAGCCGCCTGCGGACCCTGCGGGAGCAGGGCGTGCTCGTGGTCGGCTCCGGCTTCATGACCCACGGCCTGCAGCACATCGACCTGCGCAGCAGCACGGTCCCGACCTGGTCGTCGGAGTTCGACGCCTGGGTGGCCGACGCCCTCGCTCGCGGCGACGTCGACGAGCTGCAGGCGTTCCGCACCCGCGCGCCCGGGCTCCGCTACGCGCACCCGACCGTCGAGCACTTCACGCCGCTGTTCGTCACGCTCGGCGCCTCGAGCGACCCGACGGCGCCCGTCACCACCACCATCGACGGCTACATGGTCGGCCTGTCGCGGCGGAGCTTCCAGGCGGCCTGACCCCTCCGGCCGCTCAGGACGAGGTGCGGCCGCGCCGGTGGCGAGGTGCGTAGGCGAGCGCCATGGAGGTCCACACGACTGCGAGGACGAGGGCCCACTCACGACCCGGCGCAGACGCGTACACGAGCCAGGCGGTGAGGGCCGCGTGGTCGGGCTGCGGGCGGGCCGAACCCGACATCGGCCGCCGCCCGCAACGCCGCCAGCAACGCCGCCCGGTCGCGACCTCGTTGCACTTCTCGTGCCCGGGGGCCTACCGCCCGTGACCTGCGCGACCGGGTGCGTCCCCTGGAGTGCTGCAGCTCGGGCCCTGGTCCGTGACCCTGCTCGTGTCGGTCGCGGACGTGGCGAAGGGCCGCCGCGTGAGGCTGTGAGGAGCCGCCGAGGAACTCACCGGACGGACACACGGCACGCCACCCTCGGCTACGTCAGCCCGCTGTGTACGAGCGCGAGCGCCAGACTGGCCGCCTCACCGCGAGCGCCGCATCATCGCTACTCACCCGACCCGCACCGTCCGGGGAACCGGGGTCACTCCAGGGCGATTGCGCGGCTCGTCGTCTCGGTCGTGTGGTGGACCGAGCGACGGGCAGTCCGTGCCAGGCGAGATGACTCGGACCGCTCATTGACCGCCCTGGTGCCGACCGCGACGCTTGCCTCGTGGGCGGCGGGGGCGCAGGGGGCGGCGGCCTCAGCCGGCGTGCCCTCCTGCGGGCAGGTGGCATCGGCGCGGCTGGGGCTGCGCTCGGTGCTGCCGGGATGCGGCAGGCGCAGGGACACGACGCGGAGACCGTCCTGGACCCGGTGGCCGTGCCCTACTACGGCGCTCACCAGGCCGGGATCTGAACGCCGCAGCAGCGGTACGTGACCCTGGCTGTTCTTGACGTCAACCTGCCCGACATCGGCGAGCTGGAGACGCTGCTGCGGGCCTGGACGCAGGCAGCGGCCCGGATGGCCGTCGGGCTGCCGGCCCAACCGCTCAGCGGGCTCCAGGACAGCGCACCAGAGGACGCCGGCGAGACTCTCGAGCCGGGCCCTGCCGGCTCACGGTGACCGTCGGCTTCGGTCCAGCGCCTCTTCGACGACCGCTTCGGTCTGGCCGATCACCGCCCAGGACCGCTCGCGCCACTCCCCCGCTTCTCCAAGGACCAGCTCGCACCCGAGCGCACCGGCGGCGACCTGGTCGTGCAGGCCTGCGCGGATGAGGCCCAGGTGGCCGCTCCATGCTGTTCCGCAACCTGGTCGGCCTGGCCGCGGACGGCGTGGACCTGCGCTGGCTGCAGCACGGCAGCACGGGCCAGTGGCTCCGGCCCGCCTCGCAACGTCCCGGGCTTCCGCGACGGGACGAACAACCTGGACCTGACGGACCCCAGGTCGGTGCGAGCGCAACCTGTGGGCGTCGGCCAGGACGAGCCCGGCGTGGATGCCACGACGGCACCCACCTGTCGTCCGGCGGGTCCGCGTTCTCGTCGAGCACTGGGACGCCGCGACGCTGTGGTGCAGGAGGCGTCGGTAGGCCGACGCAAGGCCAGCGGCGCCCATCTCGGCGGGGCCTCGGAGCACGACCCGGTCGAGGTGCGGGCGCTGCAGGCCGACAGCCATGTGCGGCTGGCCCGGCCGGCGGTCAGGACGATCAGCTCCTGCGTCGCAGCTACGACTTCGCCGAGGGAATCCGCAAGGTCACCGGAGCCGTACGGGTCAAGGCCAAGCCGATCACCGGGCAGCAGGACGCCGGGCTGCTGTTCCTGGCCTACCAGCAGGACCCGCGACGTCAGTTCGTGCCGGTTCAGACCCGCCTGGACGCCGAGGACCACCTCCACCGGTTCCTCCTGCACGACGGCGGCGGGGTGTTCGCGGTCCCCGCCGGCGTCGCCGACCCGTTCGACTACGTGGGCAGCGCCCTGCTCCGGGCTGCCGCCGCAGCGATCGAGCCGGTCGGGCCCCCCATCACCTCGCTCCTCGGTGACGACCTGGCGCTGGTCGGGGCGCCGCCGGCGGCCCACCACAACGGCGTGACGGTGCGGCTCATGAGCATCCAGCGCTTCGCGCCGAGCGAGTACGCGCACGGGCCCCTGCACGAGCGGGTCGCCGCGGCGTTCGTGCTCGAGGTGCGCAACGGCAGTGCAGAGGTGCTGAACCTGGCCAGCGGCACCACCAGCGCTGCCAGCGGTACCCCGCTCCGGGCGGCGACGCGGCTCATCGACCTGCCGAGGTACGACCCGACGCCTGGGCGTCTGAAGGGCCGGCTTGCTCCGGGCGCCTCCTCCCGCACCAGCGTGGCGCTCGACGTCCCGCCCGGGGACGTCGGTCGGGTCGTCCTCAAGGTGTCGCCCGCGTCCGGATACGCACCGGTCCGGTTCGTCGGCGCCGTCTCGTAGCCACCGGTCAGCAGGGGGGCTGGCACTCCTCGCCACGTCAGACCTGCCACCCGTCCGGCTCCACGAGCTGCGGCACGGAGCAGCCACCCTCGCCCTGGCTGCCCGCGTCGACATGCGCGTCGTCTGGGAGATGCCAGGACACTCCTCCATCACCTTCACCGTCGACACCTGCGCCAGCGTCATGCCCCAGGTCGCCCGCACGGCCGCCCGAGCCGCCGCCGGCCTCCTCCCGCGCCGCCACCCCGCGCAGGCCCCGCCCGAGCGAGGGACAGCAGGGCGTCCGGATCTGGGCCGTGGGCCGACCGGCCCCCTGCCGAGTGAACCGCGGGCCGCGGCTGGACTCGATGTGAATTCTTGATCTTGGCTGCGGACAGGCACACGGGACAGGGCCAGCTCAAGCCGCAGTTCCCGAGGGTGGGCCGCCAGGGGATCGAACCCTGAACCCGCGGATTAAAAGCCAGAAGCGCACATGTCCGCGCCGTGCCACGCGGTGTCGGCAGGTGCCGCGACCTGCGGTTTCGTCTGCGGCGTCGTGCCGCTTGGTACGGCTGCGGCCGCCTGCTGCCGGGGCGTTTCCTAGCCTCATGCCAGCGCGGGCGGCACCGGGCGCGCCGCAGTGGGCTGGACCGGCAGTGGGTGCGCAAGGCGGTCCGCCGTGGCTGAGCTCTGGACGGAGACCAGCGCTGCAGCCGGAGCCACCACGCCTCCTCTCACCAGCGCCCCTGACGGCACGGCGGGCGACGGACTGGGCGACGCCAACACGCTCACCGTCGAGCCGCAGCGCTTCGCGATCGTCCCGGAATGGCTGCTCGACGCCGACGTCAGCGACTGCGCCGTCCGCCTCTACGCCGTCCTGCTCCGGTACGGGCACACCTCCGGCGCGCGCATGCCCAGCCGGGCGCTGCTCGCCCGCCGGCTCAAGAAGGGCTCGGTCGACACGGTCGACCGGGCGATGAAGGAGCTCGTCGCCCTCGGCGCCGTGACCGTCGAGCGCCGTCGGAACGGCCGGGTCAACCTCACCAACCGCTACCACCTGCGAGCCAGCGACCCGAGCAGTCCGGAGCCGGGTGGCCGCAGCGGTGCGGCCACCCCGACGCAGGCGCCGCCAGGACCGCTCGGTCCTGCAGCGGCGGGACCTGCGGGAACAGGTCACGTGGTCGACCCGGGAGCCGGGCCCGGTAGCCGCACGGCTGCGGCCACCCCTACCCGCAGGACTGCGGCGACCCCTGGCCGCGCGGCTGCGGCGACGGTGGCCGCACCGGTGCGGCCCGACCGAGAGGGCTTCACCCAGAGCACCACCTCCTCCCCCGACCCCCACACCAGCACGATCGGCACCCCGCGGGACCACCGAGCCGGCCGCCCTCACCGTCGGCCGGGCGTTCAGCTGTGCGACACCCGCGATCTTCTCGACGCCTGTGGCCTTGACGATCTCGACGGTCTTGGTGACGCGCTGTCAGCGGGCACGACGGGACCTCGGTCAGCCCACCGCCCGATGGTCCGGCAACTGCCTGGCCGCCGCTCTGCACCTGGCGGTGGTCAACCGGGGATGGCCGGCCCGCCAGGCCGCTGCCGCGCTGCTCACCGTCGCCTGCGACCCGGCGACGCGCAGTCCCATGCGGCTGGCGGAAGCCGGACCTTGGTGGGACCGCGCCGAGGCGCTCACGACCGTCCGCAGCAGCGCAGCACGACCACGAGCTGACCGCCCTGGAAGCGCAACTCGATGCCCAGGACGGCCGGCGCATCCTGCTCCAGCGCACCGCCCGCGACCAGCTCACCGCCGAAGGAACAGCCCTGACCCGACTGTCCGTCGCGCGAAGGGCGGTCCACCTGCTCACGGCCAGCCCGACGACGCCACCGGCCGGTTGACCGGTGGCGGCGACAAGCCGGCTGGGAGAGCCGTGACGTCAGCGCCCCGCTCGTGCCACGCCGAGATCGCTGCAACGCCCACAGCTCGCACCCTGGCGGGTGTCGTCACCTCTGGAAACGCCGGCAGTGGTCATGCCGGGCAACGCCTGAACCGACGACCTTCGTGCGTCCCCGCGCTGCTGGGCGACCTCGGCGGCCCTGCTCGCGCCCGCCATGGCGACATGGAGCAGCACCGTGTGGTGCCCGAGCAGGTGGAGGAAGCAGGCGGCTGGCACCCCAGTCCCCACCCGGGAAGAGCGCGACGTGGCGGCGGTGCGGCTCTCACCGGAATGGTCGCTTGCCGGCGCGCGGTGCGGGGGCCGGGACGTCTCCAAGGCAGTGCTCAGGCGGCGCCGTAGGCGTCGAAGGCGCACCACGCCGCGTAGGCGCCCGGGTCATCCTGCGCGAGCCGGGACCTGGCGGAGTGGAGCGCCTCGACCCGGTCGTGCCCGCGGCCAGCTCCGTGCAGTGCCCGCATCAGCGGCACGGCCTCCAGGTCGGGGACGAGGACCCCGCTGGCCACGACCCCGGCGCTGCCCCGGCACAGCAGTGCAGACACGAAGCCGAGCGCCTCGTCACCTGGGACGCTCACCTGCGCCCCCGACCCGCAGGAGGCGAGAACGACGCGCGACGGGGCGCCACCGCGCAGGGCGGCTCGTGCCGGTCAGCGGACCGTCGCAGAGCTGTAGCCGGAGTAGCCCGGGTTGTCGGCGCGCAGCGTCCCGTGGCAGGCGAGGTGGGCCAGGCCGAGGTCCGCAGCAGCGCGACGGCCGACGCGCAGGTGCTGTCGGGCGGGAGCAGCACGGAGGCTGCCGCGTGCACCTCCTGCAGGGTGACGACCTCGTCGACCGCACCGGGCAGGTCGGGTCCGGCGATGAGCGCGACGCCGGGCCGGCGCGGCGCGGTCGTAGTCCGCAGCCAGACGCGGGCGGACGGCACGACGGTCGTCGGTCCCCGGTGCAGCGGCGCCCAAGGCAGCCGCTGCAGGTCGCCGACCGGGACGACGACGAGCGGCGCGTCCGGGTCGACCCGCAGCGGCCCGACCAGCCGGGCACGCAGCCGGACGACCGCCGCCTGGGCGCTGCGGTGGGCGGCACAGCCGTCGCCGGGGCCCGCCTCGACGAGCCAGCCGCGCAGCGCGAAGAGCAGGGTGTCGGCGTCCTCCCCGACCGGCGCCGCCGGCCCCAGCTCCACGAGGCGGATGCGTCGTCGGTCGAGGCCACGGCGAGCAGCTGCCCGTCGAGCGCGGCGTACTCGACCAGGACGTTACTGTCGAGGGTGGCCCGCACGCGGGTCGCGGACGGCAGGTCCGACGCGGCCGCAGGTGCGGCCGGCCCTGACCAGGACGCGCGGCGCGCCGCGGCCTCGGCGGCGGCGATCCGGTCGCGCAACCCGGTCGGCTCGCGCCCGGTCTGGGTCCGAACGCCCGCCAGCTCGGCGTGCAGCGCCCGGAGCGCGGCGAGCGCGGCCTCGGTGCGCTCGTCCGGCACCGTCTCGAGCGGGGCGAGCGCGGCAGCCCGGGTCCGCTCCAACCAGGCGAAACCTGGGCGGGACGGCTCGGGGTGGCTAGCGCCCGCAGCCCCAGCTCGCCCAGCTCCGCGCCGTGGGCTGAGGCCAGGGCGCGCAGCTCCATCGAGGGCAGGGCGCTGCGGTGCCGGTCCAGGTCGGCCAGCCCGGCGCGGCAGCTCCGCACCACCCCGGCCGGATCACCCAGCGCCTGCGCGGCCAGGCCCGCGGCGACCCGGCCCTGCAGGCGGACGAGCACCGGCGCGCCGGCGGCCAGCCGCTCGGCGGCGCGCAGGTCGCGGACCGCCACCGGCGACCCGGCCGCGACCCCGAGTTGCCCGGCGACCAGGCGCGCGTGCACCGCGTCACCCACCATGCCGGCGCGTTCCAGCGTGCGGGCCCAGCCGCGCAGCGGCTCGGGGGACCCGCCCGCCTCGGCGTCGACGACGCCGGCGCGGGCGACCCAGGCCGGCCGTCGCTGTCGGCGGAGCATCGCCACGCTCGTGGCCGCGGCGGCCCGGGCCGCCGGCAGGTCCCCGGTCAGCAGCGACAGCCCTGGCCACCCGCAGGTGCGCCTCGGCCGCCATCAGCGGGGCCTCCGCCTCGGGCAGCGCCTCGACCGCGTGCCGTGCCGCGTCCAGCGCCTCGGGCAGCAGCCGCAGGCCGGCGAGGGCGTCGGAGTACTCCGTCCAGTGCTCCCCCAGGGGCAGGCCGGCGGCGACGTACAGCGCGTGCGCCTGCTCGAAGCGCTCCAGGCTCTCGGCCAGCCGGCCGGCCTGCACGGTGACCCACGCCCGCGTCAGCGCGACGTACGCCGCCAGCGTCGGGCTGTCGCGAGCCGCGGCCAGGTCGATGAGGACCAGCGCGGCGACGGGCCGGCCCAGCTCGGTCTCCAGGTGGGCGGCGTTGTTGGCCGCCTTGGCCCGGATCGCGGAGGGCGTGCCGGGGTCGGCGACGACGCGCCGGTAGAGCGCCCCGGCCTCGGCGAGCCGGCCGACGTTCTGCAGCAGTGCCGCCTGCTGGTGCACGAGGTCCGCCCGCGCCCGGGGCTGGCAGCAGGACCGACGCGCGCTCGACGTCCCGCTGCGCGGCGGCGTACCGGCCGAGTCGTGCTGCACCGCGACGCGGCTACGAGCAGCTCGCCGAGCCGGCGCGTCAGCCCGTGCTGCTCGGCGGTCCGCACCGCCCGGTCGAGCAGCCGCTTGGCCTGCACGTTGCGCAGGGCGACGTGCTCGGCCCAGGCCTGCGCGCGCCGGGCGACGACCAGCGCCTCGGGTCCCGTGCCCGGCGGGCCTGGTCGGCCAGCCGGGCCGCCTGCGGGCCGACCAGCACCGGGTCCGCGGCGACCGCGGCGCTGAGCGCCTCGGCGCGGGACAGCAGGTCGGCCACGGCGTCAGCCCGCGCCGCTCGCTGGACATCGTCGTCCGCCCCGCGGGAGGGTGAGCCGACGGGGCGGGGAGGAGCAGCATGACGACGCCGGTGTGCAGTACGACTTCGGGGCCCAGCGGACGCGGCGCGACCTCGGGGCGACGCGACCGCCGTCCGGCGGCAGATCGCGGCGCTTCTGCCGACCGCAGCCAGGACTTCCAGACCGGCATCACCGAGCAGCTGCGCAACCGTCGCGCCGCGGATCCCGCTCTGGAGCAGTTCGACCTCGTACGGACCGACCGGCACGACGTACCGTGCTGCGCAACTCCCTGCTGGTCCGCGCCCGGCTGGAGAAGGACGACCCCGACCTGTTCGCCCGGCTGCTCGAGGTGCTGCCCGACGGCGAGCTCCGGCTCGACGACCGCCTGCTCGTGCTGACCGGGGAGGTGAGCCCCGAGCGGCTGCTGTCGCTGGCGGAGGAGGTCCGGACGCGGGCCACGAGGCGGGGGTCGCGCACCTCGTACCGCTCGGCGTGGTCGTGAAGGGCGAAGGCGGTCCGGAGCCCACCCTCGAGGACCTCGACCGCGTCCGCCGCCGGGACCTGCCGGAGCGGTACGGGTGGCCGTCGTGGACACCGGCGTCCCAGCCCGTCGGCCGGGGCCTCGTTGGCAGGAGCGGCTGCGGGTCCCGGGCAACGAGGACGCGCTGGACGCGTTCCCGCTCCCGGACCCTGACGGGATGCTCGACTTCGCGGCCGGGCACGGCGCGTTCGTCGTGGGGGTGGTGCAGCAGGTCGCCCCCGAGGCGGCGTTGTCGGTCTACGCCGCCGTCGACTCGACGGCGTCGGCAGCGAGCTGCGCGTCGCCGAGCAGCTGCTGCTGGCGGTGCGGGAGGTTGCGGTGACGTCAACCTGTCGCTCGGGGTGCCGACCGTCGATGACGCGATGCCGCTCGCCCTGACCGTCGCGTTCGAGCTGCTGGAGGAGGAGGGCCGGACGACGTGCTGCTCGTCGCCGCCAACGACGGGGGCGCGGTGCCCACGTGGCCCGCGGCGCGCCGATCGGGTGGTCGCGGTGGCCGGCTTGACCGCCAGTCTCGAGGAGACCGACTGGTCGACCCGCGGGCCGTGGGTGACGGTCTCCGCGGTCGGTGAGGGCATCGTGTCGACCTACGTGCGCGGCACCGAGTCGAGCGACCTGGACCCTGAGCCCGACACCTGGCCCGACGACGACGACCAGCCGTGGGCGGTGTGGACGGGCACGTCGTTCGTCGCGCCGCAGGTGGCCGGCGAGGTCGCCCGGCGGCTGGCCCGGCTGCGCGCCGAGCGGGCGTCGGCGACCCCGCGCGACGCCCTGGCCGAGCTGCTCGACGAGGGCACGCCGCTCGCGGATCACGGCGTGGCCGTGCGGGTCCTGTCCGGCACGTTCACACCCTGACCCAGGCGGTGGTCACCGGGCGGCGGGCCGGCAGCTCGACCGTCACGCGCACCAGGCCGGACGGGACGGTGGAAGCGGAAGCCGCCCAGCGCGTCGAGGGCGGCCGTGCCGTGCCCGCCGGCTGTCTCGAGCCGGACGCGCCGCCCCGGGCGGGCTCGGGCACGACCTGGCCGAGGACGTCGTGCGCCCCGCCCGGGCCGGACACCTGCGCCTCGACGACGAGCTCGCCGGCCTCGAAGGTGAGCAGCCGGGCGGTGCTGGTAGCCCCGCGCACCCCCGACAGGGCGACATCGGAGTCGGCCACCAGCTCGGCCAGCTCGGCGTCCAGCCGGCGCAGCGACAGCGCCGCCCTTCCGAGGTCCGTGAGCAGGGCGGGCGGGGGGTCGACGGTGCGCGCGAGCGCGCCCAGGTGCGTCAGCAGCTGCTGGTCGGCGGGGGAGACGGGCTGGGTCATGGCGTGCTCCCTTCGTGGGCAGGGTCGAAGACGTAGCCGTCCTCGGCGGTCGCGCGGCGCAGCCGGTCGAGGCACCGCATGCGGGTCGGGCCGATCGCGCCGATCGGCATCCCGAGGGCGGCCGACACCTGCGCGTAGGACGGCGGGTCGGCCGCCATGAGCACCCGCAGCAGGTGCTGGCAGCGCTCCGGCAGCTGGGCGAAGCACCGCCAGAGGGCGGCGTCGCGCTCGCTCTCCAGCAGCGCGGCGTCGAGGGCCGGCGCCAGCTCGTCGACGACGTCGAGCGCGGTGTCGTCGAAGCCGACGGCCTCGCGTCCGCTGCGCTTGAGCAGCCGCAGGCACTCGCGGCGGGCGGTCGTGACGAGCCAGCCGGGCAGCCGCTCCGGGTCCTCGATGCGGTCGAGGTTCTCGACGAGCCGCAGCCAGGTGCTCTGCACGACGTCCCCGGCGTCGGCCGTGTCGAGCCGGTGCGCCCGGCCGACCGACCACAGCAGGTTCGTGTAGCGGTCGACCAGCACGTCCCAGGCCGCCTGCTCACCGCGGCCTGCGCGGGTGAGCAGGTCCGTCGCGCTCTGGGTCACCGGCACGGCCACGACTCCTCGCGGGAGGGTAGGGCAACGGCGAGGGCGGCGCTGCTACGCGGCACGGCGCACCTCCTGCCGGCCGCCGGCGGTCTGGCCGGACGGCAGCAGGTCGAGGCCGTCGTCGAAGGCGACGACGCCGTTGCAGAGCAGGCTCCAGCCCTGCTCGAGGTGGTCGGCGACGACGTGGGCGGCGTCGCGGTCGGCCGCGGAGGCGGGAGGACAGGGCGGCTGGTGGAGGCACATGGCGGGCTCCGTGAGGTGGTCGGGCTGGTGAGGAGCAGAGCAGGTGCGGCTGTCCCTGATACGTGTTCCCGCGTCCCCGAAGAACGTCGGTGGCGATGTATCAGGCGCGGTCGCCGCGGCTCTGTCCGGTGTCGGTGGCACCGCCCACTCGGGCCGGTGCCATCAGCCCTCATCCGTTGGAGAGCCCGCCATGTCTCGTGTCCTCACCCGTCTCCGCACCGCCCCGTCGAACGTCACCCTCCACCGCCACACCCGGCGGCGGCTGCTGTCCTTCCTGCTCGCCGCCGTCGCTGCCGCCGTCGCCCTCGGCCTGCCCAGCCCCGCGCAGGCGGCGTCGGCGTCGGGGACGTACGAGCTCCGCAACTCCGCGAGCGGCCTGCGGGCCGACGTCATGTGGGCCTCGACCGCCTCGATGACGGGGGCGTTCCTGTGGCCGGACAACAGCAGCCTGAGCCAGGAGTTCAACCTGGTCGACGGCGGCAACGGCTTCTTCCGCATCCAGGCGCGGCACTCCGGCCAGTGCCTGATGCTCGACTGGCGCGGCGGCTCGTACGTCAACGGCACCCGGCTCGTGCAGTACCCCTACTGCGCCAAGGACTACGGCCCGGGTGAGTGATTCACGGGACCATCCCGGCCCCGGCCTGCACGACGTGGTGCTTCGGCGACAACAAGGTCGTCATCGTCAACCGCTACACCGGGCGCTGCCTCGACGCGAACAACGGTGCGGGCGGTGCGCCGCGTGCGCAGGCCGCGCTGCAGCAGTGGGACTGCATCACCTCGCGCAGCCAGTGGAACTCGGGCAACCAGCTGTGGGAACTCGTGATCCCGACGTCGGCGCCGCCGGTCGTCATCCGGTAGTCGCGCTGAGCACGGCCCGGTGGTCACCCGACCGCCGGGCCATCCTGCGCGCGTAGGTCACGCCGTCGTGCGTCACGAGGAAGCGGCACCGGAAGGGGCTGGCGACGGAAGGGCAGCGGCAGCACTCGGCTGGCTCTGGCCGTCGGGCTCGCCTGAGGTGATCGCACCCGCCCCGGGGCACTCGGCGGTGCTGGTCAGTACGCACGGGCACCCCGGCCTGCTGCGGGTCCCGTGGAGGCCGGGCGGGAGCCGACGCGCGACGACCCCGGACCGAAGAAGTGATGGGCCGGGGTCGTCGCGCCGGCGGGGTCTAGCGGCGCGACCCCGGAAGGCTGCGGCTGGTGGTGTTGCGACCCATGCAGCGAACTCGCGACGACGGTGAGCACCGCGGCGGTCGCGATCGCCACGATCCAACGGGTACGGTCGATGCCCGCGCTGCCGTCGCCGCCGAAGGCGCGATAGATCGCCCCACCGATGAGCGCGCCGCCGACGCCGCACAGCAGCGTCGCCCAGAGCGGGATGTTGTCCTTGTCGCCCGGCGCCGCCAACTTGCCCAGCAGCCCGATAATAAGACCGGCCACGATCAGTCCGACGATCTCCATCTCGCTCTCGTTCTTTCGCTCTACCACGGGACGTCCGGCAAGGGCCGTACCCGCGACGCGGTCACCTCCTACACCGCGCGAGTCCTGGTCCCGGCCGGTCAAGGGACATCGCCACTGTCGAGTCGAGCTTGTCTGCACCCCCAGGCGGCTGGCTGCCTCAGGCGGACGGGCCCGGCGCCTGGTCGCCCCGGTCGGTCGGCTGCCTGCCGTTCCAGCAGGCCGTCGGCACAAGACACTCCCGTAGCGCAGCGACGCTTGGTCACCTTCGCGGCTCAGTCGAGGAACCCAAAGCCGCGTACGGGAATCGCGCAGTCACTTGCCCGTGCAGGACCTCCGGATGCCGTCTGTCGTCGCGCCGCCAACCCGGTCAGCCCAGGACTGACACCAGCGCCGCCCCGCCAACCCGGCCGCCGACGTGAGCCCGGTGCCGTCAACCCGCTTCGCGCCGACGGCGCGATCGGCGGGCGCTGCCGCCCCGGGCCCCTGCCCACCGCCCGAAGCCCCGGCGCTGGCCACGGGTCGAGGCGCGCGCAGCCGCCCCGGTGGACGCGAAGGGCTTCACCGCGGCGTCCTCCGCCTGTGCACCTGCGTAGGCCCGCCGCGGCCTTGCGCCGACGAGGGCGGCCAGCGGGTCGAGGTCAGCGTCCAACGCGGACGAAACTCGGCGCGGGACCAGCAGCCCAAGCGCGTCGCGGTCCTGAGCACGGGCTACTCCGGGGGCCGGGCTCATTCGGTCCGTCAGCACCCCAGCAGTCCTCATCGTCGCCGCGGTTCAGCGACCGGCTGGGGCGGGACCGAGCAGCGTCGACGTGACCCGGCGGGGATATCGCTCCTTGAACCGGCGCGAGAGCGGCAGCAGCACCGAGCAGGGGGGGTGCGGCGCCGTGACGAGGTAGCTGAGGACCCCGCAGAGCCGGTCGAGCTGGGCCACGTAGGGTCCGGCCCAGGCGGGCCGGTGCCTCGGCGTACAGGCGCTCCGCGACGCCCCAGGCCTGCCACGGCCGACGCGCGACGAGCAGGTGAAGGCCCGGCCTCCGCCCAGCCTCGTCACCTCGTTCGTCCATCCGGCGGCGCCATCCAACCGGCCGATCACCTCGCCGAACG
>CAVXMC010000006.1:0-29571 GCA_963762795.1 uncultured Actinomycetota bacterium | reverse complement strand
CGTCGACGGGTGTTCACGCGCCCGTCGCCTGCGCAGCGCCGCCCGGTCGGGCGCGGACGGTGGCATGGGGGCCGTCCTCACCGTCGACCGGAAGGCTCCACGTGACCTCCACCCCGCTCACCCGCCGCGGCTTCTTGGGCCGTACCGCCGCCAGTGGCCTGGGCATCGCCCTGGCCGGCAGCCTCGACGCCATCGTCGGCACGTCCGCACACGGCCGCCACGCGGACGACAGCTGGCTACGGTCCGCTGGCGCGCGATCCGAGCGGTCTGCTCGCCGCTGCCGCCGGGCTTCACCTACCCGCTCGTCGCCGAGGCCGGCGTGACCCTGTCTCGACAGCGGCGAGCCGACGCCGAGCGACGCCGACGGCACCGGCGCCTTCGCCCGCCGGCCGCGGCTCCGACCCTGGTGAACAACCACGAGATCGGCAGCGACGAGCCGTTCGGCGTCCCGCCGCTGCCGGGCCTCACCTACGACCCGGGCGCGGGCGGCGGCACCACCAACATCGACGTCGACCGGCACGGCGACCGCGCTGCGCGAGTACGTCAGCGTCGCCGGCACGCACAACAACTGCGCCGGCGGCATCACCCCGTGGGGCACCTGGCTGACCTGCGAGGAGACCGAGGCACGGGCCGGGGCGGACGCGCTGCACCAGGACCACGGCTTCGTCTTCGAGGTGAGCCCGGTCGCAGGCGCGAGAACCCGGGCAACAGCCCGGTGCCGCTGCGCTTCCTCGGCCGCTACGCGCACGAGGCGGTCGCGATCGACCCGCGCACCGACGTCATCTACCTCACCGAGGACGCCAGCAGCCCGAACGGCCTGTTCTACCGCTGGCTGCCGCCGGCCGGCTTCCGCGGCGGCAAGGGCGCGCTGCCGGCGCTCGCGCAGGCACCGGCCGGCGACACCGCCGGCACGCTGCAGGCCATGCGCTGCCTGCAGCGGCGGGCCGGCACGTCGCCGACCTGTCGCAGGCCACCGCAGCCCGGCACCGCGTACGCCGTCGCAGTGGGTCGACGTGCCCGACCGCGCTGGCCGACCAGCGACCGCGTCCGCAAGCAGCTCGCCGACGACCAGGTCACCCGCAGCCGCAAGTTCGAGGGGCAGTGGTGGGGCGACGGCGGCGCCTACTTCGTGGCCAGCTTCGCCCGCGGACGACGACGGCAGCGCCAACGAGCACGACGGCCAGGTCTGGTTCTACGACCCGGCCCGGCAGACCGATCACCCTGAAGACCATCTTCGGCGTGAACCCCGACCCCGGACGTCGACGCCGGCAACTACGACGGCCCGGACAACATCACCGTCTCGCCGTACGGCGGCGTCATCCTGGCCGAGGACGGCGAGGGCGTGTCAGCACCTGGTCGGCGTCACCGACGCAGGGCGAGGCCTACCCGCTGGCCCGCAACGACCTCAACGACAGCGAGTTCACCGGCCCCACGTTCAGCGCCGACGGCCAGACGCTGTTCGCCAACATCCAGACGCCCGGCACGTCTTCGCCATCACCGGCCCCTGGGGACGTCCGAGCAACGCCCGCTAGCGCACCGCGACGGCCAGCGGCGGCGACGTCCCAGGGACGTTGTCGCCGCTGGCGGCCGTCCGGGCCGTGAAGTCGAAGGTGCCGCTGCCGGTGAAGGACCGCAGGACGGCGTACGTGCCGTCGCTGGCCGTGCTGACCGGCGAGGTCGCCAGCACCGAGCCGCGGTAGACGCTGACCCGCACGCCACCCCGCCGCGGCAGGACGCTGCCGCTGAACCGGTAGCTGCGCACCCCGGTCCTGCTCGCGGCGAGCGACACCCGGGAGCGGACGTCGATGACCGCCGAGGCGCTGGACGCGGAGCCCCCGGACGTGGTGCTGCGGACGTACAGGCGGGTGTTGGTCCCCGGGGTCACCCGGAACTCGTACGCCCCGTCGCTGGTCACGGCGCGGCGGACCACGGCGTACGTCGTGGACGGGCGGCTGTAGGCCAGCAGCTCCAGCTGCGAGCCCGGCGTGGCCGTGCCGAACACCCGCACGGCGGTGCCGGCGTCGACCGCGCCGGGGGAGACGTCCACGGTCGGCGCCGACGGCACGGCGGCAGGGGCCGGGGCGGTCGTGGCGCTGGCCGCCGCGCTGGCGGAGGGGGCCGCGACAGGGGCGGCGGCGACCGCGGCGGCGGCGTCGAGCAGCCCGGCGCCGTACTCGTCGTCACGTCCGGCGAGGCCCAGGTCCTGGGCGCTGCGGGTGAGCCGGGAGGCGAGCTCGGCCGGTCCGAGGGCCGGCTCGCGGCTGAGCACCAGCGCCGCGGCGGCCGACACCAGCGGCGCGGAGAAGCTCGTGCCGGCGGCACGCATCGTGCCGCCACCGCGCTGCAGCAGCGGCAGGTCGTCCTCGGCCCGGCCGTCGGCGCTGCCGCCGGGGGCGACCAGGTCGACCTGCGGGCCGAAGCTGCTGTAGCGGGCGCGGTTCATGTCGCGGCCCGTGGCGCCGACGGCGAGGACCCCGGGGTCGGCAGCCGGGTACTCGACCGGGTTGCCCTCGAGCGCCTCGTTGCCGGCCGCGGCGACCGGCAGGACGCCCTTGCTCTGGGCGTACTGCAGGGCCCCCGACAGCCGGCTGTCGCGCTGGCAGCCGCCCAGGCTGAGGTTGATGACCTTCGCGCCGTGGTCGGTCGCGTAGTAGATGGCGTCGATGACCGCGCTGGTGGACAGCCGTCCCGCGCCGTCGTCGACCTTGATGGGCATGACCAGCGTCTCCCAGCCGAGGGAGGCCAGGCCGACGCCGTCGTCGGTGGAGGCGCCGATGACGCCGGCGACCGCGGTGCCGTGGCCCACCGTGTCGGCGTTCCCCCCGGTGATGGCGGACCGGGTGAGGGCGTCGTAGCCGCCGGTGAGCTTGCCGCGCAGGTCCGGGTGGGTGAAGTCGGCGCCGGTGTCGATCACGGCGACGACGACGGAGCGGCTGCCGCGGGTGACGTCCCAGGCGGCGCCGGCCCGGACCTGCTCGAGGTTCCACTGCGTGCCGAGCTCGGGGTCGCGGGGTGCGGCGGCCAGCGACAGCGCGTCGTCCGGCCGGACGACCGCCTGCGGGTCGACCTCCCGCAGCGCCGCCTGGGCCCGCACCGGGTCGCCGGTGAAGCGGGTCAGCCCCGTGTCGGTCACCTGGAGGTCGGTGGCCCCGGCGTCGGCGAGGGCGTCCACCGCGTCGGAGGTGGCGTACCAGCGCGTCCCGGCCGTGCCGCACGAGGTGGAGGCCTCGAGGTAGCCGTTCTCGGTGAGGGCGCCGGTGGGGGGCAGCCGCTCCGTGGTCGTGTCGCTCGCCGCCCGCACCTCGCCGTACCAGCGGACCGTGCCGGAGCCGCCGATGTCGGCGTTGCGGAACAGCAGCCCGACGTCCTGCGGCCCGGGCGCCTGGATGTCGGCGGCCGCGCTGTAGGCCCAGGTGGCCGGGTCGCAGGACGGCGTGCGCAGGACCGCGGCCTCGAGCCGCTCGTCGGCGACCGACCAGTAGCCCGTGACGTCCCACTCGAAGCCGGCGCAGCCGGTCCGCAGGTCGCCGTCGGCGTCGGCGTGCAGGTCGATCGAGCGCAGCTGCGAGGGGGTGGAGGTGTCGTAGGTGGTGACCGGGAAGAGCCACTCACCGGCGCTCAGGCAGCCGTAGAACATGCCGTACTGCGCCGCGTCGAGCGCCGTCCCGTCGCCCTCGCTCTGCCGCTCCTCGCCGTAGCAGGCCTTGGTCGTCGGCGCCCCGTCGTACGCCCCGAAGGTGCGGGTCGCGGGGTCCTGGGCGCGGCCGGACGCGGCCAGCGCGTGCACGTCGACGGTCGCCGAGGCGGCGGGGGCGACCAGCCCGAGCAGGGCGAGGGCGAGCAGGGGGACGAGCAGGCGGCGCAGGTGCACGAGCTTCTCCAGCAGCGGGGGGTGCTACCAGTGTCACCCCCGTCGCTGTCAGGTCCAGTACAGGACTCGGCAGCCGGGCAGGCGGGCGGCCAGCTGCTCCTCGAACCAGCCGCGCAGCTCGCCCATCACGCCCTTCGGGTAGACGTACTTGGTGCTGCCGAACTTGGTGCGCTTCTGGGTCCGCTGCTGCTCGTCCATCTCGAGCTGCGTGCGCGGGTACCAGCCGAGCAGCACCTCCTTGCTGCCCGGCGTGAACCGGTGGGTGATGAGCTCGGCCGTCAGGTCGAGGTCGGGCACGCCGGCCACGGCGTCGACGACCAGGTCGAGCAGCTGGCCGTAGTGCTCGCGCCAGTCGGGCAGCGGCATCAGCGGCGCCAGCGTCAGCCCGACGGGGTAGCCGGCCAGCGCGAGCCGCCGCAGCGCGGTCAGCCGGTCCTGCACCCTGCTCGTCCCGCCCTCGAACCGGGTCGTCACGGGCAGGCAGTTGACGCTCATGCGCACCCGCGTACGGCCGGCGTGCGGCAGGTCGAGGAACGGCGCGACGTCGTCGTACTTGGTGGTCCAGCGCAGCTGCACCGGCGCGTCCCACTCGCCGAAGAACCGCACCGCGCGCGACCAGGAGCCGGTGAGGTGCTCGAGCGCCAGCGGGTCGGTGTAGCAGGACGCCTCGAACGTCGTGCCCTCCTCGGGCCGCCGGGTCGCGGTCCCGACGTACGGCGCCAGGCCGGCGAGGATCTCGTCGAGGTCGGCGTAGACGCGGGTCACCGGGGGGCCGGACAGCGAGCCGGCCAGGTAGCAGTACTGGCAGTGCGCGGGGCAGCCCTCCGCGAGGTCGAAGCGCCAGTCGGCGCTCGGCGGGATCGGCTGCAGCTTCCGGCGGCTCGGCGGGCTGACGACGATCGCCATCGTCGCCTTGGCCAGGGCGTACGTCTGGCGCTCGTCGGCCCCGCGCACCCCCGTCAGGCGGTTGGCCCTGAGCCGCTCGACCTCGATCCCGGCGGCCTCGACCCGCTCGACGATGCGCTGCCCGTGAGCGTGGTCGAGGGCGGCCGGGGTGATGACGACGCGCTTGGGGGTCCACCGCCGGGCGGGGCGGGGAGGCGGCGCGAGGCCGTCGAGGTCCCGGGTGGGGACCTGCTCGCCGCTGGCGTCGTGCGGCGCAGCAGGCGTCTCCGGGGCGAGGGGGACGTCGAGGTCGATGCTCACCTGACCGTTGTGCCCGGGTCTCCGTGGGAGACTCACCCGCGTGCTGACCGTGCTCACCTTCCTCGGGGTCCTCGCCGCCCTGTTCTTCGCCGCCGCCCTCGCCACCCGCGAGCAGGAGCAGCTCCAGCCGGCCCCTCCGGACGCGGCGGACGTGGTGCTGCCCTCCGGGCGGGTCACGGCCGAGCAGGTCGCTGCCGTCCGCTTCGGGCTCGCGCCGCGGGGCTACCGCATGAGCGAGGTCGACGCGGTGCTGTCCCGGCTCGGCGAGGAGCTGGCGCAGCGGGACGCCGAGCTGGCGCAGCTGCGGGGCGAGCCAGCTGCTGTCGAGCCGGTCGTCGAGTCGCCGGTGCCGGCCCCGGTGGAGGTCGCCGCGGACGCCGGGTCTTCCCGGGTCAGCGACGGTGCTGCTCCGGACCTGTCGACGGGTGAGGCGCCCCGGGAGCCGGTCGACCCGCCCGCCCGCGAGGACAGCACCCTGCCGCGCTGAGGTCGCGGCACGCGCGTCGGCGCGAGACGATGACCGCATGACCGCCACCCTCGTCCTGCGCGTCGACGTCGACGCCACCCCCGAGCAGGTCTTCGCCGGCGCGACCGACTGGGCCGGCCAGGGCGAGTGGATGCTCGGCACCACCGTGACGCCCGACCCGCCAGGACGGCCAGGGCGTCGGCGGCGAGATCTCCGCGTTCACCGGCCTCGGCCCGCTCGGGTTCACCGACACCATGACCATCACCGCGTGGGACCCGCCGCGCGCCTGCCACGTGCTGCACACCGGCCGCCTGGTCCGCGGCACCGGCGTCTTCGCCGTCGAGCCCCGCGCCGACGGCCTCGCCACCTTCGTCTGGCGCGAGGACCTCGAGCTGCCGCTCGGCGCGCTCGGACGCCTCGGCTGGCCCCTGGTCCGGCCCTTCTTCGCGTACGGGGTGCAGCTCTCGCTCCGCCGCTTCGCCCGCTGGGTCGAGACCGGCGCCCGGGCGGGGCGCGCCGCCTGAGTCAGCGGCCCTGGAAGACCGGCAGCTCCTTCGCGAGGAACGCCTTGACGGCCATCTGGTGGTCCAGGGTGGCTCCGGCCTGGCCCTGCAGCTCGTCCTCCTTGGCCAGCGCCTCCACGAACGACGACGTGGCCGCGTAGGCGACCGACTGCTTCACCGCGGCGTACGCGGCGGTCGGCCCGGCCGCGAGCCGGGTGGCCAGCTCCGTCGCTGCGGGCAGCACCTGCTCGGCCGGGACGACCGCGTTGAGCAGCCCCATCTCGAGCGCCTGCTCCGTCGTGAACGGCTCGGCGAGCAGCAGCAGGGCGGTGGCCCGGCCGGCGCCCACGAGCCGGGGGAGCGACCAGGACAGCCCCGAGTCGGCGGTCAGGCCGATGCCGGTGAAGGCCGTCGTGTACCGCGCGCCGGCCGCGCCGATGCGGAAGTCGCAGGCGCACGCGAGGCCCAGGCCGGCGCCGGCCGCCGTGCCGTTGACCGCCGCGACCACCGGCTTGGGCATCGTGGCGAGCAGCGTGGCGATCGGGTTGTAGTGGTCCTTCACCGTCGACAGCGGGGCGGGGTCGCCGGACTCGAGCAGCGCGGCGTGCTCGCGCAGGTCCTGGCCGACGCAGAAGGCGCGGCCGCTGCCGGTGAGCACGACGGCGCGCACGGCCTCGTCGTCGTGCACCTGCCGCAGCACCTCCAGCAGCGCCGTCTTGGCCGCGACGGTGAGGGCGTTCATGCCCTCGGGGCGGTTCAGCGTGACGGTGGCGACGGCCCCGTCCGTCGTCAGCAGGACGGGCTCGGGCGCGGTCGGCTGGCTCATCTGCGGGCTCCTCGTGCGGGGTGCGGGAGCAGCAGCCTCGCAGCCTCGTGGGGGTGACGGGAAGGGCAGGGCCCGACGCGTGGGAGACTGTGCGTCTACGTGCAGAGCCCGTCGCCGGCCGGCGGCGGTGCGCCCTACCTGGGAGGTTTGTCGATGGCGGCCATGAAGCCGCGGACGGGCGACGGTCCGCTCGAGGTCACCAAGGAGGGTCGCGGCATCGTCATGCGCGTCCCGCTCGAGGGTGGCGGGCGACTCGTCGTCGAGCTGAACGCCGAGGAGGCCACGGCACTGGGCGACGCGCTCAAGGCCGTCGTCGCCTAGCAAGCGCCTCGCCCTCGCACCGCAGACACAGCACCACCCCGTACGGAACGCCCCGGCCGGTCGCCCTCCTGGCGGCCGGCCGGAGGCGTCCTGACCAGACCTGGAGGGCCGCCGTGCCACCCGCCCGCAGGACGCCCGCACGCCGGCGCGCGGCCCAGCTCGAGGGCACGTCCGCGCTGCCCGCGCTCCGGCTCGTCGACGAGCGCCCCGAGACGGCGCTGCTGGCCGTGGCCACCGCCTCGACCGACGGCGCCGTCACCGCGCTGTCGGAGACCCCCGACGACGTCGCCGCGCTGCTGCTGCGCGAGAAGGCCAAGGGCGACGCCGGCGAGGTCGTCGCGCTGCCGCTGGTCGAGGGCCCGCTGGAGCGGCTGCTGCTGTTCGGCACCGGCGCCGGCACGCCCAAGGACCTGCGCCGGGCCGGCGCCACGCTCGCCCGTCGGGCGAAGAGCAGCCCGTCGCTGGTCGTCGACCTGACCGGCGTGGACCTCGTCCCCGGGGCGCTGCGCGCGCTTCGCCGAGGGGCTGCTGCTCGCGTCGTACGCCTTCACCCTCAAGCAGTCCGCCGACCCGCGGCCGCTGCAGGAGGTCGTGATCGTCGCCGCCGGGCAGGCCGAGCTCGACCGCGCCGTCACCACCGCCCGGGCCACCGCGCTGGCCCGCGACCTGGTCAACACGCCGTCCCGCGAGAAGACCCCGGACTGGCTGGCCGAGCAGGCGCGGGTGGCGCTGGCCGACCTGACGGTCGCGGTCCGCGACGAGACCGCGCTGCGCGCCGACGGCTTCGGCGGCATCGTCGGCGTCGGCCAGGGCTCGGCCCGGCCGCCGCGGTTCATCGAGGCGACGTACGACGGCGGCGGCTCGCGCCACGTCGTCCTCGTCGGCAAGGGCATCACCTTCGACACCGGCGGCCTGTCGCTCAAGCCCAACGACGGCATGCTCGCCATGAAGACCGACATGGGCGGCGCCGCGGCGGTCCTGGGCGCCCTGCGCGCCGTCGCCGACCTCGGTCTGCCGATCAAGGTCACCGCGCTGGTCGGAGCGGCCGAGAACATGCCGAGCGGCTCCGCGCAGCGCCCCGGCGACGTCCTCACGCAGTACGGCGGCCGCACCGTCGAGGTGCTCAACACCGACGCCGAGGGCCGGCTGGTCCTCGCCGACGCGCTGGCCTACGCCGACCGCGACCTGCAGGCCGACGTCGTCGTCGACGTGGCCACGCTGACCGGGGCGATGCCGATCGCGCTGGGACGGCGTACGGCCGGGATGTTCGCCAGCGACGACGCCCTCGCGGCGCAGCTCGAGCAGGCGTCGGTGACCAGCGGTGAGCGGCTGTGGCGGATGCCGCTGGTCGAGGACTACCGCCAGGCGCTGGACAGCCCGGTCGCCGACCTGCGCAACATCGGCGACCCGAAGAAGAAGCTGCAGGGCGGCTCCATCACCGCGGCGCTGTTCCTGCGCGAGTTCACCGGCGGACGGCCCTGGGCGCACCTCGACATCGCCGGCGCGGGCCGGGTCGAGACCGACGAGGACGAGCTGGTCAAGGGCGGGACGGGGTACGGCGTCCGCCTGCTGACGGCCTGGCTCGAGGTGCTGGCCGCGGCGCCCGCCAAGCGCTCCCGCCGCACCGCCTGACGCCGGCAGCTGCCCGCCGGACCGCGCCGCGCCCCGCACTGTCCCCGCGTGGCGCTGCCTCCGGTGATCAGCGGTCCTGGGGGGTCAGGGCCCACGAGAACCGCTGACGATCCCGGGCGCGGACGCACGCGCGGCGGTCAGCCCAGGGTGGTCGAGGCGACCAGCAGGCCCGGGCCGACCGGGAGCAGCGCCGGCACGAGCCGCGGCTCGTCGCGCACCCGGCGCACCAGCTCGCGCAGCGCGACCGTCTCGGGGTCGCGGGCGGACGCCTCGGCGATCCGGCCGCCCCCGAGCGCGCCGGCGAAGGCCACCACGCCGCCGGGGCGCAGCAGGCGCAGCGCCGCGTCGAGGTAGTCGTCGTTCTCGGCCCGGCTGGCGTCGCAGAAGCACAGGTCGTACGCGCCGTCGGACAGCCGGGGGAGCACCTCGTTGGCGCCGGCCGGCGATCAGCCGTACGCGACCCGGCGCGCACGCCGGCCTCGCCCAGCGACAGGCGGGCGAGGCGCTGGTGCTCGCCGTCGCTGTCGACGGAGGTGAGGATGCCGTCGGGGCGCATGCCGCGCAGGATCCACAGCGTCGAGACGCCGGCGCCGGTGCCGAGCTCGACGGCCGCGCGGGCGCTGCTGACGGCGGCGAGCATCTGCAGGACCGCGCCGGTGGCGGGGTCGACCGCGCCGATGCCCACCTCGGCAGCGCGCGCCCGCGCGGACAGCAGCGGGGCGTCCTCCGGCAGCCAGCCGTCGAGCCAGGCGGCGAGCGCACCGGTGTCGGTGGTCGCGGCGCTCGAGGCAGCAGAACGGCGGCCGGACGTCTTGCCCTCAGGCTGGCTGGTCTCGCCGGCGTCGATGGCGGGCCTCCGAACGTGTGAGGGGCGGGTTGGCGTCCGCGGCAGCCTAGTGCGGTCGGG
This sequence comes from uncultured Actinomycetota bacterium, assembly GCA_963762795.1. Taxonomy (GTDB): domain Bacteria; phylum Actinomycetota; class Actinomycetes; order Mycobacteriales; family SCTD01; genus RYN-170. The sequence continues at coordinate 19,839 of CAVXMC010000006.1, read as the reverse complement.
GAACCGCCGGTCGGGCGCGGGCGTTCTCCTCCCTGAGCGGCTCACAGTGCGCTGCCAGGAGAGGACGGGCACCATGACGGGGACGGCGATGCTGGACGGCACGCCGGCGACCGCCGACGGAGGTGCTGTCCTGACCGAGGACATGGAGTGGCAGCCGCCCTCGTGGGACGAGGTCGTGCGCCTGCACTCCGCCCGGGTCTACCGGCTGGCCTACCGCCTGACGGGCAACCGCCACGACGCCGAGGACCTCACGCAGGAGGTCTTCGTCCGGGTCTTCCGGTCGCTGTCGAGCTACACCCCGGGCACCTTCGAGGGCTGGCTCCACCGGATCACGACCAACCTCTTCCTCGACACCGTGCGCCGCAAGGCACGCATCCGCTTCGAGGCGCTGCCCGACGACGCGGAGCGCCTCGCCAGCAAGGACCGCGGCCCGGCGCAGGTCTACGACGACACCCACCTCGACGGCGACGTCCAGCGGGCGCTCGACGCGCTGCCGCCGGACTTCCGCGCGGCGGTCGTCCTGTGCGACCTCGAGGGCCTGTCGTACGAGGAGATCGCCTCGACCCTCGGCGTGAAGATCGGCACCGTGCGCAGCCGCATCCACCGCGGGCGCTCGCAGCTGCGGGCCGCGCTGGCGCACCTGGCCCCGGCGGGAGGCACCTCATGAGCGACCACCTCGGCGACCGGGTCGCCGCCCTCGTCGACGGCGAGCTCGACCACGCCTCCCGCGAGCGGGTGCTCGCGCACCTCGCCCACTGCCCGCCCTGCCGCACCGAGGTCGACGCCCAGCGCCGGCTCAAGGCCAGCCTGCTCGAGCTCGGCCGCGCGCCCCTCCCGCCGAGCGAGGCCCTGGCGGCCCGCCTGCTCGCGCTGCCGGACCAGCCTTCGCCCGCCGCCCCCGAGCGGCGCAGCCTGCCCGGTCACCTGCCACGCGGTCCCCGCCGGCCGGGCAGCCGGGCCGGCAGCCGCCGCCCGGCGCCGAGCGCCCGCACGCTGAAGCGCCGGGGCGCCGCGGCCGGTGCGTTCGTCGCGCTCGGGCTCGTGTCGGCGCTCGCCCTCGGCAACCCGAGCTCGAGCCAGGGCCCGTCGGTGCCGGTCGACCCGGCCAGCGACGTGTTCGTCGCCGACTTCGTGACCACGACGACCGAGGTGCAGCAGCCCGCCTTCGCGCGGCTCGTCCCGCCGCCCTCGGGCCGGTGACCCGGCTCCGCCTGCTCGTCCTGCTCGCGAGCGCCGGAGCGCTGCTCGCGGGGCTGCCGGCGGTCGCCGCACCGCCGGCCGCCGGCGCCGCTGACCGCGTCGTCCGAAGGGGCGGCGGTGCGGCTGCTGCAGCTCGCCGCCGACGCCGCCCGGTCACGCAGCTGGACCGGCACGCAGTACGTCGGCACCTGGCGGGCCGGCGCCCAGACCTCCGCGGTCCTCGACGTGCAGCACGAGCCGGGCCGCGGCACCCGTACGCAGGGAGCGGACGGCCGGACCGCGATCGGCACCCCCGAGCTCGACGAGCGGCTGGTCGCGCTGCTCGCCCGCCACTACGAGCTGGCCGTCGCCGGTGCCGGCCGCTGCGCCGGGCGCGGCACGCAGGTCGTCGAGGCCCGCCGCGCCGGCGTGACCGGAGCGGGCGCGGTGGCCGGGCGCTTCTGGGTCGACCGCGACAGCGCTCTGGTGCTGCGCCGCGAGGTCTACGACGGCGGGGGCCGCCGGCTGACCAGCAGCGCGTTCGTCGACGTCCAGGTGGAGCGCGCCGTCACGGTGCTGCAGCCGGCCCAGGACGTCGCGCTGGCCACCCCGGCCGAGCTCGCCGACGCCGGCGTCGACGGCTGGGAGCCGCCGAGCACGCTCAGCGGGCTCGACCTGTTCGACAGCCGCGTCCGCGAGCACGACGGCGGGCAGGTCCTGCAGCTCGCCTACTCCGACGGGCTGTCCACCCTGTCGGTCTTCGCCCAGCCCGGCGAGCTGGGCGGCGAGCCGGGCAGCGGCTTCTCGGCCGAGCGGCGCCACGGTGCGCGGGTGTGGGTGCAGCGCGGCAGCCCCGAGCGCGCGGTCTGGACCGGCCGCGACCACGTCTTCACCCTCGTCAGCGACGCCGACCCGGCGGCCGTGCACGCCGCGGTCGACGCCCTGCCGCACGACCAGGCCCCGCGCACCGGCTTCTTCGCCCGGCTGGGGCGCGGGCTGTCCCGGCTGGCGTCCTGGCTCAACCCGTTCTCCTAGTCGCCTCACGCTGCGCTCACACCCAGGTGGGCACACTGCCTCCAGCGGCCCTGACCGCCGCCGCAGCAGCACCTCTGGAGGACCCGTGAGCGACCGCACCCCCGACGCCGACCGCAACGACGCCCCGCCGCCGGCGCCGTGGTGGTCGCAGCCCGGCGAGCCCGCCGCGGACCCGTGGGGCGCGCCGTCGACGTCGACCGGGGCGACCCGCCCGTACGGCCAGCCCGAGCAGCTCTCCCAGGGCTACGGCACCCAGCCGCCGTACGGGTCGCCGGCCGCGCAGCCGCCGTACGGCACGACCGGTGAGCAGCCGACCCAGCCGCCGTACGGCTCAGGTCAGCCTGCGTACGGCCAGCCCCGCAGCGGTCAGCCGGGCTACGGCGAGGCGGCGTACGGCCAGCCCGGTTACGGCAGCGAGCCGTGGAAGGCGGGCGCCTTCTCCTACGCGCAGGGGGCCTACCGCAGCGACGGCGCGACCGGGGCCCCGGCGTGGGGCTACCCGACGGACACCATCGGCGGCTCCGGTCCGGTGGCACCGAGCCGCGCCCGGCGGCGCAGCGCCGTCGTCGGGGCGGTCCTGGCGACCGCGCTGGTGGCCGGTGCGACCGGTGGCTTCCTCGGCTCGCACGTCGGCGACGACCCGCGCGACCTGCGCGACTCCTCCGCGAGCCTGGGCACCGGCGGCGCCACGGCCACCCTGGACCGCTCGCCGACCAGCGTCGCCGGCATCGCCGCCGAGGTGCTCAAGAGCACTGTCAGCATCTCCGTGCGGTCGGCCCAGGGCTCCGGCACCGGGTCCGGCGTGGTGCTGCGGTCCGACGGCTACGTGCTGACCAACAACCACGTCGTCGAGTCGGCCGCCAACGGCGGTGACATCACCGTGACGGTCAACGCCAAGGGCGGCGAGGAGCTGCCGGCCGAGATCGTCGGGCTCGACAAGGAGACCGACCTCGCGGTCATCAAGGTGACCGGCAACGTCGTCCTGCAGCCGGCCACCCTGGGCCAGTCGCGCGGGCTCGTCGTCGGCGACCCGGTCATCGCGATCGGCTCGCCGCTCGGCCTGGCCGGGACCGTCACGACCGGCATCGTCAGCGCGCTCAACCGCACGGTGCGGGTGCCCGGCGACGGCGGCGCGGCGATCCCGCTCTACAACGCCATCCAGACCGACGCGGCGATCAACCCCGGCAACTCCGGCGGCGCGCTCGTCGACGCCGGCGGCCGCGTCGTCGGCATCAACTCCGCGATCGCCACCCTCGGCGGCAGCTCGACCGGTGAGGGCGGCAGCATCGGCGTCGGCTTCGCGATCCCGGTCGACGAGGCCCGGTCGGTCGCCGAGGAGCTCATCCGCACCGGTCGTGCCACCCACCCGGCCATCGGCGTCGAGGCGGCCACCGTCTCCAGCGAGGACGGCCGCGACGGCGCGCGCATCAGCACGGTCCTGCCGGGCGGCTCCGCGGAGCGGTCGGGCCTGCGCGGCGGCGACCTGGTCGTCCAGCTCGACGACGACGAGGTCACCAGCGTCGACGAGCTCATCCTGGCGATCCGGGAGCACAAGGTCGGGGAGACCGTCGAGCTCACCTACGTCCGCGGCGGCGAGACCCGCCGGACCACGGTCACCCTGCAGGACAAGAGCGGGGACTGACCGCCCTCGCGGCCTTACGCTGAGCCCATGTTCGACCACGTGGGCTGGGGCGAGATGAGCGTGCTGCTCGTGCTCGCGCTGTTCGTCTTCGGACCGGACCGGCTGCCCGGGCTCGCCCGCGACCTCGGCCGGGGCGTGCGCAAGGCCAAGGCGATGCTCCGCGGGATGACCGACGACCTCAAGAGCGAGCTCGGCCCCGAGGTCGGCGACCTGGACCTGCGCAGCCTGCACCCCAAGACCTTCGTCGCCGACCTCATGCGCGACGACGACGAGCTGCCGGCCAAGACCGTGGCGGCCCGCCCGCTGCAGGCCGGCGAGCCGGCGCCCTGGGACCCCGACACCACCTGAGCCGCCCGGAGACCCCTGAACAACGCGCTGTCCTGCTGCGCGACGCCTCGGACGGCCCCTGGCCGCGTTGTCGTCGTTGCCGGGAGAACACCGCTACCGGCAACGACTCCGCCTTGCCAGCGACCGCCCGTGACGCCGCTCGCGACGGACGGCGTCGTCCAGCGGCCTCCTAGCGGCGCACCGGGCTCAGGCTCAGCGACATCCCGGCCAGTCCGCGCGGCTTGCCGGTCAGCGCGTCGACCACCGACAGCAGGCTCTTGCTGGCCTCGGCGTCGGGGTCGGACAGCACCAGCGGCGACCCGTTGTCGCCGCCCTCGCGCAGGCGCACGTCGATCGGCACCTGGCCGAGCAGCGGCACCTCGGCGCCGAGCAGGCGGGTGAGCGAGGTGGCCACGGCCTGACCGCCGCCGGAGCCGAAGACGTCGAGGCGCTCGCCGCAGTGCGGTGCACGGCAGGTAGCTCATGTTCTCGACCACGCCGGCGATGCGCTGGTGGGTCTGCAGGGCGATGGAGCCGGCCCGCTCGGCCACCTCCTGGGCGGCCAGCTGCGGCGTCGTGACGACGAGGATCTCCGCGCTCGGGACGCAGCTGCGCGACCGAGATGGCGATGTCGCCGGTGCCGGGCGGCAGGTCCATCAGCAGGACGTCGAGGTCGCCCCAGTAGACGTCGGCGAGGAACTGCTGCAGCGCGCGGTGCAGCATCGGCCCGCGCCACACGACCGGGGTGTTGTCCTTGGTGAACATGCCGATCGAGATGACCTTCACGCCGTGCGCGGTCGGCGGCATGATCATCGACTCGACCTGGGTCGGCTTGTGCTCGACGCCGAGCATGCGCGGCACCGAGAAGCCGTAGATGTCGGCGTCGACGACCCCGACGTTCAGGCCGCGGGCGGCCATCGCGGCGGCCAGGTTGACCGTGACGGAGCTCTTGCCGACGCCGCCCTTGCCGGACGCGACCGCGAAGACGCGGGTCAGCGAGCCCGGCTGCGCGAACGGGATCTCGCGCTCCGGGGCGTCGCCCTTGAGCAGCGTCTGCAGCCCCTTGCGCTGCTCGGTCGACATGACGTCGAGCTCGACGGCGACCCGCTGCACGCCCGGCAGGGTCATGACCGCGCCGTGACGTCCTTGGTGAGCGTCTCCTTCATCGGGCAGCCGGCGACGGTGAGGTAGATGCCGATCCGGGCGGTGCCGTCCGGGTCCACGACCGCGGACTTGACCATGCCGAGCTCGGTCAGCGGACGCCGGATCTCCGGGTCCTTGACGGTGGCCAGCACCGCGGTCAGCTGCTCGGAGGTGGGCACAGGAGTGGTCAACGCGATCCTTCGGACGGGGGCCCGCTCACGGTGGTCGGGCGCTGCCCATCGTACGTCCGCGACGTCCGCCGGCCCCGCCGAGCGCCGGTGCGCCAGACCTGCGACGTCCCCAGGGTTCCGGTACGGCCGCACCGGCGTGTCGGGTACGACAGCCCTGGGGACGTGGCGGCGGCCGGGGCCCTCAGCCCAGCGCGGCGATGGCCTCCGCGGTCGCCAGCGTGCGGCGGGCGTTGTCGACGTGCAGGTTCTCGATCATGCGACCGTCGACCGTGACGACGCCCTTGCCCTGCGCCTCGGCCTCCTCGAAGGCCTCGATGACCCGGCGGGCCAGCACGACCTCGTCCTCGGACGGCGCCCAGACGCGGTTGGCCACCTCGACCTGCGTCGGGTGCACCAGCGTCTTGCCGTCGAAGCCGAGCTCGGCGCCCTGGCGGGCCTCCACCTCGAAGCCCTCGAGGTCCTTCACGTCGTTGTAGACGCCGTCGAGGATGACCTTGCCGGCCTCGCGCGCGCCGAGCAGCGCGGTGGCCAGGTGGGGGAGCAGCGGCGCGCGACCGGGGACGAGCCCGGCGCGCAGCTCCTTGGCCAGGTCGTTGGTGCCCATGACCAGCACGGCGACCTGCTCGAAGCCGGCGATGGCGCGGATGTCGAAGATCGCGACCGGCGTCTCGACCATCGCCCAGATCGGGGTGTCGCCGACCAGCGCAGCGACCGTGCCGCAGGTGCGCGACCCCGGACACCTTCGGCACGACGACGGCGGCCGGCGAGACCGCCGCGGCCGCGCGCAGGTCGGCCTCGCCCCAGGGCGTGTCCAGGCCGTTGCAGCGGATGGTCAGCTCGCGCCCGCCGTACTCGCCGGAGGCGACCGCCGCGCAGGCCTGCTCGCGCGCGGTCTCCTTGGCGTCGGGGGCGACGGCGTCCTCGAGGTCGAAGATGATCGCGTCGGCCGCGATGGTCTTCGCCTTCTCCAGCGCGCGGGCGTTGGAGGACGGCATGTAGAGCACGGAGCGGCGCGGCCGCAGGGAGTCGCTCACAGGCCGTACGCCTCCGCCAGCTCGGGGTCGCGCGCGGCGAGCTGCTGCGCGAGCTCCAGGACGACCTTGCACTGCTTGAACGTCGCGTCGTCCTGCATCTTGCCGTCGATCATGACCGCGCCGCGGCCGTCCTCGCCCATCTCCTCGACGACCCGCTGCGCCCACGTCACCTCGGCGGCCTCGGGGGAGAAGACCTTCTTGGCGATGTCGATCTGCACCGGGTGCAGCGACCAGGTGCCGACGCAGCCGAGCAGGTAGGCGTTGCGGAACTGGTCCTCGCAGGCCACGACGTCCTTGATGTCGCCGAAGGGCCCGTAGTACGGGAAGATCCCGGCCTTGGCGCAGGCGTCGACCATGCGCGAGACCGTGTAGTGCCACAGGTCCTGCTGGAAGGTGGCGCGCGGGGCGTCGACGTCGCCGCCCACCGGGTCCTGCCGGACCAGGTAGCCGGGGTGCCCGCCGCCGACGCGGGTCGTCTTCATCCGGCGGTCGGCGGCCAGGTCGGCCGGGCCGAGCGAGATGCCCTGCATGCGCGGGGAGGCCTCGCAGATCTCCTCGACCCGGGCGACGCCGGAGGCGGTCTCCAGGATCGCGTGCACCTGCAGCGGCCGGGTGATGCCGGCCCGCGCCTCGAGCTGGGCGAGCAGGCGGTCGACGTAGTGGATGTCCTCGGGGCCCTCGACCTTCGGGACCATGATCACGTCGAGCTTGTCGCCGATCTCGGTCACCAGGGTGATGAGGTCGTCGAGCGCCCACGGCGAGTCGAGGGAGTTGATGCGCGTCCAGAGCTGGGTGGTGCCGAGGTCGGCGGTCTTGCCGACCTGCACCAGCCCGGCGCGCGCGGCCTCCTTGTTCGAGGCCTGGATGGCGTCCTCGAGGTTGCCGAGCAGGACGTCGGTCTTGGTCGCGATGTCCGGGACCTTGGCGACCATCTTCGGGTTCGACGGGTCGAAGAAGTGGATCATCCTCGACGGCCGCCACGGGATCTCCGTCAGCGGCGTGGGCGCGCCGACGGCGAGCGGGCGGAAGAAGTCCTTGGGGCTGCGACCGGTGGAAGACACAGACGGAGGCTAGCGACGCCCGGCAACACGCCTGCAGGCGGTGCGGGAAGCCCGTGCGAGCGCAACCACCGGGCGTAACGTGGGCGCATGACGACGGCCGCGCCCCTGAGCACCGCGGAGCTGGCCGCCTGGCGCGCGTTCCTGCGCGCCCACGCCGTGGTGACCCGCCGGCTCGAGCACGAGCTGGTCACCGAGCACGACCTCCCGCTGGCCTCCTACGACGTGCTGGTGCAGCTGTCGGAGTCGCCCGGCCGGCGCCTGCGCATGACCGAGCTGGCCGAGCGGGTGCTGCTGTCGCGGTCCGGCCTGACCCGCCTCGTCGACCGGCTGGAGCGCGACGGGATGGTCGCCCGGCAGGCCTGTCCCGAGGACGCCCGCGGCACCCTCGCGGTCCTCACCGACGCCGGCCTGGACCGCCTGCGCGCCGCCTGGCCGACCCACCTGCGCGGCGTCACCGAGCACGTCACGAGCAAGCTCGACGCCGAGGAGGCCGAGCAGCTCGCCCGTCTGCTCGGCCGCATCGCCGGCCCGGAGCGACGTCTAGCCCGGCGCCCCGTCAGGCGGGTGCGGCCCCGCCTGAGCCCGGCGCGCCGCGCGGTGGTGCGCGACGCTCTCGGCGTCGGCCTCGCGGTCGGTGCGTACGGGCTGTCGTTCGGCGCGGCCGCCGTCTCCGCCGGGCTGTCCACCGTGCAGGCCTGCGCGCTGTCGCTGCTGCTGTTCACCGGCGCCTCGCAGTTCGCGCTGGTCAGCGTGCTCGGGGCAGGCGGCACCGCGCTGGCCGCCGTCGCCGGGGCCCTGCTGCTGGGCAGCCGCAACACGCTGTACGCCGTACGGCTGTCCGCCCTGCTCCCCGTGCGCGGGCCTCGGCAGCTGGCCGCCGCGCAGCTCACCATCGACGAGAGCACCGCGATGGCGACCGGCGGCGACCGGGAGCACGCCGCGCTGGCGTTCTGGGCGACCGGTGCCTCGGTCTACGTGCTGTGGAACCTCGCCACCCTGCTCGGCGCGGTCGGAGCCGCGGTCGTCGACCCGGAGCAGCTCGGGCTGGACGCGGCGGTCGGCGCGGCGTTCCTGGCCCTGCTCGCGCCGCAGCTGCGCGACCGGACCGCGGTGCGCACGGCCCTGGGCGGCGCGCTGCTGGCCGCCGCCGCCGTGCCGCTCACGCCGCCGGGCGTGCCGGTGCTGGTCGCCGGGCTCGCCGTGCTGCCCGCGGTGCTGCGCCGGTGACCGCCGCCTGGGCCGCCGTCCTGCTCGGCTCGGCGGGGTGCTTCCTGCTCAAGCTGGCCGGCTGGCGGGTGCCGCCGCAGCTGCTGGAGGACGAACGCGTGCGCCGTACGGCCGCCCTGCTTCCGGTGGCCCTGCTGGCCGCGCTGGTGGTCGTGCAGGCGCTCGGAGACGGGCGCGCCCTCACCCTCGACCCGCGCGCGGCCGGACTCGCGGTCGCCGGCGCGCTGGTGCTGCTGCGGGCGCCGTTCCTGGTGATCGTCGTCGCGGCGGCCGCGACGGCCGCCGTCCTGCGTGCTGTGACTAGGCCTCGCGCAGGCGGGGCATCGGCAGCTCGCCGCGGCTGACCGCGGTCTTGCACCACGGGCACGTCGACCACTCGTCGAGCAGCGGCCGCTCGCAGCCCGCGCACAGGTCGCGGCGGACCGGCGTGCCGTCCCACGGGCAGACGACCATGTCGTCGGCCAGCGACCGGGCGCAGGAGGGGCAGCGAGGACCGGCCACGGCGTCGACCTGGGTCGCCCGCAGCACCTCCTCGTACGTCGTGGTGCCGCGGTGCGCGGCGGCGAGGGCGCTGGCGCGCAGCGTCGTCATGCCCTGGTCGCGGGCGGCGGCGCCGATGGCGGCCTCCGTCGGCGTGGCCAGCAGGACCTTGCGGAGCGCGGCGCTGACGGGCAGCACCTCGTAGATGCCGGTGCGGCCGCGGTAGCCGGTGCCGCCGCAGTCGGCGCAGCCCTTGCCCATGCGCGGCGTCGCGCCGGCCAGGTCGGCCGGCGTCAGGCCGAGCATCTCCAGCGTGCGGGGGGCCGGGACGTACGGCGCGGCGCAGGCGTCGCAGGGCGTGCGGACCAGGCGCTGGGCGACCACGAGGGTGAGCGAGGAGGCGACGAGGAAGGGCTCGACGCCCATGTCGACGAGGCGGGTGATCGCGCTGACCGCGTCGTTGGTGTGCAGGGTCGTGAGGACCAGGTGGCCGGTGAGCGAGGCCTGCAGGGCCAGCTCGGCGGTCTCGGGGTCGCGGACCTCGCCGACGAGGACGATGTCGGGGTCCTGGCGCAGGATGCTGCGCAGGCCCTTCGCGAAGGTCAGCCCGGAGCGCTCGTGCACCTGCACCTGGGTGATGCCGGCGACCTGGACCTCGACCGGGTCCTCCAGCGTGACGATGTTGCGGTCGGGGGTGCTGACCTGCCGGATCGCGGCGTAGAGGGTGTTGGTCTTGCCCGAGCCGGTCGGGCCGGTGATGAGGACCAGGCCCTGGGCCTGCTGCAGCGCGCCGGCCATCACGGCCTGCTGGGCCTCGGTGAGGCCGGTCGCGCTGAGCAGCGGGACGTTCTCCGAGCGCGGCAGGATCCGGATGACGACCTTCTCGCCGTGCAGCGTCGGCAGCGTCGAGATGCGGGCCTCGACGGTGAAGCCGTCGACCGAGAGCTTGGCGCGGCCGTCCTGCGGCTTGCGGCGCTCGGCGATGTCGAGGCCGGAGAGGATCTTGATGCGGCTGACCGCGGCCGCGGTGGCGCCCTTCGGCACGGTCATGACGTCGCGGAGCAGGCCGTCGACGCGGTAGCGGATGCGCAGGTCACCGGCCTGCGGCTCGACGTGGACGTCGCTGGCGCGGGCACGCACGGCGTCGGCGAGCACGACGTCGACGAGGCGGACGATCGGGGCGGACTCGACGGCCTGCGCGGACGCCGCGTCGACGTCCTCCTCCTGCGACCCGATGTCCTGCACCAGCGTCGACATGCCGGAGGAGTCCTCCGACAGCGACCACGAGCGGCCGATGTGGTCGCGGACCTGGCTGTCGGTCGCGACGACGACCGCGAGCTCGAGCGCGCCGGTGTAGAGCTTGACGTCGTCGAGGGCGAGCACGTTGGTCGGGTCGGCGGTCGCGACGGTCAGGCGGCCCCCGTCCTTGGCGATGACGAGGACGCCGCTGCGCTCGGCGACGGCGCGCGGCAGCAGGCGGACGGCCTCGGGCACCACGAGCGTGCGGCCGAGGTCGACGAGCGGGAGGCCGAGGGCCTCAGCGAGCGCCTCGGCGATCTGGCGCTCGGTGGCGAAGCCGCAGTCGATGATGACCTGGCCGAGCCGCTTGCGGGGCCGGCCCTCGGGCACGTCCTGCTGCTGCCGGAGTGCGGCGGAGACCTGCTCCTCCGTCAGCACGCCCTGCCCGACCAGCACCTCGCCCAGCCGCCGACGGCGGTTGCGGTCGACGGCCTGGCCGACGACGGGGGTGGGGGACGGGACGGTCACACGCTCCCCTTCGGCTGTTCAGCCGTCCGAGTGAAGAGAAAACCTCAACCGGTGTCGTCTCCGCCCACGAACGGCTCACCGAGACCGCCGCTGACGCTCGCCGGCTGCTCCTCGGTGTGCGCGGCCGCGCGCCGCCGCTTGCGCTCGGCCCGCCGCTCCCGCTCCTCGCGCTCGATCCGCTTCTGCTGGTCGAAGAGCACCGCGCCGGCGCCCTCGCTGGTGCGCGCGACGACCTCCTCGGCGACCTCGCGCAGCTGGTCGCGCAGGAAGTCACGGGTGGCCACCTCGCCGACGGCCTGGCGCAGCGAGGCCAGCTCGCGGGTGAGGTACTCGACCTCGGCCATCAGCCGGGCGTTCTGCGCGCGGTCCTCCTCGTTGCTGACCCGGTCGCGGTCGGTCTGCCGGTTCTGGGCGAGCAGGATGAGCGGTGCGGCGTACGACGCCTGCAGCGACAGGATCAGCGTGAGCAGCGTGTAGTTGAGCCGGCGCGGGTCGAACTGCGCGGACTCGGGGGCGAAGGTGTTCCAGGCCAGCCACAGCGCCACGAGCAGCGTGAGGTAGACGAGGAAGCGGCTGGTGCCGAGGAACCGGGCGATCCGCTCCGACACCCGTCCGAAGGCCTCGGGGTCGTAGACCGGGCGCAGGCTGCGGCGCTGGGCGGCGGGCTGGTCCAGGCGGGTGCGCGGGCTGGCCTTGCGCGGCTCAGCCACGGCGCACCGCCGTACGGGCCCGCCAGTCCTGGGGCAGCAGGTGGTCGAGCACGTCGTCGACCGTCACGGCGCCGACCAGCCGCTGCTCGCTGTCGACGACGGGGGCCGCCACCAGGTTGTACGACGCCAGGTGGCGGGTCACCTCGCCGAGCGAGGCCTCCGGCGCGAGCGGGTCGATGTCGCTGTCGACGACCGCGCTGACCAGGGACGACGGCGGCTCGCGCAGCAGCCGCTGGAAGTGCACGGTGCCGAGGTAGCGCCCGGTCGGCGTCTCGTACGGCGGGCGCACGACGTAGACCTGCGCCGCCAGCGCCGGCGACAGGTCGGGGTTGCGGACCCGGGCGAGCGCCTCGGCGACCGTCGCGTTCGGCGGCAGGACGACCGGCTCGGACGTCATGAGGCCGCCGGCGGTGTCGTCGCTGTAGGCGAGCAGGCTGCGCACCGGCGCGGCCTCGTCGGGGGCCATCAGGTCGAGCAGGCGCTCCGCCTCGTCGGCCGGCAGCTCGCCGAGCAGGTCGGCGGCGTCGTCGGGGGCCATCGCCTCGAGGACGTCGGCGGCGCGCTCGTCCTCCAGCCCGCCGAGCAGCTCGACCTGCTGCTCCTCGGGCATCTCCTCGAGGACGTCGGCCAGCCGCTCGTCGTCGAGGGCGGCGGCGATCTCGGCCCGGCGCTTGCCGGACAGGTCGTGCATGACGCCGGCGAGGTCGGCCGGGCGCAGCTTCTCGAAGACGGCGAGCAGGTTGGCGGCGCCCTGGCTGCCCTCGGGCAGGGAGAAGCCGGTGACCTCGTCCCACTCGAGCTGCTCGACGGCGGCGCGGCGCCGGCCGCGCAGGCCGGCCCGGCGCACGGCGACCCGGGTCAGCAGCCAGTCGGTGCGGGTCTGCTCCATCGCGACGTCGACCACGATGACGTCCGCGCCGGTCTCGCGCACGCTCACGCTGCGGTCGAGCAGCTCGGCGAGCACCAGCGTCTCGCCGGGCCGCTTGTCGAAGCGGCGCAGGCTGACCGTGCCGGTGGAGAGCAGCACCGCCTCGGGGTCGATCGCGGTGACCCGCCCGATCGGCACGAAGATGCGGCGCCGGGCCTGGATCTCGACCGCCAGGCCGAGCACGCGGGGCGCGTCGCGGCCGATGCGCAGCGCGGCGACGACGTCGCGGACCCGCCCGACCTGGTCGCCGTTGGGGTCGAAGACGGGGAGCCCGGCGACGCGTGCGACGAAGACGCGGGACCCGGTGCTCACGGCGAGAGGCTACTGGCCGGGCCGCCCCCGAGCCGGTAGCGCAGGAGCAGGGAGCCGTCCTCCTCCAGCACGTGCAGCAGGTGCAGCGGAAGCGGTCGGGGGAGCGCGGTCGCGAGCAGCCCCGGGCCGCTCCCGGCCAGCAGCGGCGACAGCGTCATGCACAGCTCGTCGAGCAGCCCGGCGGCGGCCAGGTCGCCGAGCAGGGACGGCCCGCCCTCGCACAGCACCCGGCCGAGGCCGCGCTCGGCCAGCTGCGCCAGCGCGGCCTCCAGGTCGACCCGGTCCTCGCCCGCGACGACCACGTCGGCCACCTCGGCCAGCGCGGCCCGCCGGTCGGCCGGAGCGGCGGCGCAGGTGACGACCAGGCTGCGCACCTCGCCGGTGAAGCAGCGCATCGCCGGGTCGAGGCCGAGCGACCGGCTGACCAGGGCGAGCGGCGGGCGCTCGCTGCGGCCGTGCCCGCGCCGCCAGGCCCGGGTCGGCTCGCGCAGCGGGACCGGGCCGTAGTCCTCCGCCCGCGCCGTCCCGGCTCCGACGAGCACCACGTCGCAGACGGCCCGCAGGGTACGGAAGCCCTGCTTGTCCGCGTCGGTCGACAGCGGCAGCGAGCTGCCCCCGGAGGTCGCCGACCCGTCGGCGCTCAGCACCATCCCGCCGCGCACGCTGCGCGCGGGCGGGTCGTACAGGTCGAGCAGGTCGACCTCGGGGCCGCGGGACAGGAGGTGCACCCGCCGGACCCTAGTGACCTGAGAACCTAGGGTCCTGTCGCATGAGCGTGCCGCCGTCGCTGTCGTACGAGGTCGTCGACGTCTTCACCGACACCGCGTTCGCGGGCAACCCGCTGGCGGTCGTCCTGGACACCGACGGGATGCCGACGGAGGCGCTGCAGTCGCTCGCGTCGGAGTTCAACCTGTCGGAGACGGCGTTCCCGCAGCGGGCCGGCGACCCGGGCGCCGACTACCGGCTGCGGATCTTCACGCCCGCGGTGGAGCTGCCGTTCGCCGGCCACCCGTCGGTCGGGGCGGCCTGGGTGCTGGCCCGGCTGGGCCGGATCGGGCGCGGCCGGGTGGTGCAGGAGTGCGGCGCCGGGCTGCTGCCGCTGGAGGTGGGCGAGGACGAGGTGACCCTCACCGGCGGGACCGCCTCGACCGGCGACGAGCTCGACCCCGCGCCGCTGCTGGCCGCGGTCGGCCTGGCCGCCGACGACCTGGTCGGCACGCCGCCCCGGTCCTGCGGCGCCGGCATCGACTTCGCCTTCCTGCACGTGCGCCCCGACGCGCTCGCCCGCACCCGTCCCGACATGGCCCGGCTCGCGGCGGCCGGGGGGTCCGGTGTCTCGGTGTTCGCCCTCGACGGCGCCCAGGTGCGCGCGCGGGTCTTCGCCGGCGGGGTCGGCGTGGCCGAGGACCCGGCCACCGGCTCGGCGGCGCTGGGCCTCGGCGTCTTCCTCGCCGGTGCGGGGCTGCTGCCGGACGGCGGCGAGTACGTGGTCACCCAGGGCGTCGAGATGGGCCGCCCGTCCGTGCTGCGCTGCCGGGTCGCGCTCGGCGACACCGGCGCGCTGGTCGCGACCGTCCGCGGCTCGGTCGTGCCGGTCGCGCGCGGCGAGATCAGGCGTCCCGACTGACCGGGAGCTCCTCCCCGGTCGGCGCGAAGCGCAGCACCCGGCTCTCCCGCGCCCACCGCGCGGGCTGCTCCTCCCCGTCGGGCGCGTTCAGCCGGCCGGCGTGCAGCACCGGGACGACGGCGTCCCAGGTCTCGGTGCCCGGCGCGACGACGCTGACCTCGGCCACCCACCGCACCAGCAGGTCGCCCCGCCGCTCCCTGCTGCGCACCGCCACGACCGCGCGGCCGCCGGGCAGCTCGGGCACCGGCTGCTCCAGGCCACCCGTGACGACGTACATCGCGCCGTCGTGCCACCGGTGCCAGACCGGGGCCGCTGCGGCGCTGCCCTCCGCCGACACCCACACCAGGCCCGACTTGCGGGTCGCGGTCTCGACGAGGGCGGACGTCACCGCAGGAGCGTCCCAGCAGGCTCCTGCCGCAGCCGCAGCGCCTCGCGGCACAGCGCCGCCGCCAGGCCGTCGGCCAGATCCGCCGCCGACCCACCCGGACAGCCGGCTGTTCGGCACCACCGAGCTGCCGAACACGATGGAGAAGGTCGCCGGCAAGGTCCAGGACGTCCTGCACGAGGAGTAGCCGCCGGGCAGCCGGGGCAGCACTGCCCCGGCTGCCCGCCCGCTCCGACCCCGACCCGTCCCGCCTGCCGAGCCGCCGCGAAGGACCGCCTTGACGACCATGACCCCGACGGTCGCCCGCACCGCGGGCGGCGCCCCCGCGCTGCCGCGGCTGGGCGGGCTGCGGGCCGCCGCGGCCTTCGCCGGGCCGGCCTTCCTCGTCAGCGTCGGCTACGTCGACCCGGGCAACTGGGGCACCGACATCGCCGCCGGCAGCCGCTTCGGCGCGCGGCTGCTCTGGGTCCTGGTCGCCGCCAACGGCCTCGCGCTGCTGCTGCAGCACCTGTCCGCCCGGGTCGGCATCGCCACCGGCCGCGACCTCGCAGCGGTCCTCGGGGAGCGGCTCGCGCCGGGTCCCCGCCGGGCGTACGCGGTGGTGGCCCTGTCCGCGGTGCTCGTCACCGAGACGGCGGAGTTCGTCGGTCTGGTCGTCGCCCTGCAGCTGCTGTTCGGCCTCGACCTGCTCGCCGCGGTCCTCGTCGGCGCCTTCGTGGCCGCTGCCCTGCTCGCGCTCGGCAGCCGCGGCTGCCGCCCGCTGGAGCTGGCCGTCCTCGGCCTGCTGGGCGTCGTCGCCGGCGGCTACGTCGTCGAGCTGTGGCTCTCCCGCCCGGACGCCGGTGTCGTGCGCGGGCTGGTGCCCGGCGGGCTCGACGCGCAGTCGCTGCCCGTCGCGCTCGGGGTGCTCGGCGCCGTCGTCATGCCGCACAACCTGTTCCTGCACAGCGGCCTGGTCCTGAGCCGGCGCGCCCCGGGGCTCTCGCCCCGCCGGCTGCTGCGCCGCGCCACGGTCGAGACCGCGGTCGCGCTCAACCTGGCGATGCTGGTCAACGCCGCGATCCTGCTCATGGCCGCTGCGGCCTTCGCCGGGAAGGGCCTGGGCGTCCCGTCGCTGGCAGACGCGCACGCGACGCTCGTCCCGCTGCTCGGCCCGGCCGCCGGCGTCGCCTTCGCGGTCGCCCTGCTCGCCGCCGGGCTCGCCGGCTGCGCCACCGGCGGCATGGCGTCGCAGATGGTCCTCGACGGGCTCGTACGCACGCAGCGCCGCCCTCCGCTGCTCGTGCGCCGGCTTGCGGCCCTCGTCCCGGCCGCGGCGATCCTCGCGACCGGCGTCTCGGAGGTGCAGGCGCTGCTGCTCACGCAGGTCGTCCTGTCGCTGGTGCTGCCGCTGGTCGTCGTGCCGCTGGTGCTCGTCGCCCGCGACCCCGCCCTGATGGGGGCACTGGCCGTCCGGGGCAGGCTGCTGGCCGCGGCGTCCGCCGCCGCCGGCTTGCTCGTCGTCGTCGACCTGGTGGCCCTCGCCCTGCTCCTCGGCTGACACCATGGGGGCGTGACGGCGCCCGTGGACTCGCGGGCCCCCGCCGTCCCCCGCACCGACGTGCTGCTGCTCGTCCTGGCGCTCACCGCCGCCTCGACGTCCGGCCCGCTCATCGCCGCGACCGCGGCGCCCGCCCTCGCCATCGCCTTCTGGCGCAACGCCATGGCGGCCGGCGTGCTGATCCCGGTGGCCCTCGTCCGCTGCCGTGACGAGCTGCGCGGGCTCACCGGGCGCGAGCGGCGGCTGGCCGTCCTGGCAGGCGTGCTGCTCGCGCTGCACTTCGCCACCTGGACCCCGGCCCTGACCTACACCTCGGTGGCCTCCGCCACCGCCCTGGTCGCGACCCAGCCGGTCTGGGCGGCGCTCATCGCCCGGCTCAGCGGCGAGCCGGTCGCCCTGCAGGTCTGGCTCGGCATCGCGGTGGCGATCGGCGGCGCCCTGCTGCTCACCGGCGTCGACCTGCAGGTCAGCGGCGACGCGCTGCTCGGCGACCTGCTGGCGGTGGCCGGCGGCGCCTTCGCCGCGGCGTACATGGCGGCCGGGGGAGAGGTGCGGCGCAGCGTCTCGACGACCACCTACACGGCGGTCTGCTACTCGGTCGCGGCCGCGCGTGCTCCTGGTCGTCTGCCTGGCCGGCCGGCAGTCCCTCGGCGGCTACGACGCGGAGGACTGGCTCAAGCTGGCAGGGCTCACC
Source organism: uncultured Actinomycetota bacterium (assembly GCA_963762795.1). Lineage (GTDB taxonomy): Bacteria > Actinomycetota > Actinomycetes > Mycobacteriales > SCTD01 > RYN-170. Next base: position 2,557 of record CAVXMC010000006.1, on the reverse strand, counting down.
GTCGGCGCCCAGCTCCTCGGGCACTCGCTGTTCAACGCCGTGCTGCGGTCGTTCTCGCCGACCATCATCAGCATGATGCTGCTGGTGGAGATCCCCGGCGCGGCGCTCATCGCGGCCGTGCTGCTCGACCAGCGACCGCCGCTGATGGCGCTGCCCGCAGCCGCGCTGCTGCTGGTGGGGCTGGCGTTGGTCATCCGCTCCAGCAGCCGCGGTGTCGAGCCCAGCGTGCCGGTCGAGTGATCAGCTCCCTCGTAGCCGTCGCCGAGGCGGTCCGCGACGACGTCCTCGCGGCCTGCCGCACGCAGTCGGTCGAGCAGCTCAGCGCGTACGACGACAGCGGCCCCGGCGACACCGCGTTCGCGGTCGACCGGGTCTCGGAGGAGCGGCTGGTCGAGCTGGTCGGCCGGCTCGGCACCTGCGTGCGCCTGGTCGCGGAGGGCCTCCCGCCCGAGGGCCTGGTCCTCGGCGGCAGCGACCCCGCGGTGCGCCTGCTCGTCGACCCGCTCGACGGCACCCGCCCGCTCGCGCACCAGAAGCGCTCCGCCTGGGTGCTGATCGGGGTCGGCCCCGACGACGGCACCCTGGCCGACCTCACCGCCTCCGTCGTCGTCGAGGTCCCGACCGTCAAGGCGGCCTACGGCGACGTGCTCGTCGCGCAGCGCGGCGCCGGCGTGCAGGGCACCCGGGTCGACCTGCGCACCGGCGCGCGGCAGCCCCTCGCGGTCCGGCCCAGCCGGGCGACCACCGTCGAGCAGGGGTACGGCGGCGTCGCCCGCTACTTCCCCGGCGACCGGGCGCTGCTGGCCGCGATCGACGACGAGGTCAGCGCCCGGGTCCTCGGCCCGCCGCGGCGCGGCAAGGCGCAGAGCTTCGAGGACCAGTACTGCACCGGCGGCACGCTGGTCGAGCTCGCCGTCGGCCACGACCGCTGGGCATGCGACCTGCGCCCGCTGCTCCCGCAGCGGCCGATCTGCGCCCACCCGTACGACCTGGCGGGCTGGCTCGTCGCCGCGGAGGCCGGCGTGCACGTGGTCCGCCCCGACGGTGGTCCGCTCGACGCGCCGATGGACCTCGAGGCCGACGTGGCCTGGGCGGCGTACGCCAACGACGCGATCCGCGCCCAGGTCGAGCCGCACCTGCAGGCGGTGCTCCGCGAGCGCGGGCTGCTCTAGGAGCGGCCCGCCTGCGACGCGTCGTAGGCCCAGGAGCGCAGCGTGCGGAACAGCTCGACCGGCTGCAGGTCGGGCGCGCCGCGCTCCGGCCGGAAGCGCAGGTCCTCCCCGTCGACGACCTCACCGAGCTCGAGCCGGCCCCAGGGACGCCAGACCCCGAGCGGCGCCGCGGCCATCAGGGTGAAGCCGGTCGCGGTCGGGCGGGCGCCCAGCAGCACGAGCGCGCCGGAGGCGGTGCGGTGGGGCAGCACCGCCGACCAGGTCCGCGACACGACCGACGGCGCGAAGGCGTACCGCCAGGCGCTGTTGACGAGGATGTCCAGCGGCGCCCCGTCGACCCCGAGACCGGGCAGGCGCAGCGCAAAGCCGTCCACGTCCGGCAGCGGCTGCGGCAGCCCGGCACCCCGGCTGAAGCGCACGAAGCCGTCGTGCTCGCCCGGCTCGTCCAGCAGCGAGGCGCCGTACGCCCCGCCGGCCACGACCACCGTGCACACGTGCGTCTCGCCGTGCGGGTGGAAGACGCGGGCGCCGCGCAGGGCGGTGCCCAGCCCGAGGGCGGTGGCAGCGGCGGCGCGCGGCAGGCTCAGCAGGTCGGTCATGGAGACAGGCGTTCCCGCCCCGGGGTCCCCGGGAACCGTGACGTCCGTGACCACTGCTGCTGTCCCGCCCACCTACGCCGACTGCAACCGCCTCTGGGTCGACTCCCGCCCCCGGGCCGTGGCCCAGCGCGTGCTCGAGGCCCGCGTGCTGCGCCGGCTCGGCGGTCCCGTCCCGCACGGCCGCGTGCTCGAGCTCGGACCCGGTCGCCGGGGCACCGGCCTGCGCCTCGCCCTCGACGCCTTCGGCGCTGCCCACGCCGACGGCGTGGAGCTCGCCCCGGCCAGCGTCGACGCCTGCCGCCGGGCCGTCGCGGACCTCGGTGACCGGGTCTCGGTCGCGCAGGGCGACGGCGAGCGGCTGGCCGCGCCGAGCTCCTCGTACGACGCCGTCTTCGGCTACCACGTGCTCCACCACGCGCTCGACTGGCGGGCGGCGGTGGCCGAGGCGGCCCGGGTGCTCAAGCCGGGCGGCCGCTTCCTCAGCACCGAGATGACCGCGCGCTTCGTCGACTCCCGCGGGCTGCGCGCGGTCAGCCGGCACCCGCTCGGACGGCGACCGGCCCACGCCCGAGGGGATCCTGACGGCCTGCCAGGACGCCGGGCTGGACCTGGTCGCGCAGGAGGTCCGCTACCGCGGCTGGTGGGTGGCCACCGTGGCCGTACGCCCGTGAGCGTTCCCACACCCTCCTGACGCGCACCGCGCCGGCGCGGGTGGGACACTCCTGCAACGCGCGCGCGGCGCTCACCGCCGCCCCGACCGCACCAGGAGCGACATGCCACGCCTCG
>CAVXMC010000005.1:0-55046 GCA_963762795.1 uncultured Actinomycetota bacterium | reverse complement strand
GGAGCAGGGCTTGCGCTGGGAGTACGGCCCGGTCACCAGCCGGTAGGAGAAGTCGAAGCGGCCGGAGCCGTCGTAGCGGCGCACCTCGGTCGTGCCGCTCGTGCTGTCGATCCAGTACTCCGCCCGGCGCCCCGCCCCACCGCACAGGATGTGCGGCCGCCCGACGCCCTTGGGCAGGGTGATCGAGGCGCCGCGGGCGACCGTCCGCTGGACCCGGATGACCGGGCCCAGCCGGACCGGGGGCTCCGGCGCGGGGCTCGCCGGCCGCAGCGACGGCCGGGCCGGGAACGGCGGCCGCGAGGGCGGCGTCACGGGCAGCGTCCGCAGCTTCTGCTTCGGCAGCGGCAGCGACCGGGTGCCCGTCGTCTGCACGGCCGGGCCGCGGCGGGTCGGCGCCGCGACGCGTACGGCCACCGGCGGCTGCGGCGGCGTGATCGGCGCGACCCAGGCGACGGCCCGGTCCGCGCCCTGGTCGACCAGCTGCCCGACCTGCGGCACCAGCAGCACCGGCAGCGCGAGCAACGACGTCGCAGCGCCCAGCAGCAGCCGTCGCCCGTCCACGCGCGCTCCTCCCGACCCGGGCCACGCCGGAGCGGCGCAGCACCGGTGCATCGACCGGGACCGCGGCCGACCCCTCACCCGGTCGAGTAGTGGGTCGCTAGCGTCGGTCCGGTGAGCCTGCCAGAAGCGACCGGACCTGCTGCGACGACGAGCGAGGTGTTCCTGGCCTACCTCGACCACTTCCGCGCGGTCGTCGTCGACAAGGTGCGGGGGCTGCCGGAGGACCGGCTGCGGACGAGCCCGCTGCCGTCGGGGTGGACGCCGCTGGAGCTGGTCACGCACCTGACCCACGTCGAGCGGCGCTGGCTGGTCTGGGGCTTCGAGGGCCGGCCGGTCGCCGAGCCGTGGGGCGACGAGCGGGACGGCCGGTGGCACGTCGGCGAGGACGAGACCGCCGCAGACCTGCTGCGGGCGCTCGAGGACCAGGGCGCGGCCACGCGGTCGGTCGTGCGGGCGCACGAGCTCACCGACGTCGGCCGGCCGAGCGAGCGCTGGGACGGCGCGCCGCCGCCGACGCTGGAGCGGGTGCTGTTCCACCTGCTGCAGGAGTACGCCCGGCACACCGGCCACCTCGACGTCGTGGCCGAGCTGTCCTCCGGGCAGGTCGGGGAGTAAGCGAGGTCACGGTGCGCGCCGGCCCTCCGGCGACCGTCCGGGCCTGATCCTCTACGGGTGACCACCACGACCGCCCCGCCCCCGCAGGCCGTGACCGTCGCCGTCACCCGGCGGGCGCTGCCCGGGCGGGTGCGCGAGGTGCGGGCCTGGCTCGAGGCCGGCCTGGCCCTCGCCGAGGAGTCCCCCGGCTTCCTCGGCGCCGGCTGGGTCCAGCCCTCGGCCGGGTCCGACGAGTGGCACGCGCTCTACCGGTTCTCCGGCCCGGCCAGCCTGGCCGCCTGGGAGGCCTCCCCCGAGCGCGCCTGGTGGCTGGCGGCCGCCGGCGGCCTCGTCGTGGACACGCGGGTCGAGCGCCGGTCGGGCATCGAGGGCTGGTTCGACGAGCCGGCCGACCTCACGGTGGCCGTACCGGCCGCGCCCGTCGTGCCACCCCCGCCGCGGTGGAAGCAGGCGGTCCTCATCTGGTGCGGGTTCTTCCCGCTCAACCTGCTGCTGTCAGCGCTGCTGACGCCGGTGCTCGGTGGCCGTCCGCTGCCCGTACGCGTGCTGGTCACCAGCCTGTGCCTCACCCCGGTGATGGTCTACGTCGTGCTGCCGCAGCTGACCCGCCGGCTCGAGTGGTGGCTGCACGGACGACCGGCTCCGTGGAGGACCGGGCCGACGGCCCGGCCCTCCACCTGAGCCGGCCCGTCGCGACCTGCCGGGGGGACGCGGCCTGACGGGCGCCCTCCGGCCAGGGCCGGAGTCCCGGAGCAGCTGGGGGGAGAGCCGCCTGCCGGGTGCTCCCGACCCGTCGGCAGACATCGGCGCCCCCTTGACGTCACGCGCCCGACGGCCGGTCTGGCGCCGGGGCGCCTCAGACGGCGGAGCCCTCGTCGGTGGCGACGTCCTGGAGCGGCGGGCCCGCCGTCACCGTCGTGACCGGTGCGGCCGGCTGCGGGCTGAAGATGTCCTGCACCTTGCCCAGCGCGCCCGCGACGTCGGTCGGGCACGAACCAGACCTTGTTGGCCGACCCCTCCGCGAGCCGCGGCAGGAGCAGCTGGCGCTGGTAGGCCAGCACCGCCTCGTCGACCTCGGCGGCCTTGATCGCGCCGACCACCGTGCTGATCGCCTGCGCCTCGCCCTGCGCGCGCAGCAGCGCGGCCTCCCGCTCGCCCTCGGCGGCCAGGATGGTCGACGCCTTGGCGGCCTCGGCCCGCAGCACCGCCGCCTGCTTCTCGCCCTGCGCCGACAGGACCGCCGACTGCTGCTGCCCCTCGGCGGTGAGGATGGCGGCCCGCTTGCCGCGGTCGGCCCGCATGGCCTGCTCCATCGCGTCGCGGATGGTGGCGGGCGGCTCGATGCCGCGGATCTCCACGCGGTTGACCTTGATGCCCCACTTGCCGGTCGCGTCGTCGAGGACCACCGCCAGCGAGGTGTTGATCTCGTCGCGACCGGTGAGCGCCTCCTCGAGCGCCATGCCGCCGACGACGTTGCGCAGCGTCGTCACGACCAGCTGCTCGATCGCGGCGACGTAGTTGTCGATCGCGTACTCCGCCTTGTTGGGGTCGGTGATCGAGTAGTAGAGGACGGTGTCGACGCCGACCATCAGGTTGTCGCGGGTGATGACGCCCTGCGGCGGGAAGCCGACGACCTGCTCGCGCACGTCGAGCTTGACCCGGACCCGGTCGAGCACCGGGACGAGCAGGTGCAGGCCGGGCTCGAGCGTGCGGCTGTAGCGCCCCAGCCGCTCGATCACGAAGACCGACGCCTGCGGGACGATGCGCACCGTCCGCAGCAGCGCGACGACCAGCACGACCAGGGCGAGGACGGCGAGGACGGCGCCGATCGAGCTGCTGTCGTCCATCAGGTGAGCTCCTTGGGGTAGACGGACACCGTGGCGCCCTGGACAGCGGAGATGAAGACGAGGCTGCCGGCGGTCAGGACGTCGCCCTGGACGGCCGGGCGGGCCCGCCACAGCTCGCCGTCGATGCGGACCTGACCGGTGTCGTCGGTGACCTCGGTGACCACCCGGGCGTCCCGGCCGACCAGCGCCTGACCCGGGTCGTTGGCCAGCACCGGACGGACGTCGAGGTGCCGTCGGGCCACCGGACGCACGACGCCGAGCAGCACGACCGAGCCGGCGCCGAAGACCAGCAGCTGCAGCGGCACCCCGAGCCCGATCGCGGCCGCCACCAGCGCGGCCACGGCAGCGGCGCCGAGCAGACCGGCGACGAGGGCCAGCGTGAACAGCTCGGCGACGAGCAGGCCGGCGGCCAGCACCGCCCACACCAGCACGTCGCCCACCGCTGCTCCCTCCGCTCGTCGAGGACCTCATCCTGTCCGGTCCGGCGCCGGAAGGGGGGACGAACCACCGGAACAACCCGACGCAGCAGGTCGTTGTCAGGACAAGGAGCCCATGACCCCGACTGCCCCTGGAGCGCCCATGACCACCACCGCCCCCTCCGTCGCCGCGAGCGGCACCTTCGACCTCGGCGGCGACCTGACCGTCCACCGCCTCGGCTACGGCGCGATGCGCCTCACCGGCCCCGGCATCTGGGGCCCGCCGGCCGACCTCGAGGTCGCCCGCCAGGTCCTTCGCCGCGCGGCCGAGCTCGGCGTCGACTTCATCGACACCGCCGACAGCTACGGCCCGTACGTCTCGGAGGACCTCATCCGCGAGGCGCTCCACCCGTACGACGGCGTGGTCGTCGCGACCAAGGGCGGGCTGACGCGTACCGGTCCCGACGTCTGGCCGCCGGTCGGCCGGCCGGAGTACCTGCGCCAGTGCGTCGAGATGAGCCTGCGCCGCCTGGGCGTCGAGCAGATCGACCTGTGGCAGCTGCACCGCCTCGACGAGAAGGTGCCCGCCGAGGAGCAGCTCGGCCTCATGGCCGACGTGCAGAAGGAGGGCAAGGTCCGCCACCTCGGGCTGTCCGAGGTCACGGTCGAGCAGATCGAGGCGGCCCGCCAGCACTTCGAGGTCGTCAGCGTGCAGAACCTCTACAACCTGGTGACCCGCCAGTCCGAGGACGTCCTCGCCTACTGCGAGCGCGAGGGCATCGCCTTCATCCCGTGGTTCCCTGTGGCCGCCGGCGACCTCGCGCGCCCGGGCGGCGTGCTCGACACGATCAGCAAGGAGACCGGCCACACGCCGGCCCAGCTCGCCCTCGCCTGGCTGCTGCGCCGCTCCCCCGTCATGCTGCCGATCCCGGGCACCGGCTCGGTCGCGCACCTCGAGGAGAACTGCGCGGCGGCCGACGTGGTGCTGACCGACGAGCAGTACGACGCGCTCACCGCCGCAGCGGACTAGTCCGAACGGGTCATCTCTTCCGGGTGGCTCCAGTTCCGTCCTGACGAGGCCGATCGGAGCAACGTGGGTCTCTTCCGCCGCACCTCCGGCACCGACCTCCGCAGGCTCGTCCCCCAGGACGTGTCCGCGGAGTGGTGCCGGCGGTTCGCCGACGACGGGACCGTCCCGCGGCTCGCCGAGGACCTGCTGGACCGCGTGCTCGGCGCGCTGGCCGAGGACGCCGGGGCCGGAGCGGAGACCCGGCTCGAGGCGGCGGCGTACGGCGTCGGCGTCCTGCGCGCCCAGCAGGGCACGCACACCGTCAGCCTGGTCGAGGACGTCCTCGCGCTGCGGCCGCTGCTGGGCGAGGCCGTCGCCGCCCTGCCCGGCGCCGCCGACGACGCCGGCCTGCACCTGCTGCTGTTCGTCCGCCTGACGCACGTGCTCGACCTCGTCTTGCGCTGCGCGCTGCACGCCTACGTCGAGGAGTCGCAGCGCGTGCTGCGCGGGCGGGCCACCCGCGACGCGCTGACCGGCCTGCTCAACCGCGCCGCCCTCGAGGAGGCGCTGCACCACGAGGTCGCCGCCAGCGGTCGCGAGGCCCCGCCCGCCCTGCTGCTCGTCGACCTCGACGGCTTCAAGGCGGTCAACGACACGCTCGGCCACCTCGCCGGCGACGAGGTGCTCGTGCGGGTGTCGCGGCTGCTGGAGGCGGGTGTGCGCAGCGGCGACGTCGTGGCCCGGCTGGGCGGCGACGAGTTCGCCGTCCTCATGCCCCGGACCAGCCGCGCCCGTGCGCTGACGATCGCCCGCCGCCTGCTCACCCAGGTGCAGGTCGACCCCACCGCCGGCGCCGTCTACCCGGCCGAGGGCGACCCCGCCGTGCCGACCGTCGGGCTGTCCATCGGCCTCGGCTGGCTCCCCGAGCCCACCAGCGGCGTCCAGCTGCTCGCTGCTGCGGACGAGGCGATGTACGACGCCAAGCGCCGCGGCGGCGCCGCTGTCCGGGTGGCGGACGCATGACCGGCAGCCCCTCCGTCGACGAGCTGGCCGCCCGCGCCCGGGCCGGAGATCGGCGTGCCGCCGCCCGGCTCCGCGCCTCGGTGGAGCCGGACGCCCGCGGTCTCGCCACCGGGCTGGTCGGCAGCCGCCGCGAGGCCCGCCGCCTCGTCCGCAGCGCGCTGACCGACGCACTCGAGGACACCGAGCGCCCGTACGCCAGCGCCGTCCTGGTCGCCCTCAGCCGCTCCGCCGGCGCGACTCCCGCTGCCGAGGCGAGCCCGGAGCACCGCCTGCAGCAGGCCGTCGGCGTGCTCGTCGACGTCCAGGGGCGCACCCACGCCGACGCCGCCGAGCTGCTGCACCTGCCGGTCGAGCAGGTCCGCGCCCTGCACCGCCAGGGGCGCGAGGCGATGGGCCTGTCGGCCGGCTCCGCCGACTGCCACGGCTGGCACCTGGTGTCCCGGATGGACGAGCTCACCACGCCGGAGCAGGCGGCCGGCCGCCGCCACCTCGACGGGCTGCCGCCCGTGCACCGACGCCCTCGCCGCGCGGGCCCTGGCCCGCACCCGCCTCAAGGCGGCCCTGCCGGTCGGCGGCACCGCCGTCGGCGCGCTGGCGCTGGCCGGGTTCAGCATGCTCACCAGCACCACCGCCGCGACCGTCGGCGTCGGGGTCGTCGGCATCGGGGGCGTCGTCTCCGTGCCGCTGGTCGCCCACGACCGCCCGCCCCGGCCACCCGCCGTCGTCCAGCCCGAGGCCTCCCACAGCGAGGCGCTGCGCGCGCTCACCGGCCGACGGCTCGCCGCGCCGTCGCCACGCACCGCCGCGCCGTCGCCGGCCGCGTCGCCCACGCAGCTCCCCGGTCGCACCGGCACGACGCAGCAGGTCGTCCTGGCCGCCCCGTCGTCGCCCGCGCCCTCGCCGTCCCCCTCGCCGGCCAGTCCCTCCCCCGCCCCGAGCCCGGCCAGCAGCCCGGCCAGCGCCTGGCCAGCAACCCCGCCAGCAGCCCCGCGGCCAGCCCGTCGCTGACCCCGGCTCCCAGCCCCAGCCTTTCCGCAGAGGTGCCGGCGCCGGAGCTGCTGGGCGTGCCCCCGCTGCTGCCGCCCCTCCTCGGCCCGGCCCCGTCGCTGCTGCCCGGGCCCGTCCCGACCGCGGTCGGGACGGGCCGCCCGGGCAACGGGAACGGCCGGGGCAACGGCAACGGCAACGGCAGCAGCATCGACAAGTACCGCCGGACCGCCTCCCCCAGCCCGAGCGCGTCCCCCAGCCCGACGGCTGGCACCGCCTCGGACCAGCCCGGCCAGGGCAAGAGCAAGAGCAACGGCAAGAGCAACGGCAAGGGCAACGGCAAGAGCAACGGCAACGGTCGCGGCCCGCAGGACTGACCGGGCCGCCGCGCGTCGCGGGCGCCGCCCCGGCTCGTAGGGTCGTGGCATGGCCCAGCTGCGCATCGGACTCGCCCAGGTCGACATGACGGTCGGCGACCTGCCCGGCAACGCCGAGACGGTCGCGACGTACGCCCAGCACGCCGTGCAGGCCGGCTGCCACGTCGTCGTCTTCCCGGAGATGATGGTCACCGGCTACCCGGCGGAGGACCTGGTGCTGCGGCACTCCTTCGTGCAGGCGTCGCTGGACACGCTGACCGCGCTGGCCGGCCGGCTGGCCGCCGAGGGGGCCGGCGAGCTGGCCGTCGTCGTCGGCTACTGCGGCCGCACCGAGCGGCCGGCGCCCGCCCTCGGCCGCCCTGCCGGCGAGCCGCAGAACAGCGCCGCCGTGCTCTTCCGCGGCGAGGTCGTCGCCCGCTACGCCAAGCACCACCTGCCGAACTACGGCGTCTTCGACGAGTTCCGCTACTTCGTGCGCGGCGACCGCTTCCCGGTGGTGCGGGTGCACGGCGTCGACGTCGGCCTGTCGATCTGCGAGGACCTGTGGCAGGAGGGCGGACCGGTCGCCGTGGCCAAGCAGGCCGGTGTCGGCCTGCTGCTGTGCCTGAACGGCTCGCCGTACGAGCGCGGCAAGGACGACCAGCGCGGCGGCCTCGCGGTGCGGCGCGCGACCGAGGCGGGCTGCGCGCTGGCCTACGTCAACACGGTCGGCGGCCAGGACGAGCTGGTCTTCGACGGCGACTCGCTGGTGGTCGACGGCGGCGGCACGATCGTCGCCCGGGCGCCGCTGTGGGAGGAGGGCCTGGTCGCGGTCGACCTCGAGCTGCCCGAGCGCACCCTCGCCGCCACCGGCCCGGTCGACGCCCGCGACGGCACGTCCATGGAGGTCACGCACGCGGTCCTCACCGAGGACGTGCTGCCGCCGTACGAGCCGGTCGTCGCCGGCATCGCCCCGACCCTCGTCGACGAGGCCGAGGTGTGGGGCGGGCTGGTCACGGCCACCCGCGACTACGCGCGCAAGAACCGCTTCACGTCGGTCGTGCTCGGGCTGTCCGGCGGCATCGACAGCGCGCTGGTCGCCACGATCGCCGCTGACGCGCTCGGCCCGGACGCCGTCCACGTCGTCGGCCTGCCGAGCCGCTTCTCCTCCGAGCACTCCGTCAAGGACGCCGAGGACCTGGCGCAGCGGCAGGGGCTGCACTGGTCGCTGGTGCCGATCACGCGGATGGTCGACGCGTGGGAGAAGTCGGTCGAGCTGACCGGGCTGGCGCTGGAGAACCTGCAGGCGCGCATCCGCGGCACGACCCTCATGGGGCTGTCGAACCAGCACGGCCACCTGGTGCTGACGACCGGCAACAAGAGCGAGCTGGCCACCGGCTTCTCCACCCTGTACGGCGACTCCGCCGGTGGCTTCGCGCCCATCAAGGACGTGCCCAAGTCGCTGGTGTGGCAGCTGGCCCGCTGGCGCAACGCCCAGGCCGCGAGCGCCGGCCTGGTGCCGCCGATCCCGGAGAGCAGCATCGAGAAGCCGCCGAGCGCCGAGCTCGCGCCGGGGCAGGTCGACAGCGACCGCCTCCCGCCGTACGACGTGCTCGACGCGCTGCTGGACGCCTACGTCGAGCGCGACCTCGGCCGGGCCGACCTGCTGGCCGCCGGCTTCGACGCCGAGCTGGTGGACCGGGTGGTCAAGCTGGTCGACGCGGCGGAGTACAAGCGGCGGCAGTACCCGCCGGGGCCGAAGATCACCGGGCGCGCGTTCGGGCGCGACCGCCGGCTGCCGATCACCTCGCGCTGGCGCGAGGTCGCGGCACCGACCGCCGCGGAGCCGGCGGAGGTGCGCCCCGAGCGGGTGTGACGCGCCCGACACAGACGGACCGCGGGGCGCGTGCCACGCTGGTGGTGACCCGGGGACTGCGGCCCGCGCAGCCCCGAGGCGCCCCTCCAGGAGGACCCCGTGACCGAGCTCTCCAGCCTGTACGGCGGCGTCACCACCCGCCGCGTCACCGTGCGCGACCTGCAGCTCGCCAAGGACCGCGGTGAGCGGTGGGCGATGCTCACGTCGTACGACATGCTCACCGCGGCCCTGTTCGACGAGGCGGGCTTCCCGGTCCTGCTGGTCGGCGACTCGGCCGGCAACAACGTGCTCGGCTACGACACGACCGTGCCGGTGACCGTCGACGACATGCTGCCGCTGGTGCGCGCCGTCGCCCGCAGCACGACCCGGTCGCTGGTCGTCGCGGACCTGCCGTTCGGCAGCTACCAGGGCTCCCCGGAGCAGGCCTTCACCCACGCCGTGCGGTTCCTGCAGGTCGGCGCGCAGGCGGTCAAGCTCGAGGGCGGGCGCCGGGTGCTGCCGCAGGTCGAGCTGCTGGTCGAGTCCGGCATCCCCGTCATGGGCCACCTCGGGCTGACCCCGCAGTCGGTCAACACCCTCGGCGGCTACCGCGTGCAGGGCCGCGGCGACGCCGGCGACCGGCTGATCGAGGACGCCCTCGCGCTGCAGGACGCCGGCGCCTTCGCGGTGGTGCTCGAGGTCGTCCCCGGTGACCTGGCCGAGCGGGTGACCAAGGAGCTGACCATCCCGACCATCGGCATCGGCGCCGGCCCGGGCTGCGACGCGCAGGTGCTGGTGTGGACCGACATGGCCGGCCTGACCCCGGGCAACGGGCCGAAGTTCCTCAAGCGCTACGCCGACCTGCGCACCGTGCTCGGCGACGCCGCCCGGGAGTTCGCCGACGACGTCCGCGAGGGCCGCTACCCCGCGGCGGAGCACGGCTACAGCTGACCTCCCGCGTTCACCCCCCGACCGGGCCCGTACGCGGCAGGATCGGCGGCGGGAGGTGTCCCGATGACTGCTGACGGTGCGGGTCCTGACGGTGAGGCGCTGGCGCGACGCCAGAAGCTCATCTGGAGCCTCGGCGACTACGGGCGGGTGGCCAGCCAGCTGACCTGGGTCAGCGAGTCGCTGGTCAGGGAGGTCGACGTGCGGGCCGGCCAGCGGGTGCTGGACGTCGCCGCCGGCACCGGCAACGCGGCCCTGGCCGCGGCCCGGCGCTGCGCCGACGTGACCGCGACCGACTTCATCGCCGGGCTGCTCGACCGGGCCGAGGCGCGCGCGAGCGTCGAGGGGCTGGAGGTGCGCACCCAGGTCGCCGACGCCCAGCGGCTGCCCTTCCCGGAGGCGTCCTTCGACGTCGTCCTGTCGGTGCTCGGCGTCAGCTTCGCCCCCGACGCGGAGGCGGCGGCGCGCGAGCTGCTGCGCGTCTGCTGCCCGGGCGGGCGCATCGGCCTGGCCAGCTGGACGCCGGACAGCCTGGTCGGCGACATGGCCGCGGTCCTCGGCCTGCACGTCCCGGTGCCCGAGGACCTGCGGCTGCCGGTGCAGTGGGGCCGGCCCGAGCGGGTGCAGGAGCTGCTCGGCCCCGGGTGCGTGAAGCTGAGGACGCAGCGGTGCACGGCGCCCTGGCGGTTCCGGTCCAGCCGGGCGGCGATGGAGCACTTCCGCGACCACTACGGTCCGGTGCTCGGCGCCTTCGTGCTGGTCGGCGAGGAGGGCCGCGAGGAGCTCGAGGACGACCTCATCACCGCCCTGGAGCGGCGCAACACCGCCACCGACGGCACGCTCGCGACCGAGGTCGACTACCTGCAGGTCGTGGGGGTCAGGAGGTAGGCGGACCGTCGACGTTGACGACGACCGCGCCGGTCCCGCGCCGGACGATCACGACCTCGGCCGGCTGCTGCGTCGGGTTGCTCTCGCGGTGCACGGTGTGCGCCGGCACGTGGACGAAGTCGCCCGGACCGGCGTCGACGACCCCGGCCGCCGTCTCGACGCGGAAGGCCCCGTCCACCACGTAGGCGACGGTGTCGTGGTCGCCGTGGTGGTGCCAGCCGCTGGTCGCGCCGGGCTCGGTGCGCGCGACGCCGCTCCACACGTCGTCCAGCACGACGGCCTCGAACCGCGCCATCCCCGGGGTGGAGTGCCCCGGGGTCAGCGCCTCGGCGGCCACCTTCGTCACCGGCGTCTCGCTCACGCGGTCACCGTACGGGTCAGCTGCTCCCCCAGCACCGTCCGCGCCTCGACCAGCGACGGGCCGTACCAGGTCAGGTGCCGCCCGCTCACGCACGCCGCCGGCACGCCGGGGAACGCCTCCGGTCCGTCCTCGGGCGAGAAGGCGTACGGCTCGTCGGGCAGGACGACGAGGTCGACGCCCTCGACGGGAGGCGTGAAGCGCGGGTAGCGCTCCGGGCTGCCGCCCAGCACGTTGTCGACGCCGAGCCGGGCCAGGACGTCGCCGGTGAAGGTGGCCGAGCCGACGGCCATCCACGGCCGTCGCCAGACCGGGACGACGGCGGTGCGCCGCGGCCCGGCGTGCGGCGCGGCCCAGACCTCGTCGGCCTCGCGCAGCCAGTCCGGGGCGTCCAGCCCGCAGGCGGCGAGCATGCGGCGCAGCGACACCAGCGCCTCGGGCACCGTCTGCGGGAACGTCGTCCACACGGCCACACCGGCGTCGCGCAGGGCCTGCAGGTCGGGCTCGCGGTTCTCCTCGGCGTTGGCCAGGACCAGGTCCGGCTGCAGGTCGAGCACCGCGGCGACGTCCGGGTTCTTCGTCCCGCCGATGCGGCTCACGTCGAGGTCGGCCGGGTGGGAGCACCAGTCGGTGGCGCCGACCAGCAGGCCGGGCGCGGTGACCGCGACCGCCTCGGTCAGCGACGGGACGAGGCTGACGACCCGGCCGGCCCGGGCCGGAAGGGCGACCTCGCGGCCCGTGTCGTCAGACGTCGGTGACACGCAGGCCGGCGTGCGCCTTGTAGCGGCGGTTGATGGAGATGAGGTTCGCGGTCATCGCCTCGACCTGGTGGGCGTTGCGGAGCCGGCCGCCGTAGATGCCGCGCATGCCCGGCACGAGGCTGGCCAGCGCCTGCACCAGGTCGGTGGCCTCGCGGTCCTCGCCGAGCACCAGCACGTCGGTGCCGACGTCCTCGACCGTCTCGTCCAGGAGCAGGACCGCGCTGACGTGGTGGAAGGCGGCGACGACCCGGCTGCCCGGCAGCACGGCGGCGGCCTGCTGGGCGGCGCTGCCCTCCTCGACCGGCAGCGCGTACGCCCCCTGCTTGTCGAAGCCGAGCGGGTTGACGCAGTCGACGACGACCTTGCCGGCGAGCGCCTCGGCCAGGCCCTCGAGCAGCTCCTTGTGGCCCTCCCACGGGACCGCCACCACCACGACGTCACCGGCGGCGGCGGCGCCCGCGTTGTCGGCGCCGGAGACCGCCCCGGGCAGCTCGGCGGCGGCGGCCTGCGCCCGGCCGGCGTCACGGGACCCCAGCACGACCTGCAGCCCTGCCTTCGCGAAGCGCAGCGCCAGGCCGCGCCCCTGAGGGCCGGTCCCGCCGAGGACGGCGACCGTCAGGCCGGTGAGGTCCGGAGCGGCAGGTGCGGGGTCAGGGGTGCTCATGGGCCGAGTCAAGCAGGCGTCGCGGACGTCCCCGCGAGGAAGCCGGAAGTCCGCCGTTGTACGGAGCAGGAGACAGCGCCGGGACGGCGAAACCCAGGGGCACCACGGACGGAGGAGGACCGGTGAGCGGCGACGAGCGGCACGGCGCGGACGCGCAGGAGCGGGAGACCGCCGCGTCGGTCCTGCCCGGCCTGCCGCGCCTCGCTGAGCTCGACGCGCTGCTGCGTGAGGTCGACGGCCTGCGGATGACCCTCGAGACCGACCTGACGCTGGCCGCCGCCGCCGCCGACTCCGGGGCCACCGCCCTGGTCGACGAGCTGGTCGGCGCCGATCTGGAGCACCTGCGCCGCTTCGAGACCCGGGCCCTCGGGCACCTCGACGCGCTGGCCGCGGGCGAGCCGGGCCGCACCGCGGGCGCCTGCTGTGCCAAGGCGGTGCTGGCCGCTGCCCCCGCCCCGGAGCCGCCGGTGCGCCGCCGACGCCGCCTGCGGGTGCCGCTCGCCCCGCTGGTCGGCGCCGCTGCCGCGCTGGCCGTCGTGCTGGCCGTGTCGCCGGCGACGACCTCCGCCGAGCAGCCCGCCGACCTGACGGCCATGTCCTCCTGGGACCAGCTGACCCGGCTCGCCGGCTCCGACGCCTCCGCGGGCGAGGTGCGCCACGCCGCCCTGCTGTGGCACCAGGAGGTCGCCGAGCTGGTGTCCCGGGCCGGCAGTGACCCGGTCGCCGCGCGGCAGGCGCTGGTCCTGCTGCAGGCCGAGCAGCGGGTGCTCGCCGACGGCGCGGACGCCGCCGGGCTGCAGGGCGTCATCGCGCAGTCCCGCGACCTCGCCGACCGCCTGCGCGCGGCCCTCCCGCCGGTCACCCGACCGGTCCACTCGGCCCTGGCCGCCGTGCCGCGGGTGGTCCTGCCGACGACAGCTCCCACGCCCGCCCCCGAGGAGGAGCCCAGGAGGGCCCGCCGCACGGAGCCGGCCCCGGCCCCCGCGGAGGCGTCGCCCGCCGCGCCGCCGGCCCCGCCGAGCCCGACCCCGGCACCGGCCGCGACCGCGACGGCCCGGCCGACGCCGGCGCCGAGCGCGTCGCACGACGGCCCGCTGCACCTGCCCGGCTCGAAGGGCGGGCTCCCCTTCGGTTGAGTCAGGCCGGCGCGAAGACCACGGCGCGCGCCGCCGGGTCGGCCTTCACCAGCCGCACCCGGACCGTCTGGCCGAGCGGCAGCTCCGCCCCCTCGAGCTTGGCCCGCACCGGCGGGTCGGTGAGCTGCACCGCCCCGCTCTTGGCGCCCGCCTCGACGACGGCGCCGTCGAACTCCTCGCCCACCCGGGGCGCGAGCAGCACGGCCTCGGCCAGGTCGACGACCGCCCGGTCCAGCGCGCTGGCCCGCCGGTCGGACGCGGTCATGACGTCGGGCAGCCGCGGCAGCGCCTCCCGGGCCCACGCAGGCACCGGCTCGCCCGCCGACAGCGCCAGGCACACCTCACTCACGTGGCGGTCGGCCAGCCGGCGCAGCGGCGCGGTGCAGTGCGCGTACGGCGCGGCCAGCGCGCTGTGCAGCGGCTGCTCCGGCGGCGCGCCGTCGAAGGCGGTATATCCCGCGCCGCGCAGCAGCCGGGTGGCCAGCGTCAGCACCGCCGCCTGCGCGGGCACCGACGGGTCGAGCGCGGAGACCACCTCGGCGTACGCCGCCTGCTCCGGCCACGCGACGCCGAGCGCGAGGGCGCTGCGCCGCAGGGACGCGACGTCCTGCTCGCCCGCCGGCGGCAGGGTGCGCAGCAGGCCGACCCCGCCGTCGAGCATGAGCCGGGCGGCGGCCATCCCGGTCAGCAGGCTGATCTGGGCGTTCCAGCCCTCGACCGGGAGCGGGGCGCGCAGGGTCAGCTGCGGCCGACCGTCGGGGCCGTCGCTCACCTCCTGCTCCGGGGTCGGCACGTCGACGGCGCCGCGGTCGGCAGCCCGCTGCTGGCGGAGCAGGCCGACCTCCCTGAGCAGCACGAGCGCGAGCTCGGCGCTGCCACCGTCGATCTCCGCCTGCGCCTGGACGTAGCTCAGCCGCCGGCGTGAGCGGACCCTCGCCCGCCGCACCTGGACCTCGACCGGCTCGCCCCGGGCGTCCAGCACCATGCTCCAGACGACGGCCGGCCGCAGCTCGCCCTCGAGCAGGCTGGCGGCTCCCTCGCCCAGCACCGGCGGGTGCAGCGGGACCCGTACGTCGGGCAGGTAGAGCGTCTGCCCCCGCCGGAAGCACTCCGCGTCCAGCGCGCCACCGGCGCGGACGAAGGAGCCGACGTCGGCGATCGCGTAGTGCAGCGCGTAGCCGTCGCCGGAGCGGTCCAGCGCCAGCGCCTGGTCCAGGTCGCGGCTGCCCTCCGGGTCGACGGTGAGGAAGGGCAGGTCGGTGAGGTCGAGCTCCGGCAGCACCGGCGCGGCGGCCGCCGCCTCGGCCTCGGCCAGCGCGTCGGCGGGGAAGTCGGCCGGCACGTCGAGCTCGGCCCGCAGGTCTCCCCAGCTCGGCACCGCGGACGGGGGCAGGACGACGCGGGAGCTCGGCATGCCCCGGAGACTAGGCAGCGGCTGCTGGGCTCACCCGTCGACAGGCGGGCGGCGGAACTCCGCCCAGACCGCCTTGCCGGGCGGGTGGGGTCGCACCCCGCTGTCGCCGGACAGCGCCTCGACGAGCCACAGCCCGCGGCCGCCCTCGGCGTCCTCGGCGGCCTGCCGCGCCGTCGGCCGCCCCGGGGACCCGTCCTCGACGACCACCGTGACCGCCTCGTCGGTGAGGTCGATCTGCAGCCGCACCGGCGGCGAGCCGTACCGGACGGCGTTCGTGACCAGCTCGCTCACCACGACCGCGAGGTCGTCGGCGAGCGGCTCGAGGTGCTCCTCGCGGGCCGTCTCGGCCGTCAGGCGACGGGCCTGCGCGGCCGGCTGGAGGCCGTCGACGACCCAGCTGCGCAGGTGACCCCCGTCGGGGCGGTCGTCCATGTGGGCCAGCGCGTCCTCGCGGCAGCTGTGGACCTGCACGACGGGGAGCAGCAGGTCGTCGAGGTGCGGCGGGGCGCAGCAGACGCTCAGCGCCGGCCGGGGCCAGCCCTGCGCACGGACAGTCATCCAGTTCAGGACGTCGACCGCCTCGACGCTCACGGCGTCCGCGTCGGCGAGGTCCACCAGCACGCCGCGCGGGCTGAGCGCGACGGCGCGCGCGACCGCGGTCTGCAGCAGGGCGGCGTCGCCAGGACCCACCGGGCCGACGACGGACAGCACCTCGACGCCGTCGGACACCTCCTGCCGCAGGAGCACCGGTCGTCCTCGTCTGGTCGGGCGTGAGGTCAGGGCCCGCGGCGCGGACGTCCACGTCGTCCCCTACCAGAGGGGTTGCGGAAACGCCACACTCAGGATGAGACAGACATCACCTGCTCGGGCGCCCGGTCGACCGGCTCGCGCGGCGCCGGCACGACGGCCGGGGACCAGCGGGCAGACCACGGGGTGGCGAGGCCGTCCCGCAGGTCCGGCCCGGCGCACGGCCGGGTCATGGACGGCAGGACCGGGACGTCGACGACGACGTCGGACCAGGGGGTGTCAGCGGGCACAGCGGACCTCCGAGCAGGACGGGCCCGCAGTCTCGCGAGCCGCCCCCGCGGTGCGCCATGGCTACTTCGGGCCCGCCCGACCGGGTCAGCCCTCGTGCACCAGCGGGGGGACCAGGTCGCTGTAGCCGGTGAGGATCAGCGCGCCGAGCACGAGCGAGGCGACGCCGGTGACGACGCCCAGCCCGACCTGCACGCGAGGAGCGCGGCGCGAGCCCAGCAGCCCGGACAGCCACATGGCCGCGATGCCGAGGTCGGTGACGACCAGGCCGGCGACGAACGCGCCGAGGATCAGGGCCGCGCTGCCGGTCGAGCCGGACGCCCCGGCGCTGGCGAACAGCACGACCTGGGTCGGCGTCTCGGCCCCGGTGCCGTGCAGCAGCCCGACGAGGAAGGCCCCGCGACGGTCGACGTCGCCGCTGTCCACCGGCACCTCGCGGCGGCGGGCCCGGGCCCAGCCGCGCCGCAGCGCGCCGACGACCAGGCTGATCCGCCCGGTGTAGCGGTAGTCGCTCCGGTAGCGCCCGAGCTGGTAGAGCACCACCCCGCCGAGGACGACGAGCGTGGTGCCGACGGCGTACGAGAAGAGGTGGTCGATCCCGGCCGGCAGCTGGACCGACAGGGTGAGCACCAGCAGGCCGAACGTGGCCAGGACGAGCCCGTGCCCGAGGCAGTACCAGAACGACAGGCCGAGGCCCCGGCGGCCGTGCCGGTGCGGGTGCGCGTCGTCGCCGCCGCGGGGCGCGGTGAGGTCGGTGATGGCCGCGATGTGGTCCCAGTCCAGGCCGTGGCGGGCACCCAGCGCGAAGCTGGTACCGGCGAGGCCGAGGACGGGCAGAGCGATGTCGAGCACGGAACCGGCTCTCCCTCGTGGGCGGAGGTGTGGAACGAGTCGGCCCTCTGCCCGCCGGCGATCTGGCTCGCTCCCGCCCCGGAGGGGGAAGACGTCAGTAGCGCACCTGCACCGGGCTCTCACCGGACTTCCCCAGCGGGAGGGGGTTGCCGCGGACGCTACCGCGTCTCACTAGGGTCGGTACCCATGACGACCTCGAGCGTGACCGTGGAGCAGGACGGACCGGTCCTGCTGATCGGCGTGGACCGCGTGGCCAAGCGCAACGCCTGGGACCTCGACGTGATCAGGGGGGTCGGCCAGGCGTACGAGCGCCTCGCCGACGACGACTCCGTCCACGTCGGCGTGCTGTTCGGGCACGGCGACCACTTCTCCGCCGGCCTGGACCTCGCCCAGGTCTCCCCCGCCGTCGACGAGCGCGGCCCTCAGGTGCTCAGCGGGGAGGGGCGCTTCGACGCGTTCGGCATGTGGCGCCCGCCGGTGCCCAAGCCGGTCGTCATGGCGGTGCAGGGCATCGCCTTCACGATCGCCATCGAGCTGTCCCTGGCCAGCGACATCGTCGTGGCGGCCGACGACGTCCGCTACCGCCAGCTCGAGGTGGGGCGCGGCATCCTGCCGTTCGGCGGCGCGAGCAGCCGGGCGCCGCTGCAGCTGGGCTGGGGCAACGCCATGCGCTTCCTGCTGACCGGCGAGGAGTTCGGCGCCGCCGAGGCGCACCGGATCGGCCTGGTGCAGGAGGTCGTGCCCGCCGGGCAGCAGCTGGCCCGGGCCACCGAGATCGCGCAGCTCGTCGCCAAGCAGGCGCCGCTCGGCGTGCAGGGCACCCTGGCCAACGCCCGGGTCGCGCAGCGGGCGGTCGCGGACGCGGCGGCGGCGGAGCACCTGCGCGAGGTGCTGCCCGTGGTCATGAGCAGCGAGGACGCCGCCGAGGGCGTGCTGAGCTTCCAGGAGCGGCGAGAGGCCCGCTTCACCGGTCGCTGACGGGCCGCACGGAGCGGCACGTCGTCCGGCTGAACGGCGCACGGAGGACCGCACACCTGTCCGGTCCTCCGAGCAGGCCGTCCCGAGGACCGGACACCGGCACGGGGTAGCAAACACGTCCCGCGGACAGGGCGAGCCCGCGACGGTTCGACCACGCGGTCCAGCGCGGGTCAGAACGCCGCGAGCAGCGCCCACAGCGACTGGACGAGGCGGTCGCTCGACGCCTTGTCCCGTACGGCCGTGCGCCACGAGTCCTCGCCCAGCCCGGGGAACGTGTCGCCCCGGCGGACCGCGATGCCCATCCCGCGCAACCGCGGCCGGACCTCCGGGCGGTCCGGGACCCGGCAGAGCAGGAACGGCGCCTGCGAGCCCGGGCTGACCTCGACGCCGAGGCCGAGCAGCAGGCCCTCGAGCCGGCGCCGCTCGGCCGCCACCTGCGCGGCGTCGGCCTCGGCCTGCGCCACCGCGGCCGGCGCGGAGCAGAGCTCGAGGGCGGTGAGCCCCAGGGTCCCGACCGGCCAGAGCGGCTGGGCCTCGCGCAGCCGGGCGACGAGGTCGGGCGACGCCAGCAGGTAGCCGACCCGCAGCCCGGCCAGCGCCCAGGTCTTGGTCAGGCTGCGGACCACCACCAGGCCGGGCAGGTCGGCGCGGGACGCCAGCGAGCCCGGCTCCCCCGGCACGGCGTCGAGGAACGCCTCGTCGACGACGGTGACGCGCCCGGGGCGGCACAGGTGGGCGAGGTCGTGCAGCACGCCGGTCGGGTTGGTGGGGTTGCCCACGACGACCAGGTCGGCGTCGTCGGGGACGTCGGTCAGGACGTACGGCGGCGGCAGCACCAGCCGGGTCACCTCGTGCCCGGCCGCCCGCAGCGCCGCCTCGGGCTCGGTGAACGACGGGTGCACGCAGACCGCCTTGCGCGGCCGGAGCACCCGGGCGAGCAGCACGAACGCCTCGGCCGCGCCCGCCGTGAGCAGCACCTCGTCCGGGTCGCGCCCGTGCCGCGCCGCCACCGCGCCGACCGCGGCCGCCTGGTCGGGGTAGGCCGCGAGCCGGGCCAGCGCGTCGGCCAGCGCGGCCTGCAGCCAGGGCGGCGGCGCGCTGCCGCGGACGTTGACCGCGAGGTCCAGCAGGCCCGGTCCGAGCTCGGTGTCCCCGTGGTGGCGCAGCGGGTCCATCAGTGCGGGTGGTGGTGGTGGCCGTGCGGGTGGGCGGGGTCGTCCGGGTGGTCGTGGGGGGTCTGCGGAGCGTTCTGCTTGTCCTCGAACCCGGGCAGCGCGACCCGGTAGGCGCAGGTGTCGCAGTTCATCCGCAGGTCGCCGCCGGACAGCTCGGTCCACCGCTCGCGGACGAGGTCGGCGAGCCGCGCGCTGGGGCCGATCAGCCCGGCGACGCGGACGTCGACGTCCGGGTGCTCCTCGGCCCACGTCGTCGCCTGGGCGACGATCCGGTCGGGCAGGACGCCGGCGAACAGGAAGTACGGCAGCACGACGACGCGGGCGTAGCCGAGCCGGCGAGCCCGCTCCAGCGCGGCCGGCACACCGGGCTGGGCCAGGCTGATGTAGCCGGTCTCGACCGTGCCGATGCCCCGGCCCTCGAGCAGCAGCCGCGCGGTCTTGGCCACCTCGGCGTTGGCGTCGGGGTCGGTGGCGCCCCGGCCGACCAGCACGACGGCGGTGTCGGGCCACTGCTCGGCCGGGACCTCGGCGGCCAGCCGGTCGGTGAGGTCGGCCAGCAGCAGGGGGTGGGGGCCGAGCGGGCGGCCGTACCGGAAGGACAGGCCAGGGTGCCGGCGCCGCTCGCGCTCGAGCGCGGCGGGGATGTCGCCCTTGCTGTGACCGGCGGCGACCAGCACCAGCGGCACCACGTCGACCGTGGTGTGGCCGGCGGCGGCCAGCTTGGCGACGGCGTCCTGGATGGGCGGCGGAGCCAGCTCGAGGAAGCCGCCCTCGACGTCGCGGCCGACGCTCGCCACGCGGACGCGGTCGACCAGCTGGGCGAACTGCTCGACCCCCGCGGTGCTCTTGGTGCCGTGGCCGACGACGAGGAGGGGGTTCATGGCTTCTCCGTGTAGAGCAGGGCGTTGAGGGCGGCAGCGGCGACGGCCGACCCGCCCTTCTCGCTGACGTTGGAGACGGCGGGCAGCCCGCTCTCGCGCAGGGCGGCCTTGGACTCGGCCGCGCCGACGAAGCCGACGGGCAGCCCGACGACCAGGGCCGGCTGCACGCCGAGCTCGATCAGCTCGAACAGCGCGGTGGGCGCGCACCCGACGACCCACACCGCGCCGGGGCCGACCTCGTCGTACGCCATGCGCACCGCCGCCGCGCTGCGGGTGAGTCCGTCAGCGGCCTTCGCCTCGCGCACCCGGCAGACGACGTCGCGGGTCGTGATGCCAGCGGCCACCATCTGCACGTCGGCGACGACCGGCGCGCCGGCCAGCAGCGCGGCCTGCCCCTTCGCCAGGGACTCCTCGTCGGTGACCAGGTCGGTGACGTAGCCGAGGTCGGCGCTCGAGTGCACGACCCGCTCGACGACCGCGCGCGTCAGCGGCGGCAGCCCGGAGGTGTCGACCCGCGAGCGCAGGATCGCGAACGACTCCTGCTCGATCGGGTGGACGGTCAGTCGAACCATCGGAGCCTCTCCCGGAGCCGTACGACGTCGCCCACGACCGTGGCGACGGGTGCCTTGAGGCCGGCCGCCGCGACGTCGTCGGCGAGGTCCTCGACCGTGCTGACGACGACGCGCTGCGCCGCGGTGGTGCCCTGCTCGATGCAGGCGGCCGGCGTCCTCGGGTCGCGACCGTGGCGGACCAGGCCGCTCATGAGCAGCGGCAGCCGGTCGTGGCCCATGAGGATGACCAGCGTGCCGGGGCCGGTGGCGAGCGCCTGCCACCGCACGCGGCTCGCCGGGTCGTCGGGGTCCAGGTGGCCGGTCACGACGCAGACGTCCTGCGTGACACCGCGCGCGGTGACCGGGATGCCGGCGTACGCCGCCGCCGCGATCGCGCTGCTGATGCCCGGCACCACCTCGTACGCGATGCCCGCCTCGACCAGCGCCTCCGCCTCCTCCGACCCGCGCCCGAAGACGAACGGGTCGCCGCCCTTGAGCCGCACGACCCGCTTGCCGGCCTTCGCGTGCGCGACCAGCTGGGCGCTGATCTCCTCCTGGCGGGGCGCGGTGCCGGTCCAGCTGGTCTTGCCGACGTCGACCAGCTCGGCGCCGTCGCGCACGTGCGCCAGCACCTCCGGCGCGACGAGCCGGTCGGTCAGCACGACGTCGGCCTCGGCGAGCAGCTGGGCCGCCTTCAGCGTCAGCAGGCCGGGGTCGCCGGGCCCCGCGCCCACCAGCGCGACCGTCCCTGGCCTCACGGGGTCCCGCCCCTTCCCGCGCCGATCATGGAGTTGTGGCACGCCGGCTGAGCGTGGGAGGCGTGCACAACTCCATGATCGCGGGGCTCGGGCACCTCGAGGATGGCGTCGGCGGGGCAGACCTCGACGCACTCGCCGCAGGACGTGCAGCGGTCGGCGCGCACCTGCAGCGGGAGCGACGGCACGATCGCGTGCTCGGGGCAGGTGAGCAGGCACGCCCCGCACGCGGTGCAGGAGTCGAGGACTAGGTAGCCCATCGGTACCCCCGCGGCGTGACGAAGCGCCCGCCCACGACGGTGCTCTGCGAGGAGCCGACGACGACGCACGCGAGCATCGTGACGTGCTCGACGTCGAGCTCGCCGAGGGTGGTCAGCACGACGGTCTGCGCCGGCCGCGACGCGTCGGTGACGATGCCCACCGGGGTCGACGCCGGCCGGTGCTCGAGCAGCATCGCGACGGCCTTCGGCAGCTGCCAGTCCCGCCCGCGGCTGCGCGGGTTGTAGAAGGTGACGACGAGGTCGGCCTGCGCGACAGCGCGGATCCGCGTCTCGATCGCCTCCCACGGCGTGTGCAGGTCCGACAGGCTGATGCTGGCGTGGTCGTGCCCGAGCGGCGCGCCGAGCAGGTTGCTGGCCGCGAGCGCGGCGGTCACACCGGGGACGCCGACCACGTCGATGTCGGTGCCGGCGACCTCGAGCGCCGGGCGACGCCATGGCGTAGACGCCGGCGTCGCCGGAGCCGATCAGCGCGACGGCGTGGCCCTGCTCGGCCAGCCGTACGGCGGAGTGCGCCCGCTCCTCCTCCTGACCCAGCCCGGTGACCACGAGCCGCGTGCCGGGGCGGGCCAGGTCGCGCACCTGGTCGACGTACTGGTCGAGCCCGACCCACGTCGAAGCGCGCTTGAGCTCCGCCTCGGCCCGCGGCGTCAGCAGGTCGCGCGCACCCGGCCCGAGGCCGACCAGCGCGAGCCGTCCCCGCGGCGCGCGACGGGCGACCGCCACGGTCGCCATCGCGCTCTTCGTCTTCTCCACGACCAGCTGGCCGCCGCTGTGCAGCAGGGCGGCGGCCTCCGCGACGCTCGGCGTGCCGAGCACCTTCTGCGGCTCCTCGCTCGGGTTCGGCACGTCGACCTGCGCGAGCAGCTCGGAGGCGTACGTCGTCAGCGCCCAGCCCCGGGCGCGGCAGGCGTCGACGATCCCGGCCTCGTCGGCCTTGGCGTCGGCGGTGGCGACGGCGGCGACCGACAGCGGCGACAGCCCGGCGCCCTCGAGCGTACGGTCGACCAGCGCCAGCACCTCGTCGGCGGTCACGCCGCGGGAGGCGCCGAGGCCGAGCACCAGCGACGGCGGCCGCAGCACAGCAGTGTCGCGCGAGCACCCGGCTCGCACCCGGTCGGTGACGCGCAGGACGTACGCGCCCGGCGTCGCCCACCGGCAGCGGCGGCAGCGGCCAGGCGGCGTCGGCGGACAGCCGCACCGGCTCGCCGTCGAGCATCGCGCGACCCACCGCGGCGACCGCGCCCTCGACCGGCCAGCCGAGCATGTCGAGCCCGGGCAGCCCGACCGCGTCGCTCGCCGTGGTGACGACGGGCTCGGCGCCCAGCACCCGCGCCACGTCGGCCGCCAGCGCGTTGGCGCCGCCGCCGTGACCGCCGACCAGCGCGACCGCGAACCGGTGCGCCTCGTCGACGCACACCACGCCCGGGTCGCTCGCCTTGTCGGCCAGCAGCGGTGCGACCAGCCGCACCACCGCGCCGGTGGCCAGGAAGCAGACCAGCGCGTCGCACTCGCGCCAGGCCGTGGCGAGCTCGCGCACGTCGTACGTCGTGGTGTCCGGCAGCGCCTCCGCGAGACGGGCGGCGCCTGCGCGACCGGCGGCGGTGGTGGTGACGAGGCCGATCACGGCAGGACTCCTGAGACGACGAAGACGGGGTTGGTCGGGACGAGGCGGTGACCGTCGGCGAGCGGCTGCAGGCGGGAGGCCTGCAGCAGGACCGTCTCGACGGTGTAGTCCGACAGGGCGGCCGCGGTCGGGGCGACCCGCTCGAGCTGCGCCAGCGCGACGACGAGCCGGGACGGGCCGGCGCGCGGCGACAGCCGCCACGACGGAGGGGCCGCCACCGCCGACGAACGCCGCGTCGGGGTCCGGGAGGTCGGCCAGCGCTCCGGGGGCGGCGCCGGTGACGACGTGCACGTGGACGCCGTGCGCAGCGGCGTTGTCGCGCACCCGCTCGGCGTCGTCCGGGTCGCGCTCGACGGCGTGCGCGTCGGCGCCGAAGCGCGCGCACTCCACCGCGACCGAGCCGCTGCCGGCGCCGACGTCCCACACGACCTCGCCGAGCCGCGGGCCGAGCCGGGCCAGCACCAGCGCGCGCACCTCGGCCTTGGTGACCATGGCGTCCCGGTGCGCGAAGGCCGTCTCGGGCAGCGCCCAGCCGGTCGGCGTGCGGAAGCCGGCGACGGTGGCGCGGGGCGCGGGCGGCAGCACGTGGCGCGCGCGGTCGAGCACCAGCACGACGTTGGGGTCGGCCCACTGCTGCGCCGCGGCCGCGTCGGGCGTCACCTCGACGACCCGCTCCCCCGGCAGCCCGAGCCGCTCGCCGACCAGCAGCACGCGGTCGTCCCGGCCGGCCAGCGCCGCGCCGAGCTGCGCGGGGCCGCAGGTCGCGTCGGTCAGCACGGCGACCTTGTCGTGCGCGCGCACGGCGGCGAGCGCCTCGCGCGGGTCGCGGCCGTGCGCGGACACCACGACCGCGTCGTCCCACTCGATCCCGGCGGCGGCGAAGGCGAGCGCGACGGACGTACGACCGGCCAGCACCTCGACCCGGCGCGGTGCGACCGCGCGACGGACTGCGCGCACCACGCCGAAGAACCCCGGGTCGCCGGACGCGAGGACGACCACGTCGCCGGGCTCGTCCGCCACGGCGGCGATCGCCGCGCCCGGGTCGTCGCGGAGCGCGATCGTGCGTACGCCGTCAGGGATCGCGACCTCGGCGAGGTGCCGGCGCCCGCCCATGACGAGCGAGGCCCCTCGCAGCCGGGTCACGGCCTGCGCCGGCAGAGGGCCGCCGTCGTAGCCCACGACGGTGATCGTCACGCGACCCACTCCGGCTCGGTCGCCGCGACGACGTGCTTGCCCTCGGGGTCGACCATCGCGACCTGCGCCGCCAGCCCGCTGAAGCGGGTGAGCACGTCGGCGACGGTGCGGCAGAGCGCGTCGCCGCACGTGCGCAGCACGCCCGGCCTCGTCCCACAGCTCGTACGCGTGGCGCGCCGTGTTGGCCGCGGCCACCTGCTCGACGAGCGACGGCGGCGAGAGCTCCGCGAGCACCGACAGGTCGACCTTGCTGCGCGTGTAGTGCGTCATCAGCACGCCGCTCGCCAGCTTCGTCAGCTTGCCGGCCATGCCGACGAAGACGACCCGCTGGAGCCCCAGCTCCTGGCCTTCGTCAGGGCCGCGCCGGTGAAGTCGCCGACCTCGACGAAGCAGACCGGCGGCAGGTCGGGCAGCAGCCGCATGGCCGCCTTCTCGGTGCGGCCGCCGGTGGCGAGCACGAGCGTCGGCTCGGACTGCGCCGCCATCACCTGCACCGCCTGCACGACGGAGGCCCGCCACGACTCGGTGGAGAAGGGCCGCACCACCCCGGTGGTGCCGAGGATCGAGATGCCGCCGAGGATGCCGAGCCGGGCGTTCGTCGTCTTCTTCGCGCGCTTCTCGCCGTCGGGCACGCTGATGGTCACGCGCACGCCGCGGGCGTCGAGGTCGACGACGGCGCCGACGTTGTCGCGGAGCATCTGGCGCGGTACGGGGTTGATGGCGGGGCCGCCGACCTCCAGCCCGAGCCCCGGCTTGGTGACCACGCCGACGCCGACGCCGCCCTCGAGGTGCAGGCCCGGCTGGCCGTCCCAGCGCACCGTCGCGGTGAGGTGCGCGCCGTGCGTCACGTCCGGGTCGTCACCGGCGTCCTTGACCACGACGGCCTCGGCCCGGTCGGCGCTGACGTCGCAGCGCTCGACGTCGAAGCCGACCAGCCGCTCGTCGGGCAGCACGACGTCGACGCGCGTCTGCACCTGCTGCGTCAGCAGCGCGGTGGTCGCGGCCTTCGCCGCCGCCGCGCTGCAGGTGCCCGTCGTCCAGCCGCTGCGCAGCGGACCGGTGCGGACCTTCGCCGTGCGGGGGAGGTCCGGCTCGCGGAGCTCGCGGCCCGGCGCGGGAGTGGACCCGAGGTCGTGGCCGGGCGTCCGGGGGTGCTGGTCAGACACGGCTGGCCCGGGCGGCCCGCAGCTGCGCCCGCGCCTCCTGCGACTCGACCTTGCGGTGCTCGTGGAAGTGCCCCGGGTGGTAGAGGTGCGACCGGGTCCCGCCCGCGCCGAGCGCCGGACCGACGAGCACCAGCGTGTGCTTGTAGAGCTTGTGCTCCTTGACCTTCGCGGCCAGCTCGCCGAGCCGGCACTCGAAGACCAGCTCGTCCGGCCAGGTCGCCGCGTAGGCCACGACGCACGGCGTGTCCTCGTCGTACGTGCCCGCCGCGAGCAGCTCGTCCTGCAGCTGCTTGGTGCGCGCGGCCGACAGGAACAGCGCCATCGTCGTGCCGTGAGCGGCGAACCCGCGCACCGTCTCCCCCGACGGCATCGGCGTCTTGCCGCCCTCCAGCCGCGTCAGCACGACCGACTGCGCCACCTCGGGGATGGTCAGCTCGCGCTGCACCAGGGCGGCCACCGCGCTGAACGCGCTGACGCCCGGGATGACCTCGGTCGCCAGGCCGAGCGAGACGCACAGCTCCATCTGCTCCTGCGTGCCGCCCCACAGCGCCGGGTCACCGGAGTGGATGCGCGCGACGAGCAGGTCCTCGCGGGCGGCCCGCTGGTAGTGCTCGGTGATGCCCTCCAGCGAGTGCTCCGCGGAGTTGACGACGACCGCGTCGGGACGCGCGTGCTGCAGCACGTCCTCGTGCACCAGCGACGCCGCCCAGATGACGATGTCGGCCTCGGCGATGCGCTGCGCGCCGCGCAGGGTGATGAGGTCGGCGGCGCCGGGTCCTGCTCCGACGAACGAGACGCGGCCGCGTCACAGCTTTCCTCCACGGGTGGTCCGGCCACGGGCCGGGACGATGACGGTCGACAGGTACGGGCTGGCGTCCTCGGGCAGCGGGCCGACCTGCTCCTCGGGCAGGCCGAGCGCCGCGCCGTACACCGCGTCGTCGAGCCGGCCGAGCTCCTGCAGGACGGCGCGCACGCGCGGCATGTGCCGGCCGCCCTTGTAGGCGACGACGGTGTCGAAGTGCGTGAGCGCCTCGGTGAACGTCTCGAGGCCCGCGGTCAGCGGCAGCAGCGCGAGCGACTCGGTGCCCTCGCAGAGCACGGTGCCGGAGCGCGCGGCGAGGTCCTGCATCGCGGTGATGCCCGGCACGGTGCTGACCTCGACCTCCGGCACCCGCTCGCGCACGGCGTCGGCCAGGTAGGTGAAGGTGCTGTAGACGTTGGGATCGCCGATGGTCGCGAACGCCACCGACTCCGCGCCGTCGCGCAGCTCCTGCGCGACGCGGTCGGCGGCCGCCTCCCACGCCGACAGCCGCTCGGCCGTCGCGCCGCCGCGGTCGTCCAGGGCGAAGACCAGGCGCAGCGGCTCGCGGTCGGTGTGCGCGCGCACGGTCGCCTCGGCGCGCCCCTGCTCGTCCGGGTCCATGACGGGCACGACGACGAGCGCGGCCTCGCGCAGCACGCGCACGCCCTTGACCGTCACCAGCTCCGGGTCACCCGGGCCGACGCCGACGCCGATCAGCCGCATGCCTGCACGAACCTCTCGGCCGCACCGGGCACGCCGGCCCAGTGCAGGTGCAGGTACGACGCGTGCACGCCGCCCTGCACGAAGCCCTCGCCGTTCGCCCACGCGGCCGGCACGCCGCCGACCGGGTCGACGGTGGTGCGGTGGAACTCGTGACCGACGACGGGGTCGCCGCTCATCCACGACGCGGTGGCCGCCTTCGTCTCCCGGTAGCCGAGGGTGAGCCGCGGCGTCATCTGCGCCGTCGCCGGCAGCACGCCGCACATCGGCAGGTCGTCGAGGCGCTCGCAGAGGTAGAGCAGTCCGGCGCACTCGGCGCTGACCGGGGCGCCGGTCGCGGCCAGCCGCGCGACGTCGTCCCGCAGCGGGGCGTTGGCCGACAGCTGCTCCGCGTACACCTCGGGGAAGCCGCCGCCGATGACCAGACCCGCTGTGGCGTCGGGAAGCCGCTCGTCGCGCAGCGGGTCGACGGTCACGACGTCGGCGCCCGCGGCGGTGAGCAGCTCGGTCGTCTCGGCGTAGGAGAACGTGAACGCCGGCCCGCCGAAGACGGCGACGACGGGACGGGTCCCCTCACGCGACGTATCGCCGCTGCCCGCCCGGGGCGGGCAGTGGCCATACGTCGGCGAGGGGGACCATGCTTGCGCCGACAGCGCCGGCGCGGTGCGGGCCAGCGCGAGCAGGGCGTCCACGTCGCAGGTGCGCTCGACCAGCGCGCCGAGCCGCTCCACGGTGGCGACCGCCTCGGGCGTCCGCTCCGCGACCGGGACGAGCCCGAGGTGGCGGCTCGGCGTCGCGACCGCGTCGTCGCGGCGCAGCACGCCCGAGCACCGGGGCCACGCCCGACCAGCGCCTCGCGCAGCAGCTGCTCGTGCCGGTCGCTGCCGACCCGGTTGAGCACCACACCGGCCACGCGGGTGTCCTCGTACGTCGCGAAGCCGTGCACCAGCGCGGCGACCGAGCGGCTCTGCGACGACGCGTCGACCACCAGCACGACCGGCGCGTCGATCAGGCGCGCGACGTGGGCGGTCGAGCCGTACGACGTGGAGCCGCGGCCGTCGTACAGGCCCATGACGCCCTCGACGACGGCGACGTCGGTGCCGGCGCTGCCGTGCAGGAACAGCGGCGCGACCCGCTCCTCGCCGACCAGCACGGGGTCGAGGTTGCGACCCGGCCGGCCGGCCGCGAGCGCGTGGTAGCCGGGGTCGATGTAGTCGGGCCCGACCTTGTGCGGCGAGACCGACAGCCCGCGGGCGCGCAGGGCCGCGATCAGGCCGGTCGCGACGGTGGTCTTGCCGGCCCCCGACGACGGAGCGGCGATGACGACGCGCGGGACGCTCACCACTCGATCCCCCGCTGGCCCTTCTGGCCCGCGTCCATCGGGTGCTTGACCTTCGTCATCTCGACGACGAGGTCGGCCGCCTCGACCAGCGCCGGGTGCGCGTCCCGCCCGGTGATGACGACGTGCTGCGTCCCGGGGCGCGAGGCCAGCGTCTGCACGACGTCGTCGACGTCGACCCAGCCCCACTTCATCGGGTAGGTGAACTCGTCGAGCACGTAGAAGCGGTAGGTCTCGGCGGCGAGGTCGCGCTTGACCTGCTCCCAGCCCTCGCGGGCGTTGGCCTCGTGGTCGTCGCTGGTCCCCTGCTTGCGGGTCCAGGACCAGCCCTCGCCCATCTTGTGCCAGGTGACGGTGCCGCCCTGACCGGTGTCGCCGAGGGTGCGCAGGGCGTTCTCCTCGCCGACCTTCCACTTCGCGCTCTTGACGAACTGGAACACCCCGATCGACCAGCCCTGGTTCCAGGCGCGCAGCGCCAGCCCGAAGGCCGCGGTCGACTTGCCCTTCATCTCGCCGGTGTGCACGACGGTCAGCGCGCGGTTGCGCCGCTGCCGGGTGGTCAGCCCGTCGTCGGGGACGGAGGTCGGCTGACCCTGAGGACTCATGCGAGCCTCCGGCTCGACGGCGCCACGTCAGGCCGCCTTCACCACGGAGGTCAGCGACTCGGCGGACAGCTCCTCGAGCCGCAGCGCCTCGCCCCCGAGCTGGACGGCGAGCTGGGCAGCCAGGCCGAGGCGCACGGGGCCGCTCTCGCAGTCGACGACCACGACCGCGGCGCCGGTCGCGGCCAGGTGCGCGGCGGCCAGCTCGGGCGAGGGCCCGCTGGTGTGCCGGCCGTCGGTGACGACGACGACGAGCGCGCGGCGCGCCGGGTCGCGGACGGCCTCCACGCGCAGCACCTCGGCGGCGCGCAGCAGTCCGGCGGACACCGGCGTACGGCCGCCCGTCGGCAGCTCCGCGAGCCGCACGACGGCGGCCTCGACGCTGCTGGTGGGAGGCAGCGCGAGGTCGGCGGAGGAGCCGCGGAAGCTGACCAGCGCGACCTTGTCGCGGCGCTGGTAGGCGTCGGTGAGCAGGCTGACGACCGCCCCCTTGACGGCGCTCATGCGCTGCCGGGCGGCCATCGACCCGGACGCGTCGACGACGAACAGCACCAGGTTGCCCTCGCGCCCCTCGCGGACCGCCTCGCGCAGGTCGCCCGGGCGCAGGACCACGCCGGCGGAGGAGCGGCCGCGGCGCACCTGGTGCGGCGCGGCGGCGCGCAGGGTGGCCGACAGGTGCAGCTGCGACAGCCGGCCCTGCGGCAGCGCCGAGCCGGTCAGCCGCCCGCTGCTGCCCTGGGTGCGCGACCGGCGGCCGGCCGCGCCGCCGCGGCGGTTCACGCCGGGCACGCGCAGGGTGACCGGCCGGAACGCCTCGCCGGGAGCAGCCGTGCCCTCGCCGGGTGCGGGCGCACCGGGCTGCGTGCTCCGGCTCGCCCGAGGGGGCCTGCGCGGAGGCCCCGGCGGGCTCCGGCTCGGGCTCCTCGGACCCGGTCGCGTCGTCGTCTGCGCCGGACGTCGGCGGAGGGGGCGGGGCGCCGCCGCCGGAGGGCCCGTCGTCCGGCGGACCCGGCGTCTCGGGCTCCACGCTGTCGAGGGCCTGCTCGAGGCGGTCCTCGTCCAGCCCCGGCGCCTCGAACGGCGTGCGCCGGCGGCGGTGCGGCAGCGCGAGGCGGGCGGCCGTGCGCACGTCCTCGGTGGTGACCTCGTCCCGACCGGCCCAGGCGGCCAGCGCGATCGCCGCCTTGGCGGTGACCAGGTCGGCGCGCAGGCCGTCGACGTCGAAGGCGGCGCAGACGGTGGTGATCTCGCGCAGCGCGTGGTCGCCGAGCTCGACCCGCGGCAGGCGCGCGCGGGCCTCGGCGATCTGGGCCGCGAGCGCGGCGTCGTCGGCGGCCCAGCGGGCGGCGAACCCGCTCGGGGTCGGCCTCGTACGCCAGGCGCCGGCGCACGACCTCGGCCCGCTCGACCGGGTCGCGGGTGGCCGCCACCTCGACGGTGAGGCCGAAGCGGTCGAGCAGCTGCGGGCGCAGCTCGCCCTCCTCGGGGTTCATCGTCCCGACGAGCAGGAAGCGCGCGGCGTGCACGACCGAGACGCCCTCGCGCTCGACGTAGGACCGGCCGAGGGCGGCGGCGTCGAGCAGCAGGTCGACCAGGTGGTCGTGCAGCAGGTTGACCTCGTCGACGTAGAGCACGCCGCGGTGGGCTGCGGCCAGCAGCCCGGGCTCGTACGCCGAGACGCCGGTCGTGAGCGCGCGCTCCAGGTCCAGCGACCCGACGAGGCGGTCCTCGGAGGCGCCGACCGGCAGCTCGACGAGGCGGGCCGGACGCGCGCCGGCCGAGAACGCGGTGTGCGGGCCGTCCGGGCACTGCGGGTCCGGCGAGGCGGGGTCGCAGGAGAAGCGGCAGCCCTCCACGACCGCGACCGGCGGCAGCAGCGCGGCGAGCGCGCGCACGACGGTCGACTTGGCGGTGCCCTTCTCGCCGCGGACGAGGACACCCCCGACGGACGGCGAGACGGCGTTGACGACGAGCGCGAGGCGCAGGTCGTCCAGCCCGACGACGGCGGAGAACGGGTAGGCGCTCACGGGGTGTGCCTGAGCAGGGTCATGGAGCCCTTCCTCGAGGTCCGCGCCCCGGATGGAGGTGTCGACGGTGGGAGTGTCTGGCTCCCCGAGTCGCCTCGGGTCACAGTGGCGGGACCGCGCCGGACTCTCACCGGCTTCCTCTCCAGCCGTCGCTGGCTGCCTGAGGATAGCCGCCGGGTGCCGCCGCCCTAGCCTGGCCGGGTGAGCACGCCGGAGCCCCTGCCCAGCGAGCGCTCGGCCTTCGTCCCGCCGGCCGGCCCGGGCGGCACCGCGGTGCTGCTGCTGACCTGCCCCGACGCCCGCGGCATCGTCGCCGCGGTCGCCGAGTTCCTCTACCGCCACGGCGCCAACATCGTCGAGGTCGAGCAGCACACCGACGCCTCCGACGGGCTGTTCTTCCAGCGGGTGGAGTTCGAGCTCGACGGCCTCGACCTGGCGCCCGGGGAGGTGCTGCCGGCCTTCCGCGAGGTGAGCGACCGCTTCGCGATGGAGGCCGAGCTGCGGCTGACGGCGGTGCGCCCGCGCATCGCGCTGCTGGCCTCCAAGCAGCCGCACTGCCTGCTCGACCTGCTCTCGCGCCACCACAGCGGCGAGCTCGACGCCGAGCTGACCGCCGTGGTGAGCAACCACCCGGACCACGCCGAGGCGAGCCGGTTCTTCGGCGTCCCGTTCCACCACGTGCCGATCGGGCCGGACGGCAAGGCGGCCCAGGAGGCCCGCGTGCTCGAGGCCGTCGGCGACGTGGACCTGGTGGTGCTGGCCCGCTACATGCAGGTGCTGTCGGCGGACTTCGTCGGCCGCTTCCCGTCACGCATCATCAACATCCACCACAGCCTGCTGCCGGCCTTCGTCGGCGCGAAGCCCTACCACCAGGCGCACGACCGGGGCGTGAAGATCATCGGCGCCACCGCGCACTACGCGACGGCCGACCTCGACGAGGGGCCGATCATCGCGCAGGACATCTCCCGGGTGACCCACCGCGACTCGGTCGAGCAGTTCGTCGCCCGCGGCCGCGACCTCGAGGCGCTGGTCCTCGCCCGCGCCGTCCGGCTGCACCTGGCCGCCCGCGTCCTCGTGCACCGGGGTCGCACGGTCGTCTTCGGCTGAGGACACACGACCGTCACACGCCGGCAACCGCCCTGACCCGGCCGGCGCGCACCGTCGTCGGATGGAGCCGACGACGTGGACGGTGCGCTGGCCGGACGGCCACGACGACCAGGGCGTGTGCCACTCCCCCGTCGTCCAGCACTGGCTGCGCGCGGGTGAGCACTACGCCGTCGCGGAGTTCGTCGACCACGCCCGTACGGCGCTGATGCTGGCGAGCAGCGCCGTGCAGCGGCGGTACGGCTTCCCCTGCCCCGTCAGTGCCGCCCAGCTCGCCCGGCTCGAGCAGGAGGCCGCCCGCTACGACCCGGAGCAGGTCGTCACGGTCATCGACCTGCGCTGACCCTCACTCCCCCTCGAGGTCGCCCTCGAGCTCGAGGAACGTCGCCTTGAGGCCCTCGATCGTCTCGCCGGCCGGCGACTCCCAGAGCCCGCGGTCGGCCGCCTCGAGCAGCCGCTCGGCCACCCCGCGCAGCGCCCACGGGTTGCTCTTCTGCATGAACGCGCGGTTGGTCTCGTCGAAGACGTACGCGGACGCGAGCTTCTCGTACATCCAGTCCTCGACGACGCCGGCCGTCGCGTCGTAGCCGAACAGGTAGTCGACCGTGGCGGCCATCTCGAACGCGCCCTTGTAGCCGTGCCGCTGCATCGCGG
Organism: uncultured Actinomycetota bacterium; assembly: GCA_963762795.1. Lineage (GTDB taxonomy): Bacteria > Actinomycetota > Actinomycetes > Mycobacteriales > SCTD01 > RYN-170. Next base: position 22,468 of record CAVXMC010000005.1, on the reverse strand, counting down.
CGATCCACCGGGGGTTCACGACGCGGGCGCGGAAGACGCGGTGCGTCTCCTCCTGCAGGGTCCGCGTCTTGACGGTGTCGGGCACCGCGCTGTCGCCGACGTACGCCTCGGGCGACTCCCCCGTCAGCGCGCGCACCGCGGCGACCATGCCGCCGTGGTACTGGAAGTAGTCGTCGCTGTCGACGATGTCGTGCTCGCGGGTGTCCTGGTTCTTGGCCGCCACGCGCACCCGCGTGTAGACGCGCTCCATGTCCTTGCGCGCCGGCGCGCCGTCCAGCCCCTTGCCGTAGGCGTAGCCGCCCCAGACCGCGTAGACCTCGGCCAGGTCGGCGTCGGTCTTCCAGTCGCGGCTGTCGATGAGCGGCAGCAGCCCGGCGCCGTACGCCCCCGGCTTGGAGCCGAAGATGCGCGCCGTCGCCCGTCGCGGGTCGGCGCCCGCTGCGAGGTCGGCCTGCACGTGCGTACGCAGGAAGTTGTCCTCCTCCTCGGCGGCCGCGGCCAGCTGCACCGCGTCGTCGAGCAGCTGCACGACGTGCGGGAACGCGTCGCGGAAGAAGCCGCTGATGCGCAGGGTCACGTCGACGCGCGGGCGCCCGAGCTCCGTCGCGCGGCACCAGCTCGAGACCGGTGACGCGCCGCGAGGCCTGGTCCCACACCGGGCGCACGCCGAGCAGCCACAGCGCCTCCGCGATGTCGTCGCCGGCGGTGCGCATCGCGCTGGTGCCCCAGACCACGAGGCCGACCGAGGCCGGGTACTCGCCGTGGTCGGCGAGGTAGCGGGCCAGCAGCGAGTCGCCGAGGGACACGCCGACGGTCCAGGCGTTGCGCGACGGGATCGCCTTGGGGTCCACCGAGTAGAAGTTGCGCCCCGTCGGCAGCACGCCGACCAGGCCGCGCGTCGGCGAGCCGGACGGGCCGGCCGGCACGAAGCCGCCGGACAGGCCGTGCAGCAGGTTGTCCGAGCTCGTCGGTCGTCCTGGCCAGCCGCGGCACCACCTCGGTGCAGGCGAACCGCAGCACCGCCTGCACGTCCGGCAGGCTCGCTCAGCTCGTCGGCACGCAGCGCAGGGTCCCAGCTGCGGCGCGGCCAGGCCCTCCACCAGCGCGCGGGCCATCTCCTCGAGCTGGTCGGCCTCGCGGCAGGTCGTCCTCGGTCAGGCCGTGGGCCGCGCCGAGCGCCGCGCCGCAGGCCCGGCAGCGCACCGGTCGCGCCGCCCCAGGTCTGCTGCGCACGCAGCACGCCGAGCACCAGGTCGACCAGCGGCGCCTCGACCGGCGGCTGCCCGAGGATGTGCAGGCCGTCGCGGATGAGGACGTCCTTGACCTCGCAGAGGTAGCCGTCGATGTGCATGATGAAGTCGTCGAACTCGTCGTCGGACGGGCTCTCGGCGACGTGCAGGTCGTGGTGCAGCTGCGCCTTCTCGACCAGCTCCCAGACCTGCTGGCGGATGGTCGGCAGCTTCGCCGGGTCCATCGCCTGCACCTGGGCGTACTCGTCGAGCAGCTGCTCCAGCTGCGCCATCTCGTCGTAGGTGTCGGCGCGCGCCATCGGCGGCACCAGGTGGTCGACGACGGTCGCGTGGCCGCGGCGCTTGGCCTGGGTGCCCTCGCCCGGGTCGTTGACGATGAACGGGTAGAACAGCGGCAGGTCGCCGAGCACCGCGTCGGGCGCGTCGTCGGCGCCGAGGCCGAGACCGCTGCCCGGGCAGCCACTCGAGCGTCCCGTGCTTGCCGACGTGCACGACCGCGTCGCGCCCCGAACTCGACGGCTCCAGCCAGCGGTAGGCGGCGAGGTAGTGGTGCGACGGCGGCAGGTCGGGGTCGTGGTAGATCGCGATCGGGTTCTCGCCGAAGCCCCGCGGCGGCTGGATCATCAGCACGACCCGGCCGTACTGCAGGGCCGCCAGCACGATGTCGCCGTCGTCGACGTAGAGCGAGCCGGGCGGCGGTCCCCAGTGCTCGAGCATCCCCTCGCGCAGCGAGTCGGGCAGCGTGGCGAACCAGCGCTCGTAGTCGGCCAGCGGCACCCGCGCGACCGCGGCCTTGAGCTGGTCCTCGGTCAGCCACTCGACGTCGTGGCCGCCGGCGGCGATGAGGGTGTGGACGAGCTCGTCCCCGTCCTCGGGGAACTCGCCCGACGTGTCGTAGCCGGCGGCGCGCATGCGCCTGCAGCAGCTTGACCGCCGACGCGGGGGTGTCCAGGCCGACCGCGTTGCCGACGCGGCTGTGCTTGGTCGGGTAGCTGGACAGCACCAGCGCGACGTTCTTCTCGCCGTTGGGCACGTGCCGCAGCCGCGCGTGCGACACGGCGGTGCCGGCGACCCGGGCCGCCCGCTCGGGGTCGGCGACGTAGACCGGGATGCCGTCGGGTCCGCTCTCCTTGAAGGAGAACGGCGCGCCGATGAGCCGCGCCGTCGAACTCCGGGATCGCCACCTGCATGGCGGCGTCGATCGGCGCGAGCCCCGCGTCGGAGGCGGCCCAGTCGGCGCGCGGCTGCTGGTGACGCAGAGCCCCTGCAGCACCGGCACGTCCAGCGCCGACAGCGCCCGCGCGTCCCACGACTCGCTGTCGGAGGCGTTGCTCCCGCCGCCGGCCAGCACGGTGACGACGAGCGCGTCGACGCGCCCGGCGAGCAGCTCCTCGACCGCGGCGACCCGGCCGTCGGCGTCCGGGCGCAGCGAGCCCACGTACACCGGCAGGGCGTTGCCGCCCTTCGCCTCGACCGCGTCGCACGAGCACGTCGACGAAGGCGGTGTTGCCCGACAGCTCGTGCGCCCGGTAGTAGACGACGCCGACCGTCGGCCGCGCCGGGTCGTGCGGGCGCGCGCCGCGCACCCCGTACGCCGGGAGGCGACGCGGCCGGGGCGAAGCCGTGACCGGTGAGCAGCACCGTGTCGGACAGGAACGCGACGAGCTCGCGCAGGTTGTCCGGCGCCGCCCTCGCGCAGGTAGGCCGAGGCGTCCGCGACCACCCCGGACGGCACGGTGGAGGCGGCCGTCAGCTCCGCGTCGGGAGCGCCCTCGCCGCCGACCGCGACCAGCGGGATGCGCCGCTCCGCGCACGCCGCCAGCAGGGCGTCGAAGCCGTCCCAGGCCCGCCGGCCGCCGAGCAGGCGCACCACGACGAGGGACACGCCGTCGAGGTCCGGCTCGGGGGTGCGCACCGGGTTGGCCAGGCGCAGGGGCAGCGCCGGGTCCTCGACGGAGCGGGCGGCGAGCAGGTCGGTGTCGGCGGTGGACAGCAGGAGCAGGGTCACCGCACCAGTCTCGCTGACGCCCGTTTCCGTGGAGGGACCCCGGGCAGGCGGCAGGGCAGGAGCACGCAACAGGAGGAGACCCGGTGAAGGCAGTGACCTGGCAAGGCGTGCAAGAAGATGGTCGTCGAGGAGGTCCCGGACCCGCAGATCCAGGAGCCCACGGACGCGATCATCAAGATCACGACGACCAACATCTGCGGGTCGGACCTGCACCTGTACGAGCCGCTGGGCCCGGTCATGGAGAAGGGCGACATCCCGGGTCACGAGCCGATGGGCATCGTGCAGGAGGTCGGCAGCGCCTGCGGTGACCTCAAGGTCGGCGACCGCGTGGTCATCCCGTTCCAGATCTCCTGCGGCACCTGCTGGATGTGCGCCCAGGGCCTCTACACGCAGTGCGAGACGACGCAGGTCCGCGACCAGGGCTCGGGTGCCGCCCTGTTCGGCTACTCCAAGCTGTACGGCCAGGTCCCCGGCGGGCAGGCGGAGTACCTGCGCGTGCCGCAGGCGCAGTTCACCCACATCAAGGTGCCGGAGGGCCCGGCCGACGACCGGTTCGTCTACCTCTCCGACGTGCTGCCGACCGCCTGGCAGGCCGTGGAGTACGCCGGCGTGCCCGACGGCGGCACCCTCGTCGTCCTGGGCCTCGGCCCGATCGGCGACATGGCCTGCCGCATCGGCCAGCACAAGGGCTACCGCGTCATCGGCGTCGACATGGTCGCCGAGCGCCTGCAGCGGCTGCGCATCCGCGGCGTCGAGGTCATCGACCTGTCGGCGCATCGACACGCCCGTCGGCGACGTCGATCCGCGAGATGACCGACGGCCGCGGGCCCGACTCCGTCGTCGACGCCGTCGGCATGGAGGCGCACGGCTCGCCCGTGACGAAGTTCATCCAGAAGGCGTCCGGCCTGCTGCCGTCCTTCCTCGTCCGAGCCGATGCTGGAGACGGCCGGCGTCGACCGGCTCGGCGCGTTCTACTCGGCCATCGACATCGTCCGGCGCGGCGGCACGATCTCGCTGTCCGGCGTGTACGGCGGCATGGCCGACCCGCTGCCGATGATGACCCTGTTCGACAAGCAGATCCAGCTGCGCATGGGCCAGGCGAACGTCAAGAAGTGGGTGCCGGAGATCCTGCCGCTGCTCACCGACGCCGACCCGCTCGGCGTGGACGACTTCGCGACGCACCGCCTGTCGCTGGACGAGGCGCCGGACGCGTACGCCAAGTTCCAGAAGAAGGAGGACGGCTACGTGAAGGTGCTGCTCAAGCCGTAGCCCTCAGCGGCGGGCGGGCTCCACGACCAGGGGCTCGCCCGCCGGCTGGTCCGGCGCCGCCGGTGTGACCGCCGGCGCGGTGCGCCGGGTCGCCAGGACGCAGCCGAGCAGGACCAGCGGGAAGCCGATCGCGGTGCCGGCGGTGAACGGCTCGTCGAGCAGCGCGATGCCGAGCAGCACGGCGACGGCCGGGTTGACGAAGGTGATGACCAGCGCGCGGTTGCTGCCCACCTCGTTGATGAGCGCGAAGAACAGGACGAGCGCGAGGGCGGTGCAGACCAGCCCGAGCGTGACGATGGCAGCGCTCACCTTCGCGCTCGGCGCCGGGCCGTCGAGCAGCCGCGGCAGCGCGATCGGCAGGTAGAGCAGCGCCGTCGCGGCCAGGGCGGTGGCGTTGACGCCGGAGGCCGGCACGTCCTTGAGGCTGCGGCTCACCATCAGCGGCGCGGTGGCGTAGCCGAGGACCGTGAGGCCGACCGCGCCGACCGCGAGCAGGTCGCCGCCGCCGACGTCCAGCCCGAGCAGCACGCCCACGCCGAGCACGCCGACGACGCAGCCCGGCGACGCGCACGCGGTCGAGCCGGTCCGCGTCCCCGGCCAGCCGGCTGGTGACCGCGGCGACCATCGGGACGGCAGCGACGAGCAGACCGGTCAGCGAGCTGGAGAGCTCCTGCTCGGCCCGGGCCAGCAGCACCCACGGCCCGACCATCTCCATCGCGGCGAACAGCAGCAGCGGGCGCCAGGCGCGCAGCGCGGTGCCGACGGCGCGCTGGTGCAGCGCCCAGGGCAGCAGCACCATCGCGCCGATGCCGCTGCGCAGGAAGACCAGCTCGATCGGCGAGACCTCGTCGACGGCGACCTTGATCAGCAGGTAGGGGATGCCCCAGACCACGCACATGGTGGCGAAGAGCAGCCAGCCGCGGCGGCTCACGGGGCCGGGTCGACCAGCGCGCGCAGCACGGGCTCCATGAGCCGGTGCACGTCGGCCCGGTCGGCGGTCGCCAGCGGCGGCAGCTCGAGCAGGTAGCGCGCCATGCCCACGCCCATGAGGCAGGCCGCGAAGAGGGCTGCCCTCAGCTCGACGTCGTCCCCGGTCAGCGCGTCGGCGACGGCGGCCTTGCGGTCGCACATGACCTCGTCGCGCATGATCTGCGCGGCCACGGGGTGGGTCAGGCAGCTGCGCATGAGGGCCACCGCCGCCTCCCGGTCGTCGGTGTCCTCGAACCGGCTGATCAGGTCGTCGAGCGCCGCCGCGGGCAGACTGTCGGAGGTCGCCTGCAGGATCGTCTCGTGCTCACTCGACCAGCGCGCCGCTTCGGCGAACAGGCCCTGCTTGCTGCCGAAGTGCTGCATCACCAGAGCCGGGTCGATGCCGGCCCGGGCGGCGACCGCGCGGATGGTCGTGCGCTCGAAGCCGTGCTCGGCGAAGAGCTCACGGGCCGCGTCGAGGATCGCGGCCTCGGTGCGGCGGCGGCGCTCGTCGCGCGGCAGCCCGCTGCTCGCCGGCTGGCTTGTCATAGAACTCACTCTACAGACGTTGACCGACCCTGCTAGACAGTCCACAGTCGTTGAGCCACTTCCTGGACCCGGAGCACCCTGATGACCGACCTGCCTACCGGCTACGCGCACGCCGCCTCCGCGGAACCGCAGCTGCCCGCCACCAACAAGCGCATGGCGCTGCTGGTCATCGCCATGAGCCAGCTCATGGTGGTGCTCGACGCGACCATCGTGAACGTCGCCCTCAAGGACATCCGTGACGCCCTCGGGTTCGTCTCGGACTCCGACCTGTCGTGGGTCGTCACCGGCTACACGCTGACCTTCGGCGGCTTCCTGCTGCTCGGCGGCAAGCTGGCCGACCGCTTCGGCCGGCGCACGATCTTCATGACCGGCGCGACGCTGTTCGCCGTCGCCTCGCTCCTGGGCGGCTTCGCCGAGTCGCAGGGGCTGCTCATCGGCGCCCGCCTGCTGCAGGGCCTCGGCGGCGCCCTGATGTCCCCGGCCGCGCTGTCGCTGCTGACCGTCGTCTTCCCGGAGGGCCCGGAGCGCAACAGGGCGCTGGGCATCTTCTCGGCCATCACGGCCGGCGGCGCAGCCCTCGGCCTGATCCTCGGCGGCCTGCTCACCGACTACCTGTCGTGGCGCTGGGTGTTCTTCGTCAACGTCCCGATCGCGGCCCTCGCCATCGTCGGTGCGCTGCGCTTCGTCCCGGAGTCCAAGGACGAGACGGCGACCGGCTTCGACCTCCCCGGCGCGGTCCTGGTCACCGGCGGCCTGACCTCCCTGGTCTACGGCCTGGTGAAGCTCAACGACGACGCCGTGAGCACCGGCACCAAGACGGCGACCTTCGTCCTCGCGATCGTGCTGCTCACCGCCTTCGTGGTCCTTCAGCTGCGGGTCCGCAACCCGCTGCTGCCCTTCCGCCTCTTCCGCTCGCGCACCCTGCTGGGTGCCGACCTCGGCGCGCTGCTCGTCGGCGCCGGGCTGTTCGCGATGTTCTTCTTCGTGACGCTGTGGATGCAGGTCATCAACGACTACAGCCCGATCCGCGCCGGGTTCGCCTTCCTGCCGTTCGCGTTCGTCATCGGCATCGGCGCCGGGGTCTCGGCCAACATGCTGGGGCGCGTCGGGCCGCGGCCGCTGCTCGTGGTCGGCCCCGGTCTCGCGGCCGTCGGGATGGTGCTGCTCGGGCTGCGCCTGGAGGCCGGCAGCAGCTACGTGACCGTCCTGCTGCCGTCGTTCCTGCTCATCGCCTTCGGCATGGGCCTGTCGTTCGTCGCGCTGACCAGCGCTGCGGTCGGTGGCGTCGGCCAGGAGGACGCCGGCATCGCGTCGGCCCTGCTCAACGCCGGCCAGCAGGTCGGCGGCGCCCTCGGCCTCGCGATCCTCACCGCGGTCAGCACCGCCCGCACCGAGTCGCTGTTCTCCGGCCAGCCGCAGGGGCCGCAGGACGTCCCGCGCTTCTACGACGCGCTGGTCAGCGGCTGGTCCGCCGGCTTCGTCGTCGCCGCCTGCTTCCTCACCGCAGCGGCCATCGTGGCGGGCCTGCTGGTCCGGCTCAGCAAGGAGCAGGCCGCCGCCGCCCTCAAGGAGGGCGCCGCGGTCGGCTGACCGCCGCGGCCCGCCCGCCGCCCTCAAGGAGGGCGCCGCGGTCGGCTGACCGCCGCGGCCCGCCCGCCGCCCTCTGCCGTACGCCCCGACGCCCGCTGGTCCCGCCGGACCGGCGGGCGTCGCCGTGCGCCGGGCACCCCGCCACCCGTCGCTCGTCTGCCTGGGCCGACCGCGACACGCCGGTCCGGGCGTCGGTACGGGCAGACAGGCGCGGGCCGGACGCGGTGCGCGTCGGCCGCGCCCACCCTGACCGGGCCTCGAGCGACGCGTTGCGCCCCGTTCCGACGCCTCAGACCAACCGCACCGCGACGTTCGCGCGGCCGCGGGGCGCCCTGGGCGGCTCCCCGACGCCCGCCGGGCCGCCCCGACTCCCACCAGGCCCGCGCCGTCGCCCGCCGGCTCCGTCTCTGGCCGCGAGTGTCGGGGTGGGGCCTGCTGGCTGCGCGGCGAGCGGGGCGCAGCCCGACAAGGGCCCGGGCGGCCTGCGTCGGGGCGGTCCAGCGTGCGGCGGTCCAGGTGGGGCGGCGTGCGGGCGGGGGCCCGGGCGGGGCGCGAGCGGGCCGCCCCCCGCCGTCAGCCGGCGGCGCGCTTGAGGTGGTCGGGCGGGAAGGCGGCCGCGGCGATGCAGCGGGCCGACCAGCCGTCCAGCCGGGCGACGAGCTCGTCCAGCGACGCCCCGAGCGCATCGACCAGCGGCTGCTGCGCCGCGGTCGGTGGCCGCCTCCAGCTCCCGTCGGGCGTCGACCCCGAGCGGCGTCAGCGCCCCGTCGGCCAGCCAGCCGCGCGAGGTCAGCGACCCGACGGCGGCAGCGACGGCGGGCTCGGACCAGCCGCGGGTGGAGGTGTAGGACCCGAGCGGCATCCCGTGCCAGAGCTCGGTCGTCACGTTCGCCTCGACCGGCGTGAGCCCGGCGGCCAGGACGACCGCGACGTGGGCGTCACCGCGGGCCTCACGGACCGCGTCGCAGGCCAGGTGCAGCCGCCCGTACGGGTCCGCGGGGACCGGGCGGTCCAGCAGCCCGGCCATCAGCGGCCGCCCCATCACGGGCAGGGCCCGCACCGCGGCCAGGAGCGCGTCGGCGGTCGGGCCGACGTCCTCCCCCGCCAGCACCTCGCCCAGGCTCGCGGCGGTCTCCCGGTCACGGACGAGGAGCAGCTGCTCGCGGGGCAGCGCCTCGCGGCCGGCGGCGACCAGCGCGCCGACCAGCCCGGGCTCGAACCACGCGAACGCCGCCGCAGCCACCCCCGGCGCCGGGTCGCCGAGGCCGGCGGCACGCCCCCAGACGTACGCCGTGAGGAAGTCGACGCCCAGCGCCTCGTTGACCCGGCGGGACCAGACGGCGTGCATGGCGAGCGGCTCGACCGCGTCGCGCAGGCGGCGCGCCGGGCCTCCCGCGCGCACCGCGTCGGGCACCGGGGCGTCGGACGTGACGAACGTGGCGGCGACGACGTCGTCGTAGCGCATGGCGGGCCTCTCGACGGGCGACAGCGTCAGGCGGGTGCGCCCGGCGGGACGAACGGCAGCCCCGGCGGGGCGCCCTGGTCGAGCAGGCGGAGCACCGCACCGGTGTCCAGGTGGTCGGCCACCAGGTCGCCGAGCGCGTCCAGGCGGGCCTGGCGCACCGCCTCGAACGACCGCGTCCCCGGCGTCCAGTCGCGTCCGGCCGCGGTGGCGACCTCGGCGAGCAGGCCGCGTCGCACGCCGTCGCTCTCGAGCGCACCGTGCCACACCGTGCCGAGCACCGCGCCGGCGCGGCAGCCCTCGTCCGGCGCGAACAGCGGCTCGCCGCCCTCTCGGGAGATGAGCCCGTGGTGGATCTCGTACGCGGTGGTGACGGCGTGCGGGCCGTACGCACCGACCGGGCGGGCCAGCACCTTCTCGGCGCCGAAGACGGTCCGCACCGGCAGCAGCCCCAGCCCGTCGACGGCGCCGGCCTTCGACTCGACGTCGTCGACGACCGAGCGCCCGAGCATCTGGTAGCCGCCGCAGATGCCCAGCACGGGCCGGCCCTGCGGCAGCCCGTGAGGCGATCACGTCAGCCAGACCGCGGCGGCGCAGCCAGGCCAGGTCCTGCACGGTCGCGCGCGTGCCGGGCAGCACGACGAGGTCGGCGTCGGCCAGCTCCTCCGGCGTCGTGGCGAAGCGGACCAGCACGCCGGGTTCGCTGCGCAGGGCGTCCACGTCGGTCCAGTTGGAGAGCCGGGGCAGCCGCACCACGGACACCCGCAGCACGTCGCGACCCAGGGCGGGCACCGGCGCGACCGGGGCGGACAGCCCGAGCGAGTCCTCGACGTCCAGCTCGAGCCCCTCGGTCCAGGGCAGCACGCCGTACGTCGGGCGGCCGGTCAGCTGCTGCAGCATGTCCAGCCCGGGCGACAGCAGCGCGACGTCACCGCGGAACTTGTTGACCACGAAGCCCGCCACCAGCGCCTGGTCCTCCGGCGACAGCAGCGCGACGGTGCCGAACAGCGCCGCGAAGACGCCGCCCGGGTTGATGTCGCCGACGACCAGGACCGGCAGGTCGGCGGCGCGCGCCAGCCCCATGTTGGCGATGTCGGTGGCCCGCAGGTTGATCTCGGCCGGGCTGCCCGCGCCCTCGCAGATGACCACGTCGTACCGTCGGCGCAGGTCGGCCAGGCACTCCAGCGCCACCTCGAGCAGGGCCGCCTTGTGGTCGCGGTAGCTGACGGCGGAGACGTCGGCGTACGGCTTGCCGAGCAGCACCACCTGGCTGGTGCGGTCGCTGCCCGGCTTGAGCAGCACCGGGTTCATCGCGGCCTCGGGCTCCACCCCGGCGGCGGCGGCCTGCACGGCCTGCGCCCGGCCGATCTCCGCGCCGTCGACGGTGACCGCGGAGTTCAGGCTCATGTTCTGCGCCTTGAACGGCGCGACCCGCACCCCCTGGCGGGCGAGCCACCGGCACAGCCCGGCGGTCAGCACGCTCTTGCCGGCATCGGAGGTGGTGCCTGCGACGAGCAGGGCGCCGCTCACCGCCGGGCCGCCAGGGCGCGGGCGCCGACAGCCAGCACACCGGCGGCCACCTGGACGGCCAGCGACAGGCGTGCGGCGCGCCCGACGTCGGGCACGCCGGGGGCGGGTCCGTCGCCGAGCAGCGGCCGCTCCTCGACGCGGCCGGCGTACGCGACGCGCCCTCCGAGCGTGCGCCCCAGCGCGCCGGCGAAGGCGGCCTCGACCGGACCGGCGTTGGGGCTCGGGTGCTTGCCGCCGTCGCGGCGCCAGGCCCGCAGGGCGGCGGACGGGCGGCCGCCGACGAGCGGAGCCAGGCCGACGGCCAGGGACGCGGACAGCCGCGAGGGCGCCAGGTTGACGAGGTCGTCGAGCCGGGCCGACGCCCAGCCGAAGCGCAGGTGCCGCGGCGAGCGGTGGCCGACCATCGCGTCGAGGGTGTTGGCGGCGCGGTAGGCCAGCAGCCCCGGGACACCGAGCGCCGCGCCCCAGACCAGCGGCCCGACGACGGCGTCGGAGGTGTTCTCGGCGACCGACTCGACGGTGGCCCGGGCCAGTCCGTCGAGCGTCGAGCTGCTCGGGGTCGCGGCCGCACAGGTGGCTCACCCGCTGCCGCGCGCCGGCCAGGTCGCCCGCGTCGAGCAGTCCGGCCATGGCGCCGGCCTCCCGCCGCAGGGTGGTCCCGCCGACGACCGCCCAGGTCGCGGCCGCGGTGAGCGCGACGGTGGCTGCCGGCGAGGAGCGGCAGGCGCGGGCGCCGACCGCGCCCAGCAGGCCGCTGCCCCCGGTGAGCACGAGGGCGTACGCCACCCCGGGGGCGCGGGCGTCGCGGTGGACCCGGCGCTCCAGGGCGCCCGCGAGCCGGCCGAACGCCGCCACCGGGTGACCGCGCCGCGGGTCGGCGAGCACGGCGTCGAGCAGCAGCCCGGCCGCCAGGCCCAGCGCGCTGGGTGGGAGTCGGCTGCTCATCGCCGCGAGCCTAGAGAGCCGCGGCGTGCGCCGCCCCTCGTGGGGCAGGGACGTGCCGACAGCATCCGAACCACCCGACAGCAGCAGGAGGCACCGATGAGCGAGCAGCAGCCCGAGGGGTCCGGCCGTACCCCGAGCGCACCGGACGTGGACCAGCCGGACGGCGGGGCGCATGCGGGCAACGAGGACGACACCGGGCGCACGCCCGAGCGCCCCTGACGTCGACCAGCCCGACGGCGGCGCCCACGCCGGGAGCTGAGCCCGGCGGGGGCGACGGCCGCGGCGCCCCCGCTACTCGACCGCGAAGGTCTCCGGGTCCGGGCCGAGCCGCTCGCCGGTCGCGAGGCCGTCGACCCGGGCCATCTCCTCGTCGGTCAGCGCGAAGTCGAAGACGTCGAGGTTGGCGGTGATCCGCTCCGGCGTCACCGACTTGGGGATGACGACGTTGCCGAGCTGGACGTGCCAGCGCAGCACGACCTGCGCGGGGCTCTTGCCGTACGCCTGGCCGATCTCGGCGAGCACCGGCGCCGACGAGCAGGTCGCCGCCCTGGCCGATCGGGCTCCACGCCTCGGTGGCGATGCCGTGCTCGGCGTGGAAGGCGCGCAGCTCGGCCTGCGGGAAGAAGGGGTGCAGCTCGACCTGGTTGAGCGCCGGCACGACGTCGGTCTCGTCGAACAGCCGCTGCAGGTGCGCGGGCGTGAAGTTCGAGACGCCGATGGAGCGCACCCGGCCGTCGCGCTGGAGCTCCTCGAGGGCCTTCCACGTCTCGACGTAGAGGTCCTTGGACGGCACCGGCCAGTGGATGAGGTAGAGGTCGAGCACCTCGAGCCCGAGGCGCTCCATGCTCTTGTCGAAGGCGCGGAGCGTCTTGTCGCGGCCGTGCGAGCGGTTCCACAGCTTGGTGGTCACGTAGACCTCGTCGCGGGCGAGCCCCGAGGACGCGATGGCCCGGCCGACGCCCTCCTCGTTCTGGTAGCGCCGCGGCGGTGTCGATGCTGCGGTAGCCCGCCTGCAGCGCCAGGCCGGTGGCCTTCTCGGCCTCGTCCGGCGGCACCTGGAAGACGCCGTAGCCGAGCTGGGGGATGGTCGTGCCGTCGTTCAGGGTCGTGCCCGGGACCGCGGTGGCCATGGCTGGTCCTTCCGTCGAGGGTGCTGTCCCCTCCCCCCTGTCCACCGGCGGGCGCCGCGACACGGGTCACGTTCGACCGGGCACCTCCCGGGCAGGCTGCCGGGGTGATCCCCCGCCTGGCCGACCGCCGCCCCTCCCAGCACGCGCCGGTGCCGCCGCTGCCCGTCCCGCCCGGCGCGACCGCGCTGCTGCCCGGCCGCGGCGAGGTCTTCTTCCGCGACACCGGCGGGCCCGGCCCGGTGGTGCTGCTCGTGCACGGCTGGATGTTCGCCAGCGACCTGAACTGGCTGCGGCAGTACGACGCGCTGCAGGCCGCCGGCTACCGCGTGCTGGCGATGGACCTGCGCGGGCACGGGCGTGGCCTGCGCTCGACCGCGTCGTTCCGGCTGGCCGACTGCGCCGACGACGCCGCCGCGCTGCTCGACGTGCTCGGCATCGGCTCCGCGCTGGTCGTCGGCTACTCGATGGGCGGCCCGGTCACCCAGCTGCTCGCGCAGCGCTCCCCCGGCAAGGTCGCCGGCTTCGTCCTCTGCGCGACCGCGCTCGACTGGGGCGACCCGCGGCAGAAGCTCTTCTGGCGGTCGATGGCCGGCCTGCGCGCGCTGCTCGGCGCCTTCCCGCAGGGCTCCTGGCGGGCGATGGTCCGTGCCTCCGGCGTCCCGCCGCAGGAGAGCAGCTGGGTGGCCGGCGAGCTCTCCCGGGGCAGCGCCCGCGACCTCGCCGAGGCCGGCCGGGAGCTCGGCCGCTTCGACAGCTCGTCCTGGGCCGGCGCGCCTGCCGCAGCCGCGCGCGCTGGTGCTGACCGCGCAGGACCGGCTGGTGCCGCCGCGCAAGCAGCAGGCGCTCGCCGCCGCGCTCGGCGTGGAGCCGCTGGTCGTGCACGCCGACCACGACGCCTGCTCGGCCGCGGTCGCCGCCTTCAACGCCGCGCTGCTCGCGGCGCTCGCCTCGCTCAGCGCCGCGTCGGCCCGGACCGCCTGAGCTACAGCCGCTCGACGGCCATGGTGAAGCCGGCGTCGCGGAGCCGGTCGACCAGTGCGCGGCCCATCGCGGTGGCGGGCGTCAGGACACCGGCCCGGTCCGGCAGCGCGTCGCGGTCCAGCGCCAGGCACAGCGCGGCCTGCCCCTGCATGACCGCGGTCGCGGCGTAGCCCGGGTCGCCCTTGGCCGCCACGACCGAGCGGTAGCGCGCGCCGGTCGTCGTGGTGGTCGTCACCTCGGCGCGGAAGTGGCCGCTCTCGCGGGCCTTCTCCCCCGGCCCCTGCCCCGGCTTGGGCAGCAGCCGGTCCAGCAGCAGGCGGGTCGGCGGCAGCGCCAGCCCGCCCATCACGGCGGCCGTGCCGACCGCGGTGGCCCCGGCCAGCACCGGCGCGACGAGGCTGCGGCCGAAGCCCATCACCTCGCGGTAGCGGAAGCGGCGGCCGTACGCCCAGCCGGTCAGCGCGTTGCTGCGCCGGACGATGCGGGTGTTGAACGGCGCCATGACGAACGGCCCGGTCCAGACGCCGTCGCGGCGCTCCACCCCGAACACCGTGTCGGCCTCGTCGCCGAGGTCCGGCTCGGCCGCCCGGTCCGGGCTCAGCGAGTACGGGTCGGCCACCACCGCGCGCACCGCCTTGTCGCTGCGCATGACGTCGACCTGGTTGCGGGCCGAGTCGATGGTGCCGCCGCTGACGCCGCCCTTCATCGCGACCAGCGTGAACGTCGTCTCGGTCAGCTCGCCCTCCCCGTCCGCGGTGGCCCGCTCGGCGAGCTGCAGCACCCCGAGGTCGGAGGGGATCGAGTCGAAGCCGCAGGCGTGGACGATGCGCGCGCCGGTCGAGGTGGCGAGCTCGTGGAAGCGCTCCGCGCAGTCGCGCACGAACAGCACCTCGCCGGTCAGGTCGGCGTAGTCGGTGCCCGCGCGGGCGCAGGCCTCGACGAGCGGCAGGCCGTACTTGGCGTACGGGCCGACCGTGGTCGCGACGACCCGGGTGCTCTCGGCCAGGCGTGCGCAGGGCGTCGGCGTCGGAGGTGTCGGCGACCAGCAGCGGCCAGTCGGCGGCGACCGGGCCGAGGCCCGCGCGGACGGCCTCCAGGCGGGACTGCGAGCGGCCACCGAGCCCGATCCGGCAGCCGGCCGGCGCGGACGGCGGCGAGGTGCTCGGCGACGAGCCGGCCGACGAAGCCGGTGGCACCGAAGACGACGACGTCGAGGGGGCGGTCCTGCGCGGAGGAGGTCACGTCGCACCGTATCGGGGCGGCGGCGTCCCCGTTCAGGTGCTTGTCGCCGCAACGCCGGTTACGCTGGAGGGGTCAGGCACGGCAGGGAGGCAGGTCCGGTGAGCGAGCGCACAGCAGCCGAGCAGGTCGTGGAGCTGCAGCTGGAGGCGGTCCCGGAGGCGGCGCCCCGCGCGCGCGCCGCACTGGCCCGGCTGCTCGACGGCACCGACATGGACCTGCGGTCGGCCGATGCCGCGCTGGCGCTGACCGAGCTGGTGACCAACGCGGTGCTGCACGGGCGCGAGCCGATCACCGTCGTGATGTCGCTGCGCCCGGGCTCGCTGCGGGTGGCGGTCTGCGACGGCAACCCGGTGAGCCCGTCGTTCAGCATGCTCGACCCGACGGCGGTCACCGGCCGGGGGCTGCTGCTCATCAGCGCCACCGCCGACCGCTGGGGCGTCGAGCCGCTGGCGAGCGGCAAGAGCGTCTGGTTCGAGATGGAGCCGGACTCCGCGCCGACCCAGGACGAGATCGACGTCGACGCCCTGCTGGCCTCCTGGGGCGACGAGCTGTCGGAGGACCCGGCCGACGAGCTGGTCACCGTGGTCCTGACCGGCCTCGACACCCACCTGACCGCCCGCGCGGAGAGCCACGTCGAGGGCCTGCTGCGGGAGCTGGCGCTGGTCGAGGCCGGCGCGACGGCCCCGCCGGAGCAGCTCCGCGTCGCCCGGCAGGTGCTGTCGGCGGCCGGCGAGCTGGACGCCCTGCGGGCAGCGTTCCGCCGGCAGGTCTGCGGTCGCCGTCGCTGGCCGCCGAGGAGACGGTCGACGTGCGGCTCGTCGTCACCCGCAGCGACGCCGAGTCGGTCCGCGACTTCGCCCACGCGATGGACCAGGCCGACCGCCTGTCCCGGGCCGGCGACCTGCTGACCCGGCCGGCGCCGCGCGAGCTGTCCGACGCCCGGCAGCGCTACCTGCGTCGCGTCCTCGCCCAGCTGAGCGTGTAACCCGAAGTTCCTCGGTCCGCAACACGTGACCTTGCGGTTGATGGGCACGGTGCGTCCCGTGGCCGTCCGTCGTGAGCTCGAGCAGGTGCGCAGCGAGCTGCTGCTGCCCGCCCGACGACACCGCGCCGTCCCGGGCCCGGCGCGAGGTGCGCGCCCTGCTCACGCGCTGGGGGCTCGGCGACCTGCTCGACCCGGTGCAGCTGGCGGTGTCCGAGCTGGTCACCAACGCCGTCCGCTACGGCCGGCCGCCGGTCCGGCTCACCCTGCGGGCCGACGACGAGACGCTGTCGGCCGGGGTCCACGACGGCGGCCAGCCGCTGCGGCGCGGCCCCGAGCACCCGGGTCACGACGCCGAGTCCGGTCGCGGCCTGGCGATCCTGGCGGCCCTGGGCCAGCGCACCGGCACCCGGCCCGAGGTCGGCGGCAAGGTCGTGTGGGTCCAGTTCCTGCGTGGGGTCCGCAGCGACGCCGGGGCTCTCCCGCGTCCGGATCGACACCCGACCAGCCCGTCCCGTAGAGTCGGCAACGGTTGAGAACGCAGCCACGGGCACGACCGTGGGCTGCGACCGCAGCAGACGAGCTGCGATCGCCGGGGTGATGGATGCAGGACCAGGGTGGGGCGCCGACTCGGGTCCTGGCGCGAGCCGGCTCGCTCTCCGAGCAGCTCGCCCGTCAGCTCGACGGCATCGCGGCCTTCCACCGGCTGCGCGCCGACACCCGTGACGCCCTCCCCGGCTTCTCCCGCGAGCAGCGCCTGGACGCCGCGCGGGCCGAGGACATGTTCCGCCGGGCCGCCTCGGCCCTGGTGGAGCGCACCGGGCTGCACCTGCTGGACTCCGGCGGCGTCCTGCACTGGCCGGTCCCCCCGCGAGTGGTCCTCGTGACGCGCGAGGAGTGGTTCCGCGAGCAGATCAGCGCGGCCCTGGTCGACGCCGACACCGAGGTCGTCGCGCGGCTGGACAACGGCGCGGACGCCCTCGGCGTCGTCGCCGCCGAGCAGCCTGACCTGCTGGTGCTCGACCGGAGCCTGCCCATGCTGTCCGGCGACCAGCTGGTGCGCTGGACCGCGCGGATCGCGCCGCAGTGCGTCACCGCCGTGAAGGTCGCCGACGACCGCGAGCATCGCGGCGGCGCTGGCGCTGCGGTGCCACGACGGCCTTCGCGCGGCGGCTCCCCGCCGTCGAGGTCGCCCAGACGCTGACCGCCCTGGTGACGCGCTGACCGTGCGGCTCAGAGCGGTGCGGCGAGCAGCAGGCGCCAGCGGTCCCGGTCCGGTGTCAGGGCCGTGACGCTCAGGACCAGCCACCCGGCGGCGACGAGCTCGTCCAGCCGGGCCATGGCCAGGTCCAGGTCGCCCTGGACCTCCTCGGCCCACTCCACGTCGGAGGGCTGCGGGCCGGTCAGCTCCTGCCGCAGGCGCAGGGTGTCGCCGGCCCGACGGGCCACCTCCTCCGCCGTCCCGGCGTCCGTGCCGAGCATGCGCCACCAGAAGCCCACCACCTCGGAGACCTGCGCGGCGTCCACGTCGGGGTGCTCGAGGCGCAGGCCCGCCGTGAGGTCGCCCAGCAGGTCCTCGTGCACGGTCGGAGCAGCTCCAGGAGAGGGCGGTCGGCCGCGTGCCGGACCACTGGCCTGCCACCTGCCCGCTCGACGGGGCAACGATGCACGGCGCGGCGGCGCGGACCCGCGCAGGACAGAGAGGTCGAGCAGTGAGCATCTCCCACGACACGGCGCTCGTGCTGGCGCAGCTGGCCGGCCTGGTGCTGACCGAGCCCGACCTCGACACCGCCCTGCAACGGGTCAGCCAGCTGGCCGTCGAGCTGGTCGACGAGTGCGACGGCGCCTCGATGACCATGCGGCGCGACGGCATGCCGGCCGCACCGGTGGCGAGTGACGACTGGGCGACCGAGCTGGACAAGCTGCAGTTCGTCGAGCAGGAGGGGCCCTGCCTCAACTGCCTGCGGGAGAGCTCGGTCATGCGCTCGCGCGACCTGGGCGCCGACCAGCGCTTCCCCACCTACGGCCCGCGCGCCGCCGCGCTCGGCGGCCGGTCCTCGCTGTCGCTGCCGCTGGCCGCCGACGGCCGGACGGTCGGCGCGCTGAACCTCTACTCCCGCGAGCCGGACGCCTTCGGCGCCGAGGCGCTGGCCCTCGGGGAGCTGCTCGCCGCCCACGCCGCCCTGGCCGTGCAGGCGGCGACCGCGTACTACTCCTCCCGCGACCTCGCCGAGCAGATGCGGCAGGCCCTCGACAGCCGCGCGGTCATCGAGCAGGCCAAGGGCCTGCTGGTGGGTCGCCGCCGCTGCAGCCCGGACGAGGCGTTCGACCAGCTCGTCGACCTGTCGCAGCGGACCAACCGCAAGCTGCGCGACGTCGCGCAGGGGCTCATCGACGAGGCGTCCCGGCCGCAGGCCTGACCCGTCGGCGGGGCGGACCCGTCACCCGGTCGTGGCGGCAGGGACCCAGCCGCCCGGGCTACCCGGGCACGACGTGGCGCAGCAGCGACCGGCCGGCCTCGACCACGAGGTCGCGCTGGTGGGTGACGACGAAGTCGTAGCCGTCCAGCGGGTCGGGGGTCACCTGGCGGGCGACCAGCGCCCCGGCGTAGTGCGGGCCGACCACGACGACGGACCACTCGTCGCCCAGCCGGTGGCCGTCCGGGAGCCGGACGCAGCGGACCCCCGAGCCGACCGTCAGCGCGCCGTCGCCGCCGATCGCGGCGACGAAGGAGCCGCGGTCGGCCAGCCGTCCGTACCGGTCGGTCACGGAGACGTCGACCTCTCCGTCGTCCTGGAACGTCGAGAGCACGACCGGCCCGTCCGACCAGGCGACGGCCTGCTCCTCCAGGTGGGCGGCCACGCTGAGCAGCTGCTTGCGCCCGGCCCGGCGCACCGGGAGGGCGGCGCGGACCAGGGTGAACGGGGTGGGGTCGTCGTGCTGCGGCCAGGAGCGGTGCAGCTGGACCACCTGGTCGGCCGCGGGCAGCGGCGACGGGAGGGGCTCGGGCCGGCCGTACCTCCAGCCCTGCCCCAGCGTGGCGCCGAGGGCCAGCGCGGCCTCGCGGGTCGCGTCGTCCTCGACGCCCTCGGCCACGATCGCCGCACCGCTGCGCTCCGCCTGCGCCAGGACCGCGCTCATGATGAGCCCGATCTCCGCGGTCGGGCGCTGCTGCACCAGCCGCAGGTCGAGCTTGATCACGTCGGGCTCGAGGAAGGGCATCATCGCCAGCGAGCCGGGGTCCTCGCCGATGTCGTCGAGCGCGATGCCCCAGGACCGCTCGCGCGCCCAGTCGACGAGCCGCAGCAGCTCGGCCGGCTGCTGCACGACGGCCCGCTCGGTCACCTCCAGCACGATGCGCAGCGCCGCGCCGGCCCCGTCCACGCGCTCGAGGTAGCGCTCCGGCACCGCCGAGGGCGTGTCCGGCTCCACGTTGACGAACAGCGTCAGGCTGTTGCCGAGCCCGGCCTCCATCGCGCCGGCGAGCGCGGCGTCGCGGCAGGCCCAGTCCAGGTCGGCGATGCTGCCCGCCTCCCGGGCGCGCGCCAGCATCGCGTCCGGGGCCGCCTCGCCGCGGGCCAGCGCCTCGTAGCCGACCGTCTCGCCGGTCTCGAGGTGGACCACCGGCTGGTACACCGAGGTGATCCGCGGGACGTACGGGGCCGCGCCGGGGTCCGTCACGCGGCCTGCCCTACCCGGAGATCACCGGCGCAGACCGCGCAGCCGTCAGACCGCCAGCGGCGCGCGCGGCGCGGGCAGGACGTACGCGGTGACGTTGCGCTTGCCCGCGCGCTTGCCGGCCGCCGCGGCGTCCCCGGCCCAGCGCAGCAGCTCCTCGAGGGTGCAGGCGTGCTGGGTGGTGCTCACCCCCACCGTGACCGTGACGGCCAGGCGCGCCCGGCCGAGCGGGGGCAGCGTGCAGGTGATGCGCTCGCCGACGCGCTGCGCCGTGGCCGAGTCGGCACCGGGCAGGACCACGACGAACTCGTCACCGCCCCACCGCGCCACCAGCCCGTCACGGCCGGCGGTCGCCCGCTCCAGGTGCCGCGCGAGGTCCTCCAGCACGCTGTCGCCGACCTCGTGCCCGTGCCGGTCGTTCACGGCCTTGAACTCGTCGACGTCGACGAACAGCAGCGAGACCGGCCCGTCGGCCAGCGCCTCGCCGGCCACCTCGGCGGCCCGGGTGCGGTTGGCCAGCCCGGTCAGCGGGTCGTGGGACGCGGCCCAGCGCAGGGCGAGGACGGTCGAGGCCAGCCGCGCCTGCAGCGCCAGCACGGTCAGCTCGGTCGGGGTGAAGGTCCGCGGGCGGGTGTCGAAGGCCGAGACCGCGCCGAGCACCGCGCCCTGGTGCACGAGCGGGACGCCGACGAAGGAGCCGATGGCACCCTGCTGCACCAGCGGGTTGCGCGACCAGACCGGGTCCGCAGCGGCGTCGGCCACGTGCAGCGACCGGCCGGTCTCGACGACCTCCGCGCAGAACGACAGGCCGTCGGGGACCGTCGTGCACGGCGCGCCGACGCCGCGCTCCGCCGGGTAGGTCTGCAGGCCGGGCGTGACGATGTTGACGACCGCCATGGGCACCGCGAGCGCCGCGGCCACGGTCTCGACCACGGCGTCCAGGTCGGGGTCGCCGAGCTGCCCCGACAGGCGCAGGTCTGCCACGGTGGCCAGCCGCTGCTGGTCGCGCACCCCGCGCACCAGCAGTGCCGGCTCAGGCCGGTCCAACAGACGCATGCGCCGCTCCTTCTCCCCGCTGCTGCAGGTCAGGATCTACCGCCCGTGCCCGTTCGACCACACAGCGCAAGCAAGATGGCCGGAAGGGGCTACCGCGCCGTCGCGCGACCACCCACCAGGGCCACCACGTCCTGCGCGCAGCCGTGCGCCAGGGTGACACCCGCGCCGCCGTGCCCGTAGCAGTGCACGACCCGGCCGCTCCCCCGGTCCTCCGCCTCCAGCCGCACCGACGGGCGGGCCGGCCGCAGGCCGACCCGGTGGGCCAGCACCCGGGCACCCGCCAGCTCGGGCACCAGGGCGGTGCAGCGGCGCAGGACGTCCTGTGCCGTCGCCGGCCGGACCGCCAGGTCGTCGTCGCCGTCCAGCGCCGTGCCGCCCAGCACCACCGTGCCGGCGCGCGGCACGACGTAGGTCGGGGCGTACGGGTCGCTGCCGTCCAGCGTCCACTCCTCCAGCCCGACCTGCTCGACCAGGACCACCTGGCCACGCACCGGGGTCAGCGCCCGGTCGCCCTCGAGGGCCGCGGCGCCGAGGCCGGTGCAGTGGACGACGACGTCCGCGCCGGGCAGCAGGTCCTCGAGCCGCTCGACCCGTCGCCAGCTGGTGGCGACGCCGAGCTCCTGCACCCGCGCCAGCAGCCAGGACAGGTGCACCGGCATGTCCACGACGGGCACGGTCAGCCGCCAGGCCTGCGGGTAGCCGGCCGGCAGGTCGGCGTCCGGCACCCGGTCCAGCGCGGGGACCGCGTCGCGCCACCACGGGTCGCCCGAGGCCTCCCGGAGCAGCTCCCGGCCGGCGCGCATCCGTACGCCCGTCCGCGGGTCCGCGGCGAGCTCGGGCGAGCGCGCCGAAGGTGACGCCGGCCCAGCGGGTGACCGCGTCCTGGGGCAGCGCGCGGTAGGGGTACCAGAGGGCGGCCGCCACCGCCGACGTCGTGTCGGCCGGGCGGTCGGCCGACACGACCGAGACGTCGTGGCCGGCCTCGGCCAGCCGCAGCGCGCAGGTCAGGCCGACGACGCCGCTGCCGACCACCGTGACGCGCACGGGGCTACCAGGGCGCCGGGGCGTAGTCCTTGAGGAAGCAGCCGTGCACGTCCTCGCCGCGCTCCCCGCGGACGATCGGGTCGTAGACGCGGGCGGCGCCGTCGACCAGGTCGAGCGGGGCGTGGAAGCCCTCCTCGTGCAGCCGGGCCTTGAGCGGGTGCGGCCGCTCGTCGGTGATCCAGCCGGTGTCGACCGCGGTCATGAGGATGCCGTCGGTCTCCAGCATCTCCTGGGCGCTGGTGCGGGTGAGCATGTTGAGCGCGGCCTTGGCCATGTTGGTGTGCGGGTGGCCGGGGCCCTTGTAGCCGCGGGAGAACTGCCCCTCCATCGCCGACACGTTGACGACGTGCTTGCGCCGGGCCGGCGAGGCGGCCATCGCCGGGCGCAGCCGGCTGATCAGGACGAACGGCGCGGTGACGTTGCAGAGCTGCACCTCGAGCAGCTCGAGCGCGTCGACCTCCTCCACCCGGCGGGTCCAGCTGTTGACCGGGTCGAGGTCGGGTACCAGGCCGGCGGCGTCGATCGCGGTCCGGTCGGCGACCCGCTCGAGCGAGGCCGAGCCGCTGGTGAGGGCGAGGGCGGTCAGCGCGTGCGCGGTGAAGGCCGGCGCGGCCGGGCCGGTCAGCGCCAGCGGGTGGGCGTCCGTGTGCCGGCCGAGGTCGACCACCTCGGGCAGGGGTCCGGCCGGCAGCTCGGCCGACTCGGCCGCGGCCAGCTGGGCGTAGGAGCCGGGCGAGCGGCGGACCGTCTGCGCCGCGTTGTTGATGAGGATGTCCAGCGGGC
>CAVXMC010000004.1:0-146451 GCA_963762795.1 uncultured Actinomycetota bacterium | reverse complement strand
ACGACTACCAGACCACCATCGCCTCAGCGGTCGAGGAGCAGACCCGACCACCAACGAGATGTCGCGGTCGGTGGCCGAAGCTGCCCAGGCAGCACCGAGATGGCCACGCTGCGGCCGCCCAGTCCACGGACCGTCGGCGTCGGCGACGCCCAGCGCTCCGCCGTCGAGCCGGCCCGGCTGGCCAGCGAGCTGGAGAGCAGCGTCGCGGCCTTCCGGGTCTGACGCCTGCCGTAACCCACCGGCCGCCTCCCTCGCGGGAGGCGGCCCGTCGGCGTTGCGGGCCACGGCGGGCCCTGGTGCTGCGGCAGACTCGCTGGGGCAGGCCCGGCCGTCGTGACGGCTGCCCGCGCTCGGCGCTCGTAGCTCAGCCAGACACTGCAGCCGCCTTCTAAACCGCAGGTCGCAGGTTCGAACCCTGCCGGGCGCGCCCTCTCACCTGCGGGTTCAGCTGTCTGCCCGCCATCTCGAGTGGCCCTAGTGCCACGGTGATTGCCTGTCTCACGCTGCTGCCCCCACAGGGCTTGCGCCATCTTCTCGGCGGCGTCGTGGGCCAGCGCGCTGGCCCACGACGCCGCCGAGAAGATGGCGCAAGCCCTGTGGGGGCAGCAGCGTGAGACAGGCAATCACCGTGGCACTACGCCCGCTCGAGATGGCGGCAGACAGCCTGAACCCGCAGGTCAGAGGGCGCGCCCGGCAGGGTTCGAACCTGCGACCTGCCGCTTAGAAGGCGGCTGCTCTATCCAGCTGAGCTACGAGCGCCGAGCGCGGGCGGCCGTACGACGGCCGGGCCTGCCCCACGAGTCTGCCGCACCTCCGGCCCGCCGTGGCCCGCAACGCCGACGGGCCGCCTCCCGCGAGGGAGGCGGCCGTGCGTACGGCAGGCGTCAGACCCGGAAGGCCGCGACGCTGCTCTGCAGCTCGCTGGCCAGCCGGGCCAGCTCGACGGCGGAGCGCTGGGCGTCGCCGACGCCGACGGTCGTCGACTGGGCGGCCGCAGCGTCGCCCAGGATGTTGGCGGCGATCTCGGTGCTGCCTGGGCGGCTTCGGCCACCGACCGCGACATCTCGTTGGTGGTCGGGTCTGCTCCTCGACCGCTGAGGCGATGGTGGTCTGGTAGTCGTTGATCTGGTCGATGACGGCGCAGACCTTGCCGGCCTCGCCGGCGCGCGCGGTCGGCCTCGTCGGAGATCCGCTGCGCGCGGACGGCCTCGGCCTCGCCGGACGTCTCGGCGGCGTCGGCAGCCACGGTCATGACCGGGAGGAACGCGTCGCAGTAGAGGGCAGCCGCCCCGCGGACGTCGCCGGGCTCGGCCGTGGCGAAGACCTGCTGGGCGATCACGGTGGACATCTCGTCCTCGGCCGTGACCAGCTCGGCGACGGCCGCCTTGTCGGCGGCGACGGAGGAGTACGCGGTGAGCGACTCCTCCATGCCGGCGAGCTCGTCGGCCATCTGCTCGCGGAGCTTGCCGCGGACGGCCGGCGCGGCGGCCGGGTACTCGGCCACCCGGGCCCGGGCAGCCTGCAGGCCCCGGTTGACGCCGGCCAGGGCGACCATCGGCTCGACGCTGCCGCTGTGCAGCTGGGCCGTGCTGGCCCGCAGGTGGCTCAGCTGGGAGAGGCCGACGCCGGCGACGGACACGGCGACGGCAGCCAGGACCCCCAGGGGCGACCAGGATCTTGATCCCGACGCGGAGGTCGGCGAAGCGGCGCGCACGCGGGCGCGGGGACGGGACGGGCGCGGGCATGACGAGACGGGCCCTTCGACGACGGGGGAGCGGGCGCCCGCGGGGTCAGGCGTGGGCGTACGGCCCGGGCGGGACACCCGGACCCGTCGGCGTTCCCGGCCTGCTGCGGAGCGTCAGGCACGGTGAGCAACGCCTCGCCGGAGCGGACGGCGTCGTGGGCCGGCCGAGCCTCCGCAGCGGCGATCGAGACCGGTGCCCGGGCGGGGTGTGAGCCCCGTCCACAACCGCTCCGGCCGTCCACAGCAGGGCACCCGTGCCGGACGCCCGCCGGGTGAGGCGCGCAGGGTCGTCCTCAGGTCGGGAGCGCCCGGCCGCGACCCTCGGAGGACCCCGTGAACGAGCCCACCATCACCCTCGTCGGCCACCTGGCGGCGCCGCCGCGGCTGCGGACGACCGCCGCCGGCGTCTGCGTCGCCGACTTCCGCGTCGCGGCGACGCCGCGCAAGCACGACAAGGGCACCGGGGAGTGGGGCGACGGCGAGACGCTGTGGTTCAGCGTCACCGCCTGGCGGGCCCTGGCCGAGCACTGCGCTGCCTCGCTCGGCAAGGGGGACAAGGTCGTCGTGTCCGGCCGGCTGACGGTGCGGTCCTGGAAGGGCGACGACGGGGTCGAGCGCAGCGGGCTCGAGGTCGACGCGGCCTCCGTCGGGCTGGACCTGTCGCGCGGCCGGGCGGCCTACGTCAAGACGCCGCCGCTGTCGATGACCGAGCCGCCGCCGGTCGCCGACCTGGACGAGCCGGAGGGCGACGAGGACGAGCTCGACGACGAGCGCGGGCTGGTCGCGGTCTGACGCCGGCGGGACGCACCGGGGGAGTGCCGCCCCCGGTGCCCCGTAGGCTTGCGGCCATGGCGCAGTTCATCTACCAGATGCAGAAGGTCCGCAAGGCCGTCGGCGACAAGGTCATCCTCGACGACGTCACGCTGTCCTTCTTGCCCGGCGCGAAGATCGGCGTCCTCGGCCCCAACGGCGCCGGCAAGTCGACCGTCCTCAAGATGATGGCCGGGCTCGACCAGCCCTCCAACGGCGACGCCAAGCTCACCCCGGGCTACACCGTCGGCATCCTCATGCAGGAGCCGCACCTCGACGAGACCAAGAACGTCCTCGAGAACGTGCAGGAGGGCGTGAAGGGCATCCGCGACGTCCTCGTCCGCTACGAGGAGCTCAACGAGAAGATGGGCGCCCCGGACGCCGACTTCGAGAAGATCCTCGAGGAGCAGGCGCCGCTGCTCGACCAGATCGAGGCGGCCAACGCCTGGGAGCTCGACAGCCAGATCGAGCAGGCGATGGACGCGCTGCGCGCTGCCCCCGGGCGACGCCGACGTCAGCGTGCTCTCCGGTGGTGAGCGTCGCCGCGTGGCCCTGTGCAAGCTGCTGCTCGAGGCGCCCGACCTGCTGCTGCTCGACGAGCCCACCAACCACCTCGACGCCGAGAGCGTGCTGTGGCTGGAGAAGCACCTCGCGCAGTACGCCGGCGCGGTGCTCGCCGTCACCCACGACCGCTACTTCCTCGACAACGTCGCCGAGTGGATCCTCGAGCTCGACCGCGGCCGCGCCTACCCCTACGAGGGCAACTACTCCGTCTACCTGGAGAAGAAGCAGGAGCGCCTGGCCGTCCAGGGCAAGAAGGACGCCAAGCTCGCCAAGCGGCTCAAGGACGAGCTGGAGTGGGTCCGGCAGAACGCCAAGGGCCGCCAGACCAAGAGCAAGAGCCGCCTCGCCCGCTACGAGGAGATGGCCACCGAGGCCGAGAAGACCCGCAAGCTGGACTTCGAGGAGATCCAGATCCCGGCCGGCCCGCGCCTCGGCAGCGTGGTCATCGACGCCAAGGACCTGAAGAAGGGCTTCGGCGACCGCGTCCTCATCGACGGGCTCAGCTTCACCATGCCCCGCGGCGGCATCGTCGGGATCATCGGCCCGAACGGCGTCGGCAAGACCACGCTCTTCAAGACCATCGTCGGCCTGGAGACCGCCGACGCCGGCGAGGTGAAGGTCGGCGAGACGGTCAAGATCTCCTACGTCGACCAGAACCGCTCCAACATCGACCCGGAGAAGAACGTCTGGGAGGTCGTGTCCGACGGGCTCGACTACATCCAGGTCGGCCAGCAGGAGATGCCGAGCCGGGCCTACATCGGGGCCTTCGGCTTCAAGGGCCCGGACCAGCAGAAGAAGGCCGGCGTGCTCTCCGGCGGCGAGCGCAACCGCCTCAACCTGGCGCTCACGCTCAAGGAGGGCGGCAACGTCCTGCTGCTCGACGAGCCGACCAACGACCTCGACACCGAGACGCTCGGCTCGCTGGAGAACGCGCTGCTCGAGTTCCCCGGCTGCGCCGTCGTGATCAGCCACGACCGGTGGTTCCTCGACCGGGTCGCGACCCACATCCTGGCGTGGGAGGGCACGGACGAGAAGCCCGAGCCAGTGGTACTGGTACGAGGGCAACTTCGAGTCCTACGAGAAGAACAAGGTCGAGCGGCTGGGCCCGGACGCGGCGCGTCCCCACCGCATGACCTACCGCAAGCTCACCCGCGACTGAGCTGAGCACCACCCCGTCCGACGCACGGGCCCGCCGCTGGGCGGGCCCGTGCTTCGTGCTGGTCGTCCTGCTGTCGCTCTACGTGCTGTTCGTCCCCAGCCCCGCCGGGCCCGAGGGGCCGCCGGGGTCGGACAAGGCGGTGCACCTGCTGCTGTTCGCCCTGCTCGCGCTGACCAGCCGCTGGGCCGTCGGCCGCGGGACGGCCGTGCTGCTCGGCCGTGTGCGCGTACGCCGCGGTCAGCGAGGTCGTCCAGGGCCTCTGGCTGGAGCGGCGCAGCGGCGACCTGCGCGACCTGGCGGCCGACCTGGTGGGCGTGGCCCTCGGGCTGGCTGCTCGGCCCGGCGCGCCGGCCTCGGGCGGCGCTGAGCCGCGTACGGGTGCCCGGCAGCACGGACGGTCCGCGGATCACCCAGCCGGGTGGTCAGTCGGCATAGTCCGTGGGAACTATGCAGCGACCGGGCTGCCCAGGACGAACTCTCTGCTGTCGCCACCGGAAGTCGGAGGCGCAGACCACACGGAGGACGTTCGTGAGCTCCCCGACCCAAGCAGTCGCCCCTGCGGCAGCCGCTGTCGACGTCCCCGAGCTGGTGTTCGCCTCCGGGCTGCCCGGCTTCCCGGGGAACGGCGCTTCGCGCTGGTGCGCTGGGGGGCCTTCGAGGGTCCCTACTCGCTCATGGTCGACCTCGAGAACCCGGACGTGCGCTTCCTCGTGATGCCGCCGTACGTGTTCTTCCCCGACTACGTCGTCGACCTCGAGGACGCCATCGCGGCGAAGATCCACCTCGAGCGCTCGGAGGACTGCCTCCTGCTCGTGATCGTCACCCTCGGCTCCACGCCGGAGGAGGCCACGGCCAACCTGCTCGGCCCGGTCGTCATCAACCTCAAGACCCGCGAGGGCATGCAGGCGGTGCTCGCCGAGTCCGGCCACAGCACCCGCGTGCCGCTCCGCGCCGCCTGACGCCCTCAGCTCCACTGCTCGACCCCGCCTGACCCCTCCACGGAAGGAAACCGTCGTGCTGGTCCTCACCCGCCGCAAGAACCAGAGCATCGTGATCGGCGACGACATCGTCGTCACCGTCCTGGACGTGAAGGGCGACCAGATCCGTCTGGGCATCACCGCCCCGCGCAACGTCCAGGTCTACCGCGAAGAGCTGCTCGCGGCCCTGAAGGACGCCAACACCTCGGCCGTCCTGTCCGAGGGCGCTGCCCCGATGGCGCCGCCCGCGCCGCCGGCCAGCGCCAGCGCGCGCTTCCGCCTCCCCGTGAGCGGTGCCGCCCGGCGCCGCCGCGCTGCCTGACCCTCGTCCACCCGCGCTCCACCACCTCCCCCGGAGAAGCAGCATGTCGAGCACGCCGCTCAGCGCTGAGGCCAAGAGCCTGTCGAGGCGCACCTGCCGCTGGTCCGGCACGTGCTCGCCGGCGTGGCCGCCCACTACCCGCGGCACGCCGACCGCGAGGAGCTGGCGCAGGCCGCGACGCTGGGCCTGGTCGAGGCCGCTGCCCGCTTCGACGCCGACCGCGGCGTCCCGTTCGACCGCTGGGCCTCGCTGCGGATCCGCGGCGCCATCGTGGACGCCGTCCGCGCCCTCGACTTCGCGCCCCGCACCCTCCGCAGCGCCGCCCGCGACGTCGAGGCGGTCCGCACGGCGCTGGAGGCCGAGCTGGGCCGTACGCCCACCGCCACCGAGACCGCTGAGCGCGCCGGCATCAGCACCAGCGAGCTCGTCTCCCTGCAGGGCCGCGTGCACCGCAGCCTGGTGCTCTCCCTCGACGCCCCGTGCGGCGACGAGGACGGCGACCCGCTGACCCTCGGCTCCTCCCTCGTCGACGAGGTGCAGCTGACGCCGGTCGAGGTCCTGGAGCAGCGCGAGCGCGCCACGTACGTCCGCGACGCCCTCGCCTGCCTGCCGGAGCGGCTGCGCGACGTCGTCGTCGGCTACTTCCTGG
This sequence comes from uncultured Actinomycetota bacterium, assembly GCA_963762795.1. Taxonomy (GTDB): domain Bacteria; phylum Actinomycetota; class Actinomycetes; order Mycobacteriales; family SCTD01; genus RYN-170. Next base: position 140,226 of record CAVXMC010000004.1, on the reverse strand, counting down.
AGGGCGAGAGCAGCGCCGAGCTGGCCGAGCGCTTCGGCGTCACCGAGTCCCGCGTCTCGCAGATGCGCACCGAGGCCCTGAAGCTCATGCGCGGCGGCATCGAGGCGCAGTACAGCGGCGAGGGCGCCCCGAGCGAGTCCGACAGCGGCCGGCAGGCCTACCGCCAGGCGGCGTACGCCGCGGCGCTCGCCGCCCAGAGCACCTACAGCGCGCGCCTGTCGCGCCAGCCCAGCACGACCGCCGACCCGCTCGGGCTCGCCGTCTAGCTCCTCCCGTACGCCTGCGGGCTGGTCGGCCAGTGGCCGGCCGGCCCGTTCGCGTGTCCGGGCACGACGAAGGCCCCTGTCCGGTGTGCGGACAGGGGCCTCCACAGCTCGCGAGCAGGGCCGGGGCGCCCCCAAGCTGCCCCGGTACCGCTCGGTCAGGGACGGGGGAAGGAGCCGAACCAGTCGTTGGGCAGGGCGCGCATGCCGAAGGCGCCGCCGAGGCCGCGCCGCTCCTCGTAGACGGGGTTGCTGGCGGCGCGGCGCTCGCGGACGGTGCCCACCCAGGGGGCGAAGCGGCGGTCGATGATGACGGGGCCGGTCACGACGGGCTCCAGAGGTCGAGGGGGCGGGGTGCTGCCCGCTCAGTGTGGGCGGCGGGGCCGCTCGTGCTCTCCGCCGTTCGGAGCAACTTCGGAGGGGCGCCACTGCTCCGCGGGACGCAGCGGGGTGGTCCGCCGGGCGTCGACGGCGGCCACAGCGTGGCCGTCCGTGCGGGCGTACGCGGGGCGGGCCGCGACGCGGACCAGGCCCGTGCCGCGGCGCGGACGTCGGCGGCGGACGCGGCCTGACGGCTGCGGACGGCGTGCCCGCGGCGGGCGGCGCCGGATGTGGCGCAGGCTGCGTCCGCAGCGGCCGCGCTGGGCGGCGCCGCGCCGGGGCGCGGTCCGGCAGCGGCGGCGCTGGGCGGGGCCGCCGGGTGCTGCTAGGCGGGGGTGCGGCCGGCGGGGCGCCGGGGGCGGGCTCGGCCGGCTCGGGGTCCTTGGGGCCGCCGACCAGCGCGCGGGCGACGGGGAGCAGCAGGCGCTCCACCGCCAGCAGGACCGCGAGCACGACGAGGATGCGCATGGCGCCCTGCGCGACGGTCAGCCGCCCGTCGAGCAGCCGCAGCCCCACGACGCCGAGGGCGACGAGGCCGAGCAGCGCGAGGAGGGGCGACCGCAGGCGCACGGGGTCAGCCTCCGCCCACGACGTGGGCGCGGACGACCAGGGCCAGCTCGGTGGCGGTCGCGGGGGCGGTACGGCCGGCGTGCGTGATCGTGCCGGGGCGCAGCGCCGCGGCTGCCGGCGTCGAGCATGGCGACGACGCCGGCCAGGCCGTGGCCGCTGACGACGACGGGGTGCTTCTCGTCGGGCTCACCGGGGTCGGGGACGGCGGCGGCGATGGCCGAGGTCAGCGCCACGACCCAGCCGAGGTCGTCGCCGGGTGCCGGCGGGTCCAGGTCGTCGAGGACGGCGGCCGGGACGCCGAGCCGGGTCAGGGCGGCCTTGCTCCAGGTGCCGACCGCGGGAGCGGCGCTGCGCCGGGCCCGGGAGGGCGCCGGGGGAGCGGGTACGGCGGCCGGCTCGGGTGCCCGGCGCTCCTGCGCGATCGGGACCGCGCGCTCCTCGTGCCGGGCGACGTCGGGCTGCGGGTGCGGCGCGTCGGTGGAGCGCCGGTTGCGGCGGGGTGCGGCGACGTCCCGGGCGGAGCGGCGGCTGCGGACCGGCGGCTCGTCCGGGACGGGGGACAGGGTGCGGGCCGACGGCGGCGGGGTCCACGCCTCGTCCTCGGGCGGCGGGCCGGCGACCAGCGGCTCGGTCGGGTAGGCCGGGCGGGACCGGGCGGCCGGCGGCGGTGTCGGCGACCCGGCGGGCGCCGGGCTCCGCGGCGCGCGCGGCCGGCTCGGACAGGCGCGGGGCGGGCTCGGCGACGCCGGCGAGCAGCCGGCCCGGCGACGCGGGCGGCGGGCTCGGTGGCGCGGGCGGCGGGCTCGGCGGCGCGGGCAGCGGCCTCGGACGCGCGGCACCGGCTCGGCGGCCGGCGTCCGGCGGGCTGGTCGACGCGGAGGCAGCAGTCGCGCACCCCGGGACGTCGCACCGCGCAGGGGCCGGCGGGGCTCGGCGGCGGGCGCGGAGTCCTGCTCCTCGGCCCGGTTCATGCAGCGCCTCGAAGGCGCTGCCGACGGCGTCGCCGTCGTCGTCGTCGTCGTCAAGGCGGCCCGGGCACCCGGCGCGGCGAGGACCTCGTAGCGGTCCTTGCCCATCAGCCCGCGCACGCCGGAGCGCACCTTGCGGGCGCGGCGCACCACGAGGTCGGGGCCGAGCGCCTCGACGGCCGCAGCCATCGCCTCCTCGAGCGTGTCGCCGAGAAGACCTCCACGACCTCGCGAGTCGCTCAGGCGGCGGCGCGCTGCGCAAGCTCGATCACTCCTACGGGCTCGATGGTCAGGCTGCGGGACAGCTCGGTGTAGCCGAGGACCGGCAGGTCCGGGCGTCCGGTGGCGACCAGCCGGCGCACGGCCGGCCGCAGCTGCGCCGAGCACACCACAGCCGGACGGTGCCCGGCCGCCTCAGCCTGCCGCACCGCGTCGCCGATGCCCTGCACGAGCAGCTCCATGCGCATCGGGTCGAGCGCCAGCCAGCTGCCGGTCTCGCCCGGCGCGGACCGCCTCGAGCAGCGACTGCTCGAGCATCGGCTCGAGGGTGAGGGCGGCGATCCGGCCGGCGACGGCCGCGCCGGAGGAGATGGTCGGCGCCGAGGACGCGAGCGGGCGGCCTCGACCAGCGCCTCGGGCTGGCGGGTCTCGCGGGCCCGGGCCGTGACGGCCTCCAGGATGCGCGTGAGGTCGCGCACGGGGACCCCCTCCGCCAGCAGGTCGCGCAGCACCCGCTGCACCTCGGCCAGGGAGATGGTCTCGCCGCCGACCTCCTGCGCCACGACCGGCGAGATGGTCTTGACCGCGTCGACGAGCACCTGCACGTCCTGGCGGGTGAGCAGCTCGGGCGCCGCGGAGCGCACGACCTCGGACAGGTGGGTGACGATGACCGAGGCCCGGTCGATGACGGTGGAGCCCTCGGCGGCCAGCACCTCGGCCAGCTCGTTCTGCACCCAGGTGGCCGGCAGGCCGAACACCGGGTCGACGGTGGCGCGGCCCGGCAGGCCGGTCGCGTCGTCGCCGAGCACCATCGAGTGGCCGGGGGGCGCCTCGCCGCGGGCCGCCTCGATCGCCGTGCAGCTTGACGACGTACGTCGAGGCGGGCAGCGTGGCGGAGTCGCGGGTGCGTACGGGCGGGACGACCAGGCCGAGGTCGGAGGCGATCCGCTTGCGCAGGGCGCGTGACGCGGTCCATGAGGCTGCCGCCGCGGGCCGGGTCGAGCAGGTCGAGCAGGTCGGGGGCCAGCTCCAGCTCGAGCGGCTCGACGCGGACCTGCTCGAGCATGACCTCGGGCTGCTCGTTGCCGCCCTCCTCGAGCTGCGGGGCGTCGACCACCTCGGCCTCCGGCTTGCTGCTCCGGGTGGCGAGGAAGGCCAGGACCGCGGCGAGGACGAAGAAGGGGACCTTGGGCAGGCCGGGCATGCAGGCCGAGCACCGCGATGGAGACCGCGGCGATGCGCAGCGGCCATCGCGGACTTGGTGCAGCTGCTCGATGAGGTCGTCGCCGAGGCCGCCGTCGTCGTCGTCGCTCTCGACGCGGGTGACGATGATGCCGCTGGCGACCGAGATGAGCAGCGCGGGGACCTGGCTGACCAGGCCGTCGCCGACGGACAGCAGGGCGTAGCGCTGGATCGCCTCGCCCATGCCCATGCCCTGCTGCAGGACGCCGATCGCGAACCCGCCGATCAGGTTGATCGACACGATGATGATGCCGGCGATGGCGTCGCCCTTGACGAACTTGCTGGCGCCGTCCATCGAGCCGAAGAAGTCGGCCTCGCGGGCTGACGTCGAGGCGGCGCTTCTTGGCCTGCTCGTCGTCGATCAGGCCGCTGTTGAGGTCGGCGTCGATCGCCATCTGCTTGCCGGGCATGGCGTCGAGGGTGAAGCGGGCGGCGACCTCGGCGACGCGTCCGGCGCCGGCGGTGATGACGAGGAACTGCACGATCACGAGGATCAGGAAGACGACCAGGCCGACGACCAGGCTGCCGCCGATGACGACGTGGCCGAACGCCTCGATGACCTTGCCGGCCTCGCCGTGGAGCAGGATCAGGCGGGTCGAGGAGATGTTGAGCGCGAGCCGCAGCAGCGTCGTGACGAGCAGCAGCGCCGGGAAGACGCTGAAGTCCAGGGCGCGGCCGGACATGACCGCCGTCAGCAGGATGACGATCGCGAGCGACAGGTTGAGCGCGAGCAGCATGTCCAGCAGCACCGCCGGCAGCGGCACCACCATCATGATCGACGACGCCGATGATCAGCGCCGGGACGCCGATCGACGCACCCTTGTTCGGGGTGCGGACTGCTGGGGTGGTCATGTGAGGACGGACTCCCGGTTCCAGCGTGGCGCGGTGCCGCGGCGCTTGGCGGCGTAGACGACGGCGAGGACCTCGGCGACGGCGTGGAACAGCCCGAGGGGGATGGTGTCTCCCACCTCGGTGGCCTTGTAGAGGGCCCGGGCGAGCGGCTTGTCGGCGATGACAGGGACATCGTTCTCCCGGGCCACCTGCTTGATGCGATCGGCGACGGCACCCGCCCCACGGGCTACGACGACTGGTGCGGAAGTACCAGGCTCGTAGGCCAGAGCGACGACCAGGTGGGTGGGGTTGGCGAGCACGACGTCGGCCTTCGGGACCGCCTGGATCATGCGCTGGCGGGAGGCGGCGAGCATGCGGCGGCGGATCTGGCCCTTGGTGTGCGGGTTGCCCTCCGCCTGCTTGTGCTCCTCCTTCACCTCCTGCAGCGACATCTTGGCCTGCTTGTCGAAGCTCTTGCGCTGGTACCACGCGTCGAGCGACACCGATGAGCAGCGCGAGCAGCGGCGACCCGCCAGAGCATGTCGGCGGTGGCCTCGGCCGGCGATCGTCTGCAGCGCCTCGGCGGAGCCGCCGTGAGGCGATCAGCGCGGCGTACCCGGCCTTCCAGGACGAGGCGGCGACGGCGAGTCAGCAGGGCGAGCTTGGCTGATGGTCTTGGCCAGCTCGACCAGCGAGTGGCTGGAGAACATCCGCTTCATCGAGGACTTCGGCGACAGGCGGTTCCACTGCGGCTTGAGCGCGTGCGGGTTCGGCCGGGAGAGGTGACGAGGCTGCCGGACAGCACGCTGGCGAACAGCACGATGACGCAGCCCGGCGCGACCGCCTTGACCGCGCCGATCAGCACCGAGACCGCCAGCGCCTTGCCCTGCTCGAGCGTCGTGACGTCGGCGCCGCCGAGCAGCGACGGCCAGGCTGGTCTCCAGGCTGCTGAAGAAGCGCGTCACCATCATCGGCAGGACCAGCACCAGCACGAGCAGCGAGACACCGGCCGGCAGCTCGATCGACCGGGCCGCGCTGCCCTTCTTGCGCAGGTCCGCGAGCTTCTTCGGTGTCGCCTTCTCGGTCTTGTCCCCGCTGCTGCCGCTCACGGGTGAGCACCTGGAACGGCAGGAGCACCGACGGCTCGACCAGGTCGGACAGGTGCGCCGGCAGGATCGGCGAGCGTGGCGCCGGCGGCGACCAGCGCGACCAGCGTCTTGACGGGCAGGGCGAGCGACAGGGCGTTGGCCTGCGGGACGAAGCGGGTGGCCAGGCCGAGCGCGACGTCGGTGAGGAACAGGACGCCGAGCAGCGGCGCGGCGATCTGCAGCGCGCTGGCCATGCATCTGCGTGGCCGCGGAGCCGAGCGCGGCCGGGGTGGCCTCGGACAGGCCCGGCAGGTCGTCGAGGGGCATGACGGTGAAGGAGCGCACGACGCCGCTCGAGCACGGTGGCGTGCACGTCGGTGGCGAAGAAGACGGCGCTGAACGTGAGCAGGAACAGCCGGGAGAACACGGCCGACGGCTGGCCGGACAGCGGGTCGACGATCGAGGCGAACGAGAAGCCGCTGGTCAGGTCGGCCAGCGTGCCGGCGACCTCGAAGGCGGTGAACAGCAGGCGGGTGAGCATGCCGAGCGCCAGGCCGACGGCGACCTGGCCGAGGGCCGTGCCGATGTAGGACACGCAGGTCCGGCGGCAGGTGCTCGTCGGGACCATCGGGGTGATGAACAGCGCGAGCGCGAAGGCCAGCGAGAGCCGGCCGAGCGCGGGACATGCCGCTGGAGCAGAGCACCGGTGCGGCGACGACCCAGGCGGTCGGTGCGCGCGAGCACGAGCAGGAACGCGCTGAGCGCGTCCGCGGTGACACCGGGGGGCAGGTCCATCGCGGGGTGCTCAGCCGACCAGCGTCGGGGATGCGGTACGACAGGCTCGGCGGTGAAGTCGACGATCATGCGCAGCATCCAGCCGCCGGTGAGCGCGAGGACCGCGCCGCCGATGGCCAGCTTGGGGACCATGGCCAGCGTCTGGTCCTGCACCTGGAAGACGACCTGCACGAGGCTGATGACGATGCCGACGATCAGGGCGACGGCGAGCAGCGGCCCGCAGAGCTTGGCGGCCAGCACCAGCGCCTGGGCGCAGATGTGGACGATGTCGGTCTCGTTCACGACAGGTTCCCCGAGGTCTAGTGGAAGGAGCGGACGAGGCTGGAGACCAGCAGGTACCAGCCGTCCACGGCGACGAAGAGCAGCAGCTTGAAGGGCAGCGAGATCATCGACGGCGGCAGCATGGCCATGCCCATGGCCGACAGCGCGGCGCTGACCACGAGGTCGATGACGATGAACGGCACGAAGACCACGAAGCCGATGAGGAAGGCCGCGCGCAGCTCGCTGATGACGAAGGCCGGGACGATCGTGGTGGTCGGCGGAGCTCCTGGCGGGCCGGCGCGTCCTTGCCGGACAGCTCGACGAACAGCTCCAGGTCCTTCTCGCGGACCTTCTTGAGCATGAACGTGCGCAGCGGCTCCATGCCGGCGTCGAACGCCTCGCCCTGGCGTCATGTCGCCCTTGAGGAAGGGCTGCAGCGCCTCCTCGTTGATCTGGCGAACACCGGGCCCATGACGAAGAACGTCAGGAACATCGCCAGGCCGATGAGCACCTGGTTGGGCGGGACGCCCTGGGTGCCGAGCGCGCTGCGGACGAAGCCCAGCACGATGACGATGCGGGTGAAGGCCGTCACCATGATCAGCATGCCGGGGATCAGGCTGAGGCCGCCCAGCAGCAGCACCAGCGAGACCGGCTCGGCTCAGCCCGCCCTTGCCGTTGCGGACGTCGGTGTCGAGCGACGGCAGGACCGGGCTGGTGCCGTCGACCGAGGTGCCCGGGACGACGGCGGGGCTGGGGTGGCGCCGTCGGGGCCGACCGAGGGGACCGGGACGACGGGGGCGATCGGCGATGACGGGGGGAGCGGCGGCGGGCGGTCGACGGCGCGGCCTGCGCGGACCGGGGCGCTCAGCAGCGACCAGGGGCAGCAGCACCAGGACGGACAGGGGCGGCCGAGCAGGCGGCCGCTCGCGCTCGGGAGAGCTCGGACCGGCTCCACCGCTGTGCGGGGGGCCGGCCGGCACGCGCGGGTCCACGGGTGCTCCTCGTCGCGCAGAGCGTGCCGTGCGGGCCACGGCGGCGCCGCAGGGCGTGACGTGAGCTCGTGCGCGCTGCGGATCCGTCCGCGGCGCGGGCAGCCGGCTGGCTGCGTGGTGTGACCTGTGCTTCGGCGGCCGGGGCGGCGGCGCTGCAGCGTTTTCGCGGGGGAGTTCTGGGTGATCTGGTCGCCGCGCACGCCGGCCAGGGCGGTGGCCACGGCCGCCTCGGACAGGTCGGTGCTCTCGGCGCTGCGGCCGCGGGCGACGCGGTAGGCGTCGCGCAGGAAGGCAGCCGTCGTGGGCGGGGTCGCCACGCCCTCGCGCGCCGCGGGGCGGCGGCCGAGCAGCTGGTCGGTGACCGCGCGGCGCAGGTCCGGCGCGCCGGCCGGGACCGGCGCGGCGGGCAGGGCGAGCACCTCGGCGTCGACGACGTCCGGGGCCGCCTCCTCGGTCTTGAGCAGGGTGACGGACTGCTCGGTGACGCCGAGGACGTACTGCGCGTCGCCGACGCGCACGACCGTCACCGACGCGCCCTTGCCCAGGCGGGCGGACCCGACGACCTGCAGCGCGGCGGTGCGCTTGGGGCCCTTGCGGCGGCCGTCGGTGCGGCGCAGCACCCACAGGGTGAGGCCGAGCAGCGCGAAGACGCACAGGACGCGGGCGAGCAGCCCGAGGCCGCTCTGCGAGCACCGGCATCAGCGCTGGACGACCGCGGTCACGCGCACGCCGAACTCGCCGTCGATGACGACGACCTCGCCGCGGGCCACCAGGCAGCCGTTGACGAGGACGTCGACCGGGGCGTCGGCCGGGCGGTCGAGCTCGAGCACCGCGCCCGGGCCGAGGGCCAGCAGGTCGCGCAGCGGCAGCTTGACCCGGCCCAGCTCGACGGCGAGCTCGACCTGCACCTCGGACAGCAGGCGCAGGTCGCGCGCCGCGACCGGCGCGGTGCCGTCGCCGAGGTCGGGCAGGTCGGGGCGGTCCAGCGGCGGCAGGTCGGTGGCCTCGGGGCCCATCTGCGGCGTACGGGGGGCGGGGAGGTAGCCGGGCGGCAGGTCCGCGGCCGTCGCCGGCGTGGCGAAGGGGTCGACCGGCGCGGCCACGGGTGCGCTCGGCGGCGGGCCCGGCCCCGGCGAAGGGGTCGGCCGCGGCCGGCTCCGGCGCGGCCGGCTCCTCCGGGGTGGTCACGACGCCGGCGAAGGCGCCCGGGAAGGCGTCGGCGAACTCGTCGGGCAGGGACATCAGCGCTCCCCGAGCAGGTCGTGCACCACGACGGCGCGGCGGCGGCCACGGCGTCCGAGCGAGGCGGTCAGGACGGTGAGCGGGTGGCCGCCGGGGCCGTCGAGGATCCCGTGCAGCTGCACGGCTCCGCGGCGTCGAAGCGGATGACGTCGCCGACGGCGAGCTCGTCGACGTCCTCGGCGGACACGGTGGTCGAGGGCATCCGCAGCGAGATCTCGAGCGGGACCTCGCCGAGCACGTGGGTGTCGGTGTCGACCGGGACCGGCTCGGCCTGCTCGTGCTCGCTGGGCAGCAGGCCCTTGGCGGGCAGGCACAGCGTGGCGCGCGCGGTGCCGCCGGCGAGCGCGATGTCGAGGCCGACGGCGAGCACCTCGCCGCCGCCGAGCGGGAGCGGGTCGTCGCTGACCGGTCCGGCGGCGAGCTCGGTGACGCCGCTGTCGGCCGAGCGCGTCGGTGAGCGGGCGCAGCGCGGGGAGCAGGTGGCGCACGAGCAGGCGCTGCTCGAGCGCGGTGGTGCGGACGGTCCTCGGCCTCGCCCTGACCCGCCCATGAGCAGGTCGGCCAGGGCGACGGTGGCGTCGGCGGCGACGAGCGAGCAGGCCGGGCTCGGGCAGGCCGCAGGCGAGCGGCGCCCACACCGCGGACGGCGAGGCGATCTCGGCGAGGGCGACGCGGCGCACGCCGGCGCAGGTGACCGCGACGGTGCGGCCGGCGGCGATGCCGAGCAGCAGGCCGACCCGGGGGGTGGCGTCGAGCACGGCAGCGACCAGGCGGGCCGCCGCCGGGGGCATCGGCAGCGGCTCCCGGAAGTCGAACAGCTCGGGGGTGGCCACGCCACTGCATCGTCGGGGACGGCGCTGCGGTGAAGGCGCGGCGACGGGTGACGAGCGGACCATCTCCGCGGCCGCGCCGAACGGGCCAGGCGGGCATGACCCGTTCGGGCCATGCCCGCCTGGTCCGCCGCTGACTGCGGCGACTCCACCACGATCTCGACCCGGCGGTTGCGGGCGTACGCCTCCTCGGTCGCGGCGTCCTCCCGCGGCCGGGTGTCGGCGTAGCCGCTGAACGAGACCCGGTCGGCGGCGACGCCGGAGGTGTCCATGAGGCGCCGGGCGACCGCGGCCGCCCGGGTCGCCGGACAGCTCCCAGTTCGAGGCGTACTGCGGGGTGGAGATCGGCCGGGAGTCGGTGTGGCCCTCGACGACCAGGTCGTTGCCGATCCGGGCCAGCACCGGGCCGAGCCCGTCGAGCAGCATCTCGCCGGCCTGCGCCACGTCGGCCTCGCCGGGCTTGAACAGCACCGCGCTGGTCACGTAGACCACCAGGCCGCGGCTGGTGATCTTGGCCTCGACCTTGTCGGCGAGGCCGGCCTTCGCCAGCGACTTGGTGATCTCCTTCTGCAGCTCCTCCAGCGCCTTCTTGTCCAGGACCTTCTTGGTCGGCGCTGCCCGCGGTGAGGGCTGCGGCGACCCGGCCGGCGCCTTGGCGACGTCGGAGATGATGCCGTCGGCCGGCACGCCGTTGCCCGGGAAGGCCGGCAGGCTGGTGCCGGTGCCCTCGGCGAAGGCCTCCTGGAAGACCTTGAACTTCTGCAGGTCCATGTTGGAGATGGCGAACATCATGAGGAACGTCACCATGAGCAGCGTCATCATGTCGGCGAGGGCGATGAGCCAGGCCTCGCTGGGGTGCTCGTCGTGGTCCTCCTCGTGCGTGCGGCGACGGCGGCTCACCGCGGGACCCCGGTCATCAAGCGGCCTTCTTCTCGCCGACGGTCTCGCGCGTCGTAGGGGAGAGGTGGCTCTTGAGCTTCTCGCCGACGGCCCGCGGGCGACGCCGGCCTGGATGGCGAGGATGCCCTCGACGATCATCTGGCGGTGCTGCGACCTCTGCGGAGGAGACGCGCTTCATCTTGTTGGCGATCGGCATGAAGAAGCATGTTGGCGATCCCGATGCCCCACAGCGTCGCGATGAACGCCGCGGAGATGGCGTGGCCCATCTCCTCGGGGTCCTCCATGTGGCCGAGCGCCAGGGTGAGGCCGAGGACGCAGCCGACGATGCCGATGGCCGGGGCGTACGTGCCGCAGTCCATGTGGAACTTGGCGGCGACCTTGTGCCGCTCCTTCATCGCCGCGATGTCGCTGTGCAGCACGTCGGCGACCTCGTCGGAGTCGGTGCCGTCGATGACCAGCTCCAGGCCGCGCTTCAGGAACGGGTCCTCGACGGTCTTGGCCTTCTCCTCGAGCGCCAGCAGGCCGTCCTTGCGGGCGATGTCGGCGTACTCCATCAGCTCGTCGACGACCTCGGCGCTGTCGAGCTTCTTGCCGGGCTTGAGCATCTTCAGGGTGGCCTTGATGCCCGGGCCGATGTCGCTCATCTTGTTGCTGGCGAGGCCGACGCCGACCGTGGCGCCGATGATGATGATGATCGCGGCGGGGTTGGAGAAGGCGACCATCGGGCTGCCGCCCTCGAGGACGAAGGCGACGGCGATGGCGATGACGGCCAGCAGGATGCCGATAGGGGTGGCGAGCTCCATGCTCAGCAGCCCCCGTTCCCACCGGGACGCAGGACGAGCAGCCGGCCAGCAGGCTGGTCGTCGTCCTCGTCCGCATCGACCTCGACGTCCATGAGCCGCTCCGCGGTGGCGATGACGGCTGCCCGGTAGTCGGTGATGGCCTGCACGACCTCGTCCGCCGAGTCGCTGACCACGAAGGTCTTGCCGTCGACCAGCGTCAGCACGGTGTCGTGGTGCGACTCGACGGTCGCGACCAGGTCCGCGTTGAGGTACATCTCGCTGCCGTTGAGGCGCGTGAGACGGATCACCGGGGAGCCCTCCTCCTGAGGGAACGGCACGAGGCCGGCGCCGGCGTCCTGCCGGTGCGTGTACTACTTCGGCGTCTGAGGGCGCGGGTTGAGCACGCAGAGTGACGGCCACGCGCACGGGTGAACAGTTCGGCGTACGGCTCACGACGCGCGAGAGGGGCGGTCGCGTGCGCGACCGCCCCTCGTGACCCGCCCGGTGCCTACCGCTTGAGGTTGACCAGCTCGCCGAGCAGCTCGTCTGCCGTGGTGATGACCTTCGAGTTCGCCTGGAAGCCGCGCTGGGCGATCATCATGTTGGTGAACTCCTGGCCGAGGTCGACGTTGGACATCTCGAGCGCGCCGGCGACCAGGGTGCCGCCGGCCTGGCCGGGGGCGGCCACGACGGGCGGACCCGAGGCGATGCCCTGCCGCAGGTGGCCGTCGCCGGCCTTGACGAGGCCGGCCGGGTTCTCGAAGGTGGCCAGGCCGATCGGCCCGACGGGGGCGGCGGCGGAACCGTCCTCGTTGACGGCAAGGATCATCCCGTCTGCGCCGATGGTGTAGGCCCGGATGTTCTCCGGCAGCGTGACCGGGCTGCCGTCCTGGCCGAGCAGGATGCCGCCGGCCGGGTCGACCAGGTGGCTCTCGGCGTCGAGGGTGAAGGAGCCGGAGCGCGTGTAGTAGGGGTCAGGGCTGTTCGCCATCCTGACGACGAAGTAGCCGCTGCCCTGGATGGCCACGTCCGACGGTCGGCCGGTGCCGGTGATCGCGCCCTGCGTGATGACGGCGTCGACGGCGTTCAGCTTGACACCCAGACCCACCTGCGACGGGTTGATGCCGCCGACGTTCGCGGTGGCGGCGTTGCCCTCGCGCATGACCTGGGAGAGCGTGTCCTGGAACACGACGCGGCTTGCCTTGTAGCCCGTGCTGTTGACGTTCGCGATGTTGTCACCGATGACATCCATCATCGTCTGGTGCGAGCGCAGGCCGGAGACTCCGGCGAACAGGGAGCGCATCATGGCAGTGGTCCTCTTCCGGGTGGAGAGGCCGTCCGTGGCGAGGGGGTCGCGCGCCGTCCTGGCGCGTGGGAGGTACGGGGGAGGGGCAGGTCAGGCGGCCGTGCTGGGGCGGTGCTGGGAGCGGTGCTGGGAGCGGTGGTGCTGGGGGTCGTCGCGGTGGTCGGCGCCTGGGACACGCTCTCGACCAGGTCGACTGCGAGGGTCTTGCCGCCGGCCAGCTCGAGCACCGGTCCGGTCTTGTCGAAGCGGACGCCGGTCACGACGCCGGTGACGGGCGCAGCGCCCTCGGCGGTGCTGGCGGTGCCGGTGATCTGCTTGCCGACCATGCCCTCCGCGGAGAGCCGCTTCTGCCAGGTGGCCAGCTCGGTCTGAGCCGTCACCAGCATCCCGAGCTTCTCGACCTGGGCGAAGGTCGCCATCTGCGTCATGTACTGCTGGCCGTCGGCCGGGGCCATCGGGTTCTGGTACTTCAGCTGGGCGACGAGCAGCTTCATGAACGCGTCCTGGCCGAGGGTCTCGGCCTTGACGGCGGGCGCGGGAGGGGCGGTGGCGCCGGTGCCGGCGGGGCCGCTGACGGGGGTGGTCACGGGACTCCTCGGACTACAGCCAGGTGTCCGGCGCGGGGGACCCCGCGGCGGTGGCGTCGTCCGTGACGCGGGACCCGGAGGTCCCGACCTGTGCATCGGCACCGGAGCGCTGACCTGGAGTCCCCCGTCCGGGTGCCTGCCGGCCGTCGGCCTGCTCGCGCTCGCGGGAGGTGCCGGTGCCGCCGCCGGCGAGCTCGCCCTGGCGGACGTCGAAGGACGACAGGTCCAGGCCGTGGTCGGCCAGGACGCGCTGCACGTCGGCGGACGCGCCGAGCAGGCCGGCCGTGGCGCCGAGCTCGGGGGCGCGCAGCTGGACGTCGACCCGGTGCTCGTGGACGGTCAGGCGGACGAGGACCGGGCCCAGCTCGGGCGGGTCGAGGCGGATGAGCAGGCTGGCCTGCCCGCCGTCCTGGCGCAGCCCGCGCGCCAGCTCGTTGAGGGCCGGACGCACCTGCGCGACGGTGCGCTCGTCCGCGGTGGCGGACGGGGGGAGCGTGGCGGCGGCAGCGGGGGTGGCCGAGGCGGCCGGCTGGGTGGGCACGGCCGGCTCGGGAGCCGTGGTCGCGGGAACGGTCTCGGGCTGCTCGGCGACGGCCTCGACCGCGGCCTCGACCGCGACCGGGGGATCGACCGGGGCGGCCTCCGCGGGCGCCGGGTCGGCCGGAGCAACGGGAGCGGCGGTCCCTGCCGGCGTCTCCGCGGCGACGGGGGCGGCCGGGGTGGCGGGCGGGGTGCTCGGGGCAGCCGGCGTCGCCGCCGTGGTGGCGGGCGGGGTGCTCGGGGCAGCCGGCGTCGCCGTCGCGTCGGTGCGCTGGGCGGGGACCGCGGCCGCGGCGGTCTCGGCGACCGGCGCCTGCGGACCGGGCTCGACCGTCGTGGCAGCAGGACCGGCCGGTGCGGCCGGGACGGGCGCAGCGTCGGTCGGCGCGGGAGCCGCGACCGGCGTGGCCGCGGCGACGGCCCCGACGGCGGCGACCACGGGGGAGGTGTCCTGCGCGACGACGACCGGGGCCGTCGGCACCGGCACGACGACGGGTGCGGTCGCGGCGAGCGCTGTGGGGTCGACCGGGGCCGGGTCGGCGGCCGGCTCGACCGGCGGTGTGACCAGCGAGGTCGGCGCCGGGCCGGTCGGGAGGGCCGAGGCCCCGAGGAGCCCCATGAGCGGCGCGGCGGGCGCCTCGACCGCGTCGACGGCGCCCGGGACCGGTGTCGTCGCCGGTAGGAGCGGCGCGAGCAGCGGCGGGGTGGCGCCGGCCGCGAGGGCGGCCAGGACGGCGGCGAAGGCGTCGGGCGGGGTCTCGCCGTCGGCGGGCCGCTCGGTCGGGCGGTCCAGCACCCCGACGTCGGTGGGGCGGACGGACATGTCCAGCGGGGTCGTCACGCGGTGCCTCCGAGGGCGCGGAATCGGTCGAGGACTCTGGTCACGTAGCTCTGGGTCTCCTCGTAGGGCGGGATGCCGCCGGAGCGGCGTACCGCGGTGGGACCGGCGTTGTAGGCGGCGAGGGCGTGGTCGACCCGGCCGAAGGCGTCGATCTGCTGCTTGAGGTAGCGCGCGCCGCCGGCGAGGGCTTGCGCGGGGTCGGTGGGGTCCTCCACGCCGAGGCCGGCGGCGGTGCGCGGCATCAGCTGCATGAGCCCCTGCGCGCCCGCCGGCGACCCGGCCTCGGGGTCGAAGCCCGACTCGGTCCAGGCCACCGCGGCGAGCAGGGCCGGGTCGATGCCGGCGGCCTTGGCGGCGCTGGTGATCTGGCTGGCGTAGGCGCGGCCGGCGGCCGGCAGCCCCGTGAGAGCGGTGCCGGCGTCGGCCGACTTCGCGCTCACGGCGGGCGCCCCGGCGTCGGGCAGGACGCGGCGGATGGTGGTCGCCTTGTCGAGGTCGACCTTCTGCACCTTGACGACGTCACCCGTCTTCGGGGCGACCACCCAGGTGCCGTTGCCGGCGTACATCCCGATGTGGTCGGTGGTCTTGCGGTCGAAGAAGACGAGGTCACCGGGGCGGGCCTCGGCCGGGCTGACCTCGCGGCCGACCTTCGCCTGGTCGCGGGAGACGCGGGGCAGGTCGATGCCGGCCTGGCCGTACGCCCACTGCACGAGCCCCGAGCAGTCGTAGCCGCCGGGCGACTCGCCGCCCCAGACGTACGGAGTGCCCAGCGCCTTCTTGGCGATCGCGACGACCTGCTCGCCGGTGGTCCCGCCGGCGGTGGCGGTCGGGGCGTCGAAGGCGCGCTTGGTCGACGGCGGGGTGTTGATCGTGGCGCCGGCCGTCTTCAGCGCGCTGGCGAAGTCCGCGGCGGTGGCCGTGCCGGTGGCGGGCCCGGCGGGGCTGGCCGCGGGATCACCGGCGACGCCGAGGACGCCGGAGGAGGCTCCCCGGCCGCCGCGCAGGGTGCGCAGGGTCACCTGCAGCTCCAGGGTGCGGGCCTGCACCTCGGCCAGGCTCATGACCCGCTCCGGCGGCGTCCGGCGGACAGGTCGTCGGCGAGCAGCTGCGCGGCCTTCTCGGTCGCCGCGGCCTGCTCGGCGCGGCCGCGGGCGTCCAGCTCCTCGAACAGGCGCAGGCGGCGCTGCGCCTCCTGCCAGCGGGTGATGGCGTCGGTGCGGGCCTGGGCGGCCAGGTCGAGCTGCTCGCGTGCCGACTCCACGCCGAGGGCGCGCAGGCGGCGCAGCTCGACGGCGCTGGAGACCGAGGCGACCAGCCCGGAGGCGAGGCTGCTGCCGTGCAGGCTGGCGAGGGCGCTCTCGTGCGAGGCGGAGGCGCGCTGCTGGTCCGCGCGGGCGCTGCCGGCGGCGCCGCGGGCGACCTGCTCCTGCAGGGCGGCCACGCGCAGCACGGTCTTCAGCCGCTTGGAGGCGGTCATGCGAGCACCGCCGCGAGCTGCTCCCAGGAGTGCTCCGAGTCGGCCACCTCGTCGACCGGCTGGCGCAGGAAGGCGTTGAGCAGGTCCTTGCGGGCGAGCGCCTCGTCGACGACCGGGTCGGAGCCCGAGACGTACGCGCCGATCTCGACCAGGTCCTTGGCCTCGGCGGCGGCGGCCAGCAGGCGGCGCAGCCGCGCGGCCAGCTCCAGCCGCGGCTTCGACGTCACCTTGGTGGCCGAGCGCGACACGCTGTCGAGCACGTCGACCGTGGGGAAGTGGCCGGCGGCGGCGAGCTTGCGGGACAGGACGACGTGGCCGTCCAGGATGCCGCGGGCGTTGTCGGCGACCGGGTCGTTCATGTCGTCGCCCTCGACGAGGACGGTGTAGATCGCGGTGATCGTGCCGACCTCGCCGGGCCCGGCCCGCTCGAGCAGCCGGGGCAGCTCGGCGAAGACCGACGGCGGGTAGCCGCGGGTGGCCGGCGGCTCACCGGCGGCCAGGCCGATCTCGCGCCGGGCCATGGCGAAGCGGGTGAGGGAGTCGACGAGCAGCAGCACGTCCAGGCCCTGGTCGCGGAAGTGCTCGGCGATCCGGGTCGCGGTGTAGGCGGCGCGCAGGCGCATGAGCGGCGGCTCGTCGGAGGTCGCCACGACGCACACGACGTGCTCCTGGCCAGAGCCCAGGTCGTCCTCGAGGAACTCGCGGACCTCTCGGCCACGCTCGCCGACCAGGCCGACCACGACGACGTCGGCCTTGGTGCCGCGGGCCATCATCCCGAGCAGCGTCGACTTGCCGACGCCGGAGCCGGCGAAGATGCCGATGCGCTGGCCGCGGCCGCAGGGGGTCATCGTGTCGAGGCAGCGCACGCCGAGGGGGAGCGGCTGGCTGATGCGCTGGCGCTTGAGCGGGTGCGGCGCGGAGGCGTCCAGCCCGGTGATCGCCCCGGTGAGCGGCGGCCCGCCGTCGATGGGGCGCCCGAGGGCGTCGACCACGCGGCCGATCAGGTCGTCGCCGACGCGCATGCGCAGGCCGGTCCCGGTCGGCTCGACCGCTGCGCCGGGGGAGACGCCGTCGAGCTCGCCGTACGGCGCGAGGAGCAGGCCGTCGTCGCGGACGGCCACGACCTGCGCGGGCACCCGGCGGTCGGCGACCTGGACGGTGACGAGGTCGCCCAGCGCGCCGCGCAGGCCCTTGCACTCCGCCTCGAGGCCGACGACCCGGCTGATCCGGCCGCGGGCCCGCCAGGGGTCGACGCCGGCGAGCAGCGAGGCCGTACCGGTCACCGCACCTCCAGCGAGGGGTCCACTCCGAGCGTCTCCGCAGCGATCCGGAGCGCGGCGGCGATGGTGACGTCCACGCTGCCAGCGTCGGTCTCGACGCCTGCGTTGCCGGGCTGGAGGGTTTCGTCGACGACGACCTCCACGCCGTTCTTGCGCGCCGCCCAGCCGCGTACGGCCTCGGCGTCGGCGGGTGCCACGACGACCCGGGTGGTGGGGCTCGGCAGGAGGGACTGGGCGCCGGCCTCGAGCCGGGCGAGCAGGCTGCGCGAGCTGGCGGACAGCTCGTGGCGCAGCACCCACTCGGCCACGTCCATGGCGGCGGCGAGGGCCGCGCGGCTGGCGGCGCTGACCTCCTCGGCGTGCAGGCGGCGGGCGTGGCCGACCAGCTCCTCGAGCGCCGCGGCGCCGCGGGGAGCGGCGTCGGCGCCCTCGGCGCGGGCCTGCGCGCGGCCGGCGTCGAAGCCGGCGGCGTAGGCCTCGGCCAGGGCGTCCTGGCGGGTCGACTCGGCGACGAGCACGGCCCGTCGCTCGGCCTCCTCGTCCCGGCGGACGGCGAGGACGTCGCCGGCCTTGAGGACGCGCGAGCGCACGACGCTAGTCATCGTCGCCCGGCCGCGTCAGGACGAGCGCACCCTCCTCCTCGAGCTTGCGGGCAGTGGCGACGACGCCGGCGCGGGCCTCCTCGACCTGCTTGCCGCGGAGGCCGCGCAGCAGCTCGATCTCGTCCATCAGCGTCTCGCGGGCGCGCTCGGACAGGTTGCCGAGCACCTTGTCCTTGATGGCGTCCGAGGACGTGGCGAGGGCGGTGGCCAGCTCCTTGCTGTCGACCGAGCGGAGCAGCACCTGCATGCTGCGTGCCTCGAGGGCGCAGACGTCGTCGAAGGTGAACATCGCCTCGCGGGTCGCCTCGGCCAGCTCGGGGTCGAGCTGCGCGACGGCCTGCAGCAGCTCGCGCGAGGTGTCCTTGCCTGCCTTGGCCAGCACGTCGGCGAGCAGCGTCGGGCCGGAGACCTGGCGGACCTCGGAGGCGAGGACGTCGGAGACGCGCTGCCTGAGGCCGGCCTCGACGTGGCGCAGCGTGTCGGGGTGCACGGCGCCGAGCGAGGCGATGCGGGTGGCGACGCGCAGCCGCACCTCCTCGGGCAGGCGCACGAGCAGCCGGGCGGCGACCTTCGGGTCGACGTGGGCGAAGGCGAGGGCGACGGCGGCGGGCGGCTCGGCGGCGAGCGCCTCGGCGGTCCGCTCCGGGTCGGCGTCCTCCAGCCAGGAGAACGGCGCGGGCACGTCGAGCTCCGCGGCAGCGAGGCCGCCCTTCTCGTCGCCGAGGGCCCGCACGAGCAGGTCCTTCGCGAAGCGCTTGCCCGGGGCCGGCAGGACCGACTGCGTGCCGAGGCTGCTGACGAGCTCGGAGACCGCGCTGCGGACCTCGTCGGTGGTGACCGGCCCGAGGGTGGCCACCTCGGCGGCGAGCTGCTTGACCTCGGTCTCGGAGAGCGTGCGCAGCACGGCGGCGGCACGCTCGGGGCCGAGGGCGACGAGGGCGATGGCGGCCTTGCGGCGGCCGTCCACGACAGGGGCGACGGTGGCGACGGTCATCGCTCAGCGCCCGTGTTGGCGAGCCAGCCGCGCAGCAGGCCGGCGAGCTCGTCCGGGTTGTCGTCGAGCAGCTCGAGCAGCTGGCCGTCGTCCTGGCGCGGGGCCGGGACGCTGCCGGCGGGCAGCGCTGCCTGGGCGCCGGCGCCGAGCTCGTCCGCGCCCTTCTTGCCCTTCTTCTTGCCGCCGGCGCCCTCGAGCGCGGCGTTCAGCTGCTCCACGGTGACCTCGCTGGTCAGGCCGCGGCGGACGGTGCGCAGGAAGCCGAGGCCGACCAGCAGCAGGAGCACGCCGCCGAGGGCCTTGGGCCCGTACTGCGACGCGGTGGCGGCGGGGCCACCCGCAGCAGCGGTGTCCTCGGCCGCCGCCGCCTCCGCGCCGGCGTTGACGAAGGCCGGCGTGGTGACGGCGATGCTGTCGCCGCGGGCCGGGTCGAGGCCGACCGCGGCGGCGACGAGCTTCTCGAGCTCGGCGGTCGGGGGAGCGGCCGGGCTGCCGCTGGGCTCGACGGCCACCGCGACGGTCAGGCGCTTCACGCCGCCGGCGGCGTCCACCTCGTGCTCGACGGTGCGCGAGACCAGGTTGGTGACGGTGGTCTGCGACTTGGTGTAGTCGTTGGCGCTCTGCGCGGCGGCGTTCGGGTCGGCCGGCTGGGTGACCGTGCCCTGCGCCGTGGCGTCCGGCGTGGCCGTCGTGTAGCTCTCCTTGGCCTCGGCCGAGGAGCCGACGACGGCCTTGTCCTTGTCGAACGTCTCGCGGTCGATCGTGTTGTCGGAGGTGTCCATCTCGGCGTTGACCCGGACGACGGCCCGGCCCGGGCCGAGCAGCGTGTCGAACATGGTGCTCACGCGGGTGGCCAGCGTGTCCTCGTACGCCACGCGCTCCTTGGCGGCGCGGGTGGCGCCGCTGGTCGCGCCGTCGCCGGTGATGAGCCGGCCGGAGCTGTCGGTGATGCTGACGTCGGCGGGGGCGAGGCCCGGGACGGCGCTGGCGACCAGGTGGGTCATCGCGTCGACGGCGTCGTCGTCGAGGGTGCCGGAGGTGTCGACGAGCACCGAGGCGCGGGCCGCCTCCTTCTGCTCGGTGAACAGCTTCTTCTCCGGCAGCGCCAGGTGGACCTCGGCGCTGCGGACGCCGTCGATGCCCTCGACGCTGCTGGCGAGGGTGGCCTCCATCGCCCGCTGGTAGGCGACGTGCTGCTGGAAGGAGGAGGAGGTGAGGCCGCTCTTGTCGAAGGCGGCCCAGCCGCTGTCGGTCTTGCCGGCCGGCAGGCCCGCGGCGGCGACGGCGAGGCGCTCGGTGTCGAGCACCTCCTTGGGCACGAGGACCGTGCTGCCGCCACCCTCGAGCTGGTAGGCGACGCCGTCGGCGTCGAGCTTGGCGGTGACCGCCGCGGCGTCCTTGGCGTCCATGCCGGCGAGCAGCACGCCGTACGTCGGCGCGGTCACCCACTTCAGGAACGTCATGCCGCCGACCACCGCGACGACCGCGAGCAGTCCGATGATCACGCGCTGGGAGGCGGAGAAGCCCGCGAGGGCCTTGGACGCCTTGGCCTTGAGGCCGTCGAGGTCGAGCGCTGCCATCAGACCTGCATCCTCATGATGTCCTGGTAGGCCTCAACCGCCTTGTTGCGGAGTGAGACGGTGAGCTCGACACCGAGCTGGGCCTTGGCGGCCGCGGTGCTGAACTGGTGCACGTCCTGCAGGTTGCCGGTGGCCACGCCGGTCGCCATCGTGTCGGCCTGGTCGGTGAGCGACGTGACGGCGTCGAGCTTCTGGGCGAACGCCGAGGCGCCGGTCGCGCCGGTGCCCGACGAGCTGACGCTGGGCGGGACGAAGGCGGTGGCGCCCGCTCCCGCGATCGGGGAGATGCTCACGTGGTGCCGATGCGCAGGGCGGCCGAGTAGGTGTCCTTGGCCTGCTGCATCACGGAGATGTTGGCCTGGTAGAGCCGGCTGGCCATCATCATGTTGGTCATCTCCTCCGTCAGGTCGACGTGGGGCTGGGTCACGTAGCCCTCCTCGTCGGCGAGCGGGTTGTCGGGGTCGAAGACGACCTGCGGCTGGCCGGGCTTCTCGCGGACCGCGGCGACGTCGACGCCGCCCTGGCCGGTGCGGCTCTGCGCGACGACCAGGCGGGCCCGGAAGGGCTCCTCGCCGGCCGGGCGGACCGTGTTGACGTTGGCGACGTTGTCGGAGGTGGCGTCGATCCAGGTGCGGCCGAGGGTCACCCCGCTGGTCGCGGCGTCGAGCGCGCCGAACATCCGCACGACTAGCCCCTGACCGCGGTGCGCATGACCGAGTGCTTGTAGTTGGCCGCCTGGACCAGCGCGTCGAACTGCAGGCCCGACTGCATGAGGGACGACGTCTCCCTGTCCATCTCGACGTTGTTGCCGTCGGTGCGCGAGGCCGCGCCGGTGGGCGTGGCGGTCGGCGAGAAGGTGGACAGGTCGTCGCCGCTGCGCAGCGCCTCGGACAGCGCCGACTCGAAGTCGACCTGCTGCGCCTGGTAGCCCGGCGTCATCGAGTTGGAGATGTTCTGCGAGATGACGCGCTGGCGCAGGGCCACGCCGTCCATCGCGCGCTCCAGCGCGTTCGAGACGCTGTCGGTGAACAGGGGCACGTCGTTCTCCTGGGAAACGCGAAGAGGGAAGGGCCCTCGCCCCCGTCGGCTTCCTGCCGGCGGGTGCGGTGCTCTTCCCTGAGGTGGTGCGGGTCCTACGTCCGTGTGCAGGTGTCTTCGGGCGATGCCGCCCGGGACCTGACGCACCCGGAAGGGTGGTTCCGTCAGATGGTCACTCCGGGCCATCCGGGACTGGTCACTGCTCGTACGACCGGGCGCGGCGCAGCTCGGCCCGGCGGCGGCCGCCGAGCTCCTCGACCTGCCGCATGCGGTCCAGCAGCGCCCGGGCGCGCAGCGCCAGCGGCTCGGGCAGCGGACCCTCCGGGTCCTCGTCGAACGGCTGGCAGCGGCGCCTCCCCGCCGCGGACCGCGGCGTCTGCCCGGCGGGTCCACTCCTCGAGCGCGTCGAGGTAGGCGGGCCAGGGGAGGGGCATCCGCCGACGGTAGGTCAGGCGGCGAGCTGGAGGCAGGACTGGCGCCAGGCCAGCTGCAGCGGCTCGACGATCTCGAGCGCCTCGCGCACGGCGGCGGTGCTGCGGCGGGTGTTGCCCTCGATGAGCCGGCCGTAGGCGTAGGTGTAGAGCGCGTCCAGGCGCACCGCCAGCTCGCCGGCCTCGGGGTTGAGCGTCGAGCGCAGCTCCAGCACGATCTCCTGCGCCTTGATCAGGCGCGGCATGGCGGTCAGGAACTCGCCGGCCTCGTGCAGGCGGATGCCGGACCTCATGGCGCCGACGCAGGCATCGAACAGCATGGCGGTCAGCTCAGCGGGGCTGGCGGTCATCACGCGGTCGGTCAGGTAGCGGTCTGCGGCGGCGCTCGTGCTCATGGGCTGGTGGAGTCCTTCCAGGTCGTGGCGGACCGTCCGTGGTCTGCCGGGGGAGTGGCGTGCTGGGTGCCTATCGACGCCGGAGCGGCGCTGCTGAGCGTCAGGACAGGCCGAGGCCGGACAACTGCGACGACAGGCGCGACGACTGGCTGTTCAGCATGCCGATCGTCGCGTCGAGCTTGGCGTACTGCGCGGTGTAGCGGCGTTGCACGGTCACCAGGCGCAGGTCCAGCGCGTCGATCTGCCCCTGCTTGGTCTTCGCCGCGTCGCCGGCGGCGGTCTGCGCAGCCTTGAGGGGGCCGTCGCTCGCTGTCGTGTCCTTGGCGTAGGTGACCAGCGACGACGCGAAGGTGGAGAGCATCGCCGCGACGCCGTCGGGGTCACCCGACATCGCCTTGCCGAGGGCCGCCTCGTCGAGGGTGTAGCGGCCGTCGCGGCTCACCTGGATGCCGAGCGCGGACAGCGACGGGACGCCGGCCGTCCCCCGGGCGGCGGTGCCGACGCTGAAGACCTGCTGCACCAGAGCCCGGGCGCTCGAGGACCCGGCCAGCGGTCCGCCGGCGGCGCCGTTGCTGCCGTTCTTGGTCTGCGTGGCGATCGCGGCCAGGAAGCTGTTCAGCCCGTCGACGAGGGCCTTCACCTTCGTGGACGTGGCCGCGGTGTCCCGGGCGACCTCCACCCGGGACGTCCCGCTGGCGAGCAGGTTGAGCGTCACCTCGGGCAGCACGTCGGTGATGGTGTTGGAGCTGCGTGTCACCGTGCTGCCGCCGATGCGTCAGCACCGCATCCTTGGCGCCGACGAGCGAGGTCCCGCTGTCCAGACCGAGGCCGGTGAGGTACGGGGAGTCACGTCGCGTCCAGAGTGGTGGAGCCTTGACTGCCCGACTCCGTCGCTGTCACCACCAGCCGCCACGGTGTGCGCTGCCGTCGCCGGTGTTGATGAGTGCAGCGCTGACCGGGCTCCCGGCCGCGTTCAGGGACTTGGTCAGTTCCTGCAGGGTCGAGGTCGCTGTGGTCTGCACGACGTTGGTGATCACCGTGCCGGCGACGAGCGGTCCGGCTCCGGCGGTCACCGTGGCGGTCTCGCCCGCCCGGGCGGTGAGCTGCACCGCCGCGCCGGACGTCAGCTCGACCCCGTGCCACCGTCGAGGCTGGCCGTGGCGCCGACGCCGGACGACCGTGCGCCGGCCAGGCCGAGCCGGCTGGCCACGCCGGTGGCGTCGATCGAGAGCCGCGCTGCAGAGCCGGTATCGGTCGATGTGACCTCAGCGCATCGCCGTCGGCCCGCACGGTGGGTCCAGGGCCGCCGTCCGCGGGACGCAGCGCCGTCTCGAGGGCCCTGGCGACCTCGGACTGTGGAGGCGTACACCTTGCGCGGGAGGTTGACCGTCCGGCTGTGCCGTCGCTGCCGGTGAAGCTGACAGATCCGCCGACCGCTCGTCGAGCTCGGGTCGGCGTCGCCCTGCAGTCCGGTGGCAGGGCCGGCAGGGCGAGCGCACCTGCACGGTGTGGCGGCCGGCGGGCAGCCCGGCATCGGCGCTTGAGCGCGGTCATGCCCGTCGCCGCGAGGCCCGAGGTGAGGACGCTGGTGCCCGCGCCGACCAGCGTCGAGGGGCCGGTCAGGCCCACGCTCGTGCGCTGCTGGCTGGTCGCCAGGTTGTCGACCTTGATGGAGGTCGTCGACGTCACCGCGCCGGTCCGCCGACGGCGTCATGACCTTGGCGTCGCTGGTGGTCGCGGAGGAGGGGGAGGCCTTGCGACCGGTGTCGAGCGCCTCGGCGGCGGTGCGCACCGCCGTGAGCTTCGTCGACAGGTCGCTCCAGGCGGTCTGCTGGGACAGCGCGGCGAGGCGCTGGGTGTTCCAGCGGGTCGCCGGGGCGCGGTCGGCAGCGACGAGCTGCTGCACGAGCGAGGCCACGTCGATGCCCGAGCCGAGTCCGCTGATGCCCGCCACGAGGCACGCCCTTCGCTACAGGAGAAGTTGGTGTGCCCGCCGGCGGCTGGGTCTCAGCCGCCGGCGGGCAAGGTGGTGCGACCGCTCACGCGGTCAGGGGGTGGTGCTTAGCCGCGCAGGAGCGACAGGACGCCCTGGCTGCTCTGGTTGGCCTGGGCGAGCATCGCGGTGCCGGCCTGGGACAGGATCTGGCTCTTGCTGAAGCTGGTCATCTCCTGCGCCATGTCGGTGTCGCGGATGCGCGACTCCGACGCGGACAGGTTCTCGACCGCCACGCCGAGGTTGGCGATGGTGTGCTCCATGCGGTTCTGGAACGCACCGAGCGAGCCGCGGGCGGTGGAGACGGCCGTCGATGGCGTCGTCCACGTTGTCTGATGCTGGTGGCCTCGGTGCCGAGGCCACTGGCCAGGGTGCCCAGGTTCGCGCCGTCGGAGTCCAGCGTGAGCTGACGGTCTCACCCTCGTTGCGCGCCGACCTGGAAGGCCTTGGTGCAGCCGCCGTCGAGCAGGGTGTTGCCGTTGAACTTGGTGCTGGTGCCGATGCGCTCGATCTCCGAGGACAGCGCGCTGTACTCGGCGTCGATGGCGGACTCGGCGGTGCCGCAGTTGCTGCCCGTGTTGCCGCGCTGGACAGACAGGTCACGCATGCGCTGCAGGATGCTGGTGACCTCGTTCAGGGCGCCTTCTGCGGTCTGGGCGACCGAGATGCCGTCCTGAGCGTTGCGGGTGGCGACCTTGAGGCCGTTCACCTGGCTGCGCAGGGACTCGCTGTTCACGAGGCCGGCGGCGTCGTCGGCGGCCCGGTTGATCCGCAGACCCGAGGAGAGCTTCTCGAGCGACTTGCTCTGGCCCGCCTCGGTGGTGGTGAGGTTGCGGTAGGCGTTCATGGCCGCGATGTTGGTGTTGACGCGCAGAGACATGGTGGTGGGTTCCCGTCCGTGAGAGGTGTTCTGGCTGCCCGGCATCCGTGCTGGGCACAGTCCTCATCGGTGCGGCGGCGGGATCCGTGAGCCACTCGATCGGGTGATGCGGTCGGGAACGCACCGGGAGGCCGGCCCCCGGAGCGGGGACCGGCCTCCCGGGTGGAGCGGCTGCCTAGCGCAGCAGGGACAGGACGCCCTGGCTGCTCTGGTTGGCCTGGGCGAGCATCGCGGTGCCGGCCTGGGACAGGATCTGGCTCTTGCTGAAGCTGGTCATCTCCTGCGCCATGTCGGTGTCGCGGATGCGCGACTCCGACGCGGACAGGTTCTCGACCGCCACGCCGAGGTTGGCGATGGTGTGCTCCATGCGGTTCTGGAACGCACCCAGCGAGCCGCGGGCGGTGGAGACGGCCGCGATGGCGTCGTCCACGGTCTGCACGCTGGTGGCCTCGGTGCCGAGGCCGCTCGAGAGCGAGCCCAGGTTCGCGCCGTCGGAGTCCAGCGTGACTCGACGGTCTCGCCCTCGTTGGCTGCCGACCTGGAAGGCCTTGGAGAAGCCGCCGTCGAGCAGGGTGTTGCCGTTGAACTTGGTGCTGGTGCCGATGCGCTCGATCTCCGAGGTCAGAGCGGCGTACTCGGCGTCGATGGCCGACTCGGCGGTGCCGCTGTTGGCTGCCGGTGTTGCCGCGCTGGACGGCGAGGTCACGCATGCGCTGGAGCACGTTGGTGACCTCGTTCAGGGCGCCTTCTGCGGTCTGGGCGACCGAGATGCCGTCCTGAGCGTTGCGGGTGGCGACCTTGAGGCCACCGACCTGGCTGCGCAGCGACTCGCTGTTGACCAGGCCGGCGGCGTCGTCGGCGGCCCGGTTGATGCGCAGGCCCGAGGACAGCTTCTCCAGCGACTTGCCCTGGGTGCTCTCGGTGGTGGTGAGGTTGCGGTAGGCGTTCATCGCCGCGACGTTGGTGTTGACGCGCAGAGACATGGGTCCCGTCCCTTCCTAGGAGGGTTGACACTGCGCCCCACATCCGTGCAGGACGCACCCCGCCACAGAGCGGGGTACGAGGTGTATCGGGACCGCGTTCGGCCGGTTGAAGGCCCCGGGCGGGGACTACCCGCCCGGGTAGGGGGCCCGCCGGTGCTGCTCGGCGGGGGTCGGCTCGACCAGCGACGGCGCTACCCGGCGAGCCGGGCCGACACGTCCGAGGCCGTACGGGCCAGGTCGCCGTCGAGCGGCGGGAGCAGGCGCAGCAGGGTGCGCGCGCTGTCGCGGTCGCCGACGTGCTCGGCGAGCAGCACGACGGTGAGCAGGTCAGGGGGAGCGAGCTCCGCGGGCTCGAGCCCGTCGAGGGCGTCGACCGCCTCCTCGACGCGGTCCAGGGCGACCAGGCAGCGGGCCGCTCCGACCTGGCTGCGGCTGCTCGGCGGGGCCGACCGCCAGACCGCGAGGGCGGTGGCCGGGTCCTCGGCCTCGAGGGTGCGGGCGGCCTCGGCGAGCGCCTCGAGATCGACGCCGTGCAGGGCCTCGGCGGTGTCGCGGGCCAGCCGGGCCTCGGCCGTCCACTGCGCCGGGTCGGTGCCGCGGCGCAGCAGGGCCTGCCGCACCTCGTCGCCGCCGGCGAGCCCGGGCAGGCTGTCGACGAGGGCGCCGGGGTCGTCGCCGGCGAGCGCGGCCAGCCGGTCGGACCAGCCGTCGCCGGTCCCGCGCAGGGCGTCGGCGAGGGCGACCCAGTCGACGTCGGTGGGCCGGGTGGCGGCCAGCGCGGTCCACACCGCCACGGCCTCGTCGGCCCGGCCCAGGCGCAGCAGCAGCGCCGCCCGCAGCCGGGGGAGGGCGACGTCGCGGTCGGCCGCGTCGACGGATGCGCCGGTCAGTCGGCGGGGCAGCGGGGCGTCCAGCACGGCCAGCGCCTCCGCGAGCCGGTCGAGGCCGGCGAGCGCCTCGGCGTGCACGAGCCTCGACCCCACCGCGTCGCCGGCGCCGGCGGCGACGTCGGCCGCCTCCTGCCAGCGCGCGTCCGCCAGCAGCAGCCGGGCCAGCCGCACGGAGGCGCCCAGCCGGACGTGCTCGACCCCGGCCGGCGGCAGGGCGGCGAGGGCCTGCCGCAGCAGCTCCTCCTGGCGGACCGCCGGCCCGCCCGCGGCGCTGGTCGCGCGGGCCAGCTCGTACGCCGCCTTCCACAGCTCGCGCCCCGTCCCGGCGAGGGCGGCCGCGTGGTCCTTCTCCGCCAGGGCGAGGTTGCGGCGGGCCTTGTCGCGCTCCTGGAAGACGGCCGACAGGTAGCCGTCGTGGTCCAGGTGCAGCCCTTCGGCCCGGCCGGCCAGGGGCGGCTCGCCGGATGTGCGCGAGCGCAGGGTCTCGTGGACCGCGCCGACCCAGTGCAGGTCGCCGCGGCGGAACAGGCGCAGCGCGTCGTGCTCGTAGCCGCCGGAGCCGAACCGGTCGGTGCGGTTGCGCAGCCGGACGCCGAGCGCCGCGACGTCCGCGCGCTGCACGAGCAGGCGCAGCGACGTGCCCTCGTGCAGGCACAGCTGCTCGTCGGCGTCGATGCTCAGCACCCAGGTGCCGCGGCAGGCGTCGAGGGCGACGTTGCGGGCGGCCGAGAAGTCGTCGGTCCAGGGCGCCCGCACCACCCGGGCACCCATCGCCTGCGCGACCTCGACGGTGCGGTCGGTGGAGCCGGTGTCGCAGACGACGACCTCGTCGACGGCGCCCGCCAGCGAGGCGAGGCAGGCCGGCAGGGCCGCCTGCTCGTCCTTGACGATCAGGGCCGCCGACAGCAGCGGGCGGTCCGGAACGGCGCCCGGGGGAGCGGCGACGGCGGTGGCCAGCGCGCCGAGGGCCCGCAGGTCCGTGGCCGCCGTCAGGACCGAGGAGCCCGCCAGCAGGTCCGCGTCGAGGGCGAGGCACCCCTCGCCGCGGGCGACGGGGGCAGGGTCGTGCAGCAGGGCAGCCAGCGCCGCCGCGGAGGGCACGGTGCCGACGTCGACCACGACCAGCCGGCCGGCGGTGCGGCGGGCCGCGGCCGCGCAGAGCGCGCCGAAGCCGGTTGTCCCGCTGCGGACGACCTGGTCGCCGTCGAGCCCGGCCAGCAGCCGCTCCGCCCTCGCGTCCACGTCGCCCACCGGCACGAGCAGCTCGGCGGCGACGTCGGCAGGCCAGCGCTCGACCAGCTCGGGCAGGGCGCGCAGCAGCGCCGCGGCGTCCCCGGTGAGGGGCACGACGACGGTCGCGCGTGGAACAGAGAGCAAGGCGGGTCCCGGAGGACGGCCGTCCGTGGTGGTGGGCCGGGGCGTCCAGCCCCGGGCAGGGTCAGCGCAGGAACTCGGCCAGCGTCGGCAGGTTGGCCTTGGCGGCGGCGCCGAGCGCGGCCTGGTAGCCGGCCTCGGCCGACTTCAGCTGCAGCACGGCCTCGGCGACGTCGACGTCCTCCAGCTCGCTGCGGCGGGCCGCCAGGCCCATCACCGCGCTGGAGCCGGCGTCCTGGGCCGAGGTGACCTGGTTGGTCGTCGCGCCCGTCCTGGACAGCGCGCGGCCGACCGCCGCGGCGTGGTCGAGCAGGCGGGTCTGCACGGAGCCGATGTCGCCGCCGTCGCCGCGCGCGACGCTCTCCAGCTCCGACAGCGTCGAGAAGACGTCGGTCGCCGGTGTCGAAGCCGAACAGCGACTGGCCGTCGACGTTGATCGGGACGACGACCGTGGGGCTGATCTGCCGCTTCACGACGCCGTCGTCGCCGGCCCAGCTGACCGTGCCGTCGTCGGCCGTCTCGAGGGCCTGCTCGCCGAACCCGCCGAACAGGCTGCGGCCGAGGTGCTGGGTCTGGCCGAGGTCGCGCAGCTCGGTGCGCAGCTGGCGCACCTCCTCGGCGATGGCCGTGCGGCCGTCGGCGGACAGGCCGCCGTTGGTGACGCTGATCGCCAGGCCGCGCACGCGCGTCAGCAGCGACGACATCGACTGCAGCGTGCCGTCGGTGGCGTCGAGCCAGCCCTCGGCGTCGGTGGCGCTGCGGGAGAACGAGCTCCAGTCGGCCTCCTGGCTGCGGTAGGCCTCGGCCGAGGCCGCGCCCGGTCGCGTCGTCGGACCAGGCGTTGATCTGCTTGCCTGTCGACAGCTTGACCGAGACTGTCCTGGACGCGCTCCAGGCTGCCACCCAGCCCGCGGGCCGTCGTGAGGTAGATGCTCTGCGTCGAGACCCGCATGACTTACCGCCCCATCCGGTTGATGATCGTGTCCAGCATCTCGTCGACCACCGAGATGACCTGCGAGGCCGCCGAGTACGCGTGCTGGTACTTCACGAGGTCGACCATCTCCTCGTCGATGTTGACGCCGTTGACCGCGGCGCGCGCCTCGGTGGCGCCGGCGAGCCCGAGCTCGCCGATGCTGGCGTTGCGCTTGGCGTCGGTCACGGCCTGGCCGATCCGGGCGCCGAAGGCGGTCAGCGACGCGCCGATCGTGCTGCCGCCCACCGCGGCCATCGTGCGCAGCTGGCTCATCGCCAGCGCCCCGTTGCCGTCGGCCGGCTTGCCGTCCGCCGACGCGGCGACGCCCTCCTCGGTCAGGTCGGGGTTGATGCGGAGCTCCTCGGCGCTGTCGCCGACGAAGACGTCGGCACCGGCGTTGCCGTCGAGGTCCTTGTTCTGCGGCGTGCAGGCTGTTGACCGCGTCGCGCAGGCCCAGGGCCGCCTCGTCGAGCTGCTTGCGGAACGCCGGGACGTCGACGTTGACGACGCTCACGTAGCCGCCGATCTGGCCGGTCGCGGTCTCCTCCGTGCCGTCCACCATGACGCTCAGCGGGTCGGTCCCGGTGGTCATCTCGTACGCGGCGACGCCCTCGACGAGGAAGCTGCCGCCCAGCACGACGTCGATGTCGGTCGGGTCGTTGCCGGGCTGCGTCTTCGCGCCGGTCAGGTAGACGATGCGGTCGATCGCGGTGTCGCGCTGGTCGTAGAGGTCGTTGGGCGTCGAGCCGGAGGACACCGCGTCCTTGATGGCCAGGTTGAGCTTCGCGACGCTGGCGGTCAGGCCGTTGACCTCGGACACCTGGTCGCCGACGCGCAGCTCGATCTCCTTGCTGACGTCGCTCAGGCCGACGGCGCTGCTGCGGATGCTGTCGGCCAGGGCCGCGCCGTTGGTCAGGACGCTGCTGCGCGCGGACGGGTCGGCCGGGGTGCGCACCAGCTGGTCCCACGACGCGAGGAAGCGGGAGTAGGCCTCGGGGGCGCCCTCGGCGAAGGGGCCGAGCACCGACTCCGTACGGGACAGGCCGGACGACCGGGCGGCGCTGGCGCCGGCGACGCCGGCCTCGCTGCGGTAGGCGACGTCGGCGAGGCGGTCGCGCAGCCGGTCGATGGACAGGGTGACGACACCGGTGCCGCGCATGCCGTCGCCGCGCAGGCCCATCGTCCCGGGCGTCGGGGTCGCGGTCTGCACGGCGAGGCGCTGGCGGGTGTAGCCCGCGGTGCCGGCGTTCGCGACGTTGTGGGCGGCGACCTCGACCGCGCGCTGCGAGGCGAGCAGCGCGGTGGCGCCGATGTGGAGGCTGGCGAAGGACATGGCTAGAGGCTCCGCGAGACGCGCGGCGCCGGGGCGGTGGTGTCCCAGGTGGCGCGCGGGCCGTACGTCGTGAGGACCGGCTCCTCCTCGGGGGCGCCGTCCAGGCGGCGCAGGGTGTCGCCGAGGCTGCGGCTGCCCGCGTCGGCGAGCCGGCGGTTGGCCTGCATCAGCTCCGACACCTCCGACGAGCTGGCCCGCAGCGCGGTCTGCGCCTCGGCCAGCAGGCTGCGCCACGGCTCGGGGGCGTCCGCGACCAGGACGGTCAGCGTGACCTGGTCGGGGTCCAGGCCGCGGTCCGCGGCGATGCCGGCGACCAGCACGCTGCGCTCCAGCTCCGCGGTGCGCACCGCGGTCGCGGCGCGCTCCAGCTCCTCCGAGGCCCAGCCGAGGAAGCGGGTCTCGCCCGCCAGCAGCAGCTGACGGAGCTCGACGAGCTTGAACACGACGAGCTCGACGAGCAGTCGCTCTCGGGTGAGCAGTGCAGCCAGGGCGTCCATGCGTGCCCATCGGCACGGCACGGCGGTGCTTGAGCCGATGTCCCCCCGACGGGGGACGGCTGACCGCAACGGACTAGTCCCGGTGCGCCCGTACGGGTCAGTCGGACTTTGGCCAGCCTGCGTCCGCTCAGCGCAACCGCCGCTCCGGGCCGATGGGATCTGCAGATCGCCAGCCCCTCGGCCGGCGCCCACCACCGAGCACCGACTGAGGAGTGCCGTGAACGAGATGGACGAGATCGTCCAGGAGTTCCTGGTCGAGAGCCACGAGAACCTCGACCAGCTGGACCGAGACCTCGTGGCCCTGGAGCAGGACCCGTCCTCGCGCGACCTGCTGGGGAGCGTCTTCCGGACGATCCACACGATCAAGGGCACGAGCGGGTTCCTGGCCTACGGCCGCCTGGAGGCGGTGACGCACGTGGGGGAGAACCTGCTGTCCCGCCTGCGCGACGGCGAGCTGTCGCTGACGCCGGCGATCACCAGCGCGCTGCTGGACATGGTCGACGCGGTGCGCGGGCTGCTCGACTCCATCGAGGCCTCCGGCACCGAGGGCGACCCGGACCACAGCGAGCTGATCGAGCGGCTGACCCGGCTGCAGACCCGCGTCCCGGACGCCGAGGCCGAGCTGGCCGCCGACGCGGTCGCCGGGCCGAAGCTCGGCGAGGTCCTCGTGGAGCAGGGCGCGATCAGCACGGCCGAGGTCGTCGCCGCGGTCGTCGAGCAGCGCCTGGGCGACGAGCGCCCGATCGGCGAGATCCTGGTCCAGCAGGGTGCGCTGCACCCGGTCGAGGTCGAGCACGCCCTCGAGACCCAGGCCGACGCCAAGCGCTCGGTCGCCGACAGCAGCATCCGCGTCGACGTGGACCTGCTCGACGCGCTGATGAACCTGGTCGGCGAGCTGGTGCTCACCCGCAACCAGATCGTGCAGCACGCCGGCACCCGCGAGGACGTCGACCTGGTCCGCTCCTCGCAGCGGCTGAACCTCATCGCCTCCGAGCTGCAGGAGGGGGTCATGAAGACCCGCATGCAGCCCATCGACAACGTCTGGAACAAGGTCCCGCGCGTCGTCCGCGACCTGTCCGTCACCTGCGGCAAGCAGGTGCGGGTGGAGATGGAGGGCAAGGAGACCGAGCTCGACCGCACCATCCTGGAGGCGACGAAGGACCCGCTGACCCACCTGGTCCGCAACGCGGTCGACCACGCCATCGAGACGCCGGAGGAGCGCGTCCTGCGCGGCAAGCCGGCCGAGGGCCGGCTGCTGCTGCGCGCCTACCACGAGGGCGGTCAGGTCAACATCGAGATCACCGACGACGGCAAGGGCATCGACCCGGCCGTCATCGGCGCGAAGGCGGTCGACAAGGGCCTGATCTCGGCCGACCAGCTGTCCCGGATGGGCGCCCGCGAGGTCACCAACCTCATCTTCCTGCCCGGCTTCTCGACCGCCGCGGCGGTCACCAACGTCTCCGGCCGCGGTGTCGGCATGGACGTGGTCAAGACCAACATCGAGAAGATCGGCGGGACGATCGACGTGCAGAGCACCGTCGGTGCCGGCACGACCTTCCGCATCAAGATCCCGCTGACGCTGGCCATCATCCCGGCCCTGACCGTCACCTGCGCCGACGACCGCTACGCCATCCCGCAGGTCAACCTGCTGGAGCTGGTGCGCCTCGAGGGCGAGGGGCTGGCCGGGATCGAGGAGATCCACGGCGCGCCGGTCTACCGCCTGCGCGGCAACCTGCTGCCCCTGGTCTACCTCGACAGCGAGCTCGGGCTGACCGGTGCCGAGCGGACGACGCGCGACACCGTCTACATCGTGGTGCTGCAGGCCGAGGAGCGGCAGTTCGGCCTGGTCGTGGACGACGTCTGCGACACCGAGGAGATCGTGGTCAAGCCGCTGGGCAAGCAGCTCAAGGGCATCCCGTGCTTCGCCGGCGCGACCATCCTGGGCGACGGCCGCGTCGCGCTGATCCTCGACGTGCTGGCCCTGGCGCAGCAGGCCAACGTGCTGACCGCCGGCCGTGACCGGCAGATCAGCGACCGCACCGGCCGCGGCGAGGGCGACCGCAGCGAGATCGAGTCGCTGCTCGTCGTCGGGCTCGGCGAGGGCCGCCGCATGGCGATCCCGCTGGCGATGGTCACCCGCCTGGAGGAGTTCCCGGTCTCCGGCGTCGAGCACGTCGGCAGCCACGAGGTCGTGCAGTACCGCGGGCAGATCCTGCCGCTCATCCGGCTCACCAGCTTCCTGGGCGCCGGCTGGGGCGAGGCGTCCGCCGCCGAGACCATCCAGGTCGTCGTCTACAGCGAGTCCGGCCGCAGCGTCGGCCTGGTCGTCGACACGATCCTGGACATCGCCGAGGAGACCATCCTCGCCCGCAGCGACCTCGACGACCACGGCCTGCTCGGCAGCGCCGTCGTCCAGGAGCACATCACCGAGCTGCTCGACGTGCGCAGCGCGATCCTCGCGGCCGACCCGCACTTCTTCAGCAGCACCAACGACCTCCTGACCGCCGACGCACTGGACGGGGCCTTCGCATGAGCACGACGACCAAGACCGGGACGCAGCAGTTCACGACCTTCGTGCTGGACGGTCACCTGTTCGGCGTCGAGGTCGAGACCGTGCAGGAGGTCATCCGCTACCAGGAGATGACCCGCGTGCCGCTCGCCACCGGCAGCGTCGGCGGCCTCATCAACCTGCGCGGGCAGGTCATCACCGCGCTCGACCTGCGCCGCCGGCTCGGCATGCCGGACCGCCCCGCCGGGACGCTGCCGATGAACGTCGTCGTGCGCACCGAGGAGGGCGTCGTCAGCCTGCTCGTCGACCAGATCGGCGACGTCATCGAGACCGACACCAACCAGTTCGAGGTGCCGCCGGACACCGTCAGCATGCAGGCCCGCGACCTCATCCGCGGCGCCTTCAAGCTCGACACCCAGCTGCTGCTGGCCCTCGACGTCCCGCGCGCCGTCGAGCTCTAGACCCGCGCGCCTCCCACCTCCCTGACTCTCCCGAAAGGCACAGCCATGTCCCGCCCCACCCCCTCGGTGCGCGCCGGCAACCCGGTCACCCGCTGGTTCGGCGACCGCTCCGTCGGCGCCAAGATCCTGGTCGCCGTGCTGACGGCCGCGGTGGTCGCCGTGACCGTCGGCATCGTCGCCGTCGCCAACCTGCGCTCGGTCCAGGCCAAGGCCGAGGCGATGTACGAGCAGGGGCTCGTGCCCGTCGACCTCATCGGCGACGCGAAGGTCGCCCAGGACGACGCGCGGCGGGAGCTGCTCAACGTCCTCATCAGCCAGTCGCGCCGAGGACATCGCCGACAACGAGGGTGACGTCCAGGAGGCCTCGGACCGGCTCGCCACGATCATGGCCGAGTACAAGACCTACTCCCAGGACGGCGGGCGGGCCGAGCTGGTCACCGCAGGTGGCCGAGAACTGGGCCGCCTACAGCAAGGTCCGTGACGCGACGCTGATGCAGCTCGCCAAGGACACCAAGCCCGCCGAGTTCATGGCCGCGCAGAAGCCGGTGTCGGCGAACCTGGAGAAGGTCGAGGAGGCCCTGGCCGGCCTGTCGAGCATCGAGGACCAGGACGCCAAGGACCTGCTGGCCGCGGCCAAGGACGCGGTGAGCTCCGCCGTCCGCACGATGGTCGTGGTGCTCGTGCTCGGCCTGCTCCTGGCGGTGGCCCTCGGCTCGTACATCGCCAAGCAGGTGACCCGACCGCTCGGCAAGGTGTCGGACGTCCTCAAGGCCGTGGCCCAGGGCGACCTCACCCAGCAGGCCGTCGTGGACACCCGCGACGAGGTGGGCGCGATGGCGGCCGACCTCAACACGGCCACCGAGTCGATGCGCACCGCGGTGCAGACGCTGGCCCGCAGCGCGAACGCCCTCGGTGGCAGCAGCGAGGAGCTGACCAGCGTGTCGACGACGATCGCGGCGTCGGCCGAGCAGGCGTCGGCGCAGGCCAACGTCGTGTCCGCGGCGGCGGAGCAGGTGTCGCGCAACGTGCAGACGGTCGCGACCGGCGCCGAGGAGATGGGCGCCTCCATCCGCGAGATCGCCCAGAACGCCAACGAGGCCGCCAAGGTCGCCGGCGAGGCCGTCGAGGTGGCCTACCGGACGAACGAGACCGTCTCCAAGCTGGGCGCGTCGAGCGTCGAGATCTCCACGGTGGTGAAGGTCATCACCTCGATCGCCGAGCAGACGAACCTGCTGGCGCTGAACGCCACCATCGAGGCGGCGCGGGCCGGCGAGGCCGGCAAGGGCTTCGCCGTCGTCGCGAACGAGGTCAAGGAGCTGGCGCAGGAGACCGCGAAGGCGACCGAGGACATCTCGCGCCGGATCGAGGCGATCCAGGCCGACACCGCCGGCGCCGTCGAGGCGATCGGACAGATCTCCTCGGTGATCGGCCAGATCAACGACTACCAGACCACGATCGCCTCGGCGGTCGAGGAGCAGACCGCGACGACCAACGAGATGTCGCGCAGCGTCGCGGAGGCCGCCACCGGCAGCACCGAGATCGCGCTGAACATCACCGGGGTGGCCGAGGCGGCCGCGACGACGACCACCGGCGTCTCGGACAGCCAGCGCGCCGCCTCCGAGCTCGCCCAGATGAGCGGCGAGCTCACCCAGCTGGTCGGACGCTTCCGCGTCTGACGCGACACGCAGGACCGGGGGACCCGTCCCCGGTCCTGCTCCCGGCGGGGCCCTTCCCGCCGACAGGACCCCTGCCCCGACCCTCACCGACAGGACGCCACCACCATGCTCGCTCTGGTGCTCGACGACTCCCGCGCCATGCGGCTCATCCTCCGCCGCATCCTCCTGGGCTGCGGGTTCGAGGTGATCGAGGCAGGAGACGGTCGGCAGGCGCTCGAGGTCGTCGCCGCTGCCCCCGAGGTCCCCGCGCTCGCGCTGATCGACTGGAACATGCCCGTGATGAACGGGCTGGAGTTCGTCCAGGCCGTCCGTGCCGAGCCGGCCTACCGGCAGATGACGCTCATGATGGTGACCACCGAGAGCGAGCACTCGCAGATCGTGCGCGCCCTCGCGGCGGGCGCCCACGAGTACGTCCTCAAGCCGTTCACCGCCGAGGCGATCCTCGACAAGCTGAGCCTGCTCGGCCTGGCTCAGGCCGTCTAGTGGCCCGCATCAGCGTGCTGGTCGTCGACGACTCGGTCGTCATCAGACGCCTGGTCACGACCGCGCTCGACGCCGACCCCGACATCACCGTCGTGGGCACGGCCGCGAACGGCCGGATCGCGCTGCAGAAGCTGCTCCAGGTCGCTCCCGACGTCGTCACGATGGACGTGGAGATGCCCGAGCTGGACGGCGTGGCGACCGTGCGTGAGCTGCGCAAGACGCACCCGCGCCTGCCGGTCATCATGTTCAGCACCCTGACCGAGCGGGGCGCGGGCGCGACGCTCGACGCGCTGTCCGCCGGTGCCAGCGACTACGTCTGCAAGCCGGCCAACGTCGGCTCGGTGCCGGAGGCGATCGAGAGCGTCCGCACCCAGCTCATCCCCAAGATCAAGGCGCTCTGCCCCGGCCCGCGGACCGCGCCGCCGGCGATGGCCCGCCCCGTCGCCCGGCCAGCTCCGGCGGCCCAGGGCACGGGGACCGGCGCCGCCGCGCCGACCGGCCGCATGGACCTGCTGGCGATCGGCTCCTCCACCGGGGGACCCGACGCCCTCACGGCGCTGCTCCCGCTGCTGCCCACCGACCTGCCCGTGCCGGTCGTCATCACGCAGCACATGCCGCCCGTCTTCACCCGGCTGTTCGCCCAGCGCCTCGACGTCAAGTGCGGGCTCCGCGTCAAGGAGGCCGAGGACGGCGACCGCCTGGCCCCCGGCCTGGTGCTCGTGGCGCCGGGCGACCGCCACCTCGTCCTCGAGCGCTCCGGCACCGCCGTCGTCGCCCGCCTCAGCTCGGCCCCGGCGGAGAACTTCTGCCGTCCCGCCGTCGACGTGATGTTCCGCAGCGCCGCCCAGGTCTACGGCGGGAGGGTCCTCGGCGTCGTCCTGACCGGCATGGGCTCCGACGGCGCCCGCGGCGCGGAGGTCCTGCGGACCGCCGGCGGCGAGATCGTCGTGCAGGACCAGGCCAGCTCCGTCGTCTGGGGCATGCCCGGTGCTGTCGTCGCCGCGGGGCAGGCGCACCGCGTGCTGCCGCTGACCGGCATCGGCCGCGACCTGCTCGACGTCCTGCGCCGCGAGCGGGGGGTGGCCACGGCCGCCGCTGCGGCCGCCGGCCGCGCGTCGGCGGCACCCGCTCCCAGCTCGAGCACCGCCCGTCCTCCCTACGCCCGTCCCGTCACTGGAGCACACCGATGACCGCCCTCGCCGTCGCCGACTTCGACTACATCCGCGAGCTGGTGCGTCGGGAGTCGGCGATCGTGCTCGAGCCGGGCAAGGAGTACCTCGTCGAGTCGCGGCTGCTGCCGCTCGCCCGCACCTCCGGTGAGGGCGGCATCCCGCAGCTCGTCGCCTCCTTGCGACGTGACCCGCGCGGCCGGCTGGCCGCCAAGGTCGTCGACGCGATGACCACCAACGAGACGTCGTTCTTCCGGGACAACCACCCGTTCGACGCCCTCGCCAAGCGCGTGCTCCCGGAGCTCATGCAGGCCCGTGCCGCCGAGCGGAAGATCTCGATGTGGTGCGGCGCGGCGTCCAGCGGCCAGGAGCCGTACACGCTCTGCATGATCCTCAAGGACGCTCTGGCGGCGAAGCCCGGCTGGGGCAGCAGCCTGCTGGCCACGGACCTGTCGGCCGAGATGCTCGCCCGTACGGACGCAGGCCGGTACAGCCAGCTGGAGGTCAACCGCGGCCTCCCGGTGTCGATGCTGGTGAAGCACTTCGACAAGGTCGGCACCGAGTGGCAGGTCAAGTCCGACCTGCGCGCGATGGTGCAGACCAAGCCGCTCAACCTGGCGGCGCCGTTCCCGGCGATGGGCCCGTTCGACATCGTCTTCCTGCGCAACGTCCTCATCTACTTCGACACGGCCATGAAGAGGGCCGTGCTGGAGCGAGTCCGGCGGGTGCTCCGTCCCGACGGCTACCTCTTCCTGGGTGGCGCTGAGACCACCTTGACCCTCGACGACGCGTGGGAGCGCGTCGTCCTCGACCGCGCCACGGTCTACCGGCCGAAGCGCTGGAGGAGCACCCCCTCATGACCGTTCTCGACAACGCGTTCCCCGTCGTCAGGCCGGACCAGGTGGCGAGCATCGCCCAGGACGTCTGGCAGTCCTTCCTGGAGATGGACCTCGAGCTGCACCCGCTCGGGTCCGAGGCCCCTGACCTGGAGGGGCGCACCGTCACCGGCTGCGTCCACGTCTCCGGCGAGTGGAACGGCTCGGTCTTCGTCGAGGTCCCGGCCGAGCTCGCCGCGGCCGCCGCCGAGGCGATGTTCGGCGCCGAGCCCGGCACCCTGCCCGACGACGAGGTCAGCGACGCCCTCGGCGAGCTGACCAACATGATCGGCGGCAACATCAAGTCGCTGCTGCCGGCCCCCAGCAAGCTCTCCACGCCCTCCGTCGCCTGCGGCGAGGGCTACACCGTCCGGGTCCCCGGAGCGGTCCTGCTCGACCGGGTCGCGCTCGTCTGCGCGGCCGGTCCCCTGTTCATCAGCATCTGGAAGGTGTGAGTCCCGTGAAGATCCTCATCGTCGACGACAGCAAGGCCATGCGCATGATCGTCACGCGCACCCTGCGTCAGGCCGGCTTCGGCGACCACGACTTCGTCGAGGCCGAGAACGGCGCGGAGGGCCTGGCCAAGACCGGGACCGAGAAGCCCGACCTGGTCCTGTCCGACTGGAACATGCCTGAGATGTCGGGCATCGAGTTCCTGCAGGCGCTGCGCGCCGGCGGCAACAGCGTGACGTTCGGCTTCGTCACCTCCGAGTCGACCGACGCCATGCGCGACCTGGCGTCCGAGTCCGGCGCCCTGTTCCTCATCGCGAAGCCGTTCACCGCGGACACCTTCTCCGAGGCGCTCGGCTCCGTCCTCGTCGGATGAGCGAGACCCTCGCCGAGGCCGGCGCCGCCGCCGCTGCGCTGCCCTCGGGGGCGGACCTGCGCAACCTGCTCAACGGCCTGTTCGACAAGCCCGTCACGGTGCGCGAGGAGACCAAGCCGGTCCTGCCCGGGCGCCTCGTGCAGGTCGTCGGCACCTACGTCGACGACCAGGGCGCGCTGCGCGCGGTCATGATGCTGGACCTCCAGCTCGGGTGCTGCCTCGGCGCGGCGCTGGCCCTCGTGCCGGTGCCCCGCGTCGAGGAGGCGCTCGGCAACGGCGAGGTGCCGCCCGAGCTCGGCGACAACACCCGCGAGGTCCTGAACATCGCGGCGTCGCTGTTCAACGCGGCGGAGGCGCACCTGAAGCTGCGGGCCGTCGACATCGCGCCGGAGCCGGTCCCCGGCGACGTCGTCGACTTCCTGCGCAGCAACCCCTACCGGTCGGACTTCACCGTCGACGTCCCGGGCTACGGCACCGGCACCGTCGCGCTGCTGCTCCGCTGACCGTCCCGCGCTGGGCCCCGGCTCAGCGCGGGACGTTCACCAGTGTGTGGGCCGCCCGCTCGAGGTGGTCCCAGATCGCCATCCGGTGCGCGTCGCTGATCTCGAGCCGGGCGACCGCCGCCAGCATGGTGGAGAGCCAGGCGTCCCGCTCCCGCTCGCCGATCTGCCAGGTGACGTGACGCATCCGCAGCCGCGGGTGCCCGCGCTCGTCGGAGTAGGTCGTCGGGCCGCCCCAGTACTGCTCCAGGAACATCCGCAGCCGGTCACGCGCAGGCTGCAGGTCGCCCTCGGGGTAGAGGGGGCGCAGGACCGGGTCGTCCTCGACCCCGTCGTAGAACGCGTCCACCAGCTGGCGGAACACCGGCTCGCCGCCGACCTCGTCGTAGAGGGTGGTCATGCCGCCTGGCGCGCGGTCGCGCGCGCTGCCGCACCGGTGATGTTGCGCATCATGCCTCCGAAGACGATCCCGTGGAACGGCGCGACCGACCACCAGTAGGCGTGGCCGGCCAGGCCGCGCGGGTGGAACAGCGCCCGCTGCTCGAACACCGCACCACCCTCGTCCTCTTCCACCCGCAGCTCGAGCCACGCCGCGCCGGGCAGGCGCATCTCGGCCCGCAGCCGCAGCAGGCTGCCGGGGACGATCTCCTCGACCCGCCAGAAGTCGACGGTCTCGCCGACGTACAGCCGCTCGGGGTCGCGCCGTCCGCGGCGCAGGCCGACACCGCCGACCAGCCGGTCGAGCAGGCCGCGGGCCGCCCAGGCCGCGGGGAACGAGTACCAGCCGTTGCTGCCCCCGATGCCCTCGACGACCCGCCACAGGTCCTCCGGTCGCGCGTGCACCGCCTGCCGCCGCACGTCGCGGTAGAGCGTGCCGCCGGCCCAGTCGGGGTCGGTCGGCAGCGGGTCCGACGGCGCACCCGGCCAGGTCGCGGCCGACCAGCGGGTCTCGACCGCCGCCTCCTTCACCCGCTGCAGCGCCAGGCGGACGGCCTCGTCGAACCCGAGCAGCCCCTCCGGCGGCTCCGGGACGTACTGCTTGATGTCGTCCTCGTGGGTGACCACCTCGTTGACGAGGGAGCGCACCAGCGGCCGGGCGAGCGCCGCGGGCACCGGCGTCACGACGTTGACCCAGTGGGACGACAGCCGCGGCGACAGCACGGGCACCGGGACGATCACCCGGCGGCGCAGACCCGCGACCGCGGCGTAGCGCTGCATCATCTCGACGTACGTGAAGACGTCCGGGCCGCCGATGTCGAAGCGCCGGTTGACGTCGGCGGGCAGCGTCGCGCAGCCGACCAGGTAGCGCAGGACGTCGCGCACGGCGATCGGCTGGATCCGCGTGCGCACCCACTTCGGCGCGATCATCGCCGGCAGCCGCTCGGTCAGGTAGCGCAGCATCTCGAAGGACGCCGACCCGCTGCCGAGGATCACCGCCGCCTGGAGCACCGCGGTGGGCACGCCGCTGTCGAGCAGCAGCTGGCCGACCTCGGCCCGGCTGGCCAGGTGCGGCGAGAGCTCCTCCGTCGGCGGCACGAGCCCGCCGAGGTAGACGATGCGGCCGACACCGGCAGCCTTCGCGGCCTCGCCGAAGGAGCGCGCCGCCCGCCGGTCCTCCTCCTCGAACTCGCCGCCCGCGCCGATGCGGTGCACGAGGTAGTAGGCGACGTCGACGCCGGCCAGCGCCTCCGGGAGGGTCTCGGGCTGCAGGGCGTCGGCCTGCACGACCTGCACCTCGGCGGCCCACGGGACGTCGCGCAGCCGGCCGGCGTCGCGGGTCATGGTGCGCACGACCATGCCCTCGGCGAGCAGGCGGGGCACGAGGCGGCCGCCGATGTAGCCGGTGGCGCCGGTGACGAGGCAGGTCAGGGGCATGCCGCTGATCATGGCCGGACCGCGGTCGGGCCGCTGCTCAGAGCGCGAGACCGGTGTGGGCGGCGAGGAACGCGAGCACGTCGACCGACAGCCCGACGGTCCGGCTGACCGACCGGGCACCGTGCCCCACGTCGCGCTCGTCGCGCAGCAGCACCGGCCGGTCGGACCCGGTCGCCGCCTGGAGCGCCGCGCACAGCTTGCGGGCGTGCAGCGGGTCGACCCGGCTGTCGCCGTCGAACACCGTGAACAGCACCGCCGGGTAGCGCGCGCCCTGCTCGACGTGGTGGTACGGGGAGTACGCGAGCAGCCAGCCGAGCTCCTCCGGGTCCTCGGCCGTGCCGTACTCGTCGTTCCAGGTGCGCCCCAGCCCGAACTGCTCGTAGCGGACCATGTCGAGCAGCGGCGCGGAGCAGACCACGGCGGCGTACGCCTCAGGGTCCTGCGTCAGCGCAGCGCCGACGAGCAGGCCGCCGTTGGACCCGCCGTAGATGCCCAGCTGCTCGTGCGTCGTCCAGCCCGCGGCGACCAGGTGGGCGGCGCAGGCGGCGAAGTCGTCGAAGACGTTCTGCTTCGCGCCGCGCATGCCGTCGCGGTGCCACTGCTCGCCCTCCTCGCTGCCCCCGCGCAGGTTGGCCACGACCCAGACACCGCCGGCCTCGACCCAGGCCAGCGCGCTGGTCGTCCAGGCCGGGGTGAGCGAGACGCCGAAGCCGCCGTAGCCGTAGAGCACCGTCGGCCGCGGCCGGTCCGGCTCGGCCGCCGCGGAGACGACCAGTGCGCGCACCGTCGTGCCGTCCTTGCTCGGGAAGGTCACGAGCCGGGCCGACACGGCCGGCAGGTCGACCGTGCCGAGCACGTCGTCCCAGACGTCGACAGACCCGGTGCGCGCGTCGTAGCGCAGCACCCGCGGAGGAGTGGTGGTGTCGGTCCAGCCGAGCCAGACCTCGTCGCCGCCCTCCGGGTGGCCGGACAGGCCGCTGACGGTCCCGAGCCCGGGCAGCGGCACGGCCGTCTCGGTGTCGCCGCGGCGCACGGTCACCTCGCTGACCGCGTGCCGGCTGCGCAGCAGGACCAGGCCGCCGTCGGCCAGCAGCTCGACGTCCTCGAGCACCGCCTCGGGGTCCTCGGCGACGAGCGTCTGCCACGCGGTCGGGTCGGCCGGGTCGGCGACGCAGAGCCGGCCGCGCGGGGCGTCGCGGTCGGTGAGCAGCCACAGCCGGCCGTCCCGCCCGACCCACGCGGCGCAGCGGGCGTCTACGCCGACCTGCACCTCGACCGGTCCTGTCCCGGCCTCCAGGTCCCAGAGCCACACGTCGTCGCGCGGGGCCGTGCCGGCGCTGGCGGTGACGACCAGCCAGCGGCCGTCCCGCGACACCGAGCAGCCGTAGTAGTTGGTCGGGTCGAGCCCCTCGCCCCAGACCAGCTCGTCCTGCGCGGGGTCGGTGCCGACGACGTGGCGCCAGACCCGGCGGTGGAACTGCTCCTCACCGGCCGGCACCTGCTCGGGCGGCAGCCGGCGCACGTAGTAGAAGGCGTCCCCGCCGGGCACCCAGGCGACGGGGGAGTAGCGGCAGCGGTCGATCGGCCCGTCGACCAGCGCCCCGGTCTCCACGTCGACCACGGTCAGGGAGCTCTCCTCGTCGCCACCGCTCGAGAGCTGGTGCGCCAGCAGGCGGCCCTCCTTGGAGGGCGCCCAGGAGTCGAGAGTGGTGGCACCGGTGGCGTCCACCTGCATCGGGTCGAGCAGCGGCTGGGGCGGCCCGTCGCCGTCGCGCCAGTGCAGGACGCCGTGCTCCTGACCGGCCTGCCGGCGGGTCCAGAACGCCCGCCCCTCGCGCCAGGCCGGCGTGCCGGCGGCGCCGGCCGAGAGCAGCGCGGTGAGCCGCTCGCGCAGCCGGTCGCGGCCGGGGAGGGCGGACAGGTGGGCCGAGACCAGCTCCTCCTGGGCCGCCCGCCAGGCAGCGGTCTCCTCGGAGGTCGCGTCCTCGAGCCAGCGGTAGGGGTCGGCGACCGCACGGCCGTGCAGGTCCTCGACGAGGTCCAGCCGGCGGGCGGGCGGGTAGGCGGTCACCCGGGGCAGCCT
This sequence comes from uncultured Actinomycetota bacterium, assembly GCA_963762795.1. Taxonomy (GTDB): domain Bacteria; phylum Actinomycetota; class Actinomycetes; order Mycobacteriales; family SCTD01; genus RYN-170. The sequence goes on along the minus strand of CAVXMC010000004.1, from coordinate 96,411 downwards.
AGGCAGCCGCGGTCACTCCAGCAGGGCGAGCATGGCCAGGCCGGTGGCCGCCGCGCCGGTCCAGGCCAGCACCCGCAGGCGGTTGCTGCGCAGCAGGCGACGCGCCGCGCGCTCGTCGTACGCCCGGCCCAGGCGCGTGTGCAGCGGCACCTGCACCAGGGCGGTGAGCAGCACGGTCGCGAGGCCGAGCGCAGCGGCGAGCAGGGCCAGCCAGAGCGGCACGCCGTCGGGCCGGCGGACGAGCAGCACCGCGCAGCAGACGCCCTGGACGGCCCAGGGCAGGACCACGACCCGGGTGATGCCGCGGGAGTGCTCGGCGTGGACGTCCGGCCAGGCCGCGGTCGGGCCGACGCGCAGGAACGACGGGTAGACGACCAGCTGCACGACCCACACCAGCCCGGCCAGGAAGCAGGTCGCCGCCGCATGGGCGAGCAGGAGGGTCATGCGCCGATCCTGTCGTCCTGCGCAAGCACGTGGCGGATCGACCGCGCGTCGGTCAGACTCGGCAGCCGAGGAGGACGACGTGGTCGAGGCGCTGGTGCTCAACGCGACCTACGAGCCGCTGTGCGTCGTGCCCGCGCGCCGTGCCGTGGTCCTGGTGCTGGTCGGCAAGGCGGTGCCGCTCGCCACCGGCGAGGAGGTCATGCACAGCAGCCGCACCGACGTCGCGGTCCCCGCGGTCGTACGCCTCACCCGCTACGTGCGGGTGCCCTACCGGGCCGGCGTGCCCCTGACGCGCAAGGCGGTGTTCGCCCGCGACGGCGGCCGCTGCGTCTACTGCGGCGCCGCGGCGACCAGCCTGGACCACGTGGTGCCACGCAGCCGCGGCGGCCCGCACAGCTGGGACAACGTGGTGTCGGCCTGCGGGCGCTGCAACCACGTCAAGGCCGACCGCACGGTCGCCGACCTCGGCTGGCGCCTGCGCCGTCTGCCGGTCGCGCCCACCGGCGCGGCCTGGCGGGTCATCGGCGCCCGCCGCGTCGACCCGAGCTGGCGGCCGTTCCTGCTCGACGGGCCGTTCGGCGACGGCGCGGCGCAGGACGGTGAGCGGTGGGAGGAGCCGGCCTGACCGAGGACGCCGGCGAGCTCCTCACCCGCCTGCGACCGGTCCGCCCGGCCGAGCGGCGGCTGCTCCGGATCTGGCGCGAGCAGGTGCTGTCGGAGTTCGAGGACTTCGGTGGCGCCGACCCGCCCCGCGTCACGGCCGTCGTCGTCGCGCCGCCCCCGCCGGGCGGGGGCGAGCTCGCGGTCGCCGACGGGGTCGACCGCCTGCTGGGCAGCGTGGGCTGGCGCCCGGTGCCGTACGGCCCCAACCCCGGCTCCCAGTGCTTCGACCTGGGGATCTCGCTGCACCCGGACGCGCAGGGCCGCGGGCACGGCACCCGGGCGCAGCGCATGCTCGCCGAGCACCTCTACCGGACCACCGGGGTCCACCGCCTGCAGGCCAGCACCGACGCGCGCAACACCGCCGAGCAGCGGGCGCTGGAGCGGGCCGGCTTCCTGCGCGAGGGCGTCCTGCGGGGCGCGCAGTGGCGACGGGGCGCCTGGCACGACCTGGTCTCCTATGCCCGCCTGCGCACGGACGCGTGAGAGCCCACAACCCGGGAAGGGCGACGGCGTGACTGATCAACTCGGGGACGACCTCGTCGCGCTCGCCGCGGCGCACGGCGTCGCCACCTCCTACGCCGACTGGTCGGGCAAGCAGGTGGGCGTCGCCCGGGAGGCCGTCGTGGCCGCCCTCGCCGCGCTCGACGTCGACGCCTCCGACGACGCTGCCGTCACCGCGTCGCTGGCCGCGGCGGAGCAGGCGCCCTGGCGCGCGCTGCTGCCGCCGTCGCTGGTCGTCCGCGGGTCCGGCGGCACCGTCGCCGTGCGTCCGCGCGACGGCGAGCAGGTGCGGCTCGTGGTCGTCCGCGAGGACGGCCAGGAGGTCGACGTCGACGCCGACGTGCCGGACGGCGACCGGGGCCACGGCCGCGTCCTGCGCGAGGTGCCGCTGCCGGAGCTGCCGCTCGGCTGGCACGCGCTGCGGGCCCAGTCGGGCGACGAGGTGGCCGAGGCGGTCCTGGTCGTCGCGCCGGAGCGGGTCGACCTGCCGCCGGGCCTCGCCGACAGCCGTGCCTGGGGCTGGATGGTGCAGCTCTACGCCGTGCGCAGCGCCGACTCGTGGGGGCTCGGCGACTACGGCGACCTGCGCACCCTCGTCGAGGCGACCGCCGCGGACGGCGCCGGTGTCGTGCTGCTCAACCCGCTGCACGCCGAGACCCCGGTCCCGCCGCTCAACCCCTCGCCCTACTCGCCGTCCAGCCGCCGGTTCCGCTCGCCGCTCTACCTGCGGATCGCCGACCTCCCCGAGTACGACGCGGCGCCGTCGGTCCTGCGGGCCGAGATCGACGCGCTGCGCCCGCCGACCGACCCCGACCGCGTGCAGCGCGACCCGTCGATGACGGCCAAGCTCCAGGCGCTCGAGCTGCTGTGGCCCAGGCACCGTCGCAGCGCGGTCGACGCCTTCCGGGCCGAGCGCGGTGCGGCGCTCGAGGACTTCGCGCTGTTCTGCGCGCTCGCCGAGGAGCACGGCGCCAGCTGGCACACCTGGCCCGAGGACCTGCGCCGCCCCGACGGCGCCGGGATCGCCGCCGCCCGCGAGCAGCACGCCGAGCGCATCGCCTTCTGGTGCTGGGTCCAGCTGCTGGTCGACGAGCAGCTGGCCGGCGTGGCCGCCAGCGCGGCCGGCATGGCTGTCGGCGTCGTGCACGACCTGGCCGTCGGGGTGGACGCCGCAGGGGCCGACGCCTGGGCGCTGCAGGACGCGCTCGCGCTCGGCACCACCGTCGGCGCGCCGCCGGACTCGTTCAACCAGCAGGGGCAGGACTGGGGCCTGCCGCCCTGGCGCGCCCGACCGGCTGCGGGAGCAGGGCTACGCGCCGTACCGCTCGCTCGTCCAGGGCGTCCTGCGCCACGCGGGTGGCCTGCGGATCGACCACGTCATGGGGCTGTTCCGCCTGTGGTGGGTCCCGGCCGGCGCCACCGCCGACCTCGGGACCTACGTCTACTACGACGCCGACGCGATGCTCGGTGTCCTCGCGCTCGAGGCCGTGCGCGCCGGCGTGGTCGTCGTCGGGGAGGACCTCGGCACCGTCGAGGCCAGCGTCCGCACCTCGCTCAGCAGCACTGGTGTGCTCGGCAGCGCGGTCCTGTGGTTCGAGCGCGACGAGGACAGCGGGGCCTTCCTCGAGCCGTCGCAGTGGCGGGCCGAGACGCTCGCCAGCGTCACCACCCACGACCTGCCGACCGCAGCAGGGTTCCTCGCCGAGGAGCACGTCCGCGTGCGCGACGAGCTCGGCCAGCTCGGCCTGCCGGTCGAGGAGGAGCGGGCCCGCGTCCGCGACGAGCGCGAGCAGCTGCTCGCCATGCTGACCGGCTCGGGCCTGCTCGAGCGGTACGACGGCGACGTCCCCCTCGCCATGCACGGCGCGCTCGCCGCGTCGCCCTGCAAGGTGGTCCTCGCGGCGTACGGCGACGCCGTCGGCGACGTGCGCCAGCCGAACCTGCCCGGGACGGTGGACCAGTACCCCAACTGGCGCCTGCCGGTCGCCGACGCCGACGGCCGCGCGCTGTCGCTGGAGGAGCTGCTGGCGCACCCCGGTGTGCGCAGGCTCACCGCCCTGCTGGCCGAGGGTGTGCGATGAGCGCCAGGCACAGGGCGGTACCTTCCTCGCAGTCCCGTCCGTCCCCGAGCATGCCTGAGGGAGCCGTGAGCCGCACCGCCCGCGCCGGGGTCGCCGTCGCTGCCGCCGCCTGGGGGGTCCTGCTCAGCGCAGGTCCCGCCCTCGCCGACCACAACCCGCTCGCGCCGCGCGAGGGTGCCGACGAGCACGCCGGCATCAGCACCGCCGCCGCCACGCTGCTCTACGTCCTCGTGCCGCTGGCGATCATGCTGCGTGATCGCGGCCCTGGTGTGGCTGCCGGGGGTCGTGCGCGGCAACCGCTACCGGCCCAACCGCGGCTGGTCGGCCGCCCCGGTCTGGTTCGCCGGACCGGAGGACCCGGTCGCCGCCGTCGAGAAGGCCCACTCCGGTGGCGCCGGGAAGGGTGGGGCAAGTGGCAGCTGGTAGCCGTCAGGTCCGGTCAGGCAGCGAGGGCCTGACCCTGCGCCAGCAGGAGCGCATCGAGAACGCCCTCGAGACCTGCCGCACCGAGAACGGGCTGGACATCTCGGTCCTCGTCGGCGACCTCGAGCTGGCCGACGTCAACCAGTTCCGCGGCGCCGCCGAGAAGCTGCACGCCGCCCTCGGCGAGCACCGCAGCGAGCACGCCGTCCTGCTCGTCGTCGCCCCCGGCCAGCGCCGGGCCGAGGTCGTCACGGGCAACGGCGTCCGCCGCCGCGTGCCCGACCGCGTCTGCGCCCTCGCCGTCCTGTCCATGACCAGCGCCTTCGGCGGCGGCGACCTTTCCGGCGGGATCGTCGACGGCCTGCGCCAGATCGCCGACGCCGCCGGGCGCCGCGCCGAGATCAGCCCTGCCGAGGCCAAGCACGACGAGCTGGCGACCCGCGCCGACGCCGTCCACGGCAGCGCCTCGGCCCCCGGCACCCCGCACGACTCGGCGACCGCCCACCACTAGGCGCTCCGCCCGGAGCTCCTGCTCGTCGGCGTGTCAGCGACGTAGCGGTGCCGTGAGCAGCACGACGCTCGGTCGGCCAGCCGAGGACGGGACTGCCGGCCGTATCCGACTCGCGGCGTCGGCCGGGCCGGCGAACGTAGCGGTGTGCCCCGTTCGGGCGCCCGACGCCAACCGCACCGCTACGGTCGGCGCCGAGTGTCGGGCTGAGCCCCGGCTGCACGGCTGCGGACGGGGCGTACCCCGACACTCGCGGGACGCGGACGGCCCGGGCAGACCAGCGCGTACGGGGCAGGCGTCGGCCCGAGGCGCCGCCCCTAGCTGGCGGCGTCGCGCTCGCGGGCGCGCAGGGAGCGGACCACGCCGTCGCGGCCCTCGAGCATGATCCGGGACAGCGCGGCCGGGATGTCGGGCGACGCGGCCAGGTGCGCGTCGGTCTGCGCGACCACGTCCGGGGAGACGAGCAGCGCCGGGTAGAGGCCGACGGCGACGTTCTGCGCCATCTCGCCGGAGCGGCTCTCCCACACGTCGCCGACGACGGAGAAGTAGCGGTCGACGTACGGGGTCAGCAGGTCGAGCTGCTCGCTCTGCCAGAAGCCGCTGATGACGGCGGCCTGCACGGCGTTGGGCAGCGAGGCGTCCTCGACGGCGAGCCGCCAGGCCTCCGCCTTGGCCTCGGCGGTCGGCATGGCCGCGCGCGCCGCGGCGGCCCGGCGCTGGCCGGCGGCGGTGTTGTCGGACGCGAGCTCGGTGGCGATCTCGTCCTCGCCGGCGAGGCCGAGGACGGCGAGCCGGGTGAGCAGGTGCCAGCGCAGCTCGGTGTCGACGGCGAGCCCCGGCACGGAGCTCGACCCGTCGAGCAGCCCGCGCAGCAGGGCGACGTGCTCCTCGGTCTCGGCCAGCGTGCCGAGCGCGCGCACCCAGGCGAGCTGCAGGTCGCTGCCGGCCTCGGCGGTCGCGAGCGCGGCGGCCGCGGCCGCGGCGAGCTGCGCCTTGCCGGTCGGCGCCCAGGCCGGGTCGGCGTACATGGTGACGGCCGCCTGCGCCTGGCGCAGCAGCGACTGCACGACGCCGATGTCGGTCTCGCGGCCGATGCCGGCGAGCACCAGCGCGACGTAGTCGCGGGCGGCCATCTCGGCGTCGCGGGTCATGTCCCAGGCGGCGGTCCAGCACAGCGCGCGGGGCAGCGAGTCGGTGAAGTCGCCGACGTGCGCGACCAGGGTCGCGAGCGACCGCTCGTCGAGGCGGATCTTCGCGAACGTCAGGTCGTCGTCGTTGAGCAGCACGAGGTCGGGCTGCGGGCGCCCGACGAGCCCGGGCACCTCGGTCTTCGCGCCGACGACGTCGAGCTCCTCGCGCGCGGTGCGGACCAGCCGGCCGTCGACGAGCGAGTACAGCCCGACGGCGACGCGGTGCGACCGCAGCGTCGGGTAGCCGTCCGGCGCCTCCTGCAGGACCGCGAAGGAGGTGAAGGCACCGTCCGGCCCGGTGGAGAACGACGCGCGCAGCGTGTTGACGCCCGCGGTCTCCAGCCACTCCGCCGAGAACTGCGACAGGTCGCGGCCGCTCGCCGCGGTCAGCTCGGTGAGCAGGTCCGACAGCTCGGTGTTGGCGTACTCGTGCTTGGCGAAGTAGCTGCGCAGCCCGGCGAGGAACGCGTCCTGGCCGACCCAGGCGACGAGCTGCTTGAGGACCGAGGCGCCCTTGGCGTAGGTGATGCCGTCGAAGTTCACCTTGACCGTCTCGATGTCGACCATGTCGGCGGCGATCGGGTGGGTCGAGGGCAGCTGGTCCTGGCGGTAGGCCCAGGTCTTCTCGCTGTTGGCGAAGGTGGTCCAGGCGTTGGTCCAGCGCGTCGCGCTGGCCTGCGCGAGCACCGACATGTAGGTCGCGAACGACTCGTTGAGCCAGAGGTCGTCCCACCAGCGCATGGTCACGAGGTCGCCGAACCACATGTGCGCCATCTCGTGCAGCACGGTCTCGGCGCGGCGCTCGTACGACGCGTCGGTCACCTTGGAGCGGAAGACGTAGTCCTCGAGGAAGGTGACCGCGCCGGCGTTCTCCATCGCGCCGGCGTTGAACTCCGGGACGAAGAGCTGGTCGTACTTGCCGAACGGGTAGCGGTAGTCGAACACCCGGTGGAAGAAGTCGAAGCCCTGCTTGGTGACGGCGAACAGCTCGTCGGCGTCGAGGTGCTGGACGAGGGTGCGGCGGCAGTAGAGCCCCAGCGGGATGCCGTCGTGCTCGTCGTGCACGTGGGCGTACGGGCCGGCGATCAGCGCGGTGATGTAGGTCGACATGCGGGCCGTCGGCGGGAAGACCCACGTGCCGCCCTCGGAGCTGGCCGGCGCGGCACCCGACACCACGACCCAGTCGTCCGGCGCGTGCACGGTCAGCGCGAAGGTCGCCTTGAGGTCGGGCTGGTCGAAGCAGGCGTACATGCGGTGCGCGTCGAACGTCTCGAACTGCGTGTAGAGGTAGACCGAGTCGTCGACCGGGTCGACGAAGCGGTGCAGGCCCTCGCCGGTGCGCATGTACGCGCAGTCGGCCTCGACGACGAGCTCGTTCTCGGCGGCCAGCCCGGACAGCGGCAGGCGGTTGCCGTCGAAGCCGGAGACGTCGACCTCGGTGCCGTTGAGCACCGCGCGCCGGACGGTGGGCGCGGTGAGGTCCAGGTGCGTCGCGGCACCCGGCTCGGAGCAGGTGAACCGCACGGTCGAGGTCGACAGGAAGGTCGTCCCCTCGGACTGGTCCCGCAGGTCCAGCTCCACCTCGTACGACGCGACCTCGAGCAGCCGCGCGCGTTCGCGGGCCTCGTCGCGGGAGAGGTTGTTGACGCTCACTGCGCAGCCTTCCGTCGGGTGCGGCAACGCTACCGTCGCGACGTTGCGCTCGTTCCTTGCCTGGGCAAGAGTCGTGGCATGACCGCTCGCCGCGCAGCCCCAGCACACCTCCGTCGACTTCTGGTTCGACCCGCTCTGCCCCTGGGCGTGGATCACGTCCCGGTGGATGCTCGAGGTGGAGCAGGTCCGGCCGGTGAAGGTCACCTGGCACGTCATGAGCCTCGCGGTGCTCAACGACGGCCGGGACCTGCCGGAGCAGTACGTCGAGATGATGAAGAAGGCGTGGGGCCCGGTGCGGGTCTGCATCGCCGCGCAGGAGAGCGGTGCGCCGCTGCTGCCGCTCTACACGGCGCTCGGCAACCGCATCCACCACGACAAGATGGAGATCGACGACCCGGCGCTGCTGACCGGCGCGCTCGAGGAGGCCGGCCTGCCGACCTCCCTGGCCGCCGCGGCGACCGACCCCTCGCACGACGACCGGCTGCGCTTCAGCCACCACGCCGGCATGGACCCGGTCGGCATGGACGTCGGCACGCCGGTCATCCACGTCGACGGGGTCGCGTTCTTCGGCCCGGTGCTGTCGCGCATCCCGCGCGGCGAGCAGGCCGGTGAGGTCTTCGACGGGGCGCGGCTGCTCGCCGGGTTCCCGCACTTCTACGAGCTCAAGCGCACGCGTACCGAGGGCCCGCACTTCGACTGAGCCCGCCGCACTTCCCCAGGGCTCCGGTACGCCGGGCCCGGCGTGTCGCGTACGCGAGCCCTGGGGAAGTGGCGGATGCGGTCAGACGACGATGCGCATCGGGAGGCCGGTCGCGTCGAGGTCGCCGCCCAGGACCTCGGCCTCGCCGCTGAGCCAGCGGGTGCCGCTCCAGGCGGCGGCGACCGCGTCGAGGCAGTCGTCCGGCGCGGCCCGGCCGGGGCGGGGGACCGGCAGCGCGAGCCCGGGCAGCCACTGCCGCAGGACCGCCAGCCGGGCGTCCCGACCGGCGACCTTCCGCTTGGGCGGCAGCAGCCGGCCGCCGAGCCGGCGCAGGCTGACCTCCGGGTGGACCTCGACGACCCGGTCGGCCAGCGCCCGGTCGGCCTGCAGCAGGTCGTCGACCTCGGCCACCTTGCCCAGGATGTGGAACGTCTGGATGCTCACGCCGACCGAGCCGGCAGCCCGGGACAGCAGCGTCGCCTCGGCCTGCGTGGTGGCCTCGAGGACGACCCGCGGCGGCGTCAGGAAGACCGACGAGCGGGCCGCCCCCAGCTCGCGCTTGGCCGCCAGGTCCGCGGCACGCCGCGCGGCGCCGGGAGGCAGCCCGATCGGGATGTCGACCGCCACGACGTCGCTGGGCACCTCGAGCAGCGCGGCGAAGGTGCCGGTGTGCCAGGAGGCCAGCTCGCCGTCGACCACCAGCGCGCCGACCCAGCCGCCCGGGCACCCGTCGACGCCCAGGACCGCTGTCACCCCCACCACCCTGCCAGGACCCGCGGTCGGGGAGACTGCACCCATGCGCGTCCACCTCGGCTCCGACCACGCCGGCCTCGACCTGAAGCAGGCGCTGGTCCGCCGCCTCACCGAGCTCGGCCACGAGCCGGTCGACCACGGCCCGCTCGCGATGGACCCGCTCGACGACTACCCGCCGTTCGTGCTGCGAGCGGCGGAGGGCGTGGCCAAGGAGCCGGGCAGCCTGGGCGTCGTCATCGGCGGCTCGGGCAACGGCGAGGCGATCGCGGCCAACAAGGTGGCCGGTGTCCGCTGCGCCCTCGCCCACAGCGAGCAGACCGCAGCGCTCGGCCGCGAGCACAACGACGCCAACGTGGTGAGCGTCGGCGCGCGCATGCACGACGAGGCGACCGCCGTGCGGCTGGTCGAGGTCTTCCTCGAGACGCCGTACTCCGGCGAGGCCCGCCACACCCGGCGCATCGACATGCTCACGGACTACGAGCGCACCGGCGAGCTGCCGCCGCTGCCTGACGCGTGACCCGTGCCTGAGGGCCACACGATCCACCGCCTGGCGCGCGACCACCGGCCGCTGCTGGTCGGCCAGCCGGTCGGCGCCGCCAGCCCGCAGGGCCGCTTCGCCACCGGGGCGGAGATGCTCAGCGGTCGGGTGGTCGAGGGCATCGAGCCGTACGGCAAGCACCTGTTCTACGTCTTCGAGGGCGACGTGCTGCTGCACGTGCACCTCGGGCTGTACGGCAAGTGGACCGTCGGTGCGGGCCCCCCGCCCGAGCCGCGCGGAGCCCTGCGCCTGCGGATGACCGCGGGCGACGCCTGGCTGGACCTGCGCGGGCCGACCGCCTGCGAGCTCATGGCGCCGCACGAGCGCGACGCGGTCTTCGCCCGGCTCGGCCCGGACCCGCTGCGCAAGGACGCCGACCCGGAGCGCGCCTGGGCCCGGCTGTCGGCGAGCCGTCGGGCGGTCGGGGAGCTGCTCATGGACCAGTCGGTGCTGGCCGGCATCGGCAACGTCTACCGGGCCGAGGTGCTCTACCGGGCCGGGCTGTCGCCGTTCCGGCCGGGCCGCGAGGTGCCGCGCGAGGTGTGGGACCTGATGTGGCCCGACCTGCGGGCGCTGCTCCGCGCGGGCGTGCGGGCCGGGCGCATCGTCACGACCGAGCGCGAGGACCGCGACCGCAGGAGCGGGACGGCGCGACGCGACGACGCCCACTACGTCTACCGCCGGCACGGGCAGCCCTGCCGGCGCTGCGGCACCGAGGTGCGCACCCAGCTGATGGCGGCGCGCAACCTGTTCTGGTGCCCGGTCTGCCAGCCGGCCTGACCCGGCCGGTCAGCCCGGCAGGTGGACCGTGAACCACACGCCCTTGCCGCCCGAGACCCGGCGCACGCCCCACTCGGCGGACAGGGTCTCCACCAGCGCCATGCCCCGGCCGGTCAGCGCGTCGGCGCTGGCGACCCGGGGAGCCGGCGCGTGGGAGCTGGCGTCCTGCACCTCGACGCGCAGGACGCCGCGGCGCGCGGTGATCACCAGCGCGATGTCGGAGCGGGCGTGCAGCATCGCGTTGGTCACGAGCTCGCTGACCAGCAGCGTCACGTCGTCGGAGACGTCGTCGCGGCCCCAGGCGGCGAGCGTGCGGCCGACGAAGCGGCGGGCCAGCCCGGCGCTCGCAGGCACGGGCCGCAGGCTCAGGCTGGCCTCGAGGGCGTCGCTGCCCGGCACGACGCCCACCCCCGCCCAGGTCCCGCCGCGCCAGCGGCAGCGGTCCTGCGGAGCGTACGACCGGCTCCGGCCCCTAGCGACGCCGGACCGGGGGTGTCGCCCCGCGGACCTCCTAGGCGAGGCGGCTGACCGGGCGCCGGTCGGCCGGGACCACGACGCGCCGGTCGCGCAGCGCGTGGACGGCGGAGACGTACTCCCCGCGGCCCACCAGCAGCTGGCCCATGGCGGTGATGTGCGGTGTCTCCTGCTGGGTGTCGACCAGCACGACGCCGACCTCCAGCAGCCGCTGGCACAGGTCGACGACGGCCACCTTCGACGCGCCGCTGCGCAGGTGGAACATCGACTCGCCGCTGAACACCGAGCCGGTCAGCACGCCGTAGAGCCCGCCGACCAGCTCCTCGCCCTCCCAGACCTCCAGGCTGTGGGCGTTGCCCCGCGCGTGCAGCGCGACGTAGGCCTGCTGCATGCGCGGCGTGATCCAGGTCTCGGGCCGCTCGGCGCAGCCGGCCACCACGCGGCTGAACGCGGTGTCGACGGTGGTCTCCCAGCCGCTGCGGCGCAGGGTCTGCCGGACCGTCCTCGGCACGTGCAGCCGGTCGGCCAGCAGGACGGCGCGCGGGTGCGGCGAGCACCACGGCACCAGCCCGTCGCTGCCGGGCAGGACGGGCACCCGGCCGGACCGCGCCAGCCGGCGCGCCTGCCGCTCGAGCGGGGCGTCGGACGGCCCGGACGACGGCCAGGGGAAGCAGCCGCTGCGGTAGGCCGCGACCAGGGTCTCCGGCTCCAGCGTCCCGCCCAGCGCGACCAGCTCGCGGCGGGCGCCCACGACGTCCAGCGACGCGAAGAACTCCGCCGGGTCCACCGGCATACGGTAGTCAGACCCGGACCGGGTCCTCCCGGGACGGCTCGTGCATGAGCGCCTCGTCGAGGGCGAGCTGGGCGGTGACGGCCGGCGGCGGCTCCCAGCCGCTCTCGGTCAGGACGTGCACCAGCCGGATCCGCGCGGCGAGCACGGCCTCGGCCGACTCCAGCGACGCGTGCGCCCGGCGCAGGGCCAGGCGTGCGGCGAGGTAGCCGTTGAGGGCCGCGCGCACCTCCTGGGCCAGCTCGGGCCGGGCGTCGGCCGCGGCGCGGGGCTCGGGGCAGGGCACTGCTGTCAGGTCCACCACGCGGTGCTCGTCCACTGCGACCCGCCTCCTCGACGCCTCCGTGCTGCACCACGGACCATCGGGGGGCCGCAGGCCCGCGTTACAACGACCGGAGCGGGCAGACTGGCTGCATGACGTCCCCGGCGCAGCTGCGCGCGCAGCCCAGGGGTGTCGCGGTCGCCGTGGTCGACGCCGTCCTCGCGACGGCCCGGGAGCTGCTGGGCTGCGAGGTCGTCGCGCTCAACCGCATCGACGCCGAGGTCGTCCTGACCGCCCGCACCGACGGCTCGCTGCCCGGCCTGACGCCCGGCGCCTGGTCGCACCGCGCCGACACCCCGTGCGACCAGGTGCTCGCCGCCGGCTCCGCCACGACGAGCGACGCGCCGCACGACCCGGCCTTCCGCGAGCTGCGCGCGGTGACCTCGCTCGGCCTGCGCACCTACGTCGGCGTGCCGGTGCGCGACGCGCAGGGCGTCGCCGTCGGCACCCTCTGCGGCTACGACCGCCGCTCGCTCCCGGTGACCGAGCACGCCGTCGCGGTGCTCCTGCAGCTCTCCGGGGTGCTCGCGGCCTACGCCGACGAGCTGCGCGCGCTGGACGTCGTCCTGGTGCGCCGCGCCACCGGCTGGGTCGTGGAGGGGGTGCCGGCCGAGGAGACCGGCACCGCGCTCGCCACCCTCGTCCGCGACGACCCCAGCGCGGCGCCGAGCGACGAGCGCGACTGGCTGGTCGCGAGCGTGCGCGCCCTGGAGCAGGCGCTGGAGGACCGGGTGCTGCTCGAGCAGGCCGTCGGCGTCCTGACCGAGCGCCACCACGTGCGGCCACGCCAGGCCTACGACGAGCTGCGCCGGGAGGCCAGGCCCCGAGGCCTCCGCGGGCTCGCCACGGCCGTCGTGGCCTCGGCGTCGGTCCGCGGCGCGGGCTGACGTGGGCTCCCGTCCCGGTGCAGGATGGGCACCGCGCCACCAGGTCGGCAGAGCGGGACGAGCGTGGAGGTAGGGGTGCGCAGGTCGCGGACGGTGGTGGGCGCGGCGCTGGCGCTCGCCCTGCGCGGTGCTGGGCACCTCGGCCGGCGCGGCGACGACGCCGTCGGCAGCGGCGAAGAAGCGCGTGGTCGTCGGCGGCGACGGCTACCTGTTCAGCGCCCAGGACTGGACCGTGCCGTGCCAGGACGCCCCCACGTCGACCGACACCGCCCGCCTGCTCGTCCAGCTGGGTGACGCGCTCGCCGACTCCGGCCGGCAGGCCGTGGTCACGGTCGGGCCCGACAAGTCGACCGTCATGACCGCGCAGGTGCCGGCCGCGGTCCCGGTCAAGGAGTGCCACGCCAGCGAGCACGCCGCCTACTGGCGCACCGCGACGTCGTCGCCGCAGTTCCTCGACCTGCGCCGGCCGCTGCAGCAGGCCGCCCGCACGCAGCAGGTCTACTACCGCAAGGACACCCACTGGGCGCACGACGGCGACGCCGTCTACACCCGCGCGCTGGCCCAGCGCTTCGACCCGCTGCTGGCGCTCGCCCTGCGCACCCGCCCCAGCGTCGGCACGGTCAAGGGCGACCTCGCCAGCGTGCTCGGGCTGCCGGCCCACGAGACGGTGTCCGGCCAGTCGGTGGTCAACCCGCGGGTCACCGTGCAGGAGCTGCCCGAGCGACGGATCGGCCTGATCGTCCCCGTCAAGACCTTCCGCGCCACCCCGGCGGTCGGCGGTCGGGTGCTGCCCGGCCGGACCGTGTTCGTGGGCGACAGCTTCACCGCCGTGGCGCTCGGCCAGCTGTCGCAGCTGTCGGCCGAGACGGTCTTCGTCTGGACCGACAACAGCGCGCCGCTCCAGCCGATGCTCGACGAGATCGCGCGGGGCGACCGGGTGGTCGTCGAGGTCGTCGAGCGGCTGTCCACCCGCTACCGCATGTTCCGGCAGGACGTCGTGGACGGCGCCCGCGCGCTGCCGGTCCGCGTCCCCGTGGCGGCTGCCGCCCCCTGACCAGGGCTGCACGGCGCCGTACGGGGTAGCGGGAGGGCGACCCGCCCCGACGCCGAAGGACGCCCGCATGATCTCCGTCTCGGACCTGCCCCGGCTCGCCGGCATGACGCTCGTCGGCCACGACGGCCACACGATCGGCGCGATCCGCGACGTCTACGTCTCCTCCGACGGCGGCAGTGCGACCTTCGCGACCGTGACCACCGGCCTGTTCGGCACCCGCGCCAGCTTCGTGCCGCTGCACACCGCGGAGGTCCGCGGCGACGAGGTCGTGGTCCCGTACGACAAGGAGCAGGTCAAGCACGCCCCGCGGCTCGACACCGACGAGGAGCTGAGCACCGCGGAGGAGGAGCGGCTGCACCAGCACTACGCGCTCGGCGGCACCCAGACGGTCGACACGGGCACCGACGAGGCCATGACCGTCTCGGAGGAGCGCCTGCAGGTCGGCACCGAGCAGGCGGAGGCGGGGCGGGCCCGGCTGCGCAAGCACGTCGTCACCGAGGGCGAGACGCGCACCGTCCCGGTCAGCCACGAGGAGCTGGTGATCGAGCGGGTGCCGGTCACCGACGGCGACCTCGGCGTCGTCGAGGGCGACGCCTCGCGCCTCACCGCGTCGGAGCAGGTGGTCGTCCTGACCGCGGAGCGGCCGGTCGTCGACAAGGAGGTCGTGCCGGTCGAGCGGGTCCGCGTCGCGACCGAGACGGTCAGCGGCGAGGCGGTCGTGGTGGAGGAGCTCGCCCGCGAGGAGGTCGTCCTCGAGGAGGACGTCGCAGGGGTCCAGACCCGGGCAGAAGGGTAGGAAGCCGGGCGCGAGGTCGCACCGCCTGCCTCGTTGTACGGCTGACACCCCGCCCCAGGAGGCCTCCCCGTGCGCACCTCGCGTCTGCTCACCGTCCTCGCCGGCTCGCTCGGCGCTGCCGCGTCCGTCGCCCTGGCCGCCGCGCCGGCCTCCGCCGTCGTCGGCGGTGTCCGCGGCCCCCGAGGGCGCCTACCCCTTCACGGCGAGCCTGCAGGACGGCGACTTCGCGTTCTGCGGCGGCAGCGTGATCGCGTCGGGCTGGGTCCTGACGGCGGCGCACTGCGTGCCCGACGGCTCGGCGGCCGGCCTGTCGGTCGTCGTCGGCACGGTCGACAACAGCGACGGCAGCGGCGAGCGCATCGGCGTGAGCCAGGTGCTGGTGCACCCGCAGTACGACGCCGACGCCTCCACCCACGACGTCGCCCTGCTGCGCCTGGCGCGCGCGACCAGCGTCCCGCCCATCGCCCTCGCCACCGCGAGCGACGACGCGCTCGAGGCGGCCGGCAAGACCGTCACGGTGACCGGCTGGGGCGACCGCACCCCGCTCGTCGGGGGCGGGCTGCTGACGACGAACCGGCTGCAGCAGGTCGACCTGTCGACGGTCTCGGACAGCGACTGCGCGGCGGCCAACAGCGGCTTCGACGCGGCGACCGGCGTCTGCGCCGAGGGCTTCCTCAAGGACAGCTGCCAGGGCGACAGCGGCGGCCCGCTCTTCGCGACGGCCGGCGGCCGCCGGGTGCAGCTCGGGGTCGTCAGCTACGGCCTCGGCTGCGGCGTGCCGACCTTCCCGGGCGTCTACAGCGAGGTCAACAACCCGGCGATCCGCTCGTTCATCAGCACGAACGCCGGCGTCTGACCCCGGCGCGTCTCAGCGTCCTGCAGCCGGCGGACCGGACGCAGTGCCCGGACGTACGGCGCGGTGCGGGCGTCGCTGCCGAGCAGCAGCAGGGTGAGCAGCACCCCGTAGACCGGCAGGTGGCCGATCAGCTCGGTCCCGCCGAACAGCGCCAGGCTGGCGGTGAAGGGCACGGCCGCGACGAGCGCCACCACCTGCGGGGCTGCCCCGGAGGCGAGGCACGGTGTGACGTTCGCCTCCTCCGAGCGGGAACGCGCGTCCAAGTCGTCCCGGTAGCGGGTGGAGCAGCCCGACCGGCTGTGCGTGCGCACCGGGGCGCGTCACACTGGGCGACCCCTGCCTGCCCCGTCCCCGGAGGACACGTGTCCCCTCGCACCTTCGCGCTGCCCGTGGCCCTGGTGGCCGCAGCCGCGCTCGCCGTCGGCGCGGTCGCGTCCGCCGGCACCGGCGCCGCGGCGCTCGCCCCGGCCACCGCGTCCGCCACCGCGTCCGCCCCCTGCCTGCCCGGCCAGGTCCGCGAGAAGGACGTGAGCCTGCGCGACTTCGCTGCTGGCGTCACCTCCACCTGCGTCCCGGCCCTGCGCCCCGAGCCCAACGACGAGGTCCTGGCGATGAACGCGTCGCTGGCCGCCCGGCGCAGCGGCGGTGGCTACCCGGTCGCGGCCGGCGCCCTCGAGGCCGCCACCGCGCAGCACCGCGCGCTGGCCACGACGGCGCCGACGGCCCGCTGGGCCGGTCTCGGCAAGGGCCCGCTCGACGCGAACGTCGACGGCTACGACTCGGTCAACGGGCTCGGCCTCAACGACCTGGCCGGTCGCATCGAGGACTTCTCCTACGACCCCGCGGTCAGCGACCACTGGTTCGCCGCGGTCGCCAACGGCGGCATCTGGGTGACCGCCGACGCCGGCACGACCTGGCGCGACCTCGGCGCCACCCTGCCGACGCAGGTCACCGGCGCGGTCGAGTACCTCGTGGACGGCCGCACCCGCGCGCTGCTCGCCGGCACCGGCGACCCCGCCTTCGGCGGCACGTCGTACGCCGGTCAGGGCATCTTCCGGACGCTCGACGGGGGCCGGACGTGGGTGAAGAGCACGGGCGTCCCGGCCGGGCACGCTGACCTTCTCCTTCGCGCACGACCCGGCCCATCCGTCGGTCGTCTACGCCGCGACGAGCAAGGGGCTCTACCGCTCCACCGACACCGGCAAGAGCTTCGTCAACGTCGTGCTGCCGACCACGTGCACCGACACGACGAAGCCGACCTGCTTCTTCGCCAACATCGTGACCGACGTCGTGGTCAGGGCGAGCGACCCCGCCGGCCAGGGCGGCGGCGCCGTCCTGGCCGCCGTCGGCTGGCGCGCCGGGCTCAAGCCGAACGCGCTCGGCGCGCCGCAGAGCCCGCGCAACGGGCTCTACTCCTCGCCGACCGGCGCGCCCGGCAGCTTCGTCTTCCGCTCGAACGCCCCGCCGGCTTCGCCGCGGACGACGTCGTCGGCCGCACCGCCCTCGGCAACGCCGTCGGCCCGAAGCAGGACAAGGGCTACGTCTACGCGCTGGTGCAGGACCAGAAGAAGTTCAACGGCGGCGCGGTCGCCTTCGACCTCCCGGCCCGACCGGCAGCGTCCCGAACAGCACCGTCCTCGACGGCCTCTACGGCTCCAAGGACTTCGGCGCGACCTGGACCAAGCTCGCCGACGCCACCCAGCTGGCCCTGCCGACCGGCGGCAGCGCCCTGCAGGGCGCCCAGTCCGCGACCTACGCCCCGGGTGTGCAGTCCTGGTACAACGAGTGGGTCGAGCCCGACCCGACCACCCAGGACGCCGCCGGCGTGCCGAGCCGCCTGGCCTTCGGCCTCGAGGAGGTCTGGGCGGGCACCGGGGCGCATCCCCGCGACGCCGAACAGCGGCGACTACCGCGTCGTCGGCCGCTACTTCTCCGAGAACTCCTGCGGCGGCCTGAACTTCCCGGTCAACACCTGCCCGCTGTCCAACAAGCCCGGGCAGCCGCTGGGTGACACGACCCACCCCGACCAGCACGCCGGCACCTGGGTGCCCAACCGCAAGACCGGCGGCGTGACGCTGCTCGTCGGCAACGACGGCGGTGCCTACAAGCAGGGCGCTGGCCGCGGGCGAGCAGCTCGACAACGACCGCTGGGGCAAGGGCATCAACAACGGCTTCGACACCCTGCTGCCGTACGACGTGGCGATGGCCAAGGACGGCACCGCCGTCATGGGCCTGCAGGACAACGGCTCCGCCGTGATCACGCCGGCCGGCAAGCAGATCGAGGCGTACGGCGGCGACGGCTTCTACGTCGCGGTCGACCCCGACAACAGCGGGACCTGGTACGAGGAGTACACCAACGGCGACATCAACGTCACGACCGACGGCGGCAAGACGTGGTCGAGCGCCGCGCCGGACGACGTGACGGGCGCCCTGTTCGCCGCGCCGTTCGTCATGGACCGGACCAGCGCCAAGCACCTCGTGGCTGGTGGCCGCTACGTCTCCGAGACCACGACGGGCGTGGTGAAGAACGAGGTCACCGGCACGCCGGTCGACCCGGTGCTCTACGCCGAGAACACCGTCGACTGGACGCAGGTCTACGACCTCGGCACCCGGACGAAGCCCGGCGTCGCCGGTGCCCAGGCGGGCGACGGCGACCCGGACAACGCGCTGTCGGCGGTCGACACCCGCGGCGAACGCGACCTACGTCGGCTACTGCGGGTTCTGCGACATCGTCACCGGCGGCGTGCCGTTCGGCAGCGGCATCGCGACCAACGTCGGCGGCAGCAAGGCGGGCAAGGCCGGCACCGCCGACGGCTGGCACATCGCCAAGGCCGCGGGCCTGCCGAAGCGCTACATCAACTCGGTGCGCATCGACCCGGCGAACCCGCGGACGGTCTACGTCACCCTCGGCGGCTACGGCCGGCGGTGGATCCCGCCGGGCTCGCTCGGCGACGACACGAGCAAGGTCGGCAAGGGCCACGTGTTCGTCTCCACCGACGCCGGCGAGACGTTCCGCGACCTGTCGGCGAACCTGCCGGACGTCGGTGCCAACGACGCCTTCCCGTTCAACGGCGGGCTCGTCGTCGCCAACGACCTCGGCGTCGCCTTCCGCGCCGCGGGCAGCACCACCTGGAAGCTGCTCGGCACCGGCCTGCCGGCCGCGCCGGTCTTCCGGCTGAGCATCAGCCCGCGCAACCCCAAGGAGCTGGTCGCCGCGTCGTACGGCCGCGGCGCGCAGACCTCGTCCTGCCCTAGCGCAGACCGTCCTGAGGGCGGCACTCCCACCGGGGTGCCGCCCTCAGCCGTTGGTGAGCCCGGCCAGCTTGTCGGGGTTGACGAAGATCAGGACCTGCTCGACCAGCCCGTCGACGAGCTGCAGCTGCACGGCCATGTACGGCTCGCCGGCCGTCCAGGCCACGACCGCGACGGCGCCGTTCACCTCGGTCACCTCCATGCGCAGCTCCGGCAGCGGCTTCGTGCCGCGATGCCGAGCAGGAAGCGGGCGACCTTGTCGGCGCCCGACGACCGGCCGGCGGGCCGCCGTCGCCTTGCCGCCGCCGTCGGAGACGAGCACGACCTCGGGCGCCATCGACGCCAGCAGCGCGGGCAGGTCGCCCCCGACGCAGGCGGCCAGGAACCGCTCGGTGACGGCGCGCTGCGTCGCCCGGTCGGTGTCGAAGCGCGGCTGCCGGGCCTGGACGTGCTCGCGGGCGCGGTGGGCCAGCTGGCGCACCGCCGCCTCGGACCGGTCGACCGCCTCGGCCACCTCCCGGTGGCGACAGCCCGAACACCTCGCGCAGGACGAACACCGCCCGCTCCACCGGCGACAGCGTCTCGAGCACGACGAGCAGCGCCATCGACACCGACTCGGCGCGCTCCACGTCGTCCTCCGGGTCGGGCGCGGTGAGGAGCGGCTCGGGCAGCCAGGGCCCGATGTAGGCCTCGCGCGCGGTGCGGGCGTCGCGGAGCCGGTTCAGCGCGAGCCGCGTCGTGACCCGTACGAGGTAGGCCTTCGGCTCGAGCACGTCGCTGCGGTCGGCCGCGGACCAGCGCAGCCAGGCGTCCTGCACGATGTCCTCGGCGTCCGCGACGCTGCCGAGGACGTCGTAGGCGACGCGGAACAGCAGCCGGCGGTGCTCGGCGAAGGCCTGCTCGGTCACGCAGGGACCTCGCAGCGGTCCGTGAAGCCCTGGCTGGTCAGTCCGAGGGCGCTGTTGAACCGCGCCCGCAGGTTCTCCACGGCGACCATCATCGTCAGCTCGACGAGCTGCTGCTCGCTGAGGTCCGCGCGCAGCTCCTCGACCATCTCGTCGGTGACGGTGACCGTGTCGCCGCTCATGGCCTCGGCGTAGGCCATGACCCGGCGCTCGAGCGGCGTGAAGACGCTGCTGTCGCGCCAGCGCACGACGTCGCGCGCCTTGACCGGGTCGAGGCCGTGCCGGGTGGTCTCCCAGTAGCCGAAGTCGATGCACCACGCGCAGCCGATGGAGACGGCCGCCGCCATCACGGCCGAGCGACTTGCAGGTGCGGGTCGACCGCGCCGCCACTTCGCCGCCGAGGTCTCCATCCGGACGTACGTCATGAGCACCTTGCGGGTAGTGCCCCATGGCGGCGGCGGGGTCGAGGACGGCGTCGTAGGTGCGCCGGGAGTACCAGTCGCCGAGCCGGACCAGGGTCGGTGCGGGGCGGGGTGAGCGAGATGCGGGGCATGTGAGGTCCTTCCGTCGAGGGTGTCCGTGACCATGAAGACCCGGCCGGGAGGCCCGGAACGTGACATGCAGACTGGTCGCATGCCACGCACCGCCACCGCTGACCGGGTCGCCCGCGAGGAGCTGCTCGCCTTCCTGCGCCCGCGCCACCACGCCCTGCTGATGACCCGCCGGTCCGACGGGGAGCCGCAGCTGTCCCCGGTCTCCGCCGGGATCGACGCCGAGGGACGGGTCGTCGTCGCGACCTACCCGCAGCGGGCCAAGACCCGCAACGCGCGGCGGGACCCGCGGGTGTCGCTGTGCTTCCTGTCCGAGGACTGGGACGGCGCCTGGGTGCAGGTCGACGGGACGGCCGAGGTGCTCGACGTCCCGGAGGCCCTGGACGCGTTCGTCGACTACTACCGCAGCATCGCGGGGGAGCACCCGGACTGGGCGGAGTACCGCGAGGCGATGGTGCGCCAGGGCAAGTCGCTGCTGCGGGTGACCATCGACCGGTGGGGCCCGGTCGCGACCGGCGGCTTCCCGCCGGAGCTCAGCGCAGGCGTGACCGCGACGTAGACCGTGTTGCTCGACTCCCCGCCGGTCAGCGGGTTGGCGAAGGGCACGACGTGCGACCGCGTACGCGCGAAGACCCGCTCGAGCACGGTCTCGAAGGCGGCGTCCGGCGGGTCGTCGGACCACAGCGCGAAGACGCCGCCGGGCAGCAGTCGGTCGGCGACCCGCCGCAGGCCGTCCTCGGTGTAGAAGGCCGCGTGGCTCGGGTGGAGCACGTGGCGTGGCGTGTGGTCGACGTCGAGCAGGACGGCGTGGCAGCGCTCCGGGGCCCGCGGACCGAGCCGGTCACCCTCGGCGGCCAGGGCGAAGAAGTCGCCGAGGACCAGGCGGCAGCGCGGGTCGGCCGTCATCTGCTCCGAGCCGGGCAGCAGGCCGCGCTGGTGCCAGGACACCACCGCGTCGAGCGCCTCGACGACGTCCAGCGACCGCACCCGGGGGTCCTCCAGGACGGCCCGGGCGGTCCAGCCCAGCCCCAGCCCACCGACCACCACGTCGAGCTCGTCGCCGGTCAGCTCTGCGAGGCCCAGCCGGGCCAGCTCCACCTCGGCCACCGTGAACAGGCTCGACATGAGGTACTCCTCGCCGAGCAGCACCTCGTAGACGTCCACCTGCAGGGTCGGCTCCAGCCGCCGGCGCAGGCTGATCTCGCCGAGGGCGGTCTGCTGCCAGTCGAGCTCCTGGATGCGTCGGCTCACCGGTCGCCTGCCTGGTAGACGTCGGGCACGCCGTCGGCGTCCGCGTCGACGGACTCCTGCGCGTGCAGCCGCGCGTAGACCCGGCTGCGCAGCCGCAGCACGACGGTGGCGAGCAGCGCGGCCAGCAGCGACCCGGTCAGCACCGCCACCTTGACGTGCTCGTCGCGCGCCGAGCCGGCGCCGAAGGCCAGCTCGCCGATGAGCAGCGAGACGGTGAACCCGATGCCCCCCAGCACCGCGAGCCCGAAGACGTCGACCCACGCCAGGTCGCGGTCGAGGTCGGCCCGGGTGAAGGTCGCGACGAGCCAGGTGGCCAGCAGGATGCCGACGGTCTTGCCGACGACCAGCGCCACGACGATCCCGAGGGCGACCCGGTCCGACAGGCTGTCGGCGAGCCCGGAGACGCCGCCGATCGTGACGCCGGCCGCGAAGAACGCGAAGACCGGGACGGCGACCCCGGCCGAGAGCGGCCGGAAGCGGTGCTCGAAGTGCTCGGCGAGGCCCGGGCCCGCCTCCGGGCCGCCGGCCGCCTGGCTCCGGACGACCGGCACGGCGAAGCCCAGCAGCACCCCGGCGACGGTCGCGTGCACGCCGGACTCGTGCACCAGCACCCAGGTCGCCGCGGCCAGCGGCAGGAGCAGCCACCAGGCCCGGACCCGGCGCTGCACCAGCGCGGTGAAGGCGAGCAGCGGCAGGACGGCCAGCAGCAGCGGCCCGACCTCCAGGTCGCTGGTGAAGAAGCAGGCGATGATGACGATGGCGAGCAGGTCGTCGACGACCGCCAGCGTCAGCAGGAAGGTGCGCAGCGCGGTCGGCAGGCGGCGGCCGATGACCGCGAGCACCGCCAGGGCGAAGGCGATGTCGGTCGCGGTGGGGATGGCCCAGCCGCGGCTCGCGCCGTCGCCCTCGCCGGCCGTCACCAGCAGGTAGAGCGCCGCGGGCACGACCACCCCGCCGAAGCGCCGCCGCCACCGGCACCGCGGCCCGCCGGGGGTCGCGCAGGTCGCCGGCGACGAACTCGCGCTTGAGCTCGAGCCCCGCGACGAAGAAGAAGATCGCGAGCAGCCCGTCGGCCGCCCAGGTCCCCAGCGTGAGGTCCAGGTGGAGCGCGGACGGGCCGAGGCGGCTGTCGCGCAGGCTCGCGTAGGCGTCGGACCAGGGCGAGTTCGCCCAGACCAGGGCCAGCACGGTGCCCGCGAGCAGCAGCAGCCCGCCGATCGTCTCCTGGCGCAGGACCTCGGCGATCCGCGAGGCCTCGAGCCAGCTGCCGCGGGAGAGCAGGCGGGGGCGTGGGGCGGTCAAGGCAGTCTCCTCCTGAGCCGCCGACCAGACTTCCCGGCACACCGTCGCTCGTGGTCGAGCAGTGGACCCAGGCTACCGACCGCTCAGGGCCCGCCGACGCAGCAGGTGCCGCCGCTCCGCGTCGTTGGTGACCAGCTCCAGCGCCCGGTCGAAGGAGGCGGCGGCCCCGACCGGGTCGCCGGCGCGCAGCAGCAGCTCGGCGCGGGCCGCGGGCAGGTAGTGCGTGCGGCGCAGCGCCGGGTCGTCGCCGAGGCGGTCGAGGGCCGCCAGGCCGACCGCCGGCCCGCGTGCCAGGCCGAGGGCCGCGGCGGCGTTCAGGGCCACCACCGGGCTGTCCCAGACGGCCAGCAGCCGGGCGTAGAGGCGGGCCACCTCGTCCCAGTCGGGCGCCGGCGGTCGCAGGTGGGCCGCCGCCAGGGCCGCCTGCAGGGCGAAGCGGCCGAAGGGCGCGGCGGCCACCGCCCGGGCCGCCAGGTCGGTCCCGGCGCGCAGCAGGTCCTCGTCCCACCGGCTGCGGTCCTGCTCGTCGAGCAGCACCGGCAGACCGCCGTCGTCGGTGCGCGCCTCGCGCCGGGCGTCGAGCAGCAGGGCGAGGGCCAGCAGCCCGGTGACCTCCGGCTCGTCCGGCAGCAGGGCCGACAGGCCCCGCGCCAGGGAGACGCCGCGCGTCAGCAGGTCGGCCCGCAGCAGCGTGCTGCCGTACGGCGCGGTGTGGCCCACCGTCACCACGAGGTGCGCGACGGTCAGGACGGCGTCCAGCCGGGCCGGCCACTCGACCGGCCCGGGCACCCGGTAGGGCGCGCCCGAGGCGCTGAGCTTGTGCTTGGCCCGGGTGATCCGCGCGGTCATCGCCTCGGCGGAGACCAGGCACACCGCGGCGGCCTCCGCCGTCGTGAGGCCGCAGACCAGGCGCAGGGTCAGCGCCACCTGCGCCTCTCCGGACAGCGCCGGGTGGCAGCAGGTGAAGACCAGGCGGAGGAGGTCGTCCGGCAGCGCCGCGGTCCCGTCGTCGGGCACCGGCTCCGGCTCGCCCTCGCGGTCGACGAGCAGCGGCAGCTTGCGCCGCAGGACGGTGTCGCGCCGCAGCAGGTCCAGCGCCCGGCGCCGCGCGGTCGCGGTCAGCCAGGCACCCGGGCGGTCGGGCACGCCGTCGCGTCGCCAGGTCTCCAGCGCGCGGACGAAGGCGTCCTGCGTGCACTCCTCGGCCAGGTCGAGGTCGCGCGCCAGGCGCACCGTCGCGGCGAGGACCGAGCCCCACTCGCGGCGGTGCGCCTCGGCGACGGCCTCGGCGACGTCGACGGTCAGCCCATGTCCATCTCGAGGACGGGCCGCAGCTCCAGGCCGCCGTCCGGGGCAGGGCAGAGCCGGGCGAGCTCGAGAGCGACGTCGAGGTCGGGCACGTCGAGCAGGTAGAAGCCGCCGAGCTGCTCCTTGACGGTGAGGAACGGCCCGTCGGTGAGCAGTGCCCCGGTCCCGTCCGCGGCCGCGCCGCGCACGGTCGTGCTCGTGCTGCTCGGCTGCAGCGCGGCCCCGCCGAGCATGGTGGCGCCGCGGTCGGCGACCGCCTTGGCGAACGCGATGTGCCGGGCGGTCAGCGCCTCGGCCTCGGCCGGCGGCAGGTCGGTGAAGTGGGTCTCGTCGGAGTAGATGAGGTACAGGTACTGCGCCATGTCGGTCTCCTGACCGCTCGGGGTTGCTGACACCTGGACGACGAACGGCAGCGTCCCGCACCGACAGCCTCCGCGGGGCGACTTCGGCGCGCCGGACCGCGGCGGGAGTTGACACCCGTCTCAACTGCTGGTCTGTTGCTCCGGGGGACCGGCTGACGACGAGGGAGCACACGTGCGGATCGGCATGCCACTGGAGTACTCCGGCGGGTTCATGGAGACCGTCGGCGCCCTGCAGGACTACGAGCGCGCGGGCCTCGACATCGTCTTCGTCCCGGAGGCCTACAGCTTCGACGCGGTGAGCCAGCTGGGCTTCCTCGCCGCCCGCACCGAGAAGGTGCAGCTGGCCAGCGGCATCCTGCAGCTCTACACGCGCACGCCCACGCTGACCGCGATGACCGCCGCCGGCATCGACTACGTCTCCGGTGGCCGCTTCGTGCTCGGCATCGGTGCCTCCGGCCCGCAGGTCGTCGAGGGCTTCCACGGCGTGCCGTACGACGCGCCGCTCGGACGCACCCGCGAGGTCATCGAGATCTGCCGCCAGGTGTGGCGCCGCGAGAAGGTCGACTTCCAGGGCAAGTACTACAACGTGCCGCTGCCCGAGGGTCAGGGCACCGGGCTGGGCAAGCCGCTGCGCATCATCAACCACCCGGTGCGCGACAAGATCCCGGTGATGCTGGCCGCGATCGGCCCGAAGAACGTCGCCCTCGCCGCGGAGATCGCCGAGGGGTGGGAGCCGATCTTCTACAACCCGGAGAAGGCGCAGGACGTCTGGGGCGACGCCCTCGCCGAGGGCATGGCCAAGCGCGACCCGTCGCTCGGCCCGCTGGACGTCGTGGTCGGGTCGAGCCTCGCGATCGGCGAGGACGTCGACCACCTGCTCGAGCTGGCCCGCCCCGGCATGGCGCTCTACATCGGCGGCATGGGCGCGCGCGGCAAGAACTTCTACAACGACCTGACGAAGCGCTACGGCTACGAGGCCGAGGCGGAGCTCATCCAGGACCTCTACCTCAGCGGCAAGAAGGAGGAGGCCGCGGCCGCGGTGCCGACCGACCTGCTGCGCGCCACCTCGCTCGTGGGGCCGGAGTCGTACGTCAAGGAGCGGCTGCAGGCGTTCAAGGCGGCCGGTGTCACGACGCTGAACCTCAAGCCGCTGGCCCCGACGCTGCCCGACCGCCTGCGCGACATGGAGCTGGTCCGCACGCTGGCGTCGTGACGCCCGGCTACTGGCCCGAGCCGGCCGACGACCCGGGCGTCGCCCTCGGCCGCGAGGCGGTCACGGCGGTCAGCCCCGACGGCGCGGTCGTGCGCGGCATCTTCTGGACGCCGCCGGCCGGCACGCCGTGGAGCACCGCGGTGGTGCTCAGCCACCCGCGCGGCGACTTCAGCGTGCACTACGCCTGCCCGCTGCTGGCCGCCGCCGGCTACGCGCGTGCTCGGCTTCGCCACCCGCTACGTCAACAACGACACCGACTGCCTGCACGAGAAGTGCGTCGTCGACGTGGAGACGGCGCGTCGCCGAGGTGCGCCGGCGCGGCGCCGAGCAGGTGGTGCTGCTCGGCAACTCCGGCGGCGGCTCGCTGATGGCGCTGGCGCCACGCGCGGCGACGCCCGACCTCGGCGACGGCTGGGTCGGCACTGGCCGCGCACCCCGGCGAGGGCGTGTTCATGCTGCAGGTCATCGACCCGTCGGTCGCCGACGAGGCCGACCCGTTCTCGGTCGACCCGAGCTCGACATGTACGACCCCGGACAACGGCTGGCGGCCGTGGCCGCGAGCCGTGCTCGTACGACCCGGCGTGGCTGGCGACGCTACCGGCAGGCGCAGCGCGACCGGGTGGCCCGCATCGACGCCATCGCCCGGCAGTCCCTCGCCGACCGGGAGGCGGCAGCCGACGCCGCCCGCGCGGTCGACCGGGCGCAGGACCCGGCCGGCTGGGCCGAGCTGCGCCGCCGGGCCGTGTCCACGCGCGCTACCTGACGATCTACCGGACCCTCGCCGACCCGGCCTACCTCGACCTGTCGATCGACCCCGACGACCGGCCGATGGGCTCGCTGTTCGCCTTCCCCGACCCGCTCGATGCCAACTACGGCCGCGGCGGCCTGGCCCGGACGATGACCGCGCGCGGCTGGCTGTCGACGTGGTCGGGGCTGTCGTCGCACGCCGCCGTCGCCGACACGACGCCGCGGGTGCACCATGCCGACGCTGCTCGTCCACCCGACCGCCGACACCGAGATCCGGCGGTGGCAGGCGCAGGCGATCCACGACGCGTCGGGCGCGAGCGACAAGACCTACGTCGAGGTCGCCGGCGCCGCGCACTACTTCACCGGCCGGCGCCGGGAGGCGCTCGAGCCGGTCGTCGACTGGCTCAAGACCCGGTTCCCCTAGGCAGGAGACAGCCATGCAGCGGTACGAAGGCAAGCGCGTCGTCGTGACGGGCGGCGCGTCCGGGATCGGGGCCGCCATCGCCCTCGGGATGGCCGCCGAGGGCGCCTCCGTCGCGGTGCTCGACCTCGACGAGGCCGGCGCCCAGGTGGTCGCCGACAAGGCCGGCGGTCGCTCGCTGGCGGTGCGCTGCGACGTCGCCGACCCGGCCGACGTGGCCCGCGCGTTCGTCGCCGTCGACGAGGCGCTGGGCGGCCTCGACGTGCTGGTGAACAACGCCGGTCACGCGTCGCCGCGCGACGACAGCAAGACGCAGCGGGCGCTGGGCAACCTGGAGAAGCGGATGCTCGGCCAGCCGGAGGAGCCGCTGCGGGGCGCCTCGAGCCTCGAGCTGGACGACTGGGACCGGATGATCCGGGTGCACCTGTCGGGCACGTTCTTCTGCGCCCGCGAGGGCATGCGCCGGATGGAGCAGGCGGGCACCGGAGGGGCGATGCTCAACATGGCGTCGATCCTCGGCATCGCCGGCAGCGGTCTGGCGCCCCACTACAGCGCCGCCAAGGGCGGGATCATCGCGCTGACGAAGTCGCTCGCGCAGGACGGCGTGGCCGCGCGCATCCGGGTCAACGCGATCGCGCCCGGCTGGATCGACACGCCGCTGACCCAGGCGGCGCTGTCGGCCGAGATGGGCGGCGTCCTGACGATGCAGATCCCGATGGGGCGCATGGGCACCGTCGAGGAGATCGCACCGCTGGCGCTGCACCTGTGCGCGGACGAGGCGTCGTACACGACCGGCCAGGTGATCAGCCCCAACGGCGGCCTGTTCTAGCCGAGCAGCTCCTCCGGGACGGGCACGTGCTTGGCCGCGGAGGTACTCGCCGACGGCCTTGCCGACCGGGTCGACGCGGGCGTTGGACGAGCCGCCGGTGCCGAGCAGGCCGCGGAGCACGAAGTGGACGGCGCGCAGGTGCGGCAGCTCGTGCCGGACGACCTCGAGGTCCTTGACCTCGGGCATCAGCCGGCGCAGCTCCGCGGTGGTGAGCGAACGACTGCAGCCACGGCCAGGCGCGCGGGTCGCTGACCCACAGGCCGACGTTGGAGTTGCCGCCCTTGTCGCCGGCGCGGGCGTGCGCCAGCGTCCCGAGCGCGACCCGCCGCACGGCTCCGGCGGCCGGCTCCTCGGCCGGCTCCGGGTGCACCGGCTGGCGCACCACGGCGGTCTCGGACGGCGGCGGCACGTCTGGACCGCGGTGCCGTCCTCGAGCACCGCGCGGACGTCGACCTCGCTCTGGTCGAGCAGCGCGGGCCAGTAGTCGACCCGGGCCCGCGGCTTGCCGGGCGGACCGGCGGCGACGTCGGTGTAGAAGCCGGGGATGCTCTGCAGGTAGAGGCTGCCGAGCCGTGCGCCGAGGTCGAAGCGCGTCGAGCGCCGTCCAGGTCCTGCCGAGGTCGCGAGCACGCGCACGCGCGACGGTGGCGTCCCACTGCGTCTCGGGGTCCTCGGCCGCGGTGCCCGAGCCGCGGCGAGCTGCAGCTCGACGCCCGTCGGGCAGGTCGCGGCTGAGCTGCCGGCGGCAGCAGGTCGACCTTCGCGTCGACCTCGGGCGCGGTGACGTACGGTCGATGCCGACGACCTGGTGGCCGAGCAGCGCGAACGCGGCGACCTTCGTCGTCGGCGGCGGCGGTGAGCCCGTCGGCGCCGGTGACGCGTACGCGGTCGGGGCCCTCCTGGGCCAGCTGGACGGTGTCGAGGTGCACCGTGACGTCGGGGTTGAGGTAGACCGGCCCCTGGATCTCGTAGACCAGCTGGGCGGTGACGGTGTCGACGGTGACCATGCCGCCGTCGCGGGCGTGCTTGGTGATGACGCTGCTGCCGTCGGCCTCGATCTCGGCGATCGGGAAGCCCGGCACGACGTTGTCGGGCACGGTCAGGAAGCCGGAGAAGTTGCCGCCGGTCGCGTGCGCGCCGCACTCGATGATGTGCCCGGCGGTGACCGCGCCGGCGAGCGCGTCCCAGTCGTCGCGCGCCCAGCCGTGCCACCAGGCCGCCGGCCCGACGACCAGCGAGGCGTCGGTGACCCGGCCGCAGACGACGATGTCGGCGCCGGCCGCGAGCGCCGCGGCGATGCCCCAGCCGCCGAGGTAGGCGTTGGCGGCGAGCGGCTCGACGCCCCAGTCGCTGATCGGGCGCGCCGCCGTCGAGGTTCTCGAGCCGGTGGCCGCGCTGCCGGTAGCCCGGCGAGCTGCGACAGCACGTCGTCGCCCTCGACGTGCGCGACGCTGCAGCGGACGCCCCGGCCGCGGCGGCCTCGGCGCGGATCGCCCTGGCCAGCCCGGCCGGGCTGAAGCCGCCGGCGTTGGTCACGACCTTGGCGCCGCGCTCGGCGATGCGCGGCCAGGTGCGGCCGCAGCTGGTCCAGGACGTACTCGACGTAGCCGCGGTCGGGGTCGGCGCCGGTGCCGGAACGACAGCGCGGCGAGGGTCACCTCGGCCAGGTAGTCGCCGATCAGGACGTCGACCGGGTCGCCCGCCATCGACCTCGTCGATCGCGGTGCAGCGGTCGCCGAGGTAGCCGGAGAAGTTGCCCAGCCGCACCGCCCGCGCGTGCTCATGCCGGGACCGACCCGATGCCGCCGACCGCCGCGGTCGAGCGACGCGCCGCCGGTGTAGGCCTCGCGGACCTTGCGCTTGAGCAGCTTGCCGGTCGGGGTGCGGGGCAGCTGCTGGGTGAAGTCGATCGAGCGCGGCACCTTGTAGCCGGCGATCCGCTCGCGCAGGAACGTCGTCAGCTCCTCGGCCAGCTCCGGCCCGGCGGTGTAGCCCTCGGCCGCCTCGACGACCGCCTTGACCGACTCGCCCATGACGTCGTCCGGGACGCCGATGACCGCGACGTCGAGCACGGCCGGGTGCAGGGTCAGGGCGTCCTCGACCTCCTGCGGGTAGATGTTCACGCCACCCGAGATGATCATGAACGACTTGCGGTCGGTGAGGTAGAGGAACGCCTCCTCGTCGACGTAGCCGACGTCGCCCATGGTCGTCCAGTTCTCGTGCAGCGGGTGCTGGGCGGCCTTGGTCTTCTCCGGGTCGTTGTAGTAGCTGAAGGGCCGCTCCTCCTGCTCGAAGTAGACGGTGCCGACCGACCCGACCGGCTGCTCGACGCCCTCGTCGTCGCAGATGTGCAGGATGCCGACGGCGGCCTGGCCGACCGAGCCGGGGTGGGCCAGCCACTGCTCGCTGTTGATGAACGTCGCGCCGGCGCCCTCGGTGGAGGAGTAGTACTCCTGCAGCACCGGGCCCCACCAGTCGATCATCGCCCGCTTCACGTCGACCGGGCACGGGGCCGCGGCGTGCACGGCGACCTGCAGGCTGCTGACGTCGTACCGGTCCCGCACCTCCTGCGGCAGCTTCAGCATCCGCACGAACATCGTCGGCACCCACTGGCTGTGCGTGATCGCAGAACTTCTCGATGTTGGCCAGCGCCTGCTCGGGGTCGAACTTCTTCATCATCACCACGGTGCCGCCGAGCGAGTGGACGCCGGCGCAGTAGCGCAGCGGCGCGGCGTGGTAGATCGGCGCGGGGGAGAGGTAGACGGTCTCGGGGCCGAAGCCGTAGAGCAGGGAGATCAGGCCCACCAGGGTGTTGCCCGGCTCGCCGACCTGGCGCTCGGGCAGCGCGACGCGGATCCCCTTCGGCCGGCCGGTGGTGCCCGAGCTGTAGAGCATGTCGGCGCCGCTGGGCTGGTCCTCGAACGGGACGGGCGAGCCCGTCGCCAGCGCGTCGTCGTACGAGCCGTGGCCGGCCACCTCGCCGCCGTACGCCAGGCGCAGCTGCACGTCCGGCGTGAGCGGCACGATCGCCTCGGCCATCGGGCGCAGCGCCGCCGAGACGATGACCGCCTTCGCCCCGCAGTCCGAGACGATGTACGCCGCCTCGTCCGCGGTCAGGTGGCTGTTGACCGCCGTGATGTAGAGCCCGGAGCGCAGCGCCGCCCAGTAGACCTCGA
The DNA here is from genome assembly GCA_963762795.1 of uncultured Actinomycetota bacterium. Classification (GTDB taxonomy): domain Bacteria; phylum Actinomycetota; class Actinomycetes; order Mycobacteriales; family SCTD01; genus RYN-170. Next base: position 65,681 of record CAVXMC010000004.1, on the reverse strand, counting down.
AGGCCCGCGGCGTGTTGTCGGTGACCAGCGCGATGGCGTCGCCCTTGCGCAGCCCGGTGTCGTGCAGCACGTGGGCCAGCCGGACCGACCGCTCCTCGAGCTCGCCGTAGGTCACCTGCTCCCCGGTCTCGGCCAGCACCACGGCAGGCTTGTCGGCGAACTTGTCGACCCAGGCACCCGGATACACGGGAGTCCTCTCGTCCGGCGCGGGCCGGTCCGAGGGGACCGGCAATCAGTTCACTGTTGCAGCGCGTTCGCTTGCGAGGCAAGCCACCCCCGACCGCGTCCAGGTGGTACGCACGGTCCCCGAGCGACGTGGAGGTGCCGCATGGCCAGGTTGAGCACGCTGAGCAGGTCTGTCCAGGGGTCGGTGGTGCTGCTGACCGGCGCCGGCTCCGGCATGGGGCTGGCGACGGCCCGGCTCTTCGGCGACGAGGGCGCGCACGTCGCGGCCACCGACCTGCGGGTCCCCGAGGTGGCCGAGGAGATCGTCGCGGCGGGTGGCACGGCCAAGGGCTGGGCGATGGACGTCACGGACGCGGGCGCCATCGCGCGCGTCGTCGACGAGGTCGTCGCCACCTGGGGCCGGCTCGACATCGTGGTCAACAACGCCGGGATCGCCCGCCCGATGCCGATCGACGACACCGGCTACGAGTCCCACTGGGCGCTCGAGCTGGACGTCCTGCTGACCGCGCAGACCCGGGTCGTGCGCGCCGCGCTCCCGCACCTGCGCAAGGCGCCGGACCCGCGGATCGTCAACATCGCCTCGACCGAGGCGTGGGGCGCGACGAAGGACATGAGCGCCTACACGGCGGCCAAGCACGGGGTGGTCGGGCTGACCAAGGCGCTCGCGGTCGAGCTCGGCCGGGAGGGCATCACGGTCAACTGCATCTGCCCCGGACCGATCAACACCGGCATGACCTCCGACATCCCGAGCGAGGCCAAGCAGGTGTTCGCCCGGCGGCGCACGGCCCTGGGCCGCTACGGCGACCCGGAGGAGGTCGCCCACGGCACGCTGAACTTCTGCCTGCCGGCCTCGCGCTACATGACCGGCGCGGTGCTCCCCGTCGACGGCGGGCTGCTGGCGCGCAACGCCTAGTCGGCCCAGTGGCCGGGGCGCTCCAGCCGCGGGGGGAGCGTCGTCGTGGCGTCACCGCGTGCGGCGGTGACCTGCGGCTGCGTGAGGAACAGCGCCTCGGCCAGCTTCGCGCCGCGGACGTCGGCCCCGCGCAGGTCGGTGCCGAGCAGGTCGGCGCGTCGCAGGTCGGCGCCGCGCAGGCCGGCGCCGAGCAGCAGCGCGCCCCGCAGGTCGGCGCCGCGGAGGTTGGCTCCCCGCAGCCGGGCGCCCACGAGGTCGGCGTGCCGGTGGTCCTTGCCGGGCGGCCGGCGCAGCGCCTCGCTGACGCGGCCCAGCAGCTCGCCGACCTCCCGGCGCAGGGCCGCGCCGTCGACCGCGGCCACCTCCTCCGGGGTGCCGGCGGCCGCCCTGGTCGCCCCGTCCAGCGCCCGGTCGACCTCGTCGCGCAGCGGTCCGGCGGCGAGCCGGGCCTGCGACTCCGTGAGGTACCAGAGCAGCTCGTGCAGCTGGCGCATCACGGTGAACGCGTCGGCGGCGGCCTGCGCGGAGGGCAGCGCCCCGCCGAAGGTCACCTGCACGACCTGCTGGCCGGCGCCGAAGCAGTCGAAGACGGTGCAGCCGGGGAACCCCCGCGGCCGCAGCTCGGTCGTGGATGCCGCACGCCGTGCCGACGAGGTGGGGGCACGGCACCTGCGCCGGCTTGTCGATCGCGAAGTCCGCCGACGCCGAGAACGCCGGGACGATGCAGCAGAGCGCGGCGCACCGGCTGCAGTCGGCGCGCAGCTCGAGTGCGGTCACCCCGTCGAGCGCTACGGCGGCGTACGCATGACGTCGGGCGCCCGGTTTCCGGTGGGATGCTGCCGGCGATGACTCTGCGGCGACGGGACTTCCCCGGCTGGCGGATGGTGTGGGTCCTGTCCGTCACCGAGACCGTCAGCTACGCCGCGCTGTTCTACTGCTTCGCCGTCATGGTCGTGCCGATGCGCGCGTCGCTCGGCGCCAGCACCGGCGAGCTGTCGCTGGCGCTGTCCCTCGCCATCGCGGTGAGCGGCGCCGCGGCGCTGCCGGTCGGCCGCCTGCTCGACCGGCACGGCGCCCGCTGGCTCATGACCGGCGGCAGCCTGCTCGGCGGCGCGTCCGTGGTCGCCTGGTCGCGCGCGCAGTCCCTGGGCCAGCTCTACCTGGCCTTCGCCGGCGTCGGCCTGGCCAGCGCCGCCGTGCACTACGAGCCGGCGTTCGCCGTCATCAACACGTGGTTCCGCCGCGACCGCGGTGCCGCGCTGCTCAGCCTCACGGTCGTGGCCGGCTTCTCCTCCACGGTGTTCCTGCCGACGTCGCAGGCGCTCGTCGACGCGTACGGGTGGCGCACCGCCCTGCTGGTCCTCGCCGCCCTGCTCGCCGCCTGCGCCGTGCCGCAGGCGCTGGTGCTGCGACGCTCTCCGGCCGACCTCGGTCTGGAGCCGGACGGCCGCCCGGGCGCCGAGCCGGTGCCGCCGCGGGCCAGGGCGGACCGCGGCGCCGGGAACGCCTGGCGCCTGCCGGCGGTGCGGTGGCTGACCGGTGCGGCCGTGCTCGAGACGCTCGCCGTCACGGTCGTGGCGGTGCACCTGGTGGCCTACCTGCGCGACACCGGCGCCTCGAGCAGCGCGGCGGCCGCGGCGGCCGGCGCCATCGGTGTGCTGTCGGTGACCGGACGCGTGGCGCTGACCGCCTTCGCCACCCGGGTCGGGCTCGGCCGGCTGGCCGCGGCGATGGTGGGCAGCCAGGCGGTCGGCGTCGGCGCCCTCTTCGCGCTGCCGCGCGCGCCCGGGCTGGTCGTCTTCGTGGTGCTGTTCGGCGCCGGCTTCGGCGTCATGACGATCGCGCGGGCGGCGCTGCTCGGCAGCTACGTCCCGACCGCGGTCTTCGCGTCGGTCTCCGGCGGCCAGGCGCTGGCCGCCAACGTCGGCCGGGTCGCCGCACCGGCGGCGGCGGGGCGCTGATCACCGCAGCGGGCTACGGCCTGACCCTCGCCCTGGTCGCCGGCTGCTCCGTCCTCGCGGCCGGCTGCCTGCTCGCCGCGGAGCGGTCCGTCGCCGTGTGTCTGCAGTTGTCGACCAGCTCACGTGAGAACCTCGTCCGCCTGTGGTTGCCTGCCCCTCATGACGCCCGCCGCCGCTCTCGACCCGTTCTGGGTGGGGCGGCGCGCCGACGCGTTCGACCAGGCCTGTCGCTGACCGCTCCGCGTCCCTGACGACGCGGACCCGCGTCCGCCGCCCCTGCGCACCCCTGGTCGTCGCCGTGCCCGCCCTGCTGTCCCGCCACCTGCTCGCGCACCTCCCCGTGCCTCCCGGCACGCGCTGTCCCGGCCGCCTCCGTTCCCCGGCCCTGACCAGCGCGACCTCCCGAGAGGCACACCCGCATGTCCACCGCACCGCTCCCGATCGCCGACCTGCTCGACCTCGTACGCCGCACCGCGGCCGACCCGTCGCTGTGGCGCCCGCACGTCCGCTTCGACCCGGCCAGCCGCCACTGGGCCCGCCTGCCGGCGCCGTCCGGCGTCGACCTCTGGCTGCTGACCTGGCTGCCCGCGCAGGGCACCGAGCTGCACGACCACGGGCAGGCTCGCCGCGGCGCGTTACCGTCGTCGACGGCTCGCTCGACCGAGCTGCGGGCCTGCGCCCGACGGCCTCGTCACCGTCGACCGGCCTGCCAGGTCGGCACGGCGCCGTGGGTGGCGCCCGGCGTCGTCCACGACGTCGTCAACCACGGCGTCGCGAGCCGGCCGTCAGCCTCCACGCCTACAGCCCGCGGCTGACCACCATGACGTTCTGGACCGCGGGTCCGGCCGGCCTGACCCGCCGCCGCACCGTCTCGACGCAGGAGCCGGAGGTGGCGGCGTGAGCGCCGTCGTCGCCGAGCTCGTCCCGCGCCGCCGCACGGTCGACGACCTGCTGGCCGACGCCCGCTCGGGCCTGGACCGGCTGACCCCGAGCAGGCCGCCGCGGCGCAGCGCGACGGGGCGCTGCTCGTCGACATCCGGCCGCACGCGCAGCGGGTCGTCGAGGGCGAGGTCCCGGGCGCGCTGGTGGTCGAGCGCAACGTCCTCGAGTGGCGGTTCGACCCGGCCGGCGACGCGCGGCTGCCCGAGGCGGCGTACGACCTGCAGCCTCGTCGTCCTGTGCTCCGAGGGCTACACCTCGAGCCTGGCCGCCGCGGCGCTGCAGGAGCTGGGCGTGCACGGCGCGACCGACCTCGCCGGCGGCTTCGTCGCCTGGCAGCGCGCCGGCCTGCCGGTCGCCGCCGGCGGCACCCCGGCCGGGAGCCGCTCGGGCAGCCGCCCGGTGCGGCTGGCCGTCGACGCGGCCCGCGCCGAGGTCCGGGTGCACGGCCGGCCGGTGCCGCTGTCGGCGCACCAGCTGCGGCTGCTGGTGGCGCTGCAGCGCGCGGCCGGCGCTGTCGTGCCGCGTGCGGTCGCCGCCGCCGAGGCGGGCCTCGACCCGGCCTCGCCGCGCGCGGTCGACGTCCTGGTCTGCCGCCTGCGCCGCCGGCTGGGCCCCGAGGCCGGGCGCCTCGTCACCGTCCGCGGTCTCGGCTTCCGGCTGCTCGCCGGCTGACCCTCCCGGGCAGCGCCGGCTGGATGTGGATTCCGGGTGGTCAGAAGGGCCTTGCCCGGTCCACCCGTTCGAGGTACTCTCGACCGACCGGTTCAGCAGCAGCCGTCGTCCCTCCATCAGTTGGTGCGGGCGCGGCCTGCACCGGGCGGCGCCCCGTCCAGGCCGTGCGGAGTCATGCCATGACGCAGCAGCAGACCGACCCGACCCCGTCCACCGCGTGGACGCCCCGCACCGAGAGCGCCCTGGCCGGCCAGCAGCTGGAGGCGATCGAGGCCTTCACCCGCGCCCGCAAGGTGGCCGAGGAGGCCGAGCTCGCCGGGGCCCGCACGCGCGAGATGCGCATGGACACCGCGCGCCGCATGGAGGTCCTGCGTCGCGAGCACGAGGCGCTGGTCGCCCGCGCCCACGGCCAGCTCGAGAAGTCGGGCGACGTGCTGCGGGCCTCTGCGGACCGCCGCGTGGTGCTCGCCCACCGCAACGAGTGGTTCGTGACCAAGGTCGGCGGCCTGCTGACCCAGCAGGGCATGCACGTCGTCGCGCACACCGACAACGGCGCCGACGCCGTCGGGCTGGTCGTCGCCGAGCAGCCCGACCTCGTCCTCGTCGAGGACACCCTGGCGATGGTGCCGGGGGAGCAGGTCGTGCAGGAGGTCCGGACCTGGTGCCCCGGCACGGTCGTCGCGGCGCAGGTGGCCTACGGCGACCGGGTGGCGGCGCTGCTCGCCGCCGGCGCGACGTCGGTCTTCACCCGGCAGGTCCCGCCCGCCGAGGTCGCCCAGACCCTCGCGGGGCTGCTCGTCGCCTGAGCGGCGCCCTAGCGTCGTGGCATGACGGTCGCCCGCTCGCTGCTGCTGTTCCTGCTCGCCGCCGTCGCCGAGATCGGCGGCGCCTGGCTGGTCTGGCAGGGGCTGCGCGAGCACCGCGGCTGGCTGTTCGTCGCCGCCGGCTGCCTGGCCCTCGCGGGGTACGGCGTGGTGGCCACCTTCCAGCCCGACGACAGCTTCGGCCGGGTGCTCGCGGCGTACGGCGGGGTGTTCATCGTCGGCAGCCTGCTGTGGGCGATGGTCGTCGACGGCTTCCGCCCGGACCGCTACGACGTGGTCGGCGCGGCCGTCTGCCTCGTCGGGGTGTCCGTCCTCATGTACGCGCCGCGGGCAGGGGTGCTCGAGTAGCGCCGCGCCGGTCCTGGGGTAGACAGGCGGAGCCGAGCAGCGGCACACCTCGGGGGGACGCAGCCATGCCTGACCGCGCGGCGCCGCACCAGCGCGCCGAGGAGCTGGCCGGCGTCGGCACCTGGAGCATCGACCTGCTGACCGGCGGGCTGACGACCAACCGGGCGGCCCGACGCATGCTCGGCTGGGCCGGCCCCGACCGCCCGACGCTGCGCGACTTCCTGCTCCGCGTGCACCCGGGCGACCGGGAGCTGGTGCGCACCCACACCGACGCGCTGCTGCGGGACGGGCGGGAGTACGACGTGCAGCACCGCGTCGTGCTCGAGGACGGCCGGGTGGCCCACATGCGCGCCGTCGCGACCGCCGACGTCGACGAGGACGGCCAGGTCGTCGCGGTGCACGGCATCACCCTGGACGTGACCGCGATGCACCTCGCGGCGCGGGCTGCCGAGGCCGAGCGCGACCGCAGCCGCTCCGTGCTGGCCGCGCTGCACGAGGGGTACTTCGTGTCGGCCGGCGGCGTCATCGTGGAGGTCAACGACGCGCTGTGCCGGATGACGGGCTACCGGGCCGACGAGCTCGTCGGCGCCGGCACGCCGTACCCCTTCTGGCCGTCCGAGGACGTGCAGGCGCTGGTCGAGCTGCGCCGCCAGCTGACGGAGACCGGTGGCGGGCAGGCGCAGGCGCAGGCCCAGTGCAAGGACGGCTCGCGCCTGCGGGTCGCGCTCACCGCGGCCGGTCTGGCGACGCCGCACGGCGAGGGCCCGCTGTGGTTCGTCCTCGTGCGCGACGTGACGGCCGAGCACGAGCAGGCCGAGCTGCTGCGCACCCGGGCCGAGACCGACCCGCTGACGGGGCTGCCCAACTCGCGGACGTTCCGCGACGCCCTGCGGGTGGCGTCGGCGACGCGTCCGGTCAGCCTGGCGCTGATCGACGTCGACCACTTCAAGGGCATCAACGACCGCTACGGGCACGCCGTCGGCGACGAGGTGCTGGTCGCCGTGGTCGACCGCCTGCGGACCGCGACGTCGACGTCCGGCACGCTGGCCCGGGTCGGGGGCGAGGAGTTCGCGCTGCTGATGCCGGGCCTCGACGAGCAGGCGGCGCGGACCGTGCTGGAGCGGGCGCTGGCCGCCCTGCGCTGCGCACCGGTGGCTGAGGTCGGGACCGTGACCGCCTCGGCAGGCGTCGCCGCGCTGCAGGACGGCATGGACACCGACGTGCTCTACCGGCTCGCCGACCGCCGGCTCTACGCCGCGAAGGACGAGGGTCGCGACCGGGTCTGCTGACGCAGGGCTCCACGTGCTCCCGGCGCGCTGCCGATGCGGTGCCTGGCCAGCTGCAGCCTGCGGCGAGGCGAGGACGGCGGCGACGTTGGGCACCGGCTCCCTTCCGCCCTGCGGGAGCTGCTGCCGCACGGCAGGTCGCTGCCGACCGACGAGGACGAGGCGACGCTGGCCGCCCTCGGCGCGGACGGCTGCGACGTGGCGCAGGGCTACGTCATCGCCCGGCCCATGTCGGCGCCGGCGCTGCGCGCGTGGGTCGCTGCGCGTGACGCCCGTCGTCCCGGTGCAGCGCGGGCCCCTGGCCACCCCCGTCGGCGGCTGGCCCTCAGGCGGTGGCCAGCACCTCGCCGTGGACGATCGTGAACCAGCCGTCCGGGGCGGAGCCCCAGCGCAGCCAGCCGGCTGCCAGCTCGTCCAGCTCGTCCTCGGTGGCCAGCCCCGAGGACAGCGCCTCCTCCGCCAAGCCGGAGCGGCGCACGCGCTCGGCCCAGCTGCTGCTCCACAGCTCGCGGTCCTCGGGGCTCGCGTAGCACCACGTCGACGCGGTCGCCCGCACGTCGCGGAAGCCGGCCGTCTGCGCCCACGACAGCAGCCGCCGGCCGGCGTCCGGCTCGCCGCCGTTCCTGCGGGCAACGCCGACGTAGAGCTCGCGCCACCGCTCCAGCGCCGGCTCGGCCGGCCACCAGCTCATGGCGGCGTAGTCGGCGTCCCGCGCGGCCACGACACCGCCCGGACGGCAGACGCGGCGCATCTCGCGCAGGGCGGCGACCGGGTCGCTGACGTGCTGCAGGACCTGGTGGGCGTGCACGACGTCGACGCTGTCGTCCGGCAGGTCCAGCCCCAGCGCGTCGCCCTGCACGAACGTGACGTCCACCCCGCGCTCGCGCGCCAGCGCGCGGGCCGTCTCGAGCGCGACGGCGGAGCCGTCGACCCCGGTCGTGGGCCCCGGGGCGACCAGCTCGGCGAGGTCGACGGTGATCGACCCCGCCCCGCAGCCGACGTCGAGCAGCACCTGTCCGGGGCGCAGCGACGGCAGCAGGTAGCCGGCGCTGTTGGCCGCCGTCCGCCGCTCGTAGGTCCGCAGGACCGAGGCGTGGTGTCCGTGCACGTACGTCGGCGCTCCGCTCATCGGGCACCTCCTCCCTGGCCCGGACGGTAGCGCGGGCGTCCCGACCAGTGGAACGCCGTTCTCACTTTCTGGGACGGGCAGACTCGCGGGGTGCCGGACGACCCGTGGGCCCCCCTCGCCGACGCCTTCGTCGACGGCGCCTACGCGACCGTCAAGGGCCAGGTGCGCACCCGGGTCCTGCACCAGCAGCTGCTGCGGCACCTGCCGGACCGGCCGGTGACCGTGCTCGACGTCGGTGGCGGCGCCGCGCACCAGTCGTTGCCGCTCGCCCGTCTCGGCCACGCGGTCACCCTCCTGGACCCCTCCGAGGCGATGCTCGCGAAGGCGCAGCAGCGCCTCGCCGCCGAGCCGGACGACGTCCGCCGCCGGGTCCGGCTCGTCCTGGCCGACGCGGAGGGTGCGGAGCAGGCCGTCGGCGGTCAGACGTACGACGTCGTGCTGTGCCACGGCGTGCTGATGTACGTGCCGGACCCGGCGCCGGTGCTCGCGGCCCTGTGCCTGCGGGTCGCACCGGGCGGGCTCCTGTCGGTCATGGCGCTGAACGCCGAGACGCTGGCCGTGCGCCCCGCACTCGACGGTCGCTGGGCGGACGCGCTGGCCGCCTTCGACGCCGCCGGCGAGACCGGCGTCCTCGGGACGCCGACCCGGGCCGACACGGTCGCGGGCCTGTCCGCGCTGATGAGGCAGGGCTCGCTCGACCCGGGGCCCTGGTACGGCGTCTGGCTGTTCACCGACTGGCGCGAGCTGCCGCCGGACACGACCGACGTCGCGGCGGTCGCCGCCGTCGAGCTCGAGGCCAGCCTGCGCGACCCGTACCGCCGGCTCAGCCGGGTGTTCCACCTCGTGGGCTCGCGGGCCTGAGCAGCCCGGCTGGGAGGATGGCCACCAGCCACCCGCCCTGCCCCGTCGTGTGTCGGGCTCGCCGAGGTGCTGTCGCCGGCCATCGAGTCCGGGGCCGGCCGTCGGCTTCCCGGCGTCGTTCGTCGGCGTCGTCATCGCGCTGCTGGTCCTGCTGCCGGAGACGCTCGCGGCGGTGCGCGCCGCGCAGCGCGGGCTGGTGCAGACCAGCCTCGACCTCTCGCTCGGCTCGGCGATGGCCAGCATCGGCCTGACCATCCCGGTCATCGCGCTGGCCTCGGTGTGGATCGACGGGCCAGTGGTGCTGGGCCTCGAGCCGACGCAGCTGGTGCTGCTCGCGCTGACTGTCGTCGTCGGCGTCCTCACCGTGGTGCCCGGCCGCGCCACCCGGCTGCAGGGAGCCACCCACCTCGTGCTGCTCGCGGCGTTCCTCTTCCTGGCCGTCAGCCCCTGGTCCTCGAGCGGCAGCTCACCGCGCTGCGGTCAGCAGCGGCACCAGCCGCTCCTCGTCGGTCAGCGCGCCGTGGTGGCCCACCATGCCGGCGAACACGGGGTCGGTGCGCGACTGGACGACCGCCACGTCCCCCGTGGCCACGGCCAGCACGTCGCCGATGCGGGACCGCGCACCGGCCGTGACCGTCGGCCCGAGCAGCCCGGCCGCCACGGCCTGGTCGGCGCGGCCCACCCACATGCGGTCCCCGAGGACCTCGGTCCAGGTCGCGACGACGTCGGGGACCGCGCCGGGCACGCAGTGCAGCGACCGCGCGCGGGGCTCGCCGGCGAGGTGCCGGACGCCGGCCTGCAGCGCGGGCTCCACGTCCACGTCGACGCGTCCCTCCGCGCTCACGTCGACCATGCCGTGGTCGCCGGTCACGACGAGCAGCGCGTCGGCCGGCAGCCGTCCGGCCAGCTCCTCGGCGAAGCGGTCCACGAGCCGCAGCTGCGTCGACCAGGCCTCGCTGCCCACCCCTCGGACGTGGCCGGTGAGGTCGAGGTCCGCGGTGTAGCAGTAGACGAGGCTGCGGGATCCGGCTCGGCTGCCGTGCACCGCCTGCGCCACCGTGTCGCCCGGGGTGAAGGCGCCGGGATAGTGCGCGCCGCGTTGCGCCGCGCGCGTCAGGCCGCTGTCCCGGAACGCGAAGGGCGCGGCCACCGTGACCGCGACGCCGTCGTCGGCGGCCCGCTCGAAGACGGTCTGCCGCGGCTGCAGCGCCTCGGGGACCACCCGGTCGCGCAGGTCGCTGCGGTCGCGCGCCGAGGTCCAGGACAGCCAGGCGATGGTCTCGTCGACCTCCTCCAGCCAGGTCGTGTACCCGGTGATCCCGTGCTCTCCCGGCGGCAGCCCGGTGCCGATCGACGTGAGGCTCGTCGCGGTGGTCGACGGGTAGCCGGTGGACAGCGTCCGGGCGTCCAGCGAGGTCAGGAACGGCGCCGCGTCGGCGTGCCGGCGCAGGAGCTGCCGGCCGAGGCCGTCCACGAGCAGGACGACGCACCGCGGGGTCTCCGGCAGGAGCCGGGTCGGTCCGGCTCCAGCGACCGCGAGGCTGGCCAGCACGGAGGGCATCAGGTCGCTCAGGGTGGCCTGGCCGTAGGCCGGAGCGGTCGGGCCGGTCATGCCGCCGACCGTAGCTCCCGGCGCTGCTGCCTCCCGGTCCGGCCAGACCCGCCGATAGGGGGACAGCCCTACTCGTCCCGGAGGAACTGTGACCAGCACGTCTGCGCGTCCGAGCACCAAAGCCGGATGGTGGGCCGACCGGCCCGTCGGTACCCGGATCATGACGACGGCCCTCAGCGGCGCGATCGCCGCGGCGGCCGTCGGCGGGGTGGCCCTCGCGCAGCTCGGTGAGCTGCGCGACGCGACCGCCGCCGTCTACCAGGACCACCTGCTGCCGATGAACGCCCTCGGCATGGTCCACCAGGAGGAGCTGAAGACCCGCGCGATGGTGGCCAGTGCCGCCGCCGCGACGGCCAGCGGTCCGAAGGCCGTGACGACCTACCTGGAGAAGGTGCAGGGCAGCGACGACGACCTCGACGCCAGCGCCGCGAAGTACGTCGCGTCGATGAGCGGCGTGGCCGCCGACGACTACGCCGCCTTCACCAAGGCGTGGGACGACTACCGCGCCGTGCGCGACAGCCGCCTGGTGCCCGCCATCAAGGCCGGTGACCTCGCCACGTACGACACGCTCCAGACCGAGGTCGCCCAGCCGCTGATCTCCTCGGCCGCCGACCTGCTCGACGTCGTCGAGGCCAAGGAGACCGCGGCGGCGGAGGCGAAGTACGCCAAGGCCGTCGACGGCTACGAGCGCGGCCGGACGCTCGCGATCGCGATGGTGCTGGCGGCGTTCCTGCTGGCGGCCGGACTCGGTCGCTTCGTCACCCGCAGCGTGACGCGGCCGCTGAAGGCCGTCTCGGAGGTGCTCAAGGCGCTCGCGACCGGAGACCTGACCCGTCGCGCCGACATCGGCAGCACCGATGAGCTGGGCGTCATGGCCGGCGACCTGGACGTGGCGATGGCCTCGATGCGCGAGGCGCTGCAGACCCTCGGCCGGACCGCGCAGACCCTCGGCGGAAGCAGCGACGAGCTGACCGTGACGTCGACGACGATCGCGGCCAGCGCCGAGCAGGCCTCCGCGCAGGCGAACGTGGTGTCGGCCGCGGCGGAGCAGGTGTCGCGGAACGTGCAGTCGGTTGCGACGGGTGCGGAGGAGATGGGCGCGTCGCATCCGGGAGATCGCGCAGAACGCCAACGAGGCCGCCAAGGTCGCCGGTGACGCGGTCGAGGTGGCCTACCGGACCAACGAGACGGTCTCCAAGCTCGGCGCGTCCAGCGTCGAGATCGGCAACGTCGTCAAGGTCATCACCAGCATCGCCGAGCAGACGAACCTGCTGGCGCTGAACGCCACGATCGAGGCGGCCCGGGCCGGCGAGGCCGGCAAGGGCTTCGCGGTCGTCGCCGGGGAGGTCAAGGACCTGGCGCAGGCGACGGCGAAGGCGACCGAGGACATCAGCCGGCGGATCGAGACGATCCAGGCCGACACCGCCGGTGCGGTCGAGGCGATCGGGCAGATCTCCGCGGTGATCGGGCAGATCAACGACTACCAGACCACGATCGCCAGCGCGGTGGAGGAGCAGACCGCGACGACGAACGAGATGTCGCGCAGTCGTCGCGGAGGCCGCCACCGGCAGCACCGAGATCGCGATGAACATCACCGGGGTGGCCGAGGCCGCCGCGACCACCACGGTCGGGGTGTCGGACAGCCAGCGGGCCGCGTCCGAGCTGGCCCAGATGAGCGGCGAGCTCACCGAGCTGGTCGGGCGCTTCCAGGTCTGACCCGGGTCGCAGCGGGGCCGGGGGACTCCTCCGGCCCCGCACCGGGCAGAGTGCTCGGCATGACCCTGACCTCGCGCACCCTCGGCAGCACCTCACCGCTCACTGTCTCGGCCCTCGGCCTCGGCTGCATGGGGATGTCGGAGTTCTACGGCGCTCCCGACGAGGCCAGCGGGATCGCGACGATCCACCGGGCGCTCGAGCTCGGGGTCACCTTCCTCGACACCGCCGACATGTACGGCCCCTTCACCAACGAGCAGCTGGTCGGCAGGGCGATCGCCTCGAGCGGTGTCGACCGCGGCAGCGTCGTGCTGGCCACGAAGTTCGGCAACGAGCGCCTGCCCGACGGCACGCGGGTCGGCATCAACGGCAGCCCGGAGTACGTGCGGGCCGCGTGCGACGCCTCGCTGCAGCGGCTCGGCGTCGACCACATCGACCTCTACTACCAGCACCGCGTCGACCGCAGCGTCCCGATCGAGGAGACGGTCGGCGCGATGGGGGAGCTGGTCGCGTCCGGCAAGGTGCGCCACCTCGGCCTGTCGGAGGCGTCCGCCGCGACCATCCGCAGTGCCCACGCCACGCACCCGGTCACGGCGCTGCAGACGGAGTGGTCGCTGTTCACCCGCGACCTCGAGGCCGAGGTCCTGCCGACGGCGCGGGAGCTGGGCATCGGCCTGGTGCCGTACTCGCCGCTGGGCCGCGGCCTGCTGACCGGGACCATCACCCCCGGCTCGCTGCCCGAGGGGGACAGCCGGGCGTCGGGCTACTTCCCGCGCATGAACGGGGACGCGCTCGATGCCAACCTGCGCCTGGTCGACCGGGTGAAGGAGCTCGCTGCCGACAAGGGCTGCACGCCCGGCCAGCTGGCGCTCGCCTGGGTCCTGGCCCAGGGCGACGACGTCGCGCCGATCCCCGGGACCAAGCGGGTGCGCTACCTCGAGGAGAACGTCGCGGCGGCCGACGTCGTCCTGACGCCGGACGACCTGCGTCGCATCGACGAGGCCGTGCCGGCCGGCGCGGTCGTCGGCGACCGGTACGGCGACATGAGCTCCATCGACGCCTGAGCGCCGGCGGGCGGTCGACCGCCACACTGGCCCCCGGAGGTGCTGACATGGCGACCGCTGTGGCTCTGGTGGAAGCGCTGTCGCGCGGCCTGCCGGCGGACCGCCTGGTCCTGGACCCCGACGTCCTGCCGGGGCTGTCGCACGACGAGGCCGCCTGGGCGCCGGCCGGCCGCGCGGACGTGGCGGTGCGCGCGCGCAGCGAGGCCGAGGTCGCCCACGTCGTCGCCGTCTGCGCCGAGCTGCGCGTGCCGCTGGTGCCGCGCGGGGCGGGCACCGGGCTGTCCGGCGGTGCCAACGCGGTGGACGGGTGCGTCGTCCTCGACCTGTCGCGCATGGACCGCGTGCTGCAGGTCGACCGCGAGGACCTGGTCGCCGTCGTGCAGCCCGGCGTGGTCAACGACGACCTCAAGGCAGCCGTCGCCGAGCACGGCCTCTGGTACCCGCCCGACCCCGCCAGCTCGCCCTGGTCGACGCTCGGCGGCAACGTCGCGACCAACGCCGGCGGGCTGTGCTGCCTGAAGTACGGCGTCACCCGCGACTACGTCCTCGGCCTGCGCGCCGTCGTCGGCGGACCGGCCGGCTACGGGACCGCGGTCCGCCTCGGGCAGCGGACGAACAAGGGCGTGGCGGGCTACGACCTGGTCGGGCTGATGGTCGGCTCGGAGGGCACCCTCGGCGTCGTCACCGAGATCACGCTGCGCTTGCGGTCGGCCCTGGCCGGGACGCCGCGCACCGTCGTCGGCACCTTCGGCAACCTCGTCGACGCCGGCCGGGCGGTGGCCCTGGTGACTCGCCAGGGCCTCGTGCCGGCGGCCCTCGAGCTGCTGGACCGCCCGTGCCTGCAGGCGGTCGAGGACTGGAAGCACCTGGGCCTGCAGGCGGAGGCTGCCGCGCTGCTGCTGGCCCGGGTCGACGTGCCGGGGGAGGCAGGGGAGCGGGAGGCGCGGGCCCTGGTCGACGCCTTCACCGCAGCCGGCGCCCTGGAGGCCGGTCAGTCGACCGACGCTGCGGAGGCCGAGCTGCTCTTCGCGGCCCGCCGACTCGCCTACCCGGCGCTCGAGCGGCTCGGCACAGTGCTCACCGAGGACGTCTGCGTGCCCCGCTCGGCCCTGCCCGCGATGCTCGCGCGGATCGCCGAGATCGGCCAGCAGCACGGCGTACGGATCGCGACCATCGCGCACGCCGGGGACGGCAACCTGCACCCGCTGGTCCTCACCCCGCCCGGTGACGTGTCGGCCCGCGCCGCCGCGCAGGCAGCCTTCGACGACCTGCTCGACGCCGCCCTCGCGCTGGGCGGCACGGTCACCGGGGAGCACGGCGTCGGGCTGCTCAAGCGGGACGGGCTGCACCGCGAGCTCGACCCCGGGTCGCTGCTGCTGCACCGCGCGGTCAAGCAGGCGCTCGACCCGCTGGGGGTGTTCAACCCGGGCAAGGTCCTGCCGCCGCTGGAGGCGCCCTGAGGCGGGTGCGATCATCGGCGGCCACTGCGCTCCCGACGACGACGGACGAGGTACTGATGGACACGAGCCGGCTCTTCTCCCTCGAGGGGCGCACCGCGCTCGTCACCGGCGGCTCCCGCGGGATCGGCCGCATGATCGCCGAGGGCTACGTCGCCCAGGGCGCCCGGGTCTACATCACCGCCCGCAAGCGGGAGGCGTGCGACGCCACCGCCGCCGAGCTCTCGCAGGCCGGTCACTGCGTGTCCCTGCCCGGCGACATCGCCACGCCGGAGGGGCTCGCGGACGTCGTCGCGAGGCTGCGCGAGCACGAGTCCTCGCTGGACATCCTGGTCAACAACGCCGGTGCGGCGTGGGGCGCCCCGTTCGACGAGTTCCCGGAGAGCGGCTGGGACAAGGTCATGGACCTGAACCTCAAGGCGCTGTTCTTCCTCACCCAGGCGCTGGCGCCCGACCTGCGCGCCGCGGCGGCCGCGGGGGACCACCTCGCCAAGGTCATCAACATCGCCTCGATCGACGGCCTCAGCGTCAACCCGCAGGAGACGTACAGCTACCACGCCAGCAAGGCCGGGCTCATCCACCTCACGAAGCGGATGGCGCTGCGGCTCATCGGCGACGGCATCGTCGTGAACGGCATCGCGCCGGGGGCCTTCGCCTCGGACATGAACCGGGCTGCCCGTGACCACGCGGACGAGCTCAGCGCCAGCATCCCGTCCGGTCGCATCGGCGACGCCGACGACATGGCCGCCGCCGCCATCTACCTCGCCTCCCGCGCCGGCGACTACGTGGTGGGCAGCATGATCACCCTCGACGGCGGCGTCTCGTTCGGTCGCCTCTGAGGCACGCAGTGCGTGTTGCACCCGATGGGGGCGTGCGTCCGGCGTACGCGGCCATCAGGTGCTCCGCACGCGCCCGCGTCGGAACGGGCCCGGGCGGCTCGTCGCACCACCGTCGGTGCGTGTCACCAGCCGCTGCGCATGCGCAGCCGGAAGCGGCCTCAGCGCCGTCCCCGGTGTGGGCGTCAGGAGCGAGGTGCGGCATCACCAGCTCGGCCACGGCTCGCACCACGTCGTCCTTCACGTCCATCCCCGGCAGCAGGATCACCTCGCTCAGCCCCGCCTCGGCCAGCGCTCTCAACCGCTGCACCAACTGGTCAGGAGTGCCGACGAGGCAGGTCGCCTCCACCAGCTCCGGGGTGACGAAGCGCTCCTCCTCCGGCTCCAGCCACGTGTTGTGCCCGGCGTGCACGCGCTGGTGACGGCGATGCTCTGGGCAGGCCTCGAGCATCGCCACGTAGTCGTCCCAGACAGGTCGCGCGAACGGCGGCGGACGACGCCCGTACTGGCGCCACTGCTCGTACGCGTAGTGCATCGCCACGATGGCGTACGCACCGCACTGCCGGACCACGTCCGCGCTGAAGCTCGGCTCCCCGGGCGCGAGGACGACCATCGTGGTCAGCAAGGTCGTCCGGAACGTCGTCGGGTCGATGGCCCGCGGCCCCGCCGCCGCACGGAGGCGGTTCCACACCCCGGTCATCTCCGGGCGTAGGGCGGTACGGACAGCACGAGGCCGTCGCCGTGACGGGCGGCGACGCCCATCGCCTTCGGGCCGAACGCGGACACGTACAGGGGGATCCGGGGCGCGAAGGAGACGAAGCGCTGGTCCGCCATGAGGTGACGCACGGCCATGCCGTCGTCGGTCTTCACCTCCCCGCCGTCGACCAGGGTCCGCACGTCCGTGACGTACCGCTCGAGCCCCGCGACACCGACCGGCTTGGCCCCCGCGACGCGCATCGCCGTGTTGCCTGCTCCGAGGCCGGCGAAGACCCGCCCGGGTGCGAGCCGGTTCAACGTCCCGAGGGCGCCGGCGGTGACCGAGGCCAGGCGCGTCCCGGCGACAGCGACGCCCGGGCCGATCCGCAGGGTGGACGTCCGGTCGGCGACCAGCGCGAGGGTCGCGTAGCAGTCCGACCACAGGAGCTGGCTGTCGCCGACCCAGAAGGACGTGTAGCCCAGTCGCTCGGCCGTGACGGCGTAGCCGATGTCGGTGACGTCGCTGACGGCGCAGATGCCGATCTCGATGCTGGTCATGTCGCACCTTCGCAGAGCTGGTGACCGCGCGAGAGGTCCGCGTCGGTGCTCCAGCGCTGGCCCAGGCGGCGCCCGTCTCCGGGTCGAGGTTCGTTGCGGGGGCGCGACCTCCCCAGGAGCTGACGGTCGCCGCGCCGCTCCCACCACGACGCCGGGCCGGGAGCCTGTCCGGGAGCTGCGGCGCAGCAGGACGCTCCGGCCCGCACTACGGCGCGGGCTTCGCCTTCTGCGGGTACGGGCTCTCGTGCTGCGCCAGCATCTCGACGAACTGCGCGATCTTGCGCTCCCGGGTCTCCTGCCGCTTCACCGTGCTGAGCCGGTGCACCAGCGCGTAGCGGTTGGTCTTCGTGAGCACGTCCAGCATCGCCTGCGCCGCGGGTACGGCGGCGACCGCAGCGAGCAGGTCGGCGGGCAGCTCCGCCTCCGACGGCGGGGCGTACGCCCGGTCCCACCGGCCGTCGGCCTTCGCGGCCGCGACCGCGGCTCGTCCGGCGTCCGTCATGCGGCCGGCCGTCTCGAGCCGGGCCACGTGCTCCACGTTGCGCTGAGACCACATGCTGCGGGAACCGCGTGGGGTGAAGCGGATGAAGACGTCTGCTCGTCGCGCTTGCGCCCCTGGCCGTCGATCCAGCCGAAGCAGAGCCCCTCGTCGACCGCCTCCTGCCACGTGAGCGTCGTCGTGGTGCCGCCCTTGCGCGTCAGCACGAGCCACACGCCTGGGGACGTCGCGGCGTGCTCGACCAACCAGGCGCGCAGCGCCGCCGCGTCGGCGACGACGAGCTCCTCCAGATCGGCTGCCACGAGCGGAACCTAACGCCGCCGGACACTGGCACCAGTCCCCGGTCCATGTGCACTGCGCCGAGCAGGTTGCGCTGCAGCTCCTCGATCCACAGCTCGTCGGTGAGGGCGGAGTAGCCGCCGGACGGCGCCTGGGGTCCGCCTGACACGTGCACCACCACCTCAACATGCCCGCGGCGTGTCACGCGGTCGACGACGGCGCGGCAGCCTTCGGCGGTCGAGGTGAAGCCGAACCTCGTGGCGAGCAGGTCCACTCCGACCGAGGGAGAGCTGATGCGCAGCAGGCGCGTGAGTCGGCGGGTGAGAACCCGCGAGGCCCCTGTCCACGATGCTGCCCTCCATGACGCTCCGGGCCGATTCGGGCTGCTGCGGCCGGCGTGGCGCCTGTCAGCGGACTTGATCACTGGAGTATGACCCGTTCATACTCGCGGTCGTGAAGACCGCCATCTCCGTCCCGGACTCCACCTTCGAGGCGGCTAGCCGACGTGCTCACGAGCTCGGCATGAGCCGCTCGGAGTTCTTCTCCGCGCCGCCACGTACTACCTCGCCGAGCTCGACGCGGCCTCGCTGACCGCCCGGATCGACGCCGCGCTCGAGGTCGCCACAGACACGGAGACCGAGGTCGCTGTCGTTCAGGCGGGTCGGCGGGCCCCTCTCGCCGACGGCGAGTGGTGATTCAGCGAGGACAGATCTTCTGGGTCGACCTGGCGAGGCGACCGGCAGCACCCCCGCCAAGCGGCGGCCCGTCCGTGACGGCCGGCAGCAGGTAGGCGATCGGGTAGAGCCCCCAGAAGAAGGCGAAGACGAAGACCAGGTTGCGCGCCGCGTACCGGCCTCCGGCGGGAGGTACGACGTGCGCCCAGCAGCAGCGGCACGGGCACCGCGAGCAGGACGACGAACGGCGGCGTCCCGATCGTCCCCCACAGCAGCAGCCGCGTCGTCGGTGGCGGCGCGAACTGGCCGACGTAGCCGGCCAGGACCATGAGCACCCCGCTCGTCATGCAGCACCACGCGGGTGCGCATGGACGACCGGGCGGGCGCAGGTCGAGCGCGTACAGCACCTGCGCCAGGAGGCGGGCACGGTGACGAACCAGTTGACGTAGCGGAGTCCGCCGGCGAAGCGGTCGCCCTTCGGGACCATCGCGCCGCCGCGCTGCGCGAACGCCAGGTCCCACGACTGGCCCAGCACGGAAGAACAGGAGCCGCTGGCGGCCATGACGCACAGCGAGAGCCAGGTGCGCCGTCCGGTAGCGGGGCGGACCTGGTCCTGCGCGACAGGAAGTACAGGAGAGCCGACGATGTGCGCGACCGCAGGGCGAGCGCCGAACGCGTCCGTCCCACGCCGCTCTGCTGCGTCGGCGTGAAGACGAGCAGGTTCTCCGTGTGGTCCACGGGCCAGGGGCGACCGGGCTCGGCAGGCCTGGCGCTGCCGGGCGCGCACGGCTCGCCGCGCCGGTCTACCGCTCGGTGCCTCGCGGTCCCGGACCCGCCGTCGACCTGCCGGACGGCGCATCAGCGCCCGCACGCAGCCCCGGTGCCCCACGCACCTGACACGCAGGGGCCGACGCTGGCGGGGTGCGCCGGGCACGCGCTCGACGCGCGGTCTCCCGCAGGTCCGCTGGCGCCATGGAGTCGCTCCCGGGAACGCCACTTCGTGCAGGGTGCCGTGGCCCGCGGTGGCCCGTCACGCACGCCCCGTGCTGACGCTGAGGCCGTCCACAAGCCGCTGACCTGGGGCTTCGTCTGAGCGGGCGACGGGAATCGAACCCGCGTAGCCAGTTTGGAAGACTGGGGCTCTACCATTGAGCTACGCCCGCGCGTCGTCCGCCCGCGGCTCGGAGGGCACCCCGAGCAGTACAGTGCGGGCGGTCACGCGGGGCGTAGCGTAGTGGCTAGCGCGCCTGCTTTGGGAGCAGGAGATCGGGAGTTCGACTCTCCCCGCCCCGACATCGGTCCGTCCCGGCCTCGCGGCACGCTCCCGTAGGCTGCCTGCGCCCCGCCGTGCCCCCCGTCACCGTCGGACGAGACCGTCGGTACGCCCCCGAGAGGACGCCCAGTGCAGAGCTCCGTCGAGACCCTCAGCCCCACGAGGGTCCGCCTCACCGTCGAGGTCCCGTTCGGCGAGCTCAAGCCGGAGATGGACAGCGCCTACAAGAAGATCGGCGCGCAGGTGCGCGTCCAGGGCTTCCGGCCGGGCAAGGTGCCGCCGCGCATCCTGGACCAGCGCGTCGGCCGTGGCGTCGTCCTCGAGGAGGCCGTGCAGGAGGCGGTGCCGCGCCTGTACGGCGAGGCGGTCGAGGAGTCCGGCGTCACGCCGGTCGGCCCGCCGCAGGTCGAGGTCACCAACATGGAGGACGGCACCTCGCTGACCTTCACCGCAGAGGTCGACGTCCGGCCCGAGTTCACCCTCCCGTCGTACGACGGGCTGTCGGTCACCGTCGACGCGGTCGAGGTCACCGACTCCGAGGTCGACGAGCAGGTCGACGCGCTGCGTGAGCGGTTCGCGTCCCTGTCCACCGTCGAGCGCCCCGCGGCCGACGGCGACTTCGTGACGCTGGACCTGGCCGCGACCATCGACGGCGAGGAGGTCCCGGGCGGGACCGCCACCGGCCTGAGCTACCAGATCGGCTCCGGCCAGCTGCTCGAGGGCATCGACGAGGCCGTCACCGGCGCGTCGGCCGACGACGAGCGCACCTTCCAGACCGTCCTGGTCGCCGGCGAGCACGAGGGCAAGTCCGCCGACGTCGCGGTGACCGTCCGCGCCGTGCAGGAGCGCGAGATCCCCGCCGCCGACGACGCGTGGGCCTCCGGCTCGACCGGCTTCGAGACCTTCGAGGCGCTCAAGGCCGACGTCGTCAGCCGGATCGACCGCATGAAGCGGCTGCAGCAGGGCGTCGACGCCCGCGACAAGGTCCTCGAGGCGCTCCTCGAGCAGGTCGAGGTCCCGCTGCCCGAGGGCGTCGTCGAGACCGAGCTGACCTGGCGCCGCCAGACGACGCAGGACCAGCTCCAGCGCAACGGCCTGACGCTCCAGGGCTACCTCGAGTCCGAGGGCAAGACCGAGGAGGAGTTCGAGACCGAGCTCAAGGAGAGCGCGGAGCAGGCCGTCAAGGCCCAGCTCGTGCTCGACGCGGTCGCCGACAAGGAGGAGCTGGGCGTCACCGACGCCGAGCTGACGGACCAGGTGGTCCGCCGGGCGCAGCGCGCCGGCGTCTCCCCGGACCAGTACGCCCAGCAGCTCGTCCAGTCGGGCCAGCTCGGCGGCCTGGTCAGCGAGGTACGGCGCGGCAAGGCGCTGGCCACCGTCATGGAGGCCGCGACCCTCAAGGACAGCAACGGGGCCGACGTCGACCTCGAGGCGCTGCGCGACGACATGGGCACCCCGGAGGCCGACGTCGAGGTCGACGACGACGGCCGGCCCTACCACGTGCACGACGACGGCTCGGTGCACTACCTGGACGAGCAGGGCTGACGTACGGCGGACGGCGCTGCCCCTCGTGGCCGCGCCGTCCGTGCGCCCACAGCGAAACGGGCCCTCGTGCGGACGCCACTGTCGGAGGGCGGCGTTAGGGTCGATGACAGGCCAGTCCCCCTGGCGCAACGACTAGCGACCCGAGACGTGGACACCACGTCCGAAGAGCGAGGCAGGCCCGCTGTGAGCAACATCGACCCGACCTCCGGGCTCGTGGTCCCGAGCACCCTCGGCACCGCCAGCCCTCTGACCACCCCGCTCTGCGCTCGCCGCGGCGGCATGGGCCTGGACGACCAGGTCTTCAACCGCCTGCTCAAGGAGCGCATCGTCTTCCTGGGCTCCCCGGTCATGGACGAGATCGCCAACGCGATCTGCGCGCAGCTGCTGCTGCTCGCCGCCGAGGACCCCGAGCGCGACATCTTCCTCTACATCAACAGCCCCGGCGGCTCCATCTCCGCGGGCATGGCGATCTACGACACGATGCAGTTCGTCGCCAACGACGTCGCGACCGTCGGCCTGGGCCTGGCGGCCTCGATGGGGCAGTTCCTGCTCTGCGCCGGCACCAAGGGCAAGCGCTACGCCACGCCGCACGCGCGGATCATGATGCACCAGCCCTCCGGTGGCATCGGCGGCACCGCGGCCGACATCGCCATCCAGGCCGAGCAGATGCTCTACGTGAAGAAGCAGATGGCCGAGCGCATCGCGTTCCACACCGGTCAGTCGGCGGAGCAGATCGAGAAGGACTCCGACCGCGACCGCTGGTTCTCGGCCGAGGAGGCCAAGGAGTACGGCTTCGTCGACCACGTCGTCAGCGGTGCGAAGCAGGTGCCGTCCGGCGCCGGCACGCGGGCCTAGGAAGAGGAGATCCGGCCATGAGCTTCCAGGACCCGACCAACTACACGATCCCGATCGTCATCGAGCAGACCAGCCGTGGCGAGCGCTCGTTCGACATCTACAGCCGGCTGCTCAAGGAGCGCATCATCTTCCTGGGCACGCCGATCGACGACGGCGTCGCCAACGTCGTCATGGCGCAGCTCCTGCACCTCGAGTCCGAGGACCCGGACCGCGACATCTCGATCTACATCAACTCGCCCGGTGGCTCCTTCACGGCGCTGACCGCGATCTACGACACGATGCAGTTCGTCAAGCCGGAGATCCAGACCATCTGCATGGGGCAGGCCGCCTCGGCTGCCGCCGTCCTGCTGGCCGCCGGCACCAAGGGCAAGCGGCTCGCGCTGCAGCACGCCCGCGTCCTCATCCACCAGCCCTCGGGCGGCGGCGAGGGCCAGTCCAGCGACATCGAGATCCAGGCCCGCGAGATCCTGCGCATGCGCGACCTGCTCGAGAAGATGCTGGCCGACCACACCGGTCGCGACGCCGAGCTGATCCGCAAGGACATCGAGCGCGACAAGATCCTGACGGCTGAGGAGGCCGTGGAGTACGGCCTCATCGACGAGGTCGTCAGCACCCGGAAGATCGCTTCGCTCGGCGCTGCAGGGCGCTGACGCGCTCGTCCGCTCCGCCCTCGGCGGAAACCCTCCTGTCCGGGGGTGGAGCGGCCGATAGTTCGAGGAACGTCCCAGAGGCGTTCCGGGCAGGGCGTCTCGGCGGTACCGTCGAGGCACGGAAGCGGCCCGGTCGTCGACCGGGCCGGACCATGACAGGGACGAGGTAGCGGTGGCACGCATCGGTGACGGCGGCGACCTGCTGAAGTGCTCGTTCTGCGGCAAGTCGCAGAAGCAGGTCAAGAAGCTGATCGCCGGCCCCGGCGTCTACATCTGCGACGAGTGCATCGACCTGTGCAACGAGATCATCGAGGAGGAGCTCTCCGAGAGCTCCGAGCTCAAGTGGGACGAGCTGCCCAAGCCGCGGGAGATCTACGACTTCCTGGACGGCTACGTGATCGGCCAGGAGACCGCCAAGCGGACCCTCGCCGTTGCCGTCTACAACCACTACAAGCGCATCCAGGCCGGCAGCAACGACAAGGACCCGGTCGAGCTGCAGAAGAGCAACATCCTGCTGCTCGGCCCGACCGGCTGCGGCAAGACGCTGCTGGCGCAGACCCTCGCCAAGATGCTCAACGTCCCTTTCGCCATCGCCGACGCGACGGCGCTGACCGAGGCCGGCTACGTCGGCGAGGACGTCGAGAACATCCTGCTCAAGCTCATCCAGGCCGCTGACTACGACGTCAAGAAGGCCGAGACGGGCATCATCTACATCGACGAGGTCGACAAGATCGCTCGCAAGAGCGAGAACCCGTCGATCACCCGCGACGTCTCCGGCGAGGGCGTGCAGCAGGCGCTGCTGAAGATCCTCGAGGGCACGACGGCCTCGGTCCCGCCGCAGGGCGGTCGCAAGCACCCGCACCAGGAGTTCATCCAGATCGACACGACCAACGTGCTGTTCATCGTGGGTGGGGCGTTCGCCGGGCTCGACAAGGTCATCGAGGCCCGCATCGGCAAGAAGGCCATCGGCTTCGGCTCGGTGCTCCACAGCAAGCACGAGGTCGACAAGGGCGACGTCTTCGGCGAGGCCATGCCGGAGGACCTGCTCAAGTACGGGATGATCCCCGAGTTCATCGGCCGCCTGCCGGTGCTGACCAGCGTGCACAACCTGGACCGCACCGCGCTCATCCGGA
The DNA here is from genome assembly GCA_963762795.1 of uncultured Actinomycetota bacterium. Taxonomy (GTDB): domain Bacteria; phylum Actinomycetota; class Actinomycetes; order Mycobacteriales; family SCTD01; genus RYN-170. The sequence continues at coordinate 41,715 of CAVXMC010000004.1, read as the reverse complement.
TCCTGACCGAGCCGAAGAACGCGCTCATCCGGCAGTACCGCAAGCTCTTCGAGCTCGACGGCGTCGACCTCGAGTTCACCGACGACGCCCTCGAGGCCATCGCCGACCAGGCGATCCTGCGCGGCACCGGCGCCCGTGGCCTCCGCGCGATCATGGAGGAGGTGCTGCTCTCGGTGATGTACGACATCCCGAGCCGCGGCGACGTCGCCACCTGCGTGATCACCCGCGAGGTCGTGCTCGAGCACGTCAACCCGACCCTCGTCCCGCGCGACGCCGCGACGCCGGCCCGCACGCGCGAGCGCCGCGAGAAGTCCGCCTAGCACTCCGCACGCCTCCCGCCCGCCGACGGCGCCGCCCCTGTCCGGGGTCGGCGCCGTCGGCGTGTCCGGGGCTGCGGTCCCGGGTCAGCGCTGCCGACGCGGCGGGTCCGGTCGCTGGCCCACGTCGCCGCTGCTCGCGGCCGGACGCCCTGGCGCGGTCAGTGCTGTCGCCGTCAACGGGGGACACAGCCTGATCCACACGCGGAGACTGCGAGCCCGGTCCAGCGTGCTCGGGCAGCCCAGATGATCAGGCTGTGTCCCGCATCGGCATCGGCTCGGGGCTGCGGTCGGATGGCCGGCGCGGGGCAGCAGGTCACGTCTGCACACATCGTGATCCACTCCGTGGTGGGAGACGCCTGATCCTGCGCCGCGAGGCGGCTGCGCGATCACGATGTGTGCAGACCGCGCCCGCGTGCCAGACCGGCTCGGGTGCATCGGTGGCCGGTGGCGGGTGGCCAGTCAGCCGGTGGCGCGGTCCTGGTGGCTGGTGGCGGGTGCCTGGTGCCGGGTGGCGGGTGGCTGGCGGCTGGTGGCCCGTGGCCGGGGGCAGAGCCGCGGGCTGGACACGCCCGCCGCCGCTCAGCCGAGGCGGTAGCCGGCGAGCTGGCGGGCCTGGACGACGAGGCGCCCGGCGGAGTCCCAGACCTCGCACTCCTCGTCCAGCCAGCCGTCCTGCAGCAGCCGGGCGCGCTGGTAGGCGCGGCACCACCCGGGCGCCGGCAGACCGCGGACCAGCACCGTGAGCTCGACGGTCGGCACCCAGCCGGTCAGGCCCAGGTCGAACGTGACGGGCGGCAGCGAGTCGGCGAAGACCAGCAGGTCCAGGACCGACGCGGGAGCGCCGTCGTCGCGGCGCATCCACCCCTGGTTCCTGGCCTGCCCGTGCGGCTCGCCGCTGGCGTAGCCGATGGTCGCCGGGTCCATCCGCATGTCGACGTGGTCGAGGAAGCCGATGTGCAGCCCGTCGCGGCGGCGCGACGGGGCGCGCTGGCACTCCTCGGCGGGGGGCATGTCGGGCGGCGTGCCCGTGGTCCAGTACGGCGTCGGCGTCCGGGTCGTACCGGCCGGAGGTCACCAGCACCTCGACGCAGGGCTTCCCGCCCTGCGACAGCCGGACCCGGGAGGAGGCGACGCTGCGGCCGGTGCGCACGCGCTCCACCTCGACCACGGCCTCGGAGCCGGCGTCGGGGGAGGACAGGTAGTGCGCGCTGACCGCCATCGGGTGCGGGTGGGTCTCGTCGAGCGCCGGCGCGACGATCGCGGACAGCAGGTAGCCGCCGTGCGGCTTGGTCCCGACGCACCACGTCGGGTCGATGACCAGGGGAGTCGTCGTCACGCAGGCACCTTGTACGCCGCCAGCTGCCGCGCCTGCGCGACCAGGTGGCCGGCGCTGTCCCAGATCTCGCACTCCTCGTCGAGCCAGCCGCCCTGGACCAGGCGGGCCCGCTGGACGCAGCGCAGCCAGCCGGGCGCGGGCAGCGCGCGGAGCATGACGGTGAGCTCGATGGTGGGGGCCCAGCCCTCGACGCCCATCTCGAAGGTCACCGGCGGCAGCGCGTCGGCGATCGTCAGGAGCAGCAGCGGGTCGGGCTCGCGGCCGTCGCGGGAGCGGATCCAGCCGCGTACCTCCGCCGAGCCGGTGGGCGCGCCGGACAGGAAGCCCGCGGTCGCCGGGTCGAGCCGGACCTCGAGCTGCTCGGTGATGCCGTTGCGGAAGCCGGGCGCCCCCTGGTTCTCCAGGCACTCCTCGACCGGCGGCAGCACCGGCGGCGCGCCGTCGAGCAGGATCGCCGGCGCGCCGCCCGGCGGCAGGGTGCCGGTCGAGATGATCGCCTCGACCTTGGGCTTGCCCTCCTGCTCGAACCGCGCGCGCAGGTTCGCCACCGAGCGGCCCTCGCGCAGGGGCTCGACGACGATGGTGGCGGCGCCGATCCGCGGGACGGCGAGGTAGTGGGCGCTGACGACCAGCGGGTGCGGCTGCGCGGTCCGCTCGAGCGCCGCACCGGCGAGCTGCTCGAGCAGCCAGCCGCCGTGCAGGATGCCGGCGCCGTACGCCCAGGTGTCCTCGAGCTTCACGTCGGTGCGGGTCGTCTCCACGGCCGCAGCGTAGGCAAGCGGCCGCCGAAACCCGTCGGACCCCCTCCCTAGACTCCACCTGTGACCGCGATGCGCCCCATGCCCGACCGACCGACCCTCGACGGCCTCGAGGACCGGTGGGACGGCGTCTGGGAGGAGCAGGGCACCTACCGGTTCGACCGCAGCGCCCCGCGCGCGCAGGTCTTCTCCGTCGACACGCCTCCGCCGACCGCCTCGGGCAGCCTGCACGTCGGCCACGTCTTCAGCTACACCCACACCGACCTGGTCGCGCGCTACCAGCGCATGCGCGGCAAGCAGGTCTTCTACCCGATGGGCTGGGACGACAACGGCCTGCCGACCGAGCGCCGGGTGCAGAACTACTACGGCGTGCGCTGCGACCCGAGCCAGCCCTACGACGCGGCCTACGTGCCGCCGGCCGACGCCGGCAACCTGAAGAAGGGCACGCAGCAGGTCAGCATCAGCCGGCGCAACTTCGTCGACCTGTGCCACGTCCTGACCGCGGAGGACGAGAAGGCCTTCGAGCGCGTCTTCCGCTACCTGGGCCTGTCGGTCGACTGGCAGCACCAGTACGCCACCATCGACGACCGCAGCCGCCGCGTGGCGCAGCGGGCGTTCCTGCGCAACCTGGCGCGCGGCGAGGCCTACGCGCAGGAGGCGCCGACCCTCTGGGACGTCGACTTCAAGACCGCCGTGGCGCAGGCCGAGCTCGAGGACCGCGAGCAGCCCGGCGCCTACCACCGCCGATCGGGTTCGTGACAAGCCCGACGGCGACAAGGTCTTCATCGAGACCACCCGCCCCGAGCTGCTGCCGGCCTGCGTGGCCCTGGTGGCGCACCCCGACGACGCGCGCTACCAGCCGCTGTTCGGCACGACCGTGACGACGCCCCTGTTCGGGGTCGAGGTCCCGGTGCGCGCGCACGAGCTGGCCGACCCCGAGAAGGGGTCCGGCATCGCGATGATCTGCACCTTCGGCGACACCACCGACGTGACCTGGTGGCGCGAGCTCGACCTGCCGGTGCGCAGCATCGTCGGCCGCGACGGCCGGCTGCTGCCGACGCCGCCGGAGGGCGTGGCGGCCGCGCCGTACGAGGAGCTCGCCGGCAAGACGGTGAAGCAGGCGCAGAAGCGCATCGTCGAGCTGCTCGCCGAGTCCGGCGACCTGGTCGGCGACCCGCGGCCGATCACCCACCCGGTGAAGTTCTACGAGAAGGGCGACCGCCCGCTCGAGGTGGTCACCAGCCGGCAGTGGTACATCCGCAACGGCGGCCGCGACGGCGACCTGCGCGAGGCGCTGATCGAGCGCGGCCGCGAGCTGACCTGGCACCCGGGCTTCATGCGCTCGCGCTACGAGAACTGGGTGGGCGGCCTCAACGGCGACTGGCTGATCAGCCGCCAGCGGTTCTTCGGCGTGCCGCTGCCGCTCTGGTACCCCCTGGACGCCTCCGGCGAGCCTGACCACGACCGCCCGCTGCTGCCGCCGGAGAGCGCGCCTGCCGGTCGACCCGACCAGCGACGTGCCGGAGGGCTACGACGAGAGCCAGCGCAACCAGCCGGGCGGCTTCACCGCCGACCCCGACATCATGGACACCTGGGCGACCAGCTCGCTGAGCCCGCAGATCGCCGGCCAGTGGGAGGACGACGCCGACCTGTTCGACCGCGTCTTCCCCTACGACCTGCGCCCGCAGGGGCACGACATCATCCGCACCTGGCTGTTCTCGACCGTGGTGCGCAGCCACCACGAGCACGGCTCGGTGCCGTGGACCAACGCCGCGCTGTCCGGCTGGATCCTCGACCCCGACCGCAAGAAGATGAGCAAGAGCAAGGGCAACGTCGTCACCCCGATCGGCCTGCTCGAGCAGTACGGCAGCGACGCGGTCCGCTACTGGTCGGCCAGCGCCCGCCCCGGCACCGACACCGCCTTCGACGAGGGCCAGATGAAGGTCGGCCGTCGCCTGGCCGTGAAGCTGCTCAACGCCAGCAAGTTCGCGCTGGGCATCCCCGCGGTCGAGGACGGCCCGGTCACCGAGGCGGTCGACCGCGCGCTGCTCGCCCGGCTCGCGCAGGTGGTGGCGGAGGCGACGACGGCGTACGAGGCGTACGACCCGGCGCGCGCCCTCGAGCGCACCGAGGCCTTCTTCTGGACCTTCTGCGACGACTACGTCGAGCTGGTGAAGAACCGCGCCTACGGCGAGGGCCCCGAGGCGGCCAGCGCCAGCCGCGCCCTGCGGCTCGCGCTCGACACGCTGCTGCGGCTGTTCGCGCCGGTGCTGCCGTTCGCGACCGAGGAGGTCTGGTCGTGGTGGCGCGAGGGCTCGGTGCACCGCGCGACCTGGCCGACCGTGGAGGAGCTGGCGGTGGAGGGGGAGCCGGCGCTGCTCGGCGTCGCCGGCGAGGTGCTGACCCAGGTGCGCAAGGCCAAGAGCAACGAGAAGCGGTCGATGCGCGCCGAGGTGGCGCTGCTCGTGGTGCGCGACACCGCCGAGCGGATCGCGCTGGTGCGCCAGGCCGAGACCGACCTGCGCAACGCGGGTGTGGTCGTGGGCGAGCTGCGCTTCGAGGAGGGCGAGCCGGGCATCGAGGTCGAGCTCGCCCCTGAGCAGGCCGCGTGACGGTCCAGCGCGTCCTGGCCGACCTCGCGACCCGCTACCCGTCCGAGGACAAGATGGTCCCGGACCTCGACCGCATCACCCTGCTCTGCGACCTGCTCGGCGACCCGCAGAAGGCCTACCCGTCGATCCACATCACCGGGACCAACGGCAAGACCAGCACGGCGCGGATGGTCGACGGGCTGCTGCGCGCGTTCGGGCTGCGGCCCGGCCGCTACACCAGCCCCCACCTGGAGAGCGTGACCGAGCGGATCAGCCTGGACGGCCAGCCGGTCGAGGAGGAGCGGTTCGTCGCGGCGTACGACGAGCTCAAGCCCTACGTCGAGCTGGTCGACAGCCGCTCGCCGAAGCCCATGACGTTCTTCGAGGTCCTGACCGGCGATGGCGTTCGCGATCTTCGCCGACGCGCCCGTCGACGCGGCGGTGCTCGAGGTCGGGCTCGGCGGCCGGTGGGACGCGACCAACGTGGTGCACGCGGGGACCTGCGTCATCACGCCCATCGGCCTCGACCACGTGCCGCTGCTGGGCACCACGCTGGCCGAGATCGCGGCGGAGAAGTCCGGGATCGTCTTCGAGGGCGCGACCGTCGTGCTCGCGGCGCAGCCGCCGGAGGCCGCCGAGGTGCTGCTGCGCCGGTGCGTCGACGTCGGCGCGACCGTCGCCCGGGAGGGCCTCGAGTTCGGGGTGCTCGACCGGCGCACGGCGGTCGGCGGTCAGCTGCTCACGCTGCAGGGCCTCGCCGGCACCTACGAGGACGTCTTCCTCCCGCTGCACGGCCCCCACATGGCGGCCAACGCGGCGGCGGCCCTGGCCGCGGTCGAGGCGTTCCTCGGCGGGTCCGGCGCGCTCGACCCGGACGCCGTGCGCGAGGGCTTCGTCGACGCGACCGCGCCCGGTCGGCTGGAGGTCGTCCGCTCGAGCCCGACGGTGCTCGTCGACGCGTCGCACAACCGCGCGGGCATGGAGGCGACCGTCACCGCGCTCGCCGACGCCTTCCGGTTCACCCGGCTGGTCGGCGTGCTCGCCGTGCTCGGCGACAAGGACGTCCGCGGGCTGCTCGAGGTGCTCGAGCCGGCGCTCGCCGCCGTCGTCGTCACGCAGAACGCCTCGCCGCGCGCGCTGCCCGTCGACGACCTGCACCAGCTCGCGCTCGAGGTCTTCGGCGAGGACCGGGTGAGCGTCGAGGACCGCCTCGACGACGCGCTCGACACGGCGGTGACGCTGGCCGAGGACGGCGACGAGTACGGCACCGCCGGCGTCATCGTCACCGGCTCCGTGGTCACCGCCGGCGAGGCGCGGCTGCTGCTCAAGGGCCGGTAGGGTCGAGACCCCCGACCTTCAGGAGCACAGCACCGTGGCCACCGAGCGCACCCTCGTCCTCGTCAAGCCCGACGGCGTCCGCCGCGGCCTCGCCGGCGAGGTCATCAGCCGGCTGGAGCAGAAGGGCCTGACCCTCGTCGCGATGGAGCTGCGCACGCTCGACCGCGCGACCGCCGAGAACCACTACGGCGAGCACAAGGAGCGCCCGTTCTTCGGCGAGCTGGTCGACTTCATCACCGGCGGCCCGCTCGTCGCGCTCGTCGTCGAGGGCCCCAACGCCGTGACCGGCACCCGCCGCCTGATGGGCGTCACCAACCCGGTCGAGGCCACCCCCGGCTCGATCCGCGGCGACTACGCCCTCGAGATCGGCGAGAACCTCGTGCACGGCTCCGACTCGCCCGAGTCGGCCGCCCGCGAGATCGGGCTGTTCTTCCCGAGCCTCTAGCCCGCCGCACACCCGAGCCGCCTCCCGCACCGGGAGGCGGCTCGCGGCGTCCCGGCCGTCGGAGAACGTGACGAACCGGGCGCGGCGGCTCCCCGGACGGGTGACGCCCCGCCGGTAGGATGGCGGCTCCGCCACGGTCGCCCTGCTCCGGCACCGCAGGCGTTCCGCGCGCTACGGAAGGCCCCGCCGCATGTCCCTCTCCTTCCTCGGTCGCGACATGGCCGTCGACCTGGGCACGGCCAACACGCTGGTCTACGTGCGCGGTCGCGGTGTCGTCCTCAACGAGCCGAGCGTCGTCGCGATCAACACGCAGACGACCGGCATCCTCGCCGTCGGCACCGAGGCCAAGCGCATGATCGGGCGCACGCCCGGCAACATCGTCGCGATCCGCCCGCTCAAGGACGGCGTCATCGCCGACTTCGACACCACCGAGCGGATGCTGCGCTACTTCATCCAGAAGGTGCACAAGCGCCGCCACTTCGCCAAGCCGCGCATCGTCATCTGCGTGCCGAGCGGGATCACCGGCGTGGAGCAGCGGGCGGTCAAGGACGCCGGCTACCAGGCGGGTGCGCGCAAGGTCTACATCATCGAGGAGCCGATGGCGGCGGCGATCGGCGCCGGCCTGCCGGTGCACGAGCCGACCGGCAACATGGTCGTCGACATCGGCGGCGGCACCACCGAGGTCGCGGTCATCAGCCTCGGCGGCATCGTCACGAGCATGTCGATCCGCACCGGCGGCGACGAGCTCGACGCGGCGATCATCTCGTACGTCAAGAAGGAGTACTCGCTGATGCTCGGCGAGCGCACCGCCGAGGACATCAAGATGACGATCGGCTCGGCGTTCCCGATGCCGGACGAGCCGCACGCCGAGATCCGCGGCCGTGACCTCGTCAGCGGGCTGCCGAAGACGATCATCGTCAGCGCCGAGGAGGTCCGCAAGGCGATCGAGGAGCCGGTCAACCAGATCGTCGACGCGGTGAAGAGCACCCTCGACAAGTGCCCGCCGGAGCTGGCCGGCGACATCATGGACCGCGGCATCGTGCTGACCGGCGGCGGTGCGCTGCTGCGCGGGCTCGACGAGCGGCTCAAGCACGAGACGGCGATGCCGGTGCACATCACCGACAACCCGCTGCACTCCGTCGCGATCGGCTCGGGCAAGTGCGTCGAGGAGTTCGAGGCCCTGCAGCAGGTCCTCATCTCCGAGCCGCGCCGCTAGCCGTCCCCGGTGCGCAGCCCCCGCCTGCGCGCGCTGCTCGTCCTGCTGGTCCTGACCGCGCTCACGCTGACCGCGCTCGACTACCGCGCGGGCAGCGGCTCGCCGTTCGACGCCCTGCGCCGGGGCAGCGACACCGTCTTCGGCCCGGCGCAGCGGACCGTCGGCGGCGCCGCCCGCTCGGTCGGCAACGCCCTCGGCGGCCTGCCGCGGCTCGGCCGCTACCAGGAGGACAACCGCCGGCTCGAGGCCGAGAACGCCCGCCTGCGCACCCTGCTGCGCGAGACCGACGGCCTGCGCCGCAGCGACGCCGAGCTCAAGGCGCTGCTCAAGCTCAAGGCCGTCGGGCAGTACTCCGTCATCCCCGCCCGGGTGGTCTCCGTCGGCTCGGCGCTGGGCTTCGAGTGGACGGCGACGATCGACGCCGGCAGCCGCGACGGCCTGAAGCCCGGGCAGACCGTCCTGACCGGTGACGGGCTGGTCGGCCGCACCAAGCGGGTCAACCCGTTCACCTGCGTCGTGGTGCTGCTCGTCGACCCGACGTTCACCGTCGGCGCGCGGCTGCAGCGGCTCGGCGGCGTCGGGCTGGCGACCGGGCTCGGGACCCGCGGGCTGCAGTACGAGCTGATCGACCAGGACGCCCAGGTGCGCACGGGCGACGTGCTGGCGACGACGCAGTCCGACACCTTCGTCCCCGACGTGCCGGTCGGCCGCGTCACGGCGGTGGACGCCGGCGCCCGCACGCTGACCCGGACGACGCAGGTGGAGCCGTTCGTCGACGTGACGTCGCTGGACCTGGTCGGCGTCGTCGTCGGGCCGGCCCGCACCGCACCGCGCACGCCGGTGAAGAGGTGAGCGGCAGCCGCTTCCTGCTCGGCATGCTGACGGTGCTGACCTGCCTGCTGCTGCAGAGCACCGTCGTGTCGGTCGCTGCCGCTCCCCGGTGCCGCGCCGGACCTGCTGCTGGTGCTCGTGGTGGCGTTCGCCCTGGCCGAGGGGCAGCTGTCGGGCACGGTCACCGGCTTCGTCGCCGGGCTGGCCGAGGACCTCGGGTCCGACCACCCGCTGGGGCGGCTCGCCCTCGCGTACGCGGTCGTCGGCTACGTCGCCGGCCGGCTGCACGACGACACCGAGCGGTCCACGCTGCTGCCGTTCGCGGCGGTCGGGCTGGGGGCGGTCGGGGCCGTCCTGCTGTACGCCGGGGTCGGCGTCCTGGTCGGTGACGAGCGGGTCACACGGAGCCGCTCTGGTCAGGTCGTTGGTGTCCTCGGTCCCGTACTCTGTGGTCCTGACGCCGTTCGTGGTGCCTGTCGTCGCCGCGCTCGTCCGACGGGTCGACCCGGACGCCGCGCGTCGGTGAGCCAGGGCGATGCGGAGGGGCCGGGATGAGCGACCGCTCCCGCCTGCGGCTCTTCGTCCTGCAGGTGCTCGTCGTGTCGCTGCTGGCGACGCTGCTCGGCCGGCTCTGGTACCTGCAGGTGCTGGACGGCGAGAGCTACACCCAGGCGGCCAGCGCCAACCGGCTGCGTGAGGTCGTCACCCCGGCGCCGCGCGGCGAGATCTACGACGCCGCGGGCACCCAGCTGGTGGGCAACCGCACCGCGCTCGTCGTGTCGGTCAACCGCGCGCTGCTGCTCCGCGAGCCGGACGGGGGCAAGGCCGTGCTGGCGCGGCTCGGCCGCGTCCTCGGCGCCAAGCCCGAGGTCACTCGCGCGGCAGATCACGCCCTGCGGCGGCGGCGCGGTCGACCCCTGCTGGCGCGGCTCGCCGTACCAGCCGGTGCCGGTCCAGGAGTACGACGCCGCGCGACCCGAAGGCGCTGCGCAAGGTGCTGGCCGTGCAGGAGCACCGGGAGGACTTCCCCGGGGTCAGCGCGGAGTTCGCCGCCGTCCGGGAGTACCCGAGCAAGGACCGCCGCACGGCCGCCCACGTGCTCGGCTACCTCGGGCCGATCAGCCAGGAGGAGACCGGGCTGCCGCAGTACGCCGGCGTGCAGTCGACCGCCCTGGTCGGCCGGGCCGGGGTCGAGGCGACCTACGAGCAGGACCTGCGCGGGCAGGACGGCGTGCAGGAGCTGCTCGTCGACCACGTCGGCACGGTGACCGGCACGCAGAGCGAGACGGCCCCGCAGCCCGGGGACAAGCTGGTGCTGTCGCTGCACGCCGGCGTGCAGGCGGTCGCCGAGAAGGCGCTGCAGGACGCGATCCTGCAGGCCCGCGCCCGGCCCTACTACCGCGGTGGCACGACCGTGGCCGACTCCGGCTCGATCGTCGTGATGGAGGCGAAGACGGGGCGGGTCGTCGCGATGGCGAGCTACCCGTCGTACGACCCGACCAGCTTCACCGGCGGCATCTCCTCCGAGGACTACGCCGCGCTGACCGACGAGGCGAACGGCCAGGCGCTGCTGTTCCGGGCGACGCAGGGCGGCTACGCGCCGGCGTCGACGTTCAAGGCGATCTCGGCGCTGGCCGCCGTCGCCAACGGGCAGACGACCTTCAGCACCGTGTCGGACTGCCCCGGTGCCTACGCCCCGCTCGGCGGCAAGAAGAACTTCGAGGGCCGCAGCCAGGGCGCGCTGAGCCTGCGCACCGCGATCGTGAAGTCCTGCGACACCAACTTCTACAAGTTCGCCTACGACGCCTGGCTGCGCGACGGCGGCAACCGCCCGGTGGCGAAGCCCAAGGACCCGATGATCACGATGGCCACGCGGTTCGGCCTGGGCACGAAGACCGGCATCGACCTGCCGGGGGAGAGCAAGGGCCTGATCCCGACGCGGGCGTGGCGCAAGGCGTACTGGGAGCAGCTCAAGGACGACTTCTGCCAGGGCGCGAAGAACCCGGCCTTCGACGAGCAGCGGCGCCGGCGCAACGCCGAGGCGTGCGTCGACGGCTACAAGTTCAACGGCGGGCAGGCCGCCAACTTCGCCATCGGCCAGGGCGAGACCCTGCTGACGCCGCTGCAGCTGGCCAGCGTCTACTCCACCGTCGCCAACGGCGGGAAGGTCCTGCGGCCGACGGTCGCCCGGGCGCTGCTGTCCGCCGACGGCCGGCGCGTCCGCGAGCTCGCCCCCACCGTGCGCGGCAGGGTCCCGGTCGACCCGGCGGTCATCGCGCAGCTGCGCGACGCGCTGCACGGCGTGACCAGCGAGCCGGGCGGCACCGGGCGCCGCACCTTCGCCGGGCTCGGCCTGTCGGTCGCCGGCAAGACCGGCACCGGCCAGGTCGACCGCAAGCAGGACACCTCGTGGTTCGCGTCGTTCGCGCCGGCCGAGGACCCGCAGCTGGTCGTCGTCGGCATGGTCTCGCAGGGCGGCACGGGGGCGACCACCGCGGCACCCATGGTCCGCAAGGTGTACGAGGGGATCTGGGGCCTCGGCGGCCAGAAGGCAGTGCTGCCCGGGGGGAAGCTCCCCGCGACGCTGCCCGTCGTGCGCGCCGACGGCACGGTCGGCCCGCCCGGGACGAAGACGCCGCTGAAGCCCTCCGTGACGCGCTACCGGCCGCGCGTGGCGCCGCCGACCCCCGCGCCGGTGCGCGCCCAGGCGGCTGGGGGTCGCGGCCGGTGAGCGTCGGGACCGCCTACGGCCGCCCGCCCTCGCTGCTGCGCCGGGTCGACTGGGTGCTGCTGCTCGCCGTCGCCGCGCTGATCGCGATCGGCTCCGCGCTGGTCTGGTCGGCGACCCGGCAGCGGATGCTCAACGCCGGGCTCGACCCGGCCAGCTTCTTCAAGAAGCACCTCGTCAACGCGGCGATCGGCTGCACGCTGGGCAGCGTCGCCGCACTGGTCGACTACCGGTCGCTGCGCGCGTACGCCCCGATCGTCTACGGCGCCTCGTGCCTCGGGCTCGTGGCCGTGCTGTCGCCGCTGGGCTCGACGATCAACGGCGCGCACTCCTGGATCGTGCTGCCGGCGGGCTTCCAGGTGCAGCCGTCGGAGTTCGCCAAGGTGGCCATCGTCGTCGGCATGGCGATGCTGCTGGGGGAGAAGCGCGACGGCGAGAGCGAGCCGCGCGACGGGGACGTCGTCCTGGTCCTCGCGCTGGCGGCCGTGCCCATCGCGCTGGTCATGCTGCAGCCCGACCTCGGCACCACGCTCGTGCTCGTCTTCGTCATCCTCGGCGTGCTCGCCGTCGCCGGGGCGCCGGCCCGGTGGATCGCCGGGCTGCTGCTCGCGGGTGCGCTGGTCGTCCTTCGGCGCGGTGCAGCTCGGGGTGCTCGACGACTACCAGGTCAACCGGTTCGCGGCCTTCACCAACCCCGAGCTCGACCCGCGGGGCGCCGGCTACAACACCAAGCAGGCGCGCATCGCCATCGGCTCGGGCGGCGTCATGGGCAAGGGGCTGTTCGAGGGGACGCAGACCAACGGCCGCTTCATCCCGGAGCAGCAGACCGACTTCGTCTTCACCGTCGCGGGGGAGGAGCTCGGGCTCGTCGGTGCCGGCACCGTCATCGCCCTGCTCGGGCTGGTGCTCTGGCGCGGGCTGCGGATCGCGGCCCAGGCGACGGACGCCTTCGGCCGCATCGTCGCCGCCGGCGTCGTGTCCTGGTTCGCCTTCCAGAGCTTCGTCAACATCGGCATGACCCTCGGCATCATGCCGGTCACCGGGCTCCCGCTGCCCTTCGTCTCGTACGGCGGCTCCGCGATGTTCGCCAACCTGGTCGCCGTCGGACTGCTCCAGAACGTCCATCTGCGGGCCATGGAGCACTAGTCCGTCTGGGCCTGAGACACATGGCCCTGCCGCGCCGAACCTCCTAGGGACACGAGGAGGGTCCGATGACCACGAGCACCCCAGCGTCCCGCGCCGCCGACGCGCAGCGACGCCTGCACCTCGCCCTGCGGGCGCTGCACGGCCCGCAGGCGGCCGAGGTCTGGAGCGGGGCCTGCCGCGAGGCGGGCGTGCTGAGCCTCGGTGCGCTGTCGCTGCCCGAGCTCGTCCGGGTGGCGGACGTGCTGGTCGCCCGCGGCGGCGCCGACGCCGTGGCCGCGCGGTCCTGCCGGGTGCTGCTGATCCTCAACGGCCCCGGTGCGCCGGCCCGCCCGTCGCCCGAGCCGGACGACAGCGGCGCGCTCACGCTGGCCCGGCTCCGCGAGGCGCTGCGGGTCGAGGACGCCCTCACCCAGGCGGAGTGGACCCGTCGGCTGAACGCGCTGGCGGCCGAGCGGCGGCTGGCCCGGACGTAGCCTGGGAGGCATGCCCGACCTGTCGCTCGACCTCGTGCCCGGACAGAGCCTGTTCCCCCGCCTCGAGCCGCTGCTGGCGAAGGTGCAGAAGCCGATCCAGTACGTCGGCGGGGAGCTCAACTCCCAGGTCAAGCCCTGGGAGGACTGCGACGTCCGCTGGGCCCTCATGTACCCCGACGCCTACGAGGTCGGGCTGCCCAACCAGGGCATCATGATCCTGTACGAGGTGCTCAACGAGCAGGCCGGCGTGCTGGCCGAGCGGGCCTACAGCGTCTGGCCCGACCTCGCCGGGCTGATGCGGGAGGCCGGCGTGCCGGCGTTCACCGTCGACGGCCACCGCCCGATCAAGGGCTTCGACGTCCTCGGGGTGAGCTTCTCCACCGAGCTCGGCTACACCAACATGCTCGAGGCGCTCGACCTCGCCGGCATCCCGCTGCACGCGGTCGACCGCGGCGAGGACGACCCGATCGTGCTGGCCGGCGGGCACGCCGCGTTCAACCCCGAGCCCATCGCCGACTTCATCGACGCGGCGGTCCTCGGCGACGGCGAGCAGGCCGTCCTCGAGATGACCGCGGTGCTGCGCCAGGCCAAGCTCGACGGCTGCGGCCGTGACGAGACGCTGCTGCGCCTCGCCCGCACCGGCGGCGTCTACGTCCCGAAGTTCTACGTCGTCGACTACCTGCCCGACGGCCGCATCCAGCGCGTCGCCCCGGCCCGCGCCGACGTGCCCTTCCGCGTGCAGAAGCGCACCGTCATGGACCTCGACGAGTGGCCCTACCCGAAGACGCCGCTCGTGCCGCTGGCCGAGACGGTGCACGAGCGCATGAGCGTGGAGATCTTCCGCGGCTGCACGCGCGGCTGCCGCTTCTGCCAGGCCGGCATGATCACCCGCCCGGTCCGCGAGCGCTCCATCACCGGCATCGGCGCGATGGTGCAGCAGGGCCTGGCCGCGACCGGCTACGAGGAGGTCGGCCTGCTCTCGCTGTCCAGCGCCGACCACAGCGAGATCGGCGACATCGCCAAGGGCCTGGCCGACCGCTACGAGGGCACCCAGACCTCGCTGTCGCTGCCGAGCACGCGCGTCGACGCGTTCAACATCGACCTGGCCCAGGAGCTGCAGCGCAACGGCCGCCGCTCCGGTCTCACGTTCGCCCCGGAGGGCGGCAGCGAGCGCCTGCGCAAGGTCATCAACAAGATGGTCAGCAAGCAGGACCTCATCGACACGGTCACCGCGGCGTACGGCGCCGGCTGGCGGCAGGTGAAGCTCTACTTCATGTGCGGGCTCCCCACGGAGACCGACGAGGACGTCCTCGAGATCGCCGAGATGGCCCGCGAGGTCATCCAGGCCGGGCGCCGGGCGACCGGCACCCGCGACGTCCGCTGCACGGTGAGCATCGGCGGCTTCGTGCCCAAGCCGCACACGCCGTTCCAGTGGGTCGCCCAGGCCGACCCCGAGACCATCGACCGGCGGCTGAAGCTGCTCCGCGACGCGATCCGCGCCGACAAGAGCACCGCCAAGGCGATCGGCTACCGCTACCACGACGGCAAGCCCGGGATCATCGAGGGACTGCTGTCCCGCGGCGACCGCCGGGTCGGCCGGGTCCTCGAGGCCGTGTGGCGCGACGGCGGCCGCTTCGACGGCTGGAGCGAGCACTTCTCCTACGACCGCTGGGCCGCGATGGCCGCCTCCGAGCTGGCGCCGTACGGCGTGGACCTCGACTGGTTCACCACCCGCGAGCGCGAGGAGACCGAGGTCCTGCCCTGGGACCACCTGGACTCCGGGCTCGACAAGGAGTGGCTCTGGAGCGACTGGCAGGACGCGCTCGACGAGCAGGACCTCGACGACTGCCGCTGGATCCCGTGCTTCGACTGCGGCGTCTGCCCGCAGATGGGCACCGACATCCAGGTCGGGCCGACCGGCAAGAAGCTGCTGCCGCTCTCGGTCGTCGCGTCCACCTGATGAGCAAGCGCGAGCCCACCGGGCCGCCTCCGCCCCCGGCGGTGCAGCGGCTGCGGCTGCAGTACACCAAGCGCGGCCGGCTCCGGTTCACCAGCCACCGCGACATCGCCCGCGCCTTCGAGCGGGCGCTGCGCCGCGCGCAGGTGCCGATGGCCTACTCGGCCGGCTTCTCGCCCCACCCCCGCATCAGCTGGGTGGGCGCGGCGCCGACCGGGGTCGCCTCGGAGGCCGAGTACGTCGAGATCCAGCTCGCCGCCCGGGTCGACCCGGAGCGGCTGCGCCTCGCCCTGGACGACAGCCTGCCGGACGGCATCGACGTGGTGGACGTCGTCGAGGGGCCGGTCGGCACCTCGCTGCCGGACCGCGTGGTGGCCTCGCACTGGTCGATCCGGCTGCCCGAGGTGCCGCTCGCGGAGGCCGAGCGGGCCGTCGTCGCCTTCCTCGCCGAGGCCGAGATCCCGGTCGAGAGGCTGGTCAAGGACGGGCGCCGGATCCTCGACGCGCGCGGTCCCGTCGTGTCGCTTGCGGCGCACGAGTCCGCAGATGAGCCGCTGTGTGCCATGCTGGACCTGGTCGTACGGCACGTGACGCCTGCTGTAAGACCCGACGACGTCCTCACCGGTCTCCGGTCCGTGGCAGACCTCGTGACGCCGGTGCCGCCCGCGGCAACGCGCATCGCGCAGGGTCCGCTCGCCGAGAGCGGCGAGGTCGGCGACCCGCTCGCACCCGATCGCGCTGCCGTCTCCGAGACGGCGGCCGGCGGGGGAACGCGACAGGACGGCGACCTCGTGCAGGCCGCCGCCGGCGCCTCGCCCTCGGTCTGACCCGGAGCGGAGCGCACCCCCGACTTCTCCGCGGCGGCCGACCGGCCGGCGCGGCACGACCACCCTGGCCGCCGCGCCGCGTCATCGCGACGGCCGGACGGAGCCACCCGTGCTCGACGACGACCCCACCACCCCGGCCGCCTCCACGGAGCCGGACGCACCCGCGCCGAAGAAGGCCACCCGGCGCCGGGCCACCAGCAAGGCGGCGGCCCCCAAGGCGGCTGCTGCCTCCGACGCCGCGCTCGCGGACGCTGCCCCCGAGCCGGCGCCTGCCGCGCCGGAGGCTGCCCCGCGACGCGTCGGCCGCCCCGACCGAGGAGCCGGCCAAGCCGGCCAAGCGCACCCGCCGGGCCACCAAGAAGGCGGCGCCCCCCGCAGCGGAGGCTCCCGCTGCCGAGGACACCCCGGCCACCGGCGACGCCCCGGTCGCGGACGCCGCCCCTGCCGCTGACGCCGCCGCTGCCGCGGCGCACCGACTCACCCGACGCTGACGCGCCCCGCAAGCGGGCGCCCCGCAAGCGCGCCGCCCGCAAGGCCGCCCCGCCGGCGACCCCCGTCGACGACGCCGCCGTCGCCGAGGCCCTGACCGCTCCGGCCGAGCCCGTGGTCGACGCCGTCGAGGACGACCCGGCCGCCGCCGAGCAGGCCGCGGACGACGCCGTCGTCGACGCGCTGCCCGCGGCGGAGGAGGAGCCGGAGAAGCCGGCCGCCCGTACGCGCCGCCGTCGCGCCCCCGCCGTCGTGACCTTCCAGGCCCCGGACGAGGTGCCCGCCACCCCGCGCCGCCGCGCGCCCGCGGTCGCCCCCGCTGCCGAGGCACCCGACGCCGAGGCCACCACCGAGGCCACGAGGCGACTCCGACGCACCGGCCCCGCGCCGCCGTCGCCGCGCCGGCACGGCCGGTGTGGTCAGCCCGTCCGAGCTGCTGCCGACCCTGCTCGCCCCCGAGCCGGCCGAGCCCACCACCGACGAGGCGGCCGAGCTCAGCGCGGACGACGACGAGGACGAGGACCGCCCGCGCCGCCGCCGGCGCGGTCGCCGTGGGCGTGGCCGCCCCGCCGAGGGCGACGTCGCCGAGACCGACACCGAGACGACGGACGACGACGCGCCCGCCGCGACCGACGCCGAGTCGGCCGACGGCGCGGAGGACGACGACGAGGACGACGACGAGACGACCGCCAGCGGCACCCGCCGCCGTCGGCGCCGCCGCCGTCGTACGGGTGCCGGCGGGGCCGAGGAGGCCGGCGACGACGACGTCGCGACCGTCGTCCACGTCCGCGAGCCGCGCCAGGCCCGGGTCAAGGGCGCGCAGGCCGCCGACGAGGACGGCGTGCGCGGCATCACCGGCTCGACCCGCATGGCGGCCAAGCGGGCCCGCCGCCAGGAGGGTCGCGACTCCGGCCGCAAGCGGGCGCCGATCCTGTCCGAGGCGGAGTTCCTGTCCCGCCGCGAGTCGGTCGAGCGCCACATGATCGTCCGCCAGAAGGGCGAGATGACGCAGATCGCCGTCCTCGAGGACGGGATCCTGGTCGAGCACTACGTCACCAAGGCCAGCGCCCAGTCGTACGCCGGGAACGTCTACCTCGGCCGCGTCCAGAACGTCCTGCCCTCCATGGAGGCGGCGTTCATCGACATCGGCAAGGGGCGCAACGGCGTGCTGTACGCCGGCGAGGTCAACTACGACCTCCTCGGCGCCGGCGGCGGCCGCAAGATCGAGCAGGTCCTGAAGTCCGGCCAGGAGGTCCTGGTCCAGGTCAGCAAGGACCCGATCGGCCACAAGGGCGCCCGCCTGACCAGCCAGATCAGCCTGCCCGGCCGCTACCTGGTCTACGTGCCCGAGGGCTCGATGACCGGCATCAGCCGCAAGCTCCCCGAGACCGAGCGCGCGCGCCTGAAGAGCATCCTCAAGAAGGTCATCCCGGACGACGCGGGCGTGATCATCCGCACCGCCGCCGAGGGGGCCTCCGAGGAGGAGATCGCCGCCGACGTGCGCCGGCTGCAGGCGCAGTGGGAGGTCATCCAGACCAAGGCCGCCAAGGGCGGCGGTCCGGTCCTGCTGCAGGCCGAGCCCGACCTCGTCGTCCGCGTCGTGCGCGACATCTTCAACGAGGACTTCGCCTCGCTGGTCGTCCAGGGCGACAGCGAGTGGAGCACGATCAAGGACTACGTCGAGTTCGTGGCGCCGGACCTCGCGCCGCGCCTGCGCCGGCACACCGCCGAGACCGACGTCTTCGCCGAGCACCGCGTCGACGAGCAGCTCCTCAAGGCGCTGGACCGCAAGGTCTACCTGCCCTCGGGCGGCTCGCTGGTCATCGACCGCACCGAGGCGATGGTCGTCATCGACGTCAACACCGGCAAGTACGTCGGCAAGGGCGGCAACCTCGAGGAGACGGTCACCCGCAACAACCTCGAGGCGGCCGAGGAGATCGCGCGCCAGCTCCGCCTGCGCGACCTCGGCGGCATCATCGTCGTCGACTTCATCGACATGGTGCTCGAGAGCAACCGCGACCTGGTCGTGCGTCGCCTGGTCGAGTGCCTCGGACGTGACCGTACGAAGCACCAGGTCGCCGAGGTGACCTCTCTCGGCCTCGTGCAGATGACCCGCAAGCGCGTGGGCCAGGGGCTGCTCGAGTCCTTCAGCGAGACCTGCGAGGCGTGCGGCGGACGGGGCGTGCACGTGCGCACCGACCCGGTCGACGCCCGGTCCAGCAGCAGCCCGGAGAACGCCGCCCGGCTCGAGCGGATCGCCGCTGCCGCCGCGAAGGCCAAGCCGGCCGCCTCGGTCGAGCCCGGCGCCTCGGAGGAGGAGCCGGCGGAGCGCCCGAAGCGCCGCCGTCGCGGTGGCCGGGGCTCCGGCGCCGCCACCGTCTCCCCGCAGGACGAGATGGCCGAGCTCATGACCGAGCCGGCCGGCAGCGAGATCCCGCCGGACCTGGTCGAGGAGCCGGCCGGTGGCACGCTCGACATGGAGGCCGACCCGCTGCTCGACGCGGTCGCCGACGCCCCGGCCACGCTGGCCAGCGACCCGGTCGCCGGCAGCACCCCCGCGGTGTCGCCCGACCTGGCTCGAGACCTCGGCCGCCGCCCTGTCGCTGTCGCCGAACGGCGCCGAGCCGGCCGCGGTGGACGCCCCTGCCGACGAGGACCTGCCCGCCTCCGGCGCCCAGCCGGTCGTCGAGCCGGCCGACGCGCCGAGTCTCTCCACCGACGACGCCGACGGCCTGCCGGCCTCCGGCGCCCAGCCGGTCGTCGAGCCGGAGGTCGTCCCCGAGCTGGCCGACCAGCCGACGCCTGCGGAGGAGGACCTCCCGGTCCTGCCGCCGGAGATCGCCAGCGTCACGGACCCGGAGCCGGTCGAGAGCCGGCTGCGGCCGCCCCGAAGCGCCGCCGCCGGGCCACCAGCCGCCCGGCCGGCCCGCCGACCGCCTGACCGGCCCGCACGACCCGTACGCCCCGAACGCCCCGCCGCGGTCCGCCGCAGCGGGGCGTCCGGCGTCCCGGGCCCGGCTGGCCCCGAGCCCAGCGAGTGTCGGCCTGCGCCCGCTTGCACGCGAGCAAGCGGGACGCACGCCGACACTCGCGGCGGGGCCGCCACGTGGCCGGCGAACGTAGCGGTGTGGTCGGTCCCGGGCCGCAGTACGGGGCGTAACGCTCCACTGGGCGCTCAGGTCGCCCCCCGCGCCCCGCGAGTGTCGGGTTGCGCCCCGTTCGCGCACGAGCAAGCGGGGCGTACGCCGACACTCCGCGCGGAGCAGCCCGCCGCGGCCGGACCGGACGCGACGGAGGGCGGCCCCGCGCCTGCGGGACCGCCCTCCGGGGCGTACGGGGTGGGCTAGTAGATGAGCGTCCGGCGCACGAGGCTGGCACCGGCGACGTTGGTGATGTCGGTGCTGGTCCGCGTGTAGAAGTCGAACAGCCCGGAGCCGGTGAAGCGGCGCTGGATCGTGTAGCGGCCGTCGCTGCCGGTCTTGGTCTGCGCCGTCAGGACGTCACCCGAGGCGGTCCGGCGGAACAGGCTGACGACCTGACCGGGGCGCCGCGGGTTGGTCGGGCCGGTGAAGGTGTAGACCCGGCTGGCGTTGCGGACGGCGCTGATGCCGACCGCCGAGCGGACGCTGATCACGGTGGAGGCGCTGGCGGTGCAGCCCTCCTCCTGGACGTAGAGCCGCGTGTTGCTCGCCGGGGTGACCCGGAACACCGTGGCGCTGCCGTTGGCGACGGCGGTGCGCACGACGCGGAAGGTCGTGCTCGGGCGGCTGTACGCGTAGAGCCGGACCGTGCGGCCGCTCGTGCTGGTGACCGTGACGTCGGACGGCCGGCCCGCGGTGATGAGCGCGGGGGACACGCGGATGCTGCCGGCGACCGAGCACGCAGCGCCGGTCGAGGGGGACGGCGACGGCGCAGGGCCGGTCGTGAAGGTGTTGGACTCGGTGTCAGCGCAGTTGCCGGCCGCCGGGCTCGGCGTGGCGTTGGTGCCGCCGGTGCCGACCGAGGCGGTGCACTGGGTGCCCGAGGTGGTGATCGTCGCGGTGACCTGCTGGTCGCCGGCCTCGCGCTCCTCGGAGACGACGTCGACCGCGGCGATGCCCTGGGCGTTCGTCGTCACGGCGACGGACGAGGCGCCGGTGCGGAAGGCGCCCGCGCCGGTCTCGGTGAAGGTGACCTGCACGCCCTGCACCGGGGAGCCGTTGGCGTCGGTGACCAGCGCGGTGAGCTCGCGGGCGCCGCCGGAGGCGGTGATCATCGGGCCCTCGGGGCGCAGGTCGAGGAAGCGCGCGTCGCGCGCCGCGTTGCGGAAGGTGACGCTGCCGGTGTCGCTGCTGATCTCGCCCTGGACGGCGGTGGCCGGGTCCTGTGCGGCGTCGCCGTTCGGGTCCTGGCCGCGGACGGTCGCGGTGACGCTGACCGCCTCGCCGCCGACCGGGGTCCGCTCGGTGAGGGTGGCGGTGCAGGTGCCGTTGGCGGCGGTCACGCACTCGGTGGCGTCGGTCGTGGTGGCGCCGCCGTTGCCGGCCGTGCCGGGGGCGGTGCCGGTCGCGATGGTGGCGTCCGGGCCGTTCTCGGTGAAGCGGACGATCGCGCCCTGGACCGGCGACGCCGTGCCGTTGGCGGCGCGGCGGATGACCGTGGCCACGACGACCGCGGTGCTGTTGCTGCGGCCCTGCGGGATGGCGGCGTTGCAGTCCTCGGGCGACGTGCCCGCGGTCTGGCAGGTCAGGTTGACCTGCAGGCCGGTGGGTGCGACCGCCGAGGCTCGGGTCACCGTGTCCTTCGGCTCGTTGGCGTCGGCACCCGGGCCGCCCGCGCCCTCGGTCTGCTGGACGAAGACGAGCACGGTGTCGGTGCCGGTCTTCGGCGCCGAGTAGGTGCAGGTGGCCTGGCCGCCGTTGCTGCTCGGGGTGCAGGTCACCGCCGCGCCGGCGTTGGCGCCGGTGACGACGACGGACGGCGTGACCCCGGCGACGGTGTCGCCCGCGCAGGTGCCGGTGCCGCGGTCGGCCACGAGGCCGCCGTTGGCCTCGGCGCCGCTGGTGGTGTTGACGACGACGTTGTTGGTGAGCGTCACGAGCACGACGTGCGGCTCGCCGACGTAGTCGGTGTCCGTCTCGCCGCGGGCGTCGACGCACTGCACGGCGTTGGCCGCCTGCTGCGAGCCGGCGGCTCCGCCCTGCGACACGAACAGGGTGCTGACGTCCTGGATCTCGGTGGCCTGGCGGACGTCGTCGTTGTTGGTGTCGACGAAGGCCGAGAGGTCAGCGGTGCCGCGCTCGGAGGCCACGACGCCGATGACGACGGTGCCGTCGTCGCCGGTCGTGAACTGGGCCCGGTCCGTGGTGCCGGCCGCGCCGGAGTCGGTGGCGGCGGCAGGCGTCTGGGGCTCGCGGCTGCCGGTGGTGCCCGTGCAGAGGTCGAGGTCCTGGTTGGCCGAGGCGGTGCGCTCGCTGAGGACGACGTCGACGACCTGGTTCTCGACCCGGGCGCCGTTGGCCGCGGTGACCGTGATGACGAAAGCGGCACAGGTGCCGACGGAGGCGGAGTCGTTCGGGCCGAGGTCGATGGCCGTGGCCGGGCTGGTGTGGTTGGCGGACGCTGCGGTCAGCAGGCTCGGGGCGGTGGCCAGCAGCGTCAGCGACGCCAGTCCCACCGTCCCGATCCGCCGCAGGGCGGTCGAGGTGCGCGTCATGAGATCCCCATGTCTCCGGAAGGCACGCTGGAGAGCGGGGTCGCCGTCCTGGCGTGACAGCCCCACCGGCTCAGGAGAGTCGGCAGGGGCCTGCACCCTAAGGGGACGATGCTCAGGAGCAACGGTCGCCCTCGACGCCCGGGAATCTGCTCCTGTACCCTCGTCAGGTCCGCGTGTCTCATGCGGTCATCGCCGTGTGCGCCCGCCGGCCCTCCGGGCTCGGCAGTCACCACCCACGCGGCCCGATCTGCGCCACCCGATCAGTGTCAGGAGCCCATCCGTGTACGCCATCGTCAAGACCGGCGGCAAGCAGTACAAGGTCGCCGTCGGCGACGTCGTCGAGGTCGAGAAGCTGGCCGGTGCGGCCGGTACCGCGGTCACTCTCCCGGCGCTCCTGGTCGTGGACGGCGCGAACGTCACGACCGACGCCCAGGCGCTGGCCGGCGTCACCGTCAGCGGTGAGGTCGTCGAGCAGACCAAGGGCCCGAAGCTGCACATCCTGCGCTACAAGAACAAGACCGGCTACAAGCGCCGCATGGGTCACCGCCAGAAGCTGACCATGATCAAGGTCACCGGCATCGAGACGGGGAAGTAGAGATGGCTCACAAGAAGGGCGCGAGCTCCTCGCGCAACGGTCGCGACTCCAACGCGCAGTTCCTCGGCGTGAAGCGCTTCGGCGGCCAGGTCGTCAAGGCCGGCGAGATCATCGTCCGCCAGCGCGGCACCCACTTCCACCCCGGTGAGGGCGTCGGTCGCGGTGGCGACGACACGCTGTTCGCGCTGGTCCCGGGCGCGGTGACCTTCGGCCGCAAGCGCGACCGCAAGACCGTCAACATCACGCCGGCGGGCACCCCCGCCGCGTAGCACCACACAGCACTTCGAGGGCGGGCCGGGCATGCCGGGCCCGCCCTCGCTGTTCCCCTTCCAGTGAGGACCTCCCGATGACCACGTTCGTCGACCGCGTCGTCCTGCACGTCGCCGCCGGCGACGGCGGGCACGGCTGCGCCAGCGTCAAGCGCGAGAAGTTCAAGCCTCTCGGCGGCCCCGACGGCGCCGACGGCGGGCACGGCGGCGACGTCGTCCTGGTCGTCGACCACGACACGACCACGCTGCTCGACTACCACTTCCACCCGCACCAGAAGGCCACCAGCGGCAAGCAGGGCGCCGGCGACATGCGCACGGGCGGCCAGCGGCGACGACCTGGTCCTGCCGGTCCCCAACGGCACCGTGGTGCAGGACCAGCACGGCAACGTGCTGGCCGACCTGGTCGGCGAGGGCACCCGCTACATCGTGGCCCGCGGCGGGCGCGGTGGCCTGGGCAACGCCAGCCTCGCGACCACCAAGCGCAAGGCCCCCGGCTTCGCGCTGCTCGGCGAGCCCGGCGACGTCCAGGACGTCGTCCTGGAGCTCAAGAGCGTCGCCGACGTGGCCCTGGTGGGCTTCCCCAGCGCCGGCAAGTCCAGCCTGATCGCCGCGCTGTCGGCGGCGCGTCCGAAGATCGCCGACTACCCCTTCACGACGCTGGTGCCGAACCTCGGCGTCGTGCAGGCCGACGGCGCCGTCTTCACCGTCGCCGACGTCCCCGGGCTCATCCCGGGCGCCTCGCAGGGCAAGGGCCTGGGCCTGGAGTTCCTGCGCCACGTCGAGCGCTGCGCGGTGCTCGTCCACGTCATCGACACCGTGACGTACGAGGGCGGTCGCGACCCGCTGACCGACCTCGACGTCATCGAGGCCGAGCTCGAGGCCTACCAGACGCTCGCTGTCCGACCGGCCCCGCCTGGTCGTGCTCAACAAGGTCGACGTGCCCGAGGGCCGCGACCTCGCGGAGATCGTGCGGCCCGAGCTGGAGGCCCGCGGCCTGGAGGTCTTCGAGGTCTCGGCGGCCAGCCGTGAGGGCCTGCGCGAGCTGACCTTCGCCATGTCGCGCCTGGTCGCGGCGTCCCGCGCGGCCCGGCCGGTCGAGGAGGCCACCCGCATCGTCCTGCGCCCGACGGCGGTCGACGAGGTCGGCTTCACCCTCGAGGTCGACCCCGACGTCGACGGCGGCTTCGTGGTGCGCGGTGCCAAGCCGGAGCGCTGGATCCTGCAGACCGACTTCAACAACGAGGAGGCGGTCGGCTACCTCGCGGACCGCCTCAACCGCCTCGGCGTCGAGAAGGCCCTGGTCGGGGCCGGCGCCGAGCCGGGCGCGCCCGTCACCATCGGCGACGTCACCTTCGACTGGCGGCCGGCCGAGATGGAGGACTTCGTCTCCGGTGCCCGCGGCGTCGACCCGCGCCTCGCGCCGAGCGCCCGTACGCGGGCCACCGAGCGCCGCTTCGCCAAGGACCTGCGCCGCGCCGAGCGCCTCGGGCTCGACGTCGAGGAGGTCGGCGCGGAGTGAGCGCGGGGTCAGCCCGTGACGCCGTACGCACGGCGGCGCGGCTGGTCGTCAAGGTCGGCTCCTCCTCGCTCACCACGGCGGAGGGCGGCCTGGACCCCGAGCGCCTGCACGCCCTCGTCGACGCCCTCGCCGCCCGCGGCGGCGAGCTGGTGCTGGTCTCCTCCGGCGCCATCGCCGCGGGGCTCGCGCCGCTCGGCCTGCGCCGCCGCCCCCGCGACCTCGGGACGCAGCAGGCGGCCGCCAGCGTGGGGCAGTCGCTGCTGGTGCAGCAGTACGCCGGCGCGTTCGGCCGGCACGGCCGCACCGTCGGCCAGGTGCTGCTGACCGCCGACGACGTGGTGCGCCGCAGCCACTACCGCAACGCGCAGACCACGCTGGAGCGGCTGCTCGCGCTCGGGGTCGTCCCGGTCGTCAACGAGAACGACGCCGTCGCGACCGACGAGATCCGCTTCGGCGACAACGACCGGCTGGCCGCGCTGGTGGCCCACCTCGTCCGGGCCGACGCGCTCGTCCTGCTCTCCGACGTCGACGGGCTGTACGACGGCGACCCGCGGCGCAGCGGCAGCACCCTGGTCCAGGAGGTCCGCGGCCCGCAGGACCTCGCCGGGCTCGAGGTCGGCGGCACCGGCTCGGGCCTCGGCAGCGGCGGCATGACCAGCAAGGTCGGGGCCGCCCAGGTCGCGACCAGCGCCGGGGTGCCCGTCCTGCTGACCTCCGCCCCCCGGGCCGCCGAGGCGCTGCGCGGCGAGGGCGGCACCTGCTTCTGGCCGACCGGGGGCCGGCGCAGCGCCCGGCTGCTGTGGCTGGCGCACGCCTCCACCCCGCTGGGCCGCCTGGTGCTCGACGCCGGCGCCGTCGCGGCGGTGTGCGAGCGGCAGAAGTCGCTCCTGCCGGCCGGGGTCACCGCGGTCGAGGGCGAGTTCGCCGCCGGCGACCCGGTCGAGCTGGTCGGGCCCGAGGGGCAGCCGGTCGCCCGAGGCCTGGTGGCGTACGACGCCTCCGAGCTGCCCGCGCTGCTCGGCCGTTCGACCCGTGAGCTGGGCCTGCGCGAAGTGGTGCACCGGGACGACCTCGTCGTCTTGTGAGGGCCGCGCGATGCTGGGTAGGCAGGGCCGCATGACCGTACGCATCGTGGACCAGGGGGCCGAGGCCCCGAACGCCGCCTCCGAGGGCGACTACCTGCTGCGCAAGGCCGGCGACGACGTCGAGGTCGGCCGGGTGAAGGGCGGCAGCAACGAGTGGCTGGGCTCCGTCCCGGCCTCGACGCTGCCGGGCATCGAGGGCGACCTCACCGCGCCCGAGCTGCTCACCGCCCTGCAGGGCGTCGAGTCGGCGCTCGTGGAGCGCGGCGGCTGAGCCGTACGCTCGACGGCATGAGCGAGGTACGTGCGGTCGCGGAGCGGGCGCGGGTGGCGGCAGCGGGGCTGGCGCCGCTCGACCGGAGGACCAAGGACGCAGCGCTGCTGGCGATGGCCGACGCGCTGCTGGCGCGCGCCGCGGAGGTCCTCGCCGCCAACGCCGAGGACGTCGCGGCAGGGCGCGAGGCCGGGACGGCCGAGGCGCTGCTGGACCGGCTGGCGCTGACGCCGGCGCGCATCGAGGCGATGGCCGACGGCCTGCGCCACGTCGCGACCCTGCCCGACCCGGTCGGCGAGGTCGTCCGCGGCTCGTCGCTGCCGAACGGCCTCGAGCTGCGTCAGGTGCGGGTGCCGCTCGGCGTCGTCGGGATCATCTACGAGGCCCGCCCCAACGTGACCGCCGACGCGGCCGGGCTGTGCGTCAAGAGCGGCAACGCGGTCCTGCTGCGCGGCAGCGCCAGCGCCTACCGCTCCAACCGGGTGCTGGTCGACGTGCTGGCCGACGCGGCGACCGCTGCCGGGCTGCCGGCCGACACCGTGCAGCTCGTCCCCGGCACCGACCGCTCCTCGGTCAAGGAGCTCATGCAGGCCCGCGGCCTGGTCGACGTGCTCATCCCGCGCGGCGGTGCCGGCCTCATCGAGGCGGTCGTCACCGAGTCGCTGGTGCCGGTCATCGAGACCGGCGTCGGCAACTGCACCGTCTACGTCGACGCCTCCGCCGACCTCGACAAGGCGGTCGCCATCGTCGTGGACGCCAAGACCACCCGGCCGTCGGTCTGCAACGCGGCCGAGACCCTGCTCGTGCACGCCGACGTCGCGGCAGGCGTTCCTGCCGCGCGCCGTGCGGCGCTGAAGGACAAGGGCGTGACGCTGCACGCCGACGGGCGCGCCGCGGCGTACGACGCCTCGTCCGTGCCGGCGACCGACGAGGACTGGGCCGCGGAGTACCTCTGCCTCGACCTCGCCGTCGGCGTCGTCGACAGCCTCGACGACGCCGTCGCGCACATCCGGCGGTGGGGGAGCGGTCACACCGAGGCGATCGTGACGCGCGATGTCGACGCGTCGCGCCGCTTCGTGCGCTCGCTCGACAGCGCGGCGGTCATGGTCAACGCGTAGCACGCGGTTCACCGACGGCAGCGAGTTCGGCTTCGGCGCCGAGATCGGCATCTCGACCCAGAAGCTGCACGCCCGCGGGCCGATGGGCCTGCCCGAGCTGACCAGCACCACCTACGTCGTCACCGGCGACGGGCACGTCCGGGGCTGAGCGCCGACCGCGTCGATCGGCAGGCCCGTCGGCGATGAGCGCGGCGTAGTCCTCGCCCGAGTGCCCGGCGTCGAGCGCCTCGCGGGCCTCGCTGCAGCACCGCGCGGGTGACCGCCAGCTCGGCGTCCCCGGACGCGCCGACCGCGAGGTCCAGGTCCTTGGCCAGCAGGTCCAGGCTGAACGTCGTCCCGGTGTAGTCGCCGGCCTCGACCATCGCCCGCTTCTGGCCGAGGGTCCAGCCGTACGCGCCGGCGCCCAGCACGTCCAGCACCGGCCCGCGCTCCAGCCCCAGCTGCGGTCGCGAGCGCCAGCGTCTCGCCGAGCCCGGCCGCCAGCACGCCGATGCCCTGGTTGACGACCAGCTTGAGCGCGCTGCCGGCGCCGACGCCGCCGACCCGGCGGACCTTCTCCGGGGCGCCCCACAGCTGCAGCAGCGGCTCGACCGCGGCCCAGTCGGCCTCGTCGCAGCCGGCCAGCACGCCGAGGGTGCCCTCGGCCGCCGGGCGCGGTGGAGCCGGCCACCGGGCGTCGGCGTAGCGCAGGCCCGCCTCGCGGCAGAGCCGGCCGAACTCGCGGGCCGCCTCCGGACCGACCGTCGTGCTGTCGACGACCAGCACGCCCGGTGCGGCCGGGACGACCTCGGCGAGCACCTCGCGGACGCTGTCCGGGCCGAAGAGCATGAGCACCACGGCCTCGGCGCCGCCCACCGCGTCGGCGACCGAGGAGGCCTCCCGGGCGCCCGCCGTCGACCAGCGGGCCGGCCTTGCCGGGCGTGCGGTTCCACACGGTGAGCTCGTGCCCGGCGTCGAGGACGTGGCGGGCCATGGCGACGCCCATGCGTCCCAGGCCGAGGAAGGCGACTCTCATGCGAGACCCTAGGAGCAGGACTTCCGGGGCCAGTCCTGCGGGTCCGTGCGAACGCCGGTTCACCTCTGGGGCAGAATGGCGTTCGGTCCCGAGTCAGGAGAGCCCGTGCTGAAGCCCCAGTTCGCCTCGGTCGACGACGTGCGCGAGCGGCTCAACGCCGCCGGCTACCTCACCGACCACGCCATCGCCACCACGGTGTTCCTCGCCGACCGCCTCGGCAAGCCGCTGCTGGTCGAGGGCCCCGCCGGTGTCGGCAAGACCGAGCTGGCGAAGGCCGTCGCCGAGGCGACGGGCTCCGAGCTCATCCGCCTGCAGTGCTACGAGGGCCTGGACGAGGCCCGCGCGCTCTACGAGTGGAACTACAAGAAGCAGCTGCTGCGCATCCAGGCGAGCAAGGACGACGACTCGTGGGACGACATCCACGACGACGTGTTCGCCGAGGAGTTCCTCATGTCGCGGCCGCTGCTGACCGCGATCCGCAACCCGCACGCCACCGTGCTGCTCATCGACGAGACCGACAAGGCCGACGTCGAGGTCGAGGGCCTGCTGCTCGAGGTGCTGTCGGACTTCCAGGTGACGATCCCGGAGCTCGGCACCATCACGGCGGCCCGCCGCCCGATCGTCTTCCTGACCTCCAACGCGACCCGCGAGCTCTCCGAGGCCCTCAAGCGCCGCTGCCTCTACCTGCACCTGGACTACCCGGACGCCGACCGCGAGAAGGCCATCGTGCTGTCGCGGGTGCCCGAGGTCGCCGAGCAGCTGGCCGACACGCTGGTCCGCACGGTCCGCGCGCTGCGTGCGCTCGAGCTGAAGAAGTCGCCGTCGATCGCGGAGTCCATCGACTGGGCCCGCACCCTCGTCGCGCTCGGCCTCGACACGCTCGACGAGCAGGCCGTCAAGGACACCCTCGGCGTCGTGCTCAAGCACGCCAGCGACCACGAGCGGGCCGCCACCCAGCTGAAGCTGAACTAGCGATGAGCACGAGCGGCCTGCTCGAGCGGGAGATCGCGTTCCTCGACGCCCTGCGTCAGGCCGGCCTGCCGGTGCCGCTGTCGGAGGTGCTCGACGCCACCCGGGCCATGGGCGCCATCGACATGCTCGACCGCGAGGCGCTGCGCGCCGCCTTCGCCGCGAGCGTCGTCAAGCGGCCCAACCACCGCCGCACCTTCGACACGCTCTTCGACCTGTGGTGGCCCGCGGTCACCGGCGAGCCCAGCCGCGCCGAGATGGAGGGCGAGGACGGCGAGCCCGGCGAGGACGGCGAGCCGGGAGAGGGCTCCGGCCAGGTCGACCCGGCCGCGATGCGCGACGCGCTGCGCGACCTGCTGCTCAAGGGCGACGAGCAGGCGCTGCAGCGCTTCGCCCGCCAGGTCGTCTCCTCCCTCGGCCGCTCCGACGCCCAGCCCGGCCGGCAGTCCTGGTTCGCCTACCGGGTCCTGCGCTCGCTGTCGCCCGAGACGCTGATGGCCAGCCTGCTCGAGGCCATGCTCGCCGGCCAGGAGCGCGGCGGCCTGGCCGAGCGGGTCGCCCGGCAGACCATCACCGAGCGGGTCAAGCAGTTCCAGGAGATGGTCGAGGCCGAGGTCCGCCGCCGCCTGGCCGAGGACCGCGGCGCCGAGCAGGTCAGCAAGACCGCCGTGCAGCCGCTCGCGGAGCAGGTCGACTTCCTGCGCGCCAGCCGCGACGACATGGCCGAGCTCAAGCGCCAGGTCTTCCCGCTGGCCCGCCGCCTCGCGACCCGCCTCACCGCGCGTCGCCGGCTCGGGCGTACGGGCAAGCTCGACTTCCGCCGTACGGTCCGGGCCTCCCTCGGCACCGGCGGCGTGCCGCTGGTGACCCACCACAAGCCGCACAAGCCCCACAAGCCCGAGCTGGTCGTGCTGTGCGACGTCAGCGGCTCGGTCGCCGGCTTCGCGCACTTCACGCTGATGCTGGCCTACGCGCTGCGCGAGCAGTTCACGAAGGTCCGCGCGTTCGCGTTCATCGACACGACCGACGAGGTCACCCGCTTCTTCTCGCCCGGCGTCGACGTCGCCGACGCGCTGCAGAAGATGTCGACCGAGGCCGAGCTGGTCTGGTTCGACGGGCACAGCGACTACGGCCACGCGATCGAGGTCTTCGCCGAGAAGTTCCCCGACGCGATCGGCCCGCGCACCTCGCTGCTGATCCTCGGCGACGCGCGCAACAACTACCGCGCCACCGGCGCGCAGACCCTCAAGCAGCTGGTGCAGCGGGCCCGGCACGCCTACTGGCTCAACCCCGAGCCGGCCGCCTACTGGGGCTCCGGCGACAGCGCGACCGCGCCGTACGCCGACGTCATCGAGATGGTGGAGTGCCGCAACGCGCTGCAGCTGCAGGAGTTCGTCCAGGACCTGCTGCCGCAGTGACGGTCGAGCAGCAGGAGCGGCCGCGGCTGGAGGACCGGCTCACCCGGATCCCACCCGTCACGCTCGGGCTCGTCGTCCTGCTCCTGCTGCACGCCAACGTCGACAAGGCCGACCCGGGTGCGGGCGGGCTCGAGCTGCCCTTCGACCTGCTGGCGCTGGCGTACGCCCTGTCGGTCATCGTCTCGGTGCTGGTCCTCGGACCGCCGCCGGAGCGCAGCCTGCCCGCCGAGCTCGGCCTCCTCGTCCGGGGCGCGCTCCTCGTCGCCTCCGTCGGGCTGCTCGTCGTGGCGGTCGCCTCGCCCCGGCTCAACCCGATCACCGACTGGCACCTCGTCACCGGTCTGGTGCTGTACGCCGCCACCGCCTTCCGCTACCGCGGTGCCGGCGACGGCCGGCTGGGGCAGGCCGGCCGGCTGCTGGGCCGGGTCGCCGTGCCGCTCGCGCTGGTGTCCCTCGTGCTCAGCGCCCCGGTCATCGCCTACCGGCTCGCCCACCTGACCTGACGGCGAACCGGTCGGCCGCCGGCTGCGTCTGTTGTGCATGGACGACATCGCCGAGTGGCTGAGGCGGGACTACCCGACGGCCTACCGGACCGCGTGCCTGGTGCTGCGCGACCCGCACGAGGCGCAGGACGCCGTGCAGGAGGCGTTCCTGCGCGTCTGGCGGTTCCGCGACGCGGTGCCGCCGGCGGAGGCGCGCAAGGCCTGGCTCTACCGCGTGGTGGTCAACGCCTGCATCTCCCGGGTGCGCAGCCAGACCTCGCGCCGCGGGCTGGACGACGGCGACGCGGGGCTCGAGGCCCTGACCGACGGCGCCGCGCCGCCGGAGCTGGCGGCCGAGCGGACCCAGCTGTCGGGTGACGTCGTGGCGGCGCTGGCCGAGCTGCCCGAGCACCTGCGCATCCCGCTCGTCCTGCGCTTCTGGGCCGGGCTGTCGGAGAAGGAGATCGCCACCGCGATCGACCGCAGGCCCGGCACGGTCAAGAGCCGGCTGCACGAGGCGCGCCAGCGCCTGGCCCAGGACCCCCGGCTGTCGGCCTGGGTCCGCGACGACGACGTGCTGGAGGTCAGCCGGTGAACACGCTCTCGGACGAGGACCTGACCTCGCTGCTCGGCGAGGCGGCCGGGTCGTTCTCCGTGCCCGAGCTGGTGCTCGAGGAGCCCGTACGCCGGACGCGCGCCTGGCTGCCCGCGGCCGCCGCTGCGGCCGCGGTCGTCGTGCTCGCCGCGGGGCTGGGGGTCGCGGTGCTGGAGCGCGACCACCCGGCGGCGGAGGTCCCGGCGGCAGCGGGCGCCCCTGCCGTCGGGTCGTCCGGCGGCCAGGCCCCGGCCGCAGCAGCACCCGGGTCCGGCTTCGCGACGTCCGGCGGCTCCGGGGCCAAGGCCCTGGCGCCGGCCGAGGCGGAGGCCCCGGCGGCCGGCGCCACCTCGTTCGGGACGGTGAGCGGCCGGCTCCCGCGCCCGGGCAGCGGCCCCGGCCGCCCCCGCGGCCCCTGCCCCGGACGGCGCGGCAGCCCGGGTGGTGAAGACGGGCGCGGTCGCCCTGGTGGTCGACGACGGCCGCGTCGACGCCGACGCTGACCGGCGTGCAGGCGGCGGCGAAGGCCGAGGGCGGCTACGTGTCGGCGTCGACCCAGGAGAGCGGCGGCTCACCGTCCGGCAGCATGACGCTGCGCGTCCCGGTCGACCGCTTCGAGGCCCTGGTCGCCCGGGTCCGGGCGCTGAAGGCGGAGGTGCGCAGCGCCACGTCGGCCGGCAAGGACGTCACCGCGGAGTACGCCGACGTCGCCGCGCAGATCCGCTCCCTGAAGGCGGCGCGCGAGCGCTTCCTCGAGATCCTGTCGCGCGCCCGCACCATCGGCGAGGTGCTGACCGTCCAGCAGCGGGTCGACGACATCGACGGTCAAGATCGACCGGCTCGAGGGCCAGCTCAAGGTGCTGGCCAGCTCGAGCGACCTCTCGACGCTCACGGTCACCGTGACCGAGCGCGACGACCCGGTCGTCGCGGTCGAGGAGCGGTCGCAGAGCGGGCTGTCGCGCGCGGTGGGCGAGGCCCGCGACGGCTTCACCAGCGGTGTCGAGGGGCTGGTCGCGCGCAGCGGGCGGGCCGCCCTGTGCTGCTCTGCCTCGGCGGCCTGCTGCTGGTCGCCCGGGTCGGCTGGAGGGTGGCGCGGCGCCGACTCGTGTAGGCCCCGACTAGGGTCTGGGCGCGTGGGCAGGCGCATCGGGGTCATGGGCGGGACCTTCGACCCCGTCCACAACGGTCACCTGTCCGCCGCCCAGGAGGTCGCGGCCGGCTACGCCCTCGACGAGGTCGTCTTCGTCCCGACCGGCCAGCCGTGGCAGAAGTCCGACCGCGCGGTGAGCCTGGCCGAGGACCGCTACCTCATGACGGTCATCGCGACGGCGTCGAACCCGCGCTTCACGGTCAGCCGCACCGACGTCGACCGCCCGGGACCCACGTACACGATCGACACGCTCCGGGCGCTGCGCCGGACGTACGAGGACGCGGAGCTGTTCTTCATCACCGGCGCCGACGCGCTGGCGCAGATCCTGGGCTGGCACGCCGCCGAGGAGCTGTTCGCGCTGGCGCACTTCGTCGGCGTCAGCCGGCCGGGCTACGAGCCGGTCGACCTGGCGGCGTTCCCCGACGGCGCCGTCACGCTGCTCGAGGTCCCGGCGCTGGCGATCTCCTCCAGCGCGGTGCGCGAGCGGGTCGCGCAGGGCGTGCCGGTCTGGTACCTCGTGCCCGACGGCGTCGTGCAGTACATCGACAAGCGCGGCCTCTACCGCCCGGAAGGCGCGCGGCCGTGACCGAGGTCGAGCGCAGCTGGTCGCCCCGGGTCGAGCTGGTCGCCCCGCCCGGGCGACGGTCCGAGCTGCGCCGCCGTCGGCGCCGGCAGCAGCGCCAGCAGATCGCCGCCGCGCTGGCCGTGGCCGTCGCGGCGACGCTCGGCCTCACCTACGCGCTGGCAGGGGGCAGCGGTCCGCCGCCCGCCGTCGCCGTGGCGCAGGAGCGCACGCAGCGCACGCTGCTGGTGGAGCTGCAGGCACCGAACGGCACGGGCACGACCGGGGTGCTGCTCGGCGTCGACGCTGCCAGCCGTTCCGGCGCAGCGCTGCTGCTGCCCGCCGACCTCGTCGTCCCGGTCCCGCGCCGTGGCCCGCTTCCCCTGGGGCGCGCCCTCCCGCAGGTCAGCCCCGACGACCTGCGCAGCGCGCTCGGCGACGCCCTGGACGTCTCGGTCGACGCCGGCTGGGTGCTGGACCAGCCCACGGCCGTACGCCTCGTCGACGCCCTCGGTGGCATCGAGGTCGACATGGAGGAGCCGATCCGGGCCGGCGGGCGGGAGCTGCTGCCGCAGGGGCGGACGAAGCTGGACGGCAAGCGCGCGGTCGCCCTGATGAGCTACCTGGGGCCCGGGGAGCCTGCCCGCACCCGTACGGCCCGCCTGCGCCCGGTCCTCGAGGGCATCGTCGCGGCGCTGCCGAGCGACGCGGCGGGCATCGCGAAGGTGCTGCGCGGGCTGGGCCGTCGCTCGGTCACGAGCCTGCCGGTCCCGGAGCTGGCCACGTTCCTGGCCGGCCTGCGCAGCGCCTCGGCCGGGGTCGCGCTGACGTACGCCCCCCTGCCCGTCGTCCCGGCGGCCCTGCCGACCGCCCCGGAGGTCAGCCGGGTCGACCCCCGCTCGGTCCGGGACGTCGTCGACCGCCTGCTGGCCGGCTCGGTGGCGGCGGACGCCCGGACGCAGCGCAACCGGGTCGTCGTGCTCGACGGCGTGCAGCGGCCGGGAGTGGCCGACCGGGCCCGCGCCGTCCTCGCCGACGCCGGGCTCGTCGTGGTCGGCGTCCGGGACGCCCCGAGCACGGGCTACGCCCGCAGCCAGGTGGTGCACTCCGGCGACGACACCGGCGACCGCGCCGGTGACGTCGCGGCCGCCCTCGGCCTCCCCGACGACGCCGTGCGGCGCGGCGACACGGGCGACATCGCGGACGTCGTCGTGCTGGTCGGGGCCGATCTGCGCCCCTGAGCGCGACGTGGGCGACAATGGAGCTCGTCCCCGACTGAGAAGAGAGCCCGTGCCCGCCTCCGAGCGCGCCGTCGAGCTGGGGCTGGCAGCCGCGCAGGCCGCCGCCGACAAGCTCGCCAGCGACATCCTCGTGCTCGACGTCAGCGAGCGCCTGGTCATCACCGACGTGTTCCTGCTGGCCTCCGCCCCGAACGACCGCCAGGTCAAGGCCGTCGTCGACGAGGTCGAGGACCGCCTGCGCGACCTCGGCGCCAAGCCGGTCCGCCGCGAGGGCACCCAGGAGGGCCGCTGGGTCCTGCTCGACTTCGCCGAGATCGTCGTCCACGTGCAGCACCAGGAGGAGCGGGTCTTCTACGCCCTCGAGCGGCTGTGGAAGGACTGCCCGGTCATCCCCTTCGTCGACCGCGACGCCGAGCGCGCCGCCGGTCGCCCGGTGGAGGCCAGCTGAGCCGGCGCCTGGTCCTGCTGCGCCACGGCCGTACGGCGCACAACGCCGGCGGCGTCATCCAGGGCCAGCTCGACGTGCCCCTCGACGAGGTCGGCCAGGCGCAGGCGGTCGCGGCCGCCGCGGTGCTGGCGAGGATGCCGCCGGCGGTCGTGGTCAGCAGCGACCTGGCCCGGGCCCGCGACACCGCGCAGGCGCTGGTCGACCGCTGCGACCTGCCGCTCGAGCTGGACCCCCGGCTGCGTGAGCTCGACCTCGGGCTCTGGCAGGGGCTCACCGGCGAGCAGGCGCAGCAGCGCTTCCCCGAGGAGCACGCCGCCTGGCGCGCCGGCCAGGACGTGCCGCGGGGCGGCGGGGAGACCTACGCGCAGGCCGGTGCGCGCGCGGCTGCCTGCGTGCTGGACCACCTGCCCGACAGCGGGACGCTCGTCGCAGTCACCCACGGCGGCACCGCCCGGTCGGCGGTCTGCACCCTCCTCGAGCTCGACCCGGCCGCCTGGTGGCGCGTCGCCGGGCTCGGCAACGCCTGCTGGACGGTGCTCGCCGAGGGCAGCCGCGGCTGGCGGCTGGAGTCGCACGGGGTGTCCGCGGGAGGGCTCCCGGAGGGGGCCTCCTCGGCCCGTCTGCACAACCGGTAGGGTTGTCGGCGCACGACCGCGGGGCTGTGGCGCAGCTGGTAGCGCACCACACTGGCAGTGTGGGGGTCAGGGGTTCGAGTCCCCTCAGCTCCACCCGCGAAAAGCCTTACGGGCCAAGGGATTCCTTGGCCCGTAAGGCTTTCCAGGGGTCCTGCCGGTACGCCCTGTGTCAGGATCCGTGTCAGCAACGGCCTGAAACGGCCCTCAGGCCGACTCGGCCACGTCGTCCGCGTCACCGTCCGTGACGAGCCGCAGGTGCCGGGCCGGGCGCTCCAGCACGGCCTCCGGAGCGGACTGCCAGTCGCCCAAATACCGGCCGTAGATCTTCTCCGTGATCTTGGAGCCGCGGGCGTGCCCGAGGAGCTCCGAGACCTCGCCGGGCGGCCGACCCGCCGACAGCAGGAGGCTGGCGAAAGTGTGCCTCAAGTCGTGCAGGCGGTAGCCCGTGGTCAGGCCCGCCTCGCGCTGGGCGGCCTTCCATACCCGGTCGAGCCGGTGCCGGCAGACCGGCGCGCCCTCGGGCGTGCGGAACCACGACCGGACCTGCGTCGTCTCCCGTCCCCGGGTCCCGGTGACCGTCAGGGTGACGGGCGAGGACGGGAACCTGCGGCGGTGCTCGTCCCAGACCTCCCGGACGTGCACCGGGTAGACGGTCGTGCGGGACCGGTTGCTCTTGGGCGTCGCCTTGAACTGGAAGGCGCAGTGGTCGTCCTCGACCAGCGTCGACGTGACGTGCAGCCGGCCCAGGGCCGTCTCGCTGTCGTCGTCCAGCGCGTTGAGCTCGCCGATGCGCACGCCCACGTAGGGCAGGCCGTAGATCGGGGCGTACGCCCACTCGGGCAGGAAGGCGATCGCCCGGAGGAACTCGTCCTCGGGCATGGCCCGGCCCTCCGGCTCGTCAAGCTCGGGTTGGGAGATCCCCCGCAGCGGGCTCTCGCCGAGGAGCTCCTGCTCGACGGCCTGGCTGATGATCGTCTTCCAGTGCGCGAGGACGGTCCCGGCGCGGGCCGGGCCGACGACGGGGTAGTGCGCGCCCTGCTCGGTCTCGATCCGCCGGACGTGCGTCTCCCGGTTCGCCTCGCGCTCGGCCAGGGGCAGCCGCTCTGACCGGCACGGCTGCTCCTTGCAGGAGCCAGGGTGCGCGACCGGCTCGGGGGCGCGGTCCTTCGGGCGGGGGCCCTCGTCGCCGTCGGTCCCGCCGATGCCCTGCAGCCGCTCGACCCAGTCCTGCACGGCGGCCTTGCGGTAGGACCGGACCTCGACGCCGCCCCAGCGCGGGACGATGAACAACCTCATCGTCCGGTCGATCTCCTCGCGGTAGCGCTCGCTCTTCCCGAGGCGCTTGCGGACGAGCGGGTAGATCGCCTCGACGGTGAGCCGGTCGCCGGTGCCGCCGTTCCCGGCGGCCTTCTCGGCCTTCTCGGCCCACTCCAGCGCGGCGGACCGGGTCGGCCAGATCATCGTGCGCTGGCCGCCGGGGAGCTGGGCGACGCCCTGCCACGGGTCGGACCTCTTGGGCTTGACGCCCTTCTTGCGGATGGGCTGGCGGGCTGACGGCACGGGTTCCTCCGGTGGACGACGTAGCGGGTTCGTGCCGGTGCGGCACGTGACCCGTCAATCGGTCCGATGGGCCTCTCGGGCGCCGCATGGCCCCGCATGTGTCAACGCCGGGCCGAAAACTGACCCCCTGGTGCTGTCCGAAAGTTGACCCCTCGGGCTGGTGCTGGCGGGTGGGTGGGCGGTGTGTGCGGGTGCGGTAGGACTCGCCGTCCAGGGCGATGACGGTGGCGTGGTGGACGAGCCGGTCGATGGTGGCGGCGGCGACGATGTCGTCGCCCAGGGTCTGGCCCCACTGGCTGAACGCGAGGTTGCTGGTGACGATGACCGAGCCGGTCTCGTAGCGGTTGGCGATGAGCTGGAAGAACAGCGATGCGGCGGCGGCGTCCAGCGGGAGGTAGCCGACTTCGTCGATGATCAGCAGCCGGTAGCGGTTGAGCTTGCGGAGCTCGAGCTCGAGGGTGTTGCGGTCGTGCGCCGCGGCGAGCCGCTGCGAGCCAGCCGCTGGTGGAGGCGAACGCGACGGGGTAGCCGGCTTCGCAGGCTTTGATGCCGAGGGCGATCGCCAGGTGGGTCTTGCCCAGCCCGGGTGGGCCGAGGAGCACGACGTTCTCCCGGCGGCCGACGAAGGTGGTGGTCGCCAGGTGCGCGAGGGTGTCGCGGGCCGGCGGTCGGGACGTGGGCGAAGGTGAAGTCCTCCATCGTCTTGGTCTGCGGGAAGTGCGCGCCGGCGACGCGCATCCGGGTGCCGTTGACGGTGCGGGACGCGACCTGGCGGGCCAGGACGGCGGCGAGGTAGGTCTCGTGCGACCACGTCTCGGACGCGGGCCTGCTGCGCCAGGGCCTGGAAGGTGTTGGTGATGACGGGGGTCTTGAGCTCGCGGGCCAGCAGCGCGATCTCGGCGTCGACGTCGTCGGGCTTCATCGCGCGGCCGGGGACGGCGCGACCAGACTCAGGTGCGCGGGGCGCCCGCCGGGTGCAG
Organism: uncultured Actinomycetota bacterium; assembly: GCA_963762795.1. Taxonomy (GTDB): domain Bacteria; phylum Actinomycetota; class Actinomycetes; order Mycobacteriales; family SCTD01; genus RYN-170. Next base: position 3,653 of record CAVXMC010000004.1, on the reverse strand, counting down.
CCGCGGGTGCTGTGGCGGGAGCGAGGCCGAAGACGGCGTCGTAGTCGGCCAGGGCGCGGCGGGCCACGACCTGCCCGGGCCGCTCGGGCCGGTCTGGCGTGCCGGTCTGGCGTTGGTGCTGCTGGAACGCCTGCCGCAGCCCTTTGGCGGTCGCGACGTGCGCCGGGTCGGTCAGGGTCAGGGCGCGCGCCCAGGAGCGTGGGTGGTCCGCGACGACCTGCCCGGCGCAGCGCGCCTGGACCCGGTCCAGGTCGCAGGTCAGGTCGACCATCCGTCCGATCGCGGTGGGGCAGACGCTGTAGTCGTTGCCGGCGACCCGGACGTAGTAGTCCCGGCCGAGCCGGACCTGCCCGCTCCAGCCGACCCGCGGCGCGACCGGCGGCAGCCCGGTCATCGCCGCCCGGTCGGCCGCGAGCAGCGCGGCCGGGGTGGTGCCGGTCGCGCGGACCTGCCGCTGGTTCGCGCGTGGCAGCCAGCCGGCGAGCTGGGCGTTGAAGTCTGCCGGGCAGGTGAAGGTGCGTCCGGGCATGAACGAGGTCTGCAGGTAGCCGTTGGCGCGCTCCACGACGCCCTTGGTCTCCGGGTCGCGGGCCGGGGCCTGCCAGATCCGGGTGCCCAGCGTCCCGGCCAGCGACCGGGCGCCGACGGTGAGGCGCTGATGCTGGCCGATCCCGGCCTCGTTGTCCCAGACCAGCGTCTTGGGGACCCCGCCGAGCAGCGCGCAGCAGCAGCCACATCCCGGCGACGAGGTCGCCGGTGGTGCGGGACGGCAGCGCGGTCGCCATGATCCAGCGGGAGAACGCGCTGACCATCGTCAGCACCGGCGGTGCGAGCAGCTGCCCGTGCGCGACCGGCACGACCGCCGGTCGGGAACCACAGGTCGCACTGCACGATCTCGCCCGCCTCATAGGTCGTCCGGTCGGCCGGGTCCGCCGGCCGGAACCGCGGGCGCAGCACCGCGACCCGGGCCCGCAGCACCGAGCTGGCCCCGGTGTAGCCGAGCCGCTCGGCGATCACGGTCGCCGGCATGTCCGGGAACTGCGGTCAGCAGCGCCACGATCCGCGGCTCCAACGCGTCCAGCGCCGAGCCCTTCGCCGGCCGCTCGTACCGCGGCGGCTCGGCCGCGGCCAACGCCGCCCGGACGGTGTTGCGGGCCACGCCCAACCTGCGGGCGATCGCCTTGATCGGCATCTTCTCCGTCAAGTGCAGACGACGGATCTCGGCCCAGTGCTCCACGGTGATCACTCCTCAAGATCACCGAGGGGTCAAAGTTCCGACGGCACCAGGGGGTCAGTTTTCACGCGGCATCGACAGTCAGGGACCCTCGCAGCTGCTCGGGCAAGGTCAGGATCGTGTCGCGCAGAGCGTCGCGGACCTCCTGGGCGCCGTGCCGACCCGGCAGGTGCACCAGCAGGCAGAACCGTGAGGAACGTTCGACCAGCGTCCCGATGGCTGAGCGGCCGCCTTCACCGAGGATCAGGTCGCCTTCCCAGTGGCCAGGGACGGCCCGGTCGGCGACCTCAGCCGGCCGCTCGCTGATCATCACCATGTTCGGGATGCGGTTCCGACGTGCCGCCGCCACCCGCTGCGGTCGGCGCAGCACCCGGCCGGTCCGAAGCGACGCGGTCAGCTCGCGCTTGAGCGCACCCCGGCTCTGCACATACAGCGACTGGTAGATCGTCTCGTAGCTGACCCGCATCTCCGGCTGGTCGGGAAAGGCCAGCGGCAGCGCGTTGCTGATCTGCTCCGGTGACCACTGGTCCTTCGACAGCCGATCCTGCACGTACTGGCGCAACTCCGGTTGCGCCACGAGCTTTGCGGCCTTGGGTCGGGCGGTGCGTTCCTGCGCCTGCCGGTGCGCGTTCACGGCCCGATAGCGGCCACGCCAGTCCCTGTTGCGGGCGATCTCCCGCACCGCCCGTGCTGACCGATCAGGCCCAGCTCCCGCGCGATCTGCGTGGGCGAGGCCTTCGCCACCAAGCCCAGCGCGATGTGTTCCCGCTCCTCCAACGACAAGAACCGTCCCGACGGCGTGACCGGCGGCCGCGGACGCACGCCCGCACCCTCACGGCCCAGCAGGCTAACTGCCGCTTGATTAGACCCCAGCCCACACGGTCACCTAGAGCACGCCCAGGCCCGATAAGCGGACGAGCCCGATTACCTCCGCGCTACAGCGCGGAATGACCAACCGGCCCCGAACCCACCATCAACGCCACCTCAAGATCCACCGCGACAGCGTTGCATCGACCCCATGAACCCAAGGCCAGCAAGCGGGCCGCAGCCCGACACTCGCGGCCGCCGCCGGGCCTGGGGCCGCCGACCGTAGCGCTGCGCCCGGAGACGCCCCCGACCGGGGCGTACCGCTACGTTCGCCGCCGCCCCGCGGACGCCGCTAGCGCCGCCCGGGGGCGACCAGACAGTAGGCCCCGAGCGTGACCTACCGGTAGTTCGTGAACTGCAGGGCCAAGTCGAGGTCCTGGCCCTTCAGCAGCGCGATGACGGCCTGGAGGTCGTCCCGCTTCTTCCCCGTCACCCGCAGCTGGTCGCCCTGGATCTCGGCTGGACCCCCTTGGGGCCCTCGTCCCGGATGACCTTGGCGACCTTCTTGGCGTTGTCCTGGCTATCCCCTCCGGACCGTGGCCGTGAGGCGGTACTCCTTGCCCGACTGCTGCGGCTCGCCGGCCTCGAGCGTCTTGAGGGAGATCTGCCGCTTGATGAGCTTCTCCCGGAACACGTCGAGCACGGCCTTGACCCGGTCCTCGCGTTCGGCCTTGAGGACGATGCTCTCGCCCGACCAGGCGATCGAGGCGCCGTCCCTTGAAGTCGTACCGCGTGGCGACTCCTTGGCCACCTGGTTCAGGGCGTTGTCGACCTCCTGCCGGTCGACCTTGCTGACGACGTCGAACGACGGATCGGCCACGCGTTGCTCCTTGCTATCGTCTCCCACGCACCTGGCGGGTTGCCCGAGTGGTCAAAGGGAGCAGACTGTAAATCTGCCGGCTCAGCCTACGAAGGTTCGAACCCTTCACCCGCCACCAGGTGGTAAACGGCCCCTGACCTGCAAGTAGAGGTCGGGGGCCGTTTTCTTGTCGGGTGAGGCCGGGGCGCAGGTCGAGGCAGGCCGTGTGAGGGCACGTACGGCCCCGTTAGGGCATTGGATCAGGGCACACCCACGGGTCCGGCCCGCGCAGCCCGCGGGACATGAGTGGCCTTCGCCGCTGGGCGCCGCGTCCCAGACCCAGGCAGAGCGAACGACAAGTGGTCCCGCCGACGACGTCTCGTCAGGTCGGCTGGGCACGTCCAGATCAGCCAGGTCCTTCCGGGCTCACGAGCCCTCGCCGGTCGAGTGCTACTTCGACTGCCGCGCCGTGTCTGCCTTGTGGTCCGCGTACGTCGGGCCGGGGACAGCGTCGAGGTGGTCACCTTCGATCGCGCGCAGCACCGCCAGCTGTGCCGCGCGCCGGACGGGGGGCGGCCCCGGATGGTCACCCCTGGCCCGACCAGGCCGCCCGCCTCGTCGGGCTTGGCCTGTCGGAGAAGCACAGGGCCAACTCGCACGGGCCTCAGCCATGCATGCGGGTCCTCAACCCGGAGTGAGACAGTCACGGACCCATCGAAGGTCGACGTGTTGCGGACCCTGGGGCGGGCCGCC
>CAVXMC010000003.1:0-29244 GCA_963762795.1 uncultured Actinomycetota bacterium | reverse complement strand
CGTAGCAGGACTCGAACCTGCGACCTCACGCGTGTGAAGCGTGCGCTCTAACCAACTGAGCTATACGCCCTGGCGGGCAAGGACACTAGCGCACCGCGCCCTACAGGCCGACCGCGTCCCTGGCCCGCGCGACCAGGTCGTAGTGGGGCACGGCCCAGATCGCGAGCCCCGCCAGGACCAGGCCGCCGACCGTGGTGATCGTCGAGAGGACCGGACGCTTCTTCGCCGTCGCCCAGGCCTCCTCGGCGCTGTGCTTCGCCCGCTGGAGCAGCCGGTCGGCCCAGTCGAACTCGCTGGCGAGGACGTAGAGCCCCAGCAGCATCGGCGGGATCGTCAGCGGCCCGGGCAGCACGATCGCTGCCGCGCCGAGGGCGATGAACAGCCCGCCCAGGACCAGGGCGCCCGCCTTGAGTGCCAGCGCGCCACCCGGCGTGCGCCGCAGGCGGGCCCGCCAGCCGGAGTCGCCCTTGCGCGCGGCCCGGCCACCTGGCTCCAGCGGCCCGTCGTCCTGCTGGTCAGGGAGCGCTGCGGACATGCCCCCATCCTGCACCGAGCCGGGCGCGGTCAGGCCTCGTCGACCGTGCCGGACGCCACCGGGTCCTGGGTCGGACGGTCCGGCGCCTCGTTGCCCTGCTCGTGCGTCACGGCCAGCCCCGTGACGTCCCCGGCCTGGCTGTTGAGCGGCAGGTCACGGACGACCTCCATGTGGCCGGGGCGCACGTCGAAGGTGCCGACGGCGCGCACGTCGCCGAACCGGCCCTTCTCCCACAGCACGTACGTCGTGCCCGCCGCGTCGTTGGGCGCCAGCCCGTCGACGACGAGCGAGACGTGGTCCGAGGCCAGGACGGCGACGGCCGTGACCGCGTTGCCCTTGCCGTGCAGCGGGACGCTGCGGCTCGGCTCGTCGGTCATGGCCCGCACGGCCTGGCTCAGCTGGTCGCTCCAGGCGTCCTGCTGCTGGTTCACCCGCTGCAGGCTGGCGTTCCAGCCGACCAGCCCGACGAGGACGACCAGCAGCGCAGCAGCGGCGCTCAGGACGCGGCGGTCCTGCGGCAGCCGGCGGCGGCGGGAGCGGGCCGCGGCCAGGTCACCGACCGGCAGGACCGGGGCGACCGGGGGCCGCGCGTCGGCCTGCAGCTGGGCGCGCAGGCCCTCGAGCAGGCCCGCGGGGACGTCGACGGGCTCCGCGGCGTAGGCCAGCTGTGCGGCGGTGTCGAGGTGCTCGGCCAGGGCCCGCTCGCAGCGTGCGCAGCCGGGCAGGTGGGCCAGGAAGCGCTGCTCGTCCTGGGGCTCGAGGGCACCGAGGGCGTGGCCGGCAGCCAGCTCCTCGTAGTCCTCGTGCTCGTCGCGGCGACGGGGCGTGGTCACGGCCGCACCCCCGGTCGGCGCTGGCCGGGAGCCGGAGTGCCGTCCTGCAGGCCCTCGAGGCTGTCCCGCATCTTGCGCATGCCGGCCAGCATGCGGGTCTTGACGGTGCCGAGCGGCGTGTCGGTGAGGATGGCGATCTCGCGCTGGGTGTGGCCGCCGAAGTAGGCGAGCGCGAGCGCCTCGCGCTGCACGTCGGGCAGCGTCTGCAGCGCCTCGCGCAGCCGCTCCCGCCGCAGGCCGGACCAGACCTCGTCCTCGACCCGCGGCCCGTCGTCCTCGCGGAACTCGAGCGCTTCGGCGGACGTACGGCGCTTGCGGACGTTCTCCTCCCGGCGGACGGCGTCGACCGCCTTGTGGTGCGTCATCGAGAGGAGCCAGCTGGAGAAGCCGCCGCGGCTGGCGTCGAAGCGGCCGGCGTCGCGCCACAGCGTGAGGAAGACCTCCTGCACGACGTCCTGGGCGAACTGCTCGTCGGCGAGGATCCGGCGGGCCAGGGAGTAGCAGGGCCGGCTGTAGCGGCCGAACAGCGCCTCGAGCGCGACACCGTCGCCCTCGGAGACCAGGCCGATCAGCGCCCGGTCGTCCAGGCCCTCGTGGCCGGCAGGCGCAGCGGAGGGCGGCGCCGGTGCACGACCGGCGGCACGGCTCCTCGGCAGGATCACGGCTGTCCTCACACCTGCACTTCGCGCCGGGCGCTGCTCCGGATGGGTTCGTCCCGTGGCCGGCACAGAGCCCGCCGGGCAGAACGTACGCCGCGGGGCCGTCCCCCGCTGGGCCAGCCGGGTGGTCGGCGTCCGCCGCGGTTCAGAACTGCGTCTACCGGGGACGACAGGGGCCTCAGGGTCCTGCTCGGCGGGCCCGGTGATCGGAAGGACAAGCCATGGCCGGCCGCCCCACCTGCGTGAGCTCGGAGATGCAGCTGCGCCTGGTCGTGCCCGGGGCGGCCTCGCTGCCCGTGCGCGCCGGCCTGCGCTACGACGTGTCCGACCCGTACGCGCTGCAGGTGGCGTTCCACACCGGCAGCGGTGCCCACGCCGACACCGTCGAGTGGACCTTCGCGCGCAGCCTGCTCAGCGACGGCCTGACCTCGCCGGCCGGGGACGGCGACGTCCAGGTGTGGCCGTCGACGAGCGCCGGCTCCTCGGTCGTGTGCCTGTCGCTGTCCTCCCCGTCGGGCAAGGCGCTGTTCGAGGTGCCGCTCGGCGAGCTCGCCCAGTTCCTCGCCCAGACCTACGAGGCCGTGCCCACCGGCTGCGAGGGCGACCACGTCGACGTCGATGCCGAGCTCGCCCTCCTGCTCTGGGCCGAGCCCGGCACCTAGACCCGTCCTCGGGTTCTGCTAGGTTCTGACCCGGCAACAGGCGCTGGTGCGCCTTCGCCGCAGTGCGGACGTGGCTCAGTTGGTAGAGCACAACCTTGCCAAGGTTGGGGTCGCGGGTTCGAATCCCGTCGTCCGCTCGGAGACGCCTTCCGGCGTCGGCCGCGCGACCGGTCACGCCGGTCGTGGCCGGGTGGCCGAGTGGCTTAGGCAAGGGCCTGCAAAGCCCTGTACGCGGGTTCGATTCCCGCCCCGGCCTCTCCGAGGTCCACAACTCCACATGCTCGGGCGATTGGCGCAGTCTGGTAGCGCGCTTCCTTGACACGGAAGAGGTCACAGGTTCAAGTCCTGTATCGCCCACACAGAACCCGCAGGTCAGAGCCGGTACGGCGGACCGCGGACCCGGACGCCGCCGCGCGGCGAGCCAGCTCGCTGACCCGAGGTGTCCCGGCTCGAGCAGGGCCGCCCCGCTACTCCTCGCCGACGAGGGTCCGGTACATCCCGACCAGCGCCTTCTTCTGCCCGTCGGTCAGCCGGCCGTCGCGGGCGATCGCCGCCTCGACGCCGCCGTCCTGCTCGGCGTCCTGCTCGGCGCTCCGCGCCGGGTCCTCGTCCTCCAGCCAGCCGAGGCGCTCGTACAGCGTGCTCGCGGGGATGCCCAGCGCGCCGGCCCAGACCTTGAGGATCTCCGGCGAGGGCTGGTGCAGCCCCCGCTCGACCTGGCTGAGGTAGGAGTCGGAGACCTTCGTGAGCCGGGCCAGCGAGCGCAGGGACAGCCGCGCGACCTGGCGCTGGGCACGCAGCAGCTCGGCGACGTCGGCCCACTCCTCGGCACGGTGCACGGCCAGGACGGTACTGGCGACCGCTGCTTGACACACCAAGCAAGTGCTTGGTCTACTGGGCGCATCGGGGGGAACGCCCCTCCACCTGGCCAAGGAGCCCCGCATGTCCGCGTACGCCAAGCTCGTCGACGACGCCACCACGACCTACCTCGAGGCCGGCAAGGCCGTCGAGGGTGTCGTGACGAAGGTGCTCGACGGCGTGTCCACGCTGTCCTCGAAGCTGCCCACCCCGAGCATCCCCGCGCTCGGCTCCCTGCCGACCCCGCACGAGGTCGTGTCGGCCCACCTCGACGCCGTCGAGCGCGTGGTGGCGGCCCAGAAGGCCTTCGCGCTGAAGCTGGTCCCCGCGGTGGAGCCCACGGTGGTCGTGCCGGCGCAGGCCACCGCCACCAAGGCCAAGGCCGCCGCCAGCGCCTGACAGCTCCTGCCCTGCCTCGAGGCGGTCGGTCCCGGACCGGCCGCCTCGACGCCCTGTTGGCCGATCGAAGGACGTGACAGAGTGCCGGACGTGACCGCCTGGGGTGTCACCGACCTGGACGCGCGCCCGAGCGTGCTCCTGGCAGCGCTGGAGGGGCCTCGGTCCTTCGCCGAGCTCGGCGCGCTGCTCAGCGTCGGCGGCCTGCTGGCCCTGGCGCCGAGGGGCGACGGCTCGCCGGTCGTCGTGCTGCCGGGCTTCACCGCCGGCGACAGCTCGACGACCAGCCTGCGCGCCGTCCTGCGCGGGCTCGGTCACGACGTCGTGGGATGGGGCCTCGGGCGCAACCTCGGCCCGACGCGGGCCGTGCTCGCCGGACTGGAGCGGCTGCTGTCGACCGTCGCCGACCGGCACGGCGCGCCGGTGAGCCTGGTCGGCATGAGCCTCGGCGGCATCTTCGCGCGGCAGCTCGCCGCGGCGCGCCCGGACGAGGTGCGGCGCGTCATCACGATGGGCAGCCCCTACCGTCTGACCGACCGGACCAGGTCCAACGTCGACCGCGCCTACCGCCGCCGTGCTCACACGCACGCCGAGATGCCGCCTGCGGGCAGTGGGCCGGCCGCGCGCCCGCTGCAGGTGCCGACGACCTCCGTCTACACGCGCACCGACGGCATCGTGCCGCCCGGCTCGTGCCGCGAGCCCGACACGGACCTGGCCCAGAGCGTCGGCGTCGCGGGCAGCCACAGCGGGTTGGCCCACCACCCGCTCGTCGTCCACCTCGTCGCCGACCGCCTCGCGCTCCCCCTCGGCGACACCTCGCCCTTCCGGCCGCCGCCCTGGCTGCGTCCGGTGTACGAGCTCTCCCCGTCCTAGACCACCTCGCCGCTGCGCAAGGAGACTCCATGGCACTGCCTCGACCGGTCCCTCTGGCGGACGCGTCGTTCCTCTACGCCGAGTCGCGCGAGTCGGCGCAGCACATCGGCAGCCTGATGCGCTTCCGGGCGCCGGAGGGCTCGCCGCCGGACTACCTGCGCAACCTGCTGCAGGAGCTCCGCGACGGGCTGCCCGTCGCCACGCCCTGGAACCGCAAGCTCGCCACGCCGGGGCTGCAGTACAACCCGCTGCACACGTGGGTCGAGGACAAGGACTTCGACTACGACTACCACGTACGCCGCACCGCCGTCCCCGCCCCGGGTGACGAGCGCGAGCTCGGCATCCTGGTCGCGCGGCTGCACGCCAGCCACCTCGACCTGTACAAGCCGCCGTGGGAGCTGCACGTCATCGAGGGGCTCGAGGACGGCAGCTACGCGCTGCTGCTCAAGGTGCACCACGCCCTCGCGGACGGCTACACCATGAGCACGATCGCCAGCAGGTACCTCTCGCCGTCCCCCGACGACCCTCCGCGGATGTTCTTCAACGTCCCGATCAACGCGGCCCCCGACCCGGCGGCGGCGGCCGGCGAGGCCCTGCGCAACCCGGTCGAGCTGCTGCGCACCGTCGGTCGGGGCGTCGGCTCCCTCGGCGCGCTGACGCGGGCGCTGACCCGGCTGGGCCTGAGCCGAGGACCCCTGGTCGGGACGTTCCAGGCGCCCGACACGATGTTCAACCAGAAGATCACCCGCAACCGCCGCTTCGCGACGCAGCAGTACCCGATGGAGCAGCTCAAGCGGATCGCGTCAGCCAGCGGCACCAAGCTCAACGACGTCGCCCTGGCCGTCTGCGGCGGGGCCTTCCGCCGCTACCTGCTCGAGCAGGGCGAGCTGCCCAGCTCCCCGCTGATCGCCTTCGTCCCGGTGAACGTGCGCCCCAAGGGCGATCCGGGCGGGGGCAACGCCGTCGGCGCCATGCTCGCGTCGATGGGCACCGACATCGCCGACCCGGTCGAGCGCCTGCGCGCGGTGGCCGCGTCGACCACCGAGGCGAAGAACCAGTACGAGGGCCTCAGCCGCGAGGCGATCATGGGCTACAGCGCCGCGCTCATGGCCCCCATCGGCCTGCAGACGCTCGGCGCCATGACCGGGCTCGGAGCGCAGAAGCAGCTCTTCAACGTCACCGTCTCGAACGTGCCCGGGCCGGCCCAGCCGCTGTACTTCGGCAACGCCCGCATGGAGGCCTGCTACCCGCTGTCGATCATCGCCCACGGGCTCGCGCTCAACGTCACGCTCTTCAGCTACGCCGGCAACATGCACATCGGGTTCACCGGCTGCCGCGACACCGTCCCGCACCTGCAGAAGATCGCGCTGTACACCGGCGACGCCGTGGCCGAGCTGGAGCAGGCGCTGGCCCCGGTGGCCTGACGAGCCGCCGTGTCGTGAAAGGGCGCCCGCTAGAGGTCCAGGGCGATGACGGTGCGCAGACCCGTGCCGGCCTTCATGTCGGCGAAGGCGTCCTGGACCTCGCTGAGGGGCCGGGTGGCCGTGACCATGCCCTCCAGGTCGAGGCGGCCCGCCCGCCAGAGCGCGAGCAGCCGTGGGAACTCACGGTGCGGGTTCGACGAGCCGAGGAACGAGCCGGTCACCGTCTTCTCCGCGAGCGCCCAGGCGATGAGCGGCAGCTCGATGCCCGCCTCCATGCTCGGGACGCCGAGGACGGTCAGCTGTCCCCCGGAGCGGAGCGCGCTCACGCACGCGGTCATCGTCCCCGAGGTGGCCGCGGTGTCGAGGGCGTGGTCGACGCCGATGCCCCCCGTCGCCGTCCTGCACACCTCGGCGAGGTCGTCGGCGGCCGGGTCGACCGCGTCGGTGACGCCGAAGCGCAGGGCCTGCTCCCGCCGGCTCGCCACGGGGTCCACGCCGAAGATCCTGGACGCGCCGGCCAGCCGGGCGCCCTGCACCGCCGAGATGCCCACGCCCCCGAGCCCGACGACGATGACGGTGTCTCCCTCCGCGACCTTCGCGGTGTTGAGGACGGCGCCGACACCGGTCTGCACGGCGCAGCCGAGCAGGCACGCCACGTCGAGCGGCGTGTCGTCGGGCACCTTCACCGCCCCGCTGACGGGGGTGATGACCTGCTCGGCGAAGCCGCCGAGCCCCACGCCGCGGTAGACCGTCCGGCCGCGGTGGGACAGCCGGGTGCCGCCGTCGGGCAGCGCCCCGGTCGCGAGGCTGGTCCCGGTCACGCACAGGTGGACCTCGCCCCGGGCGCAGAAGTAGCAGCGCCCGCACTGCGGCTGCGAGCGTGAGGATCACCTTGTCGCCCGGGGACAGCGCGTCCACCCCGGCGCCGACCTCCTCGACCACGCCGGCCGCCTCGTGGCCCAGCACGACCGGGAGGGCCGAGGGCAGCTGCCCCTCGACGAAGTGCAGGTCGGAGTGGCACACCCCGCAGTGGCTGACCCGCACGCGCACCTCGCCGGCCCGCGGGGCCTCGATCTCCACGTCGTCGACGACGACGAGGTCGGTGCCCGCCGCTTCCATCAGGGCTGCTCGCATGCCGGGAGTGTGACCCACGCGGCCACCGGGCGCTCGAGCGATGCCCCGCGACCCACGCTTCCTACACTCCGGCCATGGACCCCGCCGACGTGCACGAGCTGGCTCGCCGCTACTGGGAGCGGGTGTGGGGCGGTCGCGAGCTGAGCGAGCTCGACGACCTGCTGACCGACCCGTACACGCGCCACTCCGCCCTGGGCAACAAGCTGCTCAGCCGCGAGGAGGTCAAGCAGGAGGTGCAGCAGTCGTGGGCCCTGCTGCACGGCGCGCAGACGACGATCGACGACCAGGCCATCGCCGGCGACAAGGTGTGGACCCGGGCCACCACGCGCGGGGTGAACCTGCAGACCGGTGAGCGGTCCGTCCTGACCTGGATGATCGTGCACCGGGTCGAGGAGGGCCGGTTCGCCGAGTCGTGGAGCGCCACGCTCCCCGGTGTCGACTGGGACCGCTGAGCCCGCGTCACCCGAGGTCGCGCAGGCGGCCCTCCCGCCAGTGCGGTCGGCTGGCGACGGCGAACGCGACGGTCGTCAGCACGACGCCGGCACCCATCCCTGCCAGCGTCTCGCGCAGCCCGATGGCGTCGGCGAGCAGGCCGAGCGGCAGCGCCACGATGCCGAACCCGCCGAAGCTCAGCATGACCAGGCCCTGGATCCGCCCGTGGAACTCCAGGTCGCTCAGCGACATGAGCAGCGACTGCGTGAGCGTCTGGAACACCAGCATCCCGGCGCCGACCGGGAGGAGCACCACGAGGGCGAGCGGGAAGGTCGGTGCGACCGCGAGCGCGACGAGGGACACGCCGAAGACGACGCCCGCTGCGGTGACCAGCAGCCACGGGCCCAGGCGCTTGCGCAGGCGTCCGACGACGAGGCCGGTCGCCACCGCGCCGACGGCGGACATCGCCGACATCGCTCCGTAGCCCGCCGAGCCGACGTCGAACAGGCGCTCGGCGACCGCCGGCAGGAACGCCAGGTAGGGCAGCCCGAGCATGATCACGCCGAAGGTGCACCACAGCAGCAGGCGCAGGGGCGGCCGCTGCCAGACGTAGCGCACGCCGTCCCGCAGCTCCCTCAGCGGCGACTGGGGCACCGCCTGCCCGACGCGGCGGCCCGGCGGCAGCCCGAGGCCGACGACCGCGCCGGCCACGAACAGCGCCGCGCAGGTGAGGAAGACCGCCTCCACCCCGTACGTCAGACCGCCGATGACGAGCCCGGCCACCGCCGGCCCGGCGACCCGGCTGGCCTCGGCGTTGATGAGCATGAGGCTGACGGCCTCGGGCACGGTGTCCGGCGGCACGAGCTCGGTGATGAACGCCATGCGGGCCGGGTTGTAGAGCGCGAAGGCCACCGCCTGGACCGCCCCGACGACCAGGAGCATCCAGTAGGCCGCGACGTCGAACACCACCGCCAGGCCGAGCCAGAGGCTGCTGGCGGCGAGCAGCAGGATCGAGAACTGCAGCACAGCCCGCTTCGGCAGCCGGTCGCCGACGACGCCGCCGAACGGCGTGGCGATGAGCATGGCGAGCCCGAACGACAGCAGCACGCCGCCCAGCGCGGCGTTGCTGCCGGTCAGGTCGAAGGCCAGCCAGCTGCGCGCGATGGTCTGCGCCATCACGCCGAGGAACACGACGGTCGAGCCGAGCCAGAGCCGCAGGTACGGCCCGACGCGCAGCGCGTCGAACATCCCGGGGGCGACCGGCACCGGCCGCACGCTGCCGGCCGCTGCGCCGGCCGGGTCCAGGGACTGCGTCACCGGGTGCCCTCGCCGGTGCTCACGGGACCACCGACGCGGCGAGGTCGCCGCCGGCTGTCGTGGGCAGCTGCTCCGGCGGCGGCCGCGACGACTGCCGGTCCATGGCGGCCTCCGCCCGTCCGGTGCGCGACGACCCGTGCGGGCGACGTGGACGCACTCTGGCACGGACCGTCACGGCCCGGTCGTCACCCCGCTCCCAGCCCGGCGACGTGACGGCGGTGTCCTGCCCTTCACCGCGACGGCACGGCACCGGCCGTGCGGGAAGCCCTGGCCCGGGCATCCTCACCGACGCAGCACCTGCGCACGGGAGGCAGCCGTCGCGGCCGGGCCGGGCGACGGCCCGGCCGTCAGGTCGGCGGCGACGGCCGACGGTCACTACAGTGCGCAGGCGGGGTCGTCCCGCCTTCGGGGGTGGGTGTGCCGGGCACGGCAGAGGACGGGCGCCTGCGCGCCCTGCGGGCCACCGGGCTCGACGAGCAGCCGGATGCGGCGTTCGACCGCTTCGCCCGCATGGTGCAGCGCCACGTCGGCGTGCCGGTCGGGCTCGTGAGCCTGGTCGACGACGCCCGGCAGTTCTTCCCCGGCCAGCGCGGACTGCCGGACCCGTACGCCGGCCAGCGCGCCACGCCGCTGAGCCACTCCTTCTGCGCAGTCGTCGTCCTCAGCGGCGAGCCGCTGGTCGTCGAGGACTCCCGCCTGGACCCGCGGGTGCAGGACAACCCGGCGGTGCAGGACCTCTCGGTCATCGCCTACCTGGGCGTCCCGCTCACCGACGCCGAGGGGCAGGTGCTGGGGTCGCTGTGCGCGATCGACCACCAGCCGCGAGCCTGGACCGACGACGACGTCCTGACCATGACCGACCTGGCCGCTGCCTGCTCCTCCGAGCTCCGGCTGCGCATCGCCGCCTCGCGGGGCACCGCCGCGCTGACGCGGGTGGCGACGCTGGCCCAGGTCACCCAGGCCGTCAGCTCGACCCTGGACGCGCAGCAGGCCGCGGACCGGCTCGCCCGCCTGGTCGTGCCGTTCCTCGCCGACTGGTGCACCGTCCACGTCACGGACGAGGCGGGCCGGGTCCGGCACAGCGCGGCCCGGCACCGCGAGGACGGGCAGGAGGCGTCGCTGTCGCGGTTCACCGCGGCCCAGGCCGTCGTCCAGGCGCAGGACGCCCCGTCCCGGTCGGTCCTGCGCACGGGCGAGGCCCTCGTGCTCGAGGGCGACGGACGTCGCGGCGCGCCTGGCGACCGGCCTGCCCGACGACGCCGAGGCGCTGTGCGCGGACCTCGGCTGCGCGACCGCCCTGGTCGTCCCGCTGCGGGCCCGCGACGGGGCCGCGGGGACGATGACGCTGGGCCGCGCCGCCGGCCGGCCGGGCTTCACCGAGCACGACGTGCACGACGCGCTGGACATCGGCCGGCGGGCCGGCCTGTCCCTGCACCACGCCGCGATGTACTGGCGGCAGCGGCACTACGCCGAGTCGCTGCAGCGCAGCCTGCTGACGCGGCTGCCCGAGCCGGACCACCTGCACGTCGTCGCGCGCTACGTCCCGGCCGCCAAGGAGGCCCAGGTCGGCGGTGACTGGTACGACGCCTTCCTGCAGCCCGACGGCGCGACCGTGCTCGTGGTGGGCGACGTGACCGGCCACGACATCGCCGCCGCGGCGATGATGGGGCAGCTGCGCAACCTGGTCCGCGGCACGGCGTACGACCGGCACGAGCCGCCGGCCGCGGTCCTGGAGCGGGTGGACCGGGCCCTGTTCGGCCTGCAGGTCGACACCCTGGCGACGGTGGTCCTGGCCCGCATCGAGCAGACGGAGGACGACCGGCGGCAGGGCCTGCGCCGCCTGCGGTGGAGCAACGCCGGGCACCTCCCGCCGGCGGTCCTGCGCGCCGACGGCACGGTCGAGCTGCTGGACCGGCCGAGCGACCTGCTCCTCGGGCTGGACCCGCTGTCGCCGCGCACCGACCACGACGTCGTCCTGCGGCCCGACGACACCGTCCTGCTCTACACCGACGGGCTGGTGGAGCGCACGGGACAGCCCGCTCGACCACGGGCTGGCGCGGCTCCGCCAGGCGCTGACCGCGCTGGCGCACGTCCCCCTGGACCGGCTGTGCGACGAGCTGGTCACCCGGCTCGTGCCGGCCGAGGCCGACGACGACATCGCGCTGGTGGCGGTCCGCGCCTACGCCGAGGACCGTCCACGGCCGCCCGAGGCGGGCCCCGAGCACGTCCCTGGGTCCGTCTCCTGACCGACCCCTGACCAGGTCGGCAGCCGAGAGGCGTGCGGGTCCGGGGCCCGGGTCGCCAGGCGGTCTGGCTCGACCGGCTCAGCGCGACGTGCCTGCAGCAGCAGTACGTCCGGCAGCGGCGCAGCTCCCCAGACATCGCCGCGCCGCCGTGGGCGCCCGGCCGCAGGTCGGCGCGGCACCGGCTGAGCCGCTCCGTACCGTGCGGGGTCCTGCCGCCGCTCGGAAGGCCTGCCATGACGTCTGACGACCTCGCCGCGCTGTCGCTCGAGCAGAAGGCGGCTCTGCTGTCCGGCCACGACTTCTGGTCCACCGAGCCCGCCGAGCAGATCGGACTGCCCGCGGTCGTCATGACCGACGGCCCGCACGGGGTGCGCCGGCAGGCCGGCGGCTTCGACCACCTGGGCCTGCACGCGGCGCTGCCCGCCACCTGCTTCCCGCCGGCGGTCGCGGTCGGCAGCAGCTGGGACCCGGAGGTCGCCGCGCGCGTCGGCGCCGCCGTCGGCCGCGAGGCGCGCGCCCTCGGCGTGCACGTGGTGCTCGGCCCCGGCATCAACATCAAGCGGTCGCCGCTGTGCGGCCGCAACTTCGAGTACGTCTCCGAGGACCCCCTGCTCAGCGGCGTCCTCGGCGCCGCGCACGTCACGGGGCTGCAGTCGCAGGGCGTCGGCGCGTCGGTGAAGCACTTCGCGGCCAACAACCAGGAGACCGACCGGATGCAGGTCAGCGCCGACGTCGACCCGCGGACGCTGCGCGAGATCTACCTGTCGGCGTTCGAGCGCGTCGTCGTCGAGGCCCAGCCGGCGACCGTCATGGCGGCCTACAACCGCATCAACGGCGTGCACGCCTGCGAGAACGCCTGGCTGCTCACCGAGGTCCTGCGCGACGACTGGGGCTACGACGGCCTCGTCGTCTCCGACTGGGGCGGCGTCAACGACCCGGTCGCCGCGGTGCGCGCCGGCCTCGACCTCGAGATGCCCGGCGGCGGCCGGGGCAGCGCGCGCAAGGTCGTCGAGGCGGTGCGCGCCGGGCAGCTCGACGAGGCCGACGTCGACCGGTCCGTACGCCGCCTGCGTCCAGCTGTCCGCGCTGGTCGCCGAGCCGGCGGAGCCCTTCGACGTCGACGCCCACGACGCCCTCGCCCGCGAGCTCGCCGCGGACTGCGCGGTGCTGCTCAAGAACGACGGCGCGACGCTGCCGCTGGCCGACGGCGCGCACCTGGCGGTGGTCGGGGAGCTCGCCGAGCAGCTGCGCTTCCAGGGCGGTGGGAGCTCCCACATCAACGCCACCCGCACGCTGAGCCCGCTGGCCGCGCTGCGCGAGCACGCGGCGACGCGGGGCGGCACCGTGACGTACGCCCGCGACCTCGACGCAGGCGGTGGCCGCCGCCAGGCAGGCGGACGTCACCGTCGTCTTCGCCGGACTGGGCGAGCAGGACGAGTCCGAGGGCTTCGACCGCGACACCCTGGACCTGCCGCCGGCGCAGGTCGAGCTGGTGCGCGCGGTCGCCGCGGTCAGCCGGCGGACCGTCGTGGTCCTGTCGCACGGCGGCGTCGTCTCGCTGGAGGGCTGGCACGACGAGGTCGACGCGGTCCTCGAGGGGTGGCTGCTCGGGCAGGCCGGCGGCGGCGCGATCGCCGACCTGCTGCACGGCCTGACCAACCCGTCCGGGCACCTGGCCGAGACGATCCCGCTCCGGCTGGAGGACACCCCGTCCTACGTCAGCTTCCCCGGCGAGCAGGGGCACGTCCGCTACGGCGAGGGCGTGATGGTGGGCTACCGCTGGTACGAGACGGTCGGCCGGCCGGTGCGCTACCCCTTCGGGCACGGGCTCAGCTACACGACGTTCCGCAGCACGGGCCTGGCGGTGCAGGCGACGGGCGACGACACCGCCCAGGTCTCGGTCGATGTCACCAACACCGGCGACCGCACCGGCAAGCACGTCGTGCAGGTCTACGTGCACACCACGGCCGGGCCGGTGCGGCGCCCGGTCCGCGAGCTGCGCGCCTTCGCCAAGGTCGAGCTGGCACCCGGCGAGACCCGCACGGTCACGCTCGACCTGGACCGGCGCGCCTTCGCCTACTGGGACGTCCGGCACGACCGCTGGGTCGTGGCGCCGGGGACGTACGCCGTGCAGGTCGCGACCAGCTCGCGCGACGTCGAGCTGGAGGCGGCGCTGGAGCTGGCCGGCGAGGTCGTCGTGACCGAGCTGACGCTCGACTCGACCGTCGGCGAGTGGGCCACGCACCCCGTGGTCGGGCCGACCATGCTGGCGGAGATGACCGCCGACATGCCGCCGGACGAGCGCGCGAGCCTCACCGGGCAGGCCGAGCTGCTGCGCATGGTCGAGTCGATGCCGCTGCGCAAGGTGCTCGGGATGCTCGGTGGCCGGGTCCCGCAGGAGACGCTGGAGCGGCTGATGGCACGCAGCCGGCCCGGCGCCTGACTCATGGCCGGCCTCCGGGCTCACGTAGACCCACAGGTGCAGCGTCTTGCTCGGGTCGACCTCGAGCGGCAGGTGCAGCTCGCCGACGCGCACCCATCCCTCCGCGTCGTAGAGCGCCACCGCCCGCTCCAGCGTCTGCCCGACGTCGAGCACCGCGCGCCGGCCGAGCGACCGGGCGTGCTCCGCCGCGTGCCGCAGCAGCCGGCGGCCGAGGCCGCTGCCTCGCAGGTCGGGCGCCACGAACAGCCGCGCCAGCAGGACCAGCCGCTCGACCGGCAGACCGGTCGCCGTCGCCGCGGTCGTCAGCGTCGGCTCGTCCTCGGCCCGGTGCAGCGCGACGTGGCCGACGACCCGCCCGTCCTGCTCCGCCACCCAGGCGGCGACCTCGTCGCCGGAGCCGAAGAAGTCGGCGACCTCGTCGGCCGCCAGGTAGAGGGGGTAGCCGTCCTGCGCGTGCACCTGCAGCAGGAGCGCCAGCAGGGGGCCTGCGTCCTGCGCGACCTTCCCCCGGACCAGCACGCGCGGACCGGTAGCGCCCGGGTGGCAGGCTCGGCCCCCGATCGGCGACGTGCGGAGGCAGCGGTGACGGACCAGGCGACCGAGGAGACCGGCGGCACGGGGGTGCGCCTGGGGATGGTCGTGCTCGACACCCCAGACCCGAGGGGGCTGGCCGCCTTCTACGCCGGGCTGCTGGGCTGGCAGGCCGACCCCGACGACGAGGACGACGACTGGGTCACGCCTCCAGGGCGACGCCGGCGGCCGAGGCTGGCCTTCCAGCTGGCACCGGACCTGCCGCGCCCCACCTGGCCGGGGCCGGGCGTGCCGCAGCAGTCGCACCTGGACCTCTACGTCGCCAGCTACGACGAGCCGGAGCGGCGGGCCCTCGCGATGGGGGCGACGCTGCTCGACGCGTCCTTCGAGCACCCGAGCTTCCGCGTCTACGCCGACCCGACGGGGCACCCGTTCTGCCTGTGCCTGGAGTGAGCCGGCCTCAGCGGCTGAGCGGCGCGCCACCCGTACGCGCTCCGGGCCCCGTCAGCAGCGAGCCCCGGCGGACGGCCCGCACCAGCGGGAGCGGCAGGGGAACCGCCAGCGGCGGGCGGCCCGTGACCCGCAGCGCGAGCTCGCGAGTGTCCAGCTGCTCCGGGCCGCCGACCTCGTCCGGCAGGGTCGTGGGGTCGGAGACCCCCTCGACGAGGACCTGCGCCACGAACTCCTCGGCCACCGGCTGCAGCAGCAGCCCGGCCGGGGCGACGGTCCGGCCCCGCAGCCGGGGCGCCAGGAAGGTCCGCACCAGGCTGTGGAACTGGGTCGCCCGCACCACCCGGCCGCCCCCGGCCTGCACCACCTGCTCGGCGGCCGTCTTCGCCCGGTAGTAGCCGAACGGCGTGCGGTCGCAGCCGACGATGGACAGGTAGACGACGTCTGCCCCGGCGGCGGCCGCGACGACGTGACGCGCGCCCTCCACCTCCGTACGCCGCATGTCCCGCTGGCTCGACGCGAGGTGCAGGACCGCGTCGGCCCCCGCGAGCGCACCGCGCAGCGAGGCGGCGTCGCGCACGTCGGCGACCACCTCGGTCGCTCCGGTGTGGCGCACGCGGCCGGCCGTCCTGGTCATCGCCCGCACGTCGTGCCCCGCCGCCACCAGGGCCGGCACGAGGAAGCCGCCGAGCGTCCCGGTCGCCCCTGTCACCACCACCAGAGCCATGCCGCCGACCCTAGGCCGTGGGAGGGTCCTGCCATGACCGAGCTCTACGGCGACACGCAGCGCGCCCTGCAGGACCAGTTCGACACCCGCACGATCGCGGACGTGCTGCAGATGGGCATCGTCAAGCCCGTCCTCGACGACCGGGCGAAGGCCTTCCTGGCGTCGCGCACCTTCTTCTTCCTCAGCACCGTGGACGCGACCGGGCACCCGACGGTGTCCTACAAGGGCGGCCCGGCCGGCTTCGTGCGGGTGCTCGACGACGCGACGTTCGCGTTCCCGAGCTACGACGGCAACGGCATGTTCCTGTCCATGGGCAACATCGCCGGCGACGGCCGGGTCGGCCTGCTGTTCATGGACATGGAGCGGCCGCAGCGGCTGCGCGTGCAGGGCACCGCGACCGTCAGTGCGCGACGACCCGCTGATGGCGGACTACCCCGGCGCCGACCTCGTGGTCCGGGTTGCGGTCAGCGAGGCCTTCGTCAACTGCTCGCGCTACATCGCCAAGCAGGTGCCGGCGGGCGCGCCGACCTACGTCCCGGACGCCGAGGGCAACGCGCCGCTGCCGAGCTGGAAGAAGATCGACGGCCTGCAGCCGTTCCTGCCGGCCCGCTTCCAGGGCACGGCCGAGGACGACCTCATCTCCGCCGAGGAGTACGAGCGGCTGCTGGAGCTCGGCGAGTCCTGAGCCCCAGCAGCCGACGCCTCAGCCCTGGACGGCGGCACCCTGCTCGACGAGGGAGTCGACGTCCTTGACGCCCCAGTCGTTCAGCACCGCGACGGTGTGCTCGCCCGGCACCGGCGGCGGGACGCTGAGCGCGCCCGGAGTGCGGGAGAAGCGCGGCGACGGCGCGGGCTGGGCCAGCCCGTCCTTGACGACGTAGGTGCCGCGCGAGGCCAGGTGCTCGTCCTCGACCGCCTCGGCCATGCTCAGCACCGGCTCGACGCAGGCGTCGGTCCCGGTGAAGGTCGCGGCCCACTCGTCCCGGGTGCGCTCCTTGAAGCGCTTCGTGAACGCCTCGCGCAGCGCCGGGATGTTCTTCGGGTCGTTGCGGTCCGGCAGGTCGGGGATCTCGAGGCCCGCGACCAGCTCGGCGTAGAACTGCGGCTCGAGCGAGCCGACCGCCATCCAGCCGCCGTCGCTGGTCTCGTACACGCCGTACCAGGGGACGCCGCCGTCGAGCATGTTGACGCCGCGCTGGTCCTGCAGCATGCCGATGGCCTTGAACATGAAGTGCATGGCCATGAGGCTGGCGGTGCCGTCGACGATGGCGGTGTCGACGACCTGGCCCTTGCCGGAGCGTCGACCGCTCGACGAGCGCGGCGCAGATGCCGAAGGCCATGACCATGCCGCCGCCGCCGAAGTCGCCGAGCAGGTTGGCCGGCGGCTCGGGCGGCCCGCCGGCCTTGCCGAGCATGTGCAGCGCGCCGGTGCGGGCGATGTAGCCGATGTCGTGGCCGGCGGCCTGCGACAGCGGACCCTCCTGGCCCCACCCGGTCATCCGCGCGTAGACGAGCCGGGGGTTGCGCCCCAGGCAGACGTCGGGGCCGACGCCGAGCCGCTCGGTGACGCCCGGCCGGTAGCCCTCGAGCAGCACGTCGGCGCCGTCGACCAGCTGCAGCAGGGCGTCGAACCCGGCCGGCTTCTTCAGGTCCAGCACGATCGAGCGGCGGCCGCGGTTGAGCAGCGACTCGCGCGCGCCGGCCGGCCCGCCACCCGGGCCGGTCGACGCGCACGACGTCGGCGCCGAGGTCGGCCAGCAGCATCGCGCAGAACGGCCCCGGCCCGATGCCGGCCAGCTCGACCACCCGCAGACCCGCGAGCGGGCCCTTCCCTTGCTCGTCCATGGAGCTCCCTGTCCTCGCGGCCGCGGAGTGCAGCACCTGTTCGGGGTCGACCGAGCGTCCGGTCGTCCCCGGCACTGTTCCACGACCCCGGCGAGGACGGGGCGACTACTCCTTCGGGCCGGTGCCCGGCTCGGGGAAGGTCTGGTCGTGCGGGGTCGCGCCGCCATCGCCGTCGGGCTGGGCGGCGCTCTGCTCGCCCACCGCCGCCGGGTCGGTCTCCGGGTCGCCGCTGCCGCTGCGCGCGTCGTAGCTCTTGCCGCTCATCTGTCCTCCGAGGTCGTCGTCGCTGCGGCCCTACCCCCTGGACCCAGGGGCACGCCCGGCGCGACGCGTCGGGACGGCCGTCGCCGGGTCCTCGGGCCAGGGGTGCCGGGGGTAGCGGCCGCGCAGGTCCGCGCGCACGCCCGGGTAGCCGGTCGTCCAGAACGACGCCAGGTCGCTGGTCACCGCGACCACCCGCCCGGCCGGCGAGAGCAGGTGCAGCGCGGAGCGGCCGGCCGGCCACCTCGGGCGCCCGCGGCCAGCCGAAGACCTCCTGCACACGTACGGGCAGAGCCGGGGCCTCCGCGTCGGAGTAGTCCACGCGCACCCGTGACCCACTGGCCACCTCGACCCGCTCCGGCGCGACCTCCTCCAGCCGCCCGGCGACCGACCACGGCACCAGCGCCCGCAGCGCCGAGGTCAGCTCGACACGCTGGAGGTCGCGCCGGGACCGGGCACCGGACAGGTCGAGCGCCGCCGAGCAGCGCGGCGTCGCTGACGTCCGGCCACGGCTCCCCCAGGCCGCTGCGGCAGGCGGCCAGCCGCTGGCGCAGCTCCCGCGCGGCGGGTGTCCAGCGCAGCAGGTCCAGGCCCTCCTGTCGCAGCCCCTCCTGCAGCGCGGCCGCCACCGCGGCGGGGTCCGGGTCGGCCAGCGGCCGCTCGCGCAGGACCAGCGCGCCGAGCCGCTCGACGGTCCGGGCCCGCACGTCGCCGTCCTCCCACGCCACCTCCGGCCCCTCGGCCAGCAGGGTGGCGCCGGCCTCGCGGGCTGTGGCCTCGTCGACCGCGACCGCGAGCCGGACGCGGGCGTCGCGCCGTCCGGGGCTGCGGTCGGCCACCGCGACGGCCAGCCAGGTCGCGCCGGTCAGGGCCGAGCCGGGGGCAGCTCGGCCGCCGTGCCGCCGGCCATGAGGTAGGTGCTGCCGCCGGCCCGTCGCAGGCGGGCCAGCCGCTCGGGGAAGGCGAGCCCCACGACCAGCCCGGCAGCCAGGTCCGGCGGCAGGCCGGCGTCGCGGGTCGCAGGCACCGCCGACGCGAGCCGTCGCACCTCGTCCTGCCAGCGGGCCGACGCGGCGCGGTCGCGGCCCGACCGCAGCTGCCGCAGCACCTCGGCCAGGTCGACCGGGCCGGCCAGCCCGTCGTCGGAGAGCACGGCCACGACCTCCGCGGCGACCCTCGACCCGACCAGCGGCGCTCCGTCGAGCAGCGCGCGGGCCAGCCGAGGGTGGGCGCCCACCGCGGTCAGCGCCCGGCCGCGCGCGGTGACCACCCCCGCCCCGTCGACGGCGTCCAGCTCGCGCAGCACCCGCCCGCCGACCTCCGCCGCGCCGGCGGGCGGCGGATCGGGCAGGGCGAGGCCCACGCCGCCGGGCGCGCCCCAGCAGGCCAGCTCGAGCAGGAACGCCGTCAGGTCGGCCGTCGCGACCTCCGGCTCCGCGTGGGCCGGCAGCCGCTCGTGCTCGGCCGCCGACCAGCAGCGGTATGCGCGGCCCGGCGCCTCGCGACCCGCCCGGCCGGCCCGCTGGTGCGCGGAGGCGCGCGAGACCGGCACGGTCACGAGTGCGCCGAGCCCGCGGGCGAGGTCGGTGCGCGGCACCCGGGCCAGGCCGGCGTCGACCACCGCGCGCACCCCCGGCACGGTCAGGCTGCTCTCCGCGACCGCGGTGGCCAGCACGACCCGGCGACCGCTCCCCTGCCGCAGCGCCGCGTCCTGCGCCGCAGCGGGCAGCCGCCCGTGCAGCGGCACCACGTCGAGGTCGCCCAGCCGGGCAGCCACCTGCGCCACCTCGCCGGCGCCCGGCAGGAAGACGAGCAGGTCGCCGGCGGTCTCGGCGTACGCCCGGCGCACGACGGCGGCGACGTGCTCGAGCAGCCGGGGGTCCACCCGAAGGCCGTACGCCGGCGCGACCGGGGGCACCGGCGGGCACCAGACGGGCTCGACCGGGTGGAGCGCTCCGGCGGCCTCGACGACCGGGACGTCGCCGAGCAGTGCGGCGAGCCGCTCTGCCTGGGCCGTCGCCGACATGGCGAGCAGGAGCAGGTCGGGCCGCAGCACCGCCCGGACGTCGACGCCGAAGGCCAGCGCGAGGTCGGTGTCGAGGTGCCGCTCGTGGCACTCGTCCAGCACGACCGCGCCGGTCCCGGCCAGCTCCGGGTCGCGCTGCAGCCGCCGTACGAGGACCCCGGTGGTCACGACCTCGACGCGGGTCTGCGGCCCGACGGTGCTCTCGCCGCGG
This sequence comes from uncultured Actinomycetota bacterium, assembly GCA_963762795.1. Lineage (GTDB taxonomy): Bacteria > Actinomycetota > Actinomycetes > Mycobacteriales > SCTD01 > RYN-170. The sequence continues at coordinate 9,381 of CAVXMC010000003.1, read as the reverse complement.
ACGGTGTGCCCGACCCGCCGGCCCGGCGGCTCGCCGAGCAGCGCGGACATCCGGCGGGCGGCGGCCCGGGCGGCCACCCGGCGCGGCTCGGCGACGACGACCCGGCCCTCGACCAGCCCGGCGAGGGCCAGCGGGACCAGGGTGGTCTTGCCGGTGCCGGGCGGCGCGACGAGGACCGCCGCACCGTGGTCGCGCAGCGCGGCGGTCAGGTCGGCCAGCGCCGCGCGCACGGGCAGGTCGGTGCCCGGGGTGCCCGCGGGGGGCAGCACCGTCAGGCGGCCCTCACGTCGTGCAGGTGGTGGACGACGTCGTGCAGGAGGTAGCGGGAGAACGTGTCGACGGTGAAGCGGGCGCCGTCGCTGCGTCGGCCGGGGCGCTGCCAGGTCGCCCCGGTCACGCCGTCGAAGCGGTCGGCCAGCTGCCCGGCGGCCGCCAGCAGCTCGTCGCGCACGACGGCCGGGTCCTGCTCGCCGTAGCGCTCGGCGACGGCGGTCTCGTCCTGGTCCCAGTTCGGGTAGAGGGGGTCGTCCTGCGTGAGCATGAGGACGAGGCGCGCGTCGTAGAGCCGGCAGACGTCGCGGACGTGGCAGGCGTACTCGAGCGGCGACCACGTCGTCGCGTCGGGCCGCCGGACGAGGTCGTCACCGCGCAGGACCCCGGCCCAGGCAGCGGCGTTGTCGCGCAGCGCCCCCGCGACGGCAGCCGGCGCCACCTGCGCGGCGTCGAACCCGCACTCGGCGCAGGGCCGCTCGAGGACCCAGGTCCAGTCCTTGACATCGGGCACGATCATGCGAGGAGCCTAGCGAGGAGGTCCCGTGACCAGCACCAACGTCGTCGTCGTCGGCTTCGACGACTCGCCCCCGGGCCGCGCGGCGCTGCGCGAGGGCGCCGACCTCGCCACCCGGCTGGGCGGGTCTCTGCACGTCGTGCACGCCGTACCGCTGCTGAACGCCGCCACCGCGGCGTCCGGCGGGCTCGGCGGCGAGGGCTACGTCGGGCTGCCCGCCGAGGGCGGCGAGGAGCAGCGCGAGCGGGTCGCCGACCTGGTGCAGGCGCAGGTGGCCGAGCTGCTCACCGACCACCCCGGCCGCTGGAGCTTCGCGGCGCAGTGGGGCACGCCGGTCGACGTGCTCGAGGAGCAGGCCGACGAGGTCGGCGCCTACGTCGTGGTCGTCGGCGCGCCGACCGGCGGCCTCGGCGCGGCCGTGGAGCGCCTGCTCACCGGGTCGACCTCCCGCGGCCTCGAGCGACGCGGCTCCCGGCCGGTGCTGGTCGTCCCGCCGCGCTGAGCGGCTGCTCCAGCGGCTGCTCCAGCGGCTACTCCAGCGGTTGCAGCGGCTGCGGCCCCGACCGCCGGCCGAGCGTCACGCCGGCGCTCGCCAGGCTGACCAGCAGCAGCGCGGTGACCTCCCGCGCGCCGAGCTCCTCGTGCAGGAACACCAGCCCGGCGACGGCGGCCGCCGCCGGCTCCAGGCTCATGAGGATGCCGAAGACCCGGGTCGGGATCCGGCGCAGGGCGACCAGCTCCAGCCCGTACGACAGGACGCTCGACAGCAGCGCGACCCCTGCGGCGGCGACGAGCAGCACCGGGCGGTGCAGGACCGCCGACGCGCCCTCGACGCCGAAGGGCAGGACCAGGACGGCGCCCACCGCGAGCGCGACGGCGAGGCCGTCGACCCCGGGCAGCACCTGGCCGACCCGGGCGCTGGCCAGGATGTACGCCGCCCAGAACAGGCCGGCCAGCAGCGCCAGGGCCAGGCCGGACAGCGGCACGTCGCCGGCCGGGTCGGCGCCGAGCAGGACGACGCCCGAGGCGGCGAGCAGCGCCCAGAGCAGGTCGACCAGCCGCCGGGTCTGCGCCAGCGCGAGCAGCAGCGGGCCGAGGAACTCCACCGTGACGGCGATGCCGAGCGGCGTGGTGCGGATGGCCAGGTAGAAGACGAGGTTCATGCCGGCCATGGCCACGCCGAGGCCTGCCGCGGCCTGCCAGGCCCGGCGGTCCCAGCCGCGCACCCGCGGGCGCACGACGAGCAGCAGCAGCGCTGCCGACAGGGCGAGGCGCAGCAGCGTGACGCCGCCCGCCCCGAGCTCGTCGAACAGGGTCCGGGCCAGCGCGCTGCCGACCTGCACCGACGCGATGGCGGTCAGGACGAGCAGGGGCGCCGGCACCCGGTCGGCCCGGGACTGCAGCACACGCGCTCCTCGGTCAGGGCTCGCGAGGCTAGTCGCCGGCACAGCCCTGTCGTCGCGGTGCGAGGTGCGCCACACTCCTGCCACACGCACCACCGAGAACGGGGACCGGCATGACGTCGTACGTGCTCACAGGCGGGACCGGCTTCGTCGGCCGGCACCTGCTCAGCCGGCTGGTGCGGCGCCCTGACGCGGTGGTGCACGTCCTGGTGCGCGAGCAGTCGGCCGGACGCCTGTCCCGCCTGGCCGCCCAGCTCGAGGGCAGCGGCGAGGTCGTCCCGCTGCTCGGCGACATCCGGCAGGACCGGCTCGGGCTGTCCGACGAGACCCTCGCCGAGCTGCAGGGCGTCGACCACGTCGTCCACCTGGCCGCGCTCTACGACATGACGGCCGAGGCGTCGGAGAACGAGGACCTCAACGTCGGCGGCACCCGCCGGGTGCTCGACGTGGCCACCCTCATCGGGGCCAAGCACTTCCACCACGTGTCCTCGATCGCGGTGGCCGGTGAGCACCGCGGCACCTACACCGAGACGATGTTCGACGAGGGCCAGGAGCTGCCCTCGCCCTACCACTCCACCAAGTTCGAGGCGGAGCGGCTCGTGCGCGAGCAGAGCGCCGTCCCGTGGCGCGTCTACCGGCCCTCGATCGTCGTCGGCGACAGCACCACCGGCCAGATGGACAAGGTCGACGGGCCGTACTACTTCCTCCCGCTGCTCACCAACATCGGCGGGCTGCCCGGGGCGCGCCACCTGCCGCTCGTCGTACCGGACCTCGGCGACAGCAACGTCGTGCCGGTCGACTACGTGGCCGACGCGATGGACGCGCTGATGCACGCCGACGACCTCGACGGCCGCGCCTTCCACCTCGCCCACCCGCGCATGCAGCCGCTGCTGGACGTCTACAACGCGCTGGCCCGGGCGGCCCGCGCCCCGCAGGTCGCCATCGGCCTGCCGCGCAGCCTGACGCCGACGACGTCGATCGCCCTCGGCCTGCTCGGGCAGGTGCCGGGCCTGCGCAGCGCCGCCGAGGTCACCTCCGCCCGGCTCGGCATCCCGCCGTCCGTGCTGCCGCACAGCACCTTCCGGCCGGTGTTCGCCACCGACCGCACCCGCCAGGTGCTCGACACCCTCGGGGTCGCGCCGCCGCCCGAGCTCGCGTCGTACGCCCAGACGCTCTACGACTACTGGGCCGAGAACCTCGACCCGCTGCGCGCCCGCCGCCGCCGCAACGGCAGCCCGCTGAACGGCCGCACCGTCGTCGTCACCGGCGCCTCCTCCGGCATCGGCCGCACGACCGCGCTGAAGATCGCCGAGCGCGGCGGCATCCCGCTGCTGCTCGCCCGGCGGGCCGAGGAGCTGGAGAAGGTCAAGGCGGAGATCGAGAAGGAGGGCGGCCGGGCCGCCGTCTACACCGTCGACCTGACGTCCACCGAGTCGATCGACGCCTGCGTCAAGCAGATGCTGGCCGACCACGACGGCATCGACATGCTGGTCAACAACGCCGGCCGGTCCATCCGCCGCTCGATCCGGCTGTCCTACGACCGCTTCCACGACTACGAGCGCACGATGGCGCTGAACTACTTCGCGCCGGTGCGCCTGGTGCTCGCGCTGCTCCCCCACATGACGCAGCGGCACTTCGGCCACATCGTCAACATCTCCTCCATCGGCGTCCAGACCAACGTCCCGCGCTTCTCCGCCTACGTCGCGAGCAAGGCCGCCCTCGACGCCTTCAGCCGGGTCGCCGCCACCGAGGTCGTCGGCGACGGCGTGACGTTCACCAACATCCACATGCCGCTGGTCCGCACGCCGATGATCGCGCCGACCTCGATGTACGACCGCTTCCCGACGCTGTCGCCGGACCAGGCGGCCGACATGATCATCGGCGCGCTGGAGCGGCAGCCCAAGCACGTCGGCACGCGGCTCGGCACGACCGCGGTCGTCGCCAACGCGCTCGCGCCCAAGGTGGTCGACGCGATCCTGCACACCGCCTACCTGCTCTTCCCCGACAGCACCGCGGCCGGCGGCAACGCCAGCCAGCGCACCGAGACGCCGGAGGCGCTGTCGCGCGGCGCGGTCGTGCTCAGCCGGATCCTGCCGGGCGTGCACTGGTAACCCGGCCGGCCGCGACGCTGCTGGCGCTCGCGGTCGCCTGGCTCGTCCCCGCGGCCGGCGTGCTCGCGTACGTGCAGAGCCCGGCGCACGCGCGGCACGACCCCGACCACGCGCTGCAGCAGCTGGACCTGCTCTACCTCGACGAGCCGGCCCCCGGTGCGGCGCAGCTCGGGCTCGCGCCGGGCCGGGTGACGCTGCTGCTGTTCTGCGGTACCTGCGAGGAGCCCCAGCTCGACGGGGCCGACGTGCGCCGCGTGACCGACCCGGAGCTCGCCGCCGACTACGCCCTGCGACGCCGCAGCGGCCGGGTCGGCCCGGGCTACGCGCTCGTCGACGGGCGCGGGCGCGTCCGCTACCGCACCTACGACCCCCGGCCGGCCGAGCACCTGCGCGAGGTGCAGCCGCTCGTCGACGCCCTGCGGGACCCGTGAGCCGGCGGACCCTGGTCGTCGCCGCGCTGGTGGCCGTCGCGGAGGTCTACACCTACCGGCGCTACGCGGCGTACGGGGCGCAGTGGCACTTCTGGCTGCACGCGCTGCTCGGCGGCTGGGCCGGGCTCTCGGTCCTCGTCGGCTTCCGGCTGCTCGTGCCGGGGCGCCCGGAGCGGGCCGGCCCGTGGGAGTCCGGCTTCGCCGGTCACCTGTGGTCGGCGCTGCCAGACGTCCTGTTCGCCTCACTGGGGCTGCTGCACGTGCGGTGGATGGACGTCTTCGGCGTGCACATCACCCTGCACCTGGTGCCCGCGCCGCTCGTCGTCGTGCTGGCCCTGTGGGGCCTGGCGCTGGCGGCCGTCGGGGCGCTGCGGCTGCAGGCGCGACGCACCGCTGGCCTGCTGCTGGTCGCCTCCGTGCTGCTGCTGGGCGGCGCGGTGGCCACCGCCGACCCGCTGCCGCAGTCGCTGCAGGACCTGGTGCCGGCCAGCGGCGCGTGGTGGTGCAGCGTCAGCTGACCGGCCGGGCCGCCCCGGCCCGTCCGCCGGCGCCGACCGGCCGCGTCGCCTCGGGACCCGCGGCGCGCACGGCGTCCTCGGCAGCCCGCATGTCGGCCGCCGGCGGTCGGGCCATGAGCAGCGGGAGCAGCCCGCGGATGCCCTGCAGCGCACGGACCCACCCCTGGCCGTAGACGTGGGCGGAGCGGCGCTCGATCCCGTCGACCAGCCGGGCGACGGTCGGCTCCAGCGGGTAGGTGCGCCCGAAGACGCCCGGGAGCTTGCTGCGCCCGTCGCCGAGGCCCGCGCGTGCGGTCGGCGCCCCGGACCATCTCGGTGTCGGTCCACGACAGGTAGGCCACGCCGACGCCGCACGCCGTGGTGGGCGACCTCGCCGCGCAGCGCGTGCGCGAAGGCCTCGACACCGGACTTGCTGGCGCAGTAGGCGCTCATCATGGGCACCGGCGTGATCGCGGCCAGCGAGGCGACCTGCAGGACGTAGCCCTGCGCGGCGACGACCGCGGGCAGGAAGGCCCGGACGGTGCGGATGCTGCCCATCAGGTTGACCTCGAGCACCCGGTCGTACGACGCGGCGTCGGCGAGCAGCAGCGGGCCGCCGGTGGCGATGCCGGCGTTGGCCACGACGACGTCGACCCGGCCGAACGCCTCGACGACCTCCGCGGCCACGACGTCGAGCCCGGCCGAGTCCGTGACGTCGACCTCCCAGCTCCGCGCGCCGGGCAGCGACGCGGCGACAGCGGCGAGCTCGGTGGGCTCCAGCCCGAGCAGCGCGACCTGGGCACCGCGCTCGGCGGCCTGCCGGGCCAGCGACGCGCCGAGGCCGCGAGCCGCCCCGGTGATGACCACGACCTGGCCCGACAGGCTCATGCCGGCACCGCCGCGCGTCGCTCCACCGGGACGTAGGCGTCGAGGTCGCACCGGGACAGCTCCTTCATGTAGGTGAACGTGAACGTCGGCCAGAGCGTGGTGTTGCGGCCGTGCTCGTCGAGGTACCAGCTGGCGCAGCCCCCGGCGTTCCAGACCGTGCCCTGCAGCTCGCGCTGGAGGCGGTCGGCGTACGCCTGCTGCACCTCGGGCCGCGGCTCGACCGCGACCAGGCCGCGCTCGCGGACCTGCCGGAGCAGGTCGAGCAGGTAGCGCACCTGGGCCTCGATGATGAGCGTGATGGACGTGTGGCCGAGCCCGGTGTTGGGCCCGACCATCAGGGCGAAGGCGGGGAAGCCGGCGATGGTCGTGCCGTGCAGCGCCTGCATGCCGCCGGTGGCGGCCCAGTGCTCGGCCAGCGTGCGGCCGTCGCGGCCGACGACCCGCTCGGCCACCGGCTGCTCGGTCACCTTGAAGCCTGTGCCGAGGATGATCGTGTCGACCTCGTGCTCGCGGCGGGTGCCGTCGGCGCTCTCCGTCACCACCGCGTGCGGCAGCACCTCGACGACGCGGTCCGTGACCACGTCGACGTCGGGCTGCGACACCGCCGGGAAGTAGGTGTTGCTCAGCAGGACCCGCTTGCACCCCAGGCGGTAGGCCGGCGTCAGCTTGGCCCGCAGCGCCGGGTCGGGGACCTGCTTCCGCAGGTAGCGCTTGGCCTCGAGCTCGGCCAGCCTCATCACCCGCTGGTCGCCGGCGAAGCCCAGCACCCAGCTCTCGCGCAGCCAGTAGATGCCGTAGCGGGCGGCGCGCTGGGCGCCGGGGACGTTCTCGTAGACCCACCGCTCGCGCCGGCCGATGGGGCGGTCGCGCCGGGGCAGCACCCAGGGGGCGGTCCGCTGCAGCAGGGTGAGGTGGGCGGCGCGCTCCTGCACGTGCGGGACGAACTGGATGGCGGACGCGCCGGTCCCGAGCACCGCCACGCGCCGGCCGGTCAGGTCGTGGTCGTGCCGCCAGGCCGCCGAGTGGAAGGTCGTGCCGGCGAAGGCGTCCAGGCCCGGCAGGTCCGGGACCTTCGGCTCCGACAGCGCACCGGTGGCGGCCACCAGGACGTCGCAGGTCAGGGAGCCGCGGCTGGTCCGCACGTCCCACCGCTGCGCGTCGTCGTCCCAGCGCGCCTCGAGCAGCTCGGTGCCGGTGTGCAGGTGCTCACGCAGCCCGTACTGCTCGGCGGTCCGCTGCAGGTAGGCCTGGATCTCCGGCTGGGGGCTGAAGCTGCGGCTCCACGACGGGTTGGGCGCGAAGCTGAAGCTGTAGAGGTGGCTCGGGACGTCGCAGGCGCACCCCGGGTAGGCGTTGTCGCGCCAGGTCCCGCCGACGTCGTCGCCGCGCTCGAGGAGCAGGAAGTCGCTGCGGCCCTCGCGTTGGAGGCCGATCGCGACCGCGAGGCCGGAGAAGCCGGTGCCGACCACGAGCACTCCGGTGTGCTCGGGCAGCGGCCGCGCGGCGGTCGTCACGGGCAGGGCAGTGGTGGTGTCCACGGTGTCCTCCTCAATTCCTACACGACCGTAGCATTTGCCCACCGGGTGAGCGCAAGGTCTCCCCCGTCGTGCGTAGGTCCGGTCCCGACGGGGGTAGGAGGCGGGGGACCGAGTCACTGCGAACCGCCTCCGGGAGCCCCCGTGGACCTGCACGACCTGACCACCGTCCTGTCCGTCGACGGACCGTTCGTGACCGTCCTGGTGGACAGCGAGAGCGATGTCGAGCAGGCAGCCGACAAGTACGAGCTGCAGTGGAAGAACATCGTCCGCGAGCTCGAGGACAAGGGCGTCGACGCCGCCACCGTGCAGGCCGTCGCCGCGGCGAAGGGCGAGCACTGGGAGGGCGACGGTCGCCTGGTCGTCGCCACCGCCGGGGACGCCACCGTCCGCCTGGCCGTCCCCCTGCACACCGCGCCCCGCCGGCCGATCGTGGACGTGTCGCCCCTGCCCCACCTGCTGCCGCTCGTCGACGAGGTCAACACGCGCGTCCCGCACGTCGTGGTGCGGGTGGACCGCGCCGGCGCCGACGTCAGCGCCTACTACGACGCGGAGACCGTGGCGAGCGAGGTGACCGTCAAGGGTCACGCGCCGGACATCCGCAAGGTGCCCGTCGGCGGCTGGTCCCACCTGAAGTACCAGCACCGCGCGGAGAACGGCTGGGCCTCCAACGCCCGGGAGATCGTCACGGCCGTCGTCGAGCTGGCCCAGACCGTCGACGCCCAGCTGCTGCTGCTGGTCGGCGACGAGCGCGAGCTGGTCTACGTCCGCGAGGACCTGCCGGCCGAGCTGCAGCCCAAGGTCGTCGAGCTCGCGGGTGGCCGCAACGCCGACGGCAGCGACGCCCTGGTCCGCCAGCGGGTCGCGGACGCCGTCGCGCTGCACGTCGCCCACGAGACGCTGGACCTGCTCGGCGACTACGCGCAGGAGCGCGGCCAGGGCAAGCGCGCGGTCGACGGCCTCCCCGACGTCCTGGAGGCGCTGCGCAAGGCCCAGGTCCAGACGCTGCTGATCACCACCGGCACCACGCACGGCACACTCTGGTTCGGCCCCGAGCCGAGCCAGGTCGCCTCCACCGGCCGCGAGCTCACCGAGCTCGGCGTCGCTGACCCTCAGGAAGGACCCCTCGTGGACGTGCTCATCCGAGCTGCCGTCGGCACTGGTGCCGATGTCCAGCTCGTCCCCGGCGAGATGGAGCAGGCGCCCGACATGGGCCTCGGCGCCGTCCTGCGCTACGCCGACTCCCTCGGCACCAACGCTGCGGCCCAGGCGTGAGCGCCTCGGTCGAACGCATCTGGCCCGGCCAGGCGTACCCGCTGGGCGCCACCTACGACGGCACCGGCACGAACTTCGCCCTGTTCTCCGAGGTCGCCGACCCGGGTCGAGCTGTGCCTGTTCGACGACGCCGGCGTGGAGACCCGGGTGGCCCTGCCGGAGCGTGACGCCTTCGTCTGGCACGGCTACCTGCCCAACATCGGCCCGGGGCAGCGCTACGGCTACCGCGTGCACGGCCCGTACGAGCCGGAGAACGGCCACCGCTGCAACCCCAGCAAGCTGCTGCTCGACCCCTACGCCAAGGCGGTCGACGGCGACATCGACTGGGACCAGGCCTGCTTCTCCTACACCTGGGGCGACGAGGACTCCTTCAACGAGGAGGACTCGGCGCCGCACATGAGCAAGTCCGTGGTCATCAGCCCGTACTTCAACTGGGACAACGACCGGCCGCCGC